>NZ_CAXURY020000001.1:872500-1355000 GCF_964253805.1 Variovorax sp. LjRoot175 | reverse complement strand
CCAGTGCGGCCTCGGTTCGGCTGGCCGGACGCCGCATGAGTGCAGCCGCCACATCGGGCCGCGGACCCGGCAGATTGCGTGCGCCGCTCGAACTCATGATGCTGACCAGGCTGGTCATGCGCTGCGGCGCGGAGGCCGCCAGCCGCTGGGCAATCATCCCGCCCATCGACGCCCCCACCACGTGGGCGCGGCGGATGCCCAGCGCATCGAGCACGCCCAGCCCATCGTTCGCCATGTCCTGCAAGGTGTAGGCAGAGTGCACCGGCAGGCCGATGCGCTGCCGCACGCTCTGCCAGACCAGGTTGCCGGTGCCTGCCTCATCGAAGGTCTGGCTCAGGCCGATGTCTCGGTTGTCGTAGCGCACGACCCGGAAGCCGGCATCGGCCAGCGCCTGCACGAAGGCGTCCGGCCAGGCGATGAGCTGCATGCCCAAGCCCATGATCAGAAGAATCACCGGGCGTCCAGCGCCGCCGCTGTCTTCGACCTCGATCTGGATGCCGTTGGCTGTCAGTTTCATAACGTCGTCGACAACCCGCAGGAGCGCCGCGGGCTCTGGTGAGCTAGATGAATTCGCGCTCTCGCAACCATTTGGTCGCGACCCACTTCTCGCCCGCGAGCACCGGGGCCCCGCCATGCAGCGTACGCGTCGCAGGATCGGGGCGCTCGTAGCTGAAGAAGACGCCGGTGCCGCGCTTGGGCGCGACTTCGAGCCCGACGTCCGGAAAGGTGGTGGCGCCGCCCAGTTCAGGCTCCTGCAGGTACATCACGAGCGTCGCGACGCGCTGGCCACCACGCCGCAGGATGGTCGGCGTGCCGGGCTCCGCGGGATCGAAGTAGTCGTAGTGCGGCCGGTATTGCGCGCCGGGGCTGTAGCGCAGGATCTGCAAGCCCTCGCCGAACTCGAGCGGCCAGTTGAGCAACTTCGCGATGCGCTGCTCGAGCCGAGCGACGAAAACGTTCTCGCCGCGCTCGAAGAACATGCCGTCGCTGGTGCGATCGACGTTGAGCGCCTCGCCGCCGGTCTGGGTCTCGACGGTGAGGGAACGCGCGAGCCGCAGCCGCGCGGCCGCGATGAGGCCCTCGCATTCCTCGTCGGAGACCAGGTCACCGAACACCACCACGCGCGGATGGAGCATGGTCTGGAGCACCTGGACACGGCGATCGCCGGTGTCGATATACAGCGGCGAGGTCGACAGGTCCGGCCCCGGCATCGCGGTGCGCGGCGGCGCGACGGCCGCCGCGCCTGCAGCCTGCGCCTCGACCTCGGCCAGCGCGGCGTCCGCCACCTCGCTATGCCAGCCGGCATCGCGCATTGAAGCCCGCAGGCTGGGTACCGAATGCCCCGCGGCGAGCTGCGCGACGACCCACTCGCGCAGCTCGGGACTGATCGCCTGCCCAAGACTCATGCCGCTTTCCTCCTGAATACGAAGCGCTCGGGCAGCGATACCCCGGCGTCGAAGGCATAGCCCTCGAGATCGAACTTCTCCAGCACCTTGGGCGTGGCCGCCCTGTGCAGCACGGCCCAGCGCGCCATCAGGCCGCGGGCGCGCTTGGCGAAGAAGCTGATGACCTTGTACTTGCCGTTCTTCCACTCCTCGAACACGCACTCGATCACCCGAGCCCTCAGCACCTTCTGGTCGACCGACCTGAAGTACTCCTGCGAAGCCAGGTTGATCACGACCGGCGTGCGGTCCGCCTGGAGGCGCTCGTTCAAGTAGCCGGCGATGCGCGAGTTCCAGAAAGCATAGAGGTCCTTGCCATGGCCATTGGCCAGTTGCGTGCCCATCTCGAGCCGGTAGGGCTGCAGCCGATCCAGAGGCCGGAGCACGCCGTAGAGGCCGCTCAGGATGCACACATGATCCTGCGCCCAGGCGAGCTGCTCTGTGCTGAGGGTCTTGGCGTCGAGCCCGCCATAGACATCGCCGTCGAAAGCCAGCGCGGCCTGCTTCGCGTTCTTCTCCGTCCCCTTGGAAGCCCAGGCCGCATAGCGAGCCACGTTGAGCGCAGACAGCTTGTCCGACAGGTGCATGAGTTCGGCGATCTGCTGCGGCGACTTCTGCCGCAGGAGCTTGATCAGCTCGGCGGCCGGGCCGCGCGGCCCTTCGAAACGAGGCTGAGTGGCGGGCAGCGCATCGGGTACCGGGGTGTCGTAGTCGAGCGACTTGGCAGGCGAGATCAAAAACAGCATCTCCGAATTATCTTCGGGCCCGGACGGACTGCTCTCGAAGCGGTAGAGTCCGCCCTGCTTCCAACCCCACTCCCAGGAGATCTGCGATGAAGGCTGCCTCCCTTCTGCGAACCAGCGCTTTCGTTCTTGTCGCCGCCTGCGCGGCCACCGCACTGTGGACACCCACCGCGACGTATGCGGCGGCACCCCTTGCCAAGGAAACCGCGCCGGCCTTCTACCGGCTGATGGTCGGCGACTTCGAGGTCACGGCCCTGTCCGACGGAACGGTGGCGTTGCCGGTGGACCAGCTGCTGACGCGCACTACGCCCGAGCAGGTGAAGAAGACGCTGGCCAGGTCTTATCTCCAGAGCCCGCTCGAAACCTCGGTGAACGGCTATCTGATCAACACCGGCGAGAAGCTGGTGCTGATCGACACCGGCGCCGGCGGCCTGTTCGGTCCGACGCTGGGCCGCCTCGCGGCCAGCCTCAAGGCGGCGGGCTACCAGCCCGAGCAGGTGGACGAGATCTACATCACCCACCTGCATCCGGACCACGTGGGCGGCCTGGCAGCAGGCGACAAGCCAGCCTTTCCCAATGCCACGGTGCGAGCCGACCAGCGCGACGCCGATTTCTGGCTCAGCCAGGCGAACATGGACAAGGCGCCGGCCGACTCGAAGGGCTTCTTCCAGGGCGCGGTGGCTTCGCTCAATCCCTACATCGCAGCCGGCAAGTTCAAGCCCTTCGACGGCGACACCGATCTGGTGCCCGGCATCAAGGCCAAGGCGGCACGTGGACACACGCCGGGCCACAGCATCTTCGTCGCCGAAAGCAAGGGCCAGAAGATGGTGTTCTGGGGCGACCTGATGCACGTGGCCGCCGTCCAGTTCGAGAATCCATCCATCACCATCCAGTTCGACACCGACTCCCGGCCGGCGGCCGTGCAGCGCAGAAGGGCCTATACAGAAGCTGCCATGCAGGGTTACCTGGTGGGAGGCGCGCACATCTCCTTCCCCGGCGTCGGCCGGCTGCGCTCGCAGGGCAGCGGCTACGTCTGGCTGCCGGTGAACTACGTGCCCACGCGTTGAACACGGCGCGCGCCGCAGTCGAATAAAATCCTTCGCTCATCCACCCCCACCAGCGGCATCCTGCGGGATGCCGCTCGTCTTTGCACCGCCATGAGCGACACCTTGTCCCAACCCGGCCTCGAGAGCCTTTCCAAATCCTTCGAACCTGCCGCCCTCGAGGCGCACTGGGGTCCCGAGTGGGAGCGGCGCGGCTACGCGGTCGCGGGCTTTCGCGGCACCGGGCAACCAAAGGACGACGTGCCCTCCTTTGCGATCCAGCTGCCGCCGCCGAACGTGACCGGCACGCTGCACATGGGCCATGCGTTCAACCAGACGATCATGGACAGCCTCGCGCGCTACCACCGCATGAAGGGCGACAACACGCTGTGGGTGCCAGGCACCGACCACGCGGGCATCGCGACCCAGATCGTGGTCGAGCGCCAGCTGCAGGAACAGAAGATCAGCCGCCACGACCTGGGCCGCAAGAACTTCGTCGCCCGCGTGTGGGAGTGGAAAGAGCAGTCGGGCAACACCATCACCAACCAGATGCGCCGCATGGGCGACACGGTCGATTGGAGCCGCGAGTACTTCACGATGGACGAGAAGCTCTCGAAGGTCGTCACGCAAACCTTCGTGCAGCTCTATGAAGAAGGCCTGGTCTATCGCGGCAAGCGGCTGGTGAACTGGGACCCTGTGCTCAAGACCGCGGTGAGCGACCTCGAGGTCGAGAGCGAAGAGGAAGACGGCTTCCTCTGGCATATCGCCTATCCGCTCGAAGACGGCTCGGGCTCACTCACCGTGGCGACCACGCGGCCCGAGACCATGCTCGGCGACGTCGCCGTGATGGTCCATCCCGAGGACGAACGCTACAAGCAACTGATCGGCCGGCGCGTCAAGCTGCCGCTGGTGGACCGCCTGATCCCGGTGATCGCCGACGACTACGTCGACAAGGAATTCGGCACCGGCGTGGTCAAGGTCACGCCCGCGCACGACCACAACGACTACGCCGTGGGCCAGCGCCACGGCCTGCCGACCATCGGCGTGCTGACGCTGGACGCCACGATCAACGACAACGCGCCCGAAAAGTACTGCGGGCTCGATCGCTTCGTGGCGCGCAAGGCGGTGGTGGCCGACCTCGAGGCGCTCGGCCTCCTGATCGAAACCAAGAAGCACAAGCTCATGGTGCCGCGTTGCGCACGCACGGGTGCCGTGGTCGAGCCGATGCTGACCGACCAGTGGTTTGTCGCGATGACCAAGCCCGACGCCGGCGGTCAGTCGATCGCGCAGAAAGCCATCGACGCGGTGCGCTCGGGCGAAGTGAGCTTCGTGCCCGAGAACTGGGTCAACACCTACAACCATTGGATGGAGAATATCCAGGACTGGACCATCTCGCGCCAGCTCTGGTGGGGACACCAGATCCCGGCCTGGTACGACGAAGAGGGCCGGGTCTACGTGGCCCACGACGAGGCCGAGGCGCAAGCCAAGGCGCCGGGCAAGAAGCTCGTGCGCGACGAAGACGTGCTCGACACCTGGTATTCGTCGGCCCTGGTGCCCTTCTCCTCGCTCGGCTGGCCCGAAAAAACGCAGGACTACGACCTCTACCTGCCTTCGAGCGTGCTGGTCACGGGCTACGACATCATCTTCTTCTGGGTCGCCCGGATGATCATGATGACCAAGCACTTCACCGGCCGGGTGCCTTTCAAGCACGTCTACATCCACGGCCTGGTGCGTGACTCGCACGGCCACAAGATGAGCAAGTCCGAGGGCAACGTGCTCGACCCGGTCGACCTGATCGACGGCATCGCGCTGCCCGAACTGCTGGACAAGCGCACGCAGGGCCTGCGCCGGCCCGAGACCGCACCCGCTGTGCGCAAGAACACGCAAAAGGAATTCCCGGACGGCATCCCGGCCTTCGGCGCCGATGCGCTGCGCTTCACCTTCGCGTCGCTCGCCTCGTTGGGCCGCAACATCAATTTCGACCCCAAGCGCTGCGAGGGCTACCGCAACTTCTGCAACAAGCTCTGGAACGCGACGCGCTTCGTGCTGATGAATTGCGAAGGCCAGGACTGCGGCCTGCGCGAGCACACCAAGGAAGAATGCGCCGTCGGCGGCCCGGCCCACGGCTACCTCCGATTCAGCCAGGCCGACCGCTGGATCAGCTCGCAGCTGCAGCGTGTCGAGGCCGAGGTGGCCAAGGGCTTCGAAGACTATCGGCTCGACAACGTCGCCAACGCGATCTACCAGTTCGCATGGGACGAGTTCTGCGACTGGTACCTCGAGATCGCCAAGGTGCAGATCCAGCAGGGCGACGATGCGCAGAAGCGCGCCACGCGCCGCACGCTGATCCGCACGCTCGAAACGCTGCTGCGCCTGGCGCACCCGGTCATTCCCTTCATCACCGAGGAGCTCTGGCAGAAGGTGGCCCCAGTGGCCGGCCGCGGAGGCGAATCGGTCATGATCGCGGCCTATCCGAAGAGCCAGCCCGAGAAGATCGACGAAGCGGCCGAGGCCCACGTCGCGCGGCTCAAGTCGCTGGTCGATGCATGCCGCACGCTGCGCGGCGAGATGAACGTGTCGCCCGCCACCCGGCTGCCGCTCTACGCCGTGGCCGACGATGCGACAAGCAGCGCCTTCCTGCGCGATACCGCACCGGTGCTGCAGGCGCTGGCCAAGCTCAAGGAAGTGAAGGTCTTCGACGACGCGGCCGACTGGGCAGCGGCCGCCGAAGCGGCGCCGGTGGCGGTGGTCGGCGGCGTACGCATCTGCCTGCACATGGAAATCGACAAGGCCGCGGAGAAGGCGCGCATCGGCAAGGAGATCGCGCGCATCGAAGGCGAGATCGCCAAGGTCAACGCGAAGCTCAGCAACGAAGCCTTCGTCGCCAAGGCGCCGCCCGCGGTGATCGAGCAGGAGCGCAAGCGGCTCGCGGACTTCAGCGCCACGCTCGAACGGCTGCGCGACCAGCTTGTGCGCCTCGGCTGACAGACGCTCGACATCGGAGAGCTTTAGTATTCGGGTTCGGCGCCGAGGCGCCGCCCTCCTCCGATCCATCTTCCCCGATCAGACGCAAAGCCCATGTCCACTTCACCAGCGCGCATTCGCAAGGCCGTGTTTCCCGTCGCAGGCTTCGGCACCCGTTTTCTGCCAGCCACCAAGGCGCAGCCCAAGGAAATGCTGCCGGTGGTGGACAAGCCGCTGATCCAGTACGCGGTGGAAGAAGCCTACGCCGCCGGCATTCGCGACATGATCTTCGTCACCGGGCGCAACAAGCGCGCGATCGAGGATCACTACGACACCGCCTACGAGCTCGAAAGCCAACTCGAGGCCAGCAACAAGCTCGCGCTGCTCAAGATTGCACGTTCGGTGATGCCGGACGACATGACATGCTCCTATGTGCGCCAGCCCCGCATGCTGGGTCTGGGGCACGCCGTGCTGTGCGCCGAACACCTGGTCGGCGACGAACCCTTCGCAGTGCTGCTGGCCGATGACCTGATGGTCGGCCCCGAGAACGGCGAGCCCGTGCTGGCGCAGATGACGCGCGCCTTCGGCAGGCTCGGCGGCTCGTTGCTGGCGGTGCAGGAAGTGCCGCTCGAACACGTCAAGCGCTACGGTATCGTGGCCGGCGACACGGTCGAGGAAGGCTTGGTCAAGGTCAACCGCATGGTCGAGAAACCGCAGCCGGAGGACGCGCCCTCGCGCCTCGGCGTGGCGGGCCGCTACATCCTGACGCCGGGCGTGTTCGAGGAGATCCGCAACCAGCCCAAGGGCGCCGGCGGCGAGATCCAACTGACCGACGGCATCGCCGCGCTCATGAAGAAGGAATCGGTCTACGCCTATGCCTACCAGGGTGTGCGCTACGACTGCGGCAGCAAGGAAGGCTTCCTGCAGGCCACCGTCGAGCTCGCGCTCGCGCACCCGGAAGTCGGCGGCGAATTCCGCGCCTACCTCAAGAGCCTGGAGCTCTAGGCGGATTCGTCAGCGCCAGCGGCTCGAGGAAGCTGGCCAGCTCCTCGTCGGCTATCGGCGTCAGCGGCAGACCGAAAACGTCCTGCAGGCGCGCCACGAGGGCTTGCGCCCACAAGGCGTTCCACACCAGCCCCGAATGGCGATCTGCCAGCAGGGCGTTGCGGGGATCATCGCCAATCGTGTTCGTCACGTGCAGCGTCGAACCGATCGCCACCGTCTTGTAGTCCGGCTTGCCATCGGCGCTGCGTGATCCCCAGTGGGCCTGGAACCACGCGAGATCGTCGAAATAAGCCAGGCGCGGGTCGCTGTCGGCCAGCCGGCGGATGGCGGCATTGAAGCCGTCGAGCGCAGTCCCGATGTTCGTGGTTTCGGCTGCCGACTGCCATCGATCGAAGTTGGCGGGATCGTCCGCTTCGTTGCCGATGCCCACCAGCAGGATGCGCGTCGAAGGGTGCGAAGCATGGATCAACGCGACCGCCGCGCCGATCTCGTCGGCGCAATAGGCCGTGGCGGCACGCAGTTCAGGCGCGGACGGGTCGCGCGCCTGGAGATCCAGCAGGCCGCCCCAGTTGTTGAGGCCGATGCGGATCACCACCACGCCGCGCATCCAGCGCTCGGGCTCCTCGTCCATCAGTGCGACGAGGCGTGGCGCCTGGCGAAACCGGCCGCCCATGAGGTTCTTGCAGGCCGCCCCGGAGTTCGCGAAGTTGTAGAAATAGTCCTCCTTCTTCGGCGCCCGGCCGCCGCGCAGGCCCAGCCACTCGCGCGCCTGGGCCACGACGCCGGGCCGGCCCCAGAGAACCCACGGCCCGAGGTCCAGCTGCTGCCCGCGCAGGCGCGCGAGCACCTCGGTCCACTGGAAGGTGCGCGAACGCCATGCGCCGCCGCGCTCGGTCGTATCAGCGGGAAACCAGGCATGGTCCTGGTAGGAGTGGCTGTTCGAATCGCCCAGCACCGCGAGCGGGATCGCCTCGGAAGACAGGGGACGATGCGGGGGATCGGGCGGCATGCCGTCGCTCCAGAGGGTCAACGTGAGCAGCGCGGCCGCGACGAGCAGCGCAAGCGCCAGGACGGCAATGCGGGCGCTGCGCTTCACGGCGGCACCGTCAGCGGCGGCGCAGCACGTGGATGAAATCGGTGCCGACGGTCTGCTGCTCGACCAGGTCGTTGCCGGTCTGGCGCGCAAAAGCCTGGAAATCGCGCACCGAGCCCGGATCCGTGGACACCACCTTCAGCAACTGGCCGCTCTGCATCTCGTTGAGCGATTTCTTGGCCTTCAGGATGGGCAGCGGACAGTTGAGTCCGCGGGTGTCGATTTCTTTGTGGATGTCCATCGCCTTGTCCTGTCCTTGAAGCTGCGTCGATTCTAGGCAGCTCATTCGGCCACGGGGGTTGCCGGCCGCGGCCAGTCCATGAACTGGGGTTCGTGTCCGCGCGTGCGCAGCCAGTCGGCCAGCGCGTAGCCGGTGCCGGCCGGCCAGCACTTGAGGGTGCCGAGTTCGTAGAGCCGGTAATCGACCAGTTCCGGCGACAGGCGCACCTCGCCATCGGCCACCGCGTGGTAGGCAATGATCACCTGATTCATGCGCTGGAAGTCGTACACGCCGACCAGGTTCAGCGCGCTGGCGTCGAGGTTCGTCTCTTCCTTGATCTCGCGCGCGATGCCCTCCTGCGGCGTCTCGCCGGCCTCCATGAAGCCTGTGATCAGCGCATACATCTTGTGCGGCCACGCGGCATTGCGCGCCAGCAGCACCTGGCCGCGGTACTCGATGATCGCGGCCAGCACCGGCGTCGGGTTGTTCCAGTGGGTCCAGCCGCAGGACGGGCAGCGCAGGCGCGACTTCGGCCCGCCGTCCTCGGCCAGTTCGATGTGCGCCAGCGGCGTGGCGCAGGCCGGGCAGAACTTGTGCTCGGACATGGCGCGTTCAGGCGGGAAACACGCCGGTGGAGAGGTAGCGGTCGCCGCGGTCGCAGACCACGAAGACGATGGTCGCGTTCTCGACCGTCCTGGCGATCTCCAGCGCCACCCACAGCGCCCCGGCGGACGAAATGCCCGCGAAGATGCCCTCCTCGCGCGCGAGCCGGCGGCACATCTCCTCGGCATTGTCCTGGCTCACGTGGACCAGCTGGTCGACGCGGCTGGGCTCGTAGATCTTGGGCAGGTACTCCTCCGGCCACTTGCGGATGCCCGGGATGCGCGAGCCTTCCTCGGGCTGCGCGCCGATGATGCGTACTTCGCGGTTCTTCTCCTTCAGGAAGTGCGAGACGCCGGTGATGGTGCCGGTAGTCCCCATCGCACTCACGAAGTGCGTGATGCGTCCGCCCGTGTCGGCCCAGACCTCGGGGCCCGTGGTCTCGTAGTGGATGCGCGGGTTGTCGGGGTTGGCGAACTGGTCGAGCACGCGGCCCTTGCCCTGCGCCACCATCTGCTCAGCCAGGTCGCGCGCGTATTCCATGCCGCCGCTCTTCGGCGTCAGAACGAGTTCGGCGCCGAAGGCCTTCATGGTCTGCGCGCGTTCGACCGACAGGTCCTCCGGCATGATCAGCACCATGCGGTAGCCCTTGATGGCCGCCGCCATCGCGAGCGCGATGCCGGTGTTGCCCGAGGTCGCCTCGATCAGCGTGTCGCCGGGCTTGATCTCGCCGCGCTCCTCGGCCCGCTTGATCATCGAAAGCGCCGGCCGGTCCTTGACCGAGCCGGCCGGGTTGTTGCCTTCGAGCTTGGCCAGGATCACGTTGCCGCGCTTCGCGTTGGCGGCCGCGTCGATGCGCTGCAGCGCGACCAGCGGCGTCTTGCCGATCGCGTCTTCAATCGTCGGATATTGCATGGAAGGCACTGTGCCATAATTTTGAGCTGCCTTCCTTCCGTGCCCGGGTGGTGAAATTGGTAGACGCAGGGGACTCAAAATCCCCCACCGAAAGGTGTGCCGGTTCGATTCCGGCCCCGGGCACCATGGCTTCTCGCCATGCATCTCATTCGTGGACCCGGCAGAGACATTCGCGCACGCGTGTCAGCCGCAGCCGACGCCCGCAGACCGGATGAATCCGGACAAGACATCCGCACCGGGGCCGACGAGGCGGTCAGCCGCGGGCTGCTGGCTTCCAGGGCCGTGAACGCCTATACCTTCAAGCATTGGAGGCGCGCCATGGACAAGATCATTCTGGATTCGGCAGGAGTGGGTTGGGGCTACGAATGCCTCGGGCTGAATGGCTCGAGGATCTTCACCAACAGCCAGGCCGAAGCCCACTTCTGGCATTCGCTCGGTTATGTGGTGCTTCACTATTCGCATTGGGCGACGTGAGCCATCGCATCGGGAATGCATAAAGAGAAAGCCATGCTCATCGTCATGACAAGAATCCCTTCCGTGCAGGATCCTCGCATCGTGATTGCGTGCATCCGCGCATGCGTCTGGGCCGGCGTCGAGGGCCGGCCGTTCTGCATGCTGCGGTGAATCGGCGCTTGCCTCTTCCGACTTCAATCGTCCCGATCGTCCCAATCCCGACGGTGGTGATGACGGTACCCGTGGCGGTAGCCGGGGCCGTAGTACACCGGCGCGGGCGGCCCGTAATACACGGGTGCGGGACGGTAGTACGCAGGCGGGGGCGGACGGTAATACACAGGCGGCGCGGGCTGGTAATAGACCGGTGCGGGGCGCGAATAGACGGGGGCGGGTTCGTAGTAAACCGGACCAGGTTCGGCCACGCCGATGGCCAAGCCTGGTGCATTGACACCCACTGACCAGCTCACACCCGCATTGGCCGAAGCTGCGGCGAAGAGCGCCGCGGCTGCCACGGCACCGGCCGCGGCGTACTTGAAGAAGACAGAACGGTTGAGGTTCACAAGGACTCCTGAGGACGGGCGAATACCGCCCATGTCCACCAACCAACGCGCCAACCGCAGCGGAAGTGGACTGTCCCGACGGTGAAGATCGTTGCCAAACGTCACAGCAGGGATTGCGGCGCTCAGCCCGTGTACGGGCCTTTGACTTCGCCCCAGCCCCATTTCGGCATCGGCGCATGCGCATCGACCGTGGCGCCCGGTTGCGAATTGATGACGGCCAGGCGCGAGCCCCATTCCAGGTAGCCGACCAGCGCGGATCGGAATTCGGGGTCGTCGGGCATGCCCAGTTCGTCGGCCGTTTCCAGCAGCAGGCTCACCCAGCGGCGCCGCTGGGCCTGCGTGAGATGGCGGCCCAAGTGCTGCCGGATCATGTGCGGATGGCCTCCGTGCCGTTCGGAATACGAGGTCGGCCCGCCGAGCACCTCCGCCAGGAAGGCCGCGACATGCGAAGGATGGTCCGCCCCCATGTGCGCGAACACAGGTCCGAGCAGTTCGTCGCCACGCACCTGCTCGTAGAAGCGCGTCGTCAGGCGGTTCAGGGCATCGATGCCGCCGAGCCATTCGTAGAGGCTTGGAATTCCTTGATCCGGCATGTCCGTGTTCCGAAAAAATTCAAAGATGAATGACGCCGAGCCGGGCCGCCTGCGTGACGGCGTCGGTGCGGCCCGTGGCATCGAGCTTGTCGATCAGCGAACCGACATGGAATTTTGCCGTGTGCACCGAGATGCCCAGACGCCGCGCGATGGCCTTGTTGGAGGCGCCTTCAGCCACCAGGGCCAGCACCTCGAGTTCGCGCGGGGTCAACACCGAATCCACTGCCTCGTCGTGCTCCACCGCCTCGGAAGGATGGACCAGTACGACATCGGCGGCCTCTCCGCGCTCGGCCAGGCGCAGGTCCGGCGCGGCTGCCAGGGCGGCAGCGAGCCGTTGCGCCAACTCGGCGTCGTCGATCTCGATCGCGACCACGATCGGTTTCATCGCGCGGCTTTCGTTCAATCGGCTGGCCTTTCGCCCACGGTGAGTTGGACTTCGACCGGCTCGCCCGCGCGCTGGAGCGACAGCGTGAGGACCGAGCCTACGCTCGCTGGACCGAGTGCGCGCAGCAGCAGTTGCACGCTGCGGATAGGCTCGCCGTTCACGGCCACGATGATGTCGCCCTGATGGATGCCGGCCGCCGCACCGGGCCCCTGCTCCGCCACGCCCATGACCATCGCGCCGACGCTGGCGTGACTCACCTTCACCGGCTGCAGGCTCAGGCCAAGATAGCCGCGCGGCATGCGGCCATGGGCCGCGAGCTGCGCAGCCACGCGCTCGATGGTCGGCGCTGGAATGACCAGCACGCGCCGCCGCGGGCCGAACACCGACATGCCGATGACGCCGCCCTTCGCATTGAGCACCACGCCGCCTTCGGCGCTGGGCCGCAAGCGCAGGTCGAGCTCGATCCTGGCGTCGATCTCGCCGCCACGCAGGCTGCGCCAGCCCGGGCCGGCCAGCGAGACGATGCCACTCGCGCAAAGCGGCACGCCTTCACGCGAACCGATTGCGAGCACGAACTCGCCGGCGCGCGTCGTTGAATTGTCGAGCATCAACTGCGGAGCTTCCGCACCTTCGAAGCGAAGCAGCGCGATGTCGGTGGTGGGGTCGCGGCCGGCCACCTTGGCGGCGACGGTCGTGCCGCCGGGCAGCGTGATCTCAACCTCCTCGTCTTCGGGCAGCGCTTCTTCCGAGGAGACGATGCATCCGGGTCGCCAGACGAAACCGCTGGCGCGCGTGCGCCGCGTGTGCACGGCGACCACGCTGCGCGCTGCGTCGGCGACCATGTCGGCCATCGCCGCAGACAGTTGTTCGAGGGGCGGCAAGGAAACAGTGTTCGACATGAAGATCTCCGAAGACGCTTGCATTGTCGAAATCCCTGCACCGCGCGCCTACTGCCCGGTTGGGCAGGCAGCGGCTAGATCGTTGCTTCGACAGCCGAGGCGCGCCGCTCCCGCGTCACCCAATTGAACAGCGGGGTCGCCATCAGCGTGGTGATGATCGCCATCAGCACCAGGATCGAGAACAGCCCCGGCAGGATCACGCCGGCATGCAGCCCGATGTTGATGATGATGAGTTCCATCAGCCCGCGCGCGTTCATCAGCGAACCGATCGCGAGCGCATCGCGCTGGCTTTCGCCCGACATGCGCGCCGCGGCCCAGCAGGCGATGCCCTTGCCGCAGAACGATGCGGCGAGGATCGCGATCGCGCCGAGCATGATGCCGGGCTCGAACAGCACCGCCAGCCGCGTGTTGAGCCCCGAGTAGGTGAAGAACATCGGCAACAGGAAGATCACGACGAAGGGCTGCAATTGCGCGCGCAGCTTTTCGGTGAGCGCGCCGCGCGGCAGCACCGCGCCCAGCAGGAAGCCGCCGAAAACCGCGTGGATGCCGATGGCGTCCATCGCGAAGGCGCTCAGGCAGAAGAGCACCAGCACGATGGCCAGCAGCGACGAACTCAGCGGCGCATCGGGCCGCACATGCGCAGCCAGGCGCTTGAGCAGGCGCGAGCCGATGAACACCATGAAGAGCGCATAGGCCACGCCGCCGCCGATCGCCGCATAGGCGCCGCCCCAGGAACCGCCGAAGCTCGCCAGCACCACGGCCAGGATGCACCAGGCCGCCGCATCGTCGACCGCGCCGGCGGTAAGTGCGAGCGTACCCAGCGAGGTGCCGGCCAGGCCGCGCTCGTGGATGATGCGCGCCAGCATCGGAAAGGCCGTGATCGCGATCGCGGCGCCGAGGAACAGCGAGGCCTCGAGCGGCTTGGCGCGCGCCGAGAACAACCCGGGGATGTCGTGCAGCCACGGCACCAGCGCAAAAGCCAGCACGAAGGGCACGAGGATGCCGGCCGCCGACACCGAGGCGGCGCTCCTGAAGCGGCTCTTGAAGTGATCGGCGCGGAACTCGGTACCGACCAGGAACATGTACATGCCCACGCCCAGCTGGCCGCCCACGTAGAGCATGCTCAGTGTTTCCTTGGGAAACAGCGCGCGCTGCGCCTCGGGGAAGAAGAGCCCGAACAGCGAGGGGCCGAGCATCACGCCCGCGATCATCTCGCCCACCACCTGCGGCTGGCCGATCTTCTGAGCCAGGCGGCCCACGAGCTGGCAGACTGTGATGATGACGGCGACCTGCAGGAAGAAGTAGACGGAGAGCTGGGTGGTCGGCATGGAATCCCTCGGAAACGGGTCAGGAGGCGAGCCCCGTGGCCACGGTCGGATGACGAAGCCGCACGCGCAACTCGCGCTTCAGCCGCGTATTGTCCATCCGCCGAGACTCGCCCATGAAACTGAGCAGCGACGACGGCAATTGCGCCTGGGCCTCGTCGCGCGCGATGCGCGGCGGGCGCGGCATGCCGTACAGGTCGGCGGCCAGGTCGATGTAGTCGCCCATCTTGATCTCGCTGTCGTCGCTCACGTGGAACACACGCTGCGGCCCGCCGCGCCACAGTGCCGCCACGCAGGCACGCGCCAGGTCGTCGGCATGGATGTGATTGGTGTAGACGTCGTCCTCTGCACGCAGCACCGGCGTGCCTTTTTGCAGCCGCTCGCGCGGCGTGCCGCCTTCGCGATCGGGCGCATAGATGCCGGGTATGCGCAGGATGCGCACGGCGACACCCGCGCGGCCGAGCCAGCGCACGCTGCGCTCGGCATCGACGCGGCGATGCGCACGCGGCGTGTCGGGCTTCACGGTTTGCGTCTCGCCGATGCGTGCGCCGCCGCAGTCGCCGTAGACGCCGCTGGTCGAGCCGTAGACCAGTGCGGCCGGCAGCGAGCGCAGCCGCAACGCTTGCACGAGCGCGGTGGTGCGCGCGTCGCGCCACCATTGCGCCCCCTCCACGCGCGCCGGCGGCGCGAGATGCAGCACGCGCGTGGCCAGGCCCGAGAGCCGGCGCAGCGTTGCGGGTGCATCGAGATCGGCCACGATTGGTCTGATGCCGGCCTCGCGCAACAGCGCCACGCGCCCGGGCGAAGAGGTCAGCGCGATCAGCTGCACGCGGCCGCGCAACGCGCGTGCCGCCCTGAGCCCGACATCGCCGCATCCGATCACGAGCACACGCTCGCGCCGGAAGCGCGAGGGCGCGGCGCCAAGAGGGCTGTTGATTGAGGGCAAAATCCAGTTCCTTTTTTGAATCAGAGTCGAAGAATACCCATGACCAGCGCAGCGCCGAACGAGGCGGGTTTTCACATCACGGTGGAGCCGAGTGGACGTCATTTCACCGCGCATGCCGATGAAACCATCCTTGCGGCCGGCATTCGCCAGGGCATCGGGCTGCCCTACGGCTGCAAGGACGGCGCCTGCGGCTCGTGCAAGTGCAGGAAGCTCTCGGGCAAGGTCAGCGTGGGCCCGCACCAGAGCAAGGCGCTCAGCGCCGAGGAAGAGTTGGCCGGCTTCGTGCTGACCTGCTGCGCGCATGCGCAGAGCGACGTGGTGCTCGAATCGCGCCAGGTCACCGATGCCAATGCCTTCCCGATCCGCAAGATGCCGGCGCGCGTGCTCGCGCTTTCGAAGAAATCGCATGACGTGGTGATGCTGCGCCTGCAACTGCCGGCCGGCGAGCCCCTGCAGTTCCACGCCGGGCAGTACATCGAATTCATCCTGCGCGACGGCACGCGGCGCAGCTACTCGATGGCCAATGCGCCGCACACCCTGGGCGAGCCGGGCACTGGCATCGAGCTGCATATCCGGCATCTGCCGGGCGGCAAGTTCACCGACCATGTGTTCGGTGCGATGAAGGAAAAAGAAATTCTTCGCATCGAGGGGCCGTACGGCAGCTTCTTCCTGCGCGAAGACTCGGACAAGCCGATGGTGCTGCTCGCCTCGGGGACCGGCTTCGCCCCGATCAAGGCACTGCTCGAGCACATGAAGTTCAAGGCCATCGACCGGCCCGCGACGCTGTACTGGGGCGGGCGGCGGCCGGAAGACCTTTACATGGACGACTGGGTGCGCTCGCATCTGGAGCAGATGCCGAACCTGCGTTACGTGCCGGTGATCTCGAATGCGGTGCCGGAAGACAACTGGCGCGGGCGGACCGGTTTTGTGCACCGGGCGGTGATGGAGGATTTCGCCGATCTTTCGGGGTACCAGGTGTACGCCTGCGGAGCGCCGATCGTGGTCGACTCGGCCAAGCGGGACTATGTGGCCGAGCGCGGCTTGCCCGAGGACGAGTTCTTTGCGGATGCGTTCACGACGGAGGCGGACAAGGCGGTGCCTTGAGTGCGCCTGCTCTACCAGCCTGACGCGGCACCGTCGCTGCGCGGATCGGTGCCGCCTTCGTAGCTGCCGTCGGCATGCAGCACGACAGCGCCCGCATGTCCCATGATTTCGTCATAGGCCGGCACGATGTCCACCTCGTGCCCCAGAGCGCGCAGGACCTCCACCGTGGCCGGCGGAAAGCGCGATTCCAGCTTGAGCGAATCGCTGGCCTGTCCCCACGTGCGGCCCAGGAGCCAGCGCGGCGCGTCGATGGCCTGCTGCGGGTTCATGCCGAAGTGCACGATGCGGCTGAAGACCGCACTTTGCGACTGCGGCTGGCCATCGCCGCCCATGTTGCCGTAAACGATGGTGCGGCCGTCATCGAGCTTCGCCAGCGCCGGGTTGAGCGTATGGAAGGGTTTGCGCCCCGGCATCAGCGGGTTGAGCGCCTGCGGCTCCAGCGAGAAGCTGCAGCCGCGGTTCTGCCAGTTCACGCCCGATTCCGAGAGCACCACGCCACTGCCGAACTCATGGTAGATGCTCTGGATGAAGCTCACCGCCACGCCCGCACGATCGACCACCCCCATCCAGACCGTATCGCCCGGGCCCTGTCCGCCGTCCCACGAAGCGACATGGTCGAGGGAGATTCGCGCTGCCATGGCGTCGAGCGCATCCGGCCGAAGCCATTGCCGCGGATCGTCCCGCATCCAGGCAGGATCGGTGATGCGCTTGTCGCGGATGGCAAAGGCCTGCTTGGTCGCTTCCACGCAGGCGTGCACATAGGAGGCGCAGAGCGGATCCATGCGCCCCGCGTCGAAGATGCGATCGAGCTGCCCCAGGATCAGCAGCGACACGAGCCCCTGCGTGGGCGGCGGCATGTTGTAGAGGGTGCCGGACGAATGCGCCATGGTCAGCGGCGTCTTCCAGACAGCGTGGTGACGCTCCAGGTCGCCCAGTGCCACCGGGCTTCCTATGGCGGCCAGGTCGCGCGCCATGATTCGCGCGAGGTCGCCGCGATAGAAATCCGACAGGCCGGCACGCGCGAGCTGCTCCAGCGCGGCGGCAAGCCGCGGTTGCACGAAGCGCGTACCCGCAAGTGGCGCTGCGCCGCCGGGCAGAAAGGTTTCTGCAAAACCGGGGATGCCGCGCAGTTCGTCCTGCCGGCTCTCGGTGCAGAGAGACTGGCTGCGCGTGACGGGGATGCCGTCGCGCGCGTGGAAGATGGCGTCGGCCAGCAGCCGCGCGAGCGGCATGCGGCCTCCCAGGACCTCGCGCGACCAGGCATGCGCCGCCTCCCAGCCGGAAACGGTACCAGCCACCGTATTGGCCGCCATGCCGCCTCGAAACGGAATGCTCGCGAATCCCTGCACTCGGTAAGCCTCCGGCGTTGCCGCGCCGGCCGCCGCACCGCAGGCCTCCAGCCCGAGCGGCACCTCGCCAGGACGGGCGATCAGCCAGAAGCCGTCGCCGCCGATGCTGTTCATGTGCGGATAGACCACCACGATCGTGGCTGCCGCGGCGATCATCGCCTCGACCGCATTGCCGCCTTCGCGCAGCACGGCCACCGCGCTTTGAGCGGCCAGCGCGTTGGGTGCAGTCACCATGCCACGCATGCCGCGCGCCGGATTCGGGATGTGCGTCAACTTCTTTCTCCTTTGCCCTCGTTCATGCGGCGAGCGGATGCAGGCAGGCCACGTGGCGCCGGCCGTCCAGCAGCGTCTGCGCCGGATCGATGCGCGAACAGTCGTCGCGAACATGCAGGCAGCGCGTGCGGAAGCGGCAGCCCGAAGGCAGATCGGCAGCGCTCGGAATCTCGCCCTGCAAGCTGGCGGCCAGCGGGGCGCCGAAGCGCGGAAAGGCCTGCATCAGCGCTTGCGTGTAGGGGTGCCGGGGCGACTGCAGGATCTCGCGCGTCGGTCCCATTTCGACGATGCGGCCGAGATACATCACCGCCACCTTTTCGCACAGATAGGAGGCCACGCCGAGGTCATGCGTGACGAAGAGCAGGGCAAGCCCGTTCTCGCGCTGCAGATCCCGCAGCAGATTGAGCAACTGCGCCTGGACCGAGACATCGAGGCCCGCCACCGATTCGTCCGCAACGATCACCCTCGGCTCGCCGGCCAGTGCGCGAGCCACTGCCACGCGCCGCACCTGGCCTCCGGAAAGCTCCGAGGGGTAGCGAAGGCGTGTCGCGCGCGGCAGGCCGACCTGGTCGAGCAGTTCGTCGACGCGCCCCGGGATCTCGCGCTCGTCGCGCAAGCGGTGCAGGCGCACAGGCTCGGCCAGCAGCGCCGCCACGGTCGCACGCGGGTTCAGCGAACCGCGCGCGTCCTGATAGATGTAGGCCACGTCGCGCGCAAAGCGCCGCCGCTGCGACGCGTCGAGGGCCGACAGCTCCGTCGCACCGGCCAGCACGCGGCCGTTGGTGGCTGCCTCCAGGCCGAGCATGACGCGAACGAGGGTCGATTTTCCCGAACCACTCTCGCCCACCAGGGCTACCGATTCGCCGGGACGCAGGATCAGGCGGATGCCGTCGAGCGCCTTGAGCTGCCGGTGGCCGCCGTCGATGGGAAAGGACTTCTCGACATCGAGCAGCGAGAAGAGCGGCAAGTCCTGGGTCTTGGAAGCTTGTTGCATGCGTCTGTGTTCCCTCAGGCGTGCCAGCATGCGATGGAGGACGCTCCGCGCTCGACGCGCGGAGGTCGCCCAACACCGCACTCGGTCGTGGCGAGCTTGCAGCGCGGTGCGAAGCGGCATCCGCCCGGCATGGCCGACAGCGGAGGAACCACGCCCGGGATCGGCTCCAGCCGCTGGGCGCCGAACTCGATGGCGCTGGCGCGCAGGCCGCGCGTGTAGGGATGCTGCGGGTGATTCAGCACCTCGGCAGCCGGCCCCTCTTCCACGATCTGTCCGGCATACATGACGGCCACGCGATCGGCCACCTGGGCGGCGAGCGCCAGGTCGTGCAGCACGAAGATCGCCGAGGCGCCGAGCGCGCGCACGCGCTCGAGGATGAGCACCATGATCTGGGCCTGGATGGTCACGTCCAGCGCGCTGGTGGGCTCGTCGGCAATCAGCAGTTCAGGCTCGCAGGCCAGCGCAATGGCGATCATCACGCGCTGCTGCATTCCTCCCGAGAGCTCGTGCGGGAAAGCCGCGAGCCGCGCCTGCGGATCGGCGATGCCCACGCTCTCCAGCAACTCGATGGCGCGCGCTCGGCAAGCAGCGCGCGAGAGGCGGCGGTGCCGGCGCAGCGGCTCCGAGAGATGGGCCAGCACGGTGAAGCAGGGGTTGAGCGCAGCCGACGCGTCCTGAAAGATCAGGCCGATGCGCCTGCCGCGCAGCGCGCGCAGTTCGCCCTCGGGCGCGCTCGCCACATCGATGTCGCCCACCATCAGGCGGCCTTCGAGGCCGACCTCGGGCGGCCGCAGCAGTCCCAGTGCAGCAAAGGCCAGCGTCGACTTGCCGGCGCCGGATTCGCCGATCAGCGCCAGCGTCTGGCCGGCCGGCAGTTGGATCGTCACGTCGTCGAGCACCGCCACGCCGCGGCGACGCAGCGTGAAGTGCTCGACCGAGAGCAGGTTCGCGGTCATGGGGCCTTGTTCTTGCAGCGTGCGCATCAGTGCTGACCGCGCGTGCCGGGATCGAGCGCGTCGCGCACGCCCTCTGCCAGCAGATTCAGTCCCACCAGCAGGATGGCCAGCGCGATGCCGGGCATGCCCGACATCCACGGCGCCATGCTGATGAAGCCGCGCCCCTCGGCGATCATCAGGCCCCAGTCGGGCGTCGGCGGCACCACGCCCAGCCCGAGAAAGGACAGACCGGATCCAAGCAGGATCGCGATGGACACGCGCATGCCCGCCTGGATCAGGATCGGCGACACGATGTTGGGCAGGACATGGCGCAGCACGACCTCTCTTTCCGGCACGCCCATCAATCGCGCGGCTTCCACATAGGGGCGCGATTTCACCTGCAGCACGTCGGCACGCACCATGCGCGCGAACGGTCCGACGAAGGACAGCGCGAGCGCGTAGATCACATTGACCATCCCCAAGCCGAGAACCGCCATGAAGGCCATGGCCATGATGAGTTCCGGGAAGGCGAGCAGGCCATCCACCAGCCGCATGATGGCCCACTCGGAGCGCCCACCGCGCAGGCCCGCAAGCACACCCAGCGGCACGCCGACCAGCAGCCCGAGCACGACCGAGGCGAATCCGATCCACAGCGCCGAGCGCGCTCCGTAGAACACGCGCGACAGGATGTCCTGGCCGAACGAGTCGGTCCCCATCCAATGCGCCGCGGAAGGACCTTGCATGGCATCCATGACGTTCTGCTCCGTCGGGGCATAGGGCGCCAGCAGGGGTGCGAATACCGCCACGAGCACGAAGGCCAGGACGATCGCCCCGCCGGCCATCGCCTTGCGCTGCGCGCGCACGAGCCGCCATGTGCGCAGAACCCCGCCGGCGGGCAGCTCGGCAGAAGATGGGGCGGCCAGGCCGACGGATGCGGGATCAGCGGCCATGTCTGCGCAGCCTCGGGTCGAGAATCGAATAGGTCCGGTCGACGATGAGATTGACCAGGATGAAGAGCAGCGCGGTGATCATGATCCCGGCCTGCACCACGATGTATTCGCGCGTCTGCACGGCATTGGTGATCATCATTCCCAGTCCGGGCAGCGTGAACACCACCTCGGTCATCACGGCGCCGCGCAGCATGCCGCCGAGCTGCAGGCCGATCACGGTGACCAGCGGCATCAGCACGTTGCGCATGCCGTGCACCCAGATCACCCGCCACTCCGGTTCGCCGCGCGCACGCGCCGCAGCCATGTAGGGCTGTTCCAGCACTTCGAGCAGACTCGAACGCGTGACGGCCGCGATCAGCCCGACATACCACGCGCCCAAGGTCAGCGATGGCAGCGCCAGGTGCCAGAGGCCCTGGCCGAAGTCCTCCCATGGCGCGACAAAGCCCATGGTCGGGAACCAGCCGAGCGACACGCCGAAGATCCAGATCAGCACGACGCCGAGGTAGAAGCTCGGGAACGCGTTGCCTCCGATGGCCACGGCGCTCGCCGCGAGATCGATCCAGCTGTTGCGGCGCACCGCGGCCAGGACGCCGAGCGGAATGCCCACGGCCAGCGCGATCAGCAGAGAGAAGCCTGCCAGCGTCAGCGTCACGGGCAGCGCCTGCAGCACCGCCTGTTCGAAGATGTCCTGCCGGCTCACGTAGGAAACGCCCCAGTCGCCCTGAACGAAGCGGCCGAGCCACTGCAGGTACTGCACGACGAGCGGCTGATCCAGCCCCAGGTCGCGGTAGAGCTTGTCGTAGGACTCGCGCGAGAAGTCCGAGCCCAGCATCACGGTGACCGGATCTCCGGGCGAGAACTTCAGGAACAGGAAGCTCACGATGGAGACGACCCACAGCACCAGTGCTGTCTGCGCGGTGCTGCCCAGCGCGCGGCCGACAGCGGCCGCGCCGGAGGGCCGCGCTTGCATTGCGGCGGCCATTGCCGCCTCAGGCCAGCGAGACCGTGTGCAGATTGAGCAGGTCGGCCGGGATGTACTCGAAGCCCTGCACCTTCTTGCTCATGATCTTGAACACCTTCATGTGCGCCAGCACCGCCAGCGGCGCATCGGCCATCAGCACGTCCTCGGCTTCGATGTAGAGCTTGCGGCGGGCTGCCGTGTCCGTGATCTCGGAGGCCGCGGCGGCCGCCTTGTCGAAGGCGGGATTGCTGTAGCCGACGAAGTTCCAGGGCTTGCCGGTCGACCATTCGGGCGTGATGGTTTCGTCCGGATCCAGGTCGGCAATCCAGGCTTCGTCATACATGTCGAAGTCGCCGGCGTTGCGCCGCTGCGCCCAGACGGCCCGGTCGACCAGTTCGATCTTGGGCTTGATGCCGATCTGCGCCAGCATCGGCGTCACCAGCTGCGCGTTGCGGGTTCCCATGCCGCCCGAGCCGGTGAAGCCTTCGGTGACGATGAACACCGGGTTGACCTCCCCTTGGTTCCTGGCCCTGGCGCGGAAGGCCTTGGCCTTTGCCAGATCAAAGTACTGGCCACGCCCGCTCTTGCCGATGTTCGGGTCGTAGAAGCCCGTCATCGGCGGCGAAATGCAGGTGGCGGCCGGGATGGCTTCGCCGAAGTAGCTCTGCTGCACGATCACCTTGCGGTCGATCGCAAAGGCCACCGCCTGGCGCAGCGCGATGTCGTCGAAGGGCGCGCGCTTGTTGTTCATGCCGATGAAGGCGTAGTTGCCTTCCACCTGTCCGTAGACCGAGAGGTTGGGGTTCTTGCGCAGTTGCGGAATGAACTGGAATGGACACACCGACAGCCCATCCACCTGGCCCGACATCATCGCGGCAACGCCGGCGCTGGGCTCCTTGATCAGGCGAAGCACCACCTTGTCGAGATGCGGCAGGCCCGCTTCGAAGTACTCCGGATTGCGCACCAGTTCGATCGTGTCGTTCTCCTTCCAGCTGGCGAACTTGAATGGCCCGGTGCCCACGGGATTGCGGCCGAAGGCCTTGCCGTGCTGCTCCACCGCCCGCTTGCTGACGATGGTGCCGGCGCGTCCGGTGCTGCCGGTCAGCGCCACCGGCAAGAACGCGAAGGGCTTCGTGAAGCGCAGGCGCAGCGTCAGGGGGTCGATCACGTCGATGCCGGCGAGCTGGGCAAACTTCCATGCGTGGGGCGACTTCACCTCCGGATCGGCCACGCGCTCCAGGCTCCACTTGACGGCCGCCGCATCGCAGACGTCGCCGTTGTGGAACTTGACGCCGGCACGCAGCTTGAAGACGTGGGTCTTCTCGTCGACCATGTCCCACTTCTGCGCCAGGTCGGGCGCGAAGCTGACGTTCTTGCCGTCGTAGGCCACCTTGAGGATGCCGTTGTAGACGTTGTTGATCACCTTGATCGATCCGCCCGACATCGTGAAGTGCGGGTCGAGCGTGTCGATGGCATCCAGCCAGGCCAGCGTGATCGTGCCGCCCTTCTTCGGTGCGGCCTGGGCCGCTCCCATGCCCGCGGCAGAAGCGGCAAGCAATCCCACGCCGGCACCGGCGGACTTCAGAAGGTTGCGGCGGCTGAAGCCGGCGGCGAGGGTGGCGGCGAGCGCGGCCTTGTGATCGATTTCAGACATGTTCATGCTCCGGAGGAAAGTAGATTGAAAAGGGACGGACTCAGGTCTCCGGTCGTTATGTGTCGCGTGCCTGCGGCACGAACTTCATGAGGTCCGGCACGGTGGCCAGCACGTGTTCGCGCATCGTCGTTTCGCAGACCTGCGGGTCACCGCTGTGCAGCGCATCGATCAGGTCCTGATGGTCGGCTCGCGCACTCAGCGGGCGATCCACCTGCAATGCCCACAGCCGCATGTGCGGCTCGACCAGCGAATGGAGACCGGCGATCTGCCGTATCAGCCGTGGCAGTCCGCTCCTGGCGCACAGCGTTTCGTGGAATGCCCGATGTGCGCTCGTCCAATCGGGCTGGACGCCGCTTTGGTCGTCGATGCGGTCCAGCATGTTTTCCAGTTCGCGGATGGTCGTCGCAGTGATGTTCGGCAAGGCGATGCGCATCGCCAGCCCTTCCAGCACGGCCCGCATCTCGAAGATCTCCTTCATGTCGGCGATGTCCAGCTTGTTGACCGTCACGCCGCGGTTGGGCCGGATCGTCACCAGCCCTTCCGTCGCCAGCCGCCGGAAAGCCTCGCGCACCGGCATGCGGCTGGTGCCGATCTCCGCCGCGATGGCCTCGGGCGCCAGGCGGTCGCCGGCGCGATAGCGGCCCATGCGAATGGCGGCGTGAATGTGCCGGTACGCCTCTTCCTCGGCCGTCACCGCCTGCAAGCCGGTGTAGATGGCGGAGGGTTCCATGAGGAGGCCGCTCATGGCCCGGCGTGCACGCACCCCGGATGCGCGCATGGCAAACTGGATAAGTGGATACAGTGATTCATTGATCCGGTCCTACGCAATTTGCGGACCAACGTCGATGGGGCTTTCGGACCGGCCCTCGCGCCCACTTTGGGGCGAACGATGAAGCGCCCCATGAAACAATCCAGCCCCATGAACAAGCGCCACATCCTGTGCCTGCTGGCCGCCACGACGCTGGCCGCCGGAGCACCCATCGCCAACGCCCAGAGCGGCAAGACGATCCGCCTCGTCGTCCCCTACGCCGCCGGCGGCCCGATCGACGTCACGGCCCGCGTGCTGGCCGAAAGAGTCAAGGACTCTCTGGGCACCGTCATCATCGACAACAAGCCCGGCGCCGGCGGCAACATCGGCGCCGACGCGGTGGCCAAGGCTGCGCCCGATGGCCTCACGATCGGCATCGCCGCGACCGCGACCCACGCGGTCAATCCGTGGCTCTACAGCAAGATGCCCTTCAACGCGGCCGCCGACTTCGCGCCGATCACGCAGATGGTTCGCGTGCCCAACGTGCTGGTGATGAATGCCGAGACCGCGCAGCGCCTGAAGATCAATACGCTGGCCGACCTGATCGCCTATGCCAAGGCCAACCCGGCCAAGCTCAACTACGGCAGCGGCGGCAACGGCAGCGCGGGCCACCTGGCGAGTGAGATGTTCAAGAAGGAGGCCGGCATCTTCGCCGTGCACATCCCCTACAACGGCGGCAACCCGGCGCAGCTCGCGCTGTTGTCGGGACAGGTCGATTTCAACTTCGACAACCTCGCGACCGCGGCGCCGAATATCCGATCAGGCAAGCTCAAGGCGATCGCGGTGACGACGGCCGAGCGCAGCAGCGCGCTGCCCGAGGTGCCGACGGTGGCCGCCACGCTCAAGGGCTTCGCCATCGACACCTGGTGGGGCCTGGTGGCGCCGGCCGGCACGCCGGCCGACGTGGTCACCAAGCTCAATCAGGCCTTCGTCGCTGCGCTCAACACGCCGGAGACGAAGACCCGCTTCGCGTCGCTGCTGGCCGAGCCGGTCGCCAACACGCCGGAGCAGTTCGGCGCCTTCATGAAGAGCGAGCTCGCGAAATACGAGAAGGTGGTGAAAGCCACCGGCGCCAAGGTCGACTAGCGCTATTCGCCGAGGTAAGCAGCGCGCACCTTCGGGTCGCTCAGCATCACCTTGGCATCCCCGCTCATCGTGATGAGGCCCGACTCCATGACATAGCCGCGATCGGCCAGCCCGAGCGCGCGGCTCGCGTTCTGCTCGACCAGGAGCACGGTGACACCCTGGTCGTAGACCTGCTTCACCACCTCGAAGATCTTGTCGACCATGATCGGCGACAGGCCCATCGACGGCTCGTCGAGCAGGAGCACCTTGGGACGCGCCATCAGCGCGCGGCCCATCGCGAGCATCTGCTGCTCGCCGCCGGACATGGTGCCGGCCAGCTGCATCGCGCGCTCCTTCAGCCGCGGGAAGGTCGCGAAGACGCGGTCCATGTCCTTCGCGATCTCGGCCTTGTCCTTGCGGATGTAGGCGCCGATCTGCAGGTTCTCGGTGATGGTCATGCGCGTGAACACGCCGCGCCCCTCGGGCACCATGACCAGCCCCTCGCCCACCAGGTCCCAGGCGCCGCGGCCCTTGATGCTCTTGCCGAGGAATTCGATGTCGCCGCCGCCATACGGCAGCGTCCCGGTGATGGCCTTCATGGTGGTGGTCTTGCCGGCGCCGTTGGAGCCGATCAGCGAGACCAGCTCGCCTTCGCGCACCTCGAAGTCGATGCCCTTCACGGCCTGGATGCCGCCGTACGCGACCTTCAGGCCGCTCACTTTCAGAAGTGTCTGTGCCATTTCAGTGTCCTCCCGTGCCGAGGTAGGCCTCGATCACTTTTTCGTTGCGCTGCACGTCCGCAGGCGTGCCCTCGGCGATCTGCTTGCCATAGTCGAGCACCGTCACACGGTCGCACAAGCCCATCACAAGCTTGACGTCGTGCTCGATCAGGAGGATGGTGCGGTCGTCCTTGCGGATGCGGTCGATCAGTTCGCGCAGCAGCACTTTCTCGGTGGCATTCATGCCGGCAGCGGGCTCGTCGAGCGCGATCAGCTGCGGGTCGGTCGCCAGCGCGCGGGCGATCTCGAGCCGGCGCTGGTCGCCGTAGCTCAACGTGCGCGCCTTGTAGTCGGCGAACTTGCCGATGCCCACGTAGTCGAGCAGCTGGTGAGCGCGCTCGGCGATCGCCGCTTCCTCGGCCTTGAAGCCGCCTGTTCGGAAGATGGCACCCATCACGCCCGAATGGGTGCGGATGTGGCGGCCCACCATCACGTTCTCGAGCGCGGTCATTTCCGCGAAGAGCCGGATGTTCTGGAAGGTACGCGCGATGCCGGCCTTGGCAACCTCGTGCACCGCCGTCGGCCGATAAGGCTTGCCGGCCAGTTCGAAAGTCCCGCTGTCGGGCGAGTACAGGCCCGTGATGACGTTGAAGAAGGTGGTCTTGCCGGCGCCGTTGGGGCCGATCAGTCCATAGACCTGGCCGCGCATGATCTTGATGCCGACATCGGACAGGGCCTGCAGGCCGCCGAAACGCTTGGAGATGCCCTGAACATTGAGGACGGTGTCAGTCATTGTTGTGCTCCCCTCGCTCACGGATTGATCGACATGGGACGCGAGGCGGCACCGGGGACCTCATCGGCCGGGGTGTCGATGCCCGGTGCGGCAGCCGGCATGCCGGATGCGGGTGCGGGCGTCGCGCCCTTGCGCGTCAGCGACTTCCCGTGCTCCGGCGAGGGCCACAGACCGCGCGGGCGCACCAGCATGATGATGATCATCGCCAGCGCGATGAACAGCTGGCGCAGGATCGAGGCGTCGAGACGCCCGTCGGTCATGGCCTGCAGCGGCCCGGCCACGTAGCGCAGCACTTCGGGCAGCGCGGCCAAGAGCACCGCGCCGAGGATCACGCCCGGCAGGTGGCCGATGCCGCCCAGCACCACCATCGCGACGATCATCACCGACTCGTTCAAGGCGAAGGACTCGGGGGACACGAAGCCCTGGAAGGCCGCGAACATCGAGCCCGATACGCCGCCGAAGCTCGCGCCCATGCCGAAGGCCAGCAGCTTCATGTTGCGGGTGTTGATGCCCATGGCCTTGGCAGCGATCTCGTCCTCGCGGATGGCCATCCAGGCCCGGCCGATGCGCGAGATCTGCAGCCGATGCGAAATGATGATCGTGAAGATCACGAGCGCCAGGAACAGGTAGTAATACAGCGTGACCGACGCGATCGAGTAGTCGCCGATCTTGAGCGGCCGGCCCAGGTTGAGGCCCCAGAAGTGGACCGGGTCGATCGCGGTGATGCCCTTCGGACCGTTCGTGATGTTGATCGGATGATCCAGGTTGTTGAGGAACACGCGGATGATTTCGCCGAAGCCGAGCGTCACGATCGCCAGGTAGTCGCCGCGCAGCTTCAGCGTGGGCGCGCCGAGCAGCACGCCGAAGAAGGCGGCCAGCCCGAGCGCCAGGGGTATCACGAGCAGCAGCGAACTGTGCAGCCCGTTGGGGAACATGGCCTTGATCGCCGGGAAGGTGTCGGTCAGGTGCGGCGATCCCAGGAGCGCGAACATGTAGGCACCGATCGCGAAGAACGCGACGTAGCCCAGGTCGAGCAGGCCGGCGTAGCCGACCACGATGTTGAGGCCGAGGGCCAGCAGCACGTAGAGCAATGCGATGTCGGCGATGCGCACCCACGCGTTGCCCTGGCTTTGCAGCAGCAGCGGCAGCACCAGCAGGGCGACGGCCGCGATCAGGAAGTAGACGATGTTCTTGCCGTTTTTCATGGCTGTCCCTCCTTCAGGCCCGGTCCGCCACCCGCTCGCCGAGCAGGCCCGAGGGCCGCAAGGTGAGCATGATGATCAGCACGATGAACGCAAAGATGTCGCTGTAGTGGCTGCCGAGCACGTCGCCGGTGAGCGCACCGATGTAGCCCGAGCCGATGGCTTCGATGAGCCCCAGCAGGATGCCGCCGACCACCGCGCCCGCGAGGTTGCCGATGCCGCCGAACACCGCCGCCGTGAAGGCCTTGAGGCCGGGAATGAAGCCCATCGCATGCTGCGCGATGCCGTAGTTGGAGGCGTACATCACGCCGGCCACCGCGGCGAGCACCGCGCCGATGATGAAGGTGGCCGAGATCACCATGTCGGGCCGGATGCCCATCAGCGCCGCAACCCGCGGGTTCTCGGCCGTGGCACGCATCGCGCGGCCGAGCTTGGTGTAGTTGACCAGCCACATCAGCACCACCAGGCAGAAGGCGGTGACGCTCAGGATCATGACCTGCGTGGGCGAGATCACGGCGCCGCCTACATGGATCGGCGTGGTGGACAGCAGGTTGGGATAAGCCTTGTTGGTCGGCTTCCAGATGATCATCGCCAGCGTCTGCAGCAGGATCGACATCCCGATGGCGGTGATCAGCGGTGCGAGCTTCGGGCTGTTGCGCAGCGGCCGGTAAGCCACTTTCTCGATGACGAAGTTGAGCGTGGCGGCGACCACGCAGGCAATGATCAACGCAATGATGAGGATGATCCATCCCGGCGTGCCGGGCATCGATTCCTGCATGAGTCCGATGATGGTCCAACTGGTCAGCGCGCCGACCATCAGCACTTCACCGTGCGCGAAATTGATGAGGTTGATGATGCCGTACACCATGGTGTAGCCCAAGGCTATCAAGGCGTACATGCTGCCGAGTACCAGACCGTTGATGATCTGTTGCAGCAAGATGTCCATAAGGAGGTTCCCTTTTTCTAATGGTGACGCCCTTGGGGGGCGCCCGACTGACCAGGCACGCCGGTTGGGCACCCTGGTTTCCCTTAGCAAAAAACCCGCCAGCATGTGTCGACGGCGGGTTTGTGGCCGGGATTGTAGTCATGCCGGATCGCCATTTCGGTGCGTACCCGACGGGGGTTTTCCCGCTGGCGCGGACCGAATGAGCTTCGGCGGCGCAAGGGAGTACCGGCGCGAAGGCGCCGCGTATCAACCGGCGGCCTCGTCGTTTCGCCTTCGCAGTTCGCGCAGTTTCTCCGCGATGCGGATCTCGAGCCCGCGCTCGACGGGTCGGTAGAAAGGCGGCGGATCGAGGCCATCGGGCAGATAGCGCTCGCCGGCCGCGAAGCCTCCCTCCTCGTCGTGCGCGTAGCGATAGCCCTTGCCGTAGTCGAGTTCTTTCATGAGCCGCGTCGGCGCATTGCGCAGGTGCATCGGCACCGGGCGCGTGCCGTCGGTCTTGATGAGGGCCCGGACCTCGTTGTAGGCCTGGTAGACCGCATTCGACTTCGGTGCGATCGCGAGGTAAACCACGCATTCGGCCAGCGCCAGCTCGCCCTCGGGCGAGCCGAGCCGCTCATAGACCTCGGCCGCATCGAGCGCCAGCCGCAATGCGCGCGGGTCGGCCAGGCCGATGTCTTCGCTGGCCATGCGTACCAGCCGGCGCGCCATGTAGCGCGGATCGGCGCCGCCGTCGAGCATGCGCACGAACCAGTAGAGCGAGGCATCGGGGTCGCTGCCGCGCACCGACTTGTGCAGCGCGGAGATGGTGTCGTAGAACTGCTCGCCGCCCTTGTCGTAGCGGCGCATGCGCTCGCCCAGCACGCGCAACAGCCATTCGTCGGTGATGTCGTCGAGCTTCTCGGCGCCGGCCGCGACCGAGAGCGTTTCGAGGGTGTTGAGCAGGCGCCTCGCATCGCCGTCGGCATAGGCGACGAGCCGGTCGATGGCCTTCGCTTCGATGGCGGGTACGGCCTGGATATCCTGCGCCCGGGTCACGATCTGACGCAGATCGTCTTCGCCCAGGGGCTGCAGCACGTACACGGCAGCCCGCGACAAGAGCGCAGAGTTCACCTCGAAGGACGGGTTCTCGGTGGTCGCGCCGATGAAGGTGAAAAGGCCCGACTCCACATGCGGCAGGAAGGCATCCTGCTGGCTCTTGTTGAAGCGGTGGACTTCGTCGACGAAGACGATGGTGCGGCGCTGCTCGAGCCCGTCACGCACCAGCGTCGCGCGTTCGACCGCATCGCGGATGTCCTTCACGCCGCCGAGCACGGCGCTGATGCTGAGAAACTGCGCATCGAAGGCATCGGCCATAAGCCGCGCAATGGTCGTCTTGCCGGTGCCCGGCGGCCCCCAGAGGATGCAGGAGTGCGGCTGGCCCGACTCGAAGGCGATGCGCAGCGGCATGCCGGGGCCGAGCAGATGCTGCTGGCCGATGACCTCGCCCAGGGTCTTGGGTCGCAGGCGTTCGGCCAGGGGCTGGTGGGTGGAGGTGGCCATGGAAGCCCGCCGCCCGGCGCTATTGCCTGATCACGTCGGCGCCGGCCGGGGTCTTGAACTGGAAGGTGGCTGCGGGCAACGCAGGATTCACCTCGACCTTGTTGAACTTCAACACAGAGCGCTGGCCGAAGCTGTCGAGGATCTCGAGCGCTGCCAGCGCATCGCCCTGAAAGCCCACCTGGACGTTCTGCAATTGCCCCTCCTTGTTCTTGGGGCTGGCCTTGACCCATTGCAGTCCGTCGCGCTCGGGGGCCGCCTCGAGCGCGAAATCGGCTTGCAGCGCGCGCAGATCGGGCGCGGCGGCAATCAGCGCGGCCGGCGTCGAGCCGAGCGCCTGCGACTGCTTGCGCTGCGTGACCTGGTTCAGATCGGCGTCGTAGAGCCAGAGCGTCTCGCCATCGGCCACGATGCTTTGCGCGAAGGGCTTCTTGTAGTCGAACTTGAACTTCCCGGGACGCTGGAATTCGAAGGTGCCGCTCGACACCTTGGCGCGCACGGCCTGGCCGTCCTTGGCTGGCGCGGTCACGGTCTGCGTGAATTCGGCGCGGCCCGACTTGACGTTCTTCACGAAGGCTTCGAGGCTTTCCATACCGCCGGCCCAGACGCCGGCTGCGGCGACGGCCAACCCGAATCCAACGAGCAACTTCTTCATCGACATCCCTGATCCCATCATCATTCGGTGCGTGCGGGCACCAGAATTTCGCGCTGGCCGCTGCCGCTCATGGCGCTCACCAGCCCGGCGTTTTCCATGTCCTCGACCAGCCGCGCGGCGCGGTTGTAGCCGATCTTCAGGTGGCGCTGCACCAGCGAAATGCTGGCCTTGCGGTTCTTGAGCACGACTTCGACCGCCTGGTCGTACATCGGGTCCTTCTCGCCGTCGCCACTGCCGCCACCTTCACCCAGTAGATCGCCTTCGCCGTCGACGGTTCCGCCCTCGAGCACCCCTTCGATGTAGTCCGGCTCCCCTTGTGACTTGAGGTAAGCGACGACACGATGCACTTCCTCGTCGCTCACGAAGGCGCCGTGCACACGCACCGGCAGGCCGGTGCCGCTCGGCATGTAGAGCATGTCGCCCATGCCGAGCAGCGCCTCGGCGCCCATCTGGTCGAGGATGGTGCGCGAGTCGATCTTGCTCGACACCTGGAACGCGATGCGCGTCGGGATGTTGGCCTTGATGAGCCCGGTGATCACGTCGACGCTGGGCCGCTGCGTGGCAAGGATCAGGTGGATGCCGGCGGCGCGCGCCTTCTGCGCCAGGCGGGCGATCAGCTCTTCGATCTTCTTGCCGACCACCATCATCAGGTCGGCCAGTTCGTCGATCACGACCACGATGTGCGGCTCGCGCGCGAGCGGTTCGGGGCTGTCGGGCGTGAGGCTGAAGGGGTTGTAGATGAACTCCTCGCGCGCTTTGGCTTCGTCGATCTTGGTGTTGTAGCCCGCCAGGTTGCGCACGCCCAGCTTGCTCATGAGCTTGTAGCGGCGCTCCATCTCGGCCACGCACCAGTTGAGGCCGTGAGCCGCTTGCCGCATGTCGGTGACCACGGGCGCCAGCAGGTGCGGGATGCCTTCGTAGACCGACATTTCGAGCATCTTCGGGTCGATCATGAGCAGGCGCACGTCGCGCGCCTCGGCCTTGTAGAGCAGGCTCAGGATCATCGCGTTGATGCCGACCGACTTGCCCGAGCCGGTGGTGCCGGCCACCAGCACGTGCGGCATCTTCGCGAGATCGGCCACCACCGGGTTGCCGACGATGTCCTTGCCGAGGCCCATGGTGAGCATCGACTTGCCTTCGTTGTAGACCTGCGAGCCGAGGATCTCGCTGAGCTTGATCGACTGCCGCTTGGCGTTGGGCAGTTCGAGCGCCATGAAGTTCTTGCCCGGAATGGTCTCGACCACACGGATCGACACCAGCGACAGCGAGCGCGCCAGGTCCTTCGCGAGGTTGACGATCTGCGAGCCCTTGACGCCGGTGGCCGGCTCGATTTCGTAGCGCGTGATCACCGGGCCCGGCGAGGCCAGCACCACGCGCACCTCGACGCCGAAGTCCTTGAGCTTTTTCTCGATCAGGCGCGAGGTCATTTCGAGCGTGTCGGCCGAAACGGTTTCCTGGCGCCCCTGCGCCGCGTCGAGCAGATCGACCTGCGGCAGCTTGCTGTCGGGCAACTCGCGGAACAGCGGCTTCTGGCGCTCCTTGGCCACGCGATCGCTGCGCGGCACCTCGGTCATCGCGGGTTCGATCTGCACCGGCGGCGAAGGCGCGCGGCGCTTGGGGCGGGGAACGATGCGCAACTCTTCGTCAGCCGATTCGAGCTCGCCGCCCTGCTCGCTGGACGCCAGCTCTTCGCGCTCGCGCACCGCCTTCTTGCCCATCGCGATGTCTTCGGCGATCTCGCGCTTCTCCCGGCGCGACTCGAACAAGGAGTAGAGACGAGAGCCGATGCGCTCGGCAATATGGCTCCACGAGAAGCGGAACACGAGCGCCGAGCCGATGACGCCGGCGGCGATGGCGATCAGCGCCGAGCCGGTGAAGCCCATCCACTGCACGCTGAGCGGGCCGACCAGGTAGCCGAGCACACCGCCGCCGTGCCCGGGCAGGCGGAATTCCAGCCTGTAAAGGCGCGACCATTCGAGCACTGCACTGGCGCACAGCAGCAGCAACAGGCCGAACCAGAAGGCCAGGCGGCTGCGATTGAAGCGCCCCCGCGGCGCCTGATCGGCCGGCGCCGGATCGCCGCCGCGGAGCCAACCGGCCAGCGAGGACAGCCACACGCGCAAGCCGGCCGCCAGGCACCACCAGACCGAATAGCCGGCCAGAAAGTAACTGGCGTCGGCCAGCCAGGCGCCGATGCGGCCGCCCCAGTTCTTGATCTCGCCGCCGGTGCCTGAGGTGGACCAGGCGGCATCCGAGGGCGTGAAGCTCAGCATCGCGAGCAGCCAGTACAGCAGCACGACGAAGCCAGCGATCAGCGTGATCTCGTGCGCGAAGCGCATGGCACGCAAGCGCACCGGCTGCGACTCGGCCGATGAGGACGATTGAAGGGTATTGAGCGAATAGGTCATGGCAGACACGGCCACCGGCCCGCGGCAACGGGCAGACGACTTGCAGAAACTACAACGAAAACGATCGCGGCCGCGTTGTCAGGGCCGGCGATGCAGGGGTCGGCGCGCTCTGGCGCTGCCGGCCGGATGGTCAGGCGAGCGATGAGAGCCGTTCCTTGACGATCATCGAGCCGTCGGGCTGCGTCTGGACGAAGCCGCGCTCCTCGAGGTCCTTCATGACCCGGCTCACCATCTCGCGCGAAGCGCCGACCATCTTGGCCAGATCCTGGCGCGAGATCTTGTCGCGCACCTTGAGATTGCCGGCGCCGTCGTCGACCGCGAACTCGAGCAGCGAGCGGGCCACGCGGCCATAGACGTCCATCAGCGCCAACGATTCGATCTTGCGATCCGCGTGGCGCAGCCGCGCAACGAGGCCCCGCATGATGTTGTAGGACATCGATGAGTTCTCGGGCAGGCAACGCGCAAAGGCTTCGCGCCCGAGCATCAGCACGTCGGTCTGGACCTCGGTGCGCACGGTGGCGGAGTGCGGCTCGTCGTCGATCATGCTCATCTCGCCGATGTAGTCGCCGGGATGCAGCGTCGCGAGGATGACTTCGCGGCCGCGGCTGTCCGTGCTCATGACCCGGGCCCGGCCGGTCAGGATGATGTAGAGCGCGTCCGACTTCTTCCCTTGTTCGACAACTGCCTCGGCGCGCTTGAAGCGCTTCTTGATGATCGCATCGGCGATGCTCGCAGACTGTGTTGGCGTCAACGCAGCGAACAGTGGCACGCGGCGGAGCAATTCAAGATTGGACAGCATCGACATTCATCAATCCCCGGATTACCGCGCGATCGACAAGCCCATGCATTAATACAATCGCACGCATTGAAAACACCCCACGCCCGGTCTTGAACCGAACGGTGATACTCCATATCTATCACCCTGAAAATGTACACGCTGATGCAGCGTCAATCCTAGGTTTTCTACTCATGTCGTCCTCCCCACGCCACGCGAAGGTTCTTATTCTGGGCTCCGGCCCGGCCGGTTATACCGCCGCCGTCTATGCGGCCCGCGCCAACCTCCAACCCATGTTGATCACCGGCATCGCCCAGGGCGGCCAGCTCATGACGACCACCGACGTCGACAACTGGCCGGCCGATGTGAATGGCGTACAGGGCCCTGACCTCATGCAGCGCTTCCTGGAGCACGCCGAACGCTTCAAGACGGAGATCGTGTTCGATCACATCAACAAGGTCGACCTGAGCAAGCGCCCCTTCGCCCTGACCGGCGACAGCGGCACCTACACCTGCGATGCGCTCGTGATCGCCACCGGCGCTTCGGCCAAGTACCTCGGGCTCGACTCCGAACAGCACTTCATGGGCCGCGGCGTCTCGGGCTGCGCGACCTGCGACGGCTTCTTCTACCGCGACCAGGAAGTCTGCGTGGTCGGCGGCGGCAATACCGCGGTCGAAGAGGCGCTCTATCTCTCGAACATCGCCAAGAAGGTGACGCTGGTGCATCGCCGCGACAAGTTCCGCGCCGAGCCGATCCTGATCGACAAGCTCCACGAAAAGGCCGCCGAAGGGAAGATCGAGCTCAGGGTGCACAACACGCTGGACGAGGTGCTGGGCGACGACACGGGCGTGACCGGCATCCGCCTCAAGAACACCCAGACCGGCGCGACCGAGCAGATCGATCTCAAGGGCTGCTTCATCGCCATCGGCCACCACCCGAACACCGACATCTTTCAGGGCCAGGTCGAGATGAAGGACGGCTACATCCTCACCCGCTCGGGCCTTCAGGGCTTTGCGACCATGACCAGCGTTCCGGGCGTTTTCGCGGCCGGCGACGTGCAGGACCACGTCTACCGCCAGGCCATCACCAGTGCGGGCACCGGCTGCATGGCGGCGCTCGATGCCCAGCGTTTCCTGGAGCAGGACGGCACGCTTTGAACCACTCATAGAGCGGATGAGGCTATAATCCCAGGCTTTGCCGAATTCGGCCCTTGTTCTCGAGGGCCCGGAACTCACGGCAAGCCGGGGTACCGCCACCCGTTTCTGGCGAGGTCAAGCTGCAACCCACCCCGCAATCACCTTGCGCCCGGTGCCAGCTGTTCAAGAAAGAGTGTCCACATGGCACGCGTATGCGATGTAACGGGCAAAGGCCCGATGGTCGGAAACAACGTTTCCCACGCCAACAACAAAACCAAGCGCCGGTTCCTGCCGAACCTGCAATACCGCCGTTTCTGGGTCGAGACCGAAAATCGCTGGGTGCGCCTGCGTGTTTCGAGCGCCGCTTTGCGCCTGATCGACAAGAACGGCATCGACGCCGTGCTCGCAGACCTGCGTGCACGCGGCCAAGCTTAAGGAGCTGAACCATGGCAACGAGCAAAGGCGGACGCGAAAAGATCAAGCTGGAATCCACCGCGGGTACCGGCCATTTCTACACGACCAGCAAGAACAAGAAGACGATGCCCGAAAAGATGTCGATCATGAAGTTCGACCCGAAGGCGCGCAAGCACGTCGAGTACAAGGAAATCAAGCTGAAGTAATTCGGCTGGCTTCAAACAAAAAACCCGCTGCGATCCAGCGGGTTTTTTGTTGCCCAAGAAAAAGCCGGCCCGCAGGCCGGCTTTGGATCGAGGCAAAAGGTTGCCCGTCAGGCGCGCGCCGCGCGCAGGCGGGTGGAGAACTCACGCAACCCTGCGATGCCGCTGGCTTCGGCACGGTGGCACCAGGCAGCCAGATCGGCGGCCAGTTGCTCGCGCGACTGCGAGGTGTTGAGCCACAGCTGACGAAGTTCTTCGCGCATCGTCACCATCTTGTCGAGCACCGGGTGCGCAGCACGTGCCTGCACCAGGTTTGAACGGGCTGCAGCGGGCACCTTGTCGTCGTCGCGGTGCAACCAACGCTTGGCGGCCTTCAGCACCGACAGATCGGCACCCTTGGCCTTCAGCGACGCCAGCTCTGCCTTGGTGGCACGGCGCATTTCGCGCGCATAGCCGGCCATCACTTCGTAACGATTGGCGATGACAGCCTCGAGGGTCTTCTGGTCGGCCACCGGCTGGATGTCGCCCAGCTGCATCTTCGGCGGCACCTTCTTGACCTTGGCCCAGCCGAGCTTCTGCATCAAGCGGATGTAGACCCAGCCGATGTCGAACTCGTACTTCTTGACGGAGAACTTCGCCGAGGTCGGGTACGTGTGATGGTTGTTGTGCAATTCCTCGCCACCAATGATCAGGCCCCAGGGCATGATGTTGCGGCTGGCGTCGGGCGCCTCGAAGTTGCGGTAGCCCCAGTAGTGGCCGATGCCGTTGATCACGCCGGCCGCCGTGATCGGGATCCAGAGCATCTGGACCGCCCACACGGCCATCCCGAGCGTGCCGAAGAGCGCCAGGTTGAGCACCAGCATCAGGCCCACGCCCTGCCAGCTGTAGCGCGAATAGAGGTTGCGCTCGAGCCAGTCGTCCGGCGTGCCATGGCCGTAGCGCTCCATCGTTTCCTTGTTCTTCGACTCGGCGCGATAGAGCTCGGCGCCGCGCCACAGCACTTCGTCGATGCCCCGGACCTGCGGGCTGTGCGGGTCTTCTTCGGTTTCGCACTTGGCGTGGTGCTTGCGGTGGATCGCCACCCACTCCTTGGTCACCATGCCGGTGCCCAGCCAGAGCCAGAAACGGAAGAAATGCGAAGGAATCGGGCCCAGATCCATGGCCCGGTGCGTCTGCGTGCGGTGCAGGAAGATCGTGACCGCGGCGATCGTGATGTGGGTGGTGAACAGCGTGTACAGCACGACTTGCCACCACGCGAGATCCCACAAGCCGTGTCCGAGCCATTCGATGGCCGCGCTCAGAACGGCAGAGTCAGGAAGCAACATTGAGTTCGGTACTCCATGGCCGCACGAAGGTGCAGCCTTCAGGTAACCTGTGATTTTAAGGCTTCGGCCCCGAAAAGGGGGCTAAATCCTCGATCCAGCGCAAGTTATCGCTCTTCTTTGGGTCTTCTTGCCTACTTCCGGTTCCAGACCGCGGCAAAGAAACCATCGGTGGCATGACGGTGCGGCCAGAGGCGCAGATAGCGCTTGCCGCCTTCGCCGCCGGCACCGAGGCCTTCGGCGCCCGCGACCTTCAGGCCACTCAGCACTTCCACGGCGTCCTGCGGCTCGAAATCCGGGTTGGCGGCGCCAAAGGCCTCGGCGATGGCCTCGTTTTCCTCCGGCAGCACGCTGCAGGTGGCGTAGACAAGGCGGCCGCCCGATTTCACGAGCCGCGCGGCGCTCTGAAGAATCGCCGTCTGCTTCGCTGTCAATTCCTCGACCGACTTCGGCGACTGCCGCCACTTGAGGTCCGGATTGCGCCGCAGCGTGCCCAGGCCCGAGCATGGCGCATCGACCAGCACCCGGTCGATCTTGCCGGCCAGGCGCTTGATGCGCTCGTCGCGCTCGTGGGCGATGGCGGCGGGATGCACGTTCGAGAGCTTGCTGCGCGCCAGGCGCGGCTTGAGCGCATCGAGCCGGTGCGCCGAGGTGTCGAAGGCGTAGAGCCGGCCGGTGTTGCGCATCGTGGCCCCGATGGCAAGCGTCTTGCCGCCCGCGCCGGCGCAGAAGTCCACCACCATTTCGCCGCGCTTGGCATCGAGCAGCAGCGCCAGCAGCTGCGAGCCCTCGTCCTGCACCTCGACCGCGCCGCGCGCGAAAGCATCGAGCTTCGCGAGCGCGGGCTTGCCGTCGATGCGCAGGCCCCAGGGCGAGAACGGCGTCGCGACCGCCTTGATGGCGGCCAGCGCAAGCTCTTTCTGCACATCGGGCCGCTTGTCGGTGAGCGCATTGACCCGCAGGTCGAGCGGCGCGGGCTGCTGCAGGCTTTCCACCAACGGCCAGAATCCGTCGCCCAGCTGTGCCTTGAGTGGCGCCACCAGCCATTCGGGCAGGTTGTGGCGATGGCGCTCCAGCAGGTCGTCGGGTTTGACGGCGTCGCAGTTGTCGAGCCAGCGCTTTTCGACATCGCTGAGCGCGCTCTTCAGGAAATCGCGCGGACCGTGAAATCCGAGGATGGCCATGCGCCGTTCCTTCGGCCCGCTGCCGGAGGGCGACAGATGATCGAAGAGGAGCTTCTTGCGCAACACGGTGTAGACCGTCTCGGCCAGCGTGGCGCGCTCGCGCGGTCCGAACTCGCGGTGCTCACGGAAGAAGCGGGAAACGACCTGGTCGGCAGGGTGATCGAATTTCAGGACGAGGCCGACCAGATCGGCGCAGGCCTCGAGAAGGGCTTTGGGGTGCATGCCCCATTGTCTCAGCCGGCCGTGCGCGTCCAGACCGGCCCGAAGGCCTGACGCTCGATTTCCGCGAGGGTGGGCGAATGCCCGGCCCACAGCACCAGCGCGGCGCCGGGCAGGCTCAAGGTCTGCTCGAGCTGGCGGCACAGGTTCCAGCGCTCCTCGTCGGGCAGCCCCGGCAGTTCGACGAATACGACGTAGGCGCGGCGCCATGGGAATTCGCGCAAGTTTTTGCGTACCAGCCAGGCCCGCGAGATCGGGCTGCAACGGACCAGGTCGGCTCTCAACTCGCCGAGCTCGAACTCGCTCAAGTCATGGCGCGCGATCTGGCTGAAGAAGGGCGTACTGGTGATCTCCTCCCAGGCGCGCTGCTCGGCCGCCTCGGCCGCCTTGGCCCGCTCGCGCCACAGTTTGAGCGCGGGCTCGTCGTGCGGCCCGGCATCGGGATCCTCGAGCAGCGCGACGGCGGTCTTGCCGGCCCACCAGCGGCTCGCGGTGCTCGACGCGTGGAGCCGCTCCAGCACGGCAAGGCGCGCAGCGCGATCCTTGGGCGGGAGCGTCTGCGCCAGGCCGCGCAGCGCGCCCGGGTGGTCCGCCGTGATCTGCAACGCGCGTTCGTAGCGGCCGCGCACATCGGCGACTGCATTGATACGGCGCTCGCAATCGGCCCACTCGACCATCTCGTCGGCGTTGTTGCGTCCGGCGCTGCCGGCCAGCGCGGCGACGCGTTCCCGCACGCGTGCGAGGTAGGCGTGATGCTGCTTCCAGTCGCTCGCATGCGTGCGGCGCCATTCCCCATCGAAGTACGCGATCCATTTCGCCTTGTCGGCCAGCAATTCGAGCGCCGACTTCGCCGACCAGACCGGCAGCGCGGCCTTCTCATCGAGCGCTTCGAGCCGGTCGCGCAGCACCGGATGGGTGTCGTCGACATCGCTCACACGCCGCAGCGCGCTGCGCAGCGCCTCGCGCGCCAGATCGGGAGCGACGGGCGCGCAGAGCTGGGCTTCCATCGCGGAGAAGGGCCCGGCCGGCAACGGCTCCTGGGCAGCGCGCGCCCAGTGCCCGGCCCAGAAGGCATCCGCATACCAGGTGCTCTTGACGGCGATCTCGGTCAATGCCGCACCGGCCACGCCGGGCCCGAGCAGGCGGGCCGAGACACGGTCGGCTTCGTACTCGTCCTGCCGCGCCAGCGCAAAGGTCTTGGCAGCGAAGCGCGGGAAGTACCAGCGAAAAAAGGCCTGCGAGGCCAGCGCCATCACGCCCTCGTCGTTCTGCAGGCTGGCATCGAGCTTGAGCCAGGACAAGCGCGTGCGGTAGATCCAGGCGCTCAGCTTGCCGTGGTTCCCGCGCAGGTGGCCGTACTCGTGCGCCAGCACCGACAGCAGGCGCCGCTTGTCCAGCGCCATCAGGAGCGGCAATCCGACGCTCAGGTAGTTGACCGCACCCCCGAAGAGACCGAAGCGCGGCAGCTGGCGGATGCTGGCGTTGAACTCGCTGTCGAGGTAGACGTGATGGACCGGCGGGCCATCGATCTTCTGTCGGATGCGGTCGAGTGCCTCGAAAAGCGCCGGCGCATCCTCGCGCGCAAGCTGCACGCCCTCGGGCTCGTCGAAGCGCACCCACAGCGCACGCAGCGTGGCCCACAGCAGGCCCAGCGCGAAGAGCAGAAGCCAGCCGCGCGTGAAATTGAAGCGCCCCTGCCCCATCGACGCAACGACCCAGGCGATGATGCCGACCGCGAGCGCGAGGCATGCAATCACCCACAGATAGCCCAGTGCGGCGAAAGCAGCGACGCCGCGCCGGTAGCCGTTGCTGTCGTCCGCGCTGGCATGCTCGCTCAATCGGACCAGATGAACAAAATCGGCTCGATCCATCTCGACCTTTCAATCCCTTGAGGACAATGCCCAGCGTGACCGACGACGAGCTTCCGCCCCTGATCGAAACACCGCCCGGCCGCTACCGGCATTACAAGGGCGGCGAATACGAAGTGCTCGGCACCGTGCGCCACAGCGAGACGCTGGAGCCGATGACGCTGTATCGAGCGCTCTACGGCGCGCGCGGGCTGTGGGTACGCCCGGCGGCGATGTTCGGCGAGACCGTGGAGATCGACGGCTTGCCACAGTTGCGTTTCGTCAAGCTCGGCTAGAGGAAAGCCAGAACGACCTTCAGCCGCAGCGCACCGCCGTCACGCGGTTGCGCGCATCGACGACGAGGTTGAGCCGGACCGCGTTGAATTCCATCGTGACCGCCTGGTTGGGCGTGAGGATGCGCACACTCTCAGCGCCGGCGCGGACGCGGGCCGCGGCCTCGAGCTGCGCCGAGGCGGGTTGGCCGATCGCGAACTTGGCGCCGTCGGCGTTGCATTGCGCTTGCGGCGCGGGCGCCGGGGCGGCAGCCACCGGTGCGGGCGCTGGCGCCGGAGCGGGCGCAGGTGCAGGAGTGGCGCAGCCGGACAACAGCGCGGCGGCAGCCAGCGCGGACAGCAACAGGTGACGGCTTCTCACAAACGATTCTCCGAGCGGGGAAAACCAGATTGTGTCATTTTGTTTCATCAAGCCAGTCCGCAATGGCTTGCGGGTAAACCCTATGTTCCTGCGCCAGCACACGGGCTGAAAGCGTCTCGGGCGTGTCGTCCGGCAGGACCGGTACCACCGCCTGCGCGAGGATCGGCCCATGGTCGAGCTCGACCGTCACCTGGTGCACCGTCACGCCTGCCACCCGGCAGCCCGCCTCGATCGCGCGGCGGTGAGTATGCAGCCCCGGAAAGGCCGGCAGCAGCGAAGGATGGATGTTGATCAGCCGCCCTTCATAGCGGGCCACGAAGCCCGGCGTGAGGATGCGCATGAATCCCGCAAGCACCACCAGCGCCGGCGCATGCGCATCGACGGCATCGGCCAACGCCGCATCGAAGGCCTCGCGGGTGGCGAAGTCCTGGTGCGGGATCACCGCGGTCGCGATGCCTTGCGCCTGCGCCAAAGCGAGACCCGGCGCCCCCGCCTTGTTGCTGATGACCGCTGCGACGCGCGCACCGAAGCGCTGCGCCCAGCGCTCACGCGCGGCGGCACGCACGATGGCCGCCATGTTGGAGCCGCTGCCGGAGATCAGGATCACGATGTTCTTCATGGGAGGCGGGATTATCTGTGCTCGTTTCCACCGATCCCATTTGTCGCGGCGCGGACACCGCGAACTAGCACGACCGTGCTAAAACCAATCGGTCCGACGGACGCGCCGCCTCCGCGGCGCTCGATCAACACAGCGAGGCAAGCATGGATTTGAGCTTCACGCCCGAAGAACAGAAGTTCCGCGAAGAGATTCGCGCCTGGGTCAAAGACAACCTTCCCCAAGACATCTCCCACAAGGTGCACAACGCACTGGAACTCACGCGCGAAGACTTGCAGCGCTGGGCCAAGATCCTCGGCAAGAAGGGCTGGCTGGGCTACGGCTGGCCGACCGAATTCGGCGGCCCCGGCTGGAGCGCGATCCAGAAGCACCTGTTCGAGGAAGAAACCGCGCTGGCCGGCGCGCCGCGCATCGTCCCCTTCGGTCCAGTCATGGTGGCGCCGGTGATCCAGGCCTTCGGCAATGCCGAGCAGCAGAAGCGCTTCCTGCCCGGCATCGCGAGCGGCGAGGTCTGGTGGAGCCAGGGCTACAGCGAGCCCGGCTCGGGTTCCGACCTCGCTTCGGTGAAGACCAAGGCCGAACGAAAGGGTGACAAGTACATCGTCAACGGCCAGAAAACCTGGACCACGCTCGGCCAGTACGGCGAATGGATCTTCTGCCTGGTGCGTACCAGCAACGAGGGCAAGCCGCAGACCGGCATCAGCTTCCTGCTGATCGACATGAAGTCACCCGGCGTCACGGTGCGACCGATCAAGCTGCTCGACGGCAGCCATGAGGTCAACGAAGTCTGGTTCGACAACGTCGAAGTGCCGGCCGAGAACCTGATCGGCGAAGAAAACAAGGGCTGGACCTACGCCAAGCATCTGCTCTCGCACGAACGCACCAACATCGCCGATGCGAACCGCGCCAAGCGCGAGCTGGAGCGCCTGAAGCGCATTGCCAAACGCGAGGGCGTTTGGGAAGACCAGCGCTTCCGCGACGAGATCGCCAAGCTCGAGGTCGACGTGATCGCTTTGGAGATGCTGGTGCTGCGCGTGCTCTCGGCCGCCACCTCGGGCAAGAACTCGCTCGACATCGCGGGCCTGCTCAAGATCAAGGGCAGCGAGATCCAGCAGCGCTATTCCGAACTCATGATGCTGGCGGCCGGCCCCTTCGCGCTGCCGCTGATCCGCGAAGCCATGGCAGCCGGCTGGCAAGGCGACTTCCCCGGCGGCCACGCCGAAGTGGCGCCGCTCGCGACGACCTACTTCAACATGCGCAAGACCACCATCTACGGCGGCAGCAACGAGGTGCAACGCAACATCGTCGCCCAGACCGTTCTGGGCTGAACGCAGGCATCAAGGATCAAGACAATGGACTTCAATTTCAGCGATGACCAGCAACAGCTTCGCGACGCCGTCGCCAAGTGGGTCGAAAAAGGCTACGGCTTCGAGCGCCGCCGCGGCATCGAGGCCGCCGGCGGCTTCTCGCGCGAAGCCTGGGACGAGCTGGCCGAACTGGGCCTGTGCGGTCTCTACATTCCCGAAGACGAGGGCGGCCTCGGCATGGGGCCGGTCGAGGGCATGGTCGTGATGGAGGAGCTGGGGCGCGGCATCGTGCTGGAGCCGCTCGCCCAGTCCTTCATCGCCGGTGCCGTGCTCGCAGCGCATGCCGACGAGGACACCAAGGACAGCTGGCTGCCGCGCATCGCAGGCGGACAGGCCCTGGTCGTGCTCGCACACCAGGAACGCAAGGCGCGCTATCGACTCGACGTCTGCGAGGCCAGCGCGGTCAAGGACGGCGATGGCTATCGCCTGAACGGCAGCAAGAGCGTGGTGCCGGCCGGCGACGAGGCCGATGCCTTCATCGTCCCCGCGCAGTTGGACGGCAGGATCGCGCTCTTTCTCGTCCCGCGTTCCGAAGACGGCGTGGCCGCACGCGGCTACGGCACGCAGGACGGCAGCCGCGCCGCCGAAGTCGCGTTCGACAAGGCCGCCGCTACCCTCATCACGAAGGATGGCCTGCCCGCACTCGAACACGCGGTCGACATCGGCATCGCCGCGGCCTGCGCCGAAGCCGTTGGCGTAATGGACAAGACGCTCGCCCTCACGGTCGAGTACATGAACACGCGCAAGCAATTCGGCGTGGCGATCGCGAGCTTCCAGGCCCTGCGCCACCGCGTGGCCGACATGAAGATGCAGCTCGAACTCGCGCGCTCCATGAGCTACTACGCAACCCTGAAACTCAACGCACCGGCCGCCGAGCGCCGCCAGGGCGCCGCGCGCGCCAAGTACCAGCTGGGCGTGTCGATGCGCTTCATCAGCCAGCAGTCGGTGCAACTGCACGGCGGCATCGGCGTGACCGACGAGTACATCGGGAGCCACTACTTCAGGAAGCTGACGCAGCTGGAGATGAGCTTCGGCGATACGCTGCACCACCTGGGCGAGGTATCGTCGCGCATGCAGGACACAGCCGGCGTCTTCGCCTGACACACGGAACTGCTATCTTTTCCCGATAGCACCGCGCCCGCCAGCCCTGCGCTCGCGGGCGCTTTTTTGTATTGGAGCCTGCCCATGCACACTCGCCGTCATCTGATCGCCCTCTGCCTCGCCACGACCATGCTCGCCGCCTGCAACACCGCGCCTCTTTCCAGCGAGCGGCCGCCGATCGTGTTCATGCACGGCAACGGCGACTCCGCCGCACTGTGGCAGACGACGCTGTGGCGCTTCGAATCGAACGGCTGGCCGCGCGAACGGCTCTTCACGGTCGACCAGCCCTTTCCGCTGGCGCGCGACGACGATGCGGTGGCGCAGCCGGGGCGCAGTTCGACCGCCGAGTCGATGGCCTTCCTGAAAGCGGAGGTCGAGCGCGTGCTGAAGACCACGGGCGCCAGCAAGGTCGTCCTGATCGGCAACTCGCGCGGCGGCAACACGATCCGCAACTACGTGCAGAACGGCGGTGGCGACCAGGTCGTGAGCCACGTGGTACTGGGCGGCAACCCGGCGCACGGCATCTGGGCCGTCAAGGGGCTGCGCGAGGGCAACGAGTTCTCCGGCCTGAGCCCCTTCATGCAGCGGCTCAACGCACCGAAGAACGGGGCCGGCGACGAGGTCACGCCGGGCGTGAAGTGGCTGACCGTGCGCTCCGACAACAACGACAAGTACGCACAGCCCGACGGCGTGTGGATCGGCGCCAAGGGCACGCCCACGAACATCGGCTTCGACGGTCCGGCGCTCAAAGGCGCGACCAACGTGGCGCTTCCGCGCGTCGACCATCGCGAAACTTCGTTCTCGCCGGCCGCCTTCGATGCGGGCTGGCGCTTCCTGACCGGCGAGGCCCCGCGCACGCTGCAACCGGTGGCCGAATCGACGATCACGCTGTCGGGCAAGGTCACGGGCCTGGGGCTCGATCCGCTCCATCCCGCGAGCGGCACCTTCGTCAACAACCTGCCGCTCGCCGGCGCCCGGCTCGCGGTCTTCGCGGTCGATACCGCGACCGGCGCACGCCGCGGCGCAGCCGCGTGGGAACAGACCATCGCGCAGGACGGCCGCTGGGGCCCCTTCAACGCGCAACCGGCCACGGCCTACGAATTCGTGCTGAGCGCACCGGGCTATGCCACCACGCACATCTATCGCAGTCCCTTCCCGCGTTCGAGCACCGTGGTGCAGTTGCGGCCCGAGCGCATCGCCGAAGCCGATCGCGACGCCAAGACGCTGGTCGTCTTCACGCGGCCGCGCGGCTATTTCGATGCCCAGCGCGACGCCATGCGCTTCGACGGCCAGGCCACGCTGCCTGGTGTGCCGCCGCAGGGCGCGGGCGTGTCGAGCTCGAAGCTCAAGCTTTCAAGTGATGCGCTGCGCAGCGTCGTGGCCGAGTTCAATGGCGAACGCGTGGCCGGCCAGAGCTGGCCGGCGGCACAGGGCGATGTCAGCGTGCTCGAGCTGACCTACTAGCGGATCGAGATCGGCCCGGCGCTAGCCGTGCAGCCGCGAGCTGTGCGGCAAGTGCGCCATCAGGAACTCCATCTGGTCGGCCAGGATGCGGCGGTTGCGCAGGATGAAGTCTTCCCACAGGCTGGGCACGTAAGGCGCGTAGAGCAGCGGCATGTTGGCCTGCTCGGGCGTGCGGCTGCTCTTGCGGTGGTTGCAGGGCTTGCAGGCCGTGACCACGTTCATCCAGGTGTCGATGCCGTTCTGCGCGAACGGGATGATGTGCTCGCGCGTGAGTTCTTCCTCGTGGAAGTGGCCGCCGCAATAGGCGCAGACGTTGCGGTCGCGTGCGAACAGCTTGCTGTTGGTGAGGCCGGGGCGCTGCGTGAAGGGGTTGATGCGCGGCACGCCCTTGGTGCCGATGATGCTGTTGACCGCGATCTGCGACTGCTCGCCCGTGATCGCGTTGTGGCCCCCGCGGAACAGCGCGACCTGCGCGCCGACTTCCCAGCGCACTTCGTCCGCCGCGTAGTGGATCACCGCCTGTTCGAGCGAAATCCACGATTGGGGCAGCCCTTGGGCCGACAACTTCAAGACCTTCACCACACGCCTCCTCGACAAAAGAAGAACCACGGAAAGACCAGGCCATCACGCCTGCCGGAGGGCTTGCGGATGACGCACTGCGTCACAATATACCGGCTTTGTGACAAAAAGCCCCGAATGGGCCCATTCGGCGGGCGCAAAGCGCTATCAAAAAGATATCAACCGATGCAGGTTTTCCGGGGTTTCAGGCATCCGGGTGTGGCTCCGGCCTGCGCCCTGACCATTGGCAATTTCGACGGCGTGCACCGTGGCCACCAGGCCATGCTGGGGCTGCTCAACACCGAGGCGCGCCTGCGCGGGCTGCCCAGCTGCGTGCTGACCTTCGAGCCGCATCCGCGCGACTACTTCGCCGCCGTCAACAAGCGACCCGAACTGGCGCCGGCGCGCATCGGCACGCTGCGCGACAAGCTCAGCGAGCTGGCGGCCAGCGGCGTGGCACAGACCATCGTGCTGCCTTTCGATGCCCGCCTCGCCTCGCAGACCCCCGACGAATTCATCCAGCACGTGCTGATCGAGGGCTTGGGCGCGCGCTACGTGCTGGTCGGCGACGACTTCCGTTTCGGCGCCAAGCGCGCCGGCGACTACGCGATGCTCGACCAAGCCGGCGACCGGCATGGCTTCGACGTGGCGCGGATGATGAGCTACGAAGTGCACGGCCTGCGCGTCTCGAGCTCCGCCGTGCGCGAGGCGCTGGCCGAAGGCCGGATGGGTGACGTGCAGGCCCTGCTCGGCCGGCCCTATGCGATCTCCGGCCATGTGGTGCACGGCCGCAAGCTCGGCCGCGCTCTGGGCGCCTCGGAGCCCGGCCGCGACGACGGCTTCCGCACCCTCAACCTGCGCTTCAAGCACTGGAAGCCGGCCGCCAGCGGCATCTTCGCGGTGCTGGTGCACGGTCTCGGCAATGCACCACTGCATGGCGTCGCCAACCTCGGCGTGCGTCCCTCGCTCGACGCCAATGATGTCAACGCCGGCCGGGTGCTCTTGGAGACCCATTGCCTCGATTGGCCGGCCCACCTCGGCGCGGAAGGGGCCTACGGTAAAATCGTGCGCGTGGAACTGCTGCACAAACTGCACGACGAATTGCGCTACACCAGCCTCGAGGCCCTCACGGCGGGCATCGCGAAGGATGGCCGCGACGCACGTGCGTTCTTTGCTTCCACCCACGCCGAAACCCATCGCCAGACCACGCGCGACCGAATTTAGCCCTGCACGCACCGTGCTGCCGCCCTTCGACAAGCTCAGGGCGAACGGCTTTTTATTCGCGCCGACGCCTAACCGTTCGGGCTGAGCCTGTCGAAGCCCTGTTTCGAACTCCATCATGTCTGACGTTGCACCCTCCATCGACTACCGCGCCACGCTGAACTTGCCCGACACCCCCTTCCCGATGCGCGGCGACCTGCCCAAGCGCGAACCGGGCTGGGTGAAAGAGTGGAACGACGAAGGCCGCTACCACCGCCTGCGCGACGCGCGCCACGGCGCGCCCAAGTTCATCCTGCACGACGGCCCGCCGTACGCCAACGGCCAGATCCACATGGGCCACGCCGTCAACAAGATCCTGAAGGACATGATCACCAAGGCGCGCCAGCTCGAGGGCTACGACGCGCTCTACGTGCCCGGCTGGGACTGCCACGGCCTGCCGATCGAGAACGCGATCGAAAAGAAGTACGGCCGCAACCTGAGCCGCGACGAGATGCAGGCCAAGAGCCGCGCCTACGCGACCGAGCAGATCGCGCAGCAGATGGGCGACTTCCAGCGCCTGGGCGTGCTGGGCGAATGGGACCATCCCTACAAGACCATGGACTTCCCCAACGAGGCCGGCGAGCTGCGCGCCTTCAAGCGCGTGATCGAGCGCGGCTTCGTCTACCGCGGGCTCAAGCCGGTCTATTGGTGCTTCGACTGCGGCTCTTCGCTGGCCGAGTTCGAGATCGAATACGCCGACAAGAAGAGTCAGACGCTCGACGTCGCCTTCAAGGCGCACGAGCCGGCCAGGCTCGCGGCCGCCTTCGGCCTGCCGGCGCTCGCCAAGGACGCTTTCGTCGTCATCTGGACCACCACCGCCTGGACCATCCCCGCCAACCAGGCCCTCAACCTGAACCCCGAGCTCGACTACGCGCTGGTCGATACCGAGCGCGGCCTGCTGGTGCTGGCCGCTTCGCTGGTCGAGATGTGCATGAACCGCTATGCGCTCGACGGCAAGGTGCTGGCCACCGCCAAGGGCGAGAAGCTCGGCGGCCTCGAGTTCGAGCATCCGCTCTACGACGTCGATGCCGGCTACCGCCGCCTGTCGCCGGTCTACCTGGCCGACTACGCGACGGCCGACGACGGCACCGGCATCGTCCACTCCTCGCCGGCCTACGGCGTGGACGACTTCAACTCCTGCATCGCGCACGGCGTCGCCTACGACGACATCCTGAACCCGGTGCAGGGCAACGGCAGCTACGCGCCCGACTTCCCGCTCTTCGGCGGCCAGAACATCTGGAAGGCCGTGCCGCACATCATCCAGACGCTGCGCGATGCCAACCGCCTGCTCACGACCGAGACCATCACCCACAGCTACCCGCACTGCTGGCGCCACAAGACGCCAGTGATCTACCGCGCGGCGGCCCAGTGGTTCGTCCGCATGGACGAAGGCGAAGGCGTGTTCACCAAGGACAAGGCGCCCAAGACCCTGCGCCAGATGGCACTGGATGCGATCGAAGAGACCAGCTTTTACCCGGAGAATGGCAAGGCCCGCCTGCACGACATGATCGCCAACCGGCCCGACTGGTGCATCAGCCGCCAGCGCAGCTGGGGCGTGCCGATCCCCTTCTTCCTGCACAAGGACTCGGGCGAGCTGCATCCGCGCACGATGGAGATCCTCGACCAGGCGGCCGACATCGTCGAGAAAGGCGGCATCGAGGCCTGGAGCCGCGTGACGGTCGAAGAGATCCTTGGCGCCGCCGACGCGCCCCACTACACCAAGAGCACCGACATCCTCGAGGTCTGGTTCGACTCGGGTTCGACCTTCTTCCACGTGCTGCGCGGCACGCACCCGAACGTCCACCACCAGACCGGCCCGGAAGCCGACCTCTACCTCGAAGGCCACGACCAGCACCGCGGCTGGTTCCACTCGTCGCTCTTGATCGCCTGCGCACTCGAAGGCCGCGCGCCCTACAAGGGCCTGCTGACGCACGGCTTCACCATCGACAGCCAGGGCCGCAAGATGAGCAAGTCGCTCGGCAACGGCCTCGACCCGCAGGAAGTCAACAAGAAGCTCGGCGCCGAGATCATCCGGCTCTGGGTCGCGGCCAGCGACTATTCGGGCGACATCGCGGGCGACGACAAGATCCTTGCGCGCGTGGTCGACGCCTACCGGCGCATCCGCAACACGCTGCGCTTCCTGCTCGCCAACACCAGCGACTTCGACATCGCGAAGGACGCGGTGCCGCGGGGCGAGCTGCTCGAGATCGACCGCTATGCCTTGAGCCGCGCCGCGCAGTTCCAGGCCGAGGTGCTCGCGCACTACAAGGTCTACGAGTTCCACCCGGTGGTGGCCAAGCTGCAGGTGTATTGCTCGGAAGACCTCGGCGCCTTCTACCTCGACATCCTGAAGGACCGCCTCTACACCACCGCGCCCGGCTCGCACGCGCGGCGCAGCGCGCAGACGGCGCTGTGGCACATCACGCAGGCGATGCTGCGCTGGATGGCGCCCTTCCTGAGCTTCACTGCCGAAGAGGCGTGGAAGTTCGTCGGCAACGGCGAGTCGATCTTCACCCAGGTCTTCAGCGACCTGGGCACGCCCGACGAGGCGCTGCTCGCCAGGTGGAGCCGCATCCGCGAGATCCGCGACAGCGTCAACAAGGAAATCGAAACCGTGCGCGCGGCCGGCCAGGTCGGCTCCTCGCTGCAGGCCAACGTGAAGCTCGTCGCGCCGGCCGAGGACCACGCGCTGCTGGCCTCGCTCGGCGACGACCTCAAGTTCGTCTTCATCACCTCCGCCGTCGAGCTGGCGGCCGGCGACAACCTGTCGGCGCAGGTGACGGCGAGTTCGGCCACCAAATGCGAACGCTGCTGGCACTGGCGCGATGACGTCGGGCACGACCCAGCGCATCCGGCCATCTGCGGCCGCTGCACCAGCAACCTCTACGGTGCCGGCGAAGCCAGGAGCATCGCCTGATGGCCACCCGCTCCCTCGCCGCGCCGCGCACCGGCATCTGGCCCTGGCTCGGCTTGGCCCTGGTGATCCTGATCCTCGACCAGTTCACCAAGACGCTGATCCTCGGCTACTACAAGCTCGGCGATGCCACCTACATCACGAGCTTCTTCAACATCGTGCGCGCCCACAACACCGGCGCCGCCTTCTCCTTCCTCGCGGATGCGGCAGGCTGGCAGCGCTGGTTCTTCACGGCCGTCGGCGTGGCTGCGGCCATCTTCATCGTCTGGATGCTCAAGTCGCATGCCGGGCAGAAACTGTTCTCCTTCGCCATGGCCGCGATCCTCGGCGGTGCGATCGGCAACGTGATCGACCGCCTGATGCACGGCTACGTGGTCGACTTCCTCGACTTCCATCTCGCGGGCCGGCATTTCCCGGCCTTCAACGTGGCGGACAGCGCGATCACCATCGGGGCGATCTGTTTGATCCTCGACGAACTGCGGCGCGTCCGGCGCGGGCGCTGAACCACCTTTCCTGAGTCGCCAAGGGTTTGCCCTTGGCCACCCGTTGTCATGACGGGGTCACACTGCGGCGCTGAAATGTAATCGATTACATAACAGCAACGCCGCCATGAGCATCCAGTCCGTCGCCGAGAAAGCCGGGGTCTCCGTGGCCACGGTCTCGCGCGTCTTCAACTTCCCGGACAAGGTGACGCCGGCCACGCGCGAGCACGTCGAACGCGTCGCCGGCGAGCTCGGCTATCTGCCCAATTCGAGCGCCCGCACACTGCGCACCCAGCGCAGCCGGGTGCTCGGCGTGGTGCTGCCCACGCTGCTGAATCCGGTCTTCGCCGAATGCCTGCAGGGCATCGCCCGAGCCGCCGCCGCGGGCGGCTACGCGATCATTCCGGTCACCACCGGCTACCAGCTCGACGAGGAACAGCGCGCGGTCAATCTGCTCCTGGCCGGCAATGTCGACGGCCTGATCCTGGTGGTCTCCAACCCGGCCACCTCGGCGGCGCTCGAGCGGCTGCGCGGCGCCGGCCTTCCCTATGTGCTGGTCTACAACCGGCACCCCGAGCACCCCTGCATCTCGGTGGACAGCGAGCGCGCGGTGGCGGGCGCCGTCGCGCGCCTGGTCGAGCTCGGGCACCGCCGCATCGCCATGGTCAGCGGCACGCTGGCCGCATCGGACCGCGCACAACAACGCTGGCGCGGCTTTCTCCAGGGCATGGCGACTGCCGGGCTCGAGCCGCCGGCACTGGTCGAAGTGCCGTTCATCGAAACCGCCGTCGACGAACTGACGCGCTTTCTCGAAGCCGCGCCGCGGCCCACCGCCCTCGTCTGCTCCAACGACCTGCTGGCCATCCGCAGCATCCGCGCGGCCCATCTGAGCGGGCTGCAGGTGCCGCGCGACCTGAGCGTGATCGGCTTCGACGGCATCGCGCTCGGCGAGGACCTGACGCCGGCGCTCAGCACCGTGACCCAGCCGAACGGCGACATCGGCCGCCACAGCGTCGAGCTGCTCGTGCAGGCGCTGGCCGGCGGCACGGTCCCGAACGCCGGCGCGAGCCTCGTGCTGCCCCATGCGTTTCGCGCCGGTGAATCCTGCGCACCAGTCCCCTGACCCACCCGTCCCTCCTCAATCAAGGAACTCCCATGTCACTGCCTCTCCATCGCATCGCCCGCGCCGCGCTGCTGGCCCTCGGCCTCGCCGCCGGCTCGGCCATGGCGCAGACCGCCATTTGCTACAACTGCCCGACCGAATGGGCCGACTGGGGCACGCAGCTGCGCGCCATCAAGGCCAAGACCGGCATCACCGTGCCGCCGGACAACAAGAATTCCGGCCAGTCGCTCGCGCAGCTGGTGGCCGAGAAGGCCAGCCCGGTCGCCGACGTCACCTACCTAGGCGTCACCTTCGCGATCCAGGCGCAGAAGGACGGCGTGGTCCAGGCCTACAAGCCCGCCGCATGGCAAGACATTCCCGACGGCCTCAAGGACCCGGCGGGTCAGTGGTTCACCATCCACTCGGGCACGCTCGGCTTCATGGTCAACGTCGACGCGCTGCGCGGCAAGCCGGTGCCCAAGTCCTGGGCCGACCTGCTCAAGCCCGAGTACAAGGGCCTGATCGGCTACCTCGATCCGGCCTCGGCCTTCGTCGGCTATGTGGGCGCGGTCGCGATCAACGAGGCGCGCGGCGGCTCGCTCGACAACTTCGCGCCGGCGATGGACTACTTCAAGGCGCTGCAGAAGAACGAGCCCATCGTGCCCAAGCAGACCTCCTATGCGCGCGTGCTGTCCGGCGAGATCGCGATCCTGCTCGACTACGACTTCAATGCCTACCGCGCCAAGTACAAGGACAAGGCCAACGTCGCCTTCGTCATCCCGAGCGAAGGCACGGTGGTGGTGCCCTACGTGATGAGCCTGGTCGCCAACGCGCCGCATGCCGCCGAAGGCAAGAAGGTGCTGGACTTCGTGCTCTCCGACGAAGGCCAGGCGCTCTGGGCCAAGGCCTACCTGCGGCCGGTGCGCGCCGGTGCGATGCCCAAGGAGGTCGAGGCGCAGTTCCTGCCGGCCGCCGAGTACGCACGCGCCAAGTCCGTCGACTACGGCCGCATGGCGCAGGCCCAGCGCGCGTTCTCCGACCGCTATCTGAAGGAAGTGCGCTGAACATTCATCAGCGTTGGCTGCTGCCGGCCTGCCTGGCGCCGGCGGCCGTGTTCTTCCTCGCCTTCTGGCTGCTGCCGGTGGCGCGCCTGCTCGCGTTGCCGGCGGCCAAAGGCTGGGAGACCTACTTCGCCGTGCTGACCGACGGCCGCTACCTGGCGAGCATGCTCAACACGGTCGCACTGTCGCTGGCGGTGACGGTGGCGACGCTGGTGCTCGGCAGCGCGGTCGGCATCTACCTGGCGCGCCGCGCCTTTCCGGGCCGGCGCCTGCTGCTGTCGCTGCTGACGCTGCCCTTGTCCTTTCCGGGCGTGATCATCGGTTTCTTCGTGATTCTGCTCGGCGGCCGCCAAGGGCTGGTCGCCGACCTGGGCGCGGCCTTCGGCCTGGAGCGCATCACCTTCGCCTACGGCCTGCTCGGTCTCTTCCTCGCCTATCTCTACTTCTCGCTGCCGCGCGCCATCGCCACCTACGCGGCGGCCGCCGAGGCCATGAACCTGCAGCTGGAAGAAGCCGCGCGCTCGCTCGGCGCCTCGCGGCTGCGCGTGGTGCGCGACGTCTGGCTGCCGGAACTCGCGCCGACCACGGTGGCCTGCGGCGCGATCCTGTTCGCCACCTCGATGGGCGCCTTCGGCACCGCGTTCACGCTCGCGAGCAAGTTCGAGGTGATCCCGATCACGATCTACAACGAGTTCACCAACTACGCCAACTTCGCGCTCGCGGCCTCGCTGTCGATCGCGCTGGGCCTGGTGACCTGGGCCGTTCTCTTCGTGGCCCGGCATTTCGGCGCGGACCCCACACGCTAGGCAGGCGATGCGCACCACCACAACACCCGCTCCGTTCCTGCTGACCGTCACCGTGCTCGTGAGCCTCTTCATGATCGCGCCGATGCTGCTGTCGATCATGGCCGGCCTGGTCAACAACTACAGCGCCGGCATCAAGAGCGGGCTGACCCTGCGCTGGCTCGGCGAAGTCTGGGAGGTCTACGGCAACACCGTCGGCTGGTCGATCGCGCTCGCCCTGGGCTGCGTGATCGGCACGCTGCTGCTGGGCGTGCCCTGCGCTTACGCGCTGGCGCGCAGCCGCACGCGCGCCGCCCGCGCCTTCGAGGAACTGATCACGCTGCCGGTGGCGGTGCCCGGCCTCGCCACGGCACTGGCGCTGATCCTGGCCTACGGCCAGCTCACCGCCTTCCGCCAGAGCTTCGCCTTCATCCTGGTGGGCCACATCGTGTTCACGCTGCCCTTCATGGTGCGCACCGTGTCCTCGGCCTTCCAGCGCGACGAACTGCTTGCGCTGGAAGAAGCCGCGCGCTCGCTGGGCGCGAACTTCAGGCAGCGCTTTCTCGGCGTGCTGGTGCCCGCGGTGTTCCCGGCCATCGTGGCCGGCAGCCTGATGGTGTTCACCCTGTCGGTCGGCGAGTTCAACCTCACCTGGATGCTGCACACGCCGCTGACTCGCACCCTGCCCGTCGGCCTGGCCGACAGCTATGCATCGATGCGACTGGAAATCGGCTCGGCCTACACGCTGGTCTTCTTCATCGTCATCCTGCCGGTCCTGTGGGGCCTCCAATACTTGGCCCATCAAGTGCAAAGACGCTATGGAACTTGAGCGCATCCCCGTCGATATTTCCAACTGCGCGAAGACCTATGCCGACGGCACGCGCGGCCTGCTGCCGACCACGCTGCATGTCGAGCCCGGCGAGGTGCTGGCGCTGCTCGGCCCCTCGGGCTGCGGCAAGACCACGCTGCTGCGCCTGATCGCCGGCCTCGAGTCGCCCGACGAAGGCAGCCGCATCGTTTTCGGCGAGCAGGACGTGACCGACCGGCCGGTGGAGCAGCGCGGCGTCGGCATGGTGTTCCAGAGCTACGCGCTCTTCCCCCAGATGACGGTGGAAGCCAACATCGGCTATGGCCTGCGCATCCGCGGCGTGGCGCCGGCCGAAGAGCGGCGCCTCGTCGGCGAGCTGGTCGATCTCACGCGGCTCGGTGGCCTGGAGAAGAAGCGGCCCGCCGAGCTCTCCGGCGGCCAGCGCCAGCGCGTGGCGCTGGCCCGCGCGGTGGCTGTGCGCCCGCGCGTGCTGCTGCTCGACGAGCCGCTGGCGGCGCTCGATGCCAAGCTCAAGGAATCGTTGCGCGACGAACTGGCCGAGCTGCTGCGCAGGCTGCACATCACCGCCATCCATGTCACGCACGACCAGCAGGAAGCGATGGCGATCGCCGACCGGCTGGCCGTGATGAGCGCCGGCCGCATCGTGCAGATCGGCCGCGGCGAGGAGCTCTACCGCGCGCCGCAGCATCCCTTCGTGGCCGAGTTCCTGGGCCGCGTGAACCGGCTGGAGCGCGCGCCCGACGCGGTCGCCGAGGGTGTGCTGCGTCTGGGCGGCGCGGCCTTTGCTTGCCCGAGCGCATGGACGACGCACACGACGCTGCTCATCCGGCCCGAAGACCTGGAGGTCGGCGTGCCCCAAAGCGGCTGGGGTGCAGCCCGGGTCGAGCAACGCACCTTTCTCGGCGACCGCGTACAACTCAAGTTGCGCGCGGAGGGACAGCCGCTGCTCGTCGCCAATGTCGGCCGCGACATCGCTTTCCGCCCGGGCGACAGCGTCGGCATCCGAATCGATCCCGCCCGCCTCATGACCTCCCAGGAGCTCGCATGACCACCTTTCTCGTTCAACTGAGCGACCTGCACATCCGCGAACCGGGCCGCCTCGCCTACGGCCGGCTCGACACTGCCCCCTATCTGCAGCGCGCGGTGCAATCCATCCTGCGCTTGAAGCAGCAGCCCGACGCGGTGGTGATCACCGGCGACCTGAGCGACTTCGGCCGCGCGGCCGAATACGCCCATCTCGAAGAATTGCTGGCGCCGCTTTCGATGCCGGTCTACCTGATGCCCGGCAACCACGACGACCGCGAACAGTTGCGCCGCAGCTTTCCCGGCCACGCCTACTTGGGCACCGAGGGCTTTGTCCAGTTCGCGGTGAAGATCGGCGACCTGCGCCTGCTCGCGCTCGACACCTGCGTGCCGGGCCAGAGCCATGGCACCCTTTGCGAACAGCGGCTGGCCTGGCTCGAAACGCAGCTCGATCTCTACCGCGGCGAGCCCGTGGTGGTCGCGATGCACCATCCACCCTTCGAGACGCTGATCGGCCATATGGACGAGATCGGCCTGCTGGAGGGCGCCGAAGCGCTCGAAGCCCTGATCGCGAGGCATCCCAAGGTCGAACGCGTCATCTGCGGCCACCTGCACCGCGCCATCGACGTGCGCTTCGGCGGCAGCATCGCCTCCACGGCGCCGTCCCCGGCGCACCAGGTCGCGCTCGACCTGGCGCCGGATGCGTCTTCGGCCTGGATGCTGGAGCCGCCCGGCTTTCGAGTCCATGCCTGGGCCGGCGAGCGTCTGGTGACCCATCTCGTGCCGAGCGGCACCTTCGAAGGCCCGTATCCCTTTCACGACAACGGCGCGCTGATCGACTGAGGCGGGCCGGAGGTGCGGCGTATAGTCCTCCGCTTCCATGAAGCATCTGTTGAATCTGCTGGCAGCGGTCGCGCTGCTGGTATGGGGTACCCATCTCGTTCGCACCGGCGTGCTGCGCGTCTTCGGCGCCAATCTGCGCAAGATCCTGGTGCACAGCATGCGCAACCGCTTCACGGCGGCGCTCTCGGGCATCGGCGTGACGGCGCTGGTGCAGTCGAGCACCGCCACCTCGCTGATGACTTCCTCCTTCGTCGGGCAGGGCCTGGTCACGCTGCCGGCCGCGCTCGCGGTGATGCGCGGCGCCGATGTCGGCACGGCGCTGATGTCGGTGCTGTTCTCGGCCGATCTTTCGTGGCTGTCGCCGCTTTTCATCTTCGTCGGCGTGGTGCTCTTCATCACGCGCGCATCGACCGCAGCGGGCCGCATCGGGCGGGTGCTGATCGGCCTCGGCCTCATGCTGCTGGCCCTGCAGCTGGTGGTGGAGGCCACCGGGCCGCTGTTCTCTTCGCCGCCGGTGCTGGCGCTGCTGGCCTCGCTCAGCAGCGACGTGCTGCTCGAGATCACGATCGGCGCTGCGCTCGCGATCGCCGCCTATTCCAGCCTGGCGGTGGTGCTGCTGGTCGCGGCCATGGCCAGCTCGAACGTGGTGCCGCTCGATGTCGCGCTCGGCCTGGTGCTCGGCGCCAACCTCGGCAGCGGCTTGCTCGCGGTGCTGACCACCGCGAAGTCGGCGATCCCGGTGCGGCAGGTCACGGTCGGCAACCTGGTCTTCAAGCTGCTGGGCGTGGCGATCGCGACGCCCTTCGTGGGCCTGTACCTGCGCGAGGTCAGGCCCTACATCAGCGATGCGACGCAGCTGGTGGTGCTCTTCCACCTGGCTTTCAATGTGGTCTTCAGCATCGGCTTCATCGGGCTCACGGCCGGGGTCGCGAAGCTGGTGACGCGGCTGCTTCCCGCGTTGGCGGAACCCGCGGCCATGCAGCGGCCGCACCACCTCGACCCCTCGGCGCTGTCCACGCCCTCGCTCGCGATATCCAATGCCGCACGCGAGGCGCTGCACCAGGCCGACATCGTCGAGACCATGCTGATCGGCATGCTCAAGGTGATTCGCGACAACGACCTGCGCCTGGCCGCCGAGTTGCGCAAGCTCGACGACACCGTCGACCAGCTGTACTCGGCCATCAAGTACTACATGACCAAGATCTCGCGCGAGGCGCTGGGCGAAGAGGAGAGCCGGCGCTGGACCGACATCATCAGCTTCACCATCAACATGGAGCAGATCGGCGACATCATCGAGCGCGTGATCATCGACATCGAGGACAAGAAGATCAAGAAGCAGCGCAACTTCTCGGACGCCGGCATGCGCGAGATCGTGGAACTGCACGAACGGCTGGTCGCGAACCTGCGGCTCAGCATGAGCGTGTTCCTGAACGGCAGCGTGCGCGACGCCCAGAAGCTGCTCGAAGAGAAGGCGCGCTTCCGCGATCTGGAGCGCGCCTACGCCACCACGCACCTCGGCCGCCTCTCGGAGCAGACCGCGTCGAGCATCGAGACCAGCTCGCTGCACATCGACCTGATCAGCGACCTGAAGCGCATCAACTCCCACATCTGCTCGATCGCCTACCCGATCCTCGATTCGGCTGGCGCGCTGGCGCCGAGCCGGCTGCGCGAATCGCGCCTCAGCGCATTGGAATAAGGCTCAGAGCGTCAGGATCGTGCAGCCCGTGGTCTTGCGCGCCTCGAGATCACGATGCGCCTGCTGCACGTCGGCCAACGCATAGCGCTGATCGATCGGAATCTTCACCGCACCACTGACCACCGCCGCGAACAGGTCGTCGGCCATCGCCTGCGTGCTCTCGCGCGTCGCGATGTGCGTGAACAGCGTCGGCCGCGTCAGGTAGAGCGAGCCCTTGGACGCGAGCGTGCCGATGTTGACCGGCGGCACCGGCCCCGAGCCGTTGCCGAAGATGGCGAGCAGGCCGAAGGGGCGCAGGCAGTTGAGCGAGCCCTCGAAGGTGTCCTTGCCGACCGAGTCGTAGACCACCTTCACGCCCTTGCCGCCGGTGATCTGCTTGACGCGCTCGGCGAAGTTCTCGGTGCTGTAGTTGATCGCGTGCGCGGCGCCGTTCGCCAGCGCCAGCTGGCACTTGGCATCGGTGCCGGCGGTGCCGATGAGCTGCAGGCCGAGCGCCTTGGCCCACTGGCAGGCGATCAGGCCCACGCCGCCCGCAGCCGCATGGAACACGATGAAGTCGCCCGGCTGCAACCCCTCGACCGGCAGCGTCTTCTTGAGCAGGTACTGCGCCGTCAGGCCCTTGAGCATCATCGCGGCGCCGGTCTCGAAGGAGATCGCATCTGGCAGCTTGCACACGCACTTGGCCGGCATCACGCGCAGCTCGCTGTAGGCGCCGGGCGGCTGGCTCGCGTAGGCGGCGCGGTCGCCGGGCTTCAGGTGCGTGACGCCCTCGCCCGCCGCCTCGACCACGCCCGCGGCTTCCATGCCGAGCTGCAGCGGCATCGCGAAGGGGTAGAGGCCGCTGCGCTGGTAGGTGTCGATGAAGTTGAGGCCCACGGCATGGTGGCGGATACGGATCTCTCCCGGGCCGGGCTCACCGACCTCGACGTCGACGATCTTCAGTTCCTCGGGACCGCCGGGGCGGTCGATGCGGACGGCTTTGCTCATATGTTTCCTGAATCGGCTGTGGCGAAAGTGACATATGTTAGACAGCTTGGGGCCGGTTCACACCGGCGTCACACGGCCTCGTGACCATCGGCGTCGATGTCGCCTAGATTCCACCTGCTGATCGCCGCGCAAGCGGTTTCGGCGCTGGCGGACAACGCCGTACTGATCGTGACGATCGCGCTCTTGGAAGCGCGCGGCCTGCCCGGCTGGTGGTCGCCGCTGCTCAAGTTCGCCTTCACCCTGTCATATGTCTTTCTCGCGCCGCTGATCGGGCCGCTGGCCGATGCGATGCCGAAGGCCCGGCTCATGAGCCTGATGAATGCGGTCAAGATGATCGGCGTCGCGATGTTGTTCGCCGGCTTGCACCCTTTCGCGGCCTTCGCGGTGATCGGCTTCGGCGCGGCGGCGTACGCGCCGGCCAAGTACGGCCTCGTCACCGAGATCGTCGGCCCGCGCCAGCTGGTCGCGGCCAACGGATGGATCGAGGTCTCCGTCATCTGCGCGGCGCTGCTGGGAACCATGTTCGGAGGGCTGCTGGTGGCCGACCTGGTTCGTTCGTCGGGCGCCAGCCTGACGCTTCAGGCCTGGCTGGCTGCCAGCGTGCCGGGGTCTTCCGCGACGACGCTGACGCTCTCGATCGTTGCGATTTTCTTCATCTACGTGCTGTCCGGACTGCTGAACCTGGGCGTGCCGGACAGCGGCGCGCGCTACCCTGCCAGCCGCATCCACGCGGTCGCACTGGTGCGCGACTTCGAGCGCGGCAACCGCACGCTGTGGCGCGACCGCGACGGTGGCTTGTCGCTCGCGGTCACGACGATTTTCTGGGGCGCAGGTGCAACCTTGCAGTTCGTGGTGCTGCGCTGGGCCGCGGACGTCATGCAACTGAGCCTGGAGCACGCCGCCTATCTTCAGGCCGCAGTGGCGATCGGCGTCATCGCGGGCGCCACCCTCGCGGGACGGTACGTGAGCCTCGATCAGGCCAAGCGCGTGCTGCCAGCGGGCGTGGTGCTCGGCCTCCTGATGCCGGCGATCGCTTCCGCCTCGTCGCTGGCGGTCGCGGTGCCTTTGCTGGTGCTCGCCGGCACGGTGGGCGGCGTGCTGGTCGTGCCGTTGAACGCGCTATTGCAGCACCGCGGCCATGTGCTGCTGAGCGCCGGCCGGTCGATCGCTGTGCAGGGCTTCAACGAGAACTTGAGCATCCTGCTGATGCTGGCCGGCTACGCCGCGCTGCTCGCGATCGATGTTCCCATCGTGCCGCTGATGTGGGGCTTCGGCCTGATGATCGCCGCGGCGATCGCACTGCTGATGCGGATGGAGAGCAGCAGGCCGCCGCCGGTCGCCGTGCCCGAGACCTGAGCTACATCGCGCCCGCCACGGCGCGGCCCGCCGCACCGGCTGCGCGCGGCTCGGAGCCGGCAGCCAGCGTCGCGGAGAACACTGACTCGACCTGCGTGACGATGCGTTCCCAGCCCAGCTCGTTCGCGGTCTGGCGGGCGTTCAGCGCCATGCGCAGCGCGTGCTCGCGTTCGGCGGCAAGCCGCACGGCCTGGCGAATGAACTCGGGCTCGTCGCCGAGCCGCGCCAGCAAGCCGTTCTCGTCGCTTCGAATCAGCTGCCCCGCCGCGGCATAGTCGTAAGCCAGCACGGGCAGCCCGCTGGCCAAGGCCTCGAGCGTCACGTTGCCGAAGGTCTCGGTCATGCTGGGAAAGAGAAAGGCATCGGCCGACGCATAGTGCGCGGCGAGATCCTCACCGTAGCGCGTTCCCGCGAAGATCGCATCGGGGATCGCCGAAACGAGCGTGTGCCTGGCAGGCCCGTCGCCGACGACGACGAGCCGCGTCGCCGGATGCGCCCGGCGCATCGCGAAAAAGGCGGAGGCCAGCGCACCGAGGTTCTTCTCCGGCGCCAGACGCCCCACGTAGAGGACCACGACGGTGCCGGGCTCGACGCCCCATGCGCGACGCAATTCCTCGCTGCGTCGCGCCGGATCGAAAAGCGCCGTGTCGACGCCGCGCGACACCAGCACCAGCCGCTGAAAGCCGTTCGTCGCCAGCTCCACGCGCAGCCGCTCGCTCGGCACCATGGTGAAGGCGGTGCGGTTATGGAACTTGCGCAGATAGCCCATGATGGGCCGTTGCAGCCAGCCGATGCCGTAGTGCCGGCTGTAGGCGTGGAAGTTGGTCCGGAAATCGGAGCACACCGGCAACTTCAATACGGCGGCAGCCTGCAGCGCCGACCAGCCCAGCGGCCCTTCGGTGGCGATGTAGACCAGGTCGGGCCGCCGCCGGCTCCACAACGAAACCAGTGCCTTCTTCGAGGGCACGCCCATCTTCATCTCCGGATAGCGCGGAATCGGGAAGCCGCGCATCAGCACCTCGTGGAAGCGATCGGCGCGCAAAGCCATGTCCTCCACGGTCTGGCGCGGTCGCACCAGCTGGATGTCGTGGTGATGCGCATGCAGCCCCTCGACGATGCGCTGCAGGGTCAGCGCCACGCCGTTCACTTCCGGCGGATAGGTCTCGGTGACGAGCGCGATGCGCAGCGACCGTTGCGCTGCCGGCATGTCGTCGACCACAATGGGTGAGAGCGAAGAGGCCATGCGCGGCATGCTGCCGATCGATTGCAACATCGGCGTGACAGCAGCGTCACCGAGATTTCACGCACGCTCGTCACCATTCCGTCACGCGCCGCGCTTATCCGCCATCGGCGCTCCACAGGAGAAAACTTGAAAGACTTCTTCCGCGCCCTCGAGATCCAGCGTTGGGACGACCACCGCTACTACCACCACAGCCGCATCAACCAGTCGCTGCACCTGGTGAGCGCAGTCAGTTTCGTGATCGCCTACGCGCTGCTCTTCGTCGATCCGGTGGCCGCGGCGCTCATCGGCTGGCTGGTGTCGATGACCAGCCGCCAGGCCGGCCACTTCTTCTTCGAGCCCAAGGGCTACGACCACGTCAACCAGGCGACCCACGAGCACAAGGAAGAGATCAAGGTCGGCTACAACCTGCGGCGCAAGGTGGTGCTGATGGGGCTGTGGGCGGCGGCGCCGGTGCTGCTGTGGCTCGACCCCACGGTGTTCGAGCTGATGGCGCCGGGCAGCGGTTTTGAGGGCTATGTGCGGCAGCTCGGCATGGTGTGGCTGGCGCTCGGTGCCGGCGGCCTGCTGTTCCGGACCTTCCACCTCTTCTGGCTCAAGGATGTCCGCACCGGCCTGGTGTGGATGACCAAGATCCTGACCGACCCCTTCCACGACATCAAGCTCTACCATCGCGCGCCGCTGCATCTGCTGCGCGGCGAGCTGATCGAACAGAAGGCGTGAGGCGCGCGCCCGCGCCCTCGCGACTACTGCCTCTGCCAGCGATGCGCGAGCATCTCGCGCAAGATTTCGCGCTTGATCGACTTGTTGGTCAGGCCGCCATCGTCCCACCACCAGCCGTCGGCCTGCATCGCGCGCGCGGCCGCCATGAAGCGCTGCACGACCGCATCGAAGTCGGCGTCCGAGTAGTTGAGGCTGAAGATCAGCCGGCCGGTGCCGACCCAGCTCAGCGCCAGCCCCTCGGCGCGCAGGTAGTACTGCAACATCCAGTTGTAGCGCGAAGGACGGGTATAGAACACCGTCCAGATCGACGACAGGTTCGCCACCTGCACCGGCACGCCCGCCTCCTGCAGGCGCGCGTTGAGCAACTGGGCGCGCCCGTTCCAGCGCTCGTCGATTCCATCGTAGAGCGCGCGCACCTCGGGCCGTTCGAGCCGGTCCAGGAAGGCATGCATCGCGCCCATCACATAAGGATGCGAGTTGAAGGTGCCGCGCGCGAAGCAGATGTCGGCCGGACGGTCTTCGCGGAAGCGCTTCATCAGATCGCCGCGGCCGCAGACCGCGCCGACCGGCAGCCCGCCGCCGAGCGTCTTGCCGTAGGTCACCATGTCGGCGCGCACGCCGAAGTATTCCTGCGCGCCGCCGCGCGCGAGCCGGAAGCCGACGAAGACCTCGTCGAAGATCAGCACGATGCCGCGCTCGGTGCACACCTTGCGCAAGGCCTTGAGCCAGTCGACGTAAGTGGCCCGGTCGAAGCCGGCGCGCCGGCCGCTGTCCACCAGCGACGAATCGCTCGGCGCGCCGGCGTTCGGGTGCAGCGCCTGCAGCGGATTGACGAGCACGCAGGCGATGTCGCTGCGCTTGCGCAGCACGCGCAGCGCGCGATCGTCCATCTCGCGCAGCGTGTAGGTCTCGCGCGGCGGCATCGGGTTGCCGAGGCCGGGCTGCACATCGTCCCACCAGCCGTGGTAGGCGCCGCAGAAGCGAACCAGGTGGGTGCGGCGGGTGTGGTAGCGGGCCAGCCGGACCGCCTGCATCACCGCCTCGGTGCCCGACATGTGGAAGGACACCGCGTCGAGGCCGGAGATTTCGCGCAGGCGCTGCACGTTCGAACTCACGCAAGGGTGGTAGGCGCCGAGCACGGGCCCGAGCGCCTGCACGAGCGAGGCGCCTTCGGCGATGCACTCCTTGTAGAAGTCGTAGCCGAAGACGTTGACGCCGTAGGACCCGGTGAGGTCGTAGAAGACGTTGCCGTCCAGGTCTTCGATCGTGACGCCGTGCGAGGCCTGGAGGAAGGCGCCGACCTGCAGGTGCTCGCGCAGATAGGGGCTGTACTGGAAGGGCACGCGGTAGGCGCCGGTGAACTGCAGGTCCGGCAATCCGGGCCGCGCCTCGGCCGTCGCCGCGAGCGAACGTGCATAGCGCGTGCGGTACAGGGCCGCCAGCGCCGCCAGGCCGGCGCGCCGCCGTTCGATCACTTCCGCGGGTGCGCCGTCCGAGACGAAGAAGCGGTCGGCATCGTAGGCATAGCCCGGCAGCAGCCCCGCGATGCGCTTGGCCATGCGCGAGTGGCCGGTGAGCGAAGGATGCTTGGCGCGGGAGAGTTCGAGGCGGCGCAGGCCGAGCGGCAGCATGGCGGCGCCCGCAGCCAGCGCCACGGCGGACAAAAGGAATGTTTCGTTCATGGATTCGAAGTCGGACAGGACCTCCCTGTCTACAACAGCTTCTTGACGGCCCGATGAAAATCCGAAGACTCCGCGATGCCCTGCTGCAGCAGGAAGACCTGAACTTCCTGCTCACCAACCGCGTGCCACGCATCCTGTTGACGCGCTTCATGGGCTGGTTCAGCAAGCTGCGCCATCCATGGGTGCGCGACGCCTCGATCGCGGTCTGGCGCCTGTTCGCCGACCTCGACCTGAGCGACGCGAAGAAAACCCGCTTCGACAGCCTGCACGACTGCTTCATCCGCGAGCTCGAGCCGGGGTCCCGTGCCGTCGATCCCGACCCCTCGGTGCTGGCGAGCCCTTGCGACGCCATCGTCGGCGCCTGCGGTGCGGTGAACGGCATCGAGGTGTTCCAGGCCAAGGGCTTTCCGTACTCGGTCGCGGAACTGTTCGGCGATGCGCGCGCGGTCGAACCGTTTCGCGACGGCTGCTATGCGACGCTCAGGCTGACCTCGAGCATGTACCACCGCTTCCACGCGCCGCACGACAGCCGGGTCGAGCGCGTCACCTATCTGTCGGGCGACACCTGGAACGTCAACCCGATCGCGCTCAAGCGCATCGAGCGCTTGTTCTGCCGCAACGAGCGCGCACTGATCGAGGCGCGCCTGCATGCCGGCGGCCATCGCATCGCGATGGTGCCGGTGGCGGCGATCCTGGTGGCCAGCCTGCGCCTGCACTGCCTGGACGTGCTGCTGAACCTGCGCTACCGCGGGCCGAAGCGCACCGACTGCGAGGCCGACTATCGCAAGGGCGAGGAGATGGGCTGGTTCGAGCACGGCTCGACCATCATCGTCTTCGCCCCCAAGGGCTTCACGCTGGCCAAGGGCATCGAGACCGACACACCGATCCGGATGGGGCAGGCGTTGATGAAATCAGCCTAGCGCAGCACGAGCACACGCGAGGAAGGGCTCGATCAGCGGATTGTCGAGATCGCGCCGCCAGCAAACGGCAACCTCCAGGGCGTCCCGAACGTTGCGGAAGCGCCTGAACACAACACCAGGTGGTCGGCCGATTTGCGCGCAGGCCGGGAGTATTGCGCATCCCTCACCGGCCATCACCAGCGCGAGCGCCGAGTTCACTGTCTCTACCCGATGCGCGATGTGCATCGTGACATTGTTTCTGCGCAGCATGGACGCCACCACGGATTTGTCGACACCTTCCTCCAGTGCCGGCAAGCCGATCAATGGCAGGCCTGCCAGGCGCTCGATGGGGACGGTCGACATGCGCGCCAGGGCCGACCGCGCGCTGACTGCCAGCATCAGCGGTTGTGTGCCGATCCGCTCCGAGGCAATACCTTCGCGAGCGATGGATGGCATGCACAGCGCGACCGTCGCCTCGAGGTTGGTGATGGCTGATGTGCTTGTCGTTGCGCTCAACTCCATGTAGTGGACCTCGACATCGGGGAGCCGTCGTTTGAGTTCGGGAGCGAGCCTGGGAAGCACGAGATAGGACAGGGCAAACATGGTGCCGATCGTCAGGCGCCCTCGATGGCCGGAACCGACGGCGCGTGCCGCTTCGAAACCCTCGTGCGCCAGCAGCAGGGCCTCCCGGGCCCGCGACAGAAGTGCGCTTCCGGCATCGGTGATCTCCATGCCGCGCGACGCGCGCCTGAACAACGGCGTACCCAGCGCCTGCTCCAGATTTCGAATGTGGACCGAAAGCGGAGGCTGCGCCATGTTCAGACGCCGCGCCGCCTTTCCCACGCTCTTCTCTTCTGCGACAGCAACGAAATAGCGCAAGCTTCTCAGGTCCATGACCCATACTAGATTCATATGCATTTCTTGTAAAACAGTATTGGACCCGCGGGAACTGGTCATGAAAAGATTTGCGAATGCAGTCTTCAGGCAAGCCCCCCTTTCAAGAGTTGTGCGAGATGTCGGCCACCGAGGTACGCGCCCGGGTGGCGCGGCGCGAGCTGTCGCCGGTCGAGATCACCGAGGCCGTCCTCGCGCGAGCCGATGCGCTCCAGCCACGGCTCAACTGCTTCATCACCATCTGTCACGACGAAGCGCTGCGCGCGGCGAAGGCGGCAGAGGCGGCCGTGATGCGTGGCGAGGCGCTCGGCGCACTGCACGGCGTGTCCTTGACGGTGAAGGACCTGGTCAACACGCGAGGCGTCCGTACCACCTTCGGCTCTGTGCTGTACCAGGATCATGTGCCCGACCACGATGCGGAAGCAGTGGCACGCTTGCGCCGGCAGGGCGCGATCCTGATCGGCAAGACGACCACTTCCGAATTCGGCGCCAAGTGCCTGACAGACGCCCCGCTGTTCGGGCGAACCTGCAACGCGTGGGATGTCACGCGCACCAGCGGCGGATCGAGCGGGGGTGCGGCGGTGGCCATGGCAGCGGGTATTGCGCCGTTGGCCGTGGCCACCGACGGCGGCGGATCGACGCGCATTCCGGCCGCTTGCAACGGTGTCGTGGGTCTGAAGCAGAGCCAGGGTGTTGTTCCGCACAGCCAGGTTCAAGACGCCTTCGCCAACTACACCTATGTGACTCCAACCACCCGCAACGTGGCCGACACGGCACTCATGCTGCAGGCCATGGCCGGCGAACATGGATCCGATCCCTGGTCGATCGGGATGCCCGTCACCCCCTACCACGATGTGCTGCGCCACGATGGAGACCTGAAAGGTCTTCGCCTCCTGTTCTGTGCAGCGCCGAAGGGGCGTCCGATTGCCCGCGACGTCAGCAGCGCATTCGAACGGGCGCTGGGCAGCCTGCGTGACTTGGGCGCCGAGCTGGAGGAAATGTCCGGCCAGGGCTTCGATATCGAGCCGCTGTGGCGGGTGATCAACCACACCAGCTGGCGGGGCCGCTTTGCACCGCTGGCCGCGGCGCACGGCGACAAGCTCAGCCCTTCGCTCTTGCAGCAACTCGCCTTGGCGAAGGATGTCGATGGGGTCGAATACCAGCACGCGATGTTCGCCCGCACCGAGCTTTTTCGGCACGTCCAGGAATTGCTGGCGCGCAGCGATTTCCTGGTCATGCCCACGCTTTCCTGTACGGCACTGCCGATCGATCAGGACCTCTTCGGCTCCATGAACATCGACGGGAATGTTGTTCCGGAGGTGCGGGCGAACTGGTTTCCCTGGACCATGCCCTTCAACCTGACCGGGCATCCGGCCATCAGTCTGCCGTGCGGTGTCGATTCCGCTGGACTGCCGATCGGCTTGCAGATCGTGGGCCGCTTTCGTCAGGACGCGGCCTTGCTGCGCGTGGCGGCTCTCTTCGAAGCATCGCAGGCGCACGAGACGTTCACGCCCGAGTTGGCTTTTTGCTGATGTGCAGGTGCTTGCCTGCGCCTTGCCGGTCGTCTTTCCCTCCCTCCCGAAAGCCTCCAATGACCAAGCTTTTGAACTCTGTCCTGTTCAGCGCGACGCTCGCCCTGATTTCCACTGCGACGGTCGCCGAGACCAGCACCGCGCCCGCAGCGCCGATGCGGCTGATCGTGGGCTTCCCGCCAGGCGGCGCGCTGGACACGCTGGCGCGTGCCGTGGCTGAACAGATGAGGGTGTCCCTGCAGGAACCGGTGCTGGTGGAGAACCGCCCCGGAGCCTCCACGCGCATTTCGATCGAGGCGGTGAAGAATTCGCGGCCGGACGGCAGAACCATCCTGCTCGGATCGACGCCGCCGTTTGTCATCTTTCCAATGACGTACAGCCGCTTGAACTACAACGTGGACAAGGACTTCATTCCGGTGGCCCACCTCGCGTATGCATCGACGGTGGTGTCGGCCGGCGCGCAACAACCCTACCGCACCGTCAAGGAATATGTTGCGTGGGTCAAGCAGAACCCCACGCAGACTGGATTCGGCCTGACATCCCTCGGCGGCGCGCTGCATTTCAGCATCTTGATGCTGGCCAAGGCCGTCGATGCGCCCCTTGCTGCGGTCAGCTACAAAGGCGGGGCGCCCTTGGCCGCCGACATCGTCGGCGGACACGTCCCGATCGGCACGGACGCGCTCGCCAGCCAATTGGAGCTGCACCGCGCCGGCAAGCTGCGCATTCTTGCCGTGTCGGGCAAGACCCGCCTGAAATGGCTGCCTGACGTTCCCACGCTGAACGAATCGGGTATCACCGCATTCGATCACGCGAATGCTTCCTATGGGGCCTACGCGCCAGCCGGCACACCCAAGGAAGTCGTCGCGCGGCTTGAGCAGGCCATGATCGCCGCCATGAAGGTGCCGCAAGTGCGAGAACAGCTGGATCGCCTCGGACTGGAGGCCAGCGGATTGCCGGGCGCGGAACTGCAGAACACGATGCGCACGGAGCGGGCGTTCTGGCGTCCGGTGGTCGCAGCATCCGGCTTCAAGAGCGAGGACTGAGGTGTTGCAAGCAACGGTCCGCCCGCCCTCGCTGTCATCGCCCCGCAAGCTTGCAGGGTGGCCGGTGCTCCTGAGCGCATGCCTGGGCGCGGCGCTTTGTTTCGTCAATGCCAGTGCGTTGAGCGTGGCTCTGCCACTTGTGGCCGGGAGCCTGGAGGCCACGCCAGCGCAGGCGAGTTGGATCTTGTTGTCTTACATGCTGGTCAGCACGATCTGCATCTTGAGTTTCGGGCGCCTGGCAGACATCTGGGGGCGGCGTCGGCTCTACCTTGCAGGATTGGCGATCTTTGTGCTTGCCAGCGCAGGCTGCGCGTGGTCGGCCACGGCGCCGGTCTTGCTCATGTTCAGGGTATTGCAGGCGGTTGGCGCAGCGGCGGTGTTTGCCAACACCAGCGCCCTCGTGAGTGACGCGTTTGGCGGCGGCAGGCTGGGCTTGGCATTGGGGATCCTGGCGATGGTCGCGGCGCTCGCACAGGTTCTGGGACCCCTCATCGGAGGCGCAGTGGCAGCCGTATGGGGTTGGCGCGCGATATTCCTGCTCAATGTCCCACTGGGCGTTGGAGCGCTCGTATGGTCGTGGTGCGCACTGCCATTCATGTCGGCACCCAGCGTCGAACGGTTCGATGGCATCGGCGCGCTGCTGTCCTTCGCGGGACTGGGTGGCGTGGTGTATGCGCTGTCGATGGGCGGCCCTCATGGCTGGCTGAGTCCTGGGGTATGCATTGGCGCGGTGGTGGGGGCCGTTGCACTCGCGGCCTTTGTTGTGACGCAGATGACCCGGACACAGCCCCTGGTTGATCCTGGCCTCTTTGCAGATCCTTCGCGCGCGGTGGCTTATGTTTGCGTGCTCTTGCTGTCCGTGGCCCAAGCGGCACCCGTGGTGCTCGTTGCATTGTTCATGCAGGTAGCCGGCGGTTTGGATTCGCTGGGCGCGGGAATCCGCATTGCGCCGGTCGCTTTGGGAATGTTGTTGGCCGCACCCGTTGCCGGCGCGCTCACCCGTCGCATTGCCGCCGAACATCTGTGCACGGCGGGGATGTTGCTCGCCGCTTGCGGTCTTGCCGGGCTGATTTTTTTCCTGAGCCCCGATGTCGACGGAGCGAAGCTCGGTGCGAGTCTGCTTCTGTTCGGTGTCGGCATTGGAATCTTCGTCACGCCCAACAACACTGCCATCCTGCGCAGTGTGGGCACGGAGCGCCGCGGCATCGCCAACGGCGTGCGTTCCACTCTGCAAAACGCGGGGTTTGTGATCGGCACGGCCTTGACGCTGAGCATCGCGACTGCACCGTTGCCCCCACTGGCGCAGCGCGCCGCATATGGCGGCTCCCTGGGTCATTTGAGCGACGCCGATCTTGCCAGCTTTACGCAGGGATGCCATTGGGCGCTTGGAACCCTGAGCGCGTGTTGTGCGCTTGGCGTCCTGCTTTCTCTCGCGATACAGCGTAGAAACAGAGCTGTGCGCTGACGCCGACGACCGTGCCCGCGGCTCAGTAGGTCCCCGGATAGGCCCCGCCGTCGGCCAGCACGTTCTGCCCCGTCAGGTAGCCCGCCTGCGCGCTGCAGAGGAAGGCGCAGATGGCGCCGAACTCCTCCGGCGTACCGAAGCGCCGCGCCGGGATGTTCTTCTTGCGGCTTTCCATGACGGTGTCCAGGTCCTGGCCGGACTTCTTCGCCGCGCCGGCCATGGTTCCCTTGAGCCGGTCGGTGTCGAAGGAGCCCGGCAGCAGGTTGTTGATGGTCACGCCCTTCGCCGCTACGGCCGTGCGCGCGACGCCGGCGACGAAGCCGGTGAGGCCGCTGCGTGCGCCGTTGGAGAGGCCGAGGATGTCGATCGGCGCCTTCACCGAGCTCGAGGTGATGTTGACGATGCGCCCGAAACCGCGCGCGGCCATGCCGTCGACCGTGGCCTTGATCAGCTCGATCGGCGTCAGCATGTTGGCGTCGACCGCCTTGATCCAGGCCTCGCGGTCCCAGTCGCGGAAATCGCCGGGCGGGGGGCCGCCGGCGTTGGTGACCACGATGTCGAAATCCTTGTGTAGCGCGAACACCGCGGCGCGGCCTTCGGCGCTCGTGATGTCGGCCGCGACATGTTTGACGAAAGGCTTGGGCCCGCCCGCCAGCGCCTGCAGCTTCTTCGCCGCGACCTCCAGCGCCTCGGCGCCGCGCGCGACGATCACCACGTTCACACCCTCGCGCACCAGCGCTTCCGCGCAGCCGTAGCCGAGGCCCTTGCTCGCACCGCACACCAGCGCGGTCTTGCCTGCAATTCCAAAATCCATGGTCGTTTCCTTCGGGCCTTCAGCGCCCGGTTCGAGTGAAGACAAAAATGCCGGCGATCACCAGGACGGTCCCGGCCGCGATCCACGCGGTGAAGGGCTCGCCGAGGATCAGCACGCCCATCAGGATGGTCGACATGGGCCCGACCATACCCGTTTGCGCTGCCATCGCGGGGCCGATGCGCTCGATGGCCATCATCACCGCCAGCACCGGCAATGCGGTGCACAGCGTGGCATTGAGCACCGACAACCAGATCACCTCGGGCGCCACCTGCAGGGCCGCGCTGATCGGCCGCAGCAGGACGAACTGCGCGATGCACAGCACGCAGGCCACGCTGGTCGCGAGCCCCACCAGCCGCAGCGACCCGAGGCGCTTGACGAACTCGCCGCTGGCGACGAGGTAGACGGCATAGCTCACCGCGCTCAGGAACACCAGCAGCGTGCCCCAGGCTGCGGCCGCGCTCTGGCCCAGTTGCACCTCGTGGCCGAACACCAGCAGCACGCCGGCGTAGCTGACGGCCATGCCCGCCACCTGCCAGCGCGTGATGCGCCTGCGGTAGGCGATCCAGCCGAACAGCAGCACCAGCGTGGGGTTGAGGTACAGGATCAGCCGCTCCAGGCTGGCCGTGATGTAGGCCAGGCCCGCGAAGTCCAGGAAGCTCGAGAGGTAGTAGCCCGAAAAGCCGAGACCGAACACGCCCAGCCAGTCGCGCCGCGTCAGCGCCGCCTTGCCGCGCCCGGCCCACCAGGCCATGAGCGCGAACAGCGGCAGCGCGAACAGCATGCGCAGCATGATCAGCGTGACCGCATCGACGCCGTAGCGGTACGCGAGCTTGACGATGATCGCCTTGCCGCTGAACGCGATCGCGCCAGCGGTGGCGAGGGCCAGGCCGGGTCCGATGCTCCTGTGCGCGAGCTGCCCGGGCGTGGCCTGAACCGCAGACATCGATCTCAGAACCCCGCCGCCAGGCCGTCGCGGCGCGGATCGCTCGCGGCCACGTAGCCTTCGACCGCCGGATCGCCCGCGCGGCAGATGAACTGGCCGGCGCCGAAGTCCTGGTAGGAGTCGTTGATCACGTCGACCTTGTGGCCGAGCTCCGCGAGGCCGCGCACCGTCGCCGGATTCATGGCGGCCTCGACGTTGATCTCGAGCCCGCTGTTGAAGCGCCAGCGCGGCGCATCGCAGGCGGCCTGCGGGTTCTGGCCGTAGTCCAGCATGCGCACCAGTGTCTGCATGTGGCCCTGCGGCTGCATGTTGCCGCCCATCACGCCGAAGCTCATCACGGGCTGAGCGTCCTTCGTGAGGAAGGCCGGAATGATGGTGTGGAAAGGCCGCTTGCCAGGCGCCACCACGTTGGGACTCTTGGCATCGAGGCTGAAACCGTGGCCGCGGTTCTGCAGGCTGATGCCGAATTCGGGCTCCACGCAGCCGGAGCCGAAGCCCATGTAGTTGCTCTGGATGAAGCTCACCATCATTCCGCGCTCGTCGGCGGCGGTGAGGTAGATGGTGCCGCCCTTGACCGGGTTGCCCGCCTTGAAGTCCTGCGCCTTGTTCACGTCGATGAGTTTGGCACGCGAGGCGAGGTAGGTGCCATCGAGCATTTGCAAGGGCGTCACCTCCATCGACGATGGGTCCGAGACGTAGCGGTAGGTGTCCGCAAAGGCCAGCTTCATGGCCTCGATCTGCAGGTGCTGCGAAGCGACCGAATCGACCGGAATCGATGCCATGTCGAAGTGCTCGAGGATGCCGAGCGCAATCAGCGCCGCGATGCCTTGCCCATTGGGCGGGATCTCGTGCAGCGTGTGCTTGCGGTAGTTCTGCGAGATCGGCTCGACCCACTCGGGCTTCCAGTTGGCGAGATCGCGCACCTTGAGGCTGCCGCCGTTGGCGTTCGAGAATTTGCCCAACGCCTCGGCGATCTCGCCGCTGTAGAAGGCATCGCCCCTGGTCGCGGCGATGGCCTTCAGGGCGCGCGCCGCGGCTGGAAAGCGGAACAGCTCGCCGACCTCGGGCGCACGGCCCCATGGCAGGAAGGCCTGCGCGAAACCCGGCTGCGATTGCAGGATCGGCGTGGCCGCGGCCCACTTCTGCTGCACCACCGGCGGCATCAGGTAGCCGCGCTCGGCGATCTCGATGGCCGGCGCCATCAGGTCTTCGAAGGGCAGCTTGCCGAAGCGTTCGGACAACGCGACCCAGCCGCCGACCGCGCCCGGCACCGTCACCGAGTCGATGCCGCGCTGCGGTGGCGTCGCGGCATCGGCACCGTACTTGCGGCGGAAGTACTCGGGCGTCCAGGCCTGCGGCGCCGAGCCGGAGGCATTGAGCCCATGCAGCTTCTCGCCGTCCCACAGGATGCAGAAGGCATCGCTGCCCAGGCCGTTGCTGACCGGTTCGACCAGGGTCATCACCGCAGCCGTCGCGATGGCCGCGTCGGCTGCATTGCCGCCCTGCTGGAGGATGCGAAGGCCCGCTTGCGCGGCCAATGGATGCGAAGTCGAGACGACGTTGCGTGCGAAGACGGGGATGCGGATCGAGGGATAGGGATTGGCGTAGTCGAATTTCATTGCTCAGTCGCCTGTGATTTTTCGTTCGGTGATGATCTTTTTCCACTTGGCGGCGTCCTGCGCCGCCATGCTCGCGAATTGCGTGGGCGTGCCGATCGTCGGTGCGATGCCTAGCTTCGACAACTTGTCGCGCACTTCCGGATCGGCGAGCGTCTCGTTGGCCGCCTTGTTGATGCGCGCCGTCATGTCCGCCGGCAGGCCCTTGGGACCGTAGAGCCCGAACCAGGTGTTCGATTCGAAGCCCGGCAGCACCTCGGCGATGGCCGGCAACTCGGGCGCGAGCGGGCTGGGCTTCAGCGTCGTCACGCCCAGCGCGCGCAGCCGGCCGTCGCGCACATGCGGCATGCCGGTGGGCAGCGAATCGAAGAGCACGTCGATCTTGCCGCTGATCAGGTCGGGAATCGCGAGCGCGGTGCCCTTGTACGGGATGTGCGTGACGAACACCCCGGCCTGCGACTTGAACAACTCGGTGGTGAGCTGCACGATGGTGCCGTTGCCGCTCGATGCGTAGTTGAGCTTGCCGGGATTCTTCTGTGCGTACGCTATCCATTCGCGCACCGTCTTCGCCGGCGAGCTGTTGGGCACCAGCATGACGCTCGGCGCATCGCCCACGTGGGCAATCGGCGTGAAGTCGCGCACCGTGTCGTAGGGCAGCCTGGCGTTGATCGCGGGTCCGATGGCATGCGTGCTGGTGGTGGCCAGCAGCAGCGTGTAGCCGTCGGCCGGCGCCTTGGCCGCGAGATCGGATCCGATCGCGCCGCCGGCGCCCGGCTTGTTGTCGATGACCAGCGTGGTGCCGAGCTTCTCGCCCATCTTCTGCGACAGGGTGCGTGCAAAAAGATCGGTGGCGCCACCGGCAGGGAAGGGCACGATGAGACGTATGGGCTTGCTGGGATAGGCCTGCGCGAAGGCGGTCGGCATGGCTGCCGTACACAGCACGATCGCAGCCGCGCGAAGGAAGTTGATTCTTTTCATGGGCATCGATTCTGACGAGGAGGCAGAGCCTAGTTGAAAAACAAAAAGGCCGCCCTCAGGCGGCCTTTTTGTTCGGCGAGCCCAGTCAATCAGGCTCGACGAAGGCTTCTTCGCGCTTGGACTTCACCGCGGGCAGCAAGACGATCACGACCATCAGCGCGGCCGCCACGAGCAGGCCGGCCGAGATCGGGCGCGTGACGAACACGGCCCACGATCCGCGCGAGAGCAAGAGCGCGCGCCGCAGGTTCTCTTCCATCATCGGGCCGAGGATCAGCCCCAGCAGCAGCGGCGCCGGCTCGCATCCGAGCTTGATGAAGGCGTAGCCGATGACGCCGAAGATCGCGACCATCCACACGTCGAAGGTGTTGTTGTTGGTCGAGTAGACGCCGATCGCGCAGAACAGCACGATGGCCGGGAACAGCCAGCGGTACGGGATCGACAGCAGCTTGATCCAGATGCCGATCAGCGGCAGGTTCAGGATGATCAGCATCAGGTTGCCGATCCACATGGACGCGATCAGGCCCCAGAACAGCTCGGGGTTGCTGGTCATCACCTGCGGGCCGGGCTGGATGTTGTGGATGGTCATCGCGCCGACCATCAGCGCCATCACCGGATTCGGCGGGATGCCGAGTGTGAGCAGCGGGATGAAGGAGGTCTGCGCCCCGGCGTTGTTGGCCGCTTCGGGACCTGCGACGCCGCGGATGTTGCCCTTGCCGAAGGGAATCTCGCCCGGCTTGAGCTTCATCTTCTTCTCGAGCGTGTAGGCCGCGAAGGCCGACAGCAGCGCACCGCCGCCTGGCAGGATGCCGAGGCAGGAACCCAGCGTGGTGCCGCGCAGCACCGCCGGCGTCATACGCTTGAAGTCTTCCTTGGTGGGCCACAGGTGGTGCACCTCGGAGGTGAAGACCTGGCGCTCTTCCTCGGGCCGCGAGAGGTTGGAGATGATTTCGCCGTAGCCGAAGACGCCCATGGCGATCACGATGAAGCCGACGCCATCGGTCAGTTCGGGGATGTCGAAGCTGTAGCGCGCCACGCCCGAATTCACGTCGGTGCCGATCAGGCCGATCAGCAGGCCCAGCACGATCATGCAGATCGCCTTGAGCAGCGAGCCCGAGGCCAGCACCACCGCGCCGATCAGGCCCAGGATCATCAACGAGAAGTATTCGGCCGGGCCGAACTTGAAGGCCAGCTCGGTCAAGGGCGGCGCGAAGGCGGCCAGGATCAGCGTGCCCACGCAGCCGGCGAAGAAGGAGCCCAGGCCGGCGGCCGCAAGTGCCGCTCCCCCTCGGCCCTGCTTGGCCATCTGGTGCCCGTCGATCACCGTGACGACGGAGGACGATTCGCCCGGCAGGTTGACCAGGATCGCGGTGGTCGAGCCGCCGTACTGCGAGCCGTAGTAGATGCCCGCGAGCATGATCAGTGCGGCCACCGGCGGCAGCGCGTAGGTGGCCGGCAACAGCATCGCAATGGTGGCGACCGGGCCGATGCCGGGCAAGACGCCGATCAGCGTGCCCAGCAGGCAGCCGACGAAGGCGTAGATGAGGTTCTGCAGCGTGAAGGCCGCGGCGAACCCGATGGAGAGGTTGTTGATGAGTTCCATGGCGACGTTGCTCTCAGCCGGTGATGAAGGTGGGCCACACCTGGAACTGCAGCTTCAGCAGGACCACGAAGGCCAGGTAGCTGCCGACGGCCAGGATCGTGGCGAGGATCAGGCTCGACTTGAGGCTGTAGTGCTCGCCCGCGAGGCCGGCGATCAGCACCAGCGCGTAGATCGCGGCGATCAGGCCCATGGCCGGCAACCCGATGCTGGGCAGGCCGCCGAGCAGAATGCCGAACATGAGGTTGGAACCGATGATGTAGCCGAGCGGCCGCCATGCGATCTTTCCGATCGGCTCGCCGTCCACCGTCTCGATGGTGAGGGCCGTGAAGATCACGATGATCCCCAGGATGCCCAGCAGGATGCCCAGCATCAGCGGAAAGTAGCCCGGGCCCATGCGCGCGCCGCTGCCCACGCTGTAGGTCGTCGCGCCCCATGCGAAGGCGATGCCGACGATGGTGAACATCAGCCCCGCAAAGAAGTCCTTCTGACTCTTGATTTTCACGAACAGTCCCCTCGAAAAATTCGAACAGCGGATTGTGTGGTCAGGCAGTGGTCAGCTTGATGTGGATTCCACCTAGCAAGAGCCTAGGGTTATCCCGGGTCGCGAGGCCGCGCCGAAGCTACTCGAGCGGCGGGGTCGCGCTCAAGACTTCGTCGATGGTCGTCAGGCCCTCGGCCACGCGCAGCGCACCCGCCAGCCGCAGCGGCCGCATGCCGTCGACCACGGCCTGGCGGCGCAGGCCAGCGAGGTTGGGCTCCTTGTTGACCAGCGCCTTGAAGCCCTCGCCCACGGTGAGCAGTTCGTACAGACCCATGCGGCCGCGGTAGCCCGTCATGCGGCAGTCGACGCAGCCGACCGGCTTGTAGGCCCGCACCGAGCCCGTGATCTGCCAGGGCTTGACGAACTCGCCGAGCTGTTCGCGCGTGACGCTGTCGTCCGGCGCCTTGCAATGCGGGCACAGGGTGCGCACCAGGCGCTGGGCCAGCACGCCGAGCATGGTGGCGTTGACGAGGTAGTTGGGCACGCCGAGCTCCATCAGCCGCGTGATCGCGCTCGGTGCATCGTTGGTGTGCAGTGTGCTGAAGACCAGGTGGCCGGTGAGCGCGGCCTGCACCGCCATCTCGGCCGTCGCGATGTCGCGGATCTCGCCCACCATGATGATGTCCGGGTCCTGCCGCATCAGCGCGCGCAGGCCCTCGGTGAAGCCGAAGTCCAGCTGCGGCTGCACCTGCGTCTGGTTGAAGGAGGGCTCGATCATTTCGATCGGATCCTCGATCGTGCTCACGTTGACCTCCTCGGTCGCGACACGCTTGAGCGTCGAGTAGAGCGTGGTGGTCTTGCCGGAGCCGGTCGGTCCGGTCACCAGGATGATGCCGTGCGGGCGCGTCACGAGCTGCTCCCAGCGCTGCGCATCGTGCTGCGCGAAGCCGAGCGCATCGAGGTCCTTGACCGCGGTGTCGGGGTCGAAGATCCGCATCACCATCTTCTCGCCGAAGGCGGTCGGCAGCGTGGAGAGCCGCATCTCGACCTCTTCGCCGCGCATGTTGCGGGTCTTGATGCGGCCATCGAGCGGCCGCCGCTTCTCGACCACGTCCATGCGGCCGAGCAGCTTGATGCGCGACACCATCGCGTTCATCACGCCCATCGGCATCTGGTAGGCGGGGTGCAGCACGCCGTCGATGCGAAAGCGGATCACGCCCTGCTCGCGCCGCGGCTCCAGGTGGATGTCGCTGGCACGCTGGTCGAAGGCGTACTGCCAGAGCCAGTCGACCACCTGCACCACGCTCTGGTCGTTGGCATCGAGCTGCTTGTTGCTCTTGCCGAGCTCGACCAGCTGCTCGAAGCTGGCGCCGCCCGCATTGCCGCCAGCCTTCTGCGCCGCGCGCACCGACTTGGCCAGCGAGAAGAACTCCGCCGTATAGCGCTGGATGTCGACTGGGTTCGCGACCACGCGCCGCACCGCGCGGCGCGCCTGGCGCTCGACCTCGGCGATCCAGTCGGTGAGAAAAGGTTCGGCCGTCGCCACCACCACCTCGGCGGGCGTGACCTGCACCGGCAGCACCTTGTGCCGCTCCGCATAGGCCGCGCTCATGGTGTCGGCCACCTTGCCCACGTCGACCCTGAGCGGGTCGATGCGCAGATAGGCCAGGCCGGCGCGGCCGGCGAGCCACTGGCTCAGCATCTCCAGGTCGAGCGGCTTGCCGTCGCTCTCGCGCGTCATCGCGACATTCGCGAGCCGCACCAGCGGATGCTGGCGGCTCTCGGCCTGCGCGCAGCGCGCCAGCGTGCGCTTGGCCTCCACCGGCGAGATCACGCCGTCCTTGGCGAGCCATTCGATCAGATGCCGCAGATCGAGCGGCCCTTCGTGGCGGGAGGCGGCGGACTTGGGTGGAGAGACAGCGCTCATGGTCAGGTCAATGGTTTGAATACCCGCAGCCACTTCGGCGCCGGCAGGCCCCACCGAGTCTGGATGCTTTGGGCGCGATCGGCAAGCGCGGGGCGCTTCGGCTGGCTGGGCGTGCGCTGGGCCAGCACCACGGTGTTGCCTTCACGCGTGGGCTTGAAGGCCCAGAGCGCATCTTCGCCGAAGGCGGTGGCGATCTTCTCGAGGCTGCGCTCGTAGCTCGAGGAGCGGCCGAACAGGTTGACCGTCATGCAACCGTCCTCGGTCAGGAGGGCGCGGCAGTCGGCGTAGAAAGCTTCGCTGTCGAGCACCGGCGCGGCGGCCTCGTGGTCGTACAGGTCGACCTGCAACGCATCCACCGCGCCCTGCCATTGCGGCTTGCGGATCTCCGTCGCCGCGTCGGCCACCACCACCTGCAGCCTGGTGTCGTCGGCCGGCAGCTTGAACCAGCCACGGCAGGCCGCCACCACCTGCGGATTGAGCTCGACCGCCGTGGTGCGCATGCCCAGCGTCTTGCGGCAGAACTTGGTGAGGCTGGCCGCGCCCAGACCCAGCTGCATCGCATGGCGGCTGCGCACGCTCGCGGCTTCGACGAAGAGCAGCCAGGCCATCATGCGCTGCACGTACTCGAGCTCGATCTCGAAGGGCGCATCGAGCTTCATCGAGCCCTGCACCCACTCGGTGCCGAGGTGCAGGTAGCGCACATCGCCCCAGTCGGAGAAATTGACTTCCGGAAGTTCAGGCGCCGCGGCTTTCTTCGCCGCCATCAGAGCAGTCCGTGCTTCAGGAACACCTCGCGCCACGCATCGTGCTTGCGCTCGAAGGTCCACGATGCGTTCGCCGCGCTCGAAGACGGCAGCCGGTAGACCGGCACGCCGAGGCCCTGGGTGTGTCGCGCATGCTTGAAGCTTTCACCGCCGTTGTGCGCGATCGCGGCAAGCCTGAGTAGCGCAAGGCCCGCGATGTCGTTCGCCTCGCCGTTGCGGATCGCCGAATCGAGGCTGCCTTCGCGTTCGCAGGCGGCGTACACGTCCCAGAGGCCGAGGCCGCGCTCGAGCAGCCAGGCGCGGCGGGCGGGATAACTGTCTGCGCCCGCCGGGAGCGGGTGGTCGGGCCAAATCGCTTGCAAGATCTTCCAGAAGTGGTTTTGCGGGTGCGCATAGTACTGCCGCTCGGCGAGCGAGCGGCCGCCCGGGAAACTGCCGAGGACCAGTACGACGGTGCGGTCCGAGACGATCGGATCGAGGCCGGTGAGCCGCAGCGGCGGCGCAGGCGATGCTTTCTTCATGCGCGGAGTAGACACAAAAAAACCCGCCGAAGCGGGTTTTTTGGCTAGAGCCCGATTCCCAGACTCAGGGCTTCTTGGCAGCGTCATGCTCTGCCGTGCCGGGCACCTTCTCGCCGACCTTCTTGCCTGCGGTGCGCATGCCGTCGGCCGTCTTGTGGCCAGCGGTCGCCACCGCATTGCCGGTCTTCTTGGCGACCTTCTTGGTGGCGGTGCCCGCCTTCTTGACCCCGCGCTCGGTGGCGCCGACCACCTTCTTCGTCGTGCGCTTGGTGGCGTCGACGGCGTCCTTGCCAGTTTCCTTGGCCTTCTCGGTCATGGTCGGCTCCTGAGCCGCCGGTGCCGCCGGTGCGGGCTGGGTTTGCGCCGCGGCCGACAGGCCGATGGATGCCAGGGCCAGGGCCAGCACGGCGGGCAAGGTGCGAATGGACGATTTGTTCATGGGAAAGCTCCTTTGATGAGTTGGAGTGACGAACTTGCCACTGGCATGCAACGAACACTCGAAGCCCAAGGATGACACCCGGACAACGTCGTGAACGCGCTTGCGCGAAAGTCGGGCACTTGGCCTACGCGTGCTGCGGGATGCCCGCCGACGCATCGATCAGCGAGGACAGACGCGGCAGTGCCGAAACGGCATTTCGCGTGGTCGCCTGGGCCAGCGCGTCGAGCGTGATACCGCGCAGCCCGGCCACGACTTCGGCGATGCGCGGCAGCTCGCCCGGCTCGTTGCGACCCTGCGCCTCGCCCGCCGCACGCTGCGCTTCGGTACGGTAGAGCCAATGCGGCTGGATGTCGGGCGCGTCGGTTTCCATCACGATCGACGCGAGCGGCAGCGTCGCGGCAAGACGCCGCAGCTGCAATGCGCGCTCGAAGGTCACGGCGCCGCCGAAGCCCAGCTTGAGCCCGCAATCGATGCAGGCCTGCGCCTGCTGCGCGCTGCCGTTGAACGCATGCGCGATGCCCTGCCAGGTCTGGCCGGGCGCGACCTGCCGCAGGTGTTTCAAGACCTTGTCCACCGACCGGCGCACGTGAACGATCACCGGCAGCCCGTGCTTGCGCGCGAGTTGCAACTGAGTGTGAAAGAAGCGCTCCTGCTTGTCGGGGTCCAGGCCGGGCACGAAAAAATCGAGCCCGATCTCACCCACCGCCACCAGGCGCGGATCGTCGCGGCGCGCGGCAAGTTCCGCGTCGAGCAGCGCCAGGTGCTCGTCCTGCGCCTCGGTGGTGCACATCGGGTGGATGCCCAGCGCGTAGGCATCGTTCTGGGCATGCGCGAGTTCGCGCACTGTTGCGAAGTTGGCGGCCGCCACTGCCGGAATCACGCACAGGGCCACGTTCCGGGCGGCCGCGCGTGCCCGGATTGCGGCCATTTCGGTGCCGAATTCCGGTGCATCGAGGTGGCAATGGGTATCGACGAAGACGGCCATCGGCCGATGATGCCCGAACGCATGCACGGCCGGGGAAAGCGTGCTACCGTGCCTCTGTCAAGCGTCGACTTTTTGCCGGAGGTGCCCCGATGCGCAGGCCTGCTTTCTACAGCCGCTCACCCCGCGCGCCGCAGGACGCGGCCGAGCCTGGCACGCCCCAGGCGTCCGATGACTCGGAGGTGCCCGCAGCGGCGCCAGCCGCCGCTGCGCCGCGCTGGCAGCCCGGGCGGCGCAGCTTCGCGCTGCTGCTCGCGCTCTGCGTCGGCTCATCGGCCACCGGCATCGCGCTGTGGCCGCGCCAGAACATCCGCCAGTACACGCAGAAGGACATCGACGCCGCCGTGTTGCGCACGCTGCAGACTGCCACCCTGCCCTCGCCGGCCGCCAAGGCGGCCGAGATCATCCGTCCCTCGGTGGTGCGGGTGGTCGGCTACGGGCCCGAAAAGAAGACGCCGGAAGCCCAGACGCAGAAGCGCGGAAACAACGTCGCCAAGGGCAAGCCGCCCGAGGCCGACGAGCCGCCGGGCGAGGTGGAGCGCGGCGTCGGCACCGGCGTGGTGATCGTCGACAAGGGCATCATCCTCACCAACCTGCACGTGGTCGCCGGCGCCGAGAAGATCAAGGTCACTTTTGCCGACGGCCTCGAGGCGCCCGCCGTGATCACCGGCGTGCAGCCCGAGAACGACCTCGCCGTGCTGCAGGCGCAGAAGCTGCCCGACGACCTGATCCCGGCCACGATGCGCTCGACCGCCGACCTCCAGCCCGGCGACGAAGTGGTCGCGGTCGGCTTTCCCTTCGGCATCGGCCCCTCGGTCTCGGCCGGCGTGGTCTCGGGCCTCAAGCGCTCGTTCCGCTCGCCCGAGGGCAAGCAGGAGCTCGGCAACCTGATCCAGTTCGACGCCGCCGCCAACCCCGGCAATTCGGGCGGGCCGCTCATCAACATGAACGGCGAGGTGCTCGGCATCGTGACCGCGATCCTCAACCCGACCCAGCAGCGCACCTTCATTGGCATCGGTTTTGCAGTGCCGATCGAGAACGCGGCCTCGGCCGCCGGCTCTCCGCCTTTCTGATGGTCTTTCCGATTCCTCACCGAAAGCAGCAAGCATGAGCACAGAGAACGAACCGACCTCCGCCTCCGCTTCCACCGCCGAGCTGATGGAGCAGATCCTCTACCAGGTGAAGCGCGTCGTGGTCGGCCAGGACCGTTTTCTCGAGCGCGTGATGGTCGCTGTGCTGGCGGGTGGTCACCTGCTGGTCGAAGGCGTTCCCGGGCTGGCCAAGACCCTGACCGTCAAGACGCTGGCCGAAGCGGTGCGCGGCCAGTTCAAGCGCATCCAGTTCACGCCCGACCTGGTGCCGGCCGACCTGATCGGCACGCGCATCTACAACCAGAAGACCGGCGAGTTCAGCACCTCGCTGGGGCCCGTGTTCGCCAATCTGCTTCTGGCCGACGAAATCAACCGCGCCCCGGCCAAGGTGCAGAGCGCGCTGCTCGAAGTGATGCAGGAGCGCCAGGTCACCATCGCCGGCGAGTCGCACAAGGTGCCGCGCCCCTTCCTCGTGATGGCGACGCAGAACCCGATCGAGACCGAGGGCACCTACCCGCTGCCCGAGGCGCAGGTGGACCGCTTCATGATGAAGGTGCTGGTCGACTACCCGACCGACGAGGAAGAGTTCGTGATCGTCGAGCGCGTGATCGGCGCCCCGGTCGAGGCCAGCCCGGTCGCGACCACCGACCAGCTCGCGGCGCTGCAGGCCGAAGCGCGGCGCGTCTATGTCGACCCTTCGCTGATCCAGTACGCGGTCAGGCTGGTGTCGGCCACGCGCACGCCCGAGAGGCACGGCCTCAAGGACATGCGGCGCTTCATCACCTTCGGCGCCAGCCCGCGCGCCAGCATCAACCTGACCGAAGGCGCGCGCGCCCTGGCGCTGCTGCGCGGCCGTAGCTACGCGCTGCCCGAGGACATGACGGCGCTGGTGCCCGACGTGCTGCGCCACCGCGTGACGCTGTCGTACGAAGGCCTCTCCGAAGGGCTCACGCCCGACGGCCTGATCGACAAGATCATGCGGGCCGTACCCGCGCCAGCCAAGCCGCTCGAACATGAAAAGCTGGTGGCCTAGCCGGCGCGCGCGCGCCGCCAACGACGAACGACTCGCGGGCGAGGCCGCGGCGGGCTCCGCCGAACGCACGCTGCGCCGGCTCGAATGGACGGTGATCCGCCGGCTCGACGGCCTGCTGCAGGGCGACTACCGCACGCTGATGCGCGGCACCGGCCTCGACCTGGCCGACCTGCGCGAGTACCAGCACCACGACGACGTGCGCCACATCGACTGGAACGTCACCGCGCGCCTGCAGACGCCGCACGTGCGCGTGTTCACTGAAGACCGCGAGATGGCCGCCTGGTTCATCCTCGACCTGAGCCGCTCGGTTGACTTCGGCTCCGGCCGCAAGGCCAAGCGCGAGATCTCGGCCGGCTTCGTCGGCGTCATTGCACGCCTGCTCACGCGGCACGGCAACCGCGTCGGCGCGCTGGTCTACGGCAACGACGTCGAGGCGGTGATCCCGCCGCGCAGCGGCCGGCGGCACGTGCTGCATCTGCTGCATTCGATGGAACGCCGCGCGGAAAAGAAGAACGCGCCGGCCCAGAAGGGCATGACCCGGCTGGCCGATCTGCTCAAGTCGGCAGCGGTGCTGATGCCGCGCCGCTCGACCGTGTTCGTGGTGTCCGATTTCCTGAGCGAGCCCGGCTGGGAGCTCCCGCTCGCGCAGCTGGTCCGGCGTCACGAGGTGGTGGCGGTGCGCCTCTTCGACCCGCTCGAGCTCGAGCTGCCCGACCTCGGCTTGGTGCCGCTCACCGATGCCGAGACCGGCGAGCAGCTCTGGGTCGACACGCACGACGCGAGCTTCCGCAAGCGCTTCGCCCGCGTCGCCGCGGAGCGCGAAACAACCCTGCGCGAGACGCTGGCCAAGGTCGGCGTCGACGCGCTTGAACTCTCGACCAACGACGATCTGGTGGAAGCCATCGTGCGCTTTGCCGACATGCGCAAGCGCCGCGTGCGCGCCGGGTCGTCCAACCCGAAGGCGGTGGCGGCATGAACTTCCTCTGGCCTCAATTCCTCTGGCTGTTGCTGGCGGCGCCGCTCCTGGTGCTGCTGTATGCCTGGCTCATGCGCCGCAAGAAGAAGCTGGCGCTGCGCTATGCCAGCCTGTCCATCGTGCGCGAGGCGATGGGCGTGCGACAGAGCGTGCGGCGCCACATCCCGCCCTTCCTGTTCCTGCTCGCGATGGTCGCGATGCTGATCGCCGCCGCGCGGCCGATGGCGGTGGTGGTGCTGCCCTCGAACCAGCAGACCATCATCCTGGCGATGGACGTGTCCGGCAGCATGCGCGCGGCCGACGTGCTGCCCAACCGGCTGGTGGCTGCGCAGGAAGCGGCCAAGAGCTTTCTGAAGGAGCTGCCGCGGCACGTGAAGGTCGGCATCGTCGCCTTCGCGGGCAGCGCCAATGTCGCGCAGCTGCCCACCACCAACCGCGAAGACCTGGTCACGGCCATCGACTCCTTCCAGCTGCAGCGCGCGACGGCCACCGGCAATGCCATCGTCGTTTCGCTGGCCACGCTGTTCCCGGATGCGGGCATCGACATCTCGAACTTCGGTCCCCAGAGCAGCCGCCAGCGCGGCGTGCCGCTCGAGCAGGCCGGCAAGGCGCCGCAGAAGGAATTCACGCCGGTGGCGCCCGGCTCCTACACCTCGGCCGCCATCATCATGTTGACCGACGGCCAGCGCACCACCGGCGTTGACCCGCTCGACGCGGCCAAGGTCGCGGCCGAGCGCGGCGTGCGCGTCTACACGGTGGGCATCGGCACGGTCGACGGCGAGACCATCGGCTTCGAAGGCTGGTCGATGCGCGTGCGCCTCGATGAGGAAACGCTCAAGGCGATCGCCAACAAGACGCAGGCCGAGTACTACTACGCAGGCACCGCGGCAGACCTCACCAAGGTCTACAACACGCTGAGCTCCAGGCTCACGGTCGAGAAGAAGGAGACCGAAATCTCGGCGCTGTTCGCGCTCGGCGCGGCCGTGCTGGCCTTGTTGTCAGCCGGACTCTCTTTGCTGTGGTTCAACAGAATCCTGTAGCCGCCTTCACTGATGTTTGATTTGACAGGAAAGACCGCGCTCGTCACCGGCGGCAACGGCGGCATCGGACTCGGCATGGCCGAGGGATTGGCGAAGGCCGGGGCGCGCGTGATCGTTGCAGCGCGCAATCCGCAGAAATCGGCCGCCGCGGTCGAAACCCTCAAGGCCCTCGGCAGCGACAGCTTCGCGCTGTCGGCCGACGTGACCGACGAGGCCTCGGTGCAGCGGCTCTTCGACCAGGTGGCCGAGCGCTGCGGCCGGCTCGACATCCTGGTCAACAACGCCGGTACCACGGTGCGCAAGCCGGCCGACCAGCTCGCGCTGGCCGAATGGCACATGGTGATGGACACCAACCTCACCAGCGCCTTCCTGTGCTGCCGCGCGGCCCACGCCCACCTCAAGGCGGCCGGCGGCGGCAAGATCATCAACATCGGTTCGATGCTGTCGATCTTCGGCGCGCCCTATGCGCCGGTCTACGGCGCGAGCAAGGGCGGCATCGTGCAGCTGAGCCGCGCGCTGGCCGCGTCATGGGCACCGGACAATATCCAGGTCAATGCCGTGCTGCCGGGCTGGATCCGCACCGAGCTGACCGACGCCGCGCGTGCGCAGGTGCAGGGCCTCGAAGAGCGCGTCAACGCGCGCACGCCCGCCGGGCGCTGGGGCCGGCCGGAGGACCTGGCCGGCATCGCGGTCTTTCTCGCGAGCAAGGCCTCCGACTTCGTGACGGGCACGGCAATCCCCGTCGACGGCGGCTACTCGATCGCAGCCTGAGGCGGCGCGAGGCGCCCGCGCCCGCAGTCATTCCATGCGAACCGTTTCGGCCACACCGTCCGCGTAGGCAGGTTCCAGTTCCGCATCCATCCTCGCCACGGCCTGGTGCAACAGGCCGCGCAACCAGACCAGGCCCGGGTCCTGCGTGCGGTACGTGTGCCACTGCATCGTCTGCTTCATCGCCGGCATCGGCACCGGCGCCGGCAGCAGCCGCAGCGGCAGGGACTTCTGGGCCAGTCGGGCGAGCCGTGCGTGCAGCATGGCAATGCGATCGGTGCCCACGATCAGATAGGGAACCGCGGCGAAGCTGTAGCTGGTGACTTCGATGCGCCGCACCCCCGGGTAGCGTCGCTTCAGCCATCTCGCGAGTGTGGGCTCGTCCATGCCGGAGGGCTGCATCACGACGTGGCCGGCCGTCGCGTACTGATCGGCCGTCAATTTGTCGGCGTGCCCGAAGCGGCCGCCGCTCCAGACCGCGCAGACGAACTGCTCCTCGAACAGGATGTCGAAGGGATGAGGCTCGGGCGTGCGATATTCCAGCGGCAGGATGAGCAGGTCGGCCTCGCCGCTCTCCAGCTCACGATGGGGCGGCTGCAGCAGCGGCAGCAGATCGAAGCGCACGGTGCGCGACTGCTGGCTCACCAGCGTGAGCAGCTGCGGCATCAGGACTATCGAGCTGTAATCGGAGACGATCAGGCGAAAGCAGCGCTCCGCCTGGGCGGGATCGAAGCGCGGCTGGGCAAGGATCGCGGAATCCACCCGCACGAGCACGTCGCGCACGGCATCCTTCAGCGTCTCGGCCCGCGGCGTGAGCTCCATCTTGCGGCCGACCTGCACCAGCAGGTCGTCGTTGAAATAGGCCCGCAGCCGCGCCAGCGCATTGCTCGTGGCGGACTGGCTCAGGTGCAGGCGCTCCCCGGCCCGGCTGATGCTGCGCTCGGTGAGGAGCGCATCCAGGGCCACCAGCAGGTTCAAGTCGAGCTTGTTGAACCGCATGAGCTGACCTCGTCCCTTTGAAAACCCCGGTCCGCCTTGCAAGGTATCCACGCGATCGATCCACGGCATGGATGCAAACCATTTTACTGACGGCTCCTGCGTCCCTAACCTCTGTCAAACCCTCGAATGGGGGCCCCACATAAATGGAGACGGAACCCGTGAACACGCGCCCCGCCAACGCTCTGCCTGCGCCGGAATCCCGTGGCTATTGAGCTCGCATTCGAGGCCGTGGGCGACGGCCCTCCCCTGGTGATCCTGCATGGGCTGTTCGGTGCCGGACGCAACTGGGCCCGGATCGCCCGAGCGCTCGGCGACAGGCATCGGGTCTACCTGCCGGATGCGCGCAACCACGGCGCGTCGCCCCGGGGCCAGACCATGTCGTACACCGAGATGGCGCAGGACGTGATGGCGCTCATCGAGCGCGAGCAGTTGCAGCGGCCGCTGCTGATCGGCCACAGCATGGGCGGCAAGACCGCCATGACCCTGGCCCTCGAGCATCCGCAGGCGATCTCCGGCGTGGCGGTGATCGACATCGCACCCGAGCGCTACAGCGACCAGTTCTCGCCCTACATGATGGCCATGCGCGGCTTCGACGCGGCCGCCGCGACCGGCCGCAACGAGGCCCGGCAGGCGCTGGCGCAGGGCCAGGAAGGCGACACGCCGGTCCTCGACTTCCTGATGCAGAACCTGCGGCGCCACGACGAGCGCTTCGACTGGCGGCTCAACCTGCTGGCGGTGGCCATGTGCATGCAGGAGCTGTGCGGATTTCCGCAGAGGCTCCAGCACCGGCACTACGAAGGGCCGGCGCTGTTCCTCGCCGGCACCGATTCGGCCTATGTGCAAGCCGAGTCGCATGCCGGCATCGCGCGCCTGTTTCCGCGCGCGCACCTGGAACACATCGACGATGCCGGCCATTGGGTGCATGCCGACCAGCCGGGGGCGCTGCTGCGGATCTTGCGCCGCTGGCTGCATGGGCATGAAGCTGGCACGCCGCGCGCAACAGTTCCGCAGGCAGTGCTGGCGGCGCGCTGATTCGACTCCAAAGAAAGCAACCCGGTCTTCTCACCATGTTCGACACTCCGCGCGATGCCGCGCTCGATGGCCCCAGCCCGCCCCTGACGATTCAAGCAGGAGCGACACAGCGCGACCTCGCGCAGGCCTGCCTCGACAATGCGCTCGCCTTGATCGAGTCCGTTCTCAATGACCGCGAAGGCGAGAACACCCCGGCCGGCGAGCGTGCGGCCGTCCGCGTCTGCGTCACTTCGGCGCACGTCCTGCTCGGCGCGGCCCGGCAATTGATGGCCGAACCGCTCCATCTCCTGGCGCCGAAGGAGCGCGGGCAGCGGCTGAAGGCGCTGGTCGAAGAAGCAAAGACGGCCGGCCGTGCGGCCTACAGAGCAGCGCTGATGCTGACGGGACACGAGTGATTGCAGGAGTGTGACGAATGCCGCGACCGCGTGGGTAAACCCTGACTCGGCGGCACCGACGGCTCATTTCCAATAGTTATTCAACTTAACTAAATTCATTGGAAAAGGGCCTTGCTCATGCAGCGCAGAAGTTTTGTCGCCTCCACTGCCGTATTTGCCACTGGCTTGGCACACTTGTCGTCCGCGCAGGCAGAAACAGGGGTGAGCGACAGCGAGATCCTGCTCGGCAGCAGCGCCGTGCTGAGCGGCCCGCTCGGCTCGCAGATCAAGGTCGTGCACAACGGCGCCGGACTGGCCTTCGATGCGGTCAACGAACAAGGCGGCGTGGGCGGACGCAAGATCAAGCTGGTGTCGCTGGACGACGAGCTGAAGCCCGAGAAGGCGGTGGAGAACTACGGCAAGCTGCTGAACGACCATCGCGTGTTCGCGTTCTTCGGCTGCGTCGGCTCGGGCACCACGGCCGCCGCGGCCAAGCTGCTGCAGCAAAGCGGCGCACCCAGCGTGGGCGGCTACGGCGTGGGCGACACGGCGCGCGAACGCGTTGCCGGCTCCGCCTACTTCGTGCGCGCCAGCAATGCGCGCGAAGCACAGGCCCTGGTCGAGCACCTCACGACCGTCGGCGTGAACAAGATGGCGATCGCCCATCTCGACAACCCGGGCGGCGCCGAAGCGGTCAAGCTGATCGAGGCCGCCATGGCCACCCACAAGCTCACGCCGACGGCGGTGGTCTCGGTGAAGGGAGACGGCTCGACCTCCGCCGCCGCCGGCAAGACATTGGCCGACAGCCAGCCGCAGGCCGTCCTGATGTATCTGGCCGGCACGGTCGCCGGCGAGGTCATCAAGGCGACTTACGGCGCCGGCAGCAAGCCGATGTTCTATGGCATGTCGGTCGTCCCGGGCGAGGTCACGGCCAAGGTGGTGAACCTGCAGGCGGGCGGACTGGCCATCTCGCAGGTCATGCCTTATCCCTGGGGCGAGGTGGAGACCGTCACGCGCGACTACCGACGCCTGGCGGAACGCGCGCAGGTGCCGGTGGGCTACGGCAGCTTCGAGGGCTACCTGAACGGGCTGGTGATGATCGAGGGGCTCAAGCGTGCCGGCCGCGACCTGACACGTGCGCGCCTGCATGCGGCGCTGCGCGCATTCAAGATGCGGCTGGCCGGCATGGACATCGATTTCACGTCAGGCAGCAGCACCGGGTCGAAGTTCATCGAAATGGTTCGCGTCACGCCCGAGGGCCGCTTCGTGCGTTGACCCGGGCGCTCTTCTCAACCGGTTCTCAGACCGCCCGCGTCAGCATCCGCCCCGCCCGCGCCCGCACCTCGGGCTCTTCTTCGCCGCCTCGGAAGGCGCAGGCGCCGTTGACGAACACGCGCTCGATCCCCACGCTGGCGCTCTGCGGCCGGTCGTAGGTGGCGGTGTCGGCGATGGTGCGCGGATCGAACACCACCACGTCGGCCATCGCGCCCACGCGCAGCAGGCCGCGGTCGGCGATGCGCAGGTTGCGCGCGGTCATGCCGGTCATCTTGTGGACTGCCTGTTCGAGCGTGAACAGCTGGCGCTCGCGCCAGTAGCGCGCGAACACGCGCGGGAAGGCGCCCCACAGGCGCGGATGCGGATGGCGGTCGTGCGGCAGGCCGTCGCTGCCGATCATGGTGCGCGGATGGGCGATCACGCGCTCCACGTCCTCTTCCTTCATCTGGAAGTAGCAGGCGCCGCCGGGCTGCAGGCGGCGGCAGGCTTCCTTCTGGTCCACGCCCCATTCGCGCGCGACGTCGGCGAGCATGCGGCCCGTCACCTCGGGATGCGGATCGGACCAGGTCAGCAGGATGTCGATCACGCCGTCCACCAGGTCCTCGCGCAACACGGTGGAGCCGGCGACGTAGGGGTAGACGTCGAGCGCGATGTCCTGCCGCTTCGCGAGCGCGTCGACCAGCGGCAGGGTTTCGAGCGTGCGGCCCCAATTGGCGGGGCCGGCGCATTTGTGGTGCGAGATCACGAGCGGCGCGCCGGCGCTGAAGGCGGTGTCGCCGGCCTCGTGCATTGCCTCGATGATGGTTTCCATCTCGCTGCGCAGGTGCGTGGCATAGACGCCGCCGTGGCGCGCGACGATGCGCGCGAGCGCCGTCACCTCTTCGGCCGGCGCGGCGAAGGCTTGCTCGTAGAACAGGCCCGAGGAGAGGCCGTGGGCGCCGTCCAGCATGCAGGCTTCGAGCAGCTGGCCCATGCGCGCGCGCTCGTCCTCGGTGGCCGCGCGGTCGAGCGCGTCCATGGTCGCGAAGCGCAAGGTGGTGTGGCCGATCAGCGCCGCGACATTGAGCGCCGGCTGCGCCGCCTCGACCGCGGCGCGGTACTCGGCCATCGTGGCATGGCGGAAGGAATCGATGCCCAGCAACGTGAGCGGCGGCTGGGCTTGCGGCGTGCGGTAGGGCGCGAGCGAGATGCCGCAGTTGCCGGTGACCACCGTCGTGATGCCTTGCGAGATCTTCGGCAGGCACAGCGGATCGCGCAGCACGATCGCGTCGTCGTGCGTGTGGACATCGATGAAGCCGGGGGCGATCACCTTGCCGCGGCAGTCGACGGTTTCGAGATCGGCCGCCGCGATGCCTTCGGGCAGGCGCTCGCGCAGGCCTTCGCCCAGCGCTGCGATACGGTCGCCGGCCAGCAGCACGTCGCCGGGCCAGCTCGGGCCGCCGGAGCCGTCGACCACGAGGCCGCCTTCGAGCAAGAAGATCGCTTGTTCAGCCATGCTTCACTCCTCCGCCATCCCAGCTCTGCAGCGGATGCGTGCTCGCATCGATGCCGTGGCGCTGGAAGGCTTCGCGCGCGCGCTGCAGGCGCTGCACCGCGGGTTCGCCGCGGCGCTGCGCGACCAGCACGGTCAGGATCTCGATCACCGTCAGGTGCGTGAGGTAGGCGTCGATGCCCACGTGCATCACCGCGTCGTCGGGCACCGAGAGGCCCAGCAGGAAATCGGCCTTCGCCGCGAGCGCCGTGCCGGGTCGCGTGAGTGCGACCACCTTGGCGCCCTGCCCGCGCGCGATGTCGACAGCATCGAGCAGCGAGGGCATGCCGCCCACGTGCGAGATCGCGATCACCACGCCACCCGGGCGCTGGGCCGCGCCGGCCACCTGCTGCAGGTGGTAGTCGGCCCAGGCGTTGGCCGAAAGGCCGAGGCGGAACAGCCGCGCCTGCAGGTCGTTGGCCATGAACCACGAGGTGGCGCCGGCACCATAGAGATCGACGTGCGGCGCCGCCGCGATGGCGGCCACGGCGCCGTCGAGCACTTCCATGTCGAGCTGGTTGCGCACGCCCGAGACCGAGGCCGCGGCGCTACGCGCGATCTTGCCGACCACCTCGTCGGCCGCGTCCTCGATGTTCACGCGCCGGTGCAGCGGCGAGCCGCCGAGCGCCAGTTCCTGCGCCAGCGCAAGCTTGAATTCGCGCAGGCCGGCGAAGCCGAGATCGCGGCAGGTGCGCATGATGGTGGGCACCGAGCTGCGCGAGCGCTCGGCCAGCGTCTCGAAGCTTTCCTCGAGCGCGCGGTCGGGGTCTTCGAGGATCAGGTCGAGGATGGCGCGCCGCGTGGCCGAGGCGCCGTCGCGGATCTCGGCCATCTTCTGAAGCAGGGAGGATGTCATCACGGGCGCCATCAGAAGTGCATGGCCACCGCGTCGCTGATGCGGTAGTCCTCTTCGACCACCGGCATCCAGTGCCACTTGTCGAAGGTGGTGCAGGGGTGCGAGATGCCGAGGCCGACGCGCTCGCCGACCGCGGGCGCCTGCGGCTCCTCGGCATCGTCCCAGCGCAGGTAGGCATGCTGGTCGTTCAGCGCCGTGATCTTCCAGCCCGGCGGCACCGCGGCGGGCACCAGGCTGCCGCGCGCGGCGCGCGCGATCGGCACCGGCAGCGAAAGGTCGAAGGAGATGTCGCGCTTGCCGACCGCGAGGATCGCGAGCTTCGGTTCGGGGCGCGACTGCACCGTGACCCACACCTCCATCGCAGGGCGCAGGCTCTCGCCGCAGCCGCAGCCCAACCGTTCGTCCACGGCACTCAGCATGCGCTGGTAGAAGCCGTGGTCGTGCGTCACGTAGCAGCCCGAGCGCAGCAGGCCGCGCACGCGGGCCTGGAGCGCCGGCTTCAGGCGGCCGGCCACCAGGTCGAAGATCGCGGAGCCGCCGGCCGAGACCAGCACCTCGTCGGTGTCGAACAGACTGTGGAGGTCGCAATGGCGGGCCACGGCCTCGACGCGGTCCATGAGCGTGTTCGCATAGGTCGTGTCGGGCCCGCTCTCGCCGGTGGCGCCCTGCCCTTCGTAGCATTCGATGCCGGCGAGCTTGACGGCGTCGCTCTCGTGCAGGCGGGTGGCGAGCGTGACCGCTTCCTCGTGCGTGCGGCAGCCGGTGCGCGCACCCTCGACGCCGATTTCGAGCATCGCCTCAAAAGGCAGGTGCTCGGGGTGGCGCTCTGTCCAGTCCTCGATCAGCGCAAGCTGCGCCAGCGAATCGACCAGAAACACGACGCGCAGGTCTATGTGCGCGTGCAGCAGCAGCTGGATGCCGGCCAGGTCTTCGTCGTTCACCACCTGGTTGGCGATCAGCGTGCGCCGCGCGCCGGCGGCCACGCCGACGGCGAGCTGCGTCACGGTCGCGAAAGTGAGGCCCCAGGCGCCGGCGTCGAGCTGGCGCTTGAAGAGCTGCGGCGACATGGTGGTCTTGCCGTGCGGCGCGAGGTCGATGCCCCACTGGCGCACGCGCGCCTGCATCCACTGGAGGTTGTGTTCCAGCGCCTCGCGCTTGAGCACGGCCAGCGGCAGCGGCAGGTCGCCGGCCAGCACATGCCAGCCGGCCTTGCCGATCTCGCTGCGGCGCTTCGGCGGCTGGGTGCGCGGGTAGCCCTTGAAGCCGGTGTTGAGCAGCGGATCGATGAAGTCGTCGTATTCGGTGGTCATAGGGAAATCAGCTCTTTGCGGATGCAGGCGGAAAAATGGCCCGGTGCGAGTTCGTCCAGCGGCGGCACGGTCTGGGCGCAGGCCTCGATGGCATGCGGACAGCGCGTGCGGAACACGCAGCCGGACGGCGGCGCGACCGGGCTCGGGATGTCGCCCTTCAGCGCGACGTGTTCGTTGGGCAGCAGCGGATCGGGCTTCGGGCTCGCGGCCAACAGGGCTCGCGTGTAGGGATGCTGCGGGCGCTCGAAGAGTTCGCTGGTGGTCGCCACTTCCATCACCTTGCCGAGGTAAAGCACGACCACGCGGTCGCACAGGTATTCCACCACGTCCAGGTCGTGCGAGATGAATAGCATCGTCAGCGACAGGCGTTCGCGCAGATCGGCCAGCAGGTTGATCACCTGCGACTGGATCGACACGTCCAGCGCCGACAGCGGCTCGTCGGCGACGATGAACTCGGGCTCGACGGCGAGCGCGCGCGCCACGCCGATGCGCTGCCGCTGGCCGCCCGAGAACTCGTGCGGAAAGCGGCTTGCATGCTCGGGGCGCAGGCCCACGGTTTCGAGCAGTTCGGCGATGCGCTTGTCGCGTGCAGCGGCGCCCTTGTGCAGCCCGTGCGTGGCCAGCGCCTCGCCGAGGATGGCCCTGATGCGCATCTTCGGGTTGAGGCTCGCGTACGGGTCCTGGAAGATGATCTGCAGCTTGCTGCGCAGCTTTCGCAGCGGCCCGGAAGAGAGCTTGCCGATGTCGTCGCCGCGGTAGAGCACCTCGCCCTCCGTGCGCTCGACCAGGCGCAGCAGCGTGCGGCCGATGGTGCTCTTGCCGGAGCCCGATTCGCCGACCAGGCCCAGCGTTTCGCCGGCGCGGATCGCGAAGGAAACGTCGTCGACCGCGCGCACCGGGCGCTCGCCGCTGCCGAAGTATTTCTTGAGGCCTCGGACCTCGATCAGGGGGACTGCGGCAGTGGTCATGGGCACGTGGTATTGGCTCCTTCTCCCGCAGGCGGGAGAGGGCGGGGGATGAGGGCGGGGGCCTCGGGATGCACCCTCACCCCGGCCCTCTCCCGCGAACGGGAGAGGGAGCAAGGCGGCGGCGTACTCATGCGGCCCTCGCGAGTGGTTGGATCGCCGGCACGCGGATGCAGCGCGCCTGCCGATCGGGGTGGGTTTCGACGAGCGGCGGGACGGCCTGCAGGCAGGCTTCCGCCGCATGGTCGCAGCGCGGCCCGAAGGCGCAGCCCGGCGGCGGCGCCAGCGGGCTCGACACCTGGCCGCGAATCGCGAACAGCCGCTTGGGCTTGGCCCCTCCGCGCAGGTGCGCCTTGCCGGGCAGACAGGCCAGCAGGCCCTGCGTGTAGGGATGCTCGGGCGTGGCGAACAGCGGCCGCACCGGTGCGCTCTCGACCACGCGACCCGCATACATCACGACCACGTCGTCGGCATGGTGCGCCACCACGCCGAGGTTGTGGGTGATGAACAGGATGCTCATGCCGGTCTCGGCCTGCAGCCGGCGCATCAGCTCGAGGATCTGCGCCTGGATCGTGACGTCGAGCGCGGTGGTGGGCTCGTCGGCGATCAAGAGCGTCGGGTCGCAAGCCATGGCCAGCGCGATCATCACGCGCTGGCGCATGCCGCCCGAGAGCTGGTGCGGGTATTCATGCAGGCGCCGCGCCGCGGCCGGGATCTCGACCAGCTCCAGCATGCGCAGCGCATGCGCGAGCGCGGCCTTGCGGTCCAGCCCCTTGTGCAGGCGCACGCTCTCGGCGATCTGCTCGCCGATGGTGAAGACCGGGTTCAGGCTGGTCATCGGCTCCTGGAAGATCATCGCGAGCTCGTTGCCGCGCAGGCGCCGCATGTCGCGGTCCCCGAGCGTGAGCAGGTCGACCATGCGGCCGTCGCGCGTGGCGAAGGCGGTCTCGCCGCTCACCTGTGCGTTGGCGGTCTTGGGCAAGAGACGCATCAGCGTCAAGCTGGTGACCGACTTGCCCGAGCCCGACTCGCCGACCAGCGCAGTGGTCTTGCCGGGCTGGATCGAGAAGCTCACCTCGGCCACCGAACGCACGAGACCGTCTTCGGTGGGGAAGGAGGTGCCGAGATTGCGTACCGCGAGACGTGGAGTTGCGTGCATCGTCATCACGTTGCCTTCTTGAGCTTGGGGTCCAGCAGGTCGCGCACGCCGTCGCCCAGCAACTGCAGCGAGAGCGCGGTGAAGATGATCGCCAACCCCGGAAACAGCACGACCCAGAAGGCCCGGTCCGCATACTGCTGGCTGCCCGCGACCATGGTGCCCCAGGTCGGGATCTCGGGCGGCACGCCGACGCCGAGGAAGGACAGACCCGCCTCCGCCAGGATGGCGTAGGCGAAGATGAAGGACACCTGCACCAGGATCGGCGACATCAGGTTGGGCAGGATGTGGCGCCACAGGATGCGCGAGGTGCGCACGCCCAAGGCGCGCACGGCTTCGACGAAGAGCAGCTCGCGCACCACCAGCGTGGAGGCGCGCACCACGCGCGCGACGCGCGGCGTGTAGACCAGCACCAGCGCCAGCACCACGTTGCCCAGCGAAGCGCCGAGGATGGCGACCAGCGCGATCGCAAGCAGGATGTCGGGGAAGGACATCATCGCGTCGACCACGCGCATCAGCGGCGCATCGAGCCGGCGGAAGAAGCCGGCCACCAGGCCCAGGAGGGTGCCCGCGATCACCGAGCCCAGCGCCGTCAGCGCCGCGATCGCGAGCGAATAGCGCGCGCCGTGGACGATGCGCGAGTACATGTCGCGCCCCAGCTCGTCGGTACCCATCAGGTGCGCGGCGCTCGGCGGCTTGAGGCGGTCGAGCACGGCCGTGTCGTTGGGGTCGGCCGAGGCGAACCATGGCGCGCCGAGCGCGAGCACCGCGATCACCAGCAGCACCAGGGCCGAGACCATCACGATGCGGCGGTGCATCAGCTGGCGGAGCATTCGAGGCATTTGCATGATTCAGATCTTCACGCGCGGGTCGACCACGGCGTACAACAAGTCGATCGAGAAGTTGATGAGCACGTAGATCGCAGCGATCACGAGCAAGGCTCCCTGGATCACCGGATAGTCGCGCCGCAGCACCGCGTTCACCACCAGGTTGCCGACGCCGGGCAGGCCGAACACCGTCTCGGTGACGACGGCGCCGCCGATCATCAGCGCGATGGTGAGCCCCAGCACGGTGACGATCGGCACCAGCGCGTTGCGCAGCGCATGCTTGAGCACCACCGTGCTTTCCGCCAGGCCCTTGGAACGCGCGGTGCGCACATAGTCCTCGCCCAGCACGTCGAGCATCGAGGCGCGCGTGAAGCGGATGATCAACGCCGAGTTCAAGAGCCCCAGCACCGCGGCCGGCAGGATCAGCGCATGCAGGCGCTCGGCCAGCGGCGCGTCGGGCGCGCCGTAGCCCGAAACCGGGAACCAGCCGAGCGAGACCGCGAAGAGCTGGATCAGCACGATGCCGAGCCAGAAACTCGGGATGCTGGCGCCGAGCATCGCGATGCCGGTGAACACCTGGTCGACCACGCGCCCGCGGAATACCGCCGAGACGATGCCGCAGGGCAGCCCGATCAGCGCCGCGATCGCCACCGCCATCAGCGCCAGCAGCGTGGTCGGCTCCGCGCGCTCCATGAGCGCCTGCGTGACCGGCCGCTGCAGAAAGATCGACTGGCCCAGGTTGCCCTGCAGCACTTCGCGCAGCCAGTAGCCGAACTGCACCGGCAGCGGCTTGTCGAGGCCGTATTCCTTCTGCACGCGCGCGATGTCGGCGGCGGTGGCCTGGTCACCGAGCAGCACCGAGACCGGATCGCCCGAGGCGGCGCGCGTGAGGATGAAGACCAGCACCGCCACGATGGCGAGCACGACCAGCATGCCCGCGAGGCGGGACGAGAGATAGCGGACCATTCAGTTCTCCGACCGTTCGCCCTGAGCTTGTCGAAGGGCTTGCACGTGCGACGACGGCTTCGACAAGCTCAGCCCGAACGGGGTGGGGTTACTTGATGCGCGTATTCCAGAAATACGGCCAGGTGGCCGGCTGGTAGTTGTCCAGCGCCGGACTCTTGGCCGACAGCCCGTTGAACTTGCCGACGTTCACGTAAGGCACCTCGTCGTAGACCACCTGCTGCACCTTGCCCCACAGCGCGCCGCGCTTGGCGGGATCGCTCTCGACATTGAAGGCGGACAGCGCGGCCTTCTTGGCTGGCGAGTCCCACCAGCCCGGCGCGCCGTCGCCGAGCTGCGGCGGCGAGAGCATCGGCTCGGGGAACTGGCCCGAATGCGTGACGTAGACGTCCCACAGCTTCGGGTCGTTGCGGCGCTGCACCAGAGTGGCCCAGTCGACCACGTTGAGATCGACCTTGAAGCCGGCGCGCTTGAGCTGCTCGGCCATCAAGAGCGCCATGTTGTAGTGGAAGTCGTACTGGCGGCTGGTCAGCACGCGGATCGGCTCGCCCTTGTAGCCGGCCTTGGCGGCGGCCTCCTTCGCCTTGGGCGCATTGCGCTGATTGTAGAGATCGGTGCCGCCCGTGGCATAGAAGGGCGAGCCCTTGGGGAAGTGATTGCCTTCGGCGACGAAGAAGCGCGTGTCGCCGAAGCCGGCCGCGAGCATCTCGCCCTCGCCGAGCGCGACCTGGATCGCCTGGCGCAGCGGCTGGCTGGCGGCCACGCCTTCCTTGGTGTTGAAGACGAGGTAGGGAAAACCGAAGGACGGCGTCATGATCGGCAGCGTCTTGCCGCTGGCCTTCTCGAGGCGCGCCAGGGCTTCCACCGGCAGCAGGTCGGCAAAGTCGTACTGGCCGGCCAGCGCGCCTTCGACGCGCGTGTTGGCATTGGGCACCGGCACGAAGCGAAGTTCCTCGATCGCCGCCTCGCGCTTGCCGCCGTAGCCACTCGCGGGCTCCTTGCGAGCGCTGTACTTGTCGAAGCGCGTGAGCAGCACGTACTGGTCGGGCCGGCGCTCCTTGAACTTGTAGGGACCGGTGCCGACAAAATCCTTCAGCGGCTGCGCGATCGAGTCCTTGGCCATGATCGCGGCCATGCCGCTGGGCAGCGCCAGCTGGGCGAGCAGCGGCGCGTAGGGCGCCTTGAGCACCAGCTCGACGCCCAGCGGGCCCTTGGCCTTGAGGCTCTCGAGCTCCTTGCCCACCGCCTTGCCGCGCGGTGACTGCTCGATCCAGCGCTGCAGGCTCGCGACCACATCGTCGGCGTTCAGTTCGCGGCCGTTGTGCAGCATTACGCCCTTGCGCAGGGTGATGGCGTAGGCCTTGCCGTCGGCCGAGATCTTCGGCATCGATTCGGCCAGCATCGGCACCACGTTCCACTTCGCATCGAAGGTGTAGAGCGGCTCGTAGACGTGCTGCATGATCGTGCCGACCAGGTCGGCGGTGGAGGCCATCGGGTCCAGCGTCTGCGGCTCGGCCACCATGGCAAGGGTCGCGAAATTGCGCGGTCCCTGGGCCTGGGCCGGCGCCACGGCGAACAGCAAACTGACGAGGAACGCGCCGAGCAGGCTGCGCTTCGAGAGGCCGGGGGTCTGCATGTGAAACTCCTTCGTGGGTCGGATGATTTGAAAAATATTTTCTCTTCGGCCAGACTTTGAAGCATCAAACATGCCAAATCACGGGTGCAAACCCTATGTTTCAGGACTTTTACTGAAATATAATTTCAATCCACACTCAACCCAGGAGCTTTTCATGTCGCTCGAATACCTCGGTGCATCCCCCAAGGCCTCGGACAACCAGGTCCGCCCCTTCTCCCCGGCCGTGCGCGCGGGCGACTTCATCTATGTGTCGGGACAGGTGCCCGCCGATGCGAACGGCGAGATCGTGGTCGGCGGCATCGAGGCTCAGACCCGGCAGGTCATGGAGAACATCAAGTCGGTGCTTGCGCTGGCCGGCGCGACGCTCGACGACGTCTGCAAGACCACCGTGTGGCTGCAGGACGCGCGCGATTTCGGTGCCTTCAATCGCGTCTACATGGGCTATTTCGGTGCCGGCCGGCCCGCGCGCTCAACCACCGAGGCGCGCCTGATGGTCGACGCCAAGGTCGAGATCGACGTGGTGGCCTACAAGCCGAAGTAAGCCGGCAGCTGCGCGCCTAGGGGCGCAGCTCGCTCTTGCGCTGGATGATGCGCGACACCAGCCCGTAGTCGATCGCCTCCTCCGCCGACAGCCATCGGTCGCGCTCGATGTCGGCGAGCACGGCGTCCAGCGGCTTGCCGGTCTCGCGCGCGATCGCCTGGGCGATGCGCGTGCGAGCTCGCAGGATCTCGCGTGCGTGGATGGCAATGTCGCTGGCCGGCCCGCCCGCGCCGCCGCTCGGCTGGTGAATGAGGAAGCGCGTATTGGGCAGGCAGAAACGCCGCTCGCGCGGCACCGCCAGATAGAGGTGCGTGGCGGCGCTGCCGACCCAGCCGGTGCCGATCATGTTCACCGGCGCGCTGATGAAGCGCACGAGGTCGTGGATGGCATCGCCCGACTCCAGGTGCCCACCCGGCGAGCTGACCAGGATGTCGATGGGTTCCTGGCTGTCGGCGTCGAGGGCGATGAGCCGGCGCGCCACGTCGGCGGCCGACTGGTCCGTGATGGCGCCGAAGATCAGTAGCGTGCGCGATTTGAAGGCCTTCTCTTCCAGGTACGAGCTGCGCTGCTCGAGCGTGGTGGAAGGCGGGAGGTCCGGGGTTTCCATGGGGCTCCTTGCGCTGTCGAACGAAGCCCCAGTGTGGTGACCGCGCCCGGCTTTGGCAAGCGGCCGCAGCTCAGCCTGCGAGACGGCCCGCGGTGAGTCGCAGCACCCGGTCGCAGCGCTTGGCCAGACTCTCGTCGTGCGTGACCACGACGAAGGCCGTGCGGCGCTCGTGCGCGAGCTGCAGCATCAGCGCGAACACGCTGTCGGCCGTGTTGCGGTCGAGGTTGCCGGTGGGCTCGTCGGCCAGCACGCAGTCGGGCTGGGTCACGAGCGCGCGCGCAATGGCAACACGCTGTCGCTCGCCGCCCGAAAGCTCGGCCGGCCGGTGGTGGGTGCGTTCGGCCAGTCCCACGGCGGCCAGCATCAGGTTCGCGGCCCGTGCCGCGGCCTGCGGCTCGGTACGGCGGATCTTCAGCGGCATCGCGACGTTGTCGAGCGCGCTGAACTCCGGCAGCAGGTGGTGGAACTGGTAGACGAAACCCAGGTGCGCATTGCGCAGCCGGCCCTGCTCGGCCGCATCGACATGCGCGATGTTCTTGCCGTGCAATTCCACGCTGCCGGCCGTGGGCGCATCGAGCCCGCCCATCAGGTGCAGCAGCGTGCTCTTGCCCGAACCCGAGGCGCCGACGATGGCGAGCGTCTCGCCCGCGCGCACGTCGAGGTCGACGCCGTGCAGCACGGTGAGATCGATGCGGCCTTCGTGGAAGCGCTTGGTGAGGCCTCTGACTTGCAGGACGACCCCATCGGCGCCGGGCCGCCCCAAGCCGATGGCAGCCCCCTCGGGGGGCAGCGAGGACACGTCAGTGCCGAGCGTGGGGGCCCGCTTATTCATAGCGCAAGGCCTCCGCAGGGTTGACGCGGCTGGCGCGCCAGCTCGGGTAGAGCGTGGCCACGAAGGACAGCGCAAGCGAGATCAGCGCGATCGGCATGATGTCGCCGCGCTGCGGATCGCTCGGCATCTTGCTGATGAGGTAGATGTCCTGCGGCAGGAAGCGCGCGTTGAAGAGCCGCTCCAGCGCCGGCACGATGACGTCGATGTTGTAGGCGATGCCCAGGCCCAGCAGCAGCCCGCCGAGCGTGCCGATCACGCCCACCATCGCGCCCTGCACGACGAAGATGCCCATGATGCTGCGCGGGCTCGAGCCCAGCGTGCGCAGGATCGCGATGTCGGCACGCTTGTCGGTCACCGTCATCACCAAGGTCGAGACCAGGTTGAAGGCCGCGACCGCGACGATCAGCGTGAGGATGATGAACATCATGCGTTTCTCGACCTGCACGGCCGCGAACCAGGTCTTGTTCTGGCGCGTCCAGTCGCGGATCAGGAATTCGCCGGGCAGCGTGACGGCCAGCTGATCGGCCACCTCGCGCGCCTGGTGCAGGTCCTTGAGCTTGAGGCGCAGGCCGCTCGGCCCTTCGAGCCGGAACACGCGGGCCGCGTCCTGCTCGTGGATCATCGCGAGCGCCGAGTCGTATTCGTAGTGGCCCGAATCGAAGGTGCCGACCACGGTGAACTGCTTCAGGCGCGGCACCACGCCGGCCGGCGTGACCTGGCCGCCGGGCGCGATCAGCGTGACCTGGTCGCCCACGCGCACGAAGAGCGAGCGCGCCAGCTCGACGCCGAGCACGATGCCGAATTCGCCCGGCACCAGCTTCGCCAGTGCACCGTGTTGCGCGGTGGTGGAGATGTCGGTCACCTGCGGCTCCAGCGAAGGCTCGATGCCGCGCACCAGCGTGCCTTTCATGTCCTCGCCGCGCGCGATCAGCGCCTGCGCGGCGATGAAGGGCGCGACGCCGACGACGTTGGGGTTCTTGCGTGCCGCCGCGGCGATCGCATCGATGTCGGCCAGTGCCTGGCCGTCGCGCGAAAAGATCTCGATGTGCGAGATCACGCCGAGCATGCGGTCGGTCACTTCCTTCTGGAAGCCGTTCATCACGGAGAGCACGATGATCAACGCCGCCACGCCCAGCGCGATGCCGAACATCGAGACGCCAGAGATGAAGGAGATGAAGCCGTTGCGCCGCGTCGCCCGGCCCGCGCGCGTGTAGCGCCAGCCGAGCTGCAGTTCGTAGGGGAGTCGCATCAGGTATCTCGCCGGGCCGCCCCAAGAGAGACCTGCGCCCCCTTGGGGGGCAGCGATGACACGGCGTGCAGAGCGTGGGGGTCGTTCATCGCTCGGATTGTGGCATCCCGGACAATAGGCCCATGCCCGCCTTGTCTACTTCGCACCATTTGCTGATCCCCTTCGCCGGCCGCAGCTCGCCGGCCTGCCGCGAAGCACTGACGGGCCTGCGTCTGCCGAAGCTGGAATCGCTGCTCTCGCGCTTGGCGCTGGTGCACGAAGACACGCAGGACGAAAGCACGCTCTCGCCACCCCACGAACGTGCGCTGGCCGCGGCGCTCGGCATCGAAGCCGCCGATGGGCAGATCCCGTGGGCGGCGCTGGAAGCGAAACAGGCCGGGCTCTCGCCCACCAGTGACGGCGACAGCTGGGGCATCGCGACGCTGTGCCATTGGCAGGTGGGCATCGACGACGTGGTGCTGGGTGATCCAGCCGCGATCCGGATCGACGCGGCCGAATCCGACGCCCTGCTCGCGGCCGCGCGCCCCTTCTTCGCGGAAGACGGCATCGCGCTGCACGCCACGCCCACGCCGGGCCGCTGGCTTGCGCAAGGCCAGGTGTTCGACGGCCTGGCCACCGCCTCGATCGACCGCGCGATCGGCTACCCCATTTCGCAGTGGTCACCGCTCGCCGACGGTGCCCGGTCGCTGCGCCGGCTGCAGAACGAGATGCAGATGCTGCTCTACACCGAGCGCGTGAACGACGAGCGCACTGCGCGCGGCGTGCCGCCGATCAATTCCTTCTGGCTCAGCGGCACCGGCCGCCTCCCCCCTTCCTTCGGCGACGCGCGGCCCACTGTCGCCGACGCGCTGCGTGCTCCCGCGTTGCGCGACGATGCCGCCGCCTGGACCGCGGCCTGGGGCGAGGTGGACGCCGGCCCGGTGGCCGAGCTGCTGGCCGTGTACACCGAAGGCGCCGACGTGGCGATCACGCTGTGCGGCGACCGCGGCGCGCGGCGCTTCGGCGTGCAGCAGCGCGGCCTGGCGCGCTGGGCCAAGTCCTTGTTCCAGCGAGAGAGCGCACCGGCCGTGCTGGAAGCGCTGTGATGAAGATCGTCGCCCGAGACATCCCCCCGCGCAGCGCCTGGGCGCTCGAACAGGCCGGCGTGCATCCCTTGCTGGCACGGCTCTATGCCGCGCGCGGCGTGCAGGGCAAGGACGAGCTCGACGACGGCCTCGTGCGCCTGCTCGCACCCGCCACCCTGCGCGGCGCGCGCGAGGCCGCGGTGCTCCTGGCCGATGCGATCCGCGACGACAAGCGCCTGTGCATCGTGGCCGACTACGACTGCGACGGCGCCACGGCCTGCGCGGTGGCCGTGCGTGGCCTGCGCCTGCTCGGCGCGAAGCAGGTGAGCTACCTGGTGCCCGACCGCGTGATCGACGGCTACGGCCTCACGCCGCCGATCGCCGAGCGCGTGGCCGCGAGCGGCGCCGACGTGCTGATCACAGTCGACAACGGCATCGCGAGCGTCGAGGGAGTGGCCGCCGCCAAGGCGCGCGGGCTCGCGGTGCTGGTGACCGACCACCACCTGCCCGGCCCGGCGCTGCCCGCGGCCGACGTGCTGGTGAATCCCAACCAGCCCGGCTGCGAGTTCGAAAGCAAGAGCATCGCGGGCGTCGGCGTGATGTTCTATGTGCTGCTGGCCTTGCGCTCCGAGCTGCGTGCGCGCGGCGTGTTCGATGTCGCGACGCAACCCAAGCTCGATGCGCTTTTGCCGCTGGTTGCGCTCGGCACCGTGGCCGACGTGGTCAGGCTCGACGCCAACAACCGCCGCCTGGTCGCGCAAGGCCTGCGCCGCATCCGCGCTGGTTCCATGCCGGCAGGAATTGCCGCGCTCTTCAAGGCCGCCGGCCGCAATGCGCAGGCAGCCACCACCTTCGACTTCGGCTTCGCACTCGGGCCGCGCATCAACGCGGCCGGACGCCTGGCCGACATGACGCTGGGCATCGAGTGCCTGCTGACCGAGGACGCGGCGCGCGCCGACGAACTGGCGCGCATGCTCGACGGCATCAACCGCGAGCGGCGCGACATCGAGGGCGGCATGCGCGAGCAGGCGCTGATGCTGGCCGAGACGCTGTTCGACGACAGCCAGGCCCTGCCCGCCGCCATCAGCGTGTTCGGCGCGGACTTTCATGAAGGCGTGGTCGGCATCGTCGCCTCGCGGCTCAAGGACCGCTTCCACCGGCCCGCCTTCGTCTTCGCGGCCAGCGCCGCCGACGGCAAGTCGCACGAGCTCAAGGGTTCGGGTCGTTCGATCCCGGGCTTCCATCTGCGCGATGCGCTGGACCTGGTGGCCAAGCGCCATCCGGGCGTGCTGCTACGCTTCGGCGGCCATGCGATGGCGGCGGGCTGCACCGTGGCCGAGGAACATTTCGAGACCTTCGAGCGCGCGCTGGCGCAGGTGGCGATGGAATGGCTCGATGCCGCAGCGCTGACGCGGCGGCTCGACACCGACGGGCCGCTGGCGCCCGAATACCTGCGCGTCGATCTGGTCGACACCTTGCACCGCGAAGTGTGGGGACAAGGCTTTGCGCCGCCGACCTTCAGCGAAGAGGTCGAGGTCATCTCGCAGCGGCTGGTGGGCGAGAAGCATCTGGCGCTGAAACTCAAGCACCAGGGCAAGCCGGTGGACGGCATCTGGTTCGGCCACACCGAACCGCTGCCGCCGCGCGTGGTGATTGCGTTCCGGCTCGATGCCGACGAGTGGCAGGGCGTGCGGCGGGTGCGCTTCCTGGTGGAAGGCGCCGAGGGCTGAAGATGCAAGCCGCGCGACCCGATGCGCCGCCGGCGCCCATCCGGCCCGCCGCCACCGTGCTCATCTGCCGCGACAGCGCGGCCGGGCCCGAAGTCCTCATGATCCAGCGCCATGCGCTGTCGGACGTGCATGGCGGTTCCTACGTCTTTCCCGGCGGCAAGGTGGATCCGGCGGATGCCGGGCTCGACGCGCAGGCGCGCCTGGACCAGGAACCCGATCGCCTGCACGCGCTGCTGCACGACGAGGACATCGATGCCGCGACCGCCGCGGCGATCCATGTGGCGGCGGCGCGCGAAGTCTTCGAGGAATGCGGCCTGCTGTTCGCGCAGGGACTCGACGCCGAAGCCCTGCGGCAGGCGGCCGCGCTGGCCGCGGCCGGCGTCGCCTTCAACGACATGCTGGGCCGGCTCGGCCTGCGCCTGGACACGCGTGCCCTGCGGCCGTGGTCGCGCTGGATCACGCCGCTGCAGGCCTTGTCATCGCCGGGCAAGCGCTTCGACACGCGCTTCTTCATCGCCGCCGCGCCCGCCGCGCAGCATGCGCGGCACGATGCGCACGAGGCCGTGCACAGCGACTGGCTGCAGCCACGCACCGCGCTCGAAAGCTACTGGCGCGGCGACATCGTTCTGGCCGCGCCGCAGATCATGAGCCTCGCGCACCTGGGCCGCTTCAACAGCGTCGATGCGATGCTGGCCGAGGCCGGCAGCCGCCCGCCCTGCCTCGTGCGGCCGCACACCTTCGAGATCGAGGGCATGCGCGCCACCGCCTACCCCGGCGACGAACGCCATCCGGAGCGCATTCGCGTCATGCCCGGGCCGCTGCGTCTGGTGCTGCGCGGCCGGCGGCTGGAGCCACCGGACGGCTTCGACGGGTTCTGGCGCTGACAATCAGCGTCATGGAAGTTCTCACCCTGACGGCCCTGATCTTCTTCGGTGCCTACCTGATCAAGTCCCGCGAGCAGAAGCGGCGCGTCGCGCTCCTTGCCAGCCATCTCGGCAACTACCAGATCGAACACCTGATGGAGAACCTGACCGAGGGCTACCTGCGCTGCCTCGGCGAAAACGACCCCGAGCGCCGCGATCAGATCTGGAGCCTGCTGGCCACCAGCGAGCAGACGCTTGCCGGCCAGTTCACGCGCTTCGCCGCAGAGTTCTCGAAGGTCGGCGCGGCCGACGCGCGCGTGAGCAAGTTCCCGATCGCCCTGCCCTTCGCGCAGACGCTGTTTCCCGGCAGCAGCTTCGACATGCGCGAGGCGCTGGCGATCCACGCGCGGGGCATCGCCGATGCGGTAGCGAACAGCGCTCAGCGCACGCCTAAGAGCAAGGCCTTCACCCTGTCGGCCGAGCTCTTCCTCATGCAGCACACCTGCCACTGGTTCTGCAGGTCGAAGGCGGTCGCCTCGGCACGGCTGCTGGCGCGCCACAAGACCTCCTACGCGCAGGTGCTCGATGCGGTGGCGCCGGCGACGCGGCGCGCCTACGGTGCCTTGGTAGGCGGTTGACGCCGCGGCGCTCGCGGCCGACTGGCGCCGGCAAGCTCTAGCACCATGGTCAGCTGCCCCGCGATCGACGGGTGGTGCTGCGCCAGCAGACGCGTGCCTTCGGCAATGCGGCTGCGCCATCCTTTGCCGCGGCCCATGATGTCCTCGGCTGCCTCGTCGAGCGCATACGGGGAGCGCTCGAGTGCATGCGAAACAATGGCGGCGACCTGCCCCGCATCCTTCTGGATCTTGGTGCGGAACGCCTCTTCGCGCTCGGCCATGACGACCAGCTTGTGCAGCGCGTAGCGCACCGGCGACGGTATGTTCACCATCAGCGCGTGTTCCCCCGAGATCACGGCTGTCTGGGCGATCTTCTCCAGGGAGAATTCCATGAACTTCAGAGGCTGGAGATTCACCTTGAGCGGCTCGTGCCGGTAAACCGCATCGCTCCTACCGGCGGTCGTCAGCAGATCGATCCGCATTTCGCCACCCTTGGAATTCAGGTAGGTGGCGCCAGCCCCGCTCGCGATCGACTTCACCGGAAGCAAGCCCATCTGAAGCGAAGTGATCGCGTCGTGCACGTCGGACTCGGTGTTCGTCGGCAAGGCAAGCGACACATTCTTGCCCGCGTGCGCGAAGTCGATGTCGTTCGTCCTCCAGCCCCCCGTCCACCGCACGCCGAGCATGTTCCCCATCGCGATGAACGCATGTGTGCCGATCAGCACGCCGCCGGCGTTGAAAAAGCCATGCTCCGAGAGCCTGTTGATCACCTTGAAGTGCTGGGGCGTCACGTTCAGGCAGCCAAGCGAAGTGCATGCGCTGGCGAGCCTGGCCAGGCCATCGTGGCCATGCGACTTGCCTTCAGAGCGCAGCCCGATGAGCTCACGCAGGCGCTCATCGTCGGGCCCGAGATAGACCTGGTGGTTCCTGCCGGCCAGATCGCGGAACTGCCAATACCAATAGATGACGCCCTTGACCTCCTTCTTGTTGAAGGAACCGCTCAGATCTGCGATCGAGCGATCGAGCATGCGCGCCTGCGCCTGCTCGACCAGTTCGGCGAAGTTGGTCTGCGCCGAGAGCGACAGGTCCTCGAAGAGCGAGGGTTCGGAGACAGTGGCCACGGTTATACTGCGGAGTCCTTCCTGCGCAGTATAGCCACGCTTCAGCGCCCGAACTCGTGATTCAGGCCGATCGCCACGCTGCGCACGCCCTCGGGCCCGGTGCGCGCCGCGCTCACGTCGATGCTGATCAGGGGCGTCAGGCTGAAGCGCGCGCCGACGCGCGAAGTCCAGAGCCCGAAGGCACGGTTGCGCTCGGCGATCAGGGACACGGTGTCGTTCAGCGCCCATTCGCCGGCCAGTCCGCCGCGGCCGCTGCGCGCGCCGGTGCCGGGGGCCCAGTCGGCACCCAGGTTGGCGTGGACCTGCAGGCTGTCGGTCGCGCGCCAGGTCACGGGAACGACGAACTGGCCGCCGGTGCGGCCGCCGTGGCGCGGCAGCTCGAAGGTTGCGCCCATCGAGACGGCCGCGCTCCACTGCGCATCGGGCGCCTGCCCGAGAAAGGTCCACTTGAGCTGCGGGCCCACCGTGTGTAGGCGATCCCCGGCCACCGCGATGCGATCGATGTTGAGACCCAGCTCGACCGGGCCGACGCGGCAGGCGGGCCCGAGGTGCCAGAGCGTGGTCTGCTGGCTGCGGGTGCGCGTACCCCACAACTCGTACTGGCACTGGCCTCGATCGAGCGTGCCCGCATCGTCGACGTCGAAATGGCCGCCGGCCTGCGCGGAGGCTGCAGCGAACCACAGCGGGGCCATCAGATAGCGTCGAATCATGGCCGCGCATTCTAGGAGCGGCCGGCGTCAATTCATCGGCTCATATTTCGAACTGCGGCTGCAGCTCGCGAATGCGTTTCATTGCTACGCCGGCGGCCGCGGTACGGGTCTCGACGCCAAGCTTCACGTACACGCGCTCCAGATGCTTCTTGGCGGTGGCCGGGCTGCTGCCCAGGATCTCGCCGATGTCCTTGTTGGTCTTGCCCTTGACCACCCAGTACAGCACCTCGGCCTCGCGTGCAGTGAGCTTCAGGCTCAGGCTCATGGCCTCGATCACCGCGGTGCCGGAGACCTCGCGCATGATGATCAGCCAGTCGTCGCCCTCCTCGTCGTGCCCGGTCTGCTGATGCAGCCGCAGGCTGAGGCTGGCGGCGCCGTGCGCGATCGAGAGTACGGGCGGCTCGACCTGGCGCTGCTGCGCGTCGGGCAGGTGCTGGCGCAGCCATTCGAGCACCACCGGCGGCGTGGCCGGCGCGGCCGTGGCGCAATAGCGCTGCAGCAGGTCGCGCGCCAGCGCGGTCTGCCAGATCAGCCTGCCCTCGGGCATGCGCACGGTGAAGCTCGCGTAGCCGAAGGCATCGAGCGCATTGCGTGCCTGCCCGGCCTGCTGCACCGCCTGCCGCGCGGCGCGCGCGCCCTGCAGGTGCACATTCATGCGCGCCAGCACTTCCTTGGGCTTGATCGGCTTGGTGACGTAGTCGACGCCGCCGGCCTCCAGCGCCGCGACCAGGTGCTCGGTCTCGGTGAGACCGGTCATGAAGACGATCGGGATGTGGGCCGTCGCGGCATCGGCCTTGAGGCGGCGCGCGACTTCGAAGCCGTCGATGCCCGGCATCATCGCGTCGAGCAGCACGATGTCGGGGCGCGCCTGGGCCGCGCGCTGCAGGGCCTGCTCGCCGCTGGTCGCGACCAGCACCGCATAGCCCGATTCGTCGAGTGCATCGTGCAGGACCGCGAGGTTGTCGGGCACGTCGTCGACGATCAGCACCAGGTCGCCGGTGCCGGCGTGCTCGCGCAGGCTGTGCACCAGGGGTGGTGGGGGCTCGCTGCTCATGAGGTGCCCGCCGCCGAATTCAAGGCACGGCTCATGGCCTCGAACTGGAACTGCCGCGCCAGGGTGCGCTGCGCGGCCGTCCAGCCCGCGCATTCGGGCTGGGCCGCATCGATGGCGTCGAGCTGGTTCATGATGCCGCGGAAGTAGCCGAGGCCGACGGCCTCTTCGAGCGCTCGCAGGCTGGCCGCATCGGGCAGCACGGCCGCCGGCAGGGAGGGCGCCGGCGGCGGTGCCACGGCGCTGTCGGTCCAGCGCAGCGCGAGCCGGCGCTCGAGCCAGTCGAGCAGCTCGCTGTGGCGCACCGGCTTGACGAAGAAATCCTCGGGCGCGATGCCGACGTCGTTGTCCAGCCGCTTGTCGAAGGCATTGGCCGAGACGATTGCGACGGACGCCTGCGCGAGCCCGAGCGCGCGCGAGCGGCGGATGGTTTCCCAGCCGTCGATGCCGGGCATCGCGAGATCGACGAACATCGCGTCGGGATGCCAGCCGGCGGCGATCAGGTCCAGCGCATCATGGCCGCTGGCCGCCGTGCGCAGCTCGAAGCCCAGCGGCGCGAGCAGGTGCACGAGCAGTTCGCGGTCGGCCTCTTCGTTGTCGACCACCAGCAGGCGACGGCGCGGGCCTTCGTAGCCGCGCCGCAGCCGTGGCGCGGCCGCGATCTTGCGCCGCCCGCCGGCGACGGGCGCCTCGTGCACGCGCGGCAGGAACAGCCGCACCCGAAACACCGAGCCGGCGCCGGGCGCGCTCTGCACGCTCATCTCGCCGCCCATCAGGTCGATCAGCATCTTCGCGATCGTGAGGCCCAGGCCCGCGCCGGGCGCGGACGGGCCGGCGCTCGTGCCGCGCGCGAAGGGCTCGAAGATGCGGCTCAGTTCCTCGGCCGACATGCCGGGCCCGGTGTCCTCGACCTCGATGGCCGCGAACTCTCGCGCATAGCGCAGGCGCAGCGTGACCTGCCCGCTGGCGGTGAACTTGATCGCATTGCCCAGCAGGTTGATGAGGATCTGCCGCACGCGCCGCTCGTCGGCGCGCACCAGCTCGGGCAGTTCGCCGGCGGGTTCGAAGCGGAAGGCCAGGCCCTTCTCGGCCGCCTGCAGCTCGAACATGTCGGCCAGCTCGCTCATGAGCTCGGCGAACTCCATCGGCCTGGCATGCAGCGTGAGCTTGCCGGCCTCGATGTGCGCGATGTCGAGCGTGCCTTCGATCAGCGACAGCAGGTGCTCGCCGCCGCGCTTGATGACCGCCACCGCCTGCTGCCGGTGCGGCGGCACGGCCGCGTCTTCCCCCATCAGCTGCGCATAGCCCAGGATGCTGTTGAGCGGCGTGCGCAGCTCGTGGCTGATGGCGCTGATGTAGCGGCTCTTGGCCTGGTTCGCCTGGTCCGCCTGCTCGCGCGCCTGCTCGGCCGTCTGCTTGGCGGCCTGCAAGGCGCGGTCGGTCTCGCGGTGAAGCTCGATCTCGCGCACCAGCAGGTGGGTCTGGCGGTTCGATTCTTCCTGCGCCACCTTGCGGCTCTGGTGCGCGAGCACCAGCCACCAGGCGACGATGCCGGCGATCAGCAGCAGCGCCATGTAGGCCTTGAGAAAGCCCGAGCGCAGGTGCGCGGGGTTCGCCGCTTCGGCCAGCACCCCTTCGCCCAGGCCGCGCAGTTCCTGCTGGTAGAGCACGCCAAAGACCGCGGCGAGGAGCGGCACCACGATCAGCATCAGCAGCAGGAAGTGGCCGAGCCCGGTATCGAGGTAGGGCCAGACGCGACGCGGCAGCAGCCAGCGCAGCGCGCCCGACCATTGCGCCGAGAGGCTCGCCTGCGGCTTGCAGAGATCACCGCAGCGCGCGTCGAGCGTGCAGCACAGCGAGCAGATCGCGCCCTGGTAGGCGGGGCAGTGCGCCATGTCGGGGCCTTCGTACTCGCGCTCGCAGATCACGCAGCGCTGCGTGCTGAGGCGCCGGTAGCTGCCGGCCTCCGATTCGACGCGCGCCCAGCGCACCGCCGCGCGGCCGGTGGCCGGTGCGAAAGGCGCCGAGCCGCAGTCGTCGGACACCCGCGCGATGTAGTACTTGCCGCGCGTGGCCCAGGCGATCAGCGGCGCCGCGACGAAGGCGGTGCCCAGCGCGATCAGCGCCGAGAAGGCCTGCGCCATCGGCCCGAACACACCCAGGTGCGCCGTGATCGACAGGGCCGAGGCCAGCGCCATCGCGCCGACGCCGACCGGGTTGATGTCCCACAGGTGCGCGCGCTTGAACTCGATGCCCGGCGGCGAGAGGCCCAGCGGCTTGTTGACGACGAGATCCGCCACCACCGCCATCATCCAGGCGATCGCGATGTTGGCGTAGAGGCCGAGCACGTCGCCCAGCGCCTCGAACACGTTCATCTCCATCAGCATGAAGGCGATCAGCGCATTGAACACCACCCACACCACGCGGCCCGGATGACTGTGCGTGACGCGCGAGAAGAAATTGCTCCAGGCGAGCGAGCCCGCATAGGCGTTGGTGACGTTGATCTTGAGCTGCGAGATCACGACGAACAGCGCCGTCGCGGCCACCGCCCAGCCGTATTGGGGGAACACGTACTCGTAGGCGGCCAGGTACATCTGATTGGGATCGACCGCACGCTCGGGCGGCACCATGTGGCCGATGGCGAGGTAGGCGAGCAGCGCGCCGCCCAGCATCTTGAGCACGCCCAGCACCACCCAGCCCGGCCCGCCGACGAGCACGCCGGCCCACCAGCGCCCGCGGTTGGCGGCGGTGCGGACCGGCATGAAACGCAGGTAGTCGGCCTGCTCGCCCATCTGCGTGATCAGCGCGATGCCGACGGTGAGGGCGGCACCGAACAGGTGCAAATCGAATCCAATGGCGCCGGGCTTGACGCCGTTGTAGTGCACGATGCCGTCGAACGCACCAGGATCGCGCACAAGCACATAGCCGAAGGGCACCACCAGCATCACGAGCCAGATCGGCTGGGTCCACACCTGCAGCCGGCTGATGGCCGAGATGCCGTGCGTGACCAGCGGAATCACCACCAGCGCGCAGACCAGGTAGCCCCACACCACGGGGATGCCCAGCGCCAGCTCGAGCGCATAGGCCATCACCGCCGCCTCGAGCGCGAAGAAGATGAAGGTGAAGGAGGCGTAGATCAGCGAGGTCAGCGTGGAGCCGATGTAGCCGAAGCCGGCGCCGCGCGTGAGCAGGTCCATGTCGACGCCGTAGCGCGCCGCATAGACGCTGATCGGCAGGCCGGCCAGGAAGATGATGAGCCCGGTGACCAGGATCGCCCAGGCCGCATTGATGAAGCCGTACTGCACCAGCAGCGTGGCGCCGACCGCTTCGAGGATCAGGAAGGAGGCCGCGCCGCCGAAGGCCGTGCTCGCCACGCGCCATTCCGACATGCGCCGAAAGCGCTGGGGGGTGTAGCGCAGGGCATAGTCCTCGAGCGTTTCGCGCGCCACCCAGCTGTTGTAGTCGCGCCGAACCTTGACGATGCGCTGCGGCGCTTCGTCGCTCGGGAGCGGGGGAACGGCGGTAGAGTCCACGGGTTCAAAGTGCAGCTTTCATGCCACGGCACGAGTGTTGCAACATCGCCGCTCATGGAACTGACACCGCGAGAAAAAGACAAATTGTTGATCTTCACGGCCGCCCTGCTGGCCGAACGGCGCCGCGCACGCGGGCTGAAGCTCAACTACCCCGAAGCCGTGGCGCTGATCTCGGCCGCCGTGATGGAAGGTGCGCGCGACGGCAAGAGCGTGGCCGCCCTGATGAGCGAGGGCCGCAGCGTCCTGTCGCGCGCCGACGTGATGGACGGGGTGGCCGAGATGATTCCGGACATCCAGGTCGAGGCCACCTTTCCGGACGGCACCAAGCTCGTGACAGTGCACCAACCCATCGTTTGAAAAACCACCCGCCACCACCATGCGCCTTCTTCGCCAAGCCCCTCTGCTCTTGATTGCGGCGCTGCCGTTGGCCGCGGCCGCCCACACCGGCGCCGATGCCAGCCTGCACCACGGATTCATGTCCGGCTTCCTGCACCCGCTGACGGGGTTTGACCACCTGGCTGCGATGGTGGCGGTCGGCCTGTGGAGCGCGCTCACCGCGCGCCGTGCCTGGCCCGACCTGCTGTGGGCGCCGCTGGGCTTCGCGCTGATGCTGCTGGCCGGCGCGTTGCTCGGGTTGGCGGGCGTGCAACTCCCGGTCGTCGAGCCCATGATCGCTGCGTCGCTGCTGGTGCTGGGCCTGCTGGTCGTCACGCAGCGCCACCTGCCGGCGCTGGCCGCCGCCGCGCTGGTCGGCCTGTTCGCCGTGTTCCATGGCGTCGCGCATGGTCAAGAGCTGGCAGGCGAATCCGGTGCCGCGCTCACCCTGGCCGGCATGCTCGCTGCGACGGTGCTGCTGCATGCGGCCGGCATCGCGATCGGCTGGTCGCTGCGCCATGCGAACCGTTGGGTGCCGCGCGTTGCGGGCGCAGCGGTGGCGATCTTCGGCGTTGCACTGCTCGGCGGCGTTGTATGACCGCCCCCCGGCTTGCCACTTCGTGTGCTTCGCCACCCCCCGAGGGGGAGGCGCCTCCGCCTTGGGGCGGCCCGGCGGCGGAGGCATCATGATTCCCGGCGAACTCATCACCGACGAAGGCGATCACGTCCTCAATCCCGGCCGCCGCGCGATCACGCTGGTGGTGCAGAACACCGCCGACCGTCCGATCCAGGTCGGCTCGCACTACCACTTCGCCGAGACCAACGGCGCGCTGGGCTTCGACCGCGAGGCTGCGCGCGGCATGCGCCTGAACATCGCCTCGGGCACCGCGGTGCGCTTCGAGCCGGGGCAGCAGCGCACGGTCGAACTGGTGGATTTCGCCGGCGACCGTCTCGTCTACGGTTTCCGCGGACTGGTTCAAGGAAAGCTCTAAACATGGCAACGATCGGCCGGCGTGCCTACGCCGAAATCTTCGGCCCCACCGTGGGCGACCGCGTGCGCCTGGCGGACACCGATCTCGTGATCGAGGTGGAAGAGGACTACACCCTGCGCGCCGGCGGCTACGGCGAGGAGGTCAAGTTCGGCGGCGGCAAGACCATCCGCGACGGCATGGCGCAGTCGCAGCGCACGAGGGCCGAGGGCACGGTCGACACGGTGATGACCAACGCGCTGATCCTCGACCACTGGGGCATCGTCAAGGCCGACATCGGCCTTCGGGGCGGTCGCATCGTCGCGATCGGCAAGGCCGGCAACCCGGACGTGCAGCCTGGCGTGGACATCGTCATCGGCCCGGGCACCGAGGTCATCAGCTGCGAGGGCAACATCGTCACCGCCGGCGGCATCGACAGCCACATCCACTTCATCTGCCCGCAGCAGATCGAAGAGGCGCTCGCGTCCGGCGTCACCACCATGCTCGGCGGCGGCACCGGCCCCGCAACCGGCACCTTCGCGACCACCGCGACGCCGGGGCCCTGGCACATCGAGCGCATGCTGCAGGCGGCCGACGCCTTTCCGATGAACCTCGGCTTCCTCGGCAAGGGCAACGCGAGCCTGCCGGCTGCGCTGCACGAGCAGATCGATGCCGGCGTCATGGGCCTCAAGCTGCATGAAGACTGGGGCACCACGCCGGCGGCGATCAGCAACTGTCTCGACGTGGCCGACGCCACCGACACGCAGGTCGCGATCCACAGCGACACGCTGAACGAATCCGGCTTCGTCGAGAACACCATCGCGGCCGTGAAGGGCCGCGCGATCTGCGCCTTCCACACCGAAGGCGCGGGCGGCGGCCATGCGCCCGACATCCTGCGCGTGGTGGGCGAGCCGAACTTCCTGCCCTCCTCCACCAACCCCACCATGCCCTACACCGTGAACACGCTCGACGAACACGTCGACATGTTGATGGTGTGCCATCACCTCGATGCCGGCATCCCTGAAGACCTGGCCTTCGCCGAAAGCCGCATCCGCAAGGAAACGATCGCGGCCGAAGACATCCTGCACGACCTCGGCGCGATCAGCATGTTCAGCTCCGACAGCCAGGCCATGGGCCGGGTCGGCGAGGTCGTCATCCGCTGCTGGCAGACCGCCCACAAGATGAAGGGCCAGCGCGGCAAGCTGCCGGAAGACGGCGCGCGCAACGACAACTTCCGCGCCAAGCGCTACGTCGCCAAGTACACGATCAACCCCGCCATCGCGCACGGCATCGCGCACGAGGTGGGCAGCATCGAGGTCGGCAAGTGGGCCGACCTGGTGGTGTGGAAGCCGGCCTTCTTCGGCGTCAAGCCCTTCGCGATCCTGAAGGGCGGCACGATCGCGATGGCCGCGATGGGCGATCCCAACGCATCCATTCCGACACCGCAGCCGGTGCACTACCGCCCGATGTTCGGCGCCTTCGGCGGCTCGCTGGCGAAGAGCTCGCTGACCTTCGTCTCGCAGGCCGGCCTGGCCGCCGGCATCGGCGAGCGCTACGGGCTTGCCAAGACCCTGAGCGCGGTGAAGAACATCCGCGGCATCCGCAAGCAGCACATGGTGCACAACGCCTACACGCCGAAGATGGAGATCGATGCGCAGACCTATGCGGTGCGCGCCGACGGGCAGCTGCTCGTCTGCGATCCGGCGGTTTCGCTGCCGATGGCGCAGCGGTACTTTTTGTTCTGAAGCAGCTCAGCCGGTTCGCGCCTGCAAGTGCTCTCGAATCCAGGCGGCGAAGCCTAGCTCGTCGATCGCGCTGGCGGCGACGTCGAACATCACCAAGGTCGCTTCAGCTTGAGCAGCAACCAATCGCTGACCATTCAGTGCGAGAAACAAACCCACAGCAAGGAACGCAGCGCGCTTGTTGCCATCGACAAATGGATGATTCTTGGCAAGCCCGACGCCGTAGGCTGCAGCCAGATCGGCGAGATCAGGCTTGCCGCAGGCAACCAGATTGCGGGGCCGCGCCAATGCAGACTGGAACAACCCTTCATCACGCAAGCCTGGGGCACCGCCATGCTCCGCCAGGCTCTCGTCGTGCAACAGCATCAGAGACCGCTGGTCGATCCAGCGCCACTCCCTCATTTGGCGAGCTGATGGAACGTGTCCCGAAACTCACGCATGAACTCGCGCCCCAGTTTCAGTTGCTCCTCCACGTCGGGGTCGTACGGTGTCAGCGTCACACCGTTTGCAGCCTCGGTCATGAACAGCGTGTCCCCCTTCTCGACCTTCAAGCGGGCCAGCACTTCCTTGGGCAGGATCACGCCCACGGAGTTACCAATTTGCGTTAGTTTGAGCGCCGACATCGCGATTCCCTGAAGTTATAACTGTTGTTATATTATCGAGGATCAACCGCGGCATCAAGCCCTTCTACATTGCCCATGCTCACAGCCAACAAACTCATGCCCCAAGGCGGCGGCCTCGCGCCGGTGCTGCTCAAGCGCGCCGCGACCGTCGAACTCCACTGGGACGTGCGCCAGAAGAGCCGCTTCGATGCCACCGATTCGCAAGGCCGGCAGATCGGCGTGTTCCTGCCGCGCGGCACCGCGGTGCGCGGCGGCGATGTGCTGGTGGCCGAAGACGGCTCGCTGATCAAGGTGATCGCAGCCAAACAGCCGGTGCTGGTGATCACGCATTGCAGCGAGCACGGCACGCCCTTCGACCTGACGCGCGCGGCCTACCACCTGGGCAACCGGCATGTGCCGATCGAGCTCAAGCCCGACCACCTGAAGATCGAACCCGACCACGTGCTGGCCGGCATGCTGCGCTCGATGCACCTGATCGTGCGCGAAGCCGAGGAGGCTTTCGAACCCGAAGGCGGTGCGTATGGCGCGCATGGCGGCGGCCATGGGCATTCGCATGGCGCCGCGCCGGTGGGGCCGGTGCTGCATCCGGACGCCTACGCGGCGCCGCATGCGCACGATCACGGTCATTCCCACGGCCACTCGCACTGATGGACGACGCGCCGGGCGCCCTGTCCGCTGCCAGCTTACTGCAGCTGATCTGGCTGGCCTCGCCGGCGCTGCCCGTCGGCGGCTTCTCCTATTCGGAGGGGCTGGAAGCGGGCATCGAATGGGCCGGCCTCGCCACCGAAGCGGCGGCCTCCGACTGGCTGGCCGACCAGCTCCATCTGAGCCTGGCGCGCGCCGACCTCGCGGTCGTGGCGCAGGCGGTTCCCGCCTGGCGCAGCGGCGACACGGCACGCATCCGCGCGCTCAACGACTGGGTGTTCCAGACCCGCGAATCCGCCGAGTTCCTGCTGCAGACCGAGCAGATGGGCCGTTCCTTCGTCGAATGGCTCAAGCTGCACCATGCCGACGCCGCGAGCGTCTTCGACAGCCTGCCCGCAAGCTATCCCGTAGCCTTCGCCTTCGCCGCCAGCCGCACCGGAGCACCGGTGCGCGACGCCTGCCTGGCCTTCGCCTTCGGCTGGGCCGAGAACATGGTGGCGGCGGCGGTCAAGGCCGTGCCGCTGGGGCAAAGCGCCGGCCAGCGCATGCTAGGCCGGCTGGCCGCGGAAATTCCCACAGCAGTCGAGAGTGCGCTCACACTGGCGGATGATGAACGCCAGGCCTTTTCCCCCATGCTCGCCGTGCTGTCGGCGCGCCACGAAACCCAGTATTCGCGCCTCTTTAGAAGCTGAACCATCATGTCCTCCGCCCTGCACCACATCCCCCACCGCACCAAGAGACTGCCGCCGCTGCGCGTGGGCATCGGCGGGCCGGTCGGCTCCGGCAAGACCACGCTGCTCGAGATGCTCTGCAAGGCGATGCGCGACAAGTACGACCTGATCGCCATCACCAACGACATCTACACCAAGGAAGACCAGCGCCTGCTGACGGTGGCTGGCGCATTGCCGGCCGAGCGCATCATGGGCGTGGAGACCGGCGGCTGCCCGCACACCGCGATCCGCGAGGACGCCTCGATCAATCTCGAAGCCATCGATCGCATGCTGGGCGAGTTCCCCGACGCCGACGTGGTCTTCGTCGAGAGCGGCGGCGACAACCTGGCCGCCACCTTCAGCCCCGAACTCAGCGACCTCACGATCTACGTGATCGACGTCGCGGCCGGCGAGAAGATCCCGCGCAAGGGTGGCCCCGGCATCACCAAGAGCGACCTGTTCGTGATCAACAAGACCGACCTCGCGCCCTACGTGGGCGCCGACCTCGGGGTGATGGAGGCCGACACCCGACGCATGCGCAAGCAGCGGCCCTTCGTGATGACCAACCTCAAGACCCACACCGGTCTGGCCGAGGTCGTGGCCTTCATCGAAGAGCGCGGAATGCTCGTCGGCGACTGAGCGGGCGCACGCATAGACGAGAGCGCTTCAGCCCCCATTTGTCGCGGCGATTCGAGAAATGCATCACATCTTCGAGACGTCATAGAGCTTCGGGCTTATTTCTTGCAGAGCCCGGAAATCCGACACTTCCGTAACGAATACGAAAGTTCCTATGGCCTCCGAAGCAACCTTCCATCCCGCGACCAGCAGCGTCCAGTTCGCGATCTACCCCGACGGGTACGACGGCGCACGCATCATTGCCCGGATCGACGAAGAGGCGCTGCACGCCCGCTTCCATGCACCTGAGGGCGACACCGAACTGGTGCGCGCCTATGCGGAGAACGCCGACTCCATCGACGCGCTGGCGACCGCCCGCTACCGCGAGAACCCGATGGCCGCCATCTGCCTGCACAGCACGGACTTCCAGGCCAGCGGTTTCTAGCGGGAAGGCGGCCTGCGCCTTCGCCGGTGGAGAATCCGGCCATGCCCCAGCACATCGGAATCGTCGGCTGCTCCGCCGAAGGCGCGGCCCTTTGCTACAAGACCATTTGCGCCGAAGGCGCGCAGCTTCTGGGCCCGCATGCCCATCCCGAGGTCTCGATGCACACGCCCTCGCTCGCCGAGTACGTCGAGTTCCTGGACCGCGGCGACCTGCAGGGCGTGGGCGACCTGATGCTCGCCTCTGCCCGCAAGCTCGCGAAGACCGGCGCCGACTTCCTGGTCTGCCCCGACAACACCATCCACCAGGCGCTGCCGCTCATCGAAGCGCGCTCGCCGCTGCCCTGGCTGCACATCGCCGAAGTGGTTGCGGCCGAGGCCGTCGAACGCGGCTATCGCCGGCTCGGCCTGACCGGCACGCGCTGGCTGGTCGACAGCGAGGTCTATCCCGAAAAGCTGGCGGCGCGCGGGCTGGCCTGCATGCGGCCGAGCGATGCCGAACGCGACGACATCCAGCGCATCATCATGGACGAGCTGGTCTACGGCGTGTTCAAGCCCGAGGCGGTGGCCCGCTTCCAGCAGCTCATCGGGCGCATGAAGGACGAGGGCTGCGATGCCGTCATCCTCGGCTGCACCGAGATTCCGTTGATCGTCAACGACACCAATTCACCGCTGCCGCTGCTCGACTCCACGCGCCTTCTGGCGCGGGCAGCGCTGCGTCGGGCGGTGCAGGCCTAGTTCAGGGCGCCTCGATCGCCAGTTCGGCCACCACGCGGCTGGCCGCGACCTGGTCGCCGGTCTTCACATGCAATGCCGTCACCCGGCCCGACGACGGCGCCGCATGCACGTGCTCCATCTTCATGGTTTCCAGGGTCACCATGGGCTGGCCGGCCTCGACGCTGTCGCCGACAGCCACCATCACCGCGACCACGCGGCCGTTCATCGATGCGCGCAGCTTGCCGTCGCCGGCTGCGTCACCGGACTTGAGCGCGGCCGCGCGCGTGTGGTCTTCCACGCGCAATTGGCGGCCCCGGTAGTGCAGGAGCAGCAGGGGGCCGTCGCGATGGCAGACCGCGCGCTCGGCCAGGCCGTTGCAGACGAAGCGCACCGAAGTCTGCACCCGTTCGACTCGATCGATCTCGAAGACGCTTTCGTCGATGCCCACGCTGAACCGATCGGGATGCGCACGCACGACGCCGGCGCCGAGCATCCGGCCGTCGAGCGTGAGGCGCAGCGAGATCGGCAGCGTGTGCGTCAGGGGGCGCCCTTGGGACGGCCGCTCTCCGGCAACGTCGCAGAGCAGCACGGCCGCGAGCGCGGCGGCACGGTCCTGCGTGGCGCTGTCCGATGCGAGCAGCTCTTCCTGCTGCTGGTCGATGAAGGCGGTGCTCGCACCGCCGGCCGCGAACACCGGGTGCGCAAGGCAGCGCTGCAGGAAGAGCTGATTGGTCGTCACGCCCAGCGCCACCGCATCCTCGAGGCCGGCCATCAGCTTGCGCCGCGCCTCCTCGCGCGTGCGGCCGTGCGCGATGAGCTTGGCGATCATCGAGTCGTAGAAGGGCGGAATCTCGGCGCCCGAGCGCAGCGCATCTTCCACGCGCAACTGCGGCGGCATCTGCCACAGCGCCATGGTGCCGCTCTGGGGCATGAAGCCTTGCGCAACATCTTCTGCACAGAGGCGGACCTCGATCGCGTGACCGTCGAAGCGCACCTCCGCCTGCGCGAGCGGCAAGGGCTCGCCGGCCGCCACGCGCAGCTGCAGCTCCACCAGGTCGAGTCCGGTGATGGCCTCGGTGACCGGATGCTCCACCTGCAGCCGCGTGTTCATCTCCATGAAGTAGTAGTTGCCCTCGCCGTCGAGCAGGAATTCGAGCGTGCCCGCGCCCTCGTAGCCGATGGCCTTCACTGCCGCTACGGCCGTCGCACCCATGCGCTCGCGCAGCACCGCATCCACCGCCGGCGAGGGCGCCTCCTCGATGATCTTCTGGTGGCGGCGCTGCACCGAGCAGTCGCGCTCGCCGAGATGGATGGCATGGCCGTGGCGGTCGGCGAAGACCTGGATCTCGATGTGGCGCGGCGCGACGATCGCGCGCTCGAGGATGAGCTCCGGGTTGCCGAAGGCAGCTTCCGCTTCGGAGCGCGCGCTCTGCAGCAGCGCGGGAAACGCCTTCGCCGAGGGCGCCAGCCGCATGCCGCGCCCGCCGCCGCCGGCGGCGGCCTTGATCATCACCGGGAAGCCGATGCGCTCGGCTTCCGCGGCGAAGCGTGCATCGCTCTGGTCGTCGCCCTGGTAGCCCGGAATGCAGGGCACGCCGGCGGCCTGCATCAATGTCTTGGCACCGGCCTTGTGGCCCATCGCGGCGATCGCCTCGGGCGAAGGGCCGATGAACACCAGGCCGGCCTTCTTGCAGGCACGGGCGAAGGCTTCGTTCTCGGCCAGGAAGCCGTAGCCCGGATGCACCGCGTCCGCGCCCGCCAATGCGGCCGCTTCGAGAATCGCCGGGATGCACAGGTACGACTGCGACGGCAAGGGCTCGCCGATGCAGACCGCCTGGTCGGCCTCCTGCACGTGGCGCGCATCGGCATCGGCGGTGGAATACACGGCCACGGTGCGAAAGCCGAGGGCACGCGCGCTGCGGATGATGCGCAGCGCGATCTCGCCGCGGTTGGCGATGAGGATCTTGTGGAAGGGCGTGGATGGCATGGCCATGACTCAGGGACGCGCCACGGAGAACTGCATCGCCTGCGGCCGGCGCAGCTCGGCATCGCGGCAGATCGAGAGCACCTGGGCGATCACGGCGCGCGTGTCACGCGGATCGATCACGCCGTCGTCGAGCAGGCGCGCGCTGGTGGTGAACACGCTGGTCTGGCTCTCGAAGCGCTCGATGATGCGGCGCTCCAGCTCGTCGAGCTTGGCCTGGTCCACCGCGCCCTTGCGCTTCATCGCGGCCTCGGTGACCATGACCATGGTGCCGGCCGCCTGCTCGGCGCCCATCACGGCCGTCCTCGCGTTGGGCCACGAGAAGCAGAAGCGCGGATGGAAGCCGCGCCCGCACATGCCGTAGTTGCCGGCGCCGTAGGAGGCGCCGCAATAGAGCGTGATCTGCGGCACGGTGGCGTTGGTCACGGCCTGGATCATCTTGGAGCCGTGCTTGATCATGCCGGCCTCCTCATGCGCCTTGCCGACCATGTAGCCGGTCGTGTTGTTGAGGTAGAGGATCGGCGTCCGTGCCTGGCAGCAGGCCTGGATGAAGTGGGTTGCCTTGTTGGCGCCGGCGCTGTCGATGGGGCCGTTGTTGGTGACGACGCCGAGCGGCAGCCCCTCGATCTTGATGTGGCCGACCACGGTGGCGCTGCCGTAGTTCTCGCCGAAGGCCAGGAACTCGGAGTCGTCGGCGATGCGCGCGATCACCTGCCGCATGTCGACCGGGCGCTTGGGATCCATGGGCATGATGCCCAGCAGCTCCTCGGCGTCGTGGCGCGGCGGCTTGAAGCGGCGCGGCGCCTCGGCCGGCAGCTCGCGGTTCCAGTCGATGTGGGCGAGGATCTCGCGCGCGATGCGGATCGCGTCGCGGTCGTCTTCGGCCAGGTAGTCACCGAGGCCCGAGATCGAGGTGTGCATGAGGGCGCCGCCTAGCTCCTCCTCGGTCGCGATCTCGCCGGTCGCGGCCTTCAGCAGCGGCGGCCCGGCGAGAAAGGCGCGCGAGCGGCCCCGCACCATCACGATGTAGTCCGACAGGCCCGTCTGGTAGGCGCCGCCAGCGGTGGAGGAGCCGTGCGTCACCGTGATCACCGGCAGGCCGGCCGCCGACATGCGCGCGAGGTTGCGGAACAGGCTGCCGCCCTTGATGAACTCCTCGACCTTGTAGGTGAGCAGGTTGGCGCCTGCGCTCTCGACCAGCTGGACGTAAGGCAGCTTGTTCTCGAGCGCGAGCTCCTGCATGCGCAGCGCCTTGTCGAGGCCCATGGGCTGCAGCGCGCCGGCATCGATGCCTGAGTCGGAGGCATTGACCATTACGCGCACGCCCGAGACCCAGCCGATGCCGCCGATGATGCCGCCGCCCGGCACGCTCTGGTCGAGCTCGGGCTTGTCCAGGCCGAGACCGGCCAGCGATGCGATTTCGAGAAAAGGCGAGCCCGGATCGAGCAGCAGCGAAACCCGATCGCGCGGCAGCAGCTGGCCGCGTTGCTCGAAGCGCTCGCGCGATCGGGCCGAGCTCGCCGCGCTGCGCTGCTCGCAGGCGCGCACGCGTTCGAGCAGGGCCAGCATGCCCTCGCGGTTGGCCTGGAAGGATTCGCCGTCGGGATAGATGGTCGACTCGATGCTTGCCATGTTCTTTTTCCTTGCGCCTCAAAGGCCCAGCTGCCGCGCGGCCAGGTCCTTCATGACCTCTTCCGATCCGCCGCCGATCATCATCACCTTGACCTCGCGGTAGATGCGCTCGCTCTTCGTGCCGCGCATGTAGCCCATGCCGCCCAGCAGCTGCACCGCCTGGTCGGCGCAGAACTGCATGGCCTGCGTCGCCTGGACCTTGGCCAGGCAGATGCGCGCCACCAGTTGCGCCGGATCGGCGAGCTGGTGCTCGATGCGGTAGGCCAGGTCGTAGACGAGCGTGCGCGCGGCGTCGATGCGCAGGGTCATGTCCATCAGCTTGTGGCGCACCACCTGCCGCTCGGACAGCGCCGTGCCGCCGATCGTGCGCTGGCGCGCCCAGTCCACAGCCTCCTCCAGACAGACCTCGGCATAGCCGCAGGCCAGCGACGCCATCAGCAGGCGCTCGGTGTTGAAGTTGCGCATGAAGAGCTTGAAGCCGCGGTTCTCCTCGCCCACGAGGTTGGCCACCGGCACCCGGCAGTCGTCGAAGCGAAGGTGCGCGGTGTCGGAACTCCACCAGCCCATCTTCTTGAGCGGCGTGCGGGTAAGCCCCGGCGTGCCACCCTCGATCACCAGCGCCGAGATGCCGCCGGCGCCCAAGACCTTCGGGGCGGTGCGCACCGCAGTCGTGATGAAGTCGGCGCGCACGCCCGAGGTGATGAAGGTCTTCTCGCCGTTCACGATGTAGTGATCGCCGTCGCGGATCGCGGTGGTCTTCAGGTTGGCCACGTCGGAGCCGCCCGAGGGCTCGGTGACGGCCAGCGCAGCAATCTTGCGGCCCGCGAGCACCGGCGGGATGACGCGGCGTTTCAACTCTTCGCTGCCCGCGGCAAGAATCGGCGGCAGCGCGATGCCGTGCGAGTTCATCGAGGCCTGCACGCCGCCAGAACCGCAGCGCGCGAACTCCTCGGCCACCACGAGCTGGTAGAACACGTCGGCCGGCGTGCCGCCGTATTCCTCCGGATAGCCCAGCCCCAGGATGCCGAGTTCGGCCGAGCGCGCATAGAGCGAGCGCGGAAAGGTCTCGGCCTCGTCCCACGCGTTCACGTTGGGCGTGATCTCGCGCGAGATGAAGTCGCGGACGCTGGCGCGGAACTGCTCGTGATCGGGACTGAAATAGAAGGGCAGCGGCGGCGCATCGAGAAAGTCCATTGACGACTCCTTGTCGCGACCAAGGCTAGCGGCCCGGCGCGCCCAGGTCTTGCGCGTAGTGGCTGCGGCCCTGGTCCACTAGCGAGTTGACGCAAGCGCAGCGCGCGGCGGATCGCTAAGCTGCATCTCCATGACAAGCAGCAGCAAGATCGTCCGCATCGGCGGCGCCTCCGGCTTCTGGGGCGACAGCATGGTGGCCGCGCCGCAACTGGTGAAGGGAGGGCGGCTCGACTACCTGGTGTTCGACTACCTGGCCGAGACCACGATGGCCATCCTGGCGGCGGCGCGCGCCAAGCAGCCCCAGCTGGGCTGGGCCACCGACTTCGTCGACATCGCGATGAAGGCGGTGCTCGGCGAGGTGAAGCGGCAAGGGATCAAGGTGATCAGCAACGCGGGCGGCATCAATCCGCACGGCTGCGCGGCCGCGCTGCAGGCCATGGCCGAGGCCGAAGGCATCGCGCTGCGCATCGCCGTGGTCGAGGGCGACGACATCGGCGCGCAGATGCCGGCCGTGCGCAAGCGCGGCATCCAGGACATGTTCAGCGGCGAAGCCTTGCCCGAGAAGGTGCTGAGCGCCAACGCCTACCTCGGCGCGGCGCCGATCGCCGCCGCGCTGGCGGCCGGTGCCGAGGTGGTGATCACCGGACGCTGCGTCGACAGCGCCGTGACGCTGGGGCCGCTGATGCACGAATTCGGCTGGACCCACGACGACTTCGACCTGCTGGCCTCCGGCAGCCTCGCCGGCCACATCATCGAGTGCGGCTGCCAGGCGACCGGCGGCCTGCACACCGACTGGGAAGAGATCCCGGACTGGGCAAACATCGGCTACCCGATCGTCGAGTGCCATGCCGACGGCAGCTTCGTCCTGACCAAGCCCGAGGGCACCGGCGGCAAGGTGGTCCGCGCGGCGGTGGCCGAGCAACTGCTCTACGAGATCGGCGACCCCGGCGCCTATCTGCTACCGGACGTGAGCTGCGACTTCCGCGAGGTCGTGATCGAGCAGCAGGGAGAGAACCGCGTGCGCGTGAGTCCTGCCAAAGGACGCCCGCCGACGCCGAGCTACAAGGTTTCGGCGACCCAGCAGGGTGGCTACCGCTGCGCGGGCAGCCTGGTGATCGTCGGCATCGATGCCGAGAAGAAGGCCCGACGCACGGCCGAGGCGATCATCGAGCGCACCGGCCGCATCCTGCGCGAGAGCGGGCAGCCGCCCTTCACCTCCACCTACATCGAAGTGATCGGCGCCGAGTCGCTCTACGGCCCGCATGCGTGCACGCGGGCGTCGCGCGAGGTCATGATGCGGGTGGTGGCCAATCATCCGCAGAAGGCCGCGCTCGCGATGTTCGCGCGCGAGATCGCGCCGGCGGGCACCTCGTGGGCGCCCGGCACCACGGGCCCGGGCGGCGGGCGGCCTTCGGTGTCGCCTCTGATCGAGCCCTTCTCTTTTCTGCTGGAGAAAGAGGCGGTGCCGGTCGCCTTCGTGCTCGACGGCGAGCGGCATGCGGTGCCCGTTCCGGCGGGAACGGGCGACGGCGTCGCGCCCGATGTGCCAACGCCCTCTCCATGGATCGATCCCGATGAGCCGATGGAGGAAGTGCGCCTCATCCAGCTCGCCTGGGCGCGCAGCGGCGACAAGGGCAACCTCTCGAACATCGGCCTGGTCGCACGCCGCCCCGAATGGCTGCCGCTGCTGTGGGAACGCGTGACGCCCGATGCCGTGGGCGCCTATTTCGCGCACCTGGTTCACGGCAAGGTGGAACGCTTCTACCTGCCCGGCATCGCCGCGATGAACCTGCTGCTGCACGATGCGCTCGACGGCGGCGGGCCTTCATCGATGCGCATGGATCCGCTCGGCAAGGGCATGGGGCAGATGCTGCTGGACATGCGGATCAAGGTTCCGCGTTCGCTGGCCGCGGGGCTTTGAATGCAGAGCAGGCCCGACACCCGCTTCGCCCCCGCCGCCGAATTCGGCCGCAGCGAACTCACCGCGCTCTGGAATCGCGCCTACGAAAACTACTTCGTTCCGATCGCCTTCACCGAACCGCTCTTCGAGAGACATCTGCGGCGCGCGAGCGCCGACCTGGACCTTTCCAGGCTGCTCCTGATCGGCGACGCGCTCCATGGCATTTCGCTCGTGGGCCGCAAGCAGGAGCGTGCCTACTTGGCCGGCTTCGGCATCGCCGGCGCGCAGCGGGGCCGAGGGCTGGCAAGGGCGCTGCTCGAGGCACAGATCTCGGCCTTGTCGGACGCGGGGATGCGCGAAATCGTCCTCGAGGTCATCGAGCAGAACCCGGCCCGCATGCTGTACCGCAAGGCGGGCTTCGCGGAGATTCGGCCCTTGGTGGTTCTGGAGGGAACACTTGCGCAAGGCCGCGCATCTGCCGGTATGGCGCTCGACGCTGCCGCCCTCGCATCCGCGCATGCGCTGTGCAATGCGGACACACGTCCGACCTGGCGCCGCGAAATCCCCACGGTGCTGGGCGCCGTCGCGACCGAGGGGGCAGTAGCCCTCGGCGTGCAGCGGGACGCCGCCATCGTCGGCTACGCCGTCTATCTCGAAGGCAGCGAGAACAGCGCGCTGCTCGATGCCGGCGCGCTCGACGAGGCCGCGGCTTCCGATCTGCTGGACGCCCTCGCCTGCGCGCGCGTCGGCACGACATGGCGGCTGGTCGACGAGCCGCCGGACAGCGCCCTGTTTCGCGCGGCGACCGCGCGCGGGCTGGCAACCGGCATCCGTCAGGTGGAGATGCAACTCGCGCTCTGAGAGAATGCCGCCCCTATCCCTGATCCCGCATCCATGAATATCGTCGTCAACGAAGAACTAAGAACCTATATCGACCCGTTGACCCCCGAGGAACACGAAGCGCTGGAGCGAAGCATCCTGGCCGAAGGCTGTCGCGATGCACTGGTGCTGTGGGGCGATGTCCTGGTAGATGGCCACAACCGCTACGGCATCTGCCAGAAGCACGGGCTGCCGTTCCAGACAGTGCAGAACACGCGCTTCCAATCCATCGAGGACGTGCACCTGTGGATGATCGACCAGCACCTGGGCCGACGCAGCGTCTCGGACTTCCTGCGAGGCGTGCTGGCGCTCAGAAAGAAGGAGATCGTGGCCGAACGGCAGGCCCGCACGCCGGCAGCGACCGCGCCGGCAGAGGTTCAGACCTCGGCAGACTCGTCCGCGCCGTTGAACAGCCGTGAAGCCGTCGCCAAGGCCGCGCGCATCAGCAGCAGCCAGGTGGTGATGATCGAGAAGATCCGCAAGCAGGCCGCGCCCGAGCTGGTGGCGGCCGTCAAGTCCGGCACGATCTCGATCAATGCCGCGGCGGCCGTGGCGAGCTTGCCGGCCGAAGAACAGGTGGCTGCCGCAATCGCCGGCAAGGATGAACTGAAGCAGGTCGCAAAGCGTGTCCGCGAGGCCAGGCGCAAGCCGCGCGAAGAATCGGCGCCATCCGACGACTCGGCAAAGCCCGATCTCGTGCAACGGCTGGAACAGCGCGTGGCCGAACTGACGGCCGAGAACGAAGACTTGCGCAGGCAAGTGGCCGATCTGCTGCAGGCGCAGCGGACGGGCTAGCCGAAAGGCTGGTGCCCCTCTGCTGCACCAGCCTTTCTGTTACAGCGGATTCACCCGCCCCGCTCTCACACCACCGGAGCGAGGAACGCGACCAGCTTGCCCGCGTTGGCGACGAAGTCGCTGGTCGAGATGCCCAGCGGCCGCTCGCGCGGCTGGTAGGGCTCGATCCCGGGCGGGGTGAGCGGGTCGTACGGCGAGGTGTCGTAGACGTCGCCCACGTGCTTGCTGCGGTAGGCGTCGCCCGTATACGGCGTGGTGGGGCCGTTGCCGCGGAACGGGTTGGTGACGAACGCGATCGGCGAGAGCCAATAGTCCTTGTCGCCGAGCGCGTCGACCACCGCCTGTGCCTGCGCCTCGGTGACCGTCGGGCTGGTCATCGTCGCGCCCGCGAACAGGTCGGGGAAGTCGACTTCGCGCAGCGAGAAGTACTTCGGCAGGTCTCTCGGCCTGCTGACCTTCAGCGGCGACCCCGCAGTCATCTCGGCGATCGCGGCATCGCTCATCGACGCGAGCTGGTCGTAGGTTGTCTGAAGACTGCCGATGTTGACGCTGCGGCCCGCCGAGTAGTGGCTGAGCGTGGCGCGATGGTCGTGATCGAAGTAGTACGCGCCGTTCCAGATGTTCGAGCCATAGCGGTGGACGAAGCGCGGCTGGTTCGTCCCCAGTTCGATGAAGGTGGGATGCGTGCGTCCGGCGAGCTGCGGGTTGTCGGCAATCATCTCGGGCGTCAGCTTGCAGCTGTTGAGCCACGCGATCGCTTCCGGCACCCGCGCCAGGAACGTCCTGTCGCCGGTCAGCCGGAAGTAGTGGAACAGCTGCAGCACGTTGGTCTGCGTCGTGTGCGTCGCGAGCGAGCGCGGCTCGTAGGTGCGCGCGCCGGCCGGCGCCCCGGCCGAGCGGCCGTCGCGGTCCTCGGTCAGGTGCTGCAGCGCCCAGCCGGCCTGCGGCCCCGGCTGCTGCAGGCGCCGCAGGCATTGCATCGCGCGCTGCACCGGTTCGATCAAGCGGGTCTCGCCGAGTCCCACCACGCACATCAGCATGAACTTGATGTTCTCGCCGGCCACGTCGTCGTTGAACGTGATCTGGCGCGTGTAGTCGCCGTCTTCCATGCCCTGGGTCGCGCCGGGCGGCAGCTGTTGCGGGTTGGGCAGCGGCATCGCCGAGACCGAGCCCGGGAACGGCGGATAACGTTGCGGCCAGCCGCCGTCGGCGATGCCGCTGCTGAACTGCGCGCCGGTCACGAAGTCGATCGCCTTGTACAGCGGGCCGCGGAAGCGCCGATCGCGCTTCTCGAGGTACATGCGCAGCAGGAACTGCGACGCCACCGCGGTGCCCGCGTCGTCGAAGGTCGCGTTGCCGTAGTAGTGCTGGAACTCCTCGAGCCGCCAGCCGTTGGCGCCGATCGTCTCGTACCAATGCTTGAGCGAGGCCTCGCCGGCGAAGTCATGGATGTAGTTCCAGCCGCCGGCCGGATGCTGCGCCGCAATCAGCGCAAGCGCGGTGCGCTCGGCGGCCTTGTAGAAGAGCTCGTCGCCGGTCGCGTGGTAGGCGTCTAGGAAGGCGTGGCCGGCCGAAGGCGTGCCGGGCGGCTGGATCCAGCACATGGTGCGCTTGGCCTCCATCTCGCCCCAGCTGACCGACAGGTCGGGCAGGTAGGCCCAGACGTAGCCGCCTCGGTAAGACACTTCTTCGTCCATGAAGCGGACCGCTTGCCGCAGCGCCGAGCGGACGCGCTTGCGGAACTTGTCTGCGGCATCAGGTTTCTCGTCCGCGACAGCGTCGGGTTTCGAGCTCCCGGCGCTGGCAAGGGCTGGGGCCCCGCCATCGCCGCCGCCACCGCAGGCGGCCAGGGCCAGCGGGCTGAGTCCGGACATCACGAATCTTCTGCGTTTCATCGCTGCTCCTCAAAAGGTGGATTCGCCCACCTCCGGTAACACCGGGGGAATCTCATGCCCTGGTGGCCGGGGATCGGGCCGTGGACGAGACCCGGCCGGGCGGCGAGCGCACGGCACGGTTTCGACGGCATGTGCGCCGGAACGCTTGGTTGTCATGATTCTTGGCGCCACGGTGCAGCATGTCGTCGGTCATCGTATGACTTGAGCTTCCGGTCAGGACTGGTGGAAACCATGACTGGCACAGTACGCCCGCCACTGAAGTGCAATCAACGGCTGCGGATCAGGTCCGTCTGCACACCTATGACATCAGACGACATAGACGTGTGATACGCCATCGCGCGGCCGCCGTGTCGACCGAGGTCCTGCGGGGTTTCCCTATTTTTTAGTTATCTCTGAAAACTATATTGATTATTTGAAATAACTTTATAGCTACCCGGGTCCACCCCGGGCCAGGAGTCCAAGATGCTCGCCCCGTCGGCATTGAAGACGAGCCCTGTTTTCCCGGTCACATCGATGGCCCACGAACCGCCTCACCTCAGAGGGCCGTGCGGTCCGCCTTCACGCAAGCGGAGATGAACACGGTGGCCAACTCGGTGCTCGCGCGTTGCGACGCGCTGGACGGAGCGGCGGACGGGATGGTCGCGGACGTCCAGATGTGCAAACAGGCATTCGATCTGGCCACCGCCGTACCCACATGCGGCAGCGCGCGCGACGGCAGCTGCCTCACGGCCGCGCAAAAGAGCGTGCTCGACAACGTCTTCTCCGGCGCGAGGAACAGCGCGGGCACGGCGATCTACAGCAGCTTTCCCTACGATGCCGGCATCAACCGTGCCGACTGGCGCCAGTGGGAGTTCTCCTATTCGCAAAGCCTGGATACCGCGGTCGGCTTCGTTTTCAGCACCCCGCCGCTGGGACCGAGCCGCCCGTCCGGGCATCGATTTCGCGCTCGGATTCAGCATGGACATCGATGCGCCGAGCATCTTCGCGAGCACTGCGCTCTACACCGAGTCATCGATGTCCTTCATGACGCCGCCGAACCCGAGCAACCTTTCCGCGCTTCGCGACCGCGGCAGCAAGCTCATCGTCTATCACGGCACCAGCGATGCGGTGTTCTCGTCGGACGACACGACAAGTTGGTACGAGCAATTGCGCGCGGCGAACGGCGGCGATGCATCCGGCTTTGCTCGCTTCTTTCCGGTGCCCGGCATGAATCATTGCGGGCGCGGCCCAGCCACCGACCAGTTCGACATGCTGACGCCGCTCGTCGTGGGTGGAACAGGGCAAGGCGCCTACGGCGATCATTGCCGCGGCTCGCGGGGCGGGCGCCAATGTGGTCAACACCGAATTGCCTGCCGACTGGTCGGCCGATCGCACGCCGCCGCTGTGCCCGTATCCAAAAACGGCGGCCTACGTAGGCGACAGCATCGAATCGGCCTCCAGCTTCGCGTGCCGATAGCAGCCGGTGCGCACCTGGCCGGCGGAGAGTGTGAGATTCGAACTCACGGACGGTTGCCCGTCGGCAGTTTTCAAGACTGCTGGTTTAAACCACTCACCCAACTCTCCGGGACTGTCTTCGCCTTGCGCGAAGGCGTGCGGGCGATTTTAGTCGCCGGGCGGAGTCGGGGCCCACCCGCGCATCACCAGGTCCACAATGCCCGTGGCCCAGGCGCGGCGCTCTTCGGGGCCTGCGAGCGGCTTCGAGATGAAGAAACGCACGCCGCCAAAGGCCAGCGTCGAAAGCTGCACCGCCGCCAGTTCCGCAGAAGGCACGTGCAGCTTTCCGGTGCGGTGGGCCTCGGCCAGGTACTCGACCACCGGTGCGAGCACGTAGCTGTTCTCGGCATAGAGCGACTTCGCGAGTTCAGGAAAGCGCACGGCCTCCGCGATCACCAGGCGCAGCAGGGCCAGCGTCTTCGGCTCGGTGGCGCCGAGGTACATGCGTTCGACCAGGTCGAGCAGGATCTCCCTTTCGTCGGCACCGTGCCGCACGAGAGTGGCCTGCATGGTGTCGCGGGCACTGCTGACCGCACGGTGCACGACCTCCCGAAACAAGGCCTCCTTGTTCTCGAACTGGCGGTAGATGGTGATCTTGGCGACGCCCGCATCGCGCGCGATGGCCTCGATGCTGGTCGCCGCGTAGCCGTTCTCGAGAAAAGACTTCAATGCAGCAGCGAGGAAGGACTCGCGCAGGGCCGCCGCCTGCTCTGGACTGGGTCGTCCACGCGACCTGCGCTGGGTTTCATCCGGGAGCGTTCGGTTCGGCATGGTTTTCCGCTCACGCATCCGGCAGGAAGATGGCCTGCAGATCGCTCAGGAAGTCGAAGCCGCGCGCCGTCGGCCAGACGCGCGCGAGGTCACGCTCGATCAGGCCTTTGCGCTCGGCTTCCTCGAGCCCGCGCTGAATGGCGGTGATGGCCAGCCCGGTGCGTTCGCCGAACTGCGCCAGCGTGAAGCCCTCCTTGAGGCGCAGGGCGTTGAGCATGAATTCGAAGGGCAGCTCGGCAAGGCCGACCTCGTCGCTCTGCGCGACTGCCTGGCCGGCGAGCGCATTGTCCATGTAGAGACGCGGCTCCCGGAAGCGGACCTGCCGTACCACGCGGTGCGCAAAACTCAGCTTGCTGTGCGCGCCGGCGCCGATGCCGAGGTAGTCGCCGAACTGCCAGTAGTTGAGGTTGTGCGCGCAATGGTGACCCACGCGCGCATAGGCCGATATCTCGTAGCGGTTGAGACCATTCTGCGCGGTGCGCTCGGTGATGCGGTCGAGCATCGCGTAGGCGGCGTCGTCTTCCGGCACCACCGGCGGAAACTTGGCGAAGTAGGTGTTGGGCTCGATGGTCAGGTGATAGACCGACAGATGCGGCGGCGCCAGCGCCAGCGCCTGATCGAGGTCCGCGTCGAGGCCCTCCAGGGTCTGGCCCGGCAGCGCGTACATCAGGTCGAGATTGAAGGTGTCGAAGGCGAGCGCTGCCTCCTCGACCGCCGCGATGGCCTGCGCGCGGTCGTGCACGCGGCCGAGCGCCTTCAGGTGCTCGTCGTTGAAGCTCTGCACGCCGACCGACAGCCGCGTGACGCCGGCCGCTCGGTAGGCGCGGAAGCGATCGAGCTCGAAGGTGCCGGGGTTGGCCTCCAGCGTGATCTCGCAGTCGGGCGCGAGCTTGAGCCGGGCACGCAGGTCGCCGAGCAGGCGGTCGATGGCGGCCGGCGAGAACAAGCTGGGCGTGCCGCCACCGATGAAGATGGTGTGCACGCTGCGGCCCCAGATCAGGGGCAGAGCGGCGTCGAGGTCCGCGATCAGCGCATCGAGATAGCGTTGCTCCGGCAATGCGTCGCCATCGCCGCCGCGCCACTCGTGCGAGTTGAAGTCGCAATAAGGGCACTTGCGCAGGCACCAGGGCAGATGGACGTAGAGCGACAGCGGCGGCAGCGCCGACAGCTGCAGCGGCCCCGGCCGCATCAGGTGCAGCACGTCGTTGGCATGAGCCGCACCACCGGCGCGCTCCTGCGCGTTGCTGGTGATCGGGACGACGAGGCTCACAGCCAGCGCTCCCGCATCAAGGCCAGCATCGCGCGCGCTGCCTGGCCGCGATGGCTGTTGGCGTTCTTCACTTCGGTCGCCAGCTGGGCGAAGGTCTTGCCGAACTGCGGCAGCCACATGACTGGATCGAAACCGAAGCCGTTGTCGCCGATGGGCTCGCGCGTGATCTCGCCCGCGGCGCGACCCACGGCGATCAAGGGTTCGGGATCGTCGGCGCGGCGCAGCGCAACCAGCGTGCTGACGAGCGCGGCGCGGCGGTCGGCGACGCCGGCCATCTGCTCAAGCAGCGCGCGCACGTTGTTCGCGTCGCCCTTCTCGTAGCCGAACTGGGTGGCGTAGTAGGCGGTGGCCACGCCGGGCAGCCCGCCGAATGCCTCGACGCAAAGGCCCGCATCGTCCGCGATGGCCGGCAGGCCGGTCGCTGCCGAGGCGTGGCGCGCCTTGGCCAGCGCGTTCTCGACGAAGGTGAGAAAGGGTTCCTCGGCCTCGCCGACCTGGAGTTCAGACTGCCGCACCAGCTCGACGCCGAGCGGCGCAAACAAGGCCTGCAGCTCGGCGAGCTTGCCGGCGTTGTTGGAGGCCAGAACCAGCTTCATCCGTTCGACAATGCCTGCGCCTGCAGCCTAGTCAATTCGGCGATACCCTTTTCGGCCAGCACCAGCAGCGCATTCATCTCTTCGCGCGAGAAGGCCGCTCCTTCGGCCGTACCCTGCACTTCGACGAAATGGCCGGCGCCGGTCATCACCACGTTCATGTCGGTGTCGCAGGCCGAGTCTTCGATGTATTCGAGATCCAGCAAGGGCGTGCCCTGCACGATGCCGACGGAGACCGCGGCCACGTGGCCGCGAATGGGCGAGGCCGCGATCTTGCCCGCGGCCAGCAGCTTGTCGACTGCATCCTGCGCCGCCACGAAGGCGCCGGTGATCGCGGCCGTGCGCGTACCGCCGTCGGCCTGCAGCACATCGCAGTCGAGATGGATCGTGCGCTCCCCCAGCGCGGCCAGATCGAACACGGCGCGCATGGAGCGGCCGATGAGGCGCTGGATTTCCTGCGTGCGGCCGCTCTGCTTGCCGCGCGCCGCTTCTCGATCGCTGCGCGTATGCGTGGCGCGCGGCAGCATGCCGTACTCGGCCGTGACCCAGCCCTCGCCGCTGCCGCGCTTGTGCGGCGGCACCTTTTCCTCGACCGAGGCGGTGCACAACACGCGCGTCTGGCCGAACTCGATCAGCACCGAGCCCTCGGCGTGAATCGTGAAACCGCGCGTGACGCGCACGGGGCGCAACTGGTCGGCGGCACGGCCGCCGCTTCGTACGAAAACTGTCATGTGGAGCGAAAAAAGAAGGAAGAAAAATCAGGCTTTGCGCGCAGCGGAGCGTCGTATCGCCTCGTTGATTTCGGCAATCGAGCGTTCGATCGCGTCCTCGTCGAGGTCGTCGAGTTCGCTGTCGGAGGGCATGCCGGCCTGGATGGTCGAGGCGAACACGCCGTCGCTGATGCTGTCGGTCGAAACGCCGCGTGCCTGGCCCGTCGCCTCGGGCATCTCCCACTCGAGCGCGATCAGCGTCACGTTGTCGCTGTGGGTGCCGCCGTTGCGCAGTGCCATCTCGGCCAGGTCGGGCGCCGCATCGGAGACGGGCTTGCCGGAGGAGAGCGTGTGCACGATCAGGGCTTCGTCCAGCACGCCCCAGAGGCCGTCGGAGCACAGCATGATGCGGTCGCCGCGCTGGAGCTGCAGCGGCGCCGAGATGTCGAACAGCGGCGTGGTCGGGGAACCCAGGCAGGTCAGCAGCAGGTTGCGGTTGACGATCTCGGCCCCGGCGTTGGCGCGCGGCCGCTCGGCGTGGGAGTGGTCGCGCGTGCGGGTCAGCAGCTCGCCGTCGCGCACCACGTAGAGCCGCGAGTCGCCGCAATGGATCCAGGTGGCGGTGGTCCCCTGCAAAACGGCGGCAACCACCGTCGTGCGCGGGGTGTCGAGCATGCCCTTGTTGCCTGCGTAGCGCATGATCTGCTGGTGCGCGGCCATCACCGACGCAGTCAGGAATGCCTTGACGTCCTTGACGATCGGTCGCGCCTCGCGCTGGTACAGCGCCGCGATGGTCTGCAGCGCCAGCTGGGCCGCCACCTCGCCTTCGGGATGCCCGCCCATGCCGTCCGCCAGCACGAAGAGGCCCGATTCGCGCGTGTAGCAGTAGCCCATGCGGTCTTCGTTCTTGAGACGGCCACCCTTGCGGCTGACCTGGAAGACGGAGAATTTCATGCCGGACGTGTCGTCGGCGCTGCCGCCTTCGGCAACCCCTTCTTTTCGAAGGACCGCATGTTGTCGATCGACAGCCGGACCTTCTCGCTCACCGTGAGCTTGGTGTAGCGGCGCTCGCCTTCGCGGCTCAGCTCCTTCTGCAGCGCGAAGACCGACTGCGGACGCGAGAGCGGGTCGAGCGACATGCACCACTCGACCACTTCGATCAGGTTGTCGGAGTAGATGCCGCGCAGGCGCGAGAGCGACAGGCCGAGCCGGTCTTTCTCGATGCGCTGCGGGGCGTCGTTCGGGGGATAGCCCTGCATGCAGGCATAGATGCAGGCGCCGATGGCGTAGATGTCGGTCCAGGGGCCCATCGACGAATCGCGGCGGTACATCTCTGGCGCCGCGAAGCCGGGCGTGTACATCGGGCGGATAAAGTTACCTTCCTTGGAGAGCACTTCGCGCGCGGCGCCGAAATCGATCATCACCGCGCGATCGTCGTCGGTCACGAAGATGTTGGCCGGCTTGATGTCCAGGTGAAGCATCTTGTGCTGGTGCACGATGCGCAGGCCGCGCAGGATCTCGTCGAACAGCGAACGGATGGTGGACTCACGGAAGACCTTCTGTTTCTTGAGGTCCCGCGCGGTCACGATGAAATCCTGCAGGGTGGCGCCCTCCAGGTAGTTCATGACCATGTAGACGGTTTCGTTCTCGCGGAAGAAGTTGAGCACGCTGACCACCGAGGCATGCGAGATCTGCGCGAGCGAACGCCCTTCCTCGAAAAAGCTCTTCAGCCCCAGCCGGTAGAGCGACAGCTTTTCGGGAGGCACCTGGGGCGCAAGCTCGCCGGTGCCCCGGGTTGCCAGGGAGGAAGGAAGGTATTCCTTGATGGCCACCTGCTGGCCACTTTGGTCGACGGAGAGGTAGACGACGCCGAAACCACCGGCAGAAAGCCGACGCACGACGCGATAACCGCCGATGACCGTGTCAGGCAACAGGGGCGAAGGTTTGACCTTTGACATAATCCGGGAGTTTCGCCCGAAGGCGATGGTGCGGCAAGCGAACGCCGTGCCGTCGTCTCGGTGCGTACACACAATTTCACAGCGAGGCGCAATGCCAGTTTACAGCATGACCGGCTATGCCAGCGGCCAGAACGGCCCCGCGGGCAGCCACGCCGACACCGAGCCGCGGCCCCATGGCGCGGGCCGGCTCGGGGTCGAGATTCGCTCGGTCAACAGCCGTTTTCTCGACCTCACTTTCAAATTGCCCGAGGAGTTGCGCCAGCACGAGCCGGCCTTGCGCGAACTGCTGACGGGGCAGCTCAAGCGCGGCAAGGTCGAGCTGCGCGCCTCGATCGAAGGCGGCGGTACCGCGGGCATCGGCGAACCCTCGCCCAAGTTGCTGCAGCGGCTCAACGGCGTACAGGACAACATCAAGTCCTGGCTGCCGGCTGCCCGGGAACTCAGCGTGGCGGACGTACTGCGCCTGGCGGCCGGCGACACACAGGCGAAGGGTGACTTGGGGCCTGAGCTGTCCGAGGTGGCGGAGAAGACGCTCAAGGCGCTTGTTTCGGCGCGCGAGCGCGAAGGCGCCCGGCTTGCGCGGATGCTGCAGGATCACCTTGCCCAGCTGCGCAAGCTGGTCGAGCAGGCGCTGCCGCTGGTGCCCCAGCTCGTCGAGCAGCAGCGCACCCGCTTTCTCGAGCGCTGGCAGGAGGCCATGGGCCTCGCCGCCGGCGGCACGCCACCGGAAGCGGCGCAGGATCGCGCCATGACCGAAGCCACGGCCTTTGCGATCCGCATCGATGTCGCCGAGGAGCTGACGCGCCTTAACTCGCACCTCGAAGAGATCGAGCGGCTGGTCAAGAAGGGCGGCGAGATCGGCAAACGCCTCGATTTCCTGATCCAGGAACTGCATCGCGAGGCCAACACCCTGGGCTCCAAATCGGCGACGCTCGAACTCACCCGGATCGGCGTCGACATGAAGGTGCTGATCGAGCAGATGCGCGAGCAGGTCCAGAACATCGAATAAGTAGAGAACGAGCGAATGGATTACCCCGGCAACATTTTCGTGGTCGCAGCGCCGAGCGGCGCCGGCAAATCAAGCCTGGTCAAGGCCCTGATGGAGCTCGATTCCGCCGTGCAGCCATCGGTGTCGCACACCACCCGCCCCCCGCGCGGCCAGGAAAAGCATGGTCGCGAGTACTTTTTCGCTTCGCGCTCGGAGTTCGACGCGATGGTCGCCTCCGATGCCTTCGTCGAATGGGCGCACGTTCACGGCCAGCGCTACGGCACCTCGAAGAAGGCAATCGAAGAGCGGATCGCCCAAGGCGCGGACGTCATCCTCGAAATCGACTTCCAGGGCGCGCTCCAGATCCGAAAGACCTTTGCCAACGCAGTGACGATCTTCATCCTGCCGCCGAGTTGGGAAGAACTGCGGTCCCGGCTCGAACGGCGCGGAGAGGACAGCGCCGCGGTCATCGAGCTGAGGCTGCAGAACGCCGCCGAGGAGATGGCACGCGCAAACGAATTCGACTTCGTTATAATCAACGAGTTATTTGAGCGCGCACTTTTTGACCTCAAGGCGATTGTCCACGCTCAGCGGCTCCGGTATTCCGCACAGCGCCGCGCGCGTGCCGACACTTTTGCCGCGCTGAACATTCCCTGATCCCGATCACCTGTACGTCGAAAGATCCTCATGGCCCGCATCACCGTCGAAGACTGCCTGCAACACATTCCGAACCGCTTCCAGCTGGTGCTGGCAGCCACCTACCGTGCGCGCATGCTGAGCCAGGGCCACGCGCCGAAGATCGAGAGCAAGAACAAGCCCGGTGTCACTGCCCTGCGCGAGATCGCAGAGGGCAAGATCGGGATCGAGATGCTCAAGAAAGTGCCCGGCTGAGTTGACGCACGCTTGCAACAAAGAGCACCGCCTTGCGGTGCTTTTTTTATGCCTGGACGCGTCGAATCGACTGCCACGCTAAAGTGGAAGCCATGAGCGTGGTTGTCAAGTCCCAGTCCGATGCCCCCCGAGGCACGCCACGGCCGAGTCCGGCGGCGTTGAACGCGGCTGCCGCCAGCTTCGCTGCGCTGACCGACCGGCTCGACTACCTGAGCGTCGAAGACGTCGAACAGGTGCGCCGCGCCTACCGCTTCGCCGATGAGGCGCACTTGGGACAGCTGCGCAACAGCGGCGAACCCTACATCACGCATCCTATCGCGGTGGCGGCGCAATGCGCCGAATGGAAGCTCGATGCGCAGGCCCTGATGGCCGCCCTGCTGCACGATGCCATCGAGGATTGCGGCGTGACCAAGTCGGAGCTGATCGAGCGCTTCGGTGCACCGGTCGCAGAGCTCGTCGACGGCCTCACCAAGCTGGACAAGCTCCGCTTCAACACGCGCGAGGAGAACCAGGCCGAGTCCTTCCGCAAGATGCTGCTCGCCATGGCGCGCGATGTGCGGGTGATTCTCGTCAAGCTGGCGGACCGGACGCACAACATGCGCACGCTCGACGATGCGCCGCGCGAGAAATGGGCCCGGATCTCGCGTGAGACGATCGAAATCTACGCGCCCATCGCGCACCGGCTCGGGCTCAACCAGACCTACAGGGAACTGCAGGATCTGTCGTTCCGCCATCTCAGGCCCTGGCGCTATGCGATCCTCGCAAAAGCGGTCACCAAGGCCCGCGGCCGACGCCGCGACCTGATTCAGAAGGTGCAGCAGGAACTCGAAACTGCCTTCGCCGCAGCTGGCATGAGCGTGCGGATGGCCGGCCGCGAGAAGACGCTCTATTCCATCTACCGCAAGATGGAAGAAAAGCATTTGAGCTTTGCCCAGGTGACCGACATCTACGGCTTCCGCCTGATCGTGCCGACGGTGATCGCTTGCTACACCGGGCTCGGCATCCTGCACCAGATGTACAAGCCCCTGCCCGGCAAGTTCAAGGACCACATCGCGATCGCCAAGCTCAACGGCTACCAGTCGCTGCACACCACGCTGGTCGGCCCGGCCGGCGTCAACGTCGAATTCCAGCTGCGCACCGAGGCCATGCACGTGGTGGCCGAGTCCGGCGTGGCAGCTCACTGGCTCTACAAGGCGGCCGAGCCCAGCGCGGCGACCAGCGATCGTCTGGGCGCCAAGTGGCTCCAGTCGCTGCTCGACATCCAGGATGAAACGCGCGATGCGGCCGAATTCTGGGATCACGTCAAGGTCGACCTGTTTCCCGACGCGGTCTACGTGTTCACGCCCAAGAGCCAGATCCTGGCGCTGCCCCGCGGCGCGACGGTGGTCGATTTCGCCTATGCGATCCACAGCAACATCGGCGACCACACTTCAGCCGCGCGCATCAACGGCGACCAGGTTCCGCTGCGCACCGAGCTAAAGAATGGCGACGTGGTCGAGGTGATCACGGCGCCCGTGTCGACGCCAAATCCCGCGTGGCTCGGCTTCGTGCGAACCGGACGGGCCCGCTCCAAGATCCGCCACTACCTCAAGACTCTGGCGCATGCCGAATCCGAAGGCCTGGGCGAAAAACTCCTGGCCCAGGCGTTGCGCGCCGAGGGCCTCGGCAACCTGCCCGACGATGACGAGGAGCACCAGCAGATCTGGGAAAAGCTGCTGCGATTCACCGGCAACCGCACGCGTTCGGAGTTGCTGACCGACATCGGTCTCGGCAAGCGCATCGCCAGCATCGTTGCGAAGCGGCTCATGGCGCTCCTGGCAGAACGCGGCGAGAAGCCCGATGCGCTGATGCTGAGCCGCGAGCGCTTCACCGCGCACGAAGCCGTCTCGCAAGGGGCTGTCACGCTGGACGGCAGCGAGAACTCCTCGGTCCGCTTCGCGCTCTGCTGCCGCCCCATTCCGGACGACCCGATCATGGGCTACCTCGGCCATGGCGAAGGCTTGGTCGTGCACACCGAAGCGTGCGGGGTTGGCCAACGTTTGCGCCACAAGGACAGCGAACGTTTCTTTGCCGTGGAATGGGCCGACGACCCGGTCCGGACCTTCGAGACAGGCGTCGTCATCACGGTGCGCAACGACAAAGGTGTGCTCGCACGCGTCGCCGCAACGCTGGCGGACGCGGAGGCCGACATCACCCACGTGGAGATGGCCGACGAAACGCCGCAGGACTCCACCGACCTGCGTTTCGTGATCGCAGTGCGCGACCGCACGCATCTCGAGGCCGTGCTGCGGGCCGCGCGGCGTACGCCATCCGTGCTCGCGGCCGCACGGACAGTGCCGGCCCCTTAAGCTGCAGCGGGCGGCGGATAGCTCACCGCCAGTATCTCGATCTCGTGCACGCCGCCCGGTGTCGCAAGCTTGACCACATCCCCCTCCCGCGACTTCAGCAGTGCCCTGGCAATCGGAGAAATCCAGCTGACCTGCGCTTGCGCGCTTTCGGCTTCATCGATGCCCATGATGGTCACGACGCGCTCCTCGCCGGTCTCGTCGGCGTAGCGCACGGTGGCGCCGAAGAAGACCTGGTCGCGGCCATGATGGACCGAAGGGTCCGTCACCTCCGCCACCTCGAGCCGCTTGGTGAGAAAGCGGATCCGCCGGTCGATCTCGCGCAGCCGCTTCTTTCCGTAGAGGTAGTCGCCGTTCTCCGAGCGATCGCCGTTCTTGGCCGCCCAGTGCACGGCCTCCACGACCTTGGGCCGCTCGACATCCATCAGTTCGAGCAGCTCGGCACGCAGGCGCGCGTAGCCCTGCGGGGTGATGTAGTTCTTGCTCCCGGCGGGGAGAGGCGGCGCGGCGCCGGCCGTACCGTCGTCATCATCGCCTGCATCGTTTTCTTTGGTGAATGCCTTGCTCATCGCAGAAAGCTCCAATGAAAAAAGCCCGCAACTTTCGTTGCGGGCTTTCCTGATGATGGTGCGGCTGGCAGGAATTGAACCCACGACCCCTTGGTTCGTAGCCAAGTACTCTATCCAACTGAGCTACAGCCGCACAGCTTGCGATTATAGCATCCTCGCAACACCCCATCGCTGGGCAGCGAAAGAAAGAGAGCGGTAGATCGTGTTGGACTTGAGCCGTCGATCAACCGCCTGTGAGTCTACGTCGAGTCAGTTGTGCATCAAAGTCTTGGCAGAAATGTGAACTAAATCATGACATTCCAACCACATGGGCACTGCACCTACAGCGCCACTTGGCCAACTGGCGCTAAAAACGGCTTCCATTAGTTCATTGGATGGAGGTCCCGATGTTCAGCTTTTTCCAGCCCAATCGAAACGGCCACCTCAGGCGAGTCATGGCGCTTCTCGAAGAAGCCCATCTCGCGCGTATCGAGCATCAGGCTGCTGCCGAACATCACGGGGCCTTGGCCCGGATGTATTCCGAACGCGCCAAAAGACTGGAGCGCGAGCTCTACGGCTCGGCACAAATGCCGCTCGGGGACGCATCCACCAAGGGCCAGGACGAGAAAGCGGTCCTCTATGCCCTGGATCCAGGTCGCCGGATCGAGACACAGGCAAAGGCCTGAGGAGTTGGCCCCGCGACTGAGGGCGACAAGGCGTGGTGGTAGGCCGTGATGGGCTTGAACCATCGACCAACGGATTATGAGTCCGCTGCTCTAACCAGCTGAGCTAACGGCCCGCACATCAGGGATTCTAGTGGGCGCCGGGCGCCGCTATTTGCGGTGGCTCAGCGCATTGGTGACCAGCCGCGACGTGATGTCGACGATCTGGATCATGCGCTCATAGGGCATGCGCGTCGGACCGATGACGCCAAGCGTACCCACCACCTCGCCGTCGACCTCGTAGTTCGCGCTCACGATCGACAGGTCGTCGAAGGGCACCACCTGGCTTTCCCCGCCGATGAAGATGCGCACGCCGTCTGCCTTGCTCGACACGTCGAGCAGGCGCATCAGTTGGGCCTTCTGCTCGAACAGCTCGAACGCACGACGCAGGTGGCTCATGTCGCTAGAGAAATCGGTGACGGCCAGCAGATTCCGCTCGCCCGCGATCACGACTTCGTCCTGGGCTTCCGTCAGCACCTCGGAACTCACCTGGACAGCGGCCTGCATCAGCGCAGCGATCTCGCCGCGCAATTGCTCCATCTCGGACTGAAGCCGATCGCGCACCTGCTCGATCGACAGACCCGCAAAGTGCGTGTTGATGTAGTTCGATGCCTCGACCAGTTGCGACTGCGAATAGTCGACCTCGGGGAAGATCACCCGGTTCTGCACATCGCCGTCGGGCGACACGATGATCACGAGCAGGCGGCGGTCGGAAAGGCGAAGGAATTCGATCTGACGAAAAACGGATGCGCGGCGCGGCGCCATCACCACGCCGACGAACTGCGACAGGTTCGACAGCAGGTTCGCCGCGTTCGCGATCACCTTCTGCGGCTGGTCGGGCGCGAGGCTCGGCGGCGTGAACTGCTCGCGCTGGGCAGTCAGCATGGTGTCGACGAAAAGCCGATAGCCGCGCGCAGTCGGAATGCGGCCTGCTGAGGTGTGCGGACTGGCGATCAGCCCGAGCCCTTCGAGGTCGGACATCACGTTGCGGATGGTCGCAGGCGAAAGCTCCAGCCCCGAAGCCCGGGAAAGCGTGCGCGAGCCCACCGGCTGGCCCTCGGCGATATAGCGCTCGACCAGCGTCTTGAGAAGCAACTTGGCGCGATCGTCCAGCATCGACTGATTTTAATGTTGTAATTTGTACATGACATCCAGCTTTCGGCGCGTCGCCCTGATAGGTAAATACCAGGCTTCGGGCGCGCGGGCGCAGGCCGGCGCGCTGGACGAGGTCATGGAGGGCATCGGCGCCTTCCTGGAAGCGCAAGGCTGCGAGGTCTTTGTCGAACAGCCGCGCGACGGCGAGTGCGGCCAGACCCGCTACCCCGCGCTGACTGTCGAAGAGATCGGCCAGCGATGCGATCTGGGCCTGGTGGTCGGCGGCGACGGAACCATGCTCGGCATCGGGCGCCAGCTGGCGTGCTACGGCGTTCCGCTGATCGGCATCAACCGCGGCCGGCTCGGCTTCATCACCGACATTTCCCTCGACAACTACCAGGCGACCCTGATCCCGATGCTGGCCGGCGAATACGAGGAAGACCACCGCAGCCTCATGCACGCCCAGGTGATGCGCGACGGCGTGTCGGTGTTCGATGCGCTCGCCATGAACGACGTGGTGGTCAATCGCGGCGCCACCTCGGGCATGGTGGAACTGCGTGTTTCGGTCGGCCGCCATTTCGTTGCCAACCAGCGCGCCGACGGAATGATCATCGCCTCGCCCACCGGCTCCACCGCCTACGCGCTGTCGGCCGGCGGCCCGCTGCTGCATCCCGCGGTCCCGGGATGGGTGCTGGTGCCCATCGCGCCGCACACGCTCTCGAACCGCCCGATTCTGCTGCCGGATGCCGACGAGGTCCTGATCGAGCTGGTGGGCGGGCGCGACGCGAGCGCCAATTTCGACATGCAATCACTGGCTTCTCTTGCCATCGGCGACCAGGTCGTGGTGCGCCGCTCCGACTACCGCGTGCGTTTTCTGCATCCGAAAGGCTGGAGCTACTTCGACACATTGCGCAAGAAGCTGCACTGGAACGAAGGAGGTTCCTGACATGGCATTGCGCCGCATCGCCCTGCGCGACTTCGTGATCGTGCGCGCGCTCGAACTCGATCTCTCCACGGGCTTCACCGTCCTCACCGGCGAAACCGGCGCGGGCAAGTCGATTCTGATCGACGCGCTCCAGCTGGCGCTCGGCAACCGTGCCGATGCCGGCGCCGTGCGCGAAGGCGCCGAGCGCCTGGACGTGAGCGCGGAGTTCGACACCGATCCTGCCCTGGCCGCCTGGCTGGACGAAGGTGGCTTCGAAGCGGGCGATGTCCTGCTTCTGCGCCGCACCGTCGACCTCCAGGGGCGCAGCCGCGGCTGGATCAACGGCAGCCCCGCCACCGCGACCCAGCTGCGCGAGCTCGGCGACCAGTTGCTGGACATCCACGGCCAGCACGCCTGGCAGAGCCTCACCCGGCCCGAAGCCGTGCGCGGCCTGCTCGATGCATACGCCGGTGTCGGCACTGCCGCGCTCGACAGCGTCTGGCAGAACTGGCGGCAGGCGATCGCTGCGCTCGACAAGGCGCGCTCGGCGCAAGACTCGCTGCAGCGCGAGCGAGAACGACTGCAGTGGCAGGTTGGCGAGGTAATGAAGCTCGCGCCCGGCGCCGACGAGTGGGAGGAACTCTCGGCCAGCCACACCCGCATCTCCAATGCGCAGGCGCTCATCGATGCCGCCGAGGGCGCATGCAGCGCCCTGGAAGACGACGACAGCGGCGCGCTCGCCGCATTGAGCCGCGCTGTCACGCTGCTGCAGAATTGCGAGCACATCGAGCCGGAGTTCAAGGCGCTGGGCGAGGTTCTGGCATCGAGCGTGGCGCAAGCCTCAGACGCTGCGCATTCGCTGCATGGCTACCTGCGCCAGGCCGACACCGACCCCGAGCGCCTTGCCGAACTGGACGAGCGCATGGGACTCTGGATGTCGCTCGCCCGCCGCTACAAGCGCACGCCGGCCGAGCTGCCCGCCTTGCTGGCCGGGTGGCAGGCCGAGCTGCAAGCCCTGGACGCGCAGAGCGACCTCGAAGCCCTCGAGCGTGCCGAACAGACGGCACAGCAGGCCTACATGAAAGAAGCCAAGACGCTGGGCAAGGCGCGCAAGCAGGCGGCACCGCGGCTGGCGCAGGCGGTGACGCAGGCCATGCAGGGCCTCGGCATGCAGGGCGGGCGTTTCGAAGTCGCACTGGAGCCGCTCGCCGAACCGGGCCGAGCCGGGCTCGAAGACATCGCCTTTCTCGTGAGCGGCCACACCGGCAGCACGCCGCGCCCCATCGGCAAGGTGGCTTCAGGCGGTGAACTCTCGCGCATCGCCCTGGCGATCGCGGTCACGACCAGCCAGCTCGGCGCGGCACAGACGCTGATCTTCGACGAGGTCGATGCGGGCGTCGGCGGCGCCGTGGCCGAAACCGTCGGCCGCCTCATGAAGCAGCTGGGCCGCGACCGCCAGGTGCTGGCGGTCACCCACCTGCCCCAAGTCGCCGCCTGTGCGGACCACCATCTGCTGGTCGCCAAGCATCAGACCAGCGCCAAGAGCCAGGACGGCATTCGCACGGAAAGCGGTGTCTCGGTGCTCGACGAGGACACCCGGCCGCGCGAGATCGCACGCATGCTGGGCGGCGAGCGCGTTTCGCAGACCTCGCTCGCGCACGCGCGCGAGATGCTCGGCAAGAAGACGCCGGAGACCTCGTCGTGAGCCTGGAACTCGTGCTGATCACCGGCATGTCCGGCTCAGGAAAGTCCGTCGCGCTGCATGCCCTCGAAGACGCGGGCTACTACTGCGTCGACAACCTGCCGCCCGAGTTGCTTGCGCCCTTCATCGCGCTGCAGCGGCAACAGCAGACGCCGCGGGTCGCGATCGCGATGGACGTGCGCAGCGGGGTTTCGTTGCCGCTCGTTCCGCAGCAGCTCGACGGCCTGCGGCGCGACGGCATATCGCTGCGCTCGCTCTTCCTCGATTCGACCACCGATGCGCTGGTGCGCCGCTATTCGGAGACCCGGCGCCGCCATCCCTTGTCGCGCCAGGAAGGCCGGACCGATTCCCCCGAGCAGCAGCGAGCGCTGATCCAGGCCATCGAGCTCGAGCGCGAGTTGCTGGCCGATCTGCGCGACGGGGCCGACGTGATCGACACCAGCATCATCCGCCCGGCCCAATTGCAGAGCTACATCAAGGCACTGATCGCGGCGCCGGAGAGCACGCTCACGCTGGTATTCGAATCCTTTGCGTTCAAGCGCGGCGTGCCGCTCGATGCCGACTACGTGTTCGACGTGCGCATGCTTCCCAATCCGCACTACGTGCCCGCGCTGCGACCGCTGACCGGGCGCGACACGGCCGTGATCGACTGGCTGCGCGAACACGATGATGTCGCCCGCATGTATGGCGATATCGAACAGTTCCTCGATCGCTGGCTCGACGCGCTGGCCCGCGACCATCGCAGCTACGTCACAGTAGCCATCGGCTGCACCGGCGGCCAGCACCGCTCGGTCTTTCTCGTCGAGCAGCTGGCGCGCGGTTTCGGCGCACGCTGGGCGGCGCTCAAGCGGCATCGCGAACTCGACAGCGTTTAGGCCTGTTCAGGCCCTAAGCCGTCAGCAGTTTGCGCACGGGCGCGGGCAGGCCGAGCGTCGACCACCGGCCGGCCTCGAACCATGCGCCGGCGTCGCTGAGGGGCTGCGCAGCAACGCACTCGACCGACACAGGATGCAGGTGCAGATCCTTGTGCGTGAGCACGTGCACGAAAGCCGCATCGTCGCGTGCGGTCCTGCGGTCGTCGGGCGCCAGCTCGTCCAGCAGCGAGGCCCGGCTCTCGTAGACCGGCAGGCAATAAAGCCCCGCCCAGATGCCGCGCGAGGGACGCTTCTCGAGCCACACGCGGCCGTGCACATCGCGCGCCTGCAGCATCCACAGCGACTGGGCGCTGCGCCGGAGCTTGCGCGTCTTGACCGGAAAGCGCTCGGGCTCGCCCTCGCGCCGCGCCGCGCACAGCTCGTTGACCGGACAGATCATGCAAGTCGGCTTGCGCGGCAGGCAGACGGTGGCGCCCAGATCCATCAATCCCTGCGTATAGCGAGCGATGGCACGCCGCTGTGTCGCCAGCGGCAGCAGCTCGGCCGCCATGGTCCACAGAGCGCGCTCCTGCATGGCGGACGACAGATCGCCCTCGAAAGCCAGCACCCGCGCAAGCACCCGCTTCACGTTGCCGTCCAGGATGGCGACCCGCTCGCCAAAGCAGAAGGCAGCAATCGCGGCGGCTGTCGAACGGCCGATACCGGGCAGAGTCTGGAGTTCGGCGGCGGTGCGCGGAAATGCGCCGCCGAAGCGCTCGACCACCTCCTGCGCGCAGCGGTGCATGTTGCGCGCCCGGCTGTAGTAACCCAGGCCGCTCCACAAGCCGAAGACCTCGTCCTCGGTGCCGGCAGCAAGAGCCTGCACCGTCGGAAATCGTTCGAGAAAGCGCGCGAAGTAGCCCAGCACGGTCGACACCTGGGTCTGCTGGAGCATGACCTCGGAAAGCCAGACGCGATAGGGATCGTGCGTGTTCTGCCATGGCAGCTCGCTGCGCCCATGTCTGCGTTGCCAGCCGACGATGTGCGTGGCGAAGCAGGGCGCCAGCTCCTGCACCGCTGGTTCCGGATCTTTAGGCGGCACTGAGTTCGTTGCGCGCCGCAGCGGCAGTGGGCGCTTCATTGCTCGTGAGCAGGCCGGTGAATTCGCGCAGTCGCACGTGCAGTTCCGTAAGACCGCTTTCCTGGGCAGCGAGCTCGGCGAGGCGCTCATCGAGATTGCCCGCCGCGCCCTGAATGCGCTCGACCGCCTCGATGCGCTTGGTGAAATTGCGGCGGCGCTCCTTGAGCTGCGCATCGAGCTGGGCGCCGGCGCCCTTGCTCCAGCGCTCCACCTCGGTCATGGCCGCTTCGTTGACCACGCGCAGCCGGCTTGCCAGCGCGCGCACGAGCTTGTCGCAGAAATCCGGCTGCGCGAGCTTGAGCAGGTTGCCGACGCCGAGGTAGTGGATGTGGCTGCGCTCGATCTGGCTCAGTTGCTGTTCGAAGCCCAGCAGGTCGGGCTCCGCCGGCGCCTGCAGCGCAAAGCCGTGCTCGGCATTGAGCTGGCGGAACGTGGCGTGCAGCATCGACTGGATCTCGGCCGTGGTCGCCTGCACCTCGCGCAGATTGTTGCGTAACGAGTCGAAGGTTTCTCCGTACACCTTGCGCACGTTGAACTTGATGCCCGGGCGCTTGAGCGCAGAGGCCAAGCGGCCCATGTCGGCCTTGAGCGCGGTGCTGCCGAGCACCGCGTACACCTCGCGCAACAGCTTGCCCTGCACCGAGCGCAGCGCCAGGATGCGCGCGTTGCTGCCTTCGAACTCGGTTTGCTCCTGCTCGATGCGGCTTCGCATGTGGCGGATGACCGACACGTTCTTGCCGCGCAGGCCCTGCAGTTCCAGCGCCTGCTCCGAGAGATCGCGCTGGCGAACCTTGAGGATGCGCGCCGCTTCGGCCTGCAGGGCCGCGATGCCCGCGTCGACGGCGAGCCGCAGCATCTTTTCGCGCTTGCCGAGCAGGCCCTCGCCCAGCACGGCTTCGAGCGCGGGAAGCCGGCTTGCCTGCAGCAGCGGCACATCGCGGCGGATCTTGGCCTGCAGTCCTTTTTGCGCCGACACCGGCAGCACCTGCGGCAGCGGCACGCCGAGCAGTTCGGCAGCGCCCTTGCGCTGGCGCTGGATCTGCGCGTCGATCTGCGCCGGCGTGCTGAGGGTGTCCCACATGGTGTCGATCTTGTTGAGCACCACGATGCGGGTTTCGCCCGCCTCGCTTTCGGTGATCAGGTGCTCGCGCCAGATGGCGAGATCGGAGCGCGTCACGCCGGTGTCCGCGCCCAAGATGAAGACCACGGCGTGGGCCTGCGGGATCAGGCTCACGGTCAGTTCGGGCTCGGCGCCGATCGCGTTGAGTCCTGGCGTATCCAGAATCACGAGGCCCTGCTCGAGCAGCGGATGCGGCATGTTCAGCACCGCATGGCGCCAGCGCGGGATTTCGACGCGCCCCTCGGCGTCGGGCACCGGGTTGTCCTCGGGGGAATCGTCGTTCCAGAAGCCCAGCGAGCGCGCCTCGGCCTTGGGCACCCATCGGACTTCAGCCACCTTGTTCATCGTCTGCGACAACTGCTCGGCATCCTCGACGTCGATCGAGATCTCGGTCCAGTGCTCGGGCTTGTCACGCCAATGAGAGAGCGAATACGGCTCGAGCCGGGTTTCGATCGGCAACAGACGCAGGCAGGGAAGATGGGCAGCGTCGTAACCGAGTTCGGTCGGGCACATCGTCGTGCGGCCCGCGCTGGCCGGCATGATGCGGCGCCCGTAAGCGGCAAAGAAGATCGCATTGATCAGCTCGGACTTGCCGCGCGAGAACTCGGCGACGAAGGCCACCATGACCTTGCTGGTGCGCATCTGCGATTCCAGATCGCGCAACCGCTCGGCCACGCTCTGATCGAGCAGCTCGTTCTCATCCAGCCAGCGCGACAGCCATTTGAGGCGATGCGCGAAGTTGCGTCGCCAGGCGCCATGCTGGTCGAATTGCTGATTGAAAGAACGTGTCAAGGGCGATGTAAAAGTTGCTTACAAAATATAGCACCCACCGGGGCTTGGCGCCTCATCTGTCCGTAGGGCTTTCAGTGCTTTTGGCATTTTGGACAGAAATAGGTGGATCGCTGGCCTTGGCGCATCTGCCGGACAGGTGTCGCGCACACGCGGCATGGTTCCCCGGTACGTCCGTAAACGGTCGCTTCCAGCTGGAAGTATCCACTCTGGCCGTCGACATTGGAGAAGTCGCGCAAGGTGCTGCCGCCACGTTCGACGGCCCGCGCCAGAATTTCCCGCACCGCGGCATGCAAGCGCACGGCGCGCGGCCGGCTGATTCGCGAAGCAGACATCGTCGGGCGGATGCCGGCAAGAAAGAGCGCCTCGGAGGCATAGATGTTGCCGACGCCCACCACCACGTCGCCGGCCAGCAACACCTGCTTGATCGGCGCCCGGCGCCGCCGCAGCCCGGCGTAAAAGCGGTCGATATCGAATGCCTCGCCCAGGGGTTCCATTCCCAGGCCGCCCAACAGCTTGATCGCCAGCGGCGCGGCTTCGTCCTGCACATAGACCACTGCGCCGAAGCGCCTCGGGTCGTTGAGGCGCAGCGTGCCGCGGCTGGTCACCAGGTCGAAATGGTCGTGTGTACCGGGTGCAGGCAGGCCCGCATCGAAACGCAGGCTGCCCGACATGCCCAGGTGCATCAGCAAGAGGCCGGCATCCAGGTCGATCAGCAGGTACTTGCCGCGCCTGCGCACGGCGCGCACGGTGCGTCCCACCAGTTCAGCCGGCTCCACGGCCAGCGCCCAGCGCAGCGGCTTGCCCACGCGCACGGCATCGATGCGCGCGCCGGCAATGCGATCGGCGAAGCCGAGCCGCGTCACTTCGACTTCAGGTAATTCCGGCATGGACGAAGGCTGACATGAAAAGAAGCCGAGGCCGAAGCCCCCGCGTGACCATCGTTCAAAAGCCTGGATTATTATGGTTCGATGACCCCATCGCTCCGCCGATCCCGCCTTGCGGCGGCCGCGCTTCTGACTCTTGCCGCGCTCGCCGTCCAGGCGCAGCCCGGAACGCCAGTCCCTGCAGCACCGACCAGCCCGGCTCCCATCATCGAACCGGCCGCGCCTGCGGTAACGACACCGGCCGCCGCAGTCCAACGCGCCGAAAAGGCCCAGGCCTCGGCGCTCACGGCGGAGCTGTTCTACGAAGTGCTGATGGGCGAGCTGACCGCACGCACCGGCGATCCGGGCTCAGGCTACGCGCTGGTCCTCGATGCTGCGCGCAGGTCGCGCGACGGCAAGCTGTTCCAGCGGGCGGTCGAGATCGCATTGCAGGCGCGCTCCGGCGATGCCGCACTGGCAGCTGCTCGCGCCTGGAAGGAAACGCTGCCCGAGTCGCGCGAGGCACGGCGTTTCGAGCTGCAAATCCTGATCGCGCTGAACCGCATCGGCGAAACCGCCGAACCGCTGCGGGCTGAACTGGCCGCCACGCCGCAGGTGGAACGTCCGTTCCTCATGGCCGTGATCGCGCGCAACTATGCGCGAGCCACCGACAAGAAGCTCGCCGCTTCGGTGGTCGAACAGGCGTTGGCCGACGAACTCAAAAGCCCCGCGACGGGCGGTGCGGCCTGGAGCACGGTCGGCCGCCTGCGGTTGGCAGCGGGCGACACCTCGGGCGCACTCGAGGCGGCGCGAAGAGGCCAGGAAGCCGATCCTTCCTCGGACGGCCCCGCCATGCTGGCTCTGGAACTGATGGACCCCGGCCAGCCGCTGGCCGAACCGCTGGTGAAGCGCTACCTCGCGGGCCCCAAGGCACTCCCGGAACTGCGCGTCGCCTACGCACGGGTGCTGGTGGAAGGGCGCCGCTATGAGGATGCCAGCGCGGAACTCGCCGCGCTCACCGTGGCCCGTCCCGAATTGCCCGAACCCTGGCTGCTGCTCGGCAGCCTGCAGACACAGGCGCGCCAGGACGCGGCGGCCGAAAGCTCGCTCAAGCGCTACATCGGCCTGGCCGACACGCAGCGCGATGCCGAGGCGCGCAGCCGCGGCCAGACCCAGGCCTTCTTGCTGCTGGCGCAACTGGCGGAGCGCCGCAAAGACTTCACGGGTGCCGAGCACTGGCTGGGCCGCATCGACAGCACCGAAGACCTGGTAGGCGCGCAGACACGCCGCGCGGCACTGCTGGTGCGCCAGGGCAAGCTGCCCCAGGCCCGCGAGCTGGTCCGCGGCTTGCCGGAACGCACTGCGGACGAAAAGAAGCAGAAGTTTCTGGCCGAGGTCCAGCTGCTGCGCGATGCCAAGCAGTACCAGGCCGCCTACGACATGTTGACCGAGGCCAGCACCTCCTCACCTCAGGACACCGACCTGATCTATGACCGGGCCATGGTGGCCGAGAAGCTGAACCGTCTCGACGAAATGGAACGCCTGCTGCGCCGCCTGATCGAGCTCAAGCCCGACAACCAGAACGCCTACAACGCGCTCGGCTACTCGCTGGCCGATCGCAAGGTCCGGCTGGAAGAGGCGCGCACGCTGATCCGGAAGGCCGTGCAGCTGGCTCCGGAAGATCCGTTCATCGCGGACAGCCTCGGATGGGTCGAGTTCAGGCTCGGCAACATCGACGAAGCCATGCGCATCCTCGAAGCGGCCTACAAGCGCCGGCCCGACCCGGAGATCGGCGCGCATCTCGGCGAAGTTCTCTGGGCCAAGGGCCAGCGCGATCGTGCGCTTTCCATCTGGAAGGAAGCTCACCTGGTCGATGCCGACAACGAGACGCTGCAGGAAACGCTCAAGCGCCTGCGCGTGAAGCTTTGAACCGTCGCCTGGCATTGAGCGCCGGCTGCGCCGGCGTGTTGCTGCTGGCAGGCTGCGCCAGTCCGGTCGGCCCGACCAGCGCAACCGGCGCGGAAGCCTGGAGCGGCCGGCTGTCGCTGCGCATCGATAGCGAGCCGGTACAAACCTTCTCGGCCCTGTTCGAGCTGCGCGGCGCGCCACGGGCCGGCGAACTTACGCTGACCAGCCCGATCGGCAGCACCCTGGCTCAGCTTCATTGGGCACCCGGCGAAGCGCTGTTGAAGGACGGCAGCAAGACGCGGCGTTTCGACTCGCTCGACGCGCTCATCGAGGCGGCGACGGGTGCCGCCATTCCGGTGGCTGCGCTGTTCGGCTGGCTGGCCGGCCGCGAAGAGCGCGTGCCGGGCTGGCGGCCAGACCTGTCCCAGATCGGCACCGGACGATTGCAGGCCACCCGCGACGCGCCTCAGCCGCGGGCCGATCTGCGCATCGTCTTCGAACGCGCATGAAGGCGCTCTACGACCTTCCGGCGCCGGCCAAGCTCAACCTCTTTCTGCACATCACCGGCCGGCGTGCGGACGGCTACCACCTGCTGCAGTCGGTGTTCATGCTGATCGACTGGTGCGACACCCTGCATGTCGAAGCGCGCAGCGACGGCGCCATCACCCGCGAAGACCTCACCACCGCACTGCCGGCCGACGACCTGGTGCTGCGTGCCGCGAAGGCGCTCCAGGCCTTTGCGCAAACCCCGCAGGGCGCCCATATCGGGATTGCCAAGCAGGTGCCGGCCCAGGCCGGCATGGGCGGCGGCTCCTCGGATGCCGCCACCTGTCTCCTGGCGCTCAATCGCCTGTGGGACCTGAAGCTGCCGCTATCGAAACTGGAGCAGATCGGCCTCACGCTGGGCGCTGATGTGCCCTTCTTCCTGCGCGGACGGAACGCCTGGGTCGAGGGAATCGGCGAAGAGATCACCCCCATCGAGCTGCCGCCAGGCTGTTTTGCCGTTGCCAAGCCGCCCGAGGGACTGGACACCCGTCTGATTTTTGCAGCGCCGGATCTTCAGCGCGCCACACCCGCTGCTATAATCTCGGGCTTTGCTGCATACAGCGGGGCTGGAGCCACAAGTTTCAGCTTTGACTTCGGTCATAACGATCTGCAGCCGGTTGCCGAGCGGCTTTGTCCCGCGGTCACCGAGGCCATCGAATGGCTCGGTCGCCAAGGACTCCAGGCCCGGATGACCGGTTCGGGGAGTTCGGTGTTCGCAGCGATGCCGCATGAAGCGGAACTCGCCGCGGCGCCCTCGGGCTGGCAGGTTCGCAAGTGCAGCAATCTGGCCGTTCATCCCCTGGTGGGCTGGGCGGGCTAGAAGATCAGAGCGCTTTTGTGATCTGATGCGACATATATCGGTTGACGACCTTGGTCGTCGACCCGTGTAGGGGAGTCGCCAAGCTGGTTAAGGCACTGGATTTTGATTCCAGCATGCAAAGGTTCGAATCCTTTCTCCCCTGCCAAATCTTCATTGACACGTAGATTGGCGGCCCTCCAAAAGGGCCATTTCGCATTGCCGGATGCATTTTGCCGGGACGCTCATGCAGGTTCACCACCCTGATTTCATGGTTTTCACCGGCAACGCCAACCCTGGCCTTGCCGCAGAGATCGCGCAGCATCTGGGCACCTCGCTGGGCGCCGCCCGCGTCGGTCGCTTCTCCGACGGCGAAGTCACCGTCGAGATCAACCAGAACGTGCGGGCGCGCGACGTGTTCGTCGTCCAGTCGACCTGCGCGCCGACCAACGAGAACCTGATGGAGCTGCTCATCATGGTCGACGCGCTCAAGCGCGCTTCGGCCGAGCGCATCAGTGCGGTGATCCCCTACTACGGCTATGCGCGCCAGGACCGTCGCCCGCGCTCGAGCCGGGTGCCGATCTCGGCCAAGGTGGTGGCCAACCTGCTCGAAACGGTGGGCGTCGCCCGCGTGCTGACCATGGACCTGCACGCCGACCAGATCCAGGGCTTCTTCGACATTCCGGTCGACAACATCTATGCGTCGCCGGTGCTCTTGGGCGATCTGCGCCAGCAGAACTACGAAGACCTGATCGTGGTCTCGCCCGACGTCGGCGGCGTGGTTCGTGCGCGCGCCCTGGCGAAGCAGCTGAATTGCGACCTGGCGATCATCGACAAGCGCCGTCCACGCGCCAACGTGAGCGAGGTCATGCACGTGATCGGCGAGATCGACGGCCGCAACTGCGTGATCATGGACGACATGATCGACACGGCCGGCACCCTGGTGAAGGCGGCCGAGGTCCTGAAGGAACGCGGCGCCAAGAAGGTGTACGCCTATTGCACGCACCCGATCTTCTCGGGCCCCGCCATCGAGCGGATCGCCCAGGGCAGCGCGCTCGACGAAGTGGTCGTGACCAACACGATCCCGCTGTCCGGCGTCGCGACGGGCTGCACCAAGATCCGCCAGCTCTCCGTGGCGCCGCTGATCGCCGAGACGATCCAGCGCATTGCCAAGGGCGAGTCGGTGATGAGTTTGTTTTCGGACCAGGAAAATCTCTTTTAGAAGAGCCTGGTCTGAGCAAGAAGCCGGGCTCTCTTCGAGGAGCCCATGTTGAAACCGGAGTCGCACTGGTCGCGGTCGACTTCCACAGGAGTAGTTATGAAATTCGTCGCTTATGAGCGCGCAAAGCAGGGCACGGGTGCGAGCCGCCGTCTCCGCATCACGGGCAAGACGCCCGGTATCGTCTACGGTGGCGAAGGCCAGCCGCAGCTGATCGAGCTCGATCACAACGCGCTGTGGCATGCCCTCAAGAAGGAAGCCTTCCACTCGTCCATCCTCGAGATGGAACTCGCCGGCGCCACGACCAAGGTCCTGCTGCGCGACGTGCAATACCACCCGTTCCGTCCGCTCGTGCAGCACGTCGACTTCCAGCGCGTCGATGCCCGCACCCGCATGACCGTCAAGGTGCCCCTGCACTACAAGGGCGAGGAAGAGTCCACGGCCGTCAAGCTGGACCACAACCTCGTGAACCACGTGATGACCGAAATCGAAGTCAGCTGCCTGCCGGCCGACCTGCCCGAGTTCATCGAGGTCGACCTCTCCGGCCTGACGAAGAACGCCACGCTCCACGTCAACGACATCACCCTGCCCAAGGGTGTGAAGTTCGTGAGCCACGGCAAGGTCAACCCGGTGCTCGTGTCGGCCGTGCCGCCGCTGGTCGCTGAAGAAGCCGCGCCGGCCGCCGAAGGCGCCGCCCCGGCAGAAGGCGCCCCGGCCGCCGCCAAGACGGACGCCAAGGCTGCGCCTGCCAAGAAGAAGTAATTCTTCCCGCGCCCCCCAGCCAACGGCCCGCCTCGCGCGGGCCGTTTTCTTTGGGCCAGCCACGGATAATCCGGCTCCATGATCAAGTTGTTCGTCGGCCTGGGCAACCCCGGCCCGGAGTACGAAGCCACGCGGCACAACGCGGGCTTCTGGTGGATCGATGCGCTCGCGCGCGACCGCAAGCTCACGCTTTCGCCCGAGCGCGCCTACCACGGCCTGGTCGCGCGCATGCAGGTGGGCGGGCAGCCCGTATGGCTGCTCGAGCCGCAGACCTTCATGAACCTCTCGGGCAAGTCGGTTGCCGCGCTGGCCCGCTTCTTCAAGATCGAGCCGAACGAAATCCTGGTGGTGCACGACGAACTCGACGTGGTGCCCGGCCAGGCCAAGCTGAAGCTCGGGGGCAGCCATGCCGGCCACAACGGCCTGCGCGACATCCACGCGCAGCTCGGCACCGGCGACTACTGGCGTCTGCGCCTCGGCATCGGCCATCCGGGCGTGAAGTCCGAGGTGGTCGGGTGGGTGTTGAAGAAGCCCCTCAAGGAGCAACGCGAAGCGATCGACGACGCGATCGCCCGCACCCTGCATGCCTTCCCGGCTCTGGTGGCCGGCGAGATGGACAAGGCGACCCTGCTCATTCACACGAGCAAGCCGCCGCGCCCCAAACCGCCGCGGCGCGAGCCGGGCGACGGGGGTACACCCGCCGCGGGCTAGCGGAACGTGAGCCAAGGGAGAGAGACAAAAAATGAAACTGTCACCAGCACCGATCGCCGCCCTCCTGGCGGCGGCCTGCGCTCAACTGGCGCCGCTTGCAGCCCACGCAGGCACGGAGACCTGGCGCTGCGGCAACACCTACACCGACCAGCCCTGCAAGGATGGCAAGGCAATCGATCTCGACGACGCGCGCGACGCGACGCAAAAACGCGAAGCCGATGGCGCGACGCGCGAGGCCCGGGCTGCCGCCGACCGGCTGGAGCGGGAGCGTGTCCGCCAGGAGGCCGCGTAGGCACGCCGCGCAGCCACGCTGATCGACAACAAGCCGCTCAACGCGAAGCCGGATTCATCGCAAGGCCCGGGCGTCGCGCAGAAAAAGAGGAAGAGCAAGAAGCAATCCGACTACTTCAGCGCGCACGACCCGGTCGCAACGGCGAAGAAAAAGGCCGCGAAGGCCGGCAGCAAGAGCCCGGCGAAAAGCTAGGAAGCCGCCTTGGCGGCAGTCAGCCGCTGGAACTTCTGCCACAAGGTCTCGCGCGTCTCCAGATGCGCGGGATTCTTCGGGATGCAGGCCACCGGGCACACCTGCACGCACTGCGGCTCGTCGAAGTGGCCGACGCACTCGGTGCACTTGTGCGGGTCGATCTCGTAGATCTCCACGCCCATGTAGATCGCGTCGTTGGGGCACTCCGGTTCGCACACATCGCAGTTGATGCATTCGTCGGTGATCATGAGGGCCATGGCGCGAATTATCCGCCGGCCGCCGCTGGGCCGCCCCAAGGCGGCCGAAGCCCCCACGGGGGCAGTGAGGACGCGAAGCGCCGAATGTGGGGGCAAACAGTTCAAGCATGGTCGTTGCGTCGGGTTATGCTGCCCCCCGCCCTATGAGCCTGTTCCTGTTCAAGCGCTTCGTGACGCTGATCGCCACCCTGATCGGCGCTTCCGTCATCGTCTTCCTCGTGCTCGAGATCCTGCCCGGCAATGCCGCGCAGATGCTCATGGGCCCGGACGCCTCGCCCGACGCGGTGGCGGCGCTGGCCGCCAAGCTCGGGCTCGACCAGCCGGCCTGGACCCGCTACTGGCACTGGATCGGCGGCCTGCTGACCGGCGAGCTCGGCGACAGCTACGCCTACAGCTCGCCGGTGCTCGAACTGATCCTCGAGCGCCTCGCGCTGACCGTGCCGCTGGCGCTGCTCGCGATGACCCTCACCACCGTGCTGGCGCTCATCGTGGGCGTGACGGCGGCGGCGCGCCACAACAAGCTTGGCGACGTCGGCCTGATGGGCCTGACACAGGTGGGCATCGCCATCCCCAACTTCTGGTTCGCGATCCTGCTGATCCTCGTCTTCTCGGTGCAGCTGCAATGGTTCTCGGCCGGCGGCTTCGAAGGCTGGGAGGAAGGCGTGTTCGCGGGGCTCAAGGCGCTGCTCTTGCCGGCCCTCTCGCTCGCGGTGGTGCAGGCGGCGATCCTGGCGCGCATCACGCGCTCGGCCGTGCTCGAAGTGATGCGCGAAGACTTCGTGCGCACCGCGCGCGCCAAGGGCGTTTCGCAGCGGGCCGTGCTGTGGACCCATGTGCTGCGCAACGCGCTGATCCCGGTGATCACCGTGATGGGCATGCAGTTCTCAGAGCTGCTGGCCGGCACCATCGTGGTGGAGAACGTGTTCTACCTGCCGGGCCTCGGCCGGCTGATCTTTCAGGCCATCAGTAACCGCGACCTGATCGTGGTGCGCAACTGCGTGATGCTGCTGGCCTCGATGGTCGTCATCGTCAACTTCGTGGTCGACGTGCTCTACGCCGTCATCGACCCACGCATCAAGGCCAGCGACATATGAGCGCAATTCCCAGCGCCGTACCGAGTGCGGCCGCCTTCAAGGTGCCCGGCTTCTGGCGCCGCGCACTGCACCATCGCAGCTTCACCATCGGCGCCGTGCTCACGCTGCTGCTGCTGCTCGCGGCCGCCGTCTCGCTGGTCTGGACGCCGTGGTCCCCCTACGAGATGGACATCGCCAACAAACTCAAGCCGCCGAACGGCGCGCACTGGCTGGGCACCGACACCTTCGGCCGCGACGTGGCTTCGCTGCTGCTGGTGGGGGCGCGCGCGTCCATCCTGGTCGGCGTGATCGCGGTCGGCATCGGCCTGGTGGTGGGCACCGCGCTCGGCCTGCTCGCCGCGGCGCGGCGCGGCTGGGTGGAGGAAGCGATCATGCGCTTCACCGACTTCTCGATGGCCTTTCCCGCCATCCTGTCGGCCATCATGATGACGGCGGTGTTCGGCGCCGGCATCGTCAACGCGATCATCGCCATCGGCATCTACAACATCCCGACCTTCGCGCGCATCACGCGCGCATCGGCCAACGCGATCTGGTCGCGCGAGTACGTGGCGGCCGCGCGCGCCTGCGGCAAGGGCGCGTTCGCGATCACCATGCAGCACGTGCTGCCCAACATCTCGGCCGTGCTGATCGTGCAGATCACGATCCGCTTCGCGATCGCAATCCTGGCCGAGGCCGCCCTCTCCTACCTGGGCCTCGGCACGCAGCCGCCGCAGCCCTCCTGGGGCCGCATGCTCAGCGAGGCACAGACCATGATGTTCCAGGCACCGCTGCTGGCGGTCTTTCCGGGTATGGCGATCGCGTTCGCGGTGCTCGGCCTCAACCTGCTCGGTGACGGTCTGCGCGACCTGCTGGACCCGCGCCTGGCCCGTGCCCGCTAGATCCCGCACCATGCCTCTGCTCGAAGTCGACAACCTTCACGTCCAGCTGCAGACACAGCGCGGTCCCGCCGAGGCGGTGCGCGGCATCGGCTTCACGCTGGAGCGCGGCGAGACGATGGGCATCGTCGGCGAATCGGGCTGCGGCAAGTCGATCACGGTGCAGTCGCTGATGGGGCTCCTGCCGGCCAGCGCCAAGGTCACGGGCAGCATCCGCTTCGACGGCAGCGAGCTCGTCGGCCTGCCCGAGCGTGCGATGTGCGAGATCCGCGGCAACCGCATCGGCATGATCTTCCAGGAGCCGATGACGGCACTGAACCCGGTCCACACCATCGCGCGCCAGGTCGGCGAGCCGCTCAGGCTGCACCGCGGGCTGTCGAACGCCGACGCGCGCAAGGACGCGCTGGCGCTGCTCGAACGCGTCGGCATCCCCGATGCCGCATCGCGGCTCGATGCCTATCCGCACCAGTTCTCGGGCGGCCAGCGCCAGCGCATCGGCATCGCGATGGCGTTGGCCTGCGGCCCCGACCTGCTGATCGCCGACGAGCCGACGACCGCGCTCGACGTCACGATCCAGAAGCAGATCCTCGAGCTGATCCAGAGCCTGGTGGCCGAGCGCGGCATGGCGCTGATCCTGATCTCGCACGACCTGGGCGTGATCGCGCAGAACGTCTCGAAGATGCTCGTGATGTATGGCGGCAGCGTGGTCGAGAGCGGGCCGACCGCGGCCGTTTTTGCCGAACGTGCGCATCCCTACACGCAGGGCCTGTTCGCCGCGCGCCCCGCGCTCGGCGCACCGCGCGGCCTGAAGCTCGCGACCATCAAGGGCAGCGTGCCCGAGCTGGTCGACCTGCCGGCGGGCTGCCCCTTCGCGGGCCGTTGCCGCTTCACGATCGACGACTGCCATACGACGCGTCCGCCGCCCACGCAGATGCCGCACAACCACCAGGTGCGCTGCATCCGGCTTGACGACGTGATCGCCGAAGGAGTGACTGCGTGACCGCTCTGCTCGAAGTCAGCGACCTGGTCCGCCACTACACGCTGCCGCGCGAGCGCCTCTTCGGACCGCCGCCGACAGTCAAGGCGCTCAACGGCGTGAGCTTCAGCCTGCGCCCGGGACGGAGCCTGGGCATCGTCGGCGAATCGGGCTCGGGCAAATCGACCATCGCGCGTCTGGTGATGGCGCTCGACAAGCCCACTTCGGGCACCGTCAAGCTGCTCGGGCGCGACCTCCATGCGCTGCCCAAGGAAGAACTGCGCGCGGCGCGGCGCGACGTGCAGATGGTGTTCCAGGACCCCTACGGTTCGCTCGACCCGCGCCAGACCGTGGCCCGCATCGTCGCCGAGCCGCTCGAGGCGCTGGCCGAAACCAGTCGCGCCGAGCAGCGCGAGCGCGCCGGCGAATCGCTCGCCGCCGTCGGCCTGCGGGCCAGCGACCTCGGCAAATACCCGCACGAGTTCTCCGGCGGCCAGCGCCAGCGCATCGCGATCGCGCGGGCGCTGATCACGCGGCCCAAGCTGATCGTGGCCGACGAGCCGGTGAGCGCGCTCGACGTCTCGGTCCAGGCGCAGGTGCTGAACCTCATGCAGGACCTGCAGCAGCAGTTCGGCATCAGCTACCTGCTGATCAGCCACGACCTCGCGGTGGTCAACCACCTGTGCGACGAGGTCTGCGTGCTGCACCGCGGATTGGTGGTCGAGCGCGGCACGCCGCAGCGACTATTCGCGCATGCGGAACACCCCTATACCCAAGCCTTGCTCGCTGCGGTACCACGCGCTGAGCCTGCGGCCAGGCCATAAGCAAATGCTTGCCGCCGGCGAGGCCGCTCGCGCATGATGTAACGATTGCTTTCTTCTTCTCAGTTTTTTCCTGGAGCCCTGACCATGTTGAAACGCCGCACCCTTCTGACCACCGCCGCACTGGCCACCGTGCCGCTCGCGCTGCCGCAAGCGGCGCTGGCGCAGGGCCGCAAGGATTCGATCGTGCTCGGCATGGCGCTGGAACCGCCGGGCCTGGACCCGACCGCGGGCGCCGCTGCCGCGATCGCCGAGATCGTGCAATACAACGTGCTGGAAACGCTGACCAAGATCAACGCCGACGGCAGCGTCACACCGCTCTTGGCCGAGAGCTGGGAGGTGTCGCCGGATCTGCGCACCTACACTTTCAAGCTGCGCCAGGGCGTCAAGTTCCAGAACGGCGAGCCCTTCAATGCGCAGACGGTCAAGTTCTCCTTCGACCGCGCCGGCGGCGAGAAGAGCACCAACAAGGACAAGCGCACCTTCGCCAACATGACGACGCAGGCGGTCGATGCCAACACCGTGGTGATCATCAACAAGGAGATCGACCCCGACCTCCTGTTCGTGCTGGGCCAGGCCACCGCCGTCATCGTCGAGCCCAAGAGCGCGGACACCAACGCCACCAAGCCGGTCGGCACGGGCCCCTACAAGCTCGACAGCTGGAGCAAGGGCTCTTCGCTGGCGCTGAGCAAGTGGGAGGGCTTCCGTAACCCCGGCGCGGCGAAGATTCGCAAGGTCACCTTCCGCTTCATTTCCGATCCGGCCGCGCAGGCCGCATCGCTCCTGGCCGGCGACGTCGACGCCTTTCCGCGCGCGGCGACGCGCATCGTTCCGCAGTTCAAGAACAACCCGCAGTTCCAGGTGATCCTCGGCGGCTCGCGCGCCAAGACCATCCTGGCCTTCAACAACAAGAAGAAGCCGCTGGACGACGTGCGCGTGCGCCGCGCGATCTCAGCGGCCATCGACCGCAAGGCCGTCGTCGAAGGCGCCGCCGACGGCTTCGGCGTGCCGATCGGCAGCCATTACGTGCCGGGCGCCACCGGCTTCGTGGACACCACCGCCGTCAATCCCTTCAACATCGAGAAGGCCAAGGCACTGCTCGCCGAAGCCGGCGTCAAGACGCCGCTCGAACTCACGATGACGCTGCCGCCCCCGCCCTATGCGCGCCAGGGTGGCGAGGTGATCGTCGCGCAGCTGGCCAAGATCGGCATCACCGTGAAGGTGCAGAACGTCGAATGGGCGCAGTGGTTGAGCGGCACCTACGGCAACAAGGACTACGACCTGACGATCATCTCGCACGTGGAGCCTTTCGATCTCGGCAACTACGCCAAGTCGGACTACTACTGGGGCTACCAGTCGAAGGAATTCAACGCGCTGTTCGACAAGATCAAGACCACGCCCAATCCGGCCGAGCGCGTCAAGCTGCTCGGCGACGCGCAGAAGCTGCTCGCCGCCGACGCGGCCAACGGCTTCCTGTTCCAGCCCCAGTTCCCGACCATCGCGAAGAAGGGCGTGAAAGGACTCTGGAAGGACATGCCGATCTTCGCCAACGATCTGTCGGCGCTGTCGTGGTCGTGAGGCGCCGGGCCGCCCCCAAGGCGAACGCCGCAGCGCGCAGCGCGGAGGCTGCCGAGTGAGCACCCGCCTGTACGACCTGTCCGCACAGGAACTCGCCACCGCCTACCGCGACGCCAGCCTCTCGCCGGTCGAAGTCACGCAAGCCGTGCTCGATCACATCGCGCGCTGGGAGCCCCATCTGCAGGCCACCTGGCTGCTGCGCCCCGAAGCCGCGCTCGAACAGGCGCGCGCTTCGGAAGAGCGCTGGCGGCGCGGCGAGCCGCTCGGCCCGCTCGACGGCGTACCGACGACGATCAAGGAGAACATCGCGACGCGCGGCGATCCGATGCCGGCCGGCACGGCTGCCGTCGAACTGCGTCCCGCCGCGGCCGATGCGCCGCCGGCCGCTCGCCTCAAGGAAGCCGGCGTGGTGATCGTGAGCAAGACCACCATGCCCGACTATGGGATGCTGTCCTCCGGCCTCTCGAGCTTCCACACGCTGGCACGCAACCCCTGGGACCTGCGCAAGACCCCGGGCGGATCGAGCGCCGGCGCAGGTGCCGCAGCGGCCGCAGGCTACGGCCCGCTGCACATCGGCACCGACATCGGCGGCTCGCTCAGGCTGCCGGCCGGCTGGTGCGGCATCTTCACGCTCAAGCCCAGCCTGGGCCGGATCCCGATCGATCCGCCCTACATGGGCCGTGCGGCCGGCCCGATGACGCGCAGCGTTGCCGATGCCGCACTGATGATGCAAGCCCTGGCCCGGCCCGACGTGCGCGACAGCATGAGCCTGCCGGCGCAGGACATCGCGTGGTCCGAGTTCGATGTCGCTGCGGATCACCTGCGCGGCCTGCGCATCGGCCTTTTGCTCGATGCCGGCTGCGGCCTCGCGGTCGAGCCCCAGATCCGCGCGGCGGTCGAGCATGCGGCGCGCCTCTTCGAGCAGGCCGGCGCCATCGTCGAGCCGATGCAGCCCTTCATGTCGCAGGCCATGCTCGACGGCATGGACCACCTGTGGCGCATGCGCTCGCTGGTGGACATGAACGCGCTCCCGCCCGCGCAGCGCACGAAGGTCCTGCCCTACATCCGCGAATGGGCCGAGAGCGCAGCGGCCTTCAGCGGCGAACACGTGTTCCGCGCCTTCAGCCAGTTCCATGCGACGCGCGTCGCGGCGGTGGCGGCCTGCGCAAGCTTCGACTACGTGATCTCGCCCACCGCGCCGAACTCCCCGGCAGCCGCCGAACTGCCCTCGCCCACCAACGACCCGCTGCGGCCGCTCGAGCACATCGGCTTCACCGTGCCTTTCAACATGTCGGAGCAGCCGGCCGCGTCGATCAATTGCGGCTACACCAGCGAAGGCTTGCCGATCGGGTTGCAGATCGCGGGGCAGCGCTTCGACGATCTCGGCGTACTCAAGATCTCGCGTGCCTTCGAACTGATCCGCGAGCCGCAGCGGCCCTGGCCGGAACCGCCCGGCGCCTGAGCTTGGCGCTGCCGGCCCGCACCTCAGACGAGGTGCGAAGCCAGCAGTTCACGCGCACGCGCGACGAAATCGGATTCGCCGCGCCGGGCCGGCAGGAAATGGAAGGCCACCCGCGGCAGCGCCGGCAGGCCATGCGGTGGCGGCAGGCGCGCCACGCCCTCGCACAGCGCCGATTCGTTGAGGCAGGCCACACCCAATCCGGCCGCCAGTGCCGACTGCAGGCCGGCCACGCCCGAAGCCACGTGGGCCACCGCATAGGGCACGCGCCGCTTCTGCAGCAGTTGCACCGTGAACTGGTGCAGCGAGCAGGTGTCGGGCAAGACCAGCAGGCGCAGCGGCTCGCCGCGTGCGATGCGCAGGCCGGCCGCGCCCATCCACGCCAGCGACTCGCGGCACAGGACCGGCGCATCCGACCTGGCCGCGGCGCCCGGCGTGCCGGTGATGCGCATCGACAGGCCGACGTCGAAGTCGCCCTTCGCATACCCGGCCTCGATCGCGCCGCTCTTGAGGATGCTCACGTGCAAACGCACCTGCGGATAGCTCTCGCCGAGGCGGCTCAACAGCCGGGTCAGATCGCCCGGCCTGAAATAGTCGGTGACCGGAAGCCGCAGTTCGCCCTGCAGCGTCTCGCCGCGCATGTCCCTGAAGGCTTCGTCGGAGAGTGCCAGAAGCCGATGTGCATGCGCCAGCAAACGGATGCCCGCTGCCGTGGGCGCCACGCCGGCCTTGCTGCGCGTCAGCAGCGACTGGCCGGCGCGCTCCTCGAGCTTGCGCATCTGCTCGCTGACGGCGGACTGCGAGAGAAAGATCTGCGGCGCCGCTGCCGTGAGGCTGCCCGCTTCGGTGACGGCGACGAAGGTTCTCAGCTGCTCGAGGTCGAAGGTCTGCATTGGCTCTATCCATTCGCAAAACAGATGACAAACATCATATCTTCCCGCTTTTCCGATGCCATCGATCTTTCCACAATGGCGGCACCAACCACCGAAAAGGAAAGAACCATGCCTCACATCGTCATTCATTTCTCCGGCCAGCCCGACGCCCAGCTCACCCGCCGCACCGTCGACACGGTGACCGAACTGACCCAGACCGTGCTCGGCAAGAAGCTGCCGGTGATCGCCGTCGCGGTGCAGTACATCGCAGATGACGCCTGGTTCGTAGGCGGCCGATCGCTGGCCGAGCTCGGCAAGTCGGCCTTCCACCTGGACATCAGCATCACGGACGAGACCAACACCAAGGCGGAGAAGGCCCGCTATTTGCGCGAGATCTACGCCGCGATGGCGGCGCTGCGCAAGAACCTGCACGAGGTGTCGTATGTGCACCTGATCGACGCGCGCGCCGCGGCCTACGGCTGCGGTGGCCTCACACAGGAGTACAGGCACCAGCAGGCCGGGGTGTGAGAAGCCCCCCGGCTTGCCACTCCGTGTGCTTCGCCACCCCCGAGGGGGAGGCGCGGCCCGCCTTGGGGCGGCCCGGCGGCGCCCGCGCGGCAAAATAGGCTTCATGCAAGACAGCCTCGGCAACCCGGTCAGCCTGACAGACGCCGCCAGCCTGCGCGCGGTCAACGACTTCGTCGAAGGCTTCATCGCCTGCGAGGCGCGCGCAGTCGACGTGCTGGCCGCCGCGCAGGACGAGAGCCCGATCGTGCAGGCCTATTGCGCAACGCTGCACCTGTTTGCCGAATCGCGGGACGCCGCCTCCAACGCGCGCCCCTTTCTCGAACGCGCGCGGGCCGGCGCAGCGCGCGCCAGCTCGCGCGAGCAGCGCTACATCGCGGCCGTCGCGGCGTGGGCGGATGGCGACATCGCGCGCGCGATCGCGCTGCACCAGGAGCAGGCGCGCGAACATCCGCGCGACCTGGCCTCGCTCAAGCTCGGCCAGTACCACTGCTTCAACACCGGCGACTGCCCCGGCATGCTGCGGCTCGCGCTGGCGGCGCTCCCCGCGGCCGCCGATGTGCCCTATCTGCACGGCATGGCTGCCTTCGGCTACGAGCAGTGCCACCTGATGCGCGAGGCCGAAGCCAGCGCGCGCCGCGCGATCGCGATGGAACGCAAGGAGCCCTGGGCGCACCATGCGCTCGGCCACGTCATGCTGACCGAGGGCCGGCTCGCCGAGGGCCTGGCCTTCATGCAGGAGGTGAGCGGCGCCTGGGTCGGGCTCAACTCCTTCATGGTCACGCACAACTGGTGGCACGTGGCGCTGTTCCTGATCGACCTGGGCAGGGACGACGAGGCACTCGCCGTCTACGACCGGGAGGTGTGGGGTGTGGTCAAGGACTATTCGCAGGACCAGATCGGCGCGGTATCGCTGCTCGCGCGCTTCGAGCTCGCGGGCATCGATGTGGGCGAACGCTGGCAGGACCTGGCCGCCTACCTCGCGCAGCGGCTCAACGACCACGTGCTGCCCTTCCTCGATCTGCAGTACCTCTACGGCCTGGCTCGCGCCGGACGGCCCGAGGCCGAGGCCTTGCTGCGCAACATCGAGGCCTACGCACCGCGTGCGCCGGCCTCGACGCGTGCCGCCTGGCAGCGCGTCTGCGTGCCCGCGGCGCATGGACTTCTTGCCCATGCGCGTGGCGACTTCGGGGCAACGATCGAATCGATGGGGCAGGCGCTCCCGCGCCTGATGGAGATCGGCGGCAGCCATGCGCAGCGCGACCTGTTCGAGCAGGTCTTCCTCGACGCGCTGATCCGCAGCGGCATCGAGGCCGCGATGGCCGGTGCCCAAGGCATCCTGCAGCAGCAGGTCAACGGGCAGCCGGAATCGCTGCGCCTGCGCCGGCAGGCCGATGCGGTCTACACCGCGCTGGGCTTGCGGGCGGCGGGCAGGTGGGCGCCGGCGGCGAAAGATCCCGCCTGAGCGCTATCCGCACGCGGGGTCACCCCGTCAGTGCGCGGTCCGGTCGTGCCACCAGCGGCTGTAGTCCTTGTCGGTCAGGAGCGTCCACAACGCCAGCACCAGGACCACGAGGCCGGTAATGACCGCCGTGAGCATGGCGTCGCCATGGGCGTTGAAGCCGAGCACCCAGGGGGACGCCATCAGCCAGAGCCCCAGTGCCGCTTCGACCCACTCTTCCCAGGCCTGGGGGAGCAGCATGGCGCCGAAGGCCGCGGCGATGAGCGCCACGCCGACGATCACTGCGTTCGGCATGGCAGCAGCCTCGCCGGTGTAGCCCAGGATCCAGGGCGAAAGAGCCAACCAGACACCCAGCGCACCGTTGACCGGGTCTTGCCAATGCTTGAGTTGCATCATGGTCTGTACCTCCAGCCGGCAATAAGGCGCCGGCATCCGTTGGAGCCGCGCTTGGCAGCCGAGTTTCCGGCCTAGGGAGCTATGCCAAATAGCGCCGAAAGGAGCATCATTCATGCTGACGAACCCACGGTACGGGCTCATTGCGAGGCAGAGCGTGGCAAGGTTCAGAACGGTCTTCTGGCTCGGCGCGGCGCTCGCCGGGGTGGCTGCGCTCGTCGCATTCGCCGTGGACGAGCTCAAGACCTCGCGGCTGCAATCGGCGCTGTGGCACGACTATGCCCGCGACGCGCGCTTCAGCGTCGATGCCGGCGCCAGCGCCGCCATCCGTTTTCCCCATAGCGGACCCTACGACGAGCGCTTAGGCTACCGCCAGCTGCCCAACTACATCGAGCGCCTGCAGGCCCAGGGCTATGTGCTGACCCGCCAGGCACGCATGTCGCCGCGGCTGATCGAGCTGCACGAACGCGGGCTTTTCGGGCCTTACCGCGAGAAGAACCAGGCCGGCCTGACGGTGAGGGACTGCCGCGCCCAGACGCTGCTGCGCACGCGCGTGCCGCAGCGCGTGTACGAACGCTTCGAGGAGGTGCCGCCGCTCCTGGTCAATGCCCTGCTCTTCGTCGAGGATCGCCATCTGCTGGATGCCCAGCCGCCGCAGCGCAACCCCGCGATCGATCCGGAGCGCTTCGCGAAAGCCGCGCTCGAACAGATGCACCGGGCGCTCGACGTCACGCGCCCGGCCTCCGGCGGCAGCACGCTGGCCACGCAGATCGAGAAGTACCGCCATTCGCCTGGGGGTCGCACGGCCTCGGTCGGCGACAAGCTGCGCCAGATGGCATCGGCCTCGCTGCGTGCCTACCAGGACGGCGACGACACGCTGGCACGGCGCCGCCAGATCGTCGTCGACTACCTCGACACCGTGCCCCTGGCGGCACGCCCGGGATTCGGCGAAGTGCATGGCCTGGGCGATGGCCTGTGGACCTGGTACGGGCGCGAGTTCGGCGAAGTCAATCGTCTGCTGGCCGACACCGGCGGAGAGACGGCGCCCTCGGACGAGGCGCTGCGCCGCCAGGCCGTGGCGTTCAAGCAGGCGCTGTCGCTGATGATCGCGCAGCGTCGTCCCTCGCAGCATCTGCTCGGCAACGGCGAGGGCCTGACAGGGCTCACCGACAGCTACCTGCGGCTGATGGGCGATGCGGGCATCATCGCGCCCGCGCTGCGCGATGCCGCGCTGGCAGTCCCGCTGCAGCAGCAGGCCGAGTTGCCGGCGGCGCCGCGCCCGGACTTCGTGCAACGCAAGGCGGTGAACGCGTTGCGCACCCATGTGTCCACGCTGCTGGATGTGCCGCGTGCCTACGACCTCGAACGCCTCGACCTCGAAGCGGAAACCAGCCTCGACAACGAGGCCCAGGCGCTTGCCATCCACGCGCTGACCAGGCTGCGCACGCCCGCCGCGGCGAAGTCGGCAGGGCTCATCGGCGATCACCGGCTGGATCCGGGCGCGAATCTCAGCCCGCTGATCTACAGCTTCACGCTGTATGAGCGCGGCGCGCACGCGAACCTGCTGCGCGTTCAGGCCGACAACATCGATCAGCCCTTCGATGTGAACCAGGGCGCCCGGCTGGATCTCGGCTCGACGGCCAAGCTGCGCACGCTGGTCAGCTACCTCGAACTGGTCGCCGAGCTGCACGAACGCTGGGTCGGGCTCGACGCGCCCGCGCTCTCCGCGCTGAAGCCCAGCGATCGCGATCCGCTCGGCACGTGGGCACGGCAGTACCTTCTGCACGCCAAGGACCGCAGCCTTGCACCGATGCTGGAGGCTGCAATGCAGCGCCGCTACTCGGCGAGCGAAGGCGAGGCCTTCTTCACCGGCGGCGGCCTGCATCGCTTCGAGAACTTCGATCGCACGCACGCCGCCGCTTCGATGACCGTGCAGGAAGCTTTCAATCATTCGGTCAACCTGGTATTCATCCGGTTGATGCGCGACATCGTGTACCACCGGATGTTCGGCGAAGCCACCGACGGCCAGCGCCTGCTGCAGGATCCGGCCGACCCGCGCCGCCGCGAGATGCTTGCGCGCTTCGCCGACAACGAGGGCTCGGCCTACCTCGCGCGCTTTCATCGCAAGTACAAGGGCAAGTCGGCGGACGAGGCCGAAGCGCTGCTGCTGCGCGGCGTGCGGCCATCGGCGCCGCGCCTCGCGAGCGTGCTGTTCACGATCGAACCCGAAGCCGGCGATGCGCAGCTCGACGAACTGCTCGCGCGCAAGCTCGGCCGCGGTGCCGGCTCGCCGCGCGCACTGCGTGCGCTGCGCAACACCTATGCCGGTTTGTCGCTCGCCGACCGCGGCTACGTGGCCCGCGTGCATCCGCTCGAGCTCTGGCTGGTCGGCTTCCTGCGGCAGCAGCCGCACGCGACGCTGGCCCAGGCGTTGGACGCCAGCGCGCGCGAGCGCCAGGAGGTCTATGCCTGGCTCTTCAAGACGCGCCACAAGAGCGCGCAGGACCGGCGCATCCGCGAGCTGCTCGAGCGCGACGCCTTCGCGCAGGTCCATCGCTCATGGCAGCGCCTGGGCTACCCCTTCGCGTCGTTGACGCCCTCGTACGCGAGCGCGATCGGCGCATCGGGCGACCGGCCCGCGGCGCTGGCGGAACTGATGGGCATCCTGGTCAACGACGGCGCACGGCGGCCGGTGCAGCGCGTTGGCGCACTGCACTTCGCACGCGACACGCCCTACGAGAGCCGGCTCGAACAGCGTGGCCCGGCCGCCCTGCAGGTGCTGCCGCCCGAGGTGGCCGCGACGGCGCGGCGGGCGCTGTTCTCGGTGGTGCGCGAAGGCACGGCACGGCGCCTGAAGGGTGCGCTCGTGGGCGCAGACGGCCGCGCGATCGAGATCGGCGGCAAGACCGGCACCGGCGACCATCGCTACGAACTCAGGGGGCGCGGCGGCCAGGTGATCGCCGAGCGCAAGATCGGCCGCTCGGCCACCTTCGTCTTCATGATCGGCGATCGCTACTACGGCACGATCCTGGCGTACGTGCGCGAGCCCCACGCCGCGCGCTACCGCTTCACGAGCGCGCTGCCGGTCCAGTTGCTGAAGTCGTTCGGGCCGCAGTTGCTGCCGGTGCTCCAGCGCAATGGGTGCGGCGACAACGGGCGCTCATGACTTCTTGAGATGGCGGCTCTGGTCGTAGGTGGGCTGCGGCGGCAGATCGGCCAGGTGTCGCGTGTCGGCCCAGTCGACGATCTCGATCTGTTCCGGCGCCGCGGCGTCGGCCATGCGGATGCGGTTGAAGCCCGCATTGGGAATCTCGCTCTGGCGCGGCCCGTTCAAGCCCAGCCCGCGCGCGGTGCGCCAGACCATGTCGAGCACGCCGCCGTGCGTCACCACCAGCACCTTCTGTCCCGCATGGGCGCCGGCGATGCGGCCCAGCGCCTCGATGATGCGCGCGTGGAACTGGCGCGCCGACTCGCCTTCTGGCATGGCATGGTCTTCGCGGAACTGGAGCCAGTCTTCCCAGGCGCGCGGATGCAGGCTCTGGATCTCGTCGGCGCGCATGCCTTCGACGATGCCGAAGTGCTGCTCGCGCAACGCGGCCGAGGTGAGGATCTCGAGTTCGAGCTGGCGCGCGGCCGGCGCCGCCGTCTGCTGCGCGCGCATCAGGTCGCTGCTGATCAGGTGCTGCACCGGCTCGCCTGCGAGCCGCAGCCCGAGCCGGCGTGCCTGCTCATGGCCAAGGTCGTTGAGGGGGACGTCGATGTGGCCTTGAAAGCGGAGTTCGCGATTCCAGTCGGTTTCGCCGTGGCGGATCAGGATGATTTCGGTGGACATGGTCTGGCCTCTATTCTCCTCGCAGCAGATGTCAGCATGTAGGCAGCCGTTTCTTCGCGGAGAATCCACCGATGTCCCGTCTTGTCCTGTTGCCCGGCCTCGCCTGCGACGAGCGCCTCTGGGAGGCGCAGCTGCCTGCCCTGCCCGCCACGCTCGACGTGCATGTGAGCGACGCTCACATGCGCCACGAGCGCATCGAAACCATGGCCGAAGCCGTGCTGCGCGAGCATGCCGGCCCGCTGATCCTCTGCGGTGCCTCGATGGGCGGCATGATCGCGCTGGAGGCCGCGCGCCAGGCGCCCGAGCGCATCGCGGGGCTCGCGCTGCTCGGCACCAATGCGCGGCCGGAAACGCCGGACATGTACAAGCTGCGCGAATCGGCGATCGAGCTCTTCGAGCGTGGTGAGGCGCGCGACGTGATCGAATTCAACGCGGGCTTCGCCTTTCACCCGACGCAGGCCGGAGACAAGGCGCTGGTGCAGCGCTATGTCGAGCTCGTGCTCGATGCCGGCGCGCAGCAGTTGATTCGCCAGAACCGCGCGCTGATGCAGCGCCCCGATGCGCGCCCGCATCTGCCCTCCTTACGCTGCCCCGTGCTCGTGGTCTGCGGCGACGGCGATCGCTTGACGCCGCCCGAATGCTCGCAGGAAATCGCGCAGACCGTGCCGCTTGCCGAACTCGTGTGGGTGGAGGAATGCGGGCACATGCTGACCATGGAAAAGCCCGCCTTCGTCAACGCCGCGCTGATTCCGTGGCTCGAGCGCCTTCTGTTGGCAAGAGCCTAGTTCAACTGCCCGCCCGTTTCGCGCACATCCTCGCGCACCGCGAGCGATGTGGCGACCGCGATGCGCAGCGCCGCGATCACGGTGTCGAGCGCCATGCTCGGTGCGCCCGGAAAACGCGCCGCCTGCTCCGGCAGATAGGGGGTGTGCATGAAGCCACCGCGCATGCCCGGCACCGGCCGCGTCGCGATGCGGTGCATGAGGCCGAAGAACAGGTGGTTGCAGACGAAGGTACCGGCCGTGTTCGACACCGCGGCCGGGATGCCTACAGCGCGCAGATCGCGCACCATGGCCTTGATCGGCAGGCTCGAGAAATAGGCGACCGGCGCGCCCGCCACCACGGGCTCGTCGATCGGCTGGCAGCCCGCGTTGTCGCAGATGCGGCCATCGTCGATGTTGATCGCGACGCGCTCGGGCGTGATCTCGCTGCGGCCACCGGCCTGGCCGATGGCGAGCACCAGTTGCGGCCGCAGTTCGTCGATGGCGGCATCGAGCTCGGTGAGCGCCGCGCCGAACACGCAGGAGATGCGGCGCGCATGCACCACGGCGCTTTCGCAGCACCAACCGTCGAGCGCGCGCACCGCCTCCCACGAAGGATTGAGAGCTTCCTTGTCGAAGGGCTCGAAGCCGGTCAGCAGCACGTTCACGGCGCGCGACGAAGTCAGACCGTGGCAGCGACAGCAATGCCCTCGGTCGCGAGGCGCTCGCGGATGCGCTTCGCAAACTCCAGCGCATGCGCGCCGTCGCCATGCAGGCAAACCGTCTGCGCATTGACGTCGACCACCGTGCCGTCGATGGCGGTCACCTTGTGATCGCGCACCAGGGAGAGCGTCTGCGCCAACGATTGCTCTTCGTCCTCGATCAGGGCGCCGGGCCGGCTGCGCGGCACCAGGCTGCCGTCGGGCATGTAGCCGCGGTCGGCGAACACTTCCTCCACCGGCTTCAGGCCGGCGCGCTCGGCGGCGCTGATCATGCCGCTGCCCGCAAGCCCGAAGAAGCGCAGGCCAGGGTCGAAGCGCCGCACCGCTTCGCAGATCGCCTCGGCCAGCACCGGGTCCTTCACCGCCTGGTTGTAGAGCGCACCATGCGGCTTGACGTGCGCCAGCGTGCCGCCTTCGGCCTTGACGATCGCCGCCAGCGCGCCGACCTGGTAGAGCACGCCGGCAACGATTTCTTCGGGCGGCAGCTGCATTTCGCTGCGGCCGAAGTTCTCGCGGTCCGGGAAGCTGGGATGCGCGCCGATGGCCACGCCGTTGGCGATGGCCCAGCGCACGCACTGGCGCATGGTCTTGGCATCGCCCGCATGCCAGCCGCAGGCGATGTTGGCCGAGCTCACGAGGCGAAGCAGCGCTTCGTCGTTGTCGCAGCCTTCGCCGAGGTCGGCGTTGAGGTCAATCTGCATGGTCATGCCTCCCGCAGAGCCGCCTCAGGGGGCAGCGAATACACGAAGTGATGAGCGTGGGGGTTCATGGGCTTCCTTGGGGGAATTTTGCGCTGTCGTGCGCCAGCCTGCAGACGCCAGGGCTTGCGCCACCTGCGCCAGGTAGCGCTGCTGATCGGCCCAGGCTTCCAGCGCCGCTGCCGCATCGACCGGCGCGAGCCGCAGCCGGCCGTTGAGCGGCGCCCGCGCGAGCTTCCAGAGGTCGGCCCGGATGACGACGCCGATGCGCGGATAGCCACCGGTGGTCTGCGCATCGCCCATCAGGATGATCGGTTGCCCCGAGGGCGGCACCTGGATCGTGCCGGGGATCACCGCCGAGGACAGCATGTCGGCGCTGCGCTTACGCTTGAGCTCGGGGCCTTCGAGCCGGTTGCCCATGCGGTTGCTCTGCGACGTGGTGCGCCAGGGCTCACGCCACAGCAGTTCGCGCGAGGCCACGGTGAACTGCTCGAACTCGGGGCCGGGCATGACGCGCAGCACCAGCGCGCCGTCGTCGTCGTGCTCCCACTCGGGCGCGCGCAAACCGAAGGCGCGGCGCGCCATCTGTGGCGCATCCAGGGCCGGCACGCCCAGGGGCAACCGGTCGTTCTTCTTCAGCGCCCGGCCCAGATGGCCGCCGAAGCCGGCCTTCAAGTCGGTGCTGCGCGAGCCGAGGACCGGCTGCACATCGATGCCGCCCGCCACCGCCAGCCAGCTGCGCAGCCCTTCCTTGGAACTCCACTGGTTGGCACCGCCCAGCTTGAGCACCTGGCCCGCCGCCACCGGAACGCTCCAGCAAGGCCACAGCGGCGCACCGTCGAGCCGGGCGCCGAAGTCATCGCCGGCCAGGGCGATGCGGGTGGACGATTCGAACCGGATTTCGCAGCCGCCCATCGTGAGCTCCAGGCCGGCCGCGCCGTCGGCATTGCCGACCAGCCGGTTGGCCAGCGTGAGGGCCAGCGCATCGAGCGCGCCGCCCGGACAGATGCCCTGCTGGCGATGGCCGTAGCGGCCCAGGTCCTGCACCGAGGCCAGCATGCCGGGGCGCAGGATCGTCAGGAAGGCGCTCGACATCACGCGTCGAGGCTTTCCACGAGGAAGTGCACGCGGTCGCCAGGGCGCAGCAGGGTCGGCTCCTCCGCGCGCGGGTCGAAGAGTTCGAGCGAGGTCCGCCCGATCAGTTGCCAGCCGCCCGGCGACACCAGCGGATAGATGCCGGTCTGCTCGCCGCCGATGCCGACCGAGCGGGCCGGCACCGCGACGCGGGGTTCGGCACGCCGCGGCGTCGCCAGCTCGGGCGGCAGCCCGCCCAGGAACGCGAAGCCCGGCAGGAAGCCGAGCAGGTACACGATGTATTCGCCGGCACTGTGGCGCCGCACGACCTCGGCCGGCGTCAGACCGGTGTGCGCAGCCACGTCGGCGAGGTCAGGGCCGGCCTCGCCGCCATAGGCGACCGGAATCTCGATCTCGCGCCCCTGGATCGAGGTCGCGGCCAGTTGCGGCCACGCGGAAAGCACCTGCATCTCGAGCTCGGCAGCATCTATCTGCTCCGGGTCGAACAGCAGGCTCAGGTTGTTCATGCCGGGCAGGACTTCGTGGACGCCGCGCCACTGCAGCGCTTCGGTGGCCAATGCCCAGATCTGTTGCTGCTGTGCCAGCGTCGCCGGTGCGGGGAGTTCGCACAGCAGTGCGGCGTCACCCAGCGCATGGAGACGGGGCGGCGTCATTCGCGGCCGAGGCTCCGCACCTTGGCCATCAGGCTGTCCTGGACGTTGGGCGAAACGAACTTGTCGACCTCGCCGCCAAGCATCGCGATCTCGCGCACGAAGGTGCTCGAGATGAACTGGTACTTGTCGCTGGGCGTCAGGAACACTGTTTCCACATCCGGCATCAGCGAACGGTTCATGCCGGCGAGCTGGAACTCATAGTCGAAGTCGGTCACCGCGCGCAGGCCGCGCACCATGGCCTTGCCGCCCCGCGCGACGACGAAATCGCGCAGGAGTCCCGAAAAGCTTTCCACGGTGACCTGGTCGCTGTACGGCTGAACCGCCGTGCGCGCCATGTCCATGCGTTCCTGCAGCGTGAACAAGGCCTTCTTGTGATGGCCGGCCGCCACCGCGACGATGACCTTGGAAAACAGCTGGGTCGCTCGACGCACCACGTCTTCATGACCGAGCGTCATGGGGTCGAAGGTGCCGGGGTATACCGCGATCACGTTGCTGGACATGGTGGCTTCCTCCTCATGCAGTTGATGCGGCCTGATCCGGCGGATTATGCAGTGCTGTCAGTCGCAAGTATCAGGAGATGCGCATGCACCGCGCCGGCCTTGAGATAGCGATAGGCCGCGAGCCCCAGCGCGACCAGTTCCTCGTCGCTCCAGCGACGAGCGGCTTCGAGATAGATCACGCCCCCTGGCTGCAGGGCACGCGCGGCGGCGCGCAGCGCGGGCTCGTACAGCGCCGCGTTCTCGAAGGGCGGATCGAGGAAGACCGCATGTGCGCTGCCGGCCGGCGCGCGTTCCAGCGCGGTGACGCCGTTGCCGCGCTCGATGCGCACCGCTTCGGCCGCCAGCTTGGTCTTCAATGTCTGCAGTTGCGCCACCAGCGTCGCGTCCTGCTCGCACAGCAGCACCGAAGCGGCGCCGCGCGATGCGGCTTCGAGGCCCAGTGCGCCGGTGCCGGCGAAGGCGTCGATGCAATGCCAGCCCGGCAGCTCGCCGCCGCCGGCGCCCGCCAGGCTCGCAAGCCAGTTGAACAGCGTCTCGCGCACGCGATCGGGCGTTGGGCGAAGGCCGGGCTTGTCGGCCACGGCAAGGCGCGTGCGCCGCCATTGGCCGCCGATGATGCGGATGGCGCGGGGCGCCTTCGCGAGCTTGGGCGATGCAGGGGGTGTGGTTCGGGCTATGGCTTTCACGCGCACAGCTTAACGTCAGCCACGCATGAGCTCTTGCCCCTCAAGGCTTGCCGCCTACCACCACCGTCACCATCCGCTCGGGCTGCAGCTTGCGCGCGAATGCGGCCTTGATGTCGGCCGCGGTGACCGCGTTCATGCGCGCGGTCCAGGTGTCGAGATAGTCGAGCGGCAGATCGTTCCACGCGATGTTGGACACGTTGCCGAGCAGCTTGCGGTTGCTGTCGAGCAGCAGCGGGAAACCGCCGATCAGGTTGTCCTTGGCAGCCTTGAGTTCGACCGCGGTCGGTCCCTCGGCAACGAACTTCGCGAGCACCTCGCGCGCGACCTTCACCGCTTCCGCGGCCTGGTCGGGGCGGGTCTGGAAGCCGATGCGGAAGGCGCCCGCGTGCAGCCCCGGCGAGAAGCTGCTGTAGACGCTGTAGGCCAGGCCGCGCTTCTCGCGCACCTCCTCGGTCAGGCGCGAAACGAAGCCGCCGCCGCCGAGGACGTAGTTGCCGAGCGTGAGCGCGAAATGGTCCGGGTCGCTGCGCGGGTAGCCGGGCTGGCCGATCCACACGTGCGCCTGCGCCGAATCGAAAGGCAGGCGTTCGTCCTTCGCCGCGGCGAGCGCGGCGACCTGCGGCACGGGCGGCAACGCGGTGCAGCCGCCGGGCTCGGTCGCCATGGGCAGGCGCGACAACAGCGTGGTTGCGATAGCCTCCGCCTGCGCGCGCGTGACCGCGCCCACGATGCTGAGCTTGGCGCGGCAAGGCAGGATGAGCTGCTCGTAGCGCTGGCGCATCGTGGCGACGTCGATCTGCGCCAACGTGGCCTCGGTCGTGTCCTGGCCATAGGGATGCGTGCCGTAGGCCGCCTGCGAGAAGGCGCGGCCGGCGATGGTCGCGGGTTTGGTGTTGGCTTCGCGGATCGACGCGTTGAGCTGTTCGCGCTCGCGCTTCCACACGTCTTCGGGAAAGGCCGGTTCGCCGATTTCGCGCGAGGCCAATCGCACCGCCTTGTCGAGCAATGCTGGCTGGGACAGCGTGCGCAGCGAGAAGCTCATGCGGTCGGAGCCTGCGCTGGCATCGAAGTTCGCGCCCAGATCGGCCCAGGCTTCGCCGAGCGCGTTCTCGTCCATCGCCGCGTCGTAGGCCCCCAAGCTCGGCACTGACGTGTCCTCGCTGCCCCCCGAGGGGGCTGTCCCGCTTTGGGGCGGCCCGGCAGCGGGACGCCCGCTCGCGCGAATACCCTTCTCGACCATGCCGGCCGTCACGCCCGCCAGGCCGGCCTGCGCGGGCGGATCGCGCCGGCTGCCGGCGTCGAAATCGATCTGCACATCGACGATCGGCAAGGCGTTGGTGGCGGCGAGATAAATCTTCGCGCCGTTGGGCAGCGCCCAATGCTCGATCGGTATGGCGGCCTGGGCGGAGGCGCCGAAGAGGACCGATGCGCCCGCCAGCACGGCGCTCAGCAGAGTCTTGTTCTTGAGAGACAGCATGAAGCGGAACCCTTTCAGCGCAGCTCGCCGGCCGGCGCTGCAAAGCCGCGCGGGCGGCGATTCGTCTCGGGCGGCAGCGGCCGCAATGCGGCGGCGGTCAGCTGCTCGTCGCCGAAGTACTTGGCAGCCACCGCCTGCACCTGCTCGGCAGTGACGGCCTGCAGCCGCGCGATGATGCGTGCGCTGGCGTCGAGCGGCAGGCCCTGAATCCAGTTGCTGCCGAGTTCGCGCGCCTGCGACATCACCGAATCGAGCTTGTAGGTTTCGCTCGCTACCCACTGGGTCTTGACGCGCGCCAGCTCGGCCGCGCCGATGCCCTCGCGCGCGATCAGCGCTACCTGCGCGCGCAGCGCGGCCTCGACCGCTTCCGCGCTCTTGCCCGCGGCCGGCACGCCGTCGAGCACGAAAAGTTGCGGGCCGCGGCCGACGAAGCCCGCGTACGCGCCGGCCGAATCGGCCACGCGGTCCGGACCCTGCGTCAGCGCGCGGTCGAGCCGCGCACCGGGGTAGCCGTCGAGCACCGCGGACAGCACCACCAGCGCATAGGAATCGCTCGCACCGTCGAACTGGTCGGTGGCCGGTATCTGCGGCACGCGGAAGGCGAGCGAGACGTAGGCCTGCTCGGCCGGCGCCTTGAACTCGATGCGGCGGATACCGCGTTGCGCGGGTTCGATGCGGGGCTTGCGCTCGGGCACCGCGCGGCTCGGAATGCGGCCGTAGTACTTCTCGGCCATGGCGCGCACTTTCTCGACGTCGACATCGCCCGCCACCACCACGGCCGCGTTGGCCGGCACGTACCAGCGCTGGAAGAAGGCGCGCGCATCGGCCGGCGTCATTGCATCGAGATCGCTCATCCAGCCGACGATGGGCCGGTGGTAGGGCGAGGCGATGAAGACGGCGGCGTTCTGCTGCTCGCCGAGCAGGGCGCGCGGCTGGTCGTCGGTGCGCAAGCGGCGCTCTTCCTTGACGACCTCGATCTCGCGCTTGAACTCGTCGTCCGGCCACTGGCTGTTCGCGAAGCGGTCGGACTCCAGCTTCATCACCTGCTCCAGCTTGTCGGCCGGGATCTGCTGGTAGTAGCCGGTGTAGTCGCGCGTGGTGAAGGCGTTCTCGCGCCCGCCGAGCGCGGCGACGCGGCGCGAGAACTCGCCGGCCTTCAGTTCTTTGGTGCCCTTGAACATCATGTGTTCGAGCACGTGCGCCACGCCCGAGGTGCCGTCGACCTCGTCGATCGAGCCGACACGCACCCAGAGCATCTGCACCGCGGTCGGCGCGCGCCGGTCGGGCTTGACGATCAGGGTCATGCCGTTGGCGAGGGTGAACTGTCGGGCTTGGGCAGGGACGGAGGCGGCCGGCAGGGTTTGCTGCGCAAGTGCAGGCAGGATCGGCAGCGCGAACAGCACCGAGGCCAGCACCGCACCAGACGCAGCGCGGCGTGGCGAGGGGTGTTTCATAGAATGGCTCGGATTGTAAAAACCCCCCAAATGTTCAGTTTCTTCAAGAAAAAACCGCCGGCCGAGAGCCCTGCCCTGGCACCTGCGGCTTCGCCGGCCCCACTGCCTGCCGAGCCGCCGCCGCCCGCCAAGTCGGTCTTTTCGCCCTCGAGCTGGTTTGGCGGCAAGCCGTCTGCCGACGAGCCGCCGCCAGCCCCTGCTGCCGCGCCCGCACCACCGCCCATCGAAACGCCCCCAGCCGAGGCCGAGCAGCGCAGCGGCTGGCTCGGCAAGCTCAAGACCGGCCTGCGCAAGACCGGCAACAGCATCACCGCGGCCTTCGTCAATGCGCAGATCGACGACGCGCTCTACGAGGAGCTCGAAGCCGCGCTGCTGATGGCCGACACCGGCGTCAAGGCCACCGAGCACCTGCTCGAGGATCTGCGCCGCCGCGTCAAGAGCAGCATGGCGACCGAGGCCTCGCAGGTCAAGCTGCTCCTGGCCGACGCCATCGCGGACCTGCTGCGCCCGCTGGAAAAATCGCTGGTGATCGGCGAGCACACGCCGACCGTGATCATGGTGGCCGGCGTCAACGGCGCGGGCAAGACCACCTCGATCGGCAAGCTCACCAAGCACCTGGCCAACGAGGGCGCTTCCGTGCTGCTGGCCGCGGCCGACACCTTTCGGGCGGCGGCGCGCGAGCAGCTGCTGGTCTGGGCCGACCGCAACACGGTCGAGATCGTGAGCCAGGAAGGCGGCGACCCGGCGGCCGTGAGCTTCGATGCGGTCAATGCCGGCAAGGCGCGCGGCAAGGATGTGGTGCTGGTCGACACCGCCGGCCGGCTGCCGACGCAGCTGCACCTGATGGACGAGCTGAAGAAGATCAAGCGCGTCGTCAACCGGGCCGACGCGAGCGCGCCGCACGAGGTGCTGCTGGTGATCGACGGCAACACCGGGCAGAACGCGCTGGCCCAGGTCAAGGCTTTCGACGAGACGCTGGGCCTGACGGGCCTCGTCATCACCAAGCTGGACGGCACGGCCAAGGGCGGCGTGCTGTGCGCCATCGCCCGGGAGCGGCCGATTCCGGTCTATTTCATCGGCGTCGGCGAGAAGCTGGAGGACCTGGAGACCTTCAAGGCGCGCGAATTTGCCCAGGCCCTGATGGGCTAGCGTCCGCGGCCCTGCTTCTGGCATCATCATTCGGGGCCGCAGAGCCCGCCAGGAGACTGCCATGCACATCGCCGACACGCCCTTGACCGGCACCGACCGCAAGGTCGACCGCCTGCTTGCCCACTACGGCGAAAGCCACCAGAACCCGACCAACGAGGCGATCCACATGGTCGCCATTCCCGCGATCATGTTCAGCATCGTCGGCCTGCTGTTCGCGCTGCACCCCTGGGTGGCCTACGCCTTCGTCGCGGCCAGCCTGGTCTACTACGCGACGCTGCGCTCGCCGGCCTTCCTGGCCACGATGCTGATCGGCACGGTGCTGCTGCTGGCCGTGGTGCATGCGATGGGAGACCTTGTGTTGCCGGTTTCCGCCGTTATCTTCGTCGTGGCGTGGATCTTCCAGTTCATCGGCCACAAGATCGAAGGCAAGAAGCCGTCCTTCTTCGAGGACATCCAGTACCTCTGGGTCGGCCCCTTGTTCGTGCTGTCGCGCCTCTTCTTGCGGCTCGGCCTGCGCTGGTAGACGGGAAACCTTTCCCGGTCACCCGGATCAGACACCGTCCCATCCAAATGAGGACGGCGTTGGAATAGGCTGTGCCTATCAACCCCATTGGAAATGGGTGGAAACCCTAAGCTTAGCACTCCCTCAAACCGAGTGCTAATATGCCCGCCAACGAAGGAGTTCCCCCCAATGACAACACTGTCCGGAGCGTCTGCCAACCAGCTTGCCGTCGCCAATCCGTGGTCGATGGTGCCTCCGCTGGGTAACCTGGACGCTTACATTTCGGCAGCCAACCGCTTGCCCTTGCTCACGCTCGAGGAAGAGCAGGGTTTCGCGCGCCGTTTGCGCGACCACAACGATCTCGAAGCTGCGGGCGCGTTGATCCTCTCGCACCTGCGCCTCGTGGTTTCGATCTCCCGCCAGTACCTGGGCTATGGGCTGCCGCACGGCGACCTGATCCAGGAAGGCAACGTCGGCCTGATGAAGGCCGTGAAGCGTTTCGACCCCGATCAGGGCGTGCGGCTGGTCAGCTACGCGATGCACTGGATCAAGGCCGAGATTCACGAGTACATCCTGAAGAACTGGCGCATGGTCAAGGTCGCGACGACCAAGGCTCAGCGCAAGCTGTTCTTCAACCTGCGCTCGATGAAGCAGAGCTTCAAGGCCGACTCGGCCGCCGGCGACGGCGACACGCACCGCGACACCTTGAGCGCGGACGAAGTCTCGCAAATGGCGACCCGCCTGAACGTGAAGCCCGAAGAAGTGCTGGAGATGGAAACGCGCCTGTCCGGCGGCGACGTGCTGCTCGATCCGAGCCCCTCGGACGACGGCGACGACGGTTTCGGCCCCATCGCCTACCTGGCCGACGCCACGCAGGAGCCCACCGCCCAGCTCGAATCGCGGCAACGCGACCGTCTGTCGACCGACGGCATCTCGACCGCGCTGCAAGCGCTGGACGAGCGCAGCCGCCGCATCGTGGAAGAGCGCTGGCTCAAGGTCAACGACGACGGCTCGGGCGGCATGACGCTGCACGACCTGGCCGCGGTGTACGGCGTGAGCGCCGAGCGCATTCGCCAGATCGAGGTGGCGGCCATGAAGAAGATGAAGAAGGCGCTGGCAGACTTCGCCTGAGGCGCTCTTCGATCCCGATCAAGCCCGGCCTTCGCCGGGCTTTTTCATTGCTTCGACAGCGTCCGGTCAGGACTTGAGCAGCGCCTTCACGTCCGACACCATCGCCGGCACGCCCGCGCCGTAGCGCGCATAGAGTCGCAGCCGGCCCTCGGTGTCGTAGACGAAGCTGGCCGCCGAGTGGTCCATGGAGTAGCTGGTCGGCGTCTTGCCTTCGACCTTCTTGTAGTAGGCCTTGAAGTCCTTCGCCAATGCCGGCAGCTGCTCGGGCGTGGGAATCAGCGCGACGAAGGCCGGATCGAAGGCGCCCATGTAGGCCTTCATCACCGCCGGCGTGTCGCGCTCCGGATCGACCGTGACGAACAGCACCTGCAGCTTGTCGCTGTCGGCGCCCAGCTGCTGCTTGACCTGTGCCATCTCGCTCATGGTCGTCGGACAGACGTCGGGGCATTGCGCATAGCCGAAGAACAGCACCACGACCTTGCCCTTGAAGTCGGCCAGGGTGCGCAGCTTGCCGTCGGCATCGGTCAGCGAGAAGCCCTTGGCGTAGTCGGCGCCCGTGATGTCCACGGCATTGAAGCTGGGCTTTTTCTCCGAGCATGCCGCGAGGTTCAACCCCACCGCCGCCGCGAGGCCGGTCCAGGCCATCAACCGAAGTGCATGCCGCTTGTTCATGAGTTCGTTCATCGCAGGTAGTGGTCGATCAGCAGCGCTGCGAACAGCACGCTCAGATGGATCAGTGAAAAACGGAAGGTCTTGCGCGCCAGCGCGTCGGAGTAGTTGCGCCACAGCGCGAAGGCGTAGCCGGTAAAGCCGATGCTCACCCCGATGGCGACCGCCAGGTACAGCCATCCGCTCATGCCGTAGATGAAAGGCATCAGGCAGGCGGCGAAGAGGATGAAGGTATAGAGCAGCACCTGCAGCCGCGTGAACTCGTTGCCGTGCGTCACCGGCAGCATCGGCAGGCCGGCCTTGCGATAGTCCTCGACGCGGTAGAGCGCCAGCGCCCAGAAGTGCGGCGGCGTCCACAGGAAGATGATGAGGAAGAGGATCAGCGCCTCGGGCCCGACCTCGCCCGTCATCGCAGCCCAACCCAGCACCGGCGGCATCGCGCCGGAAGCGCCGCCGATCACGATGTTCTGCGGCGTCAGCGGCTTGAGGATCACGGTGTAGACCACGGCATAGCCGACGAAGGTCGCGAAGGTCAGCCACATCGTGAGCGGGTTCACCGCGAACCACAGCACGGCCGAGCCGGCAGCGCACAGCGCGGCCGAGAACACCAGCGCCTGCCGGTCGCTCAGCTGGCCGCGCGCGGTGGGCCGCCAGGCCGTGCGCTTCATCTTCGCATCGATGCCCTTCTCGACCAGGCAGTTGAAGGCCGCCGCCGCGCCGGCCACCAGCCAGATGCCGATGCAGGCCAGCGCGCCGCGCTGCAATTCGGCCATGCCGGGCACGCCGGGCACTGCGAGCACCATGCCGATGAGTGCGCAGAACACGATCAGCTGCACGACGCGCGGCTTGGTCAGCGCATAGAACTGGCGCAGGACGCTGGCGGTGCTCGGGCTGTGGATCGATGCAGGCGTGGTCATGCGACCTCCATCTTGCCGCGGGGGGCGCGAGTGCCTGCCGGCACGGCTGCGCGCTCGGCCCGGCTTTCGCACAGCGCCCAGGTCAGCACCACCGCGAGCGCAGCGGCGCCACCGGTATGAAGAACGGCCGCCACCAGCGGCCATCCGAGCAGCACGTTGCCGAGGCCGGTCGCGAGCTGCAACAGCGCCAGGCCGGCCAGCCATTTCGCCTGCGCGCGCAGCGGTGCGATGCGGCGCAGCTGCCAGACCAGCACGCCGAGCGCGACGAACACCAGGTAGGCCATCAGCCGATGAACGTAGTGAATGGCAGTCAGCGCTGCGAAGTCGATCGGCGTGCCGTTGGCCGACTCGCCGAGCGAGCGCCAGATCTGGAAGCCCTGCGTGAAGTTCATGGGCGGCCACCAGCTGTTCTGGCAGATCGGGAACTGGGTGCAGGCGAGCACCGCGTAGTTGGTGCTGACCCAGCCGCCGAGCGCGATCTGCAGCACGAGCAACGCGGTCACGGCGATCAACAGCGTGCGCAGCATCGGCGGCACGGCCGTGGGCAGCCGTCCCGCCGCCGCCTGCCGGTAGCGCACGGCCTGGATGCACAGCAGCGCCAGCAGCACGACGGCGCCCAGCAGGTGGAGCGTGACGATGGCGGGATAGAGCTTCCAGGTCACAGTCAATGCACCGAAGGCGCCCTGCAGGCAGACCCAGACCAGGGTCGCGGCCGGCCACCAGGCACTGAGCGGCCGTTCGCGCGCATGCTGCGCGTCGTGCCGCTGGCGCCAGCGCGCGCGCCAGGTGGCGACGGCCAGCGCGAGGATCAGCACGCCGACGCCGGTGGCCAGGTAGCGATGGACCATTTCCACCCATGCCTTGCTGTGTGTCACCGGGCCGGTCGGCTGCGCGGCCTCGGCCATCGCGATGTCGTGGCTGGCGCCGAATGGGCTGGCATTGCCGTAGCAACCGGGCCAGTCGGGGCAGCCCAGGCCCGAATCGGTGAGCCGCGTGAAGGCACCGAACAGCGTGAGATCGAAGGTCAGGAAGAGCGTGAGCACGGTCAAGGCGTAGAGCCGCCGGGCCGGGCCGGCACCGGTGTTGCGCCGCCAGACCCAGGCGAGCGGACCGAGGGCGAGCAGCACCCCGACGCCCATGAGCCAGGCGATCGGCGTGAGGTCGTAGAGCGAGCTCGTTTCCATGATGATCGGCTAGCGGCCCGGCTCGTCCCACGACGCGGAGGCGCGCAGGAGCCGATCGAGATCGCGCTTGGCCCGGCTGGCGCCGGCCGCATCCATGCGGGCGGGAAAACGCATCATCCAATTGCCGATGGGATCGACCACATACAGATGCTCCGCCAGCGCGTGGCCGGAGGCTGGCGCCAGCCACTGCGCCAATTGAGCCGCCGGCACGCGCAGCACCGTCGCGCCATGCAAGCCGTTGTTCAGGCGCTCGGGGACGGGCGCGGCGTCGCTCACGAGCCAGACGCGGTCGAGCCGATCCTTTTCGCGGCCCAGGCTTTCCCGCAACTGGCGCTGCAGATAGAGCTGCTGCTCGCACAGCGCATCGCAGCCCGCATCCCCCACCGCGACCAGCAGCCACTGCCCCTTGAGCGTCGACAAGCGGACGGGGGCGCCATCGCGCGTGGTCGCGACCAGGTCGGGCAGGCTGCGCTGCGGATCGACGAGTTCGCCGTAGACGCGCCGGCCCTCGGGCCGGATCACGTAGTAGGTGAAGTACGAAGCGATCACCGGCGCCGCGCAGCACAGCATGACCAGGATCATCTTCCAGCGGCCGATCACGGTCCGACGCCCTTCCGCGCCATCCAGGGCCTGGCGCGGCGACGGCATCGAGTGCACGGTCAGGCCGAGCGGCTCGTCAGCTGCGGCGGAGACGGCGCGCGCGGCGGTAGGGGGCGATGAATTGAAACCAGACATAGAGGAATACCACGAGGGTCGCGAGCCCGAACCACTGGAACGCATAGCCGTAGTGCTTTTCGACACCCAGCGCGGGAGCCGGCCAGTCGCGCTGCAAGCCCTCGGAAGCCGGCCCGGCCTGCTGCAGCGAGACATCGGTCCGCAGGGGCAAACCGGTTTCGGCGCGGAACGCTTCGAGATCGAGATTCTGCCGGATGGGCGAAGACCCCGCGCCGGGCTGCGCCGGCGCCCCCGGTGCGGCCTTGCCCAGTTCAAGCAGGTGCGAGGGGGGTGGCTCGATCCTGCCGGTCACCTCGACCAGGCCGGCTGGCGTGTCGACCGGCGCGAGTTGCGCCCGGTCATTGAAATTGCGCTGCACCCAGCCGCGCTGCACCAGCACGGTCTGCTCGCTGCCCTCGACGGCAAAGGGCGTGAGCACGTAGAAGCCGGGCACGCCATGCATCTGGCGGTTGTCCAGGTAGACCGTGTGCGGCGCCAGCCAGAGCCCGCGCAGGCGCACCGGCCGGTGCAAGGCCGACGTGGCCTTGTCGAGCGCGAGGAAGGCCTGCTGATCGATCGGCGGAAGATTCTTCTGCGCATCGATTTCCGCCTGCAGCGCCTCTTTTTGCGCGGCGCGGGAGAGCTGCCAGCGACCCAGCGAAACGGTCGCGGCGAGGGTGAGCACGGCAGCCACCGTGAGCAGCCAGAAACGCCCTCTGCGCGAGTTGTGCGCAGGGGGCCGAAAGTCATCGTTCAAGTCAGGGGACGGGTCGGGCCGCCGATAATGGGGGTCATGAAATACCTTGTCGCCCTCGCCTTCGTCGGCATCCTGGCGAGCCTCGGATTCGCGCTGTTCTTCATGCTGCGGGACGGCCGCGAGGGGCGCGCCAAGAGCGGCGGCATGGTGCGCGCGCTCACCGTTCGGATCGGCCTCTCGGTGGTTTTGTTCCTCTGCCTGCTGGCGGCCTGGAAGCTCGGCTACATCCAGCCGGGGGGATTGCCGCTCGGCAAGTAGGTTGTGCTCGTTCCACAAGCACCATGAAAAAAGCGCCTTTCGGCGCTTTTTTGTTGTGCCGTCGGGGATGCTCAAAGCCAGTAGACCAGGAAGTACAAGCCGAGCCACACCACGTCGACGAAGTGCCAGTACCAGGCGGCGCCTTCGAAACCGAAGTGGCGCTCCGGCGTGAAATGGCCGCTACGCAGCCGCAGGGTGATGAACAGCAGCATCAGCATGCCGATGAACACGTGCAGGCCGTGGAAGCCGGTCAGCATGAAGAAGGTGGAACCGTAGGCACCCGAGCTGAGCTTGAGGTTCAGGTCGGTGTACAGGTGGTGGTACTCGTAACCCTGCACGCCGAGGAAAGTCGCGCCGAGCACCACGGTGAGCCACATGAAGCGCACGGCCTGGGCGCGGTGGTTCGCACGCAGCGCGTGGTGGGCGATCGTGAGCGTGACGCCCGAGCTCAGCAGCAGCGCCGTGTTGATGGTCGGCAGCCAGAAGGGGCCGACCGTCTGGAACGGCTCGACGATGTCGGCCGGCGAACCCGTTGCACCGGCGGCCACGGTGGGCCACACGGCCTTGAAGTCGGGCCACAGCAGGGCGTTGTCGAGGCTGCCGAGCGAGGGCAGCGCATGCGTGCGGGCCCACCACAGCGCAGTGAAGAAGGCACCGAAGAACATCACTTCGGAGAAGATGAACCAGCTCATGCTCCAGCGGAACGAGAGGTCGACCTTGTGACCGTACTGGCCGCCTTCACTTTCGCTGATCGACCGGCGAAACCAGACGAACAGCGTGCCGAGCCACAGCAGCATGCCCGCCGCCAGCGACCATGCGCCCCACTGATGGCCGTTGATCCACTGGGCGGCACCGAAGATGACGAAGAGCAAGCCGGTCGCGGCCAGGACCGGGTAGGCCGATGGCGGGGGCACGAAGTAGTAGGGCGTGGTGCCGTGGGCGGTTGAACTCATATCAGGTCCTGGCTTTCTTCTCTCAATTCAAATCTGTGGGGCAGGCATCTTCTTGTCAGGGCGCGACGACGAACTTCACCAGGAGGATCAGCCCGACGACGAACACCACCACCGCGACAAAGCCGACGGCAATGATGTGCAGCGGCGTGAGCTTGGTCATGTCTTCCTGGTAGTCGCTGTTCTTGCGCACGCCGAAGAAGCCCCAGGCCACTGCCTTGACGGTGCGCCAAAGGGAGCCTTTGCGGGGCGTTTCGGTCGCGGTCATGAGCGTGGCTCCGCAACCGATGCCGCCGCATTGGCCGCCACAGGGGCGGCCGGCGTCTTGCCGCCGACCTCGAAGAAGGTGTACGACAGCGTGATCGTCTTGACGTCCTTGGAGATCCTCGGGTCGATCACGAAGGCGACCGGCCACTGCTTCTTCTCGCCCGCATCGAGCGTGTACTGGTTGAAGCAGAAGCACTCGAGCTTGTTGAAGTAGGGCGCGGCCTGCTGCGGCGCGTAGCTCGGGATGGCCTGAGCGGCCATGCGGCGGTTCTGCACGTTCTGGAACTCGTACATCACCGTGTTGAGCTGACCCGGGTGCACCTGCATCGAGCTTTGCGCCGGCTTGAAATCCCAGAGGCCGCGCACGTTGGCGTCGAACTCGACCGTGATGGTGCGGCTGGTGTCGACCTGCGTGTTGTCGGGCAGCCGCACGTTCTTGCCGCCGCTGGCGCCGCCCGGCACGGCGAGTTCGGACAGCGACAGGATGTTGACGCCGGTCATCTCGCAGATCGCGCGGTACATCGGCACCAGCGCATAGCCGAACGCGAACATGCCGGCCGCCACGACGGCCAGCTTGCCGACCATGCGGACATTCTCGCGGCGGATGCGCTGGCCGATGCCCATCTTCAGTGTCCGATCCAGACCATGCGAACGATGAACCCGATGAAGAACAGCACCGCGATGGAGGCCAGCGTGAGCCCCATGCGTCGGTTGTTCCTCTTTTGTTCAGGCGTCATGACGCGATTCCTCTCAGCCGATCACCTTGGTGGCGGTGGGATCCAGCTTCGGCGGGTTCTCGAAGGTGTGGAAAGGTGCGGGCGAAGGCACTTCCCACTCGAGGCCTTCGGCGGCTTCCCAGGGCTTCTGCGACGCCTTCTCGCCCTTGCCCTGCATGGTGGGCAGCACGATGAAGAGGAAGAAGTAGACCTGTGCCAGGCCAAACGCGAAGGCACCCACGGAGACCACCGCATTGAAGTCGGCGAACTGCATCGGGTAGTCGGCATAGCGACGCGGCATGCCGGCCAGACCCAGGAAGTGCATCGGGAAGAAGGTGATGTTGAAGGAAATCAGCGACCACCAGAAGTGGACCTTGCCGCGCCACTCGTTGTACATGACGCCGGTCCACTTGGGCACCCAATAGTAGAAGCCGGAGAACATGCCGAAGAGCGAGCCGGCCACCAGCACGTAGTGGAAGTGCGCCACCACGTAGTAGGTGTCCTGCAGCTGGGTGTCGATGGGCGCGACCGCGAGGATCAGGCCCGTGAAGCCGCCCATGGTGAACACGAAGATGAAGCCCACGGCGAACAGCATCGGGGTCTCGAAGGTCATCGAGCCCTGCCACATCGTCGCGATCCAGTTGAAGATCTTCACTGCCGTCGGCACCGCGATCAGCATGGTCGCGTACATGAAGAACAGCTGGCCGGTGAGCGGCATGCCGGTCGTGAACATGTGGTGCGCCCAGACGATGAACGACAGGATCGCGATCGACGAAGTGGCGTAGACCATCGAGGCGTAGCCGAACAGGCGCTTGCGCGAGAAGGCCGGCACGACCTGGCTGATGATGCCGAAGGCCGGCAAGATCATGATGTAGACCTCGGGGTGGCCGAAGAACCAGAAGATGTGCTGGTACATCACCGGGTCGCCGCCGCCGGCGGGATTGAAGAAGCTGGTGCCGAAGTGGCGGTCGGTCAGCGTCATGGTGATGGCGCCGGCGAGCACGGGCATCACGGCAATCAGCAGGTAGGCGGTGATGAGCCAGGTCCAGCAGAACATCGGCATCTTCATCAGCGTCATGCCGGGGGCGCGCATGTTGAGGATGGTCACGATGATGTTGATCGAGCCCATGATCGAGCTGGCACCCATGATGTGCATCGCGAAGATGCCGGCGTCCATCGAGGCGCCCATCTGCAGCGTGAGCGGCGCGTAGAGCGTCCAGCCCGCGGCGGGCGCGCCGCCGGGCATGAAGAAGGAACCCACCAGCATGATGGCCGCCGGGATCAGCAGCCAGAAGCTGAAGTTGTTCATCCGCGCGAAGGCCATGTCGGAGGCGCCGATCTGCAGCGGCACCATCCAGTTCGCGAAGCCCACGAAGGCCGGCATGATCGCGCCGAACACCATGATCAGGCCGTGCATGGTGGTGAACTGGTTGAACAGCTCGGGGTTGACCACTTGCAGGCCGGGCTGGAACAGCTCGGCGCGGATCAGGAGCGCGAGCACGCCGCCCACCATCAGCATGGTGAAGGAGAACAGCAGGTACAGCGTACCGATGTCCTTGTGGTTGGTCGCGAACACCCAGCGGCGCCAGCCGGCCGGCGCGCCATGGTGATCGTCGTGGGCATGGTCGCCGTGGGCGTGACCGTGGGGGTCGAGGACTGCGCTCATCTTGATATTCCTTGCAAACTCTTCGTCGTGGCGTCGCGGTGGCAGGGGCTTACTTGCCGCGCTGCGCGAGCACTTCGGCCGGCTGCACGATCTGACCGGTCTTGTTTGACCAGCTGTTCTTGGTGAAGCTCGCCACGGCCGCGAGGTCGGTGTCGCTCAGCTGCTTCCAGGAGGGCATGGCGCCGTTGTTCTGGCCTTTGAGCAGCACCTGGACCTGCTTGCTGTGATCGGTATCCAGCACGACCGCTGCGCCGTCGAGCGGCTTGATCGGGCCGGCGCCCTTGCCGTTGGCCTGGTGGCAGGCGGCGCAGTTGGCCGCATAGACCTTCTCGCCGCGGGCCAGGATTTCCGGCAGCGTCCAGACCTTGCTCGGGTCGTCCTGCTTGGCGGCCGCCTCCTTGCGCTTGGCATCCACCCAGGCGGTGTAGTCGCCAGCCGAGACCACCTTGACGTGGATCGGCATGTAGGCGTGTTCCTTGCCGCAGAGTTCCTGGCACTGGCCGTAGTAGTCGCCCACCTTCTCGGCGCGGAACCAGGTGTCGCGAACGAAGCCCGGAATCGCATCCTGCTTGAGGCCGAGCTGCGGCACGGCGAAGGCATGGATCACGTCGTTGGCGGTGGTGATGATGCGCACCTTGGTGTTGACCGGCACGACCATCGGGTTGTCGACCTTGAACAGGTAGTCGTCCGGCACGTCGCCCTTGGCGCCGGCATCGGACAGCGCGCGGTGCGAGCTGTCGAGCGTCGAGATGAAGGCCAGGCCTTCGCCTTCGCCCTTGATGTAGTCGTAGCCCCACTTCCACTGGTAGCCGGTGGTCTTGATGGTGAGGTCGGCGTTGGTGGTGTCCTTCTGGGCCACCAGCACCTTGGTGGCCGGCAGCGCCATCAGGATCACGATGATGAAGGGCACGATGGTCCAGATGACTTCGACTACCACCGATTCGTGGAAGTTGGCGGCCTTGTGGCCGACCGACTTGCGGTGCTTCCAGATCGAATAGAACATGACCGCGAACACGGCGATGAAGATCACGGTGCACAGGATCATCATCGCGTTGTGCAGGAAATGCTGCTCCGCGGCGATCTTGGTGACACCGGTCGGCAGATTCAACTGACGCACCGACGGGCCGCCGGCCAGGTCGTTGACCGCGTGCGCCGCGCCGCTGAATGCCGCGCCGGTCGCCAGCAGCAGATTCGCCGGCCAGTGCTTGTTGCGCCAAATGCTCTTCATCGTGTTCACTTCTTCATTTCCAGTTAACCCACCGGTCCCCACGGTGCCGCGCTGCGCCGAGCCTCAGGCGCCGCGCAATGCCATGCGAATCTCGCGCGCCAGCGCCGCACGCAACTCCGGGCGCACGTAGCGCCCCACCCTGACCGAACGACCCTGACCCGAAACCTCGATCAGCGAGCGATCGCTGGCCTCCGGCTCGACCCGCACCTGGTGCGGCAAGAATTCCGTGCGCTCGTAGTGCCCGCCGTTTTCGAGCTCGACCACCAGCCGGCCGCCCTGCAGCGCGATCTTTTCGCCGTCGGTCGCATGCCGCGCATACAGCAGGAACGCGAAGCCCACGGCGGCCAGTTCGAGCCACGCGAACGGCAGCACGAGCGGCGCGCCATGCAGCCAGAAGGCGGTTCCGATGCCGAGCGACACCACGCACAGCGACGCATAAAGCCAGCCGAGCTGGCTCGGCGTGACCGAGCAGTTGCGCTTCAGGAACCAGTGGATGCTCTGGCCTGAGACAGTGGCAAAACGAAACACGGAATTCGACACGGGCGAGTTCAGCAAATCGGTGCGTCGAAACGATGTCAAACCCATGTCCGACAGGCCTCGATCACGGGACAATACCCGGGAGTTCACGCAGCGCCGGATTGTAGCGGGTCGAGCAAGCGCGGCTCAGCCGCCCGGACGGCCGCGCTGGAGCATGGAGCGCATCTCGCGCAGCGAGACCGCGCTTTCGGCCGCCAGCGCCACCCGCGGCGCGGGTTTGAAGGCATGGCCGTAGATGATCTCGAAGGTCAGCGCGATCCGGCCGGCGCCTTCCGCGGAGAGCGCGAAATCGGGCAGCGTCCGGCACAGCGTCCGATGCCAGGCCTTGCCGCGCAGCCCGGGGAAACGCGCCGGATGAAGGTTGCGCCCGAGCGTGCGCAGCTCGGCGAGCGCCGCCTCGGCGGTGGGCCAGGTGAGCATGATGCGCTCCATGTCCATCACGGGCTCGGCGAAGCCGGCGCCCACGAGCATGTCGCCCCAGTCGTGCATGTCGGTGAACTCGTGGCTGGGCGGGGGCCAGCCGAAGCGCTCGTGCAGCACGCGCAATTCGCGCAGGGTGTCTGGCCCGAAGCAGGAGAACATCAGGAAGCCGTCGGTCGCCACCAGGCGGTGCCAGCGCGCGATCAGGGCCTGCGGATCGGCCGCCATGTGCAGCGCCATGTTGGCCCACAGCAGGTCGACGCCCTCTTCGGGCGGCGGATCAAAGCTCGGCCGCGCGCCCTGCCAGCGCCGCGCGCTCCACCAGGGTGCCGCCAGCGCCTGGCCGGTGGCCGGTACGAGCGCCGCTTCCGGCTCGATCACGAAGGACTTGGCATCGCGATAGCGGCGCACGACCTGCGAGTGCACCTCCAGGCCGCCGTGCAGCGGCGCCCAGTCGGCCCAGCTGCGCGGCCTTGCCTTGATCCATTGCAGCCGGTCTTCCATGCGGCGGCCGATTTCTTCGTGCAGCCACGGCGAACCCGAGGCCGGCGCGAGCCGGCTCCAGCGTGCGGCCGCCGTGGCGTCGATGGTCGGCGGGCGCTGCGCGGGGTCGGTGTCCATGGGGCGCTCAGTATATTGAGCCATGTTCAAGCCGTGGATCGAACGTCCTTTCTCCGCATTGCTCGAGCGCCTGCCGAGCCAGTGCGCCGTGTGCCGCGCCTGGCCCTCGCGGCCGGTGTGCGACGGCTGCGTGACGCGCTTCGCTCCACCCGTTTCGCGCTGCGCCACCTGTGCGCTGCCGATGCCGGCCGGCGTTGCGCAGTGCGGCGACTGCGTCTTGCACCCGCCGCCGCCGCTCGACGCCTGCCTGATGGCTTGCGCCTATGGCTGGCCGTGGCCGGAATGCATCGCGCAGTTCAAGTTCCGCGGCGACGCAGGCTGGGCCGCCCCGTTCTCGACGCTGCTGCGCAGCGCACCCTGGGTCGAGCCGGCGATCGAGCAGGCCGACCTGGTGCTCCCGATTCCGCTGGCGCCGGCACGGCTGCGCGAGCGCGGATTCACCAGGCGCACGAGCTGGCACGCCGGCTGGCGCCGCGCAAGGTCGACGCGACCTTGCTGCTGCGCACCCGGGAGACGACCGCGCAAAGCGGCCTGACGCGGGCGGAGCGGCTGCGCAACCTGCGCGGCGCTTTCGCGCTCGAACCGCTGCGCGCAGTGGCCGTGCAGGGGCGGCGCATCGTGCTGGTGGACGACGTGATGACGAGCGGGGCTTCGCTGTTCGCGGCCTCGGAGGCGTTGCGAATGGCAGGCGCATCGCATATCACCGCCGTCGTGCTGGCACGAACGGATCCCCCCGCAGGATAGGCCCCCACGCTCGGCACTGCGTGTCCTCGCTGCCCCTGAGGAGGCCGCGGGTCGTCTTGGGGCGGCCCGGCGTCGACCTGAGCACAATCGCCCCATGTTCCACATCGTCCTGGTCGAGCCCGAAATCCCGCCCAACACCGGCAACGTGATCCGGCTCGCCGCCAATACCGGCTGCACCCTGCACCTGGTCGAGCCGCTCGGCTTCTCGATGGACGACCGGCTGCTGCGGCGCGCCGGGCTCGACTATCACGAATACGCCGAAGTCCGGCACCACGCGAGCTGGCAGATGCTGCTCGATGCCGAGCGGCCGGCGCCCGATCGCCTGTTCGCGCTCACGACGCGGGGCACGCGCGCGGTTCACGACGTCGCCTTCCGCCCCGGCGACTGGCTGGTTTTCGGATCGGAGACGCGCGGCCTGGCGCCCGAACTGCGCGAAAGCTTTGCGCCGCCGCAGCGCCTGCGCCTGCCGATGCGCGAGGGCCAGCGCAGCCTGAACCTGTCGAACGCGGTGGCGGTAACGGTCTTCGAGGCTTGGCGGCAGAACGGATTTGCCTGAGCGGTGCGGCCGGCTTCTGCTCAGGCCGGCAGACACCGGGCCGAAAGCGGCTCGCCCAGAAAGTCGAGGAAGGCCCGGGTGCGCGCCGGCATCAACTTGCGGCTGGGCAGCGCCGCGCAGATCGTGAAGCGGCCGGCGGTCCACTCGGGCAGCACCGGCACCAGCGCGCCGCTGGCCAGCTGCGACGCCACCAGCACCTTCGCCAGCGCCGCAATGCCCGCGCCTGCCATCGCGGCCTGACAGAGCAGTTCGAGGCTGGCCGATTGCAGCGCGACGGGCATGTCGACTTCGACCGGCACTGCCGATCCCTCGCGCGGCTGCAGACGAAGCCGCGCCCCCGGAAAGCGAAGGTAGGCAAGGCCTTCCAGGTCTTCCGGCCGCGCCGGCGTCCCTGCGCGCTGCAAGTAGGCGGGCGCCGCGCACAGGATCATGTCGGTGCGGGCCAGCGGCCTCACGACCAGATTCGGATCGGCACCATCCTCCAGCAGCAGCAGGCTCAGGTCGGCGGATTCGACCCGTTGTCGCGGAAAAGGGTCGACGGCGATGTCCAGCGTCAGCTTCGGATGCAGCGCACGCCACGAGGCAATGCGCGGCGCCAGCAGATGGGTGGCGAGCGCCGGCGTGGAGAGGATGTGCAGCATGCCCCACAGCTCGCGCGTGCTGCCCGCCGCGGCGGCCTCGGCGTCGTCGATGCCGCGCAGGATCGTGCGCAAGCTTTCCAGATAGCCCGCGCCCGCCTCGGTGAGGTGGATGCTGCGCGTGCTGCGCTGCATCAGGCGCGCGCCCAGATGCGCCTCGAGATCGCCGATCAGCCGGGTGACCGCCGCCGGCGAGAGCTCCAATGCCCGCGCGGCCGCCGCAAAACCACCTTCGTCGATCACGCGCTGGAAGACGCGCATGGAAAGCAATCGGTCCATGCGAACCCTACGTGCCGGCCGGGCCGGCGGATTCGCTTCGCCGAGAAAAAGCCGCCGCTCAGCGGAAGCGGCGCACCACCGATTCGGCGACGCAGGCGGGCTTGGGCGCACCTTCGAGCTCGATCGTGGTCTCCCAGACCATCTGTAGACCATCATCCGGAATCGGCTCGGCACTCAGCAGCTTCATGCGCCCGCGCAGGCGCCCGCCGACGGGCACCGGCGTCATGAAGCGCACCCGGTTGAGCCCGTAGTTCACGCCCATGCGCGACTCGACCACCTCGAAGGCCGTTTCATAGAAACGCGGCAGCATCGACAGGGTCAGGAAGCCGTGCGCGATCGGCCCGCCGAAGGGGCCGGCCTTGGCCCGCTCGACATCCACATGGATCCACTGGTGGTCGCCGGTCGCCTCCGCGAACTGGTTGACCTGCTCCTGCGTGACGGTGATCCAGTCGCTCACGGCGACTTCCTGGCCAACGCAGGCGGCAAGATCCTGAAGGGTCTGGAACGTTTTTTTCATGCGCTTCACTCTATCCGGCCGGCGCCGCAACCGCTGTAGCTGGCGTGACAACGGCGCCCCATTCGGGAAACACCGCGGAACCGGCTTTGCCGGGCCGCTGGTGTTGCCCCCGGTGAGGGGGTTGGCGGCCACACGAAGTGGGCAAGCCTGGGGGAGAGCTTATGAATCGAGCCATTGACGGATCGGCTCCCACTGCTCGAGATCGCGCTGCACGCGCCCCGGCGCGATGTCGAACAGCGTGAGCCCGCGCGCGGCCAGCTGCACGTAGTTCTGCGTGTCGCGCAGCTCGCCCAGCACCGGCACGCCGAGCCCGGCGACGAATTCGCGCAGGCGATCGGCCGCCAGCGTGCGCGCGTCGACGCGCATGCCGACGAGGCCGATCTTTGTCTTGTCGGCATGGCGGTGCGCCAGCAGCTTGTCGAGGAAGTCGCGCGTCGCGTAGATGTCGAAGATGCTCGGCTGCAGCGGCACCAGCACCTTGTCAGCCACCGCCACCACGTCCTTGAAGCGCGCACCGTGCAGACCGGCGGGCGTGTCGATCACGGCATGCGTGGTGCCGCGCGGGGGCCGTACCACGTTGCCGTCGTCCGACGCCTCCCAGGTCCTGATCTCGCGCGCCTGCGGCGTGCGCAGGCCGAGCCAGAGCCTGGACGACTGCTGGCGGTCAATGTCGCCCAGCATCACCGCATGGCCGCGGCTCGCGAAGTAGCCCGCAATATTGGTTGCGAGCGTGGATTTGCCGACCCCGCCCTTGGGATTGGCGACCAGGACCACCGGCATGACAGGCTCCTTGGATGCGAAAGACAGGCGCCATGGTAGCCGCGCGCGGAGTGCGCTATGTTCGGCGCCTATGACGACAACAACAGGCCCGGGAAGCCCCCCACCCAGCATCTATCTGCTCGCCGCCCATCCGCACTGGCGCGATTCGCGCGCCAACCTCGCCCTGCTCAAGGCGGCCCGCGAGGTGCCCGGCGTCGACGCCAACGACCTCTATGCCAGCTATCCCGACTACGCGATCGACGTCGAGGCCGAGCAGGCCCGTCTGGCCCGCGCCGACCTGCTGGTGCTGCTGCATCCGATCCAGTGGTACTCGATGCCGCCGCTGCAGAAGCTCTGGTTCGACGAGGTGCTGAGCTACGGCTGGGCCTACGGCGGCGGCGGGTCGGCGCTGGAAGGCAAGGACTGCTGGCTGGTCGCGACCACCGGCGGGCCGGAGCACAGCTACCACCCGCAGAGCTACAACCGCTACTTCTTCGACGCCTTCCTGCCGCCCTACGAGCAGACCGCCGCGCTGTGCGGCATGCGATTCCTGCCGCCGTTGCTGTTCCACGGCGCGCGCAGGGCCACCCAGGAAGAGCTGCTGGCGCACGTCGAAGTCTTCACGGAGCGACTCTCGTCCTATCCGAACTGGCCCGAGCTGGAAGACATGGAGGGATGCCCCAGCTGCGTGGTGCCTGCCACCGACAGGCCGCACGAACACGAAGAGGCCTGAGCATGGAACATGCACCGGCCTGGCTCGTCAATTCCCTGATCTATCTGGGCGCCGCGGTACTCGTGGTGCCGCTGTCGAAAGCGCTCGGCCTCGGCGCGATCATCGGCTACCTGGCGGCCGGCATCTTCATCGGCCCCTGGGGGCTGGGCCTGGTCAGCAACGTGGTGGACATCCTGCACTTCGCCGAGTTCGGCGTGGTGCTGATGCTGTTCCTGGTCGGCCTGGAACTGGAGCCCAAGCGCCTGTGGAGCCTGCGCCGGCCGATCTTCGGCTGGGGCTCGGCCCAGGTGCTGGCCTGCGCTGTCGTGCTGTTCCTGGTTGGCTGGGCGGCCGGCGCGAGCTGGCGCGTGGCGCTGGTCGCGGCGCTAGGGCTCGCGCTGTCCTCGACCGCGATCGCGCTCCAGGTGCTGGGCGAGCGCAACCTGCTGCCGACCGCGAGCGGGCAGGCCGGCTTCTCGATCCTGCTGTTCCAGGACGTGGCCGCGATCCCGATCCTCGCGCTGCTCCCCCTGCTGGCGGTCGGCTCCGACACCGGCCGGGCCATCACCGGCGCCGACCGTGCGCTCGAGGGCCTGAAGATCGTCGCGGTCGTCGGGGGCATCGTGCTCGGCGGCAGGCTCGCGGTGCGGCCGATCCTGCGCTGGATCGCGCGCAGCAACACGCCCGAGATCTTCACCGCCGCCTCGCTGCTGCTGGTGGTGGCGATCGCGGCGCTGATGCAGTTCGTCGGCCTGTCGATGGCCCTGGGCGCCTTCCTCGCCGGCGTGCTACTGGCGGAAAGCGAATACCGGCGCGAGCTCGAGACCGACATCGAACCCTTCAAGGGCCTCCTGCTCGGCCTGTTCTTCATCGCGGTCGGCATGAGCATCGACTTCGGCGTGCTGATCGCCCAGCCGGGGCTGATGGCGCTGGTGGTGGCCGGCTTCATGCTGTTCAAGTTCGTCGTGATCTACACGCTGGCCAAGCTGATGGGCGTGCCCTACCAGGAACGACCGGTGTTCACGCTGCTGCTCGCGCAGGGCGGCGAGTTCGCCTTCGTCGTGTTCCAGGCGGCCGGGCCCAACGTGCTGCCGCCGGGCGTCGCCTCCTTCCTGATCGGCGCGGTCGCGCTCTCGATGCTGATCTCGCCGCTCCTGCTGGTGGCGCTCGACAAGTGGGTGCTACCGCGCTACAGCGCGCAAGGCCCGGTTTCGATGGACGAAATCTCCGAGCAGCAGGACGCCAAGGTGCTGATCTGCGGCTTCGGCCGCTATGGCCAGATTCTCGGGCGCATGCTGAGTGCGCAAGGCCTGACGCTCACCGTGCTCGACCACGACCCCGACACCATCGAGAGCCTGCGCGAGCTCGGCTTCCGCGTCTTCTACGGCGATGCGACCCGGCTCGACCTGCTGCGCACCGCCGGCGCCGGCACCGCCCGCGTGCTGGTGGTGGCGGTCGACGACATCGAGCAGTCGCTGACCATCGTCGACCTCGCGCGCGAGCATTTCCCGAACGCGCGCATCGTGGCGCGGGCACGCAACGTCGGCCACCTGTTCCAGCTGCTCGACCGCGGCGTGGAGTCGATCGAGCGCGAGCTGTTCGAGTCTTCGCTGCGCAGCGCGCGCTCGGTGCTCGAAGGGCTGGGCTGGCCGGCGCACGAGGCGCGCGAGGCCGCGATGCGCTTTCGCCGCCGCAACATCCAGCTGATGTACGAGATCTACCCGCACTACAAGGACCGCGCCAAGCTGATCGCGGTCTCCAAGGAGGGCCGCCAGCAGTTCCAGGAGCAGCTGGCACGCGAGCGCGAGGAGCGCAAGAAGCGTTCGGGCCGCGACTGGGACCTGGCCGCTGAAGAGGAAGAACAGATCCCTTGAGACCTGCTACTGGTCGAGCTTCAGCAGCCGCACCGCGTTGCCCTTGAGGATGCCGGGCATCACTTCGGGCTTGAAGCCGGCCTCCTCGAAATCCTTCATCCAGCGATCCGGCGTGATCAGCGGATAGTCGCTGCCGAACAGGATGCGGTCCTTGAGCAGCGTGTTGGCGTACTGCACCAGCTGCTTCGGAAAGTACTTGGGGCTCCAGCCCGAGAGATCGATCCAGACGTTGGGCTTGTGCGTCGCCACGCTGAGCGCCTCGTCCTGCCAGGGGAAGCTGGGGTGGGCCATCACGATCTGCATGTCGGGGAAGTCGATCGCGACGTCGTCCAGGTGCATCGGGTTGCTGTATTCCAGGCGCAGCCCGCCACCGCAGCGCATGCCCGAGCCGATGCCGCTGTGGCCGGTGTGGAACACGGCCGGCAGGCCGTACTCGTTGATCACCTCGTAGATCGGCCAGGCCATCTTGTCGTAGGGGTGGTAGCCCTGCACCGTCGGATGGAACTTGAAGCCCTTGACGCCGTGCTCCTCGACCAGCCGCCGCGCCTCGCGCGCGCCCATCTTTCCCTTGTGCGGATCGATGCTGGCGAAGGCGATCATGATGTCGCTGTTCTTCTGCGCCGCCTCGGCGATCTCCTCGTTCGGGATGCGGCGCCGGCCCAGGTTCGACTCCGCGTCGACCATGAACATCACCAAACCGATCTTTCTTTCACGGTAGTAGTCGATGCTTTCCTGGATGGTCGGGCGCCGGCTCGACCGGAAGTACTTGTCGGCCGCGCGGTCATATTCCTCGCCGTAATTGTCGAAGGGGTTCCAGCAGCTCACTTCGGCATGCGTGTGGGTGTCGATGGCGATCAGGTTCTGATGGTCCATGGTCTTGTCTCCGATGCGGGTAAATACCAGTGCCCAAGGGCGAAGTGCAGCTTGAATTAGTTATTTTCCATAACCATAATCGATCATGCTCCGGAGCGCAACCATGACCTATCCTGCCGACCTTCAACTCGAAATCCGCGACGACATCGCGATCATCCGCCTGACACGCGCAACCAAGCGCAATGCGCTCTCCGACGCGCTGATCCTCGCGCTGCGCGACACCTTCCAGAACCTGCCTTCCACCGTGCGCGCCGCGGTGATCGACGGCGACGGCCCGCACTTCTGTGCCGGCCTCGACCTCGCCGAGCTGAAGGAGCGCGACGCCGGCCAGGGCCTGCACCATTCGCGGCTGTGGCACGCGGCGCTCGACCTCGTGCAGTACGGCCCGGTGCCGGTGATCGCGGCGCTGCACGGCGCGGTGGTCGGCGGCGGGCTCGAGCTCGCGAGCGCCTGCCACATCCGCGTGGCCGACACCACCACCTTCTATGCGCTGCCCGAAGGCTCGCGCGGCATCTTCGTCGGCGGCGGCGGCTCGGTGCGGATCCCGAAGCTGATCGGCGCCGCCCGCATGACCGACATGATGATGACCGGCCGCGTCTACAACGCCGAGGACGGCGAGCGCGCCGGCTTCGCGCAGTACCTGGTCGCCGAAGGCCGGGCCCTGGAAAAAGCGATCGAGCTGGCGACGCGCGTCGCCACCAATGCGCCGCTGACCAACTTTGCGCTGATGCACGCGCTGCCGCGCATCGCCGAGCAGCCGGCCGACCACGGCTTTTTCACCGAAGCGCTGATGGCCGGCATCGCCCAGAGCGCGCCCGAGGCCAAGGAACGCGTGCGCGACTTCCTCGAAGGCCGTGCGAACAAGGTGAGCAAGGAATGAGCGCTGTCCGATACCGCCCGCTTGCCTTCGGCGTGACGCGCGCCGTGGTGCGCGAGGGCGCGCCGGGCACCCGCTACCTGCAGGCCGAGACGCCGCTGGCGCCCTACTGCGAGCGCATGACCGACCGCCTGCTGCACTGGGCCGAGGCGGCACCGGAACGCACCTTCATCGCGCGCCGCGAACGCCTGCCCGACGGCAGCACCGGCGACTGGATCCGCGTGAGCTACGCCGAGGCACTCCGGAAGGCACGCAGCATCGCGCAAGCCCTGCTCGACCGCGGCCTCGGCCCCGAGCGCCCGGTCGCGATCCTGAGCGAGAACGGCATCGAGCACGCGCTGATGGCGCTCGGCTGCCTTCATGCCGGCGTGCCGCACTGCTCGGTGTCGCCGCCCTATTCGCTCGTGAGCAAGGACTTCGAGAAGCTGCGCCACGTGCTGGGCACGCTGACGCCCGGCCTGGTGTTCGCGGCCGACGCCGCGCGCTTCGGCAAGGCGATCGCTGCCGCGGTGCCGGCCGATGTCGAGGTCGTGCTCGTCGAGGGCACGCTGGAGGGGCGCAAGACCACCTCCTTCGAACAGCTGGCCGCGACGTCCGCGACGCCCGCCGTCGATGCCGCGCTGCGGGCCACCGGCCCCGACACCATCACCAAGTTCCTCTTCACCTCGGGCTCGACGAAGCTGCCCAAGGCCGTGATCAACACGCACCGCATGTGGTGCGCCAACCAGCAGCAGCTGCGGCAGTCGATCCCCGCGCTTGGCGAAGAGCCGCCCGTGCTCATCGACTGGCTGCCCTGGAACCACACCTTCGGCGGCAACCACAACGTCGGCATCGTGCTCGACAACGGCGGCTCGCTCTACATCGACGACGGCAAGCCCACGCCCGCCGGCATGGCCGAGACCCTGCGCAACCTGCGCGAGATCGCGCCCACCATCTACTTCAACGTGCCGACCGGCTTCGAGGCCATCGCGCAGGCGATGGAGACTGACGCGGTGCTGCGCCGCAACCTGCTGTCGCGCGTGAAGATGTTCTTCTACTCGGGCGCCGCGCTCTCGCAGCCCATCTGGGACAGCCTGCACAAGACGCAGGAGGCCGAGGTCGGCGAACGCATCGTGATGGGCACCGGCCTGGGCATGACCGAATCCGGCCCCTTCGCGCTCTATGTCACCGGCCCCGAGGTGAAGTCGGGCGACCTGGGCCTGCCGGCGCCGGGCATCGAGATCAAGCTGATCGAGGTCGACGGCAAGACCGAGGTCCGCTACCGCGGCCCCAACATCACGCCGGGCTACTGGCGTTCGCCCGCGGCCACGACCGAGGCCTTCGACGAAGAGGGCTTCTTCTGCACCGGCGACGCGGTGAAGTGGATCGACGACAACAACATCCACCGCGGCCTGCGCTTCGACGGCCGCATCGCGGAGGACTTCAAGCTCGCGACCGGCACCTTCGTGAGCGTCGGCCCGCTGCGCGCGAAACTCATCGCGGCCGGCGCGCCGTACGTGCAGGATGCGGTGCTGACCGGACTCAACCTCAAGGAGGTTGGCGCCTTGATCTTCTCGACGCCGAAGGTGCGCCAGCTCGCCGGCCTCGGCCCCGATGCGCCGATGCGCGAGGTGGTCCAGAGCGCGTCGGTGCAGGCGCATTTCCAGCGCGTCGTCGACGAGCTCGAGAAAAGCGCCACCGGCAGCGCCAACCGCATCGCGCGCCTCGCCCTGGTTTTCGAGCCGCCCTCGATCGACAAGGGCGAGGTCACCGACAAGGGTTCGATCAACCAGCGCTCCGTGCTCAAGCACCGCGCCGACACGGTGGATGCGCTGCACGCCGGCACCTTGCCCTTCACGTTGAAACCCCAAGGAGACAAAGCATGAACATCCAAGGACAAGCCGCGCTCGTTACCGGCGGCGCATCGGGCCTGGGCGAGGCCACCGCGCGCGAACTCGCGCGCCTGGGCGCAAGGGTCGCCGTGCTGGACGTCAACACCGCGCTGGCCGAAAAGGTCGCGGCCGAGATCGGCGGCATCGCCTGCGCCTGCGACATCACCAACACCGACAGCGTCAACGCCGCACTCGACAAGGCCGCGGCCGCGCACGGCCCCGCGCGCATCCTCATGAACGTGGCCGGCATCGGCAGCGCCAAGCGCATCGTCGGCAAGGACGGCAACGCGGCGCCGCTCGAAGACTTCGTGCGCGTGGTCAACGTCAACCTGATCGGCACCTACAACATCAGCCGCCTCTATGCGGCGCAATGCGCAAAGCTCGATCCGCTCGAAGGCGGCGAACGCGGCGTGATGCTCTTCACCGCCTCGGTCGCGGCCTTCGACGGCCAGGTCGGCCAGCAGGCCTACAGCGCCTCGAAGAGTGGCCTGGTGGGCATGACGCTGCCGATGGCGCGCGACCTCGCGCAGCACGGCATCCGCGTGTGCACCATCGCGCCGGGCCTGTTCGCGACGCCGCTGTTGAAGGAACTGCCCGAAGCGATCCAGCAATCGCTGGCCGCATCGATCCCCTTCCCGCCGCGCCTGGGCAAGCCCTCGGAGTTCGCCGAGCTGGCCTGCCATATCGTCGCCAACGGCCACCTCAACGGCGAAGTCATTCGCCTGGACGGCGCGCTGCGCATGGCGCCGCGCTGAATTTCGCGAAGACAAGGAGACATGCCATGAGCACCCGACGCCATCTCATCAAGACCCTGGGCGGTGCAGCCGCACTCGCTGCCCTGCACCCACTGGCCGCGCTGGCCCAGACCATCGAGCAGGTCAAGATCCTCTACGGCTTCCCGGCCGGCAGCGCCGGCGACAGCGTGGCGCGCCGCGTCGGCGAAAAGCTGGCCGGCTCTTCCTACACCCGCAACGCGGCCGTGGTCGAGAACAAGCCCGGCGCGGGCGGACGCATCGCGCTGGAGCTGCTCAAGACGGCACCGGCCGACGGCAGCGTGCTGGCGCTCACGCCCTTCTCCTGCACCTCCATCTACCCGCACATCTACAAGAAGCTGAGCTACGACCCGGTCAAGGACCTTGCGCCGGTGTCGATCGCCGCGGTGATGCACCACGGCCTGGCGGTCGGACCGCTGGTGCCGGCCAGCGTCAAGACGGTGAAGGATTTCCTGGCCTGGGCCAAGGCCAACCCCAATGACGCGAGCTACGGGTCGCCGGCGGCCGGCTCGACGCCGCACTTCATCGGCGCGCTCTTGGGCATCAACAACGGCGTCGAGCTCAAGCACGTGCCCTACCGCGGCTCCATCCCCGGCGTGACCGACGTGGTGGGCGGCCAGATCGCCTCGATGATCACGCCCAGCGGCGACTTCATCGCCAACCACAAGGCCGGCAAGCTGCGCCTGATCGCCACCTCCGGCAAGGCGCGCTCGCCGTTCTCGCCCGAGGTCCCGACCCTGGCCGAACAGGGCTTTCCGGAACTGACCACCGAAGAGTGGTTCGGCTTCTACGCGCCGGCCAAGACGCCGGCCTCGGTGATCGCCGCCGCCAACGCGTCCATCAACGCCGCGATCAAGGACAAGTCCGTCATCGACAGCCTGGCGGTGGTCGGCCTGATCGCCCAGGGCTCCACCGTCGAGGAGATGGCGCGCTCGCAAAGCGCCGAGTTCGAGCGCTGGGGTCCGCTGGTCAAGAAGGTCGGCTTCACCGCAGAGTCCTGACGATGAAAACGGCCTGCTGGACCGCGCTGGGCGCGGTCGCGGTGCTCGTCGCCTGCACCTCGGCAGGCCCCGGTGCCCACGCCCCCAGGCTCGGCGCCGCCCGCCCGGGGCCGCTGCTGTCGTGCACCGACCTCGCGGCGAAGGCCGCGCGCCCGGATACGGTCTACACGAGCGCTGTCGAAGTACCCGCCGGCGCCATCGCCGTCGGCAATACGCGCCTTGCAGCGCCGGCCCATTGCCTGGTGCAAGGCCGCATGAACGAACGCGTGAGCACAGTCGACGGCAACAGCTACGCCATCGGCTTCGAGATGCGGCTGCCGCTGGCGTGGAACGGCCGCTTCTTCTACCAGGCCAACGGCGGGCTCGACGGCGCGGTGGTACCGGCCGTGGGCGGCATCGGCGGCGGTGGGCCGGTCGGCAGCGCCTTGCAGATGGGCTTCGCCGTCATCAGTTCCGATGCCGGCCACGCGGGTTCGCTGGGGCCGCGCTTCGGCATCGATCCGCAGGCGCGCCTGGACTACGGCTACAACGCGGTCGCGCAACTCACGCCGATGGCCAAGTACCTGATCGCGCAGGCCTACGGCCGCGGCCCGGACCGTTCGTACATCGGCGGCTGCTCCAACGGCGGCCGGCATGCGATGGTGGCGGCGGCCCGGTCGCCCGGCCAGTACGACGGCATCCTGGCCGGCAACCCCGGTTTCAACCTGCCGAAGGCGGCCGTGGCGCAGCTCTACGGCGCCCAGCAATACGCCAAGGCGGCGAGCGCCTCCACGCCGGCCGGACAGCCCGATCTCCAGAGCGCCTTCACGCCCGCGGAGATGCTGCTGGTGGCCCGGCGCGTGCTGGCGCGCTGCGATGCCCTCGACGGGCTGGCGGACGGCATCGTTTCGGACGTGAAGGCCTGCCAGGCGCGCTTCCGGCTCGACGCCGACGTGCCCACCTGCACCGGCGCGCGCGACAGCAGCTGCCTCGCCCCGGCCCAGAAGAGCGCGCTCGCCAACGTCTTCGCCGGCGCCCGCAACAGCAGCGGCCGGACGATCTACAGCAGCTTCCCCTTCGACGCCGGCATCGCCGGCAGCAACTGGCGCGAGTGGAAATTCGCGAGCCCGCCGACGCGCGATGCCGGCGCGGTGGCCTTGATCTTCAGCACGCCGCCGCTGGCCGACCGGCCGGGCGGCCTGCCCTTCGCGCTGGGCTTCGACATGGACCGCGACGCGCCGCTGATCGAGGCCACCAGTGGCATCTACCGCGACTCGGCCATGGCCTTCATGGCGCCGCCGGATGCCGCGAACCTGAGCGCGCTGCGCGACCGCGGCGCCAGGATGGTCGTCTACCACGGCACCAGCGATCCGGTGTTCTCGTCGGACGACACCGCCGCCTGGTACGAGCGCCTGCAGGCCGCCAACCGGGGCGATGCCTCGTCCTTCGCGCGCTACTTTCCGGTGCCGGGCATGAACCATTGCTCTGGCGGCCCGGCCACCGACCAGTTCGACATGCTGAGCGCGCTCGTGGGCTGGGTCGAGCAGGGCCAGGCGCCGCAATCGGTGATCGCCGCCGCACGCGGCCCGGGCGCCAACGCGGTCAACGCCGAGCTGCCTGCCGACTGGTCGGCCCGCCGCACCCGGCCGCTGTGCCCCTATCCGCGTGTCGCGGCCTACACCGGCGGCGATCCCGAAAGCGCGGCCAGCTTCGCCTGCCGATGATGACCTACCAGCCCCGCCCCGATGAAGTCCGCTTCCTGCTGGAAGCCGTGCTCGGCGCGACCCCGCGCCTGCGCGCACTCGCGCCCTTTGCCGAGTTCGACGACGCATTGCAGGCGCAGGTGCTCGACGAAGCCGGCAAGTTCGTCGCCGAGGTCATCGCGCCGGTCAACCGCACGGGCGACGAAGCGGGCTGCCGTTTCGTCGATGGGGAGGTGCACACCCCGCCCGGCTTTCGCGAGGCCTACCGAAGCTTGAGCCAGGGCGGTTGGCTCGCGCTCTCGGCCGCGCCCGAAGACGGCGGCCAGGGCCTGCCCGCCGTGCTCGAAGCGATCCTGTTCGAATGGCTCAGCGCGGCCAACCACGGCCTCACGATGGCGCCCGGCCTGCTGCATGGCGCCTACGAATGCCTCAAGCACCACGGCAGCGAAGAACTGAAACAGCGCTACCTCTCGAAGATCGCGAGCGGCGAATGGCTCGCAACCATGTGCCTGACCGAGGCCCATGCCGGCAGCGATCTGGGCCAGGTGCGCACGCGCGCGGTGGCGCAGCCCGACGGCAGCCATCGCGTGGCCGGCGGCAAGATCTTCATCTCGGGCGGCGAGCACGATCTCACGGAGAACATCGTGCACCTGGTGCTGTGCCGGCTGCCGGATGCGCCGGCCGGGCCCAAGGGCTTGTCGCTGGTGCTGGTGCCCAAGGTGCTGCCCGACGGCACGCGCAACGCGGTGCACTGCGAGCGCATCGAGGAAAAGATGGGTCTGCACGGCAGTCCGACCTGCGTCATGCGCTTCGACGACGCCACCGGCTGGCCGATCGGCGAGCCGAACCGCGGGCTGGCCGCGATGTTCGTGATGATGAACGCGGCGCGGCTGCATGTGGCGCTGCAGGGCATCGGCCTGCTCGACGCGGCCTGGCAGAAGGCCGAGGCCTACGCGCACGAGCGGCGCCAGATGCGCGCACCCGGGCCGGCGCCTGCGAGCCGCGGCTCTGGGCCGGCCGACCTGATCGCCGAGCATCCGGCGATGCGCCGCATCCTCGACACGCAGCGCGCCTGGATCGATGGCGCGCGGCTCCTCGCCTACCGCACCGCGCTGCAGCTCGACATCGCCCGGCACGACGCCGATGCCAAGGCGCGGGAACGGGCGCAACGCTGGTGCGCGCTGGTCACGCCGGTGCTCAAGGCAGCCTGCACGCAGCAGGCTTTTCAGGGCGCCAGCGAATGCCTGCAGGTCTTCGGCGGCCATGGCTATGTGCGCGAGTGGGGCATCGAGCAGGTGCTGCGCGATGCGCGCGTGACCATGATCTACGAGGGCACCAACGAGATCCAGGCCATCGACCTGCTGGTGCGCAAAGTGCTGCCCGACGGCGGCGCCGGCATGTCGGCGCTCCTGATCGAACTGCGCGACGAGCTCGATGCCTCGCGCGAGATCGAGGCCGAGGTGCAGCGCCGGCTCGCGCAGCTGCGCTACCTCGGCACCACGGTCGTCATGGCAGCCGGCACCGATGCCGCGCTGCCCTATGAAGTGGCCGACGACTACCTGCGGGTCGTGATGCTGGCCATGCTGGCGTGGGCCTGGGCGCGCGTCGAGCGGGCAGCGCCAGGCGAGCTACGCTGGTCGAAGCCCGCCGCGGCGTTCCGCCGCTGGGTGCTGCCCGAATTCGAGATGCGCCTGGGCATTGTCAAGCGCGCCTGCGAGGCCGTCACGCAAGCTGGCACCTGAGCGACGCTCGCCAGATGCGCGACCCGCCTAAGCCAGTTACCCTCCGACCATGGCAGTCTCCCGCAAGAAATCCGCTTCCGCCGTCGCCGTTGCGCCACCGCGCGCCGACCAACTCGATACCCGCGTGCTCGAAGCCCTGGTCGGCTACAACGCGCGGCGCGCCTGGCTGGCCGTGAGCACCGTGTTCGCGGAGCGCATGGCGGCCTACGGTCTCAAGCAGGTGGACTTCTCGGTGCTCTCGCTGCTCGCACACAACCCGGGCGCCACCTCGCGCCAGCTGTGCGCCACGCTCGACATCCTGCCGCCGAACCTGGTGAGCCTGATCTCGGCGATGGACAGCCGCGGCCTGATCGAGCGGCGCCCCCATCCGCACGATGGCCGCGCGATCGGCCTGCATCTGACGCCGGCGGGCGTTTCCCTGGTGCGCGACGCGGAGCGGACGGTGGTCGAACTGGAGGCGGATGCCAGCGCGCGCCTCACGACGCGCGAGCGCGAGACGCTGATCCGCTTATTGCAGAAGATCTACCACTAGAAGCGTTCCGTGAGCACCAGCACCTGGTGCGCCGCACCGGCGACCACAGCGGGATTCGGGTAGTAGAGCTCGCCGTCGATGTCGTTGCGGGAAAAAGCGTTGCGCGCCTCGAAGTAGCGCGCCCGCGCCGCCTCGAACACCTGCCGCCGCCATGAAGGTTGCGCGGCTTCGATACGCGCCCAGTGTTCGGGCGAGAGCGTGGGGCACAGCGGAACGGGCGCGGCGCGTTCCCGCAGCAGCAGTTCGCGCGCCTCGCTCGTCAAGGGATCGAACTCCAGGGCTTTTTGGCGCCGGCGCGCCAGAAGGTTGGAAAGAAGGGTCGCGCCAAAGAGGCTGAGCAAGGCGAGGACGATCGCAAAGTCCATGGCGAGTCAAAAAAACGTTGGCGTCGATTACCAAAACTTCCACCACGGCGCGGCGGCGGAAGAACGGGCCGGCGGCAGCGGCTGCAGGCCGGTGTCGCGAATGCGGCGACGCTGCTCGGCTTCGAGCGCCTGGGCCATGCGATGCGCAAGCTGGTCTCCCTGCATGGCGCGGATGCGCCACTCGGCAGCAAGGCTTTGCAGCTCGGAATCTTCGAGCTTGGCGGGCGTCGTCATCTGTTCGGACATCCCGAAATTCTGCACACGCCAAGGGACCGCGGCAATCGTAGAGCTTTGCATTACACGGCCGCGCGGGCATATGTCAAATACGTGTCACGAGAGGAATCCGTCCCAGCTCAATTTGAGTCCGGTCAACAGCATGCCGAGGTAGACGAAACGGTAAAACCAGACGGCATCGATGCGGCGTGCGATCCGGACGCCGAGCCACACGCCGAACGGCGCGAGCGGCAGCAGCACCAGCGAAGTCGCCATGTTGCGCCAGTCGAGCAGGCCGAGCCACGCGTAGGGAATCCACTTGCTCAGATTCACCACGAAGAAGAAATAGGCCAGCGTCGCGGTATAGGCCACCGGCGTGAGCCGCAATGGAAGCACATAGGCATTGACCGGCGGTCCGCCCGCATGAGCGATGAAGCTGGTGAAGCCGCCGATGGCCGTCAGCACCGCGCCGGCCGTCTTCGACGGCGGCGGATCGTCCGAGCGCGGCGGGAACAGCAGGCGCTGCGCCAGGAAGAGCAGCGTGAAGATGCCGACGATGCCGGCCACCGTGTGCGCCGGCAGCACGCGGAACAGCAAGGTGCCGACCACCGTGCCCACGAGGCCGAAGGGAATCAGGAAGCGCAGCAGCGAGCGGTCGAAGTCGCGGCGGAAGGCGGCGAGCCCCAGCAGGTCCATCAGCAGCAGCACCGGCATCAGGATCGCTGCCGCCTGCGGCACCGTGACGGCCAGGGCCAGGAGGGGCACCGCCAGCGAACCGAAGCCGGCGCCGAAGCCGCTCTTGCTGACGCCGAGCATCAGCACGGCAGGAACGGCGACCGCATAGAAATGCGGGTCGGTGATGATGGGGAGAGCCATGGGAAAGAGAAAGGCGAGCGGCCGCGCCGTGCAGGCGGGTGCGCCGAGCGTAGCAGGATGCGGCGGCCGCCGCCTGCCTCCAAAAAATGTGCGTAAACGCACCGACTCGCGCTGCCGGCATCCGCAGACTCGACGGTCTTTACGTCTCATCAAAGGATCGCTGAATGAATACCCAGGCCCTGATGGCCGCGCCAACCTCCATCGGCGCGCTGCGCGAGGACGCGGGCAAGTTCCTGCTGCGCGCATCGATCGCGCTGCTCGTGCTGCTGCACGGCATCAACAAGCTCACGAGCGGACCGGGCTTCGTCATCGGCGCGCTGGAACGCGCCGGCCTGCCCGGCGGCATCGGCTACGGAGTCTATGTGGGCGAGGTGCTGGCGCCGCTCCTGATGCTCGCCGGCTTCTGGACGCGCGCCGCGGCCGGCATCGTCGCTTTCAACATGGTGGTCGCGATCGGCCTGGTGCACATGAGCGGCCTGTTCGCGCTGGCCAAGCAGGGCGGCGGCTGGGCGCTCGAACTGCAGGGCCTCTACCTGGCCGGCGCCCTGGCCGTCGCGCTGCTGGGCGCGGGCCGCTTGAGCGTGGGCGGCGCAGCCGGTCGCTTCAACTGAGACGATCGATCAGCCAGGCTCGCCGCGCACCTCGGCCACCATGCGGGCCAGGCGCTCGGCATCGGTCACGATCAGGGCCCGGCCTTCTTTCGCCAGCAGGCCCTCGCGCACCAGCACATTGAGCTCGCGCGTGACCTGTTCGCGGTTGGTGCTGATCTGGCTGGCCAGCTCGGCGTGGCGCGGCGCCGGCTCCAGGCGCGCCCGGTTGCCGGCGATGCCGGCCGCGCGCGCCATGCGCAGCAGCTCGGCATGCAGGCGGTTCTGCACGCCGAGCGTGCTGAGGTCGATGACGCGCTCGGACAGCTGCCGCACCAGCTGAGTCAGTCGGCGCATCGCACGCTCGGCTACCAGCGGCTCCTCGCGCAGCAGCCTCATGAAGGCTGTCCGGTCGAGGCTGGCGACGACACAGGGCTCCAGCGTCAGCACATCGGCCGAGCGCGGTCCGCCGTCGATAGCGGCGATATCGCCGAAGTGCTCGCCTTCGCCGCAGTCGCGGAAAGTGACCTGCCGCCCATTGGCCGAGTAGGTCGTGATGCGGGCCCGCCCCGACACCAGGAAGTAGACCTCGCCATCGTCCTGCGTGCGCAACAGGAGCGGCTTGCGCGCCGCCACGCTGTGCCAGCGACAGGCCTGGGCGAGCAGCTCGAGGCGGCGGTCGGACAGGCCTTCGAACAGCGGGATCTTCCGCAGCGCGAGGCTGGAGCGGTGAGGGGAAGGGGTCATGCAGGGTCGGCCGGGGCGGGCATTATGCTCGGGTGCCGCTTGGAGCCCGACCATGGACAGCCGTTCCCCGACCCGCTTGCGCTTTCCCTCGCGGCGCAATCTCCGATGGGCGAGCGGCGTGGTCCTGATGGGCTACGTGGCGGCGCACCTGAGCAACCATGCGCTGGGCCTCGTTTCGCTGGCGACCGCCGAAGCTGCGCTGCAGGCCATCTCTACCTTCTGGCACGGCGTCGCGGGCAGCGTGCTGCTGTACGGCGCGGCGGCGGTGCACGTGGTGCTGGCCGCGGTGGCACTGTGGGAACGGCGCAGCCTGCGCATGCCGCCCATGGAGGCCGTGCGGCTGCTGCTCGGTTTCGCGTTGCCGCTGCTGCTGGCCGCGCATCTGACGGCGATGCGCTGGGCCTACGAGGCCTTCGCGATCGACGCTTCCTACGCCCGCGTGATCCGCGGCCTCTGGAGTCCGGGCGCTGCGAGCTTCCAGCTGGCCATGATGCTGGCCGCGTGGACGCACGGCTGCCTCGGGCTGCACTTGGCGCTGCGCGTCCGCCCGGCCTACCGGCGGCATTTCCATCTGCTCTTTGCCGCGGCCGTGCTGCTGCCGGTGCTCGCTGCCCTCGGCTTCTTCGCGATGGGCCGCGAACTGCAATGGACCGGCACGCTGCCGGCCCAGATGCCGACGGTAGTGCAGAGAGCGGCGCTCGACGCGACGGAGCAGGACGTCAAGTGGTTCTATGCGCTGGCGCTGCTGGCCCTGCTCGCTGCGCGCCAGCTGCGCGCCTGGTACGAACGGCGGCCGCGCAAGGCATCGATCGAGCTGCGCTACCCGGACCGCACGGTCCGCGTCCCGCTCGGCTGGAGCGTGCTCGAAGCCAGCCGCGCGCACGGCATCGCCCACCTGTCGGTCTGCGGCGGACGCGCGCGCTGCTCCACTTGCCGCGTGCGCGTGCTCGGGCCGGCCGCGCATGCCGAAGCGCCGGGCCACGACGAGCGCCGCACGCTGGAGCGGGTGCGCGCGCCGGATGACGTGCGGCTGGCATGCCAGCTTCGCCCGCACGGCGATCTGGCGGTGACGCCCCTGTTCGCGCCCCGCGCCGGCGCCGGCGCCCAGCCCGGCCGCCTGGGCCGGGAGCACGACGTCGCCATCCTCTTCGTCGATCTGCGCCGATGGTCGGGCCTGTCGGAGCGGCAATGGCCCTTCGACCTGGTGTATGTGCTCGACCGCTATTTCGCGATCGTCGGCGCCGCGGTGCGCGAGAGCGGCGGCGTGCCGAACCAGTTCATCGGCGACAGCGTGATGGCGATCTTCGGACTGGATGTCGACCTGCCGACCGCATGCCGCCAGGCCATGCGCGCGGCCGAGCTGATCGGCGAACGCATGGACGCATGGAGCGCCGGCTTCGAATCGCAGTTCGGCCAGCGCCTCGATTTCGGCATGGGCCTGCACGCGGGCCGCGCGGCCGTGGGCGAGGTGGGCTATCTAGGAAACCACCACCTTCACCGCGGTCGGCGAAGTGGTCAACACGGCGAGCCGATTGCAGGACCAGTCCAAGGTGGCCGAGACCCGGCTCGTGATCTCCGTCTTCGCGGCCGAGCAGGCCGGCATCGCCGACACGCTGGGCGAGCCGGAGATGGTGACGGTGCGCGGCCGCTCGGAGCCGCTCGCGGTGCTGCACGTGCCACGACCCGCACCTTGAATAAAGCGTGCGCAAACGCACAGCCCGAAACGCAGCCGGAATCCACACTGCATTCCATGGTGGCGGCGATCCCCGCAGCCCACCTGCAGCAGTGAAAGGACTCTCGATCATGCAAGCCAAGCAACTCCTGGGCATCTCCGCCCTTCTTCTCGCCGGCGCCGCGTCGGCCCAGACCGTGCCGGCCGAAGCCTGGGTCGGCGCGCCGATCGCGACCACCGGCAGCACGATGAGCCGCAGCGAGGTCACGGCCGAGCTGCAGCGCTCGATGAGCGTGGCGCGGACGCCGCAGGAACAGTGGGTCGGCACGCCGGCCACCGCCGCCGTCGCCGTCGGCGCGATGAGCCGGGCCGAAGTGCTGGCCGACCTGAGCCTCTACAACAAGGCCGGCCTGGGCGACTATGCACGCATCGACAGCCCCGACGCGGCCGGCCCCGAGTACGCGCGCCGCATGGCCGCCTACCGGCAGGCGCGCAACAGCGATGCCTACATGGCCGAGGTGCAGCGCATCGAAGGCATTCGCGGCAGCGCGGTGGCGAGCGCGCGTCGGAAGAACGGCCCAGCGGCCGAGTGAGCGAGCGTCAATCGTCCGCCAGGCAGGTGCCGGCCGTCCAGCCGTAGAGCCACTCGAGCGCGTCGTAGAAGCGCTCCTGCGGCCGGCCCTTCCACATCTCGTTGCGCACCAGACGCTCGACGCCCTTGGCGTGGTAGATGCGGCCCATCTCGCGCGCCGACAGCACCACGCGTGCCGTGCGCGCGACGCGCGAGCGCTCGTAGAGCACCAGCGCGCGGCCCCAGTCGCCGCCTTCGCGCCGCAGCGCGAGCGCCAGCGTGACGGCATCCTCGCAGGCCATGCAGGCGCCCTGCGCCAGGTACTGATATGAACCATCGGATGCGCGGCATCGCCGAGCAAGGTCGCGTGGCCGAAGGTCCAGCGCTCGATCGGATCGCGGTCGGCTGTGGAGTAGCGCTTCCAGGCTTTCGGAATGCGCAGGATCTGCTGCACCGCTTCGCAGGTGGGGCGGAAGTAGCGCTGCACTTCGGACGGGTCGCCGTCCATCGAGCCCCACTCCTCGGGCCGGTCGCTGTGGAAGGTGACCGCCAGGTTGAACTTGTCGCCGCCCTTGAGCGGGTAGTGCACCAGGTGGCAGTTGGGCCCGACCCAGATGCAGGGCGCTGTGTAGCGCAGCGCCTCGGGGAACTCGGCCGTGTCGATCACCGCGCGGAACACCACGTGGCCCGAGACGTGGATGCCGTCGTCCACGTACTGCTGGCGCACCGCCGAACGCACGCCGTCGCAGCCGATCACGGCCTGGCCTGGCGGCCGCCCTGCGCGTCGATCAGCGTGACGCCGTCGTCGCTCTGCTCGATGTGCACCACCTTGGTCGACGTGAGGAACTCGATGCCTTCGGTGGTGGCCTGCACCCCTTCGAGCAGCGCGCCGTGGATGTCGGCGCGATGGATCACCGTGTACGGGTTGCCGAAGCGCTCCCTGAAGCGCGCATCGAGCGCGATGCCGATCACGCGCTTCGCATCGATGGCATCGAACATCACCATCTCGTCGGTCGGGCGCGCAGGTTCGCGCCGACGCCCAGCGCATCGCAGGCCGCAAAGGCATTGGGGCTGAGCTGGATGCCGGCGCCGAACTCGCCGATGTGGGCGGACTGCTCGATCACCTTCACGTTGTAGCCCTCGCGCACCAGCGCGAGCGCCGCCGATGCCGCCGCCGGCGATCAGCACGGGTCGGCTGTCGAGTGCTGTTTTCATGGCAGTTTGAAAAGCTTGCGCGCGTTGTCCCGGCCGATCTTCAGCCGGTCGTTGTCGCTGATCTCGCAATGGTCAAACCAGCTCGCCGCATCCTCGTGCTTCTCGAAGGGGTAGTCCACCGAGTACATGATGCGCGCTGCCCACTTCCAGCATCGTCGAGAGCAAGGTGGGCGTGCGGAAGTTGCCGCTGGTCGTGATGTGCACATTGCTGCGCAGGTAGTCACCAATCTGCTTCTCGCACGGCATGCCGCGCCGTCCCTTGCGCAAGATGCGGTCGACGCGCCAGATGTTGAAGGGGATGCCTTCGCCGAAGTGGCCGAGGATCATCTGCAACCCGGGATGCCGGTCGAAGAGGCCGCTCGACAACAGCCGCGGCGCGTGGATGCTGGTCTCCACGGCAAAGGCCCAGGTCGGCCCCGTGAGCCAGTGCGCGCCGTCGTAGATCGGCTCGCGTGCCGGCAGCGGGTCGCGCGGGTGCATGTAGAAGGGCTTGCCGAGCGCCGCGGCCGCGGCCCAGAAGTCGGCGAACCGAGGCGCGTCGTAGTAGACGACGGTGCGTTCGTCGCCGACCTGCGAGAAGCCGTTGACCAGGAAGCCGTGGAAGCCGAACTCCTTCACGCAGCGTTCGAGTTCGCGCGCCGCCGCTTCAGGGTCCTGCATCGGCAGCGCCGCGAAGCCGCCGAAGCGTGTCGGCCGGCGCGCCGCCTGCTCGGCCAGCACCTCGTTCGCGCGCCGCGCCACTTCGACGGCACGGCGTGGATCGGGAATGGCCTGCACCGCCGGCGAGTTGAGCGAGAGGATTGCGTATTCGGTACCTCAGGCATCCATCTGCTCGATGCGCTGCTGCTCGAAGTCGAGCAGATTGCTCTTCAGGCCGGCCCAAGACCTCCGGCCGCGCATAGACCTCCGAGTCGCCGATGGTGAGCTCGATTGCGAAATGCTCCTCCAGCGCGATCTTGTTCTTCATCCGCTGTTCACTCCGGCTTGATGTTGAGCTTGTCGAGCACGCCCTGCCAGGTCTTGCGGTCATCGGCGATGTACTGGGCCAGCTGCTCGGACGTGCCCGGGCGCGGGTAGGTGCCGAGCTCGCGCGACTTGGCCACCACGTCGGGCAGGAGCAGCGTCTCGCCCATATCCTTGTTGAGCCTGGCGAGGACGGCCGGGTCCACGCCCCTCTTCGCGATCACCGCGAACCAGCCGTGCGCCACCGCGCCGGGCACCGTTCTGCTGGCCAGCGGAAACTGTTCGAGCCCGGGCTCGGCGCGGTCGCCCATGCTCGCGAGGATGCGCAACTTGCCAGCCTGCACGTTGCCCGCCACCACGTTGTAGGTCTCGACCATCATCTTGGTCTGGCCGCCCAGCATGGCCTGCATCGCCTGCGCGCCGCCGGGGTAGTGCACCTCGAGGAACTGCGCGCCCGACTGCAGCCCGAGCAGCGCTGATGCAAGATGCGGCAACGTGCCACGGCCGTTGTCGGCCACCTCGATGCTCTGCGGCTTCGCCTTGGCAGCAGCGATGAAATCGGCCAGCGTCTTGTAGGGCGAATCGCCCGGCACCGCCAGCATGAAAGGCGCGACCGCGGCCAGCGTGACCGGCACGAAGTCGCGGTTGAAGTCGTAGTTCACGCCCTTGATGGTGCTCGGCGCGACCGAGATCGCCGAGCCCTGCACGAAGCCGAAGGTGGCGCCGTCCGCGGGCGCGGCGAGGATGGCGTTCATGCCGATCACGCCGCTGCCGCCCGGCTTGTTGTCGACGATCACGCCCTGCCCCCACTTCTCGCCGAGCTTGACGCTCACATGCCGGATCAGCACGTCGGGCGCCGAGCCCGCCGGGAAGGGAACGACGAAGCGCACCGGCTGGGCCGGCCACTTGGCCGCAGCGCCCTGCGCATGGGCAAGCGGCGCGGCGGCGCCGGCCGAAAGCGCGAGCAGAAGAGCCGTGCAGCGGGAGCGGAAAAGGTTCATGATTGTCTCTTTAGTTACTTGAATATTCAAGCAATTTGGCGCACTCTATACTTGAATCAGCAAGTATTTGTTCATGAAAACCCTAGTCCAGGATCACGATCTCGAGAAGGCGATTCCCTTCCTGTTGGCACGCGCCGGCGCGCGCATGGGCAATGCCTTCTCCAAGGCGCTCAAGCCCTACGGCCTGAGCCTCGTCGAATGGCGCGTGTGCGCCTCGCTGCAGCACACGCCGGACCAGACGCTTTCCGAGCTCGCGCTGCATTCCTCGAACGACCTGTCGGCGCTCTCGCGCATCGTCGACCGGCTGGCGACGCTGGAACTCGTGCGGCGCGAGAAGTGCGGTACGGACGGCCGCGCGATACGCCTCGCGCTCACGCCGCTCGGCCTCGAGCTCACGCACGAGATCATTCCGCTCGCCAAGCACTACGAAGCCATCGCGCTCTCGGACTTCAGCGCGAGCGAGGTGAAGCTGCTGCGCGAGATGCTGCTGCGCATCTACGCCAACGCGACGCCGCTGGCATAGAGCAGGACGCTCAGGCCGGCGCCACCTGCACCATGGCAGCTTCGGCGCCCTGCGAGATCGCGAAGCGCACAGGCAGGAAGCGCTCGATCACCGCGCAGTTGGTGCGCGTGTGCTGCGTCACTTCGCTGCAGCTGAAGGCCGCGGCTTCCTTGCGCTGCCACACCGCGAGCGCAAGAAGCAGCGCGAGCTGGTCCGCCAGGTGCGACCCGACTGCAGCCCCGCTTTTCTGAAAGGCGCGCACCTCCTTCACCAGCCGATGCGCCACCTGCTCGGCGGAAAGCGTCTTCTCGCCGAAGGCCGTGAAGACCTCGGTGACGTGCTCGTAGGCGAAGACGGCCATGAGCGCATTGCCCGGCCCTTCGTTCAGCCGCACCACACCGTGGCGCAGCTGCTCGACGGACCAGCCCATCGCGCTGCCGAGCGTGCCGAGCTCGCGCACCGCGACATGGCGCGCAAGCCCCGGCGCCAGGCACTCGCCATGTGCCGCCTGCAGCGCACCGCGCGCCAGCAGATCGAAGGGCCTGAGCGGTCCGGCGCAGGGCACGATGGTCGCTTCGACCGCACCGCCCCCGGCCGGATAGAAGCCGCAGCGCTGCAGCACCAGCTGCAGGTCCGCGCCCAGGCGGCGCACCAGCGGTGCAAAGGCCAGGTCGAGAAAATGGAAGGGCGGCGCCATCGGGTTGTGCGTGCCGCCGGCGAGCGAGACGCGGCTCGGCGCATCGGCCAGCAGCAGCGCGGGCAGCACCGTCTGGAGCACCAGCATGCAACTGCCCGCGCTGGCGACCGCAAAGCGGTAGTCGCCGGCGCGCACGGCGCCGGGCACGAAGCGCAGCCGCTGCGAACCGAGCTCGGCGCCCTCGATCTGCGCGCCGCTCAGTTCCACGGCCGCCAGCACGCAGGCCAGGTGCTGGCGCATTAGCCCCGGCTTGGGCCGCCTGGCGCGAATGCGATCGATCGCCAGCGGCTGGCCCGTGACCATCGCGAGCGCAAGGCCGGTGCGCAGGATCTGGCCGCCGCCCTCGCCTTCAGAGCCGTCGAGTTCGATCACTTCTTCTGTCCTCATCATCCTGTTGTTGTTCGAACGCGCATCACGTCACTTGCTTTCCGCGCGCCAGGGCCTTGGCAGCGGCATCGCCCGCAACACGCTCCCAGCTCCAATACCCATGGCCCGCGCGGCCCGCCACAAGCGCCTCGAGCCGCTCGACCTGTAGTGCCCCGCCCCAGCGTCCCATGGTCTCGATGGCGACAACCCGCAGACTCCACCATTTGCTTTCAAGGGCCGCGTCGATCTCGGCCAGCGCCTCGGCATTCGGGTTCGCCGCACCCAGCGTGCGCAGCCGCTGCGTCCGTTCGCGCAGCAGGTTGGCGCCCTCGCCGGCGTTCGCGGGCTGTCGCTGCTCGCAATACGCGCGGCGGCACGCACGGCAACGCACCGCCGTGCTGTCGATATGGCCGTGGATCACTTCGTACCACCACTTCTGCTGCTTGGCGGTCCAGACCTCCTCGATGCCGCAGTCGCGGCAGGTGAAGGCCAGGTCAACATAGAAGGTGGGCAACAGCCCATAGGTGTTGTTGTAGCGCGCCAGCACGTCCTGGTCGGCCAGCTCCATGCCGGCAAGCCGCGCACCGGCGACCAGATGCCGTGCGTCCTGCCCGCTCAGCAGCGCAGCAAGTTTCCCAGCACGTTCGAGGCGCCGCCCCTTGATCTCGGCGCGGCGCTGCTTGTTGCTTTTCATTCGTCGATCCCGTCTGGGCTACCCCTTCACACACACCACCTGCTTGAGCGTGTACACCACCTCCACCAGGTCCTTCTGCGCCTCCATCACGGCGTCGATGTCCTTGTAGGCCATCGGGATCTCGTCGATCACGTCGGCGTCCTTGCGGCATTCCACGCCGGCGGTGGCGGCGATCTGGTCGGCCACGGTGTAGAGCTTCTTCGCCTTGGTGCGGCTCATCTTGCGGCCGGCGCCGTGGCTGCAGCTCATGAAGCTCTCGGGGTTGCCCTTGCCGCGCACGATGTAGCTCTTGGCGCCCATGCTGCCCGGGATGATGCCGAGTTCGCCCGCCTTCGCGCTCACGGCGCCCTTGCGGGTCACGAGCACGTCCTGGCCGAAGTGCGTTTCGCGGCTCACGTAGTTGTGGTGGCAGTTCACCGCCTCCACATGTGCCTCGAAAGGCTTGGCGACGACCTTGCGCGCGGCCGCGACCACGCGCTGCATCATCACTTCGCGATTGGCACGCGCGAACTTCTGGGCCCAGCCCACCGCGCGCACGTAGTCCCCGAAGTACTTGGCGCCTTCCTCGAAGTACGCCAGGTCCTGATCGGGCAGGTTGCGCTGGTGCTGCTCGGCATCCTTCTTCGCGAGCTCGATGAAGTGCGTGCCGATCGCATTGCCCACGCCGCGCGAACCCGAGTGCAGCATGAACCACACGGCGCCCGCCTGGTCGAGGCAGACCTCGATGAAGTGGTTGCCGGTGCCCAGCGTTCCCAGGTGCTTGTGGTTGTTGGTGTTCTTCAGGCGCGGGTAGTCCTCGCAGATCGCGTCGAACTCATGAACGAGCCTCGCCCACGCGGCGTCGGTCTCGTCGGGCGGGGTTTCCCACGCGCCCTTGTCGCGGCCCTGGCGCTTCGGGTTGGACCCATGCGGCACGGCCTTCTCGATCGCGGCACGCAGCGGCCCCAGGTTGTCGGGCAGGTCGTTCGCTTGCAGCGTGGTCTTGCAGGCCATCATTCCGCAGCCGATGTCCACGCCGACCGCGGCCGGAATGATCGCCCTGAAGGTCGGGATCACCGAGCCCACGGTCGCGCCGATGCCGTAGTGCACGTCGGGCATGGCCGCGATGTGCCTGAACACGATCGGCAGGCGCGCCGCGTTCTCCAGTTGCTTTTGCGCTTCGTCTTCGACCGGCACGCCGCGGGTCCACATCTTCACCGGGACGCCGTTCTCGACTTCGTGCAGTTCGTAGTTCTGTTCCATGACTTTTCTCCCGCTCGGGAGGGTGCCGATTGCACCCTCCCCGACTCACGCCACAACGGCGCTTGCCGTCTTGTTCGCGAAGAGTGTGCCAATGCGGAGCAGGCAATGCCAGCAAAGACCAAGTCGTTGATGGAAAAGGATTTTTCTTTGGCGTCCTAAGGACACCGTCGAAGGCAGGCTGCCAGATACTAGAATACTCGCTAGTTTTTTATCTCCATGAAACCCATCGTCGTCATCGGCTTCCTCGGCACCCAGCTCGACGCCGGACAGGGCGCCGGGCGTTGGGAGAAATGGCGCCCCACCGTCTCGCTGACGCAGCACGAGGACATGGTGATCGCGCGCATGGAGCTGATCCATACGCTGCGGCACAAGGCGCTCGCAGAAAGAGTCCAGGCCGACATCGCAATCGTCTCGCCCGAGACCGAAGTGAGATTGGTCGAGCTCGACATCACCGATCCCTGGGATTTCGGCGAGGTCTACACCCGCCTCTACGACTGGGCGCGCGCTTATCCCTTCGACGCCGAGCGCAAGCAGTACTGGACGCACATCACGACCGGCACGCACGTGGCGCAGATCTGCATGTTCCTGCTGGCGGAGTCGCGCGCCATCCCGGGCGTGCTCGCGCAGACCGCGCCGCCCAAGCGGCAGCGCGCCGGCGACCCGGGCGACTGCACGCTGATCGACCTCGACCTCTCGCGCTACGACGCGATCGCGCGGCGCTTCGAAGCCGAGCAGCGCGATGCGGTCGCCTTCCTCAAGAGCGGCATCGCGACGCTCAACCCGCGCTTCAATGCACTGATCGACGAGATCGAGCGCGTCGCCGTGCGCTCGCGCGCGCCGATCCTGCTCGTCGGTCCCACGGGCGCGGGCAAGTCCTTCCTCGCGCGTCGCATGTTCGAGCTTAAGAAGACGCGCCATCAGGCAACCGGCGCCTTCGTCGAGGTGAACTGCGCCACCCTGCGCGGCGACGGCGCGGCATCCACGCTGTTCGGCCACAAGAAGGGCGCCTTCACCGGCGCGGCGGCGGAGCGCGCCGGCCTGCTGCGAAGCGCGCACCAGGGCGTTCTCTTTCTCGACGAGATCGGCGAACTCGGCGCAGACGAACAGGCGATGCTGCTGAAGGCGATCGAGGAGAAGCGCTTCTTCCCGATGGGCTCGGACCGCGAAGTGGAAAGCGACTTCCAGCTGATCGCCGGCACCAACCGCGATCTGCGCGCCGACGTGGCCGGCGGGCGCTTTCGCGAAGACCTGTTCGCGCGCATCAACCTCTGGACCTACGACCTGCCGGGCCTCGCCCGACGGCCGGAAGACATCGAGCCCAACATCGACCATCTGCTCGCGCTCTACGCCGCCGAGAACCACCGCGTGGCACGCTTCAATGCCGAGGCGCGCGCCGCCTACCTGCGCTTCGCGCGCAGCGACGAGGCGCTCTGGAGCGGGAACTTCCGCGATCTCTCGGCCAGCGTGACGCGGCTCGCAACGCTGGCCGACGGCGGGCGCATCACCGGCGAGCTGGTGCAGGCCGAGATCGCACGCCTGCGCTGGCTCTGGAAGCGCGCCGCACCCTCGGGTGGGCAGGATGCGATCGACCTCGGCGCCCTGCTCGGCGCCGAGCGCGAGGCGGAGCTGGACCTGTTCGATCGGCTTCAGCTCGAAGCGGTGGTGCGCGTCTGCCGCGACGCGCGTACGCTCTCGGATGCCGGGCGCCAGCTGTTCCAGGCTTCGCGCGGCCAGCGCACGGTGGTCAACGACGCCGACCGCCTGCGCAAGTACCTCGCCAAATACGGACTCCAATGGAGCCAGCTGGTTTCTGCCTGAGGCCGACCACGCCATGAAACATTTCGACGAGCACAGCACCCGCAGCGCACTGCAGTTGGCCCGCCTGGTGCCCGCCTTGCGCGATGCCTTCGCCGGCGAGGCCAAGGTGCCGCCGCGCCATGTGCATGCCATCGAAGCCGGCGCCGACCGCGGCACGGTGCTGATCATGCCGGCCTGGAGCGATGCGGGCTTCCTCGGCATCAAGACCATCAACATCTTTCCCGGCAACAGTGCGCACGGCCTGCCCGGCCTGCACGCGACCTACGTGCTCTACGACGCACACACCGGCGTGCCGCTCGCGCTGATGGACGGCAACGAGATCACCGCCCACCGCACAGCGGCGGCTTCGGCGCTCGGCGCTTCCTTCCTCGCGCGTTCGGATGCGCGGCGCCTGCTCGTGCTCGGCACCGGCCGCGTCGCGCGCCTGCTGCCGGCCGCGCTTGCCACCGTGCGGGCGATCGACGAAGTGCGGGTGTGGAACCACCGGCCCGAGGGCGCGCAGGCGCTGGCGGCGCAATGGCGCAGCGAAGGCTGGAACGCGCAAGCCGTGACCGATCTCGAGGCCGCCGCGCGCAACGCCGACATCGTGAGCTGCGCGACGCTCGCCACCACGCCGCTCGTTCAAGGCGGGTGGCTGGCGCCGGGCTCGCACCTGGACCTGATCGGCAGCTTCGCGCCGCAGATGCGCGAGGCCGACCCAGCCTGCTTCGCCGGTGCGCGGACCTTCGTCGACACCGACGAAGCGTTGCAGAAGGCCGGCGACCTGCTCGATGCGATCGCGGCCGGCACGCTTTCGCGCGATGACGTGCAGGCCACGCTCGCCGATCTGTGCCGCGGCACGCACTGCGGACGCGCCGACGACAGCGAGCGCACCGTCTTCAAGGCCGTCGGCAGCGCGCTCGAAGACCTCGCGGCCGCCACGCTGGTGTGGCAGGCCGCTCAGCAAGAGCCTTAGTCCAGCGAGACGTTCGCCTTCTTGATCACGTCGCCGAAGCGCCTGGTCTCGCTCTGCACGAACTGGTTGAACTGCTCGCGCGTGGTCGGGAAGGGTTCGTAGCCGAAGCTCTTGAACTTCTCCTGCACGTCGGCCTCGGCCAGCCCCCTCTCGATGTCGCGCTTGATCTTGTCGGTCACGGCAGCCGGCAGGCCCTGCGGCACCGCAATCGCGTTCCAGCCGGTGACCTCGAAGCCCTGCGGCCCGCCAGACTCACCGACCGTCCGCACCTCGGGGAAGGCTGCGACGCGCTTGGGCGCCGCCGCCGCCAGGAGGCGCAGCTTGCCGGCACGCTGCAGCGGACCGGCGGTGGCGCTGGTGCCGAGCGCGAAGGCCAGCTCGCCGGTCGAGACCGAGGTGTAGAGCTGCGTGGTCTCCTTGTAGATCACGTGCTCCATCTGCGTGCCGGTGGCCGATTCGAAGAGTTCCGAGCCCAGATGCACCGGGTTGCCCACCGACCAGGAGCCGTAGTTGAGCTTGCCCGGGTTGGCCTTGGCGTCGGCGATCAGGTCGCCCACCGTCTTGTATTTGCTGTCGGCCGGCACGGTGAAGAAGAAATAGGCCTTGAACAGCGGCAGCAGCGCGTCGAAGTCCTTGTTCGGGTCGTAGGGCAGCTTCTTGAACAGCGCCGGATAGGCCGCGAGGTGCACGTTGTCGAGCACCAGCAGGTCGTGCCCGTCCTTGGCGCCGCGCTTCCAGGCATCGATGGCGATGAAGCCATTGCCGCCGGGCCGGTTCTCGACCACCACCGGCTGGCCCCAGGCGCGCGAGAGCTTGTCGGCCACCAGGCGCGCCACGCCGTCCGGTCCGCCGCCCACCGGGAAGGGCGTGATGATGCGCACCGGCTTGGTGGGGAACTGCTGCGCGCTGGCGGTCGCGGGCATCAGGCTGGCGGCAGCCAGGGCCGCGACCGCCATCAAGGATCTGAAAAACATGGGAAGTCTCCGGAGTTGTAGAAAGAAATTCAGGCGCGGATTCAAGCGGCGGGACCAGCGCGCGCACCGGTCGCCCGCTGCCGCAGTAGGCCCGGCAGCTGGTCGCTTCGGGCGAGTCCGATCAGACGCGTTCCAGGATCACGGCGATGCCCTGCCCCACGCCGATGCACATGGTGCACAGCGCATAGCGGCCGCCCTGCTTGTGGAGCTGATTCACCGCGGTGGTCGCGAGGCGCGCGCCGCTGGCGCCCAGCGGATGGCCGAGCGCGATCGCGCCGCCGTTGATGTTGACGCGCGCGTCGTCGTCCTTCAGGCCCAAGAGGCGCAGCACCGCCAAGCCTTGCGCGGCGAAGGCTTCGTTGAGTTCGATCACGTCGATCTGGTCGAGCGTGAGGCCGGTGAGCTTCAGCACCTTCTCGGTGGCGGGCGCCGGTCCGATGCCCATCACGCGCGGCGGCACGCCGGCCGTGGCCATGCCGACCACGCGGGCGCGCGGCGTGAGGCCGTACTTGGCCGCATGCGCCTCGTCGGCCAGGAGCAAGGCCGCGGCGCCGTCGTTCACGCCGCTGGCATTGCCGGCGGTCACGGTGCCGTCCGGCCGCACCACGCCCTTCAGCTTGGCCAGCGCCTCGAGGCTGGTGTCGCGCGGATGCTCGTCCTTGTCGACCACGATCGCGTCGCCCTTCTTCTGAGGCACGCTGACCGGCACGATCTCGGCATCGAAGAAGCCCGACTTCTGCGCCGCCACGGCGCGCTGCTGCGAGGCCAGCGCCATGCGGTCCTGCGCCTCGCGCTCGATCTTGTAGTCGGTCGCCACGTTCTCGGCCGTCTCGGGCATCGAGTCGATGCCGTACTGCGCCTTCATGAGCTTGTTGACGAAGCGCCAGCCGATGGTGGTGTCGTAGACCGCGTTGGCGCGGCTGAAGGCGCTTTCGGCCTTCGGCATCACGAAGGGCGCGCGGCTCATGCTCTCGACGCCGCCCGCGATCATCAGGCCAGTCTCGCCGGCCTTGATGGCGCGCGCCGCGGTGCCGACCGCGTCCAGGCCCGAGCCGCACAGGCGGTTGATGGTGCCGCCGCCGACTTGCTGCGGCAGGCCCGCGAGCAGCGCCGACATGCGCGCGACGTTGCGGTTGTCTTCGCCGGCCTGGTTGGCGCAGCCGTAGAGCACGTCGCTGACGGCCTGCCAGTCGACGTCCTTGTTGCGTTCCATCAGCGCCCTGAGCGGCACCGCGCCGAGGTCGTCGGCGCGCACGCTCGACAAGGCGCCGCCGTAGCGGCCGAAGGGGGTGCGAACGGCGTCGCAGATGAAGGCTTGATTCGTCATGGTGTGTCTCTCGTCGAAGTTGTCGTCAGATGGTGATCGGCAGGCCGACCAGCTTTTCGAGCTCGGCATGCTCGAGGCCTTCGACCTTGTCGATCAGCTTCAAGCCCGAGGGCGTGCATTCGAGGGTGGCAAGGTCGGAATACACGCGCTTCACGCAGCCGATGCCGGTCAGCGGATAGGTGCATTGGGCGACGACCTTGCTCTCGCCCTTCTTGGTCAGCAAATCCATCATCACCCAGGTCTGCTTGGCGCCGATGGCCAGGTCCATCGCGCCGCCGACCGCGGGGATGGCGCCTTCCTCGCCGGTGCTCCAGTTCGCGAGGTCGCCGGTGGCCGAGACCTGGAAGGCGCCCAGCACGCAGATGTCGAGGTGGCCGCCGCGCATCATCGCGAAGCTGTCGGCATGGTGGAAATACGCGCCGCCGGACAGCAGCGTGACCGGCTGCTTGCCGGCGTTGATCAGGTCATAGTCCTCCTGGCCTTCGGCCGGCGCCGGGCCCATGCCGAGGATGCCGTTCTCGCTGTGCAGGATGACCTCGCGGCCGGCCGGCAGGTGGTTGGCGACCAGGGTCGGCTGGCCGATGCCGAGGTTGACGACGGCGCCGTCGAAGATGTCCTGCGCGACGCGGGCGGCGAGCTGGTCCTTGGTGCGGCGTTGGTAGTTGCTCATGGTCAGGCTGCCTTCTTGAAGCCGCCGGCTTGCGTGGCGACGCGCTCGATCTTGACGATCTGGTGGACGAATATGCCCGGCGTGACGATGGCCTCGGGGTCCATCTCGCCGAGTTCGACGATCTCGTGCACGGTGGCGATGGTGCGGTCGGACGCCATGGCCATCACCGGCCCGAAGTTGCGCGCCGCCTTGCGGTAAGTGAGGTTGCCCCAGCGGTCACCCTGCTCGGCCTTGATCAGCGCGACATCGCCGCGGATCGGGTACTCCAGCACGTATTGCTTGCCGTCGATCTCGCGCGTCTCTCGATCGCCGGACAGCTGGGTGCCGAAGCCGGTGGGGCAGAAGAAGGCGCCGATGCCGGCACCGGCCGCACGGATGCGCTCGGCCAGGTTGCCCTGCGGCACCAGTTCCAGTTCGAGCTTGCCGGAGCGGTAGAGCTCGTCGAAGACGTAACTGTCGGCCTGGCGCGGAAAGCTGCAGATGATCTTGCGCACGCGCCCGGCCTTCAGCAGCGCGGCCAGGCCGGTATCGCCGTTGCCTGCGTTGTTGTTGACGACGGTGAGGTCCGTGGCGCCCTGCTCGATCAGGCCGTCGATGAGCTCGCCGGGAATGCCGGCGGTGCCGAAGCCGCCGATGAGCACCGTGGCGCCGTCGGGGACGCCGGCCATGGCATCGGCGACCGAGCGCGCGATCTTGTTGATCATGGAATCTGTCTCCGGGGGTGGGAAAAAGCGAAACACCCAGGTTGCGATTTGTTCGCATACCGAACAAGTGTTCGTATAATGAATTTTAAGGAAGATCCACCGCTATGGCAACCCACAAGAAGCAGCCCACCGCACCCACACCGGGCGACAGCTACGTGCAGTCCTTCGCGCGCGGATTGCAGGTGATCCGCTCCTTCAGCGCGAGCGCACCGCGCCAGACCTTGAGCGAGGTGGCGGCCGCGGCCGGCCTCACGCGCGCCGGCGCGCGCCGCATCCTGCTCACGCTGCAGACGCTGGGCTACGTCGATTCCGACGGCAAGCTCTTCGCGCTGACGCCGCGCATCCTCGACCTGGGCTTCGCCTACCTCTCGTCGATGCCGATCTGGAACCGTGCCGAGCCGGTGATGGAGGCGCTGGTGCAGCAGGTACAGGAGTCGTGCTCGGCGGCCGTGCTCGATGCCACCGACATCGTCTACGTGATGCGCGTGCCGACGCACAAGATCATGCGAATCAGCCTCGGCGTGGGCTCGCGCCTGCCCGCGTACTGCACCTCGATGGGCCGCCTGCTGCTCGCCGACCTGGACGATGAAGCGGTGCGCGCGCGGCTCGAAGCCTCGACGCTCGAAGCCTTGACGCGCCACACCCTGACCGACATCGACGCCCTCTTTGCCAAGGTCGTGCAGGCGCGGCGCCAGCGCTGGTGCCTGGTCAACCAGGAACTGGAAGAAGGCCTGATCTCGATCGCCGCGCCGATCGTCGACCGCGCCGGCCGCATGGTGGCCGCGCTCAACATCAGCGGCCAGGCCAACCGCACCAGCGCGAAGGTGATGCAGGAGACCATGCTGCCCGCGCTGCTGGCCGCGGCGGCGGAGGTTTCGCGGCTGCTTTGAGGCCGGCGGCTCCCGATGCATGAAAAGCTATGGCGCGCATCTTGCCTCGCTGGCAAAATTCGGCGCGCGCCTACAGCAGGAGGGGTGCGCCTCGTCGCCATCCCGACACATGTCCATGGAAAGCTGGCAAGACCATGTCCGCAGCACCGGTCCAAATTGCGCTCGAGCCGCTGGCGATGCCCGAGCTGCCGCCCGTGCCGAGGGTGAGCATTGCCATCATCTGCTTCAACTACGGCCGCTTCCTGGCCGAGTGCCTGGAGAGCTGTCTCGCCCAGACCATCCCCGCTGACGAAATCGTGGTGGTGAACGACGGCTCGACCGACGACACCGCGGAGGTGCTGGACGGCTATGCGGCGCGCCTGCCCCAGATCCGGGCGATCCATCAGCCAAACGGTGGAATCTGCTCGGCGACGAATGCCGCGCTCGCCGCATGCTCCGGGGACGTGGTGCTCCTGCTCGATGCCGACGACGCCATCGCGCCGGAGCGCATCGAAAAGGTGCTCGCCGCCTTGCGCGGGCGCGTGAACGGACATCGCCCCGGCTGGGTCCACCACAGCATGATGCGCTTCTCCGAGGTGCAGCCCCGTCTGGGCCTCGCGCCCTACTATCCCGGCGGCAAAGGGCCCGAGGGCTGGCTCGCTTCCGAGGCATTGAAGGCCGCCTCGACCCCGGTGCTCGCGTTGACCTCGGCGCTGGCCTTCAGGCGCGAAGTCCTGGCCGCCATCGGCCCGCTGGACTCCGATCGGCTGATGTACCAGGACCTGCAGCTTTGCACTGCCGCCACGCTGCTCAGCCCGACCGCCTGGATTCCCGAACCGCTGACACGCTATCGCATCCACCTCACGTCCATTTCGTCGGGGTCGATGGTCTCGCTGGAGCAGATCAGGAAGACGCTGCAACGTGCCCGCCGTTTCGATGCCTGGCTGCGCAGCCAGCTCGAGAAGATCAGGCCCGGCTCGGCTTCCTTGTGGCGGCCGCTGGACGACCAAGGGGGCTATCTCTGGCTCACCTTCCTCGAACGCTGGCTGTCCGGGGCCGGCAAGGACCTCGGGCTGCTGTGGATGGTGCTGCGCCACCCGGACACCCGCCGGGGGCCACGCCAGTACCGCATCTATTACTACGGCAGCGTGCTGCTTCCCAAGGACCTGTTCGTCTCGTATTCGCGGCTGATCTTCGGCAGCAGCCCCGCCAAACTGATGTTGAGAAAATTCCTGCGCCGCGCTTGATTAGGGCCTGCGAACAGGCCCTAAGCGGCGAACCCGCGCACGGCCCAGGCGCGCGCGCTCAGCGAGATCGCGCCATCGGGCCGGCGCGGCAATGCGGCGCGAATGCGTTCGCGCAGCCTCGACCGATCCGCCTCGTTCAAGGACATCGCATAACCGGGCGCAGGTCCTTGTCCGCCCAGAAACGGCGTCCAGTAGTCGTCGAAGTCGCGAAACGGCGTCGCGACGTCGAAGGGACGCACTTCGACGGCACGCAATCCCGCCTGGACGAACAACGCCTCGAGCGGCGCCGGCTGGCAGAGCGGAAATCGCCGCCCTTCGTCGAGTTCAGCGGCCGCCGGATTCAGCTCGACGGCGGCGTCCCAGAAGTGGCGCATGAGTTCCATCCGGCCGGCGTAGTCCCACACGTACGCGGCCACCGTCCCGCCGGGCTTGACCGCACGTGCCATCCCGGCGACCGCGCGCCCGGGCTCCGGAACGAAGTTCAGCACCAGCGCGGCGACGGCCGCATCGAAACGCCCCGCCTCGACCGGCAGCATCTGCGCATCGCCGACCTCGAAGGACGCGCGCGGATCCGGAATATGGCTGCGCGCATGGTCGACGAAGCCTTCAGAGGCATCGATGCCGAGCACCGAGGCCGGCTGCGCGTGGTCCAGGATGGTCTGCGCGAGGGCCCCGGTGCCGCAGCCGACGTCCAGCCATGCCGACTGCGGCGGCACCCGAAGCCAGGCCAGCAGTTCGGCCGCGACCTTTCGGCTCCAGCGCCCCACGTAGGGCTCGTAGAGATCGCCGGCTGCCCACGTGTCCCTTCGATCCGCCATAGGTGTGCTCCTCCAGGAGATGTCCCAAGAAAGGGATTGTCCGCCTCGCTGGACCTGTTCCGGCAAAGGCGGCATGCGGGAACAGCACGATCCCCTGCCCCATCCAATGGGCACAGGGATCCGACATGCCACCACTTCCATTCAGCACCGCTGCACCGACCTCCGCCTCCGATGCCGAACTGGCCGCTCGCGCTGCGCGTGGCGACATCGATGCCTTCCAGCAGATCATGCGCAGGCACAACCGCCTGCTGTTTCGCACCGGCCGCAGCATCCTGAAGAACGACGAAGAGACGCAGGATGCGCTGCAGGAGGCCTATTTGCGTGCCTGGCGTTCACTCTCCGGCTTCCGGGCCGAGGCGCGCCTGTCCACCTGGCTGGTGCGCATCGTGGTGAACGAGGCGCTGGGGCGGCTGCGCCGCGGTGCCGGTGCCCAGGTGGTCCCGCTCGACGCCGCCATGGATCTGTGTGAAGCGCAAGGAGAAACGTGGATGCACGCGGACGCCGACGAACAGCCTGAGCGCGTGGCCATGCGCGGGGAGATGCGCCGCCTGATCGAGTCCGGCATCGATGCCTTGCCCGAAGCGTTTCGCACCGTGTTCGTGCTGCGTGCCGTGGAAGACATGAGCATCGAGGAAGTGGCGGCTGCGCTGGCGATTCCGGAAGCGACTGTGCGCAGCCGCTTCTTTCGCGCCCGCGGGCTGCTGCGCGAGTCGCTGTCGCGCGAAGTCGATGTCGCGCTGAGCGATGCGTTCGCTTTCGATGGCATTCGCTGCGACGCCATCATCGCGCGCGTCATGGCTGGCATTGGCCAAGCCGGCGTTGCGCGCTGAATCCCCCACACGGGTGCTGCGAAAGGAGCTCCACATGACCACGTCACGTCGTGAATGGCTGGAAGCGAGCGGCGTTGGAACCCAGGTCGGCGCACGAACCGTGCTGATCGCGACCACGACTGCGGTCGCAGCCGCGCTGACTGTCGCGTGCGGCGGTGGCGGGGGTGGAGGCGGCGTCGGTACGGGTGGCGCCGGAGGTCCGGCAGCCGAGCAAGCCGCTCTCGTCGCACAGGGCAAGCAGATCTTCCGCTTCGACACTTTCGGCGACGAAGCCCATTGGACCGGCACGCTGCGGATGCATGAGGTCATCAGTACCGCAGTCAGCCCCGTGACCGCGCTGGCGGTCGGGCTGAAGGTCGACGCCGAGGCGCTGCCGCCGGCCGTGGCGAAGGGCATCCAGGATGGAAGTGTCGATCTCAAGAGTCCCGCCACGACCGTCGCCTTGCTGAAGCTGGACGCTGTGGTCGGCCTCAAGGGCACTGTGGAGACGGTCGGCGGCAAGGATGCGCTGACCCGCGTCGGCGTCACCTGCGCCCTCTGCCACTCGACCGTCGACAATTCTTTCGCGCCGGGCATCGGCAAGCGGCTCGATGGCTGGCCCAATCGGGACCTGAATCCCGGCGCCATCATCGCGCTTTCCCCGGCGGTGGACGCAGCCAAGAAAGCCGTCTATCTCTCTTGGGGCAAAGGCAAGTACGACCCGCGGTTCAACATCGATGGCCTCAACAAGCCGGTGGTCATCCCGCCGGCCTATGGGCTGGAGGGCATTCACAGCGTGACTTTCACCGGCGACGGCGCCGAAATCGCCTACTGGAACCGGTATGTGGCCGTGACCCAGATGGGCGGCCAGGGAAGTTTCTCCGAGCCGCGCCTGAACCTGAGCATCACCAACGGCACCGCAGACCTGGTGACGAACAAGTTGCCCGCATTGCAGGCGTATCAGTTGTCGTTGACGGCCCCCGCTGCGCCGGCGGGCAGTTTCGACGCCGCTGCAGCCGCGCGGGGCAAGGTGGTCTTCGACGGCGCAGGAAAGTGTGTGAACTGCCACAGCGGCGCCCTCTTCACGGATGCCAACTCGACGCTGCATCCCCCCAGCGACTCGATGGCGGAACCGGAAGCGCCGAGCTACGCTTCCCGTTCGGCGACCAGGATGTACCGCACCTCGCCTCTGCGAGGCGTTTGGCAGCATGCGCCCTACTTCCATGACGGGTCAGCCGCCACGCTCGAGGAGGTCGCAGCCACCTACAACACCAGGCGATCGCTGGGCCTCACCCCGCAGGAGATTGCAGATCTCGCCCAGTACCTGAAGTCGCAGTGAGGCGCAGCGGGAGGTGATGTCTCTACGCTGTCTGCCCGGCGATGAACTCGAGGCCAATATCCTCCCGCAGCGGGGGCGTTTGGCCGGCAAGCCTGGCGAGGATGTGGTCGGCGGCGAGCTGACCGATGCGGTAGCGCGGCGATTTGATCGTCGTCAAGCGTAGCGGCACCGCTTCACCGATTTCCAGTCCGTTGAATCCCGCCAGGGCCAGTTGGTCGGGCACCGATATACCGGCAGCCATGCAATGCATGAGGCCGCCCACGGCCATGTCGTCGTTGGAAAAATAGACGGCATCGAGATCCGGGTGCCGGGCAAGCAGTTGCGCCAGACCGGAGCGGCCCAGCAGCAAGGACGACGGCTGGTCGGCGGTGAACCGACCCTGCAACGCGATGCCGCGCTCGGACAGGGCCTGCACGAAGCCTTCCAGACGCTTGCCAGCACGAAGGTCGCGCTCAAGATTGCCGCCGACGTATCCGATGCGGCGTCGGCCGCTGTCGGCCAGAAACTTGCCGATGTCCCGCCCTGCTGCGACGTTCGAGAATCCCACCGCCATGTCGATCGGCTCGCCATCGATGTCCATCACCTCGACCACGGGACTGCGGACCTCGCGCAACATCTGACGGGCGCGCGGCGTGTGTTCGAGCCCGGCGAGGATCCAGCCCGACGGCCGCCATGACTGCATTGCGGCGATGAGCTGCTCTTCCTTCGCGAGGTCGTAATCCGACACGCCGATCACGGCCTGGTAGCCGGCCGCCTCGAAGCGCTCGTTCGCTCCGCGCAGGACCTCCGGGAACACGATGTTGCCCAGCGACGGAATGATCACCACCATCAATCGCGTCCTTGCGGTGGCGAGAGCGCCAGCGAGGCGATTCGGCACGTAGCCGAGTGCCGCCACCGCCGCCTGCACCTTGGCGCGGGTCTCCTCGGAGACGTTCACATGGTCGTGCAGCACCCGTGACACGGTCATGCCGCTCACCCCGGCCAGGCGCGCGACCTCGGACAACGTCACGTCGCCAGAAGATTCCTGTCGTTCATCCATCGGGTATTGAATCCCCTCTCATTTGCTCAGGCCCGGACCCGGCGGCGTCAACGTTCGCCGCGAAGCCCGCCGAGTAGCCAAGCATAGCGGCCACTCTCGATGCCTGGGACTGCAGGCCGCATCGCCGTGGGTCCCGCAATGGGCAGGGTAAATACTGAATTGTTTGCGCTAACAGTCGAGCAAAAATGCAATTGTTAGCGCGAACAACCGGAATGGCCCAGCCTCGAGGTCTCCCGCATTCGCTGCGCTGGACCGCTGCCCGTGGACAACCGATTCACCACACCACCAGGAGACACCCGTGACCACCATTGCCACATCGCCCCATGAGGGGCCCGTCGTCGCCGAAGCCGATCGAACCTATGCGAAGGTGTTCTGGCGCATCGTTCCGTTGCTCATGCTGTGCTACGTGGTCGCCTATCTCGACCGCGTCAACGTCGGCTTCGCCAAACTGCAGATGTCGCAAGACCTGGGCTTCAGCGAGACCGTGTTCGGCCTCGGCGCGGGCGTCTTCTTCGTCGGCTACTTCCTCTTCGAAGTGCCCAGCAACATCCTGCTGCACCGCGTAGGCGCCCGCGTATGGATCGCCCGGATCATGATCACCTGGGGCCTGCTGTCGGCCGCGTTCATCTGGGTCCAGACGCCGACGACGTTCTACGTCATGCGCTTCCTGCTGGGGCTTGCCGAAGCAGGTTTCTACCCCGGGGTGATCCTGTACATGACGTACTGGTACCCGGCCCATCGCCGGGCCAAGATCATCGCCATGTTCATGTCGGCGATTCCGGTCGCGGGCATTTTCGGCAATCCGCTGTCGGGCTGGATCATGGACCTCTTCCAGGGCACCGGCGGAATGCAGGGCTGGCAATGGATGTTCATCATCGAGGCCCTGCCCGCGCTGGTGATGGGCCTGGTCGTGCTGATGTTCCTCGACAACAACATCCGCCAGGCGAAATGGCTCACCGAGCAGGAAAAGCAACTGCTCGAACGCGAAATCGTCGCCGACCAGAAGGGCACGCAAAGCAAGCATTCGATCGGCGCGATCTTCGGTGACCGGCGCGTCTGGCTGATGTGCTTGATCTACTTCTGCTTCGTGATGGGGCAGTACGGCCTGACATTCTGGATGCCGACCCTGATCAAGGCGACCGGCGTGACCGGCAACCTCAACATCGGCCTCTTCAGCGCCATTCCGTTCGGCTGCGCCATCGTGGCCATGAACCTCATCGGACGCAGCGCCGACGCGCATCGCGAGCGCCGCTGGCACCTGGTTGTTCCCGCGATCTTCGGTGCGGTCGGCTTCATCGTTGCGGCTTCGTTCGTCCACAACACCGTCGTCTCCGTTGCGGCCCTCTCCCTGGCCGCTGCCGGAGTGCTGACGTGCGCGCCGCTTTTCTGGTCGCTGCCGACTTCGTTCCTGTCGGGAGCCGCCGCCGCGGTCGGTATCGCGGCGATCAACTCGGTGGGCAACCTGGCCGGGTTCGTCAGTCCCTACCTGGTCGGCTACTTGAAGGATGCGACGCAAAGCACGCAAAGCGGGATGTACGTCCTGGCCGGCACGCTGGTGGTCGGCGCCATCGCGGTGCTGAGAACGCCTGCGCGCCTGGTCAATCGCTGAGGAGAGCCTGATGAGCAACATTGGAGTCATCGGCCTCGGCGCCATGGGTTCCGGAATGGCAAAGTCGCTGCGCCGCGCGGGCCACGCGGTGCACGTGTGTGATGCGCGCCCCGGCGCGGCAGAAGCCTTCGCGAAGGACGGCGGCGTCGCCTGCGCCTCACCCGCCGAGGTAGGCAAGTCCTGCCATGTGGTCATATCGGTGGTCGTCAATGCGCAGCAAACCGAGGAGATCCTCTTCGGCCCGCACGGCGCCGCTTCCGAGTTGGCCGGCGGCAGCGTGTTCGTGATGTGCTCCACCGTCGACCCCAATTGGTCGATCGCACTGGAATCGCGGCTTGAAGCGCTCGGCATCCTGTACCTGGATGCGCCGATCTCGGGCGGGGCGGCCAAGGCCGCTTCGGGCGACATGACGATGATGACGGCCGGCAAGCCCGCCGCGTTCGAGCGCTGCGAGGGACTGCTGGAAGCGATGGCGGCCAAGGTCTACAGGCTCGGCGACCGCGCCGGCAACGGCAGCAAGGTGAAAATCATCAACCAACTGCTCGCCGGCGTGCACATCGCAGCCGCCGCCGAAGCCATGGCGCTCGGCTTGCGCGAAGGGGTCGACGCCGCCTCGCTGTACGAGGTCATCACGAACAGTGCCGGCAACAGCTGGATGTTCGAGAACCGCATGGCCCACGTGCTGAAGGCCGACTACACACCCCTCTCGGCGGTGGACATCTTCGTCAAGGATCTCGGGCTGGTGCTCGACACCGCACGGGCCAGCAAGTTCCCCTTGCCGCTGGCGAGCACCGCCCACCAGATGTTCATGCAGGCCTCGACCGCCGGTTTCGCGAAGGAAGACGACTCGGCGGTCATCAAGATCTTCCCCGGCATCGAACTGCCGAAGGCTGGACGATGAGCGCCATGGTCGCGAAGCCTCTGCTCGGTTGCATCGCTGACGACTTCACGGGCGCGACCGACCTCGCCAACAACCTCGTGCGCAGCGGCATGCGCACCGTGCAGACCATCGGGATACCCGAGGACGAATCTGCCGCGATCGATGCCGATGCCATCGTGGTGGCGCTCAAATCGCGCACCATCGCGCCGGCCGACGCCGTGGCCCAGTCGCTCGATGCGCTGCGCTGGCTGCGCGCCCAGGGCGTGCAGCAGGTGTACTTCAAGTACTGCTCGACGTTCGACTCGACGCCCGAGGGCAACATCGGTCCCGTCACCGATGCGCTGCTCGACGCGCTGTCCGATCTGCCGAACGGCGAATTCACCATCGCCTGCCCGGCGTTTCCGGAGAACCAGCGCACGATCTTCAACGGCCACCTGTTCGTCGGCGAGCAATTGCTCAGCGACAGCGGCATGCGCAACCATCCGCTGACGCCGATGACGGACGCCAATCTCGTGCGCGTGCTTCAGCTTCAGACGAAGCACAAGGTCGGGCTGGTGACCTATGACGTGGTCGCGCAGGGTGCGCGTGCCATTCGCGAGCGCTTTGCGGCGCTGAAGGCCGAAGGTGTCCGGATCGCCGTGGTCGACGCGGTCTCCAACGAGGACCTGATACAGATCGGCGCGGCGGTGCAAGACATGCCCCTGGTGACCGCCGGATCCGGCCTGGCGATCGGCCTGCCGCAGAACTGGCAGTTCAACGAACCCGGTGCGGCAGCCGCGAGGGCCGACAGGCTGCCGCCCGCTTCGGGCCTTCGGGCGATCGTGTCGGGGAGTTGCTCGCAGGCGACGAACGTGCAGGTACTGCACTTCATGCGCAGCGGGCGGGCAAGCTTTGCGGTCGACCCGCTGGCGATCGCTGCCGGCGACGACGTGGTGGGCGAGGCCTTGGCCTGGGCCGGCGAGCACGTACTCGATGGGCCGGTGCTGGTGTACGCCACCGCCGAGTGGGCTTCAGTCAAGGACGTCCAGGCGCAACTCGGCGTCGCACGTGCCGGCGAATTGGTCGAGGAGGCACTGTCAAGCATCGCGCTCGGACTGGTCGAGCGCGGCGTGCGGCAACTGGTCGTAGCCGGCGGCGAGACCTCGGGTGCGGTGGTGCGCGAGCTCAATGTGCGTCAGATGGGCATCGGCCCCCAGATCGACCCGGGCGTGCCGTGGACGGCCGTGCACTCCCCGGCGTGTGCCGGCGAGACGCTGCATATGGCACTGAAGTCCGGCAACTTCGGAACGACCGACTTCTTCACGAAGGCTTTCGATCAGCTGGCGGCATGACAAGCGACGTGCGAGAGGAAATCTGCCGGGTTGGCGCGTCGCTGTTCGACCGCCGCTATGTGCATGGCACGGCCGGCAACATCAGCGTGCGCACCGACAATGGCTTTCTGATCACGCCCACCGATGCATGCCTCGGGCAGCTCGAACCGGTGCACCTGGCCGAGGTGGACATCGACGGCGTTCAAACCGGCGGCGACCCCGCATCCAAGACGCTCGCCCTGCACCGACGCATCTATGCGGCCGACCCGCACGCGCGCTGCGTGATCCACACGCATTCCACCCACCTGGTCGCGCTCTCGCTCGCTGGCGTGTGGAACGCGCACGATATCGTTCCTCCGATCACACCGTACTACGTGATGAAGGTCGGTCACGTTCCGCTGATCCCATACCACCGGCCCGGCGATCCCGCCGCAGGCGACGAAGTGGCACGCCGCATCGTGACGATGCGAGAAGCGGGCACGCCCATCCGCGCCGTGATGCTCGACCGGCTCGGTCCCAACGTATGGCACGGCTCGCCCGCGCAAGCCTGCGCTGTGCTCGAAGAGCTGGAGGAGACCGCGCGGCTTTGGCTGACGGCAAGGCCTCAGCCGCTCTCACCTGAACGTATCGACGAGTTGCGCACCCACTTCGGCGCGCGCTGGTAACACCCCACGAAGGAAGCTCTATGCCCCGCTTTGCCGCCAATCTGACCATGCTCTACCCTGAGCATGACTTTCTCGACCGCTTCGCCGCCTCGGCCGATGACGGCTTCAAGGCCGTCGAATACCTGTTTCCATTCGCCTACGACAGCGCCGTTCTCGCGCAGCGTCTGAGCGACCATGGCCTGCAACAAGTACTGTTCAACGCTCCACCCGGCGATTGGGATGCGGGCGAACGCGGCATTGCGTGTCTGCCCGGGCGCGAACAGGAATTCCGTCGCGGTGTCCTGACAGCGCTGGACTACGCCGAGGCATTGAAATGCCCGCGCGTGCATGCGATGGCAGGGCTTGCGGCGGCGGACGCGGATCGCACCACGCTGCGCCGCACCTACACCGCCAACCTGGCCTGGGCCGCAGAACAGGCGGCCGCTCGCGGCGTCGACATACTGATCGAGCCGATCAACACGCGCGACATTCCCGGATTCTTCCTCAATCGGCAGGATGAGGCGCACGCGGTCGTGGCCGAGGTCGGCGCACGGAATCTGAAAGTCCAGATGGACCTCTACCACTGCCAGATCGTCGAGGGCGATGTGTCGATGAAGCTGCGCAAGTATCTGCCTTCCGGCCATGTGGGCCACCTGCAGATCGCTGGAGTACCGCTTCGGAATGAACCCGACGTCGGTGAACTCAATCACGACTACCTATTCAACTTGATCGATGAATTGGGCTTTGATGGCTGGATAGGCTGCGAGTACCGCCCGAAAGGAGCGACATCCTCCGGCCTGGAGTGGTTCAGACGGCTGACGTGAGCCGACGTTCATCAGCACTGATTTCATTCTTTGATCCGGAACCTGTCATGAAGCGTTCACGCCACGCCAAGATCGTCGCCACCCTCGGGCCTGCAAGTGCCGACATTGTCACCATCCGAGCGCTGTTCGACGCCGGTGCCGATGTTTTTCGGCTCAACTTCAGTCACGGAACCCACGCGCAGCATGCCGAGCGCGTCAAGATGATCCGCGAGGTCGAGCACGACGCCGGGCGCCCGATCTCGATCCTGCTCGATTTGCAGGGACCAAAGCTGCGCATCGGGACGTTCGCAGACGGCCCGATCGAGCTGAAGACAGGAGAGGCTTTCCGCCTCGACCTCGATCCGACTCCAGGCAACGCCTCACGGGCACCCATGCCGCACCCAGAGATTTTTGCCGCCCTCAAGCCGGGCACGGACCTGCTGCTCGACGACGGGAAGATATGTCTGATCGTCGAAGCTTGCGGTCACGATTTCGCACAGACCCGTGTGGTCAACGGTGGACGCTTATCGGAACGCAAAGGCGTCAACGTTCCATCGGTCCTGCTGCCGATCTCAGCCCTCACGGCCAAGGACCGTACCGACCTGACCTTCGGCCTGACGCTGGGAGTGGACTGGGTCGCGTTGTCGTTCGTCCAGCGACCGGAGGATCTCGAGGAAGTGCATGCGATCGTCAAAGGTCGAACCGGTGTCCTTTCGAAACTGGAAAAGCCCGCCGCCATCGAATGCCTCGACGCGATCATCGCCCTGACTGACGCGGTGATGGTCGCCCGCGGCGACATGGGCGTCGAACTGCCCGCCGAGCAGGTACCGCGGATCCAGAAGCGGATCGTGCGTGCCTGCCGCGACGCGGGCAAGCCGGTGATCGTCGCCACCCAGATGCTCGAATCGATGATCACCGCACCGGTTCCCACCAGGGCCGAGGCCTCCGACGTTGCGACCGCGGTGTACGACGGCGCGGACGCCGTGATGCTCTCCGCGGAGTCCGCTTCCGGTGCCTATCCACGGGAGGCGGTTGCGATGATGGACCGGATCATTGCCGAGGTCGAATCCGATCCCTACTACCGCTCGGGCATGGATGCGTCGCGGAAAGAGCCACTTGCGTCAGTGGCAGACGCCGTGTGCCTGTCGCTGCGCGTTACTGCAAGTTTGCTCCCGTTGTCCACCATCGTGACTTACACGCGATCCGGAGCGACAAGCCTGCGCGCAGCACGCGAGCGGCCCGTCGCGCCCGTGCTGAGCATCGCACCTGACCTGGGCATCGCTCGGCGGCTCGCGTTGACCTGGGGGGTGCACTCGGTGCATTCCGATGCAGTCATCCAGGACGTGCCCGACATGATCGACAGCGCCTGTGGGCTGGCGCGCCGGGAAGGCTATGCCGTCTCGGGCGACTACGTCGCGATCGCAGCCGGCATGCCATTCGGCGTCGTCGGAACCACCAACTTCCTGCACATCGCGAAGGCTTGAAATCCATGGCCAGAATCAAGGACATCAAGGCCTCGACCGTCGAGTAGAAGCGCACGCGCTTGCCGTGCTGCGTGATGCCCGCCACGCATCACGTCAACTGGCGCTGCGCTTGATCTCGCCGCCGCGGGCGCGGAGCCATACGTACGAGAGTACGCGCGTGAGAACGCAGCAGCGCTACCGAAGCCCGCGCGCCGGGCCACCGCCTTGACGGTGTCGCCGGAGCACTCGCTGCTCACGCGCACGACTCGGATTGCCACGCCCGCCTCGAATGACAGGCGTGACAGGTCCCTTGGTGAAAACCCACTGGCCCATGACTTGCTAAACATCGGCCGATGATCGAAAATTTTCTTTTCTCGCACCACTTTGTAATTTTCTTTTCATATTTCGCACCTTGAAGGGGCGAGCCCGAACCGAATGCTTGCCTCTTCCGCGACTTCCGCAACCACCGTGGCGCAGCGCATCGCGCAGGCCCTGCCGCAGCTGACGCGCTCGCACCGGCAGGTGGCCGACTACGTGCTGGAGCGCCCCTTGCAGGTCGCGACGCTGCCGATCGACGAACTGGCGACGGCCGCCGGCGTGTCGGTGGCCACCGCCAACCGCTTCGCGCGCGCCCTGGGCTTCGACGGCTATGCGAACTTCCGCGCCGAACTGGTCCGCGGCTTCGAGCCCCTGCTGGCGCCGGTGGAACGGCTGCGCGGCAGCCTGGCGCAGCCCTCGACGGTGGCCGAGGTCTTTGCCGCCGCGCTGGAAGAGAGCCGGGGCAACATCGAGGCCACCCGCCAGGCGCTGGACCCGGCCTCCTGCGAGGCGGCGGTGGCGCGCATCCTCGACGCGCGCACCATCTACGTCGTCGGCTTCGGCGCCAGCGCCTGGCTGTCCGGGCTGCTGCAGCATGGCCTGGACACCTACTGCGCCGACGTGCGCCTGCTGCCCTCGGTGAGCGGCGTCACGCACGGCGCGCGCGCCCTGTCGCGCGGCGGGCCGCGCGACCTGCTGGTGGCGCTGAGCTTCCCGCGCTACCTGACCGACACCATGGCGCTGACCGGCATCGCCCGCGCCCAGGGCGTGGGCGTCCTGGCCCTGACCGACCGACCCAGCTCGCCGCTGGCGCCGCTGGCCGACGTGGTGCTCTATGCGCAGACCGAGACCCGCTACCGCCCCAACTGCGAGACCAGCGTGCTGGCGCTGATCGAGGCGCTGACCAGCGCGGTGGCCTTGCGCGCGCCGGGCGCTTTCCAGGCCGCCGGCAAGATCGTCCACTCGGTCATGCCCTGGCTGCATGGCGCGCAGGACTTGCGGGCCGCCAACGCCGAAAAGAACCAACAGGCGCCGGCGCCGCGCGCGCCGAACAGAAAGAAGAAGGCACGATGAGAACCACACCGGTCATTGCCATCCACGGCGGCGCGGGCACCATCAGCGCGGCGGCGCTGGACGCGAGCGCGGCCGCGGCCTACCACGACGCGCTGCGCACCATCGTGCTCGCCGGCCAGGCGCTGCTGCTGCGCGGCGCCAGCGCGCTGGACGCGGTGTGCCTGGCGGTCGAGATGCTGGAGGACTGCCCGCTGTTCAACGCCGGCCACGGTGCGGTCTTCACCAGCGCCGAGACGCACGAGCTCGACGCGGCCGTGATGGACGGCGCCGAGCTGCGCGCCGGCGCCGTCGCCGGCGTCAGCCGCGTCCGCCACCCGGTGCACGCCGCGCGCGCGGTGATGGACGACGGCGCCCACGTGCTGCTGGCCGGTGCCGGCGCCGAGGCCTTCGCGCGCGGGCGCGGGCTGGAAATGGTCGAACCGGAGTACTTCTCCACCGAGGCGCGCCGCGAGCAGCTGCGGCGCGCGCGCGCCGAAGGCCGCGTCGCGCTCGACCACGACGGCGCGGCACGCGCAGCGGCGCTGTCCACCGCGCCGCTGGACGAGACCAACAAGTTCGGCACCGTCGGCGCCGTCGCGCTCGACCGGCGCAGCCATCTGGCGGCCGCCACCTCCACCGGCGGCATGACCAACAAGCGCGTCGGCCGCGTCGGCGACTCGCCGCTGATCGGCGCCGGCACCTATGCCGACGACAAGCGCGCCGCCGTGTCCTGCACCGGCAGCGGCGAGATGTTCATCCGCACGGCCGCGGCCTACGACGTCTGCGCGCGCATGCGCTACGCCGGCCAGTCGCTGGCGCAGGCCGCGCACGCCGTGATCATGCAGGCCGTACCTGCCATCGGCGGCAGCGGCGGCCTGATCGCCATCGACCGCGCCGGCAACGTCTGCCTGCCCTTCAACACCGAGGGCATGTACCGGGGCCATGCGCGCGGCGCCGAGGCGCCGCACACTGCCATCCATCGATAAACGCTGCCACCATGTCCACCGTCCTCTCCGCGCCAACCGCGACATCCGCCGCACTGGAGCTGCCCGGCCAGCGCGTGCTCGCCGTCGACGCGCTCACCGTGCGCTTCGCGAGTTCCGAGCGCACCGTGGACGCGGTGCGCGAGCTGTCCTTCCACGTCGACCGCGGCGAGACGCTGGCCATCGTCGGCGAGTCAGGCTCGGGCAAGTCCGTCACCTCGCTGTCGCTGATGCGTCTGGTGGAATACGGCGGCGGCCGCATTGCACAAGGCCGCATGGCCTTCCGGCGCCGCGACGGCCGGGTGCTCGACCTGGCGCGGGCCTCCGACGCGACGATGCGCGGCATCCGCGGCGCCGACATCGCGATGATCTTCCAGGAGCCGATGACCTCGCTGAACCCGGTGTTCACCGCCGGCGACCAGATCGCCGAGGCCATCGCCATCCACCAGGGCAAGGACCGCGCCGCAGCAGCCGCCGAGGCGCTGCGCATGCTGGAGCTGGTGCGCATTCCCGAAGCACGCAGCGTGCTCGCGCGCTACCCGCACCAGCTCTCGGGCGGCATGCGACAGCGCGTGATGATCGCGATGGCGCTGTCGTGCCGGCCCTCGCTCCTGATCGCCGACGAGCCGACCACCGCGCTCGACGTGACGATCCAGGCGCAGATCCTCCAGCTCATCCGCGAGCTGCAGACCGAGATGCAGATGGGCGTGGTGTTCATCACGCACGACATGGGCGTGGTCGCCGAGGTGGCCGATCGCGTGCTGGTGATGTACCAGGGCGACAAGGTCGAGGCCGGGCCCTCCGAGCAGTTGTTCGCGGCGCCGCAGCATGCCTACACGCGTGCGCTGCTCTCGGCCGTGCCGCACCTGGGCGCGATGCGCGGCACCGCCCTGCCCCGGCGCTTCGAGCTGCTGCAGGTCGACGCCGTGGGCGCCCGCGTGAGCGTGAGCGATGCGAGCCCGCAGGACACCGTGCAGAGCGACCAGCCACCGATCCTGCGCGTGAAAGACCTGGTGACCCGCTTCGAGTTGAAAAGCGGCCTCTTCAGCCGCGTGACGCGCGTGGTGCATGCCGTGGAACAGATCAACTTCGATCTGCGTGCCGGCGAGACCCTGGCGCTGGTCGGCGAATCGGGCTGCGGCAAGTCCACCACCGGCCGTTCGCTGCTGCGCTTGGTCGAGAGCCAGGGCGGAGCGATCGAGTTCGACGGCCGCAACGTCCTCACGCTGCCCACCGGCGAGCTGCAGGCGCTCAGGCGCAACATCCAGTTCATCTTCCAGGACCCCTTCGCCTCGCTCGACCCACGCCTGACGGTGGGCTTCTCGATCATGGAGCCGCTCCTGGTGCACAAGATCGCGAGCGGCGCCAAGGCGCAGCAGCGCGTGCGCTGGCTGCTCGAGAAGGTCGGCCTGCCGGCCGACTACGCGCAGCGCTACCCACACGAGTTCTCCGGCGGCCAGCGCCAGCGCATCGCCATTGCGCGCGCGCTCGCGCTCAACCCCAAGGTGGTGGTGGCCGACGAGTCGGTGTCGGCGCTGGACGTGTCGATCCAGGCGCAGATCGTCAACCTGATGCTGGACCTGCAGCGCGAGCTGGGCATCGCCTTCCTGTTCATCTCGCACGACATGGCCGTGGTCGAGCGCATCAGCCACCGCGTGGCCGTGATGTACCTGGGCCAGATCGTCGAGATCGGCCCCAGGCGCGCGATCTTCGAGAATCCGCAGCACGCCTACACGCGCAAGCTGATGGCGGCCGTGCCGGTCGCCGATCCGGCGCGCCGCAACCGCGACCGGCCGCTGCTGCAGGGCGAGATTCCCAGCCCCATGCACCCCGTGGGCTACGAGCCCGGCGTCAAGCCGCTCGTCGAGGTAGGCCCCGGCCATTTCGTCGCGCAGCACCCGATCAACTGATTTTCAACGTCACCGACTTCAAAGAAGGAGTTCCACCATGAACAAGCAACGCCTCTCCCGCATCGCCGCCGCGCTGACCATCGCCGGCCTGGCCGGCTTCGCGCTGTCGGCGCACGCCGCCAAGGACATCGTCGTCGCGGTGCAGTCCGGCTTCACGACCACCGACCCCTACGACGCCAACGACACGCTGTCGCAAGCCGTCGCGAAGTCCTTCTACCAGGGCCTCTACGGCTTCGACAAGGACATGAAGATGGGGCCGGTGCTGGCCACGGGCCACACCGTCAGCAAGGACGGCCTGGTCTACACCGTCAAGCTGCGCACGGGCGTGCAGTTCCACGACGGCACGCCCTTCAATGCCGAGGCCGTGAAGGCCACCTTCGACCGCGTGACCAACCCGGACAACAAGCTCAAGCGCTACAACCTCTACAAGAACATCGCCAAGACCGAGGCGGTCGACGCGACCACGGTGCGCTTCACGCTCAGCGAGCCCTTCTCGCCCTTCATCAACACGCTCGCGCACCCCTCGGGCGTGATCATCTCGCCGGCCGCGCTGGCCAAGTACGGCAACAAGGGCATCGCGCAGAACCCGGTCGGCACCGGCCCCTTCAAGTTCGTCGAATGGAAGGCCACCGACTACCTGAAGGTCGCCAAGTTCGACGGCTACTGGAAGAAGGGCTACCCGAAGGTCGACAGCATCACCTTCCGCCCGGTGGTCGACAACAACACGCGCGCCGCGATGATGCAGACCAATGAAGCGCACTTCGCTTTCCCGATGCCGCCCGAAGCGGCCGCGACGCTGAAGGAAAAGCCCAGCCTCGAGGTGAGCAGCTCGCCCTCGATCATCCATCGCTACATCTCGATGAACACGCAGCAGAAACCCTTCGACAACCCGAAGGTGCGCGAGGCCGTCAACTACGCGATCAACAAGGAAGCGCTGGTCAAGGTGGCGTTCTCGGGCTATGCGATTCCGGCCGAAGGCGTGCTGCCCAAGGGCATCGAGGGCGCGGCCAAGCTCGGCCCCTGGCCCTACAACCCGGCCAAGGCGCGCGAGCTGCTGAAGGAAGCCGGCTACCCGAACGGCTTCGAGAGCACGCTCTGGTCGGCCTACAACTACACGACGGCACAGAAGGTCATCCAGTTCGTACAGCAGCAGCTGGCGCAGGTCGGCATCAAGGTGCAGGTGCTGGCGCTCGAGGCCGGCCAGCGCGTCGAACGCGTCGAGAGCGCGCAGGACCCGGCCACCGCGCCGGTGCGCATGTACTACGTGGGCTGGTCCTCGTCGACCGGCGAGGCCGACTGGGCGATGCGTCCGCTGCTGGCCTCCGAGTCCTTCCCGCCCAAGCTCTTCAACACCGCCTACTACAAGAACCCCGAGGTCGATGCCGACATCAAGAAGGCGCTGGTGACCACCGACCCTGCCGCCAAGGCCAAGATCTACGCCGACGCGCAGCAGCGCATCTGGAAGGACGCGCCCTGGGCCTTCCTGGTGACCGAGCAGCTGCTGTCGGTGCGCGCGCGCAACCTGGCCGGCTTCTACGTGATCCCGGACGGCAGCTTCAACTTCGACGAAGTCGAGCTGAAGTGATCGCGGCGCGGAATCGCCCATGACCCAGTACGTCCTCAAGCGCCTGCTGGGTCTGCTGCCGACGCTGCTGATCGTCGCGGTGCTGGTGTTCCTGTTCGTGCACATGCTGCCCGGCGATCCGGCGCGGCTGGCGGCCGGGCCGGACGCCAGCCCCGAGACCGTGGCGCTGGTGCGCGCGGACCTCGGCCTCGACAAGCCGCTGCCGCAGCAGTTCCTGAACTTCTTCGGCAACATGCTGCAGGGCGACTTCGGCCATTCGCTGCGTTCCAAGCGGCCGGTGTCGACCGAGATCGCCGAGCGCTTCATGCCGACGCTGCTGCTCACGATCAGCAGCATGGCCTGGGCCGTGGTCTTCGGCATGGCCATCGGCATCACGTCGGCGGTGTTCCGCAACCAGTGGCCCGACCGGCTCGGCATGACGCTGGCGGTCTCAGGCATCTCGTTCCCGGCCTTCGCGCTCGGCATGCTCCTGATGCAGATCTTCTCGGTCCAGCTCGGCTGGCTGCCCACGGTGGGCGCCGAGTCGTGGCGGCACTACATCCTGCCCTCGCTGACGCTGGGCGCCGCCGTGGCCGCGGTGATGGCGCGCTTCACGCGGGCCTCCTTCATCGAGGTGATCCAGGAAGACTTCATTCGCACCGCGCGCGCCAAGGGCGTGTCGGAGAAGTGGGTCATCCTGAAGCACTGCCTGCGCAACGCGCTGATCCCGGTGGTCACGATGATGGGGCTGCAGTTCGGCTTCCTGCTCGGCGGCTCGATCGTGGTCGAGGCGGTGTTCAACTGGCCCGGCCTCGGGCGCCTGCTGGTCGACGCGGTCGACATGCGCGACTACCCCATCATCCAGACGCTGGTGCTGCTCTTCTCGCTCGAATTCATCCTGATCAATCTCGTGGTCGACGTGCTCTATGGCTATATCAACCCCACCATCCGCTACAAGTGACGCGCCGGTCCCGATGCTCGCCACCGAAGGCAAGGTGCGCACGCCGTGGACCGAGTTCTGGCGCAAGTTCCGCATGCAGCACGTGGCGCTGGCCGCGCTGGTCTTCGTGCTGCTGCTGGTGGCGGTCGCGATCCTCGCGCCGTGGATCGTGCCCTACGACGCCGAGAACTTCTTCGACTACGACAAGATCAATGCGGGCCCTTCGGCGGCGCACTGGTTCGGCGTCGACCCGCTCGGGCGCGACATCTTCAGCCGCATCCTGATGGGTGCGCGCATCTCGCTGGCCGCCGGCTTCCTCTCGGTGGTGCTGGGCGCCATCGTGGGGACCGTGCTGGGCCTGCTGGCCGGCTACTACGGCGGCTGGTGGGACCGCATCGTGATGCGCATCTCCGACGTGCTCTTCGCCTTTCCCGGCATCCTGCTGGCGCTGGGCGTGGTCGCCATCCTGGGCAGCAGCATGACCAACGTGGTGGTCGCGGTGTCGGTGTTCAGCGTGCCGGCCTTCGCGCGGCTGGTGCGCGGCAACACGCTGGTGCTGAAGAACCTGACCTACATCGAGGCCACGCGCAGCATCGGCGCCAACGACCGCACCATCCTGCTGCGCCACATCCTTCCGGGCACGATCTCGTCCATCGTCGTCTACTTCACGATGCGCCTGGGCACCTCGATCATCACGGCCGCGAGCCTCAGCTTCCTCGGCATGGGCGCGCAGCCGCCGATGCCCGAGTGGGGCGCGATGCTCAACGAGGCGCGCGCCGACATGGTCAACGCGCCGCACGTCGCGCTGTTCCCGTCGCTGGCGATCTTCTTCACGGTGCTGGCTTTCAACCTGCTGGGCGATGGTCTGCGCGATGCCCTCGATCCGAAAATCGACCGGCTCTAGAAGATGAGCCCCGCGGTCCCGCGCATCGGCACGCTGCCTTCGGGCCCGCGCGACGCCATCACGGACGTCGCCGGCGTCACGGTCGGCCATGCCACGCTGGCCGAGGGCGAGGTGCAGACCGGCGTGACCGTGGTTCGACCCCATGCCGGCGATCCCTACCTGCAGCGCGTGCCCGCGGGTTTTGCGGTGCTCAACGGCTTCGGCAAGAGCATCGGCCTGCTGCAGGTCGAGGAGCTCGGCGTGCTGGAGACGCCGATCGCGCTGACCAACACTTTCTCGGTGCCGGCCGTGGCGGCGGCGCAGATCCGCCAGTGCGTCGCCGCAAATCCCGAATGCGGGCGCAGCCTGCCGACGGTGAACCCGCTGGTGTTCGAGTGCAACGACGGCTTCCTCAACGACATCCAGCGCATGGCAGTCAACGAGGGCCATTACCTGCAGGCCTGCGCTTCGGCCGGCGAGGACGTGGCGCAGGGCTCGGTCGGCGCCGGGCGCGGCATGTCCTCTTTCTCGCTCAAGGGCGGCATCGGCAGCGCGTCGCGGCGCGCCGGAACGCACACGGTGGGCGCGCTGGCGCTCGCCAACTTCGGCCTGCTGCCCAACCTCCTCATCGCCGGCCAGCCGGTCGGCAGGCGGCTCGCAACGGCGCAGCAGGCCGATACGGAGAAGGGCTCGATCATCATGCTGATCGCCACCGACGCACCGCTCGACGCACGCCAGCTGCGCCGGCTGGCGCTGCGCGCCGGCGCCGGCCTCGCGCGCACCGGCTCGGTCTTCGGCCACGGCAGCGGCGACATCGCGCTCGCCTTCTCGACCGCCTACACGCTGCCGCAGCGGCGCGAAGCGCCGATGCCGGCCGTCGCGCTCCTGCACGACGGCCTGCTCGACGACCTGTTCCAGGCCGCGGCCGACAGCACGGAGCAGGCCATCCTGAATGCGCTGTGGCATGCGGATCCCGTCACCGGACGCGACGGCCATGTGCGGCCGGCGCTCAGCGCGCTGCTGCGCGAACTTGCTCCAACATGAAAATCCTGATCTCCGTCGACATCGAAGGCGTGGCCGGCGTCTTCCATTCCCAGCAGGTGCGTGCCGGCAATCCCGAATACGAGCGCGCCCGCCGGCTCATGACCGAGGAGGCGAACGCGGCCATCGCCGGCGCCTTCGACGGCGGTGCGAGCGAGGTCTGGGTCAACGACTCGCATGGCGACTTCCGCAACATGCTGCCCGAGCTGCTCGACGCGCGCGCCCAGGTGATCCAGGGCAAGCCGCGCTACCTGAGCATGGTGAGCGGCGTCGAACTCGGCATGGACGGCGTGTGTATGGTCGGCTACCACTCGCGCGCCCAGGGCCTGGGCATCCTTGCACACACCATCAACAGCTTCGCCTTCGCCGGCGTCGAGATCAACGGCCAGGCCGTGGGCGAGGCCGCGCTCTACGGTGCGCTGGCGGGCGAATACGGCGCGCCGGTGCTGATGGCCAGCGGCGACGACGTCTTCATCGCGGAGAACCGGCCGCTGTTCCCGCACGCCACCTTCGTGCAGACCAAGCGTGCGACAGGCCAGACCAGCGGGGTGTCACTGTCGCCGGCACAGGCGTGTGCGGCGATCCGCATCGGCGTGGAAGCGGCACTTGCGGCCCGTGACGGCGCACAGACATTCGTCATGCAGAAACCGCTCTCGGTCACGCTGCACACCCAAGCGCCCGCGCTGGCCGACCTGTTCTGCCAGTGGCCCGAGTTCGAGCGCGTCGCCGCGACCGAGCTGCGCTTTTCCGCGCCCTCGGTCGAGGCCGCGGTGCGCATGCTCAACTGCTGCTCGGCGATGTCGGCGATGCTGCGCTGAACGGATCGACGTACACGGTGACGACGGGGCAGGCAACGCCCTCGCCGCGGCTGTCGGCCCGCCGCTGCAGCGCTTCGATCCCGGCCATCATGGCGGCGCTGTAGCTCGGCATCGGGCCTTGCGCGGATTCGATGGCGATGGGATTGCCGTCGAGTTCGGCGTGCTTCTGCAGGATCCAGTAGAAGTGGCCGGCGACGGGCTCGTCCACGATCAGTTCGATGGCGTCGGGGTGCATGGCGGTCTCCTCCTACTGCGCGAACATCAGCGCCAGGCGCTGCGCGTCGTGCTCGGCGTCGTTCAGCGCATCGTCGGCGGTGGCCCGCAGCTCGATGCAGACATGCACGACGCGTTCTTCCGAAGCTTCGCGAATCTTGACCACGCCCGACCACCAGCCTTCTTGCCACTGGCAGTCGAGCAGCATGGTCTGGCCGTGCGCCTGCGCCACGACCGCCTGTCGTCGGCGCACGGGCGAAGTCCGGTGCCAGACGCGTCGGGATGAGCTCAACAGCTTGGAGAACATGGCGGCCCTTTTGTTGAAGACCAGGGAGCCCATTGGATGCGCGCGAAGGCATAGGCGGAAGCGATGGATTTCACGCTTCAGCCGATTCGCGCAAGCGATCGGCCGAAGCGTGCAATAAGCCACGGAAAGGCCCCAATGGCCGGCTTGGGGAAGATCCACTTCTTTGCGCGTCGGCTTGCGCGCCACCCGGATGAGGAAGGCCGAGAGGCAGAACACACCGCACCAGCAGCATGATCTGGCCGGCGCAGGCAAGCTTGTCCAATGGCAGATTGCCGTCGTCATCGAACTTGTGCAAGATGAGCGTCCGCTGTGGACCAGGAGGCTTTCATGACCGTTTTGGAAGAGAAAAACGTGGCGGTCCTCCGCGACGGATACCTTCGCTGGAACGACTCAAGGGGCGACAGCGCCCAGCACTGGATGGACCTGATGGCCGAGGATGTCCACTGGTGCTCGCTCGGCGCCACCGCCGCAGGCGCGAGCTACACCCAGGGCTGCTGTTCGAAATCTGAAGTGCAGCGCTATTTCCTGGAATTGAGCAGGAGCTGGGAGATGCTCGACTACACGGCCGATGAATTCCTTGCCCAGGGCGACCGCGTCGTGATGCTGGGCAGCTGCGAGTGGAAACATCGCGGAACCGGCAAGACGGTGAAGACGCCCAAGGCGGACGTGATCCGGATGCGCGACGGCAAGATCGTGGATTTCATGGAGTTCTACGACACCGCCGCCGCGCTCGCGGCGACGACGTAAACGGACGCACCCGTCATGCGGCGTGCGATAGACGGCGAACGCTAGCCGCGGCAAGAACCAAACGCGCAACGCCGCGCCGCAACAGGCGCCGCAACAGCACGCGCATGCATCTCGCGCGCCAGCGACGCGCCGCATGGTAGGCCGCCACCGAATCGTTCACGCGGCAGCTCCCGCCTTCATCTCGCCGGCGAGCGCCGCATAGGTTTCGATCCACGAGTTCCACCAGTACTTCCGCGCGCATCGGCCGCCCCTGCTCGCGGTGTGGGGGCGAAACGATCCCTTCTTCCTGCCGGCGGGCGCCGAGGCCTTTCCGCGCGACAACCCGAACGCGCGGGTGCAGCTCCTGGACATCGGCCACTTCGCGCTCGAAACCCATGGGTACGAGATCGCCGAAGCCATCCGGCGTTTCCTCGGCGAGACGGTCGCGGCCTGAAGGCGCGGCGGCGGCTGGTATTCCCTGAGCCTGCGCGGCGCTTCGCCGGCTACGATGGCCGCCCGACGGGCCCCGTCGAAAACAACAACGGAGACAACACCATGCGCCTTCGCTTCCTCGCTCTCGGCACGCTCGCCCTGGCCGCCCTCTCAGGCTGCGCCGGCATGACACCCACGGCAGGACAACGCCAGCTCCTCCTGGTCGCCAACGACGAGAAGCAGTCGTGGAGCGACGCCGGCGCCGTGGTGCTTGCCGCCCATGGCCGCGACAGCGTGCAGGTGATCGACATCGGCACCGACCCGCTCGCGCCGCGCAACGTGGTCACGCTGCCGCTGGACAACACCATCGCCGGCCCGCCGACCAACCTCGCGATCACGGCCGACGAGAAGCTCGCGCTGGTCGCCAACTCGCTCAACGTGGTCGAGGAGAACGGCGTGCGCCGCCAGGTGCCGGACAACCGGCTTTTCGTGATCGACCTCGCCGCCACGCCGCCGAAGCTGATCGACACGCTCGCCATCGGCAGGCAGCCCTCGGGCCTGTCGATCAACCGCGCGGGCACGCTGGCGCTGGTGGCCAACCGCGCCGACAACTCGGTCAGCGTGCTGCGCATCGCAGGCCAGAAGGTGACGCTGATCGACACCGTGGCCATGGGCGAGTCGGTCTCGCACGTGCGCTTCACGCCCGACGGCCGGCGCGCACTCGCCAGCAAGTTCCCTAACCACAAGGTCGCGATGCTCGAGGTCGAGGGCGAGAAGGTCACGTACAACAAGCTCGATTTCGCGGCCGGCCTCTGGCCCTACAACCTGGACGTGACGCCCGACGGCAAGCTCGCGCTCACGGCCGACAACGGCAATTCCGGCGCTTCCGACGGCCAGATCGACACGGTGAGCGTGATCGACCTCGGAGCCAAACCGCCGCGCGTGATCGACAAGGTGGTGGTCGGCGACGGCCCCGAAGGCCTGGCCGTGAGCCCGACCGGCAAGTTCGCCGTGGCGGTGCTGCTGCGCGGCAGCAACTCGGCGAAGAACGCCTACTTCTACAACCGCAACGGCTCGGTGGTGGGCTTGCGGATCGACGGCCGGAAGGTCACGCGCACCAACGAGGTCGAGGTGCGCGGCCTGCCCGAAGGCGCGGTGTTCAGCGCCGACGGCAAGTACCTCTATGTCGGCAACTTCATCGACCAGGACATCACGATCCTGCGCGTCGACGGCGACACGCTGGTGCCTACGGGCAAATCCTTCGGGCTGGCGGGGCATCCGGCAGCCATGCGGGGCCGCGTCACGCACTGAAGCAGCCCTAGAGCGCGGCGGCGATGCTCTCCAGCTGCGCCAGGCGCCGCGCCATGCGGCCGACGAAGTTCTGCGTGACGTGGGGCAGGATGCGCTGCGACGGCACCACGATGCCCACCTGCATCTGGTTCAGCGCCGGCAGCGCGAAAGGCCGCCAGAGCAGATCCCCGCGCTTGAGCTCCTCGATGAAGGCAATCTTCGAGAAGCAGGATATGCCTTTGCCGCCCATGATCAGCCGCTTGAGCAGGGGCGTCGAATTGCAGGTTGCGGCCGGCTCCATGTCGTCCCAGAAGGCGGTGAACTCGGGCGAGAGCGAAGCGCTGACCACGGGGTGCGAGCTCGAGCGCAAGAACGGAAAGTTCGCGCAATCCTTCAGCGACACGCTGTCGTGCTTCGCCAGCGGATGCCCCGGCGGCATCACGAGCCCGATCGGAAGATTCGCCAGGGCCACCGCCGCGACGCCGCCGGGCAGGCGATTCACGAAAGTGAGACCCACGTCGACCTGGCCCGACATCACCAGCTGAGGCACCTCCATCGGCTGCGTCGCGGTGATGGTGTAGGTGACCGCGGGGAAGATCTGCAGGAACTCCTCGACCGCAGCCGGCAGCAGCTCCTCGAAGAACGAGTCCATCGCGGCGAGCTTCACATGGCCGGTGCGCTCGCCCTTGAGCGCATCGAGCTCGGTGCGCATCACCTGGAACTGGTGCAGCGTTTCCTGCGCATGCTTGAGCAGCCGTTCGCCCGCCGGATTCAGGCGCAGCCCGTTGGGCAGGCGGTCGAACAGCTCGACGCCGAGCTCGTCTTCGAGCTTATGGATCTGCCGGTTGACGGCGCTGGCCGCCACGTACAGCCGCTCCGAGGCCTTGCGCACCGAGCCGCAGCTCGCCACCTCGATGAAGTACTTCAGGACGATGGCATGCATCAGCCTGCCCTCCTGCAGCCTGGCTGCTCAGGCGCGCGGCGCTTCCTGTGCGATGCGCGGATGGTCGCAAGCCACGCGCCGCGCCTCGGCGCCGCCGGGCGAGCCGAGGCCGCTGACCTCGGCATCGAAGAACTCGCGGTTGATCGCAATGAAATGCCCCAGTTCGAGCGGCAGCCGAAACTCTTCGTAGATCGCCTCCGTCGGGCAGGCGGACACGCAAACGCCGCAGTCGATGCATTCATCCGGGTGAATGTACAGAGTGCGCTCGCCTTCGTAGATGCAATCGACGGGGCAGCACTTCACGCAGGCGCCGTCCTTGACGTCGATGCAGGCGGTGGTGATGACGTGGGCCATGGGACGACTCGCCTAGCGGCCCTGCCATTGGGGCTTGCGCTTCTGCTGGAAGGCCAGCACGCCTTCGTTCGAATCTTCGGACTGCAGCGCCTTCACCAGCGCCGGCAAGCGCATGCCGTGGGCCTGGGCCGGCGACATCGTGCCGGTGTGCCGCACCACTTGCTTGACGGCCCGCAGCGACAGCGGCGCACAGGCGAGCAGCTGCTGCACCCAGCGATCGACCGCCGCGTCGAGCCCGGCGCGCGGCACGACTTCGTTGATGAGCCCGATCTCGAGCGCGCGCTGCGCCTGGATCCGTTGCCCGGTCAGCATCATGGCCATGGCCTGGCGAAACGGGATTTGCCGCTGCAGCAGCAGCATGCCGCCGTCCAGCGGAAGGCGCCCGACCAGGGGCTCGGGCAGGCCGAAGCTGGCTTCCTCGCAGGCCACCACGAGGTCGCAGCCCAGCACCATCTCGAGGCCGCCGCCCAGGGCGAAACCGTTGACGCGCGCGATCACCGGCACGTCGAGCGTCTCGCGCAGCGCGATGCCGCCGAAGCCGCCGGGCCGGGCCGCGGCCCAGTAGTCGACGCCTTTGAGGTTCGAAGTGTTCTTCAGGTCCGCGCCGGCGCAGAAGGCGCGCTCGCCGGCGCCGGTCAGCACCACGACACGGATGTCGTCGCGGCGCTCGATCTCGGTCCAGATGCGGATCAGCTCGGCTTCGGTGGGCAGGTCCACCGCGTTCATCACCTCGGGCCGGTCGATGGTGACCGTCGCGACATGGTGCGCGACTTCGAACAGGACGCTCATGCGCCGGCCTCTTCGATCAGCGCGCGAGCTTCGGCGAGCACTTCCTCGGTGTGCTGGCCAAGCCGCGGCGGCTCGCGCAGCAGGCCGGTCTGCGCGCCGGACATCTGGATCGGGCTGGCGATGAACTTCAGTTCGCGCTTCGACGAATCCTCGCCCTCCAGGATCATTCTGTTGTGCAGGGTCTGCGGGTCGACCAGCGCCTCGCGCATGTCGCGCACCGGCGCCGAGAGCAGGTCCTCTGCCTCGAGGCGGCCCAGCCAGTGTTCGCGCGTGTTGCTCGCGAAGCGTTCGTGGAAGATAGCGTGCAGCTCGGCCTTGTGCGCGAACTGCGCTGCCAGGTTGGCGAAGCGCGCGTCCTGCGAGAGATCGTCGATCTCCAGCGCGGCGCAGATGTCGCGCAACGGATTCGCCTTGAACGCGCCGACCAGCACCAGCGGACCGGTCTGCGTATCGAAGACGCCCGACAGCGGCATCGCGGCCCAGTTGACCTCCGAGTCCTCCATCATGACCATCGCAGCCTCCTGCATCTGCATCGACAACATCGAGTTGTAGAGGGAGACGGCAATCTTCTGGCCCTCGCCCGTGCGTTCGCGCTGCAGCAGTGCGAACAGGATGCCTTGCACCATGTGCATGCCGGCCGTGTAGTCGGCCAACGCGGTCGGGTAGATCGAGATCGGCACCGAGGCATCGGCGCGGCGCGCCATCACGCCGGTCAAGGCTTGCGCGAGCACGTCCTGCCCTCCCTTGTGCGCATAGGGTCCGGATTCGCCGAAGCCGGTGCCGACCGCATACACGATGCGCGGGTTGAGGCGCTTGCAGTCCTCGTAGCCGAGGCCGAGGCGCTCCATCACGCCGGCGCGGAAGTTGTTGGTGACCACGTCGGCATCGGCGATCAATGCCTTGACCAGGTCCATCTGCGCCGCATCGCGCAGATCGATCTCGACGCTGCGCTTGTTGCGGTTGAGGCTGCAGAAGATCGGGTTGTCGTGCCCCGCGACCGGCGCGAAGGTCGAGCGGCTCAGGTCGCCCGCGCCCTTGCGCTCGATCTTGATCACGTCGGCCCCGTGGTCGGCCAGCATCTGGGTACAGACCGGGCCCATCATCACCTGCGTGAAGTCGATCACGCGGATGCCGGCCAGCGGCAGGTTAGCGGTCGTCATCACGCGGCCTCCGCAAACGAGCGGGCGATCGCCGGCACATCGGTGTTCGGGCCCTTCTGGTCGCCGGGGTCGGCGCCCTGGGCGCGCAGCGTGCGCTGCAGCTTGGCGACGTCCACGTGGCGCACGGACACGCCGGCGTCGAGCGCCAGTGCCGCGGCCACGCCGGTGGCCTCGCCCATCGCCATGCAGGGCGGGATCTCGCGCGAGATCTTCTGCGCCGCCGAGGTCGCGGAGTAGTGGCGGCCGGCCACCAGCAGGTTCTCCACGCTGCGCGGCAGGAGGGTGCGCAAGGGGTAGTAGTAGTCGCGGCCGCGGGCCACGCTGTCTTCGAAGCGGGTGCGCTGGGCCAGGTCTTCCTTGGTCATCACGTACTCGCCTTCGAGCAGCCGGGTCTGGCGGATGCCGGTTTGCGGCGCCATGTCGACCAGGTAGCAGTTCTTGAAGCCGGGCAGCCGGGCGCGAACGAAGTCGATCACCTTGTGAATGGTGTTGCGGCCTTGGACCTCGGCGCGCGTCAGGTCGGCCACCTTCAGGCCGTCGAGTCCGGGCATGTGCGGGCAGTTGCACCAGACGATGCCCGGCAGCGGCGTCTTGAGCCACCAGTTCTCCCAGGCGCCGCCCAGCATGTGCTTGACCTCGCGGTCCAGCGCCTGGAAGGCCTGCGGCTCCTCGCTCTCGAAGCGCTCTGCCTCGTCGGTATCGACGCCGCCGAGCCGGAACACCGTGGTCACGATGTAGGCGCCGCTGATGTGGGGCGCGCCGGCCGATGCCGCGACATCGAGGTCGCCGGTGGTGTCGATCACCACCTTGCCCAGGATCGCTTCGCGCCCGCCCTTGGTCTCGCAGACCACGCCCTTGACCTTGCCGTCCTCCACCAGGGTACGGGAGAACCACGAGTGCAGGCGCAGTTCGATGCCGGCCCGCTGCACCATCTCGAGCGAGGTGCGTTTCCACGCGTCGGGGTCGAAGGCCGCCGCGAAGCAGATCGGGTGCGGCTTCTCCTTGCTGTGGAAGTCGTAGGTGCCCCAGCGCTTCCAGCGCCGCACCGAGTCGGGCAGGCTGCCCCAGTCCTGCTGCTTCGGATATTCGGCCAGGCCGAGCGCGGCCATGCGATCGATCATCTCGAGGCAGATGCCGCGCACCGAAATTTCCTTCTGGTGGTTGTCCCACATGTCGTCGAGCACCAGCACCATGCCGCCCGAGGCCAGGCCGCCGAGGTGGTTGTAGCGCTCCAGCAGCGTCACGCTCGCACCGTTGCGCGCAGCGGCAAGGGCCGCGGCCTGGCCGGCCGGCCCGCCGCCCACCACCACCACATCCGATTCGGCTGCCACACGAACGTCGTGCGCAGACTCCTGCATCCAGTCGCCGATACGGCTCATAGCTAATCTCCTGTTTGTCCTGTTTGAAATGTCGAGGTGACGCACTGCGTTAGGGCCTGTTCATGAATCACCCCCGGCCCTTCGGGTGGGGCCCCAGAGAGGGCCCACTCGTCGTTGCCAATGCTCACTGGGTGTGCAACCCAGTTCCGCTTGGCGCCCAGATTGGGCCCTCTCTGGGGCCCCACGCGGGGGTGATTCATGTGTTAACAGGCTCTAGTGCGTGCTCTCCGGATGCCAGCGAATGATCCAGCGCTCGGCCAGGGTCACGAGCAGGAAGAACAGGCCCGAGAGGCTCGCGCTCATGACGATCGCGGCGTACAGCAGCGGGGAGTCGAAGTTGAAAGTGGCCTGAAGAATCATGGCGCCGATGCCGACCGTGGCGCCCACCCATTCGCCGACCACCGCGCCGATCACGCACATCGATGCCGCGATGCGCAGGGCCGAGAACAGATAGGGCAGCGCGTTCAGGAGCCGCAGGCGCAAGAAGATCTCCGTCTTGCTGGCCGACAGCACGCGCATCAGCTCCATGGCCTGCGGGTTCACCGATTCGAGGCCGCGCACCATGTTCACCAGCGTCGGGAAGAAACACACCAGCGCCGCGATGGTGATCTTCGGCTCCATGCCGTTGCCCATGATCAGCACCAGCACCGGGGCCTTGGCCACCAGCGGCACGGCGTTGAACATCAGCACCACCGGGAAGAAGATGTCCTGCAGCGTCTTGTTGTGCACGAAGACCGTCGCGATCGCGATCGCGGCGAGGTTGCCCAGCAGGAAGCCGCCGGCCGCCTCCATCGCGGTGGGGATCAGGTTGTCCAGCAGCACGGCGCGCTTGGCGTAGAGCGTTTCGAGCACTGCCCATGGCGTGGGCGCGATGAAGGGCTTGACGTCGAAGATCGCGATGACGGCCCACCACAGCACGACGAGGCCGACGATGCCGAGCGCCGGCAGGATGCGGCGGCGCCAGACGCGCCGCTGGCGCGCTGCGGCCCAGGCGAGGTACTCGGGGTCGGCGGGAACTTGAGCCAGGCCGGTCACCGGCGTATCGATGGAACTGGTGGTCATGGGGGCCTCCCGTCAGCAGGTTTCCAGCACGCGCCGCAAGTGCGCGGTGAGGCGCACGAACTCGGGGGTCTCGCGGATGTCCAGCGTCCGGTCTTCGGGCAGCTCGACCGGCACGATCTCGCGCACGCGGCCCGGATTGGCGGCCAGCATCAGCACGCGCTGGCCCAGATAGGCGGCCTCATGGATGCTGTGGGTGACGAACAGGATCGTCACGCCGGTTTCCTTCCAGACGCGCCGGATCTCCTCGTTGAGCCGGTCGCGCGTGATCTCGTCGAGCGCGCCGAAGGGCTCGTCCATCAGCAGGATCTTCGGGTCGCTGGCCAGTGCGCGCGCAATCGACACGCGCTGGCGCTGGCCGCCCGACAGCTCATGGGGCCAGGCCTGCGCCTTGTCCTTCAGGCCGACCAGTTCGAGCAGCTCCTGCGGCGAGCGGCGTCCCTTGCGGCTCGCGCCGCCGCCCACCTGCAGCGGCAGCTCGACGTTCTGCAGCGCCGTGCGCCACGGCAAGAGCGCCGCATCCTGGAACACGAAGCCGATGTCGCGGTTCTTGCGCGCGGCCTGCGGCGTCGCGGAGAGCACCTCGATCCTTCCGCGGCTCGGCTCCAGCAGGTCGGCAACCACGCGCAGGAAGGTGGACTTGCCGCAGCCCGAGGGGCCGAGCAAGGTCAGGAACTCTCCGTGAGCGACGTCGAGGTCCAGGCTCTTGATCGCAGTCACGTCGCGGCGCTCGGTGAAGAAGCGCATGCCGATGTCGCGACAGGAGATCGCGGGCGAGGCGTTCGTCAGAACGGCAGCCATGGCATCACGCCTTCGTCCGCGCGGCCGCGCTCGCCTTGAGGCCGTCGAGCCACAGCACGTCTTCCACCTTCGGCGTGCGCGCGGTGAACTGGCCCAGCTCCGCGTACATCGAGATCTGTTCCTGCCAGACCGCCGGGTCCATCGCGCCCCAGCCCTGCGTCTGCGCCAGACCGCCGAAGCTGTACTCGAGCATCACGTCGACCGCCACGCGTTCGTCCTCGCGCTTGAGGTTGGGGTATTCCTTGACCAGCAGGTCGACCGCCTCGTCGCGGTTGGCCTTCACATGCTGCCAGCCGCGGGCGGTGGCGCGCAGGAAGGCTTCGATGACCTTGGGCTGCGTCTCGAGCGTCTTGGTCGACGCGTAGTACGGCAGCGCGTAGAGCTTCACGCCCGAGTCCCACAGCGTCAGGTCGACGCGCTCCGGGCCCAGCACCTTGAGCGCCGTCGTGCTGGTAAGCCAGCCGGTGACCACATCGACCTGGCCCGTCAGCAGCGGCGACATGTCGGCGCCGATGGTGACGACCTTGACCTCCTTCTCCGGAATCTTGTTCTTCGCCAGCAGGGCACGCAGCAGCACGGCCGCCGTCGACGGGAGGCCCACCCGCTTGCCGACCAGGTCGGCCGGCTTGCGCACCGGGTTCTTGGCCAGCGAGAAGAAGGTGAAGGGGTGCTTCTGCGCGCCGACGGCGAAGCACTTGATCGGCAGGCCCTGCGAGACCGCGAGCATGACGGACGGGCTCGAGGAGACCTGCCCCAGCTCGTAGCGTCCCGAGGCGACGATGGCCACGCCATCGATGTTGGGGCCGCCGGGCTGGATCGCGAAATCGATGCCTTCCTGTTCGTAGAAGCCCAGCCGCTTGGCGACCACTTCGCCGATCTGGTTGACACCGACGATCCAGCCGAGCTGCATGTTGATGCGCGCCTTGCCCTGCGCGAACGCGTCGATCGACAGCAGGCCGCCCGCCGAAAGTCCGCCGGCAATGAGCGAGGTCTTGAGCAGGCTTCGGCGGCCGGAGTCGTGGAGATGGGCCATGGCAGGTTCCTTTTGATGCAAGAGGATGAAGGCAGTGGGCGGATGCTAGGAGCGGAGGGCGTTGCCTCCAAGAACCGTTTTTCGCAACGGGCGAGCTAAAAATTAGGGCGGAGTGCCAGGGCAGCGGCTCGCCCGAGGTGGCCGGCCTGTTTCAGGCCACGGACCCGCGTTGCCTTGCGTCAGCTCGGCCGCTCTCGCTGAAAGACCGGCTCGTCCGCGGCGGGCTGCGGCGGATCTTCATGCGCCGCAAGGCTGCGCGCGTGTCGCCCTGCCGCCTCGCGGAACGCGCCGGAGATCCGCTTGTCCCCGGCCGCGCCTTGCCAGAACGCGATGGCCAGTTTCCTGGCTGCGTCCCAAACCCGCAGCGTGTCTGCCGTGGGGACCAGCTTGCCTGGATCGAAGTCGTCCCGCGACACCAGTTCACCGGCCACGGGTGCATAGACCATGGGCAAGGTGTCATAGGCCGGCGCCAGCGCCCAGTTGCCCGATGGATCGATGACCAGCGAAATGTTCCCGTAATGCCGGTCGGTATTGCCGATCAGTTGTCCGTATGCCTCCAGCAATCGAAGCCTGTCGGCATCGCTGGGGCGCATCAGGCCGCGCGTGCTCATGCGCTCCGCGGACGCGGCCCAGTTGTCGATCTGGCCGATGTACTCGTTGTCGAACGCGAGCAGGGAGACCATGCCGATGCGGCCGCGCGTGGTGCGGTCGAAGCGCTCCACTTCGAGCAGGGTGCGGCCGCCTGCAACGAAGATCCGCGTCCTCGCCGCCGGAACGCCAGCCGCGTTCAAGGTGGAGAGGGCCAGGTGCTCGCACACCAGGAGGTCGGCCCACCGTTGCTCGGGCGCAGAGTCCCCTGCGGGCGAGAACTTCACGATCACCGGCCGGCCGTCCTCGCGAACGGTGCAGAACTTGGGCTGTTCGCCACCCGCGGAGGAACCGGGCAGGGCGCCGTGCATCGCGGCCTCGGCCAACTCGGGGTACAGATCCGGCGACGCCCGATCGGCCGGGCCTGCGTGCATGAAGCGCTCGAACGACCCGGCTCCAAGGATCAGGTTGCCGGGCAAGTCCTCACCGGCTTGGCTCAGGGCTCTCAAGGCGTCGTCATCCGTCCAGTGATCGGGGTTGTCGGCAAGGTGGAGTTCCTTCCGGGCATGCGCGAATGCGCGTCCGAGGAAACCTTGCGGCCGCATGTCGGCCAGGAACCACGGCAGGCCATCGTGAAGCTGCGCACGAGTGGGCTCGAACTCCTCGACCCAGCATCGACCTCTGACCGCAGGAATCAAGGTGCCGAACTCGGCGGCCTTTCCGGTGCCGTCCACCTTCATGATCGGGATGGTGCCGGTGGTGCTTATGCCCTCCACGCGGCGCGGCATGACATAGGCCTGATTCCGTGCGCGGCCGACCTTGAGCACCTCGCCCGCCGAAAGAAGCGGCGCGAGCGCACGCGAAATGGAGGCTTGGCTTGCACCGCAGACCTGCTGCAGCTCAGCGCTGCGCGCGGCGCCAGCGGTACGCAGCGCCTGTCGAACGCGCTCGGTAAGTTCGCTCATGTGAATAGATTGAACCTGCGGACACACCTCTTGCAAGTCGACTTCGGAATATAAAAATGAATAGATTAATGAATAGATTCTAATACCTTATCTGATGGGGCGCTGCCCACCAGCACCCGCTGCGTCGGAAACAGCGACCACCCCCAGCGCTGCTGCGCGTAGCCCCAGAGCCCCTGCTTGAAGAAGATGGTGACCACGATCGCCAGCAGGCCGAGGCCCAGCAGGTACCAGGTGCCGTAGTCGCTGAAGAACTTGTTGAGCGCCCAGAAGATGAGCGCACCCACCAGCGGCCCCTCGATGCGGCCGATGCCGCCGATCACCACCATGAAGATGGCGAAGGCGGTCCAGTTCACGCTGAAGGCGGCGTCGGGGCTGATGCGCAGGTTGCCGACGAAATAGAGCGCGCCCGCCAGGCCGGCGCCGAAGGCCGCGACCACGTACACCGCGAGCTTCATGCGCACGACAGGGATGCCCTGCGATTCGGCGGCGACTTCGTTGTCGCGAATGGCGAGCAGCGCCAGCCCGCGCTTGCTGCGCAGGAACAGGTAGACCAGTGCGATCGCCGCCACCACGCAAGCCAGCGCCATCCAGTAGGTCACGCTCTCGCGCGTGGCGCGCTCGATGCCGCGCAGGGCGGTGAGCGTGGTGCCCGAGCCGCCGCCCACGACCGAGACGTTGGCGAAGCTCAGGCGGAACACCTCGGCGATGACCCAGGTGCCGATCGCGAAGTAGCCGCCCGAGAGGCGGAAGGCGACGAAGGACACCGGCACCGCGATGGCCCCAGCCGCCAGCGCGCCGAGCGGAATGGCGATGAAGGGGTTGACGCCGGCGAAGTTGCCGAGCATCAGCATCACGTAGCCGCCGAAACCGAAGAAGGCCTGCTGGCCGATGCTGACCATGCCGCCGTACCCGGCGAGCAGGTTCCACATCATCGCGAAGATGAAGTAGCAGGCGATCTCGACGAACTCGCGCATCCAGCTCGATTCGCCCCAGAAGGGCAGGCTGGCGGCAAGGGCGACCAGCACCGCCGCCACCATCAGCGCGGCGCGGCTCGCGGCTGTACTGCGCACGACGTCGAACGCCGGGTTCGGGGTCAAGACCGGATTCCTGGTCATTGCATCAGCCTCGCGTTTTCGGAAAGAGCCCTTGCGGCCTGAGCACCAGCACCAGCAGGAAGACGATGTGTCCGACCCAGATGCCCCAGCCCGGGTCGAGTCGGAAGCCGATCTGCTGCGTGATGCCGAGGATCATTGCGCCCGCGAGCGTGCCCCAGAAGGAGCCCATGCCGCCGATGATCACGGCCTCGAAGGCGAACAGCAGCAACAGCGGCCCGTCCGAGGGTGACACCGTCGTGCGCATGCCCTGCAGCGCGCCGGCCACCGCGATCAGCACGAAGGCGATGGCGGTCGCGAAGGCGTAGACCTTCCTCGCGTTGAGGCCCATGAGTTCGGCGATCTCGCGGTCGTCCGACACCGCCCGGAACGAGCGGCCGAGCGCCGTGCGCGCGAAGAGCCATTGCAGCGCCGCCGTCGCGGCAACCGCGATGGCGAGCACCACCAGCGGCAGCACGCCCAGCGACAGCGACTCGCCGATGCGAAGCCCCAGCGTGTTGAGGCCGCCGGTCTCGATCGAGCGCGGATCGGCTGAGAACAGTTCCAAGAGCAGGTTCTGGATCACGATCGAGAGGCCGAAGGTCACGACCAGCGAGGGCAGCGGGTCCTTGCCCAGCGTGCCGTTGAGCACGTAGCGCTGCAGCGCATAGCCGAAGCCGAAGGCCAGCGGCAGCACCGCCAGCGCGACCAGGAAGGGCGCACCGCCCACGAGCGTGGTGCCGGCGATCACCGCGAAGGCGCCGAGGATGATGAAGTCGCCCTGCGCGGTGTTGGTGAGCCGCATGACACCGAACATCAGCGACTGGCCGAGCGCGAAGAGGGTGTAGAGACCGCCGAGCAGGATGCCTTGGAGCAGGGTTTCAAGCACGGCTCAGACTCCGAAGTACGCCGCCGAGATCTGGTCCCGCGTGAGCGCGTCCGATCGGCCCGCGAGCGACACGCGCCCCTCCTGCAGGCAATAGATGCGCTGCGACACGCGCTGCGCCATGCTCACGTCCTGCTCGACGATCACCACCGTCATGCCTTCGCGGGTGATGGCCGGCATGGCGGCGTAGATCTCGCGGATCACGATCGGCGCCAGGCCCAGCGAGAGCTCGTCGCACAAGAGCACCTCGGGGTTGCTCATCAGCGCACGGCCCAGCGCCACCATCTGCTGCTGGCCGCCCGAGAGCGAGGTGCCGGGTTCGTGCCGTTTCTCGGCGAGGATGGGGAACAGCGCGTAGAGGCGCTGCAGGTTCCACGGCCCTTTGCGGCCCGCGTGGCCGCCGATCAGCAGGTTCTCCTCCACGCTGAGGCTGGAGAACAGGCGCCGGCCCTCGGGCACCATCGCCAGCCCGCGCTTCACGATCTCGCCGGGCGCGAGGCCGCCGATGGCCTCGCCCTTGAAGTGCACCGCCTCGCGCGGCGCGCGCACCAGGCCCGTGAGGCACTTGAGCAGCGTGGACTTGCCCGCGCCGTTGGCACCGATGACCGCGACCAACTCGCCCTGCGCGAGCTCGAAGTCGATGCCGAAGAGCGCCTGGGCATCGCCATAGAAGGCCTTCAGGCCTCGGGCTTCGAGCAGCTTCGTCATGCCTCCATCCCCATATAAACCCGCCGCACCTCCGGATCGCCCATCACCACCCGCGGCTCGCCTTCCGCCAGCTTCTGACCGAAGTTGATGACGAACAACCGATCCGCCAGCGAGAGCAGTGCATGCACCACGTGCTCGATCCAGATCATGGTCACGCCGCGCGCCTTGATCTGCTTGAGCTCTTCCACCAGTTGCTTCGCCTCGGGCTCGGTCAGCCCGCCCGCGATCTCGTCGAGCAGAAGCAGCCTGGGCCGCGTCGCGAGCGCACGCGCAAGCTCGAGCCGCTTGCGGTCGAGCAGGGTCAGACCGCCGGCCGGCTTGTTGGCATGGGCCATGAGGCCGGTCTCGGCCAGCACCTCCTGCGCCGTCTGCCAGGCCTCGCGCTCGGTCTGGCCGGCGCCGAAGCAGGCGGCCGTGACCAGGTTCTCGAACACGCTCATGTGGCCGAAGGGCTGCGGCACCTGGTAGCTGCGGCCGATGCCGGCATGGCAGCGCTGGTGGGGCTTGAGCGTGGTGACGTCGCGCCCTTCGTACTCCACGCGCCCCGCGTCGACGCGCACGTCGCCCGAGATCAGGTTGAACAGCGTGGTCTTGCCCGCGCCGTTCGGCCCGAGGATGCCCAGCGTCTCGCCCTCGGCCACCGCGAGCGTGATGTCGTCGGTGACCTTGAGCGCGCCGTAGGACTTGCAGACGCCGTGCAGCGCGAGAAGCGTCATAGCGGCTTGAGGGTGCCGCCGGCCGGAATGCTCTTGGCCGCATCGTTGTTGACGATGGTCAGCTCGACCTTGTACTTCTGGCCCTTGTTCCACTGGCCCAGCACCAGCGGCGTCTTGCTCACGTTCTTGAACGGGCCCTGCCCGCCCCACTTCACCGGGCCGACCACCGTGTCGAGCGAGGTGGCGGCGACCGCGTCGCGCACGTCGGCCGCCTTGGGCGACTTGGCGCGCGAGAGCGCGTTGGACGCGACTTCGAACAGCGCGTGCGCGAAGCCGATGGGCTGCGTCCATTGCTTCTTCGCGCCCGCCTCGTAGGCCTCGGCCAGCGACTTGGCGCTCTGCTTCGTGAGGCTCGAGGTGAAGGGATGCCACGGGCTCCACCACACCTCGGTCGACAGGCCGTAGCCCAGATCGCCCAGCGCCTCGATCGCGCCCGGGAACAGGAGCGCCTTGCCCAGAGTGATGACCTTGGGCCTGAAGCCCTGCTGCCGCGCCTGCGTGAGGAAGGTCTTGGCATCGGGCGGGATCACCACGCCGGTCACGATCTCGACGTTGTCGCGCTTGAAGGCCGCGATCTGCGCGCTGAAGTCCTGCGTACCGTTCTGGAAGCGGCCCGGGTCGGTGAGCGTGAAGCCCATCTGCGCCAGCGGCTTCGGGAAGCCGAGTTCCTTGTCGCCCCAGGCATTGCCGTCGCCGTCGTTGGGGAACAGGCCGCCGACCTTCTTGTTGGTCTCGACGGTTTTCCAGCCGTTGGTGAAGTTGGCGATGACGTCCTCCAACCCCCAGAACAGGTGATAGGTCCAGTTGAAACCCTTGGCCGGATCGCCCTTGCGGCCGAAGAACCAGGGCTGCCACGGCACCACGCTGGAGACGCAGGGCACTTCGTTGAGCTCGCAGGCGTCGCTCACCGGATTCGCGGTCTCGGGCGTGCCGGCGGTCAGCACCAGCGCGACCTTGTCCTTGAGGATCAGATCGTTGGCGACCTCGCCCGCGCGGTTGGGATTGGACTGGCTGTCCTTCAGCACGATCTGCACCGCGTACTTCTTGCCGCCGACGCTGAGGCCGTCCTTGAAGGCCGTCTTCATCTGCTCGATGACCCACTTGTCGGCCTCGCCGAAGGGTGCGAGTGGCCCGGTCTGCGGCGACACGTAGCCGATCTTCAGCGTGTCGGCGGCGAACACCAGCGGCGCGGCGCCACTCGCGGCGAGCGCGGCCGCGGCCTGGGTGAACTGTCTGCGATTGAATGTCATGGTTGTCTCCTTCTTTTGCTTCTCTTCTTGCACAAGGGATTCAGGCCGGCTCGCCGTCGAAGGCGCGCTGCAGCAGCGCGCGGATCGCCTCGCGCTCGACCGGGCGCGGATTCCAGTACGGGTTGGCCGCCGCGATGTCCGCCGCGCGGTCGAGGTCGCTGTGCTTCATTCCGATGTCCTTGAGCGCGACCGGCGCGCCGTTGTCGCGCGCCAGCTCGAAGAGCCCTTGCGCCGCGTTCTCTCGGCCCAGGGCCCGCGCAATGCGCTCAATCGCGCGCGGCGCCGCGGCCGCGTTGTAGGCGATCGCATGCGGCAGCACCACCGTGTGCACCTCGGCATGCGGCAGGTTGAAGCTGCCGCCCAGCGTGTGGCACAGCTTGTGGTGCAGCGCCATGCCGACGTTGCCCAGCACGCTGCCGCACAGCCACGCGCCGTAGAGCGCATCGGAGCGTGCCTCGATGTCCTCGGGCTGGCGCCGGATCGCCGGCAGCGCACGCGCGATCGCGGCAATGCCTTCCTCGGCCATCAGGTCCATCACCGGGTTGCTGTCCTGCGCATAGAGCCCCTCGGCCGCATGCGCGATCGCATTGATGCCGCTGGTGACGCTCAAACCCACGGGCAGGCTGCGCGAGAGCTCGGGGTCGTAGATCACGGTGCGCGGCAGCACACGGGGATCCTTGCCGGTCTTCTTGAGGCCCGCTTCGGTCAGGCCGTAGATGGGCGTCATCTCGCTGCCCGCGTAGGTGGTGGGAATCGCCAGGATGGGCAGACCCGAATCCAATGCAATGGCCTTGCCCAGGCCGGTGGTGGAGCCGCCGCCGATGGCCACGGCGCAGTCGGCATCGAGCTCACGCGCGATCTCGCGAGCCTCGCGCGCGGTCTCGATCGGCACGTGCATCGCGGCGCGGTCGAAGATGCCGGCGGCCTGGGCGCCCAGCAACTCGGCCACGCGCTCGGCCTGGGCGCGCTGCTCGGGCGTGCACAGCACCAGCGCGCGGCGCGCGCCCAGCGCGTCGATCTCGCGCGCCAGGTGGGCGAGGCTGCCGGCGCCGAAGACCACGCGCTGCGGCTGGCTGGTGTAGACGATGTCGCGCATGGCCATGGCATCAGCGCTGGAAGTGCGGCGGGATCTGCGCATCGATGTTGACCCAGACGCTCTTGACCTGGGTGTACTCGCGCATCGCATCGAAGCCCATCTCGCGCCCATAGCCGCTCTGGCCGACGCCGCCGAAGGGCGAGCCCGGGTTGACGCGCTTGTAGCTGTTGATCCAGACCATGCCCGCATGCAGGTCGCGCGCGACCCGGTGCGCGCGCTGCAGGTTGCTGGTCCACAGGCCGCTGCCGAGGCCGTAGTCGGTGCCGTTGGCGATCTGCATCGCCTCGGCGTCGTCCTTGAAGGTGAGCACGGTGACGAAGGGGCCGAAAACCTCCTCCTGCGCCACGCGGTCGCGCCACGACTTTGCGCGCACCACCGTCGGCTCGACGTAGCAGCCTTTCGCGAGTTCGCCGCCGGGCGAGCTGCCGCCGGCGAGCAATTCTCCGCCCTCGCCTTTCGCCACTTCGACATAGCTCAGCACGCGTTCGCGGTGCTGCGCGCTCGTGAGCGGACCCATCTCGGTCGCATCGTCGAGCGGATTGCCGAGCCGGATGGACTTGGCGAGCGGAATGAACTGGTCGAGAAAGGCGTCGGCAATCTTCTCGTGCAGCATCAGGCGCGAGCCCGCGATGCAGGCCTGCCCCTGGTTGTGGAAGATGGCCCAGGCGCTGCCGTTGACGGCGGCGGGCAGGAAGGCGTCGTCGAACACGATGTTGGGCCCCTTGCCGCCGAGTTCCAACTGCACCTTCTTGAGGTTGCCGGCACTGGCCTGCACGATGCGCCGGCCGGTGGCGGTGCTGCCGGTGAACGCGATCTTCGCGATCTCGGGATGCTCGGCGATGTACTGGCCCGCGACGCTGCCCAGCCCCGGCAGCATGTTGACCACGCCGGCGGGCATGCCGGCCTCGGCCATGAGCTCGACGATCTTGAGCGAGCTGAGCGGCGTGATCTCGGCCGGCTTCATCACGATGCAGTTGCCGGCCGCGAGCGCGGGCGCCATCTTCCAGCTGGTGAACATGAGCGGGAAGTTCCACGGCACCACCTGGCCCACGATGCCGACCGGCTCGCGCAGCGTGTAGTTGAGGAAGCCCTCCTCCACCGGAATGGTCTCGCCCTGGAACTTGTCGGCCATGCCGCCGAAGTAGCGGAAGCAGGCCGCCGTGCGCGGCACGTCGAGCTTGCGCGAGTCGCGCACCGGATGGCCGGTGTCCAGCGATTCGAGGCGCGCGAGCTCTTCGGCGTTGGCCTCGATCAGGTCTGCAAGCTTGAGCAGAATGCGTCCTCGGTCGGCCGCGGCCATGCGGCTCCAGGCCGGGAAGGCGCGCTTCGCCGCGGCCACGGCACGGTCGACGTCGACCTTGCCGGCCAGCGCGACTTCCACGATGGTCGAGTTGTCGTGCGGATTGAGCGTGGCCAGCGTCTCGCCCGACTCGGCGTCGACGAATCGGCCGTCGATGAAGAGCTGGTGGCGGATGGGGGTCTTGAGGCCTGCGGCCTGCTGGATGTCTGCGAGCTTCATGTCTTCAACCAGGGGTAGCGGGCCGTGTCCTTGCCGGCGTAGTCGGGATCGAGGTAGATGAAGCAGCGCTGGATCAGCCAGTCGCGCACCTCGAACACGTCGCACCAGCGGCCCGCGCCCCACTCGGGCACGCCCGCGCGCCACGGCCCGTCGGCATGCTCGCCGTAGCTCGTGCCTTCGCAGGCGAACAGGTCGGTGCCCGAGAAGATCCAGTTGAAGCCGGCGTAGTCGTGGCGGATGGATTTGCCGCGGCTGCCGACTTCGCCGAAGAGCTTGCCGATCTCGTCCTTGCCGTTGGCCAGGCCCCATTTCGGAAAGTAGACCTGCGCGTCGCTCGCGAACAGGTCGAGGATCGAGCCGCCGGTGGAAGTGACGCCGCCGTTGTCGTAGGCCTTGAGGTATTCGAGCGCCACCGACTTGCGTTGCTCGTCGGTCATGGTTTGACGTGTGAGGGCCATGGTGTGTCTCCTTCTTTCACTTCTGCGATTGCATGTACTCGATGAGCGCGGCGCGCTTCTTCGGGTCGTCCTGGAAATAGACCATCGTGTTGCCCGGCGCGACCGCCTGGGTGTCGGTGAGCCACTTGTCGAGCAGCGCGCGATCCCAGGTCTTGCCCTTCATCGCGTCGACGTATTGCTTGGAGTAGGTGAAGCCGCCGTTGGCCGCCGCCGGCCTTCCGAGCAGGCCGAACAGGTTGGGCCCGACGCCGTGCGGCTCGCCCTTGCCGAAGCTGTGGCACTGGGTGCACGCGGTCTGCGCGAGGCGTTGGCCGGGCGATTGCGCGTGGGCCAGGTTCGCGGCGAGCGCCAGCACCGGGATGAGGAGCCAGGCCTTCATGCTGCGCTCCTGCCCTCGGCATGCGCCGCGTTCGCCGCGCGGTAGGCGAAGGCGATGATCGGCCCCAGCGTCGCGCCGCCGGCCCAGTAGGCACGGCCCGAGGCCGAGGCGACGCAATTGCCGACGCCGTAGAGGCCGGGGATCGGCCGGTCGCGGCCGTCGAGCACGCGGCCGTGCGTGTCGGTCTTCGGTCCGCCCTTGGTGTCGAGGGTGCCGGCGACGACCAGTGCCGCGTAGTACGGGCCGGCATCGGCCAGCGGCCACATCGTCGGGTTGGCGCGGCCCGGCTCGGCTTTCACGTCGCCGTTGAAGAGCTGCTCGACGATGCGCTCGCCGCGCTGGAAGTCGAGGTCCTTGCCGGTTTTCGCGAACTGGTTGAAGCGCGCGATGGCAGCCTGCAGGTTGGGCAGGAAGTCGGGCGCGAGCTTCGCGCCGCCGGTCGCGCCCGCGTACTTGGCCAGGCGCTCGTCGATGGCACGTGCCAGTTCCGCGAGCGTGGCGCCCTTGATCACATGGCGGTCGTCGGTGCCGGGCGGCACGATCAGCCGGCCGTATTCGGCGCTGGCCGAATGCTGCTGCGAGCGCTGGTCCCAGACCGCGATGCGCACCAGGTTCGGGTACTCGGCCTTGGCGCCGTCCCATTCGAAGAAGGTCTGGGCCAGCTCGTTGTACTGCAGCTTCTCGTTGACGTTGCGCCGGCCGTACTTGTTGACGAAGAGCATCGAGTCGCCGGCCACCGAGAACATGCCCGAGATCGAGCCGTCCTTGGCGATCGCCTTCTCCAGCGGGATCGGGCAGGTCCAGGCGTAGTTCATGTTGCGCAGCTGAGCGCCGAGCGGGCCGGCGATCTGCACGAAGTCGCCCTCGTTGCTGGGCGCCGCGCAGCCGCCGTAGATCGGGCCGTTCAAGAAGTTCTTGCGCAGCTCGACGTTGTGCGTGAAGCCGCCGGTGGCGAAGATCACCGCCTTCCTCGCGCGCAGCCGTACCGTGGCATCGAGCTCGTCCTTCGCTTCGACGCCGATCACGCGGCCGGACTTGTCCTGCAGCACCTTGGTCACGCGCATGCCGGTGCGGATCGGAATGCCCTCCTGCCGTGCCTTGGCCGACAGCGTGCGCACCGCCACCAGGCCGCCGTCGGACATGCTGGGGATCGCGTCCTTCGGCACCAGCACGCGGCCCTTGGGCGCCTTGTCTTCCGGCAGCTCGGCGAAGTAGTCGGGCACGTCGGCCACGTGGCGATAAGGCAGCGCGCCCTTGGCCGCCAGCAGCTCGGCCGCCGGCGAGGCGCTGTCGTAGAAAGCGGAGCACATGTCGTACTCCCATGGCGTGAGGCCCAGGCGGGGATGCGCCGGATCGTAGGTCTGCGGGCTCGACAGCCGCGCCACGTACTTCAGGAAGTCGGGCTTGGGGTCGGCGATGCCGGCCTTCTTCATCGCCTCGTTGTTCGGCACCCAGTACCAGAACGCGGCCTTGGCTGTGGTGCCGCCGATGCTGCCGGCTTTCTCGAGGATCACCGCGCTGTTGCCCTGCCAGCGCGCGAACAACGCCGAGGCCAGGCCGCCGCAGCCGCTGCCGCAGACCACGACGTCGTAGCTCGCGTCGAAAGTCGGTGCGGCTTCGGCTTCCTGCGTCGAAAGGCCCAGCGTCGCCGCAGCGACGGCCGCCGAGCCTGCGCCGGCCTGCTGGATGAATCGTCGGCGCGAAGCTGCGCCGGCATCGGACCGGATGCGGTCTGCCATCTCTTGTCTCCTAAACACAGAAGGACGCGCCGCTCCGCGGCGCGTTTTCCTCTAGAACGTTACGGGGATCTCGGGGCTCTCGCCCTTCTGGATCTCATAGACCAGGCTCGGCGAGCCGTTCTCCCACACCAGCAGCATCGAGCGCTTCGGGCTGAAGCCCTGGTGGCGGCAGTAGGCGGGCATGGCGGCCATGTCGCCGGCCTTCATGATCACGCGGGCCATGGGCTTGCCGGTGTTCTTGTCGCCGCAGTCCCAGTGGATCTCGTCGGTCATCTGGAAGAACCACTCGACCCGGTCGTTGCCGTGGATGATCGGCAGGATGTGCTCCTCGGTGGTCGGGCACATGAAGCTGTGCTTCACCACCGAGGTGAAGCTCGGGTTCCAGGTGACCTGCGAGCGGCTCAGGAAGCCGAAGAGATTGAAGGCATGCACCTCGTTCTCGAAGCCGGGTTCCGGATGCAGCTCGGGCTCCCCCTGCGGCACGTCGGCGAAGGCGCGGTTGACCGGCGCGCCGGTGTCGTCGCTGCGCAGTCGGAGGTCGTCCTTCAAGCCGACGCAGCGCTTGGCGAGCTCGCGCGCCCGGGTGATCTTGGCGGTGTTGTTGCCTTTCTTGCGACCGTAGGGCGAGCCGGTTTCCTGCGGTGCGCTGAAGGGGTCGAAGCTCTCGTTGGTCCAGTCGTCGAGCATGGCTTCGAAGGTGGCGCGGATCTGCGCGGTCGGGAAGTTCTCCAGCAAGTCGATGCCGGCTTCCTTCATCGTGCCGTTGAAGCTGCCGGCGTAGAGATCCACCGACTGGTAGTGGTTGACGGTGCCGACCACGTCGTCGAAATTGACCCAGCCGTAGAAGAAGCCCCAGGCCACGTCGCGCATCAACGCGCGCAGGTAGTTGCCGGCGTCCATGGTGTGGCTCATGGGCCGGCCGTCCTTGGTCTTCCAGGTGATGTGGACGAAATACTCGTCGCGCCGGAAGCCGAAGCTGCCGAGCGAGAAATCCTTGTAGCCAAGCGCGGCGTCGGGCTGCGACGCGATGACCTTGGCGAGTTCTGCGGGTGCGTTCATGTTGTATGACTCCTTTGTTTCGATGCTGGCTGCTGTCCCCTTCGGGGAACACCGCGGAGCCGGCTTGGCCGGGCCGCTGGTGTTGCCCCCGGTGAGGGGGTTGGCGTAGCGACACGAAGTGCGCGCAGCCTGGGGGTGGTCAATGTGTCTGGCAGATCTCGGCCCACTTCTCGACCGAGAGTTCGCCCTTGCAGGTCTGCAGCACGATCACGCCGGGCTCGCCGGGCGCGCGAAACTGGTAGGCCGTGTTCTTGGGCAACAGGCCCTGGTGGCCGCGCGTGAGCTTCATCCAGCCCATCTTCTGGCCCTTGGGTTCGCCCTTCACGAGCACGGCGCCGTTCTTCTCTTCGTCGGCGACGGTTTGGGAAGCGTCGAGCTTGGCCAGGTGGATCTCGACCTCGCCATCCATCACCAGCGCGAACTCGTCGTGCGCGCAGGTGTACCAGGATGAGGCGCCTTCGGCGCGCAGGGTCTCAAGCACGTAGATCTGGTTCTGGCCGAACACGACCTTCTCGTAGGGCTTGCTCTTGCTCGCGATCTCGAAACAATTCGAGAAGGCGTAGTGGCGCACGTCGTCGGCGATCGGCTCGACATGGCCTTTGTCGAAATGCTTGAGGGACCCGAAGCGGGTCTGGTAGCCGGTAGTGGTCATGAGGCTTGTCTCCTGGGTCGTCGAAGCAGCGGTGTGCTGCGATGGCTGAACTCTAGGAAACGAAAGCCCCCTCGGGTAGGGCCAAAATGCGGGCCGCATTGTTCGGCAGATCCGGTCAATCCGCAGGGTTAACCCGGGAGCGGAACGAACGGATAGCGTCCTACTCGCTGGGATGAGGAGGCGGCAGGCCGCTCATGGAAGCCTGATGAAGCGCTGAGCGGTCAAGGGCTCGAGCACGGGAATGTTGACGAAGGTGCTGACCGCGAACGCCAGTCCGAGCAGCAGCACCAGCAACACGAGGCCGCGCTCCTTGAAGAGCTTCTCCGGCTTCTGGGCCGCCGAGCCGGGCTGCATGGAGAGCGCGAGGTACTGCCCGAAAAGCGCCACCACGAGCGGCATCAGGATGAGGTATTCGATGCGGTACTTCAGCAGGAAGACCGCCAGGAAGAAGGCCGACAGCATCGCGTAGACGAAACACGAGACCGTGAGCGAGGTGTCCGTGTAGCCCGCGAAGCTGACGCGATAGCGCACGAGCAGTCCGCGGCCGTGCGAGGCCACGATCTCCCTGTACTCCGACAGTCGCTTCGCCGCCATGAGGAACGCGCCGCCCAGCCAGTAGGAGAGGATGACGGACCCGGGCGGCACGGTCGTCGGATCGATCATGGCCCAGCCGATCGTCAAGCGAAGGGGGTTGTTGACCGATTCCGAGATCACGTCGAGGTAGGCCTTGTCCTTGCTCCGCAGAGGCGGCACGTTGTAGACCAAGCCCTGCAGCGCGAACAGCACGGCGACCAGCAGCATCGTCCCGCTCGCCAGGTATGCACTGCCGATGCCCGGGGCCAGCCAGCAGAACCACTCCAGCAGCACCCAGCGGCCGAGCAACTGGCGCTGGACGGCCGAGCGCTGCGACTTGGTCGGGTGGTGCCTGTCGGATTCACGGTCCAGCCATTCGTTGATGACGTAGTTGGCGGACGCGATGCCGACGGCCGAGAGCAGGCCGAGCACGACCTGCTGCGCGACGTCGTCGGCATGAACCCCGCGCAGCAGGTACGCCAGGACCATGCCGGGAACGATGAGGATGTGCTTGGTGCTGTGGTCCAGGCGTGCGATGGCGAGGTAGTCGGCGGGCCGTCCGGCTTGCCGGGCGGCGGGGCGCGAATGCGAGGCGGGTGCGGAAGACATGGGCGTTGCTGTGTTCCATTGTTCGATGGGGCCGGGTATCAGCGATCGAGCACGTAGACATCGAAGCTCTCGTCGCTGCAGCAGGCGGGCGCAAAGCGCTCGATGCGACGCGTGGCCGCAAGGAACCGCTCCACCTGTTCGGGGCTGGTGGACAGCGTCCAGCTGTAGCCCTCGGTGATCGTCCGCGCGGGTGCCGAACGATCCAGCCGCTCCGCGAGAAGGATGACGACCGGCTGGCCGGTCGAGTCGCGCACGCGATGCGCATCGGCCAGGATGTCGTCCAGGGTGAGGGACTGGCGGGCGCGCCGCGTGAACACGACAACCTTTCCGAATCGCTGCTCGCGCATCAGGTAGGTGCGATTCGCAACGTAGTACGCGAGCGGCTCGACCAGGTAGTCGGGATCGCCCAGGATCGTCGCGTCGCGCAATTCAGGATGCCGCGCCATCAGCCGCCCGAAGTCACGGCTGCGGCTTTCCGGCGCATCGGCCTGGGCGAGTTGGGCCAGCTTGAAGAGTCCGCCCGGGACCTGGAGCAGAACGATGGCCACGAACAGCGCCGCGCCCATCTCGCCCACGCGCCGCCGCAGGGCGGAGCCGCCAGGCGACGGCGCGGCCTCGCGCCACACGATCCAGTACAGCGAAACGAGGAACATCAGCCAAAGCGCCTGATGCCGATAGCTTCCGGGATAAACAAACGCAAAGAAGACGCAGAAGCCGAAAAGCGCCACCCAGACGGCGACCAGCGCAGCGGGCCGGCGCACCAGCCCGAGCGCGCTTCCGACCATCAGCACCGAGGTCAGGAAGTAGAGCGCAAGGGTCCGGGGCTGATCCTCGCCGGACAGAGGCTCGAGCAGATCGCTGAAGAGCCGGTATCCGGACACTTCGCCGAACGAGGACGAGGGCAACAGCAAGGCCTTTGCCATCGCCGCAGCGGTGCCGCCTTCCGGCCGCGCGATCTGTGCAGCGTCGTTGAATGGCGGATAGATGGTCGCGACGCACAGCGCCGCGCCCAAGGCCGCGAGGGCCGCGTTCAGCGCGAAGTTGCGCCACGCGCGCGCTGGCGCGGGAGGCCGTTGCCAGGCCAGGTCGAGCATCCAGAAAAGCGCGAATGCGCCCGCCAGCAGCACGGCATGCGCGCTGGAGTTCGCGAGCACCAGCAGGAGCAAACCCAGCGCGATGCCGCGGTCCCGATATCGTCTATAGAGGGTGGCGAACGCGAACATCGCCAGCATGCCGATGCCGTAGTTGCGCGCCACCACCGCGTATTCGTACAGCCCGGCCTGGCCGAGCAGCACGCCGGCGATCAGCACCCATCCGAACGGCGAGTGCCGTGTCAGCAGGCAGGCGGACGCGAGTGCCACCAGGAAGGACACGGCAGGCAGGACCACCGGCGACGCCACGACGGTGTGCGCTGCGCGCAGCAGCAGGTACCAGATCACTGGATGGCCTTCGCCCTGCAGGCCGCGCAGCATCGCCAGCACGCCCTCGCCTTGCAAGGCCAGCGACAGCGCGCGCACCTCATCGCGCCAGAACACGTGGCGCGACATGAGCGCGAGCACGAGCAAGGTCCAGACCGCCACCGTGGCGACAGCGAAGCCCTTGCCTGCTCCCGAGCGTGCCGGCGAGAAGACCCAGCCGGAAGTGTTCATTGATGGTCCCTTTGAACAGCCTGCGCCGCTCTCCAGCGGCAAGGCGCGCGGTCAATGCGACGCGGCCTGCGAGTTGCCCGTTTCTGTGAAACGCCGGTGTGAGTTTGTGAAGAGATGTGGCGCGCTTTTCATACCATGCGCTCGTGCCCAGAGCACGGCTCGTCGGCACCACATCGAAACACCAGAGTGCGCCATTGAAGACCCGCCTTCTGTCAGCGAGATGTCAATGCTCTGTAGGAATTGCGCCAACGGCGGCGTTCAGGCGGCTCCGTATCTAAGCGTCTGCAATCAAATCGGCCGGCAGCAAGCCGCGCTCGATCATCGCGGCATCCCACGGCGGCACGCGCGAGAAGGCCGCGGTGATGTGCTCGATGAAGAGGCGCAGCTTGAAGGCGTTGCGCGAAGTGCCCGCATAGACCGCGCTGAGCGAGAACGAGGACAGCTGGTGTTCGGGCAGCACCACCTGCAGATCGCCGCCCAGGATCGCATCGCCCGCCACCAGCGTCGGCAGGCAGACGATGCCGGCATGTTCGAGCGCGTATTCGCGCAGCAGGTGCACGCTGTTGGTCAAGAGCGCGGCGCTCATGTAGATCGTCACCTGCTCGCCTTCGTGATGGAAGGTCCAGCGGTCGCGGGTCGGATAGCCGGAATAGAGGCCGAGCGTGTGCTTGTGCAGGTCGCGCGGACTCTGCGGCGCGCCGTGCGTGCGCAGGTACTCGGGCGTGGCGCAGAACACGCGGCGCACCGGGAAGAGCGGCCGCGAGACGAGTTCGGTGGAAGCGGCCGGAAAGATCTGCAGCGCACAGTCCACGCCGGTCTTGACCGGATCCACCACCGCGTCGCTCACGATCAGTTCGAGGTGGATGTCGGGGTAGCTGACCTGGAAGGCGCGCAGCAGCGATGCAAAGTGGCCGAGCACGAAGCCGGTCAGCGCGTGGATGCGCAGCGTGCCGGTCGGCCCGGCACGCGCGCCGCGCATCTGGTCCATGATGTCATTGGCCCGCCCGACCAGTTCGGTGCAGTCGCGCAGGAAGGCCTGCCCGACGTCGCTGAGCCGCACGACCCGCGTGCTGCGGTGGAAGAGCGGCGCGCCGACGTGGTCTTCGAGCTGCTTCACGCGGCTGGTGACCACCGACTTGGCCACCCGCATCTGCCTGGCGGCCTCGGCGAAGCTCTGGGTCTGCGCGACGCGGACGAATGTCTCTATGTTTTCGAGGCGGTCCATCGATTCAGCGCGACACCCATGCCGCCGGCGCGCCCGGCCTCTCTTCGCTCATTGCAGGGCGCGGGCAGCGCCGAGGATCACGTCTTCGGACGGGAGCTTGCCGATGCCGGCCATGCCCTCGGCGGCGCACTCGATGTCCATCCAGCGCACGATGCCGTCGCGATCGATCATGAACATCGCCTTCAGCTGCGGCCATTGCCGATCGATATCGGCCAGGTCGGCCGGCGTGTTGACGTAGCCGTCGAGTTCCTGCAGCACCCTGCCGGCCTCGGGGATCGGCAGCGGCTCGGGCAGTTCGCCGGTGGGGTTGATCCGGGTGGTCTCCATCTCCTGCATCATCGCCGGCGTCGGCTCGGGCTTCGGCACCCTGAACGCGCGGTGCGTCGTCAAATCGGGGTCGGACGCCAGCCGCAGCCGCGTCGGCCTGAACTTGAAATACAGCCGCGCGTTCTCCGGCGCCGTCGCCACCACGGCCAGGCTCTCGACGCCCAGCGCCTTGAGCTTGCCCTCGAGCGCGCCGAGCTGGACGATCTGTCGTCGGCAGAACGGACACCACAGGCCGAGCATCAGCGAGAGGAACAAGGGGCTGCGCCCGCGGTAATCGGCGAGCGAAACGGTCTCGGGCCCGGCCACTGCCGGCAGCGCGAAATCGGGGGCGGGTTCGCCCGGCATCACGGGTTGACTCATCGCGGATGTCATGTCGAGGCTCCTTCCGGCAGGTTCAACAAAGGAACGGAAGCACCATCAGGGCGTCGGGCTCGAGGCCGGCGCGTTCGCAAACCGCCTGCGCCTTCGCGAGATAGGCCTCGGCCTCGGCCGGGCGCCCAGTGTCGAGATACAACGTTGCCAAACCATCGTAGCAGGGAAAGAGCAGTTGAGGCTCGTCGACCTGCTCGGCCAATTGCAACGCCTCCCGGTACCACGCGAAGGCGCGCGCATGATCGCCATGGCACTGGTGGATCTGGGCCAGCACGATCAGCGGCACCGCGAGGTGATCGAGCAGTCCGAGCCGGCGGTCCAGGCTGGCCGCGGCGTGCGCCGCCGCGATGCCCTCGGCCTCGCACCGATTGGTCAGTGCGCAGTAGGCCACCGCCAGGTTGGCATACAGCCGCGACTGGAAGCCGAGGTCACCGACCTTCTTGGCGGTTTCGAGTCCGCGCAGGCAGGTCTCGATGCTGCGCTGCGGATCGAGCGACGCGTACAGCACGCCCAGGTTGGTGTAGCCGCGGCAGGCCGCCTGCAGAAGGTTGTTGGCTTCGGCCTCGGCGACGCTGCTTTCGATATGCCCCACCGCCTCGACCGGCCGCCCCAGGCGCGCCAGCGCGATGCCGAGCGTGTTGCATGCCTCGGCGCGCACGACGTTGGCCTCACGCGTGCGCCCGGCGGCATCGGCGGGCACCTCGGCCAGCGCGCGCTGCGCCAGCGTCAGGGCGGTGGCGTTGTCGCCGGCACGAAAGGCGAGCCGGCCCATCTCCTGGAACAAGTGCGCGCGTTCGATCGCATCGCCGTCTTCGCCCAGGCGAGCCAGGCCGGCGTTGAAGCAGGCACCCGCGCGCTCGCGCTCGCCGGCCTCCCAGTGCAGGCCGCCGATCTTGCGCAGCAGGCGCGCAGCCCGCACCGGATCGCGCTGCCCTTCGACCGCCCGCTGCACGAGCTCGTAGTGCGCCAGCGCCTCGGCGCGCCGGCCCTGCAGGCCGAACAGGTCGCCGAGCCGCTCGCGCGCGTCGAGCTCCGCGGCCTCGACCTCGGCCGCTGCGGCAGCCGTGTCCACCGATGCCTCGGCCAGAGTGCGCAGCGCGCGCTCGTAGTGGCGGATCGCGTCGTCGTTCGCATAGACCGCGCGCGCCCAGTCGCCGGCGGCCAGCAGGTAGTGCGCGCCACGCGCCTTGTCCGGCGACAGGCTCCAGTGGTGGCCCAGCGCCTCCAGCTCGGCCAGGCGGCGCGGGCCGCGGCCTTCGCCATCGGCCGGGGCCTGCGCATCCGCGCCGAGCTCGGCTTCCAGCGCGCGGCCCGCGCGCTGGTGCAGCTCGGTGCGACGCGCCAGCAGCAGGTTTTGATAGGCCACCTCGTGCAGCAAGGCGTGCGTGAAGCGCCAGCGTTGTTCGCTGGACCCGTCGGCGCGAATCAGGTCGGCCACGGCCAGCCGGTGCAGCGCCGCCTCGGTCGACCTCGGCTCGCTCGCGATGCGCTGCAACAGCGCGCGGTCGAACTCGGCCCCCAGCACGGCCGCTTCCTGCAGCGCCCGGCGGTCCTCGGCGGCCAGCCGGTCGATGCGCGACAGCAGCAGGCCATACAGCGTGGGCGGAACATCCGGCGCGTCGCAATCTGCCGCGCACACCCAGCGCCCTTGCTTGCGCACCAGCAGGCCACGGCCGGCCAGGCTGCGCACGACTTCCTCGACGAACAGCGGGTTGCCGCCGGCGCGGGCCGCGACGAAATCGCGCATCGGCGCCAGGCCGTCGTCGGCAGCAGGGGCTCCGAGCAGATGGTTCACCAGCGAGCGGGCGTCCTCGTCGCCGAGCGGGCCGAGCTCGACCGTCGAGTGCTCGGCGAGCAGGGTGCGCAGCGCGCGCCCATCGGGGCGCTGCGAGACCAGCAGCATCAGGGGCCGGTCCGCCAGCTGGTCGACGACCTCGCGCAGCAGGTCCACCGAGGCCGCGTCGGCCCATTGCAGGTCGTCGATGACGACCATGACCGGCTGCCGCGCCAACCGCCGCTCGAGCAGAGCGCGCGCCGCCAGCGTGATCTGGCGCTGCAGCTGTTCGGGTTCGATGTCGCGGGGGCGGGCCTCTTGAATGCCGAGCAGGTAGTTCAGCACCTGCGCCACCGCATCGGCCTCGTCCGCATCGGCACCCAGGGCCTGCAAACCCTGTTGCAGCTTGCGCCGGGCCGCCTCCAGCGTGTCGGCCTCCTCGACGCGGTAGGCCTCGCGGAACAGCGCGCCGAAGGTGCCGTAGGTCGGCTCTCCGAGCGACGAGCAGGTGGTGCGGCGCACGACCGTCGCGGCGAACCGGCCGTCGCTTTCGAGCCGCGCGAACAGCTCGGCAAGAAGGCGCGACTTGCCCGCGCCGGCCTCCCCGATCACGCTGACGAGCTGGGCCTGGCCGCGCTGCATGCGGTCGAATGCGGCCAGCAGGCACGCGATCGCCGCGTCGCGCCCGACCAGCGGCGCCGCCAGTCCGAGTTCGGCCAGGCCGCGCGCGGAGGCCAGATCCGTGCGCGCGCCGGCCAGGCGGTGAACCCGCATCGGCTGCACCTTGCCGCGCAGCGCCAGCTCGACGGCCGGCTCGAAGGCGAAGCGGTGCCGCACCATGGCCTGCGTCGCCTCCGACACCAGCACCGTGCCCGGCTCGGCGGCCGCGAGCAGCCGCGAGGCGGTGTTCACGGTATCGCCGGTGACCGCGTAGGCGCTGCCGGCGCCCTGCCCCAGGCTGCCGGCCACCACCGCGCCGGTGTGGACGCCGATATGCAGCGTCACGGGTCGCCCGAGGCGCGCCGCCCACTGCCGGCTCAGGCGGTCCACGCGTTGCATCATTTCCTGCGCGGCCTCGAGCGCACGCAGCGGGTCGTCCTCGTGCGCACGCGGCGCGCCGAACACCGCCATCACCGCATCGCCGACGAACTTCTCGACGAAGCCGTCGTAGTGCGCGATGGCCTGCGCCATCGTCTCGAACAGCGCGTTCTGGAAGCTGCGCAGCGTTTCGGGATCGAGCCCTTCGGCCAGCGAGGTGAAGCCCGTCAGATCGGCGAACAGCACGGTGACCTGGCGTCGGTCGCCCTCTTGCTCAGAGTTGTTCTGCGCCGGATGGCGCGCCGCGCCGCAGCGCGGACAGAAGGCGAAATCCGAGTCGCTGACGCAACCGCACGCCGGGCAAAGACAGGTCGTGGCCATTGGAGCCCGATGCTGCGCCACTTCGGGCCCTTGCGCCACTGGCAAGCATGCTTGCTGCTAACCTCGACCCATGTTCAATCCCTCCCAAGAGGAAGTGCGTCGTTTCTTCTGCGACGTCTTCGCCAAGAGCCGCCAGGGCCTGCCGATGGAAGCGCTGGAAGTCATCGCCAGCCGCTGGATCGACGAACACCCCGAGTACCACGCCGACCTGGCCGATGCCGATGCCGCGGTGGCGCGGGTCTACGACGGCAAGGACGGGCGCGAGAACCCGTTTCTCCATCTCTCGATGCACCTGTCGATCAGCGAGCAGTGCTCGATCGACCAGCCGCGCGGCATCCGCCAGGCGGTCGAGCTGCTGGCCGCGCGCCGCGACTCGCTGCTCGATGCGCACCACGAGGCGATGGAATGCCTGGGCCGGATGATGTGGGAGAGCCAGCGCGCCGGCCGGCCGCCCGACGGCGAGGCCTATGTGGCCTGCGTTCAGCGGCGCGCCACGCGCGACTGAGCCATACCGGCCTCGCGCAGCAGCGCGATCAGCGCCTGCCGCGCGGCCGAAGGCTCGGCATCGCTGCGCAACAGCAGACCGACCGGCTCTTCGGTGCCGGCGGTGTCGATCGCCAGCCGCACCAGCTGGCCGCTCGCGAGGTCGTCGCGCGCGGCGCCGATGGGCGTGAACCAGACGGCGTCGGAACGGATCAGCAACGCGCGCGCCACCGAGAGATCCAGCGTCTGCGTCACGTGCGCGGGCAGGCGCAGACCCAATCCGGAAAGAAAGCTCTCGGTGTGGTGGCGCGGGATGGTGCCTTCTCCGTAAATGACGAGCGGATGGCGCAGCACCTCCTGCACCGAAGGCGCGCCGCTCGCCAGTGGATGGCCGGCGCGCGCCACCAGCGCCAGCGGCTCCGTGTAGAGCAGCTCGAAGGTGAGCCCCGCCATCAGCTGCGGGTCGCTCATGCGGCCGGCCACCAGGTCCAGCTCGCCCGCGCGCAGGGCATCGAGCAACGGGCCGTTGGCGCCGGTCTGCACCTGCACCTGCAGCGTGGGCAGCCGCTCGCGCAGCGCCGCCAGCGCAGCGGGCAGCAAGGACGGGGCGACGCTCGGCAGCGCGCCGATGCGCAGGCGCTGCGGGCGCGTGCCCGACGCCGGCATCACGGCCTCGGCGCTGGCATCGAGCGCTTCCAGCACGCGCAGCGCATGCGCGAGCAATTGCTCCCCGGCCACAGTGAAGCCCTGGATGCCGCGCCGGCCGGCGCTGCCGCGTTCGACCAGCCGGGCGCCGGCCAGGGTTTCGAGCTCGGCCAGGGTCTTCGATACCGCCGGCTGGCTCAGCGCCAGGCGCTCGGCCGCCCGCGCCAGGTGGCGCTCCTGCGCCACCGCCACCAGGCAGCGCAGGTGCCGCAGCTGGACGCCACGGACGAAGGCTTCGGAACTGGCCGCCATCGAATTACTGTTGGTTATGAAAAATCGCCAAGACGTCAATTTACATCAGCAATGCGCATGAATAGAGTCGGGTTCATCCCCACGATCCCGGAGACAAGCCCATGACCACACTCACGCCGCGCGACTGGCCCAGCCATCCCTCCTACGTTTATTCCGGCTACAAGTCGACCGCGAAGCGCGGGCCGCTGCAGCCGCTGATTCCGCTCAAGGCCTCGCTCGGCGAACTGCGCCAGCCGGTCTACGGCCACAGCAGCATCGGCGAGCTCGACCACGACCTGACGCGCAACGCGCGCAAGAATGGCGAGCCGCTGGGCGAACGCATGATCCTCACCGGCCAGGTGCTCGACGAACGCCGCCGCCCGGTGCGCAACACGCTGGTCGAGCTGTGGCAGGCCAACGCGGCCGGCCGCTACGTGCACAAGGTCGACCAGCACGACGCGCCGTTGGACCCGAACTTCCTCGGCGCCGGCCGCTGCCTGACCGACAACGAGGGCCGCTACCGCTTCCTCACCATCAAGCCGGGCGCCTACCCCTGGGGCAACCATCCCAATGCATGGCGGCCGCAGCACATCCACCTGTCGCTGTTCGGCGAGCACTTCGCGAGTCGCCTCGTGACGCAGATGTACTTCCCCGGCGATCCGCTGATGCAGTACGACCCCATGATCACCGGCACGCCGGAGAAGGCGCGCAACCGACTGGTCTCGGACTTCAGCCTCGACGTCACGGAGGACGGCTATGCGCTCGGCTACGTGTTCGACATCGTGCTGCGCGGCGCCGACGAAACGCCCTTCGAAACCCGTTGAGCCAGGAGACACGCACCATGATGAGCGCACTCGAAACCAATTTCGGCCAGACCCCTTCGCAGACGGTCGGCCCCTACTTCGCCTACGGCCTCACGGCCACCCAGTACGGCTACGACTTCGACCAGCCTTTCGACGCAGTGCTCGCGCTCGATGGCGCGCGCGGCGAACGCATCCGGATCGAGGGCCGCGTGATCGACGGCGACGGCAAGCCCATCAACGACGCGCTGGTCGAGATCAGCCAGGTCGACGGCACCGGCGCCTATCCGAAGTCGGTCGAGGATGCGCAGGCCATCGGCTTCCGTGCCTTCGGCCGCGCCGGCACGGGCACCGATCCTCAGAACCGCTTCGTCTTCCACACCGTCAAGCCCGGCGCCGAGACGGCGGGCGAAGCGCCGCACATCAACGTGATCGTGCTGATGCGCGGCATGCTGCTGCACGCCTTCACACGCATCTATTTCAGCGATGAGGCGAAAGCCAATGGGGAGGACAAGGTGCTTGCGAGCGTACCGGCCGAGCGCAGGAAGACGCTCGTCGCCGAGCGCAGCGAGACGGGCGGGGCCGTGACCTATCGCTTCGACATCCACATGCAAGGCCCGCAAGAGACCGTCTTCTTCGATGTATGAACGACGGCTGACAACAAAAAGGCCCGAGAGGCTGGACAAAAACAAAGCCCGCTTGAAAGCGGGCTTTGTCCTTCTGTGGTGTGCGCTTCTTATTTGGCCCGGTGGATGCGCGATTCCGGCACCGTCTTCAATTCGCCCGGCAGCGAGCTGATGTAGCTGGCCAGTTCCTTGAGTTCGGCATTGCTGAACTTCTTGGCCTGGCCGCTCATGACGCCGTTGGAGCGGCCGATCTGCAGGTTCTTGTCGACCTTGTAGGACCTCAGCGCCACGTAGAGGTAGTCGGCATGCTGACCCGCCAGCTTGGCCACCGTGCCGTCATTCGGGGTGTTGAAGTTGACGCCGTGGCACTTGGTGCAGGCGTTGTCCTTGTCGCGCGAGATGAGGGCCTGCACGCGTTCGCTCGGCTGCTTGACGGCGGTGGCCGGCGGCGCGTCGCCTTCCTGCACGCCGAGCTGGCTGTAATAGGCGGCGAGGTCGGCGATGTCCTGCTCGCTCAGCGTGTCGGCGATGGCGCGCATGGTCGGGTGCTTGCGGTCGCCGCCCTTGTAGGCTGTGAGCGCCGAGGCGATGTAGGTGGCGCTCTGGCCCGCGATCATCGGAACCTTGTGGATCTCAGGGAAGCTGGCCTGGTAGCCGATGATGCCGTGGCAGCCCACGCACATCGCCACTTTCTTCGAGCCGTTTTCGGCATTGCCCGTGATCTTCTGAGCTTGGGCCGAGACCGTCACGCAAGCGACAGCGAAGGCAAACATCGTGGTCAACAACTTGTTCATTTTGCGCGCACAATCTCGTGGAGATACAGATTTCAGATCAACTTTTGATTATATGCGGGGGCCCTCTGCGGTCCCATGCGTGAAGCACCGGGCGTTGCGCGTCGCAGTTGAATGATGTGTCATTTCATCCACCCTGCTCCACGCCACTCATGAAATTCAAGGGTTCCGACAACTACGTCGCCACACAAGATCTGATGCTCGCGGTCAACGCCGCCATCACGCTCAAGCGCCCGCTGCTCGTCAAGGGCGAACCCGGTACCGGCAAGACGATGCTCGCGGAAGAAGTGGCGCAGGCACTCGACCTGCCGCTGCTCCAGTGGCACATCAAGTCGACCACCAAGGCCCAGCAGGGCCTCTACGAATACGACGCGGTGAGCCGGCTGCGCGATTCGCAGCTCGGCGACGCACGCGTGAAGGATATCCACAACTACATCGTCAAGGGTGTGCTGTGGCAGGCCTTCACCTCCGACGAGCCAGTGGCGCTGCTGATCGACGAGATCGACAAGGCCGACATCGAATTCCCGAACGACCTGCTGCGCGAGATCGACCGCATGGAGTTCTACTGCTACGAGACGCGCGAGCTGATCCGCGCCAAGCACCGGCCGGTGGTCTTCATCACCTCCAACAACGAGAAGGAGCTGCCCGACGCCTTCCTGCGCCGCTGCTTCTTCCACTACATCAAGTTCCCCGATGCCGACACGATGAAGAGCATCGTCGCGGTGCATTTCCCCGGCCTCAAGCAGGAGTTGCTGGCCTCGGCCATGAAGACCTTCTACGACGTGCGCAACCTGCCGGGCCTGAAGAAGAAGCCTTCGACCTCCGAGCTGCTCGACTGGCTCAAGCTGCTGGTGGCCGAAGACATTCCGCTCGAGGCGCTGCAGAGCAAGGACGACAAGGTCGCGGTGCCGCCGTTGGTGGGCGCGCTGCTCAAGAACGAGCAGGACGTGACGCTGTTCGAGAAGCTCGTCTTCATGCAACGCCACAACCGATGAGCGAAGGCCGCCAACCCACCCGCCAGTTGCTGCTGCTTGGCGTGGCACAGGCGGTCATGTTCGTCGTTGGCGCGCTCCTGGGCCGCTGGCTCGGCCTCGCGCTCGGCTTCGACGCCCTGGGCAACGGCGGCTACAGCAACAGCGCCATTGCCGGCATCCTGCTGATCGGCCTCGGCGGCGGTGGCGGCGTGCAGATCGCGCGCGCCTGGTACATGCGCAAATACGGCTCTCCGAGGAGTTGACGATGGGGTTTGTCGAGCCAGTCACGCTCAGCTCGCGCGGCATCGCGCTGGTGCCGCTCGCGCTGGCGCACGAAGAAGGCCTGCGCGCCGCAGCGGCCGACGGCGAGCTGTGGAACATCCGCGTCACCTCGGTGCCCGAGCCGCAGGACACGCGCGGCTACATCGAGAGCGCACTGCAGATGCGCGAGGCCGGCAACCGTTTCGCCTTCGCGGTGACCGACGAAGCGAGCGGCACCGTGCTCGGCTCGACGAGCTATCACGACATCCTGCCCGCGGTGAAGCGCGTCGAGATCGGGTACACGTGGTACGCCAAGCGCTGCCAGCGCACGCACGTCAACACCACCTGCAAGCTGCTGATGATGGCGCACGCCTTCGATACCCTCGGCTGCCACGTGGTCGGCTGGCGCACGGACAATTTCAATCACGCGTCGCAGCGCGCCATCGAACGCCTCGGCGCCAGGAAGGACGGCGTGATCCGCGGCCATGCCCTACGCCGCGACGGCACGATCCGCGATACGGTGATGTACAGCCTGCGATCGGGCGAGTGGCCCGAGGTGCGCGCCCAGTTGCTCTATCTGCTGGACAAGCCGCGTCCCGAACCCAAGGAGTGATGCGCCATGCTGATCGACTTCTTCTACACCCTGCGCTCGGCCAAGCTGCCGGTCTCGGTCAAGGAATACCTGACGCTGCTCGAAGCGCTGCAGGCCGACGTGGTGGGCCCGAACTCCGACGATGCCTTCGGCCTCGACGACTTCTACTACCTCTCGCGCACCGCGCTGGTGAAGGACGAGAAGCACTACGACAAGTTCGACCGCGCCTTCGCCGCCTACTTCAAGGGCGTGGAGATCGTGACCGACTTCACCAAGGAAGTGCCGCTCGACTGGCTGCGCAAGACGCTGGAGCGCGAATTCACGGCCGAGGAGAAAGCCAAGATCGAGAAGATGGGCTGGGACGAGCTCATGGAAACGCTCAAGAAGCGCTTCGAGGAGCAGAAGGAACGCCACGAAGGCGGCAGCAAGTGGATCGGCACCGGCGGCACCTCGCCCTTCGGCCACGGCGGCTACAACCCGCAGGGCGTCCGCATCGGCGGCGCGGGCAAGAACAAGAGCGCGGTCAAGGTGTGGGACCAGCGCGCCTACAAGGACTACGACGACAGCCAGGAACTCGGCACGCGCAACATCAAGATCGCGCTCAGGCGGCTGCGCAAGTTCGCGCGCGAGGGCCACGAGGACGAGCTGGACCTCGACGACACGATCCGCTCGACGGCGGCCAACGCCGGCTACCTCGACATCAAGATGCGGCCCGAGCGCCACAACAACGTCAAGGTGCTGTTGCTGATGGACGTGGGCGGCACGATGGACGAGCACATCCAGCGCGTCGAAGAGCTGTTCTCGGCCGTCAAGACCGAGTTCAAGCACCTCGAGTTCTATTACTTCCACAACTGCGTCTACGACTTCATGTGGAAGAACAACCGGCGCCGCTTCTCCGAGAAGTTCGCGACCTGGGACATCATTCGCAAGTACAACAAGGACTACAAGCTGGTCTTCGTCGGCGACGCCACCATGAGCCCCTACGAGATCCTGCAGCCGGGCGGCAGCGTCGAATACAACAACGAGGAAGCCGGCGCCGAGTGGATCCAGCGCCTGACCCACGCCTTCCCGAAGTTCGCATGGATCAACCCGGAGCCGCAGGGCGTGTGGCAATACCGGCAAAGCATTGCCGTGATGCAACAACTCGTGTCGCATCGCATGTATCCGCTTACTCTCAAGGGCCTCGAAGAGGCCATGCGGCTGCTGTCAAAATAGCCCCCGCATGCAGCAAGCACGCGGCGGGATAGGCCATCCGTAGAGCCGCAAACGCGTAAAAAAGTTGTCACAACGTTGAGACCTCAGGTTACAGTTAACACCTAAGGATTCAAATAAGGCGTTTTGTTGACGCTGCGTCCGCAGGAGGTGTGCCATGTCTGCCGTGCTTTCTTTTCCGCTGGACTCCCCGGTACTCGAGCAGCCTTTGGCCGGCGCATTGCTGGAAGCGCGATTCCAGCCACCGGCCGATTTCATCAGCATCCGCGGCATGCGCCTGCCACGTGCCGAGCTCGTCGACCGCTCCCTTTTTGCACCCGAGCAGCGCGAACGCCTGCACCAGAAGTTGCTGGCCGCCTCGCCGTTCCCGCACCTGGTTCTCGAGAACATCTTCCACCCGACCCTGCTGGAGCTCGTGGCCGAAGAGTTCGACATGCTTCCCGACGGCGGCTGGGCCGACATCAAGACCCAGTACGAATCGACGCGCCGCTCGGTGCTCGGCGTGGCGCTGGGCCCGGCCTCGCAGCTGTACTTCGACATCATCAATTCAGGCTGGTTCATCGACTGGCTGTCGTCGCTCAGCGGCGTCGACTACCTGCTGCCCGATCCCAAGCTGTTCGGCGGCGGGCTGCACGAAAGCAGGACCGGCGCAACCTTCGCCGTGCACCGCGACTTCAACCGTCACCGGCATCTGGGGCTGAAGAACGAGATGGTCTTCATCACCTACCTCAACAAGGGATGGGACCCGGCCTGGGGTTCCGGGCTCGAACTCTGGGACAAGAAGCAGGACCGCTGCGTGACCACCGTGCAGCCCGAGTTCGGCCGCACCATCGTGCTGCCGCACGGCCCCGCGAGCTACCACGGCCACACCAAGCCGCTGCAGGCGCCGGACGGACGGCCGCGCCGTTCGGTCGCCGCCTACTACTACACCAGCCCGCTCGCCGGCAAGCAGCACGGGGACGAATCGGCCTCGGTCTTCATGAAGACGCACCGCGTCGACCGCGTCAAGGCGCTGGCCCGCATGCTGACGCCGCCTGTGGTCTGGCTGCTGGCGCGAAAGGTCAGCGGGCGCGCCTGAAAAAGGAGCCCCGCGCTCCCCCGCCCGTCGAGGGCGCCCTCTGCGCATGCTGTCAAAATGGCTGCATGCTCAGGGTGGTTCGCTCTCTCGCGCCGGCGTGGATGCCGGCGTTCTTTTGTGCAGGCACCCTTCTGTTGCAAGGGTGCAGCCTGCTGCCGAAGAGCGAGCCGGCGGAAACGCAAACTGCCGCGAGCCCGGTAACCAGCAGCGACAGGCCGGCATCGCAGCGCGACGCGTTCACGGTGGAGGTGAAGGCGCCCGACACGGTGCGCGACTACCTCGTGCGCAATCTCGAAATCCAGCGCTACCGCCAGCTCGACGATCTCGGCGCGGCCGAACTCTCGCGCCTGATGGTGGCCGCCGAAGGAAACGCACGCGAGCTGCTCGGCACCCTCGGCTACTTCACGCCCACGCTCACGCTGGAACTGCGCGAGACGCCTGAAGCCAAGGCGCCGCGCGAGGTGACGATCACGGTCGAGCCCGGCGAACTCACGCGCGTCGCCAACGTGCAGATCGGCTTCGGCGGGCCGATCGAGAGCGACGCCGCGGCCGAGACCCAGCGCGACACGATCCGCACCGACTGGCCGCTGCGCGCCGGCCAACCCTTCACCCAGCTGGCCTGGGACAACGCCAAGGCCGCCACGCTGCGCAGTCTGACGGCCAAGCGTTTCCCCACCGGCAGCATCAGCGCGAGCCGCGCCGAAATCGACGCCGACCGCAGCGAGGCCAAGCTCAGCCTCAACTACCAGTCCGGCCCGGCCTACCGCTTCGGCCCGCTGGACGTGCGCGGCAGCGAGCGCTACGACGCCGACGGCACGCGCCGGATCGCGCGCATACCCACCGGCAGCGACTACGACCAGCAGAAGCTGCTCGATGCGCAGCAGCGCCTCGCGAGCAGCGGCTACTACGACTCCGTCTTCCTGACCCTCGACACCGACGGCACCAACCCGCTGTGGGCGCCGGTCATCGCCCAATTGCGCGAAGCGCCGCTGCAGAAGGTGGTGCTGGGCGTCGGCTTCACCACCGACAGCGGGCCGCGGCTTTCGATCGACCACATCCACAACCGCATGCCGCTGCTCGGCTGGCGCGCCGTCTCCAAGCTCTCGGTGGACCGCGAAACCAAGTCGCTGGGCACCGAGTGGAACGCGATCCCCGACGACAAGGGGTGGCGCTTGTTCGGCTCGGGTCTGCTGAAGAACGAAACCTCCGGCAGCTACAAGGTCGACAGCGGCCGGCTGCGCGGCGGACGCAGCAAAGCCGGCGACCACATCGACTTCAACTACTTCCTGCAGTACGACTACACGCAGAACCGCGGCATCGCCGCACCGCCGTCGGCCTCGGCGCTGAGCGTCAACTGGGGCTGGACCGGCCGCTACTTCGACAACGCGGGCGCACCGACGCGCGGCCACGGCCTGGCGCTGGAGCTCGGCCTCGGCTACACGCTGACCGGCGAGCACCTGCCCTTCACGCGCGTCTACGGGCGCTGGCTCGGCATCGTGCCGCTCGGCACCGTGAAGAGCGACGACGGGACTCAGGCCCGCAGCGGCCGCATCCAGCTGCGCGCCGAGGCCGGCGCCCTGGTGGCCCAGGATCGCGCGCAGATCCCCTCCACGCTGATGTACCTGACCGGCGGCGACACCACGGTGCGCGGCTACAGCTACCGCCAGATCGGCACCGTGCGCAGCGACGGCCAGATCGTCGCCGGCCGCTACCTCGGGGTCGCCAGCGTCGAATGGCAGCGCCCCTTCGTCTATCGCGGAAAGATGACCGAATGGGAGAGCACGGTGTTCGTCGATGCCGGTGCCGTGGCCGACAAGCCCGGCGAACTCAAGGCCAAGGTCGGCGTCGGCGTGGGCGCGCGCTGGCGCAGCCCGGTGGGACCGGTGCAGGCCGACCTGGCCTACGGCGTGGACACGAAGAGATTCAGGCTGCACCTGCGGCTGGGCTTCACCTTCTGAAATGCAGGAACAGACGCAGTCCCCCGCCCCGTCGCCGAAGCGCTCGCTCGGCCGCCGTGCGCTGCGCGCACTGGCCTGGAGCCTCCTCGGCCTGGTCGTGCTGGTGGCGGGGCTCACGGCCGGCGCCTGGTGGTGGCTGGGCTCGAACGAATCGCTGGCCTTCGCACTCGCGCGCGCCGCGCGCTACCTGCCCGCGGGCCAGACACTGGAAAGCCGCGAAGTCACGGGCTCGCTGCGCGCGGGCGGGCGCATCGGCTGGCTGCGCTGGCAGAGCGAAGCGCTGGCGGTAGAAGTGCACGAGGCGAAGATCGGCTGGCAGTTGGCGCCGCTGCTGAAGCGCAAGGTGCAGCTCGGCGAAGTGCATGCGGCGCAGCTGCTCATCGAGCGTCGCGGCCCGGTCGACGACAAGCCGCTCGAGCCCCTGGAGCAGATCGTGCTGCCGGTCGAGGTCGAGCTGCCCTTCCGCATCGACGAACTGCGCTGGGTCGGCCCGCCCGCGCTGCAGGCCACCCAGCTGGCCGGCAGCTACCGCTATGCCGGCGCCGAGCATCAACTCGAGGTGAGCGGCGTGGACATCGCCGACGGCCACTACAGCGCGCGCGTCAAGCTGCAGGGTCCGGCGCCGATGGCAATCGATGCCGCGCTCGACGGCCGGGTGCGCGCCCCGCTGGCCGAGGACCGCGGCATCGACGTGCTGGCCCAGGCGACGGTGAAAGGCACGCTCGCCGGCGCCGATGCGCGGCTCGCGGTGGCGGCGCAACTGGAGCCGGCCGAAGACAGCACGGCGGCGCCGATGCAGGCGCAGCTCGACGCCCACATCGCGCCCTGGCTGCCGCAGCCCGTGATCGACGCCAAGGCCGATCTGCAGAACGTCGACTTGGCCCGCCTGTGGCCCGAGGCGCCGGCCACGCTGCTGAGCGGCAAGGTCGAGGCCGGCCCCGACGCGGGCAGCACAGGCGCCGCCACGATCTGGCAGGCCAGCGCCGACATCCGCAACGCCGAGCCCGGCCCCTGGGACACCGGCAAGCTGCCCGTCGAGCGGATCGAGGCGCGCGCCAGCTTCGACGGCACGACCTGGACCCTGCCCCAGGCGACCGTGCGCGCCGGCGGCGGCCGCATCGAGGCCGAGGGCCGCTGGAGCCCCGCACCCGCGCCGTGGCAAGCGCGCGCGAAGGTGCGCAGCGTGCGTCCCGGCGCGCTGCATACCGAGCTTGCCGGCGCACCGGTGAGCGGCAGCATCAATGCCGAGCAGCGCGGCGAAGCGCTGATATTCGACGTGGCGCTGCAGGCCGAGGGCGGCGCCGGCAGCAAGGCGATGGAAGGCCTGCGCCTCGACCGCGCGCTGGCGCGCGGCCAGTGGCAGGCGCAGGCGCAGGTGCTGGAGCTGCGCACGCTGCGCATCGAGGCATCGAACGCCAGCGTCGAAGGCAAGCTGCAGGTGCGCGTCGCAGACCAGGCCGCGAGCGGCGACTTGAAGCTTGCGATGCCGGGCGGCGGCGCCCAGGTGCAAGGCCGCATCGCGCCGGCCAGCGGCGGCGGCGAGATCAAGGCCCAGGTCGACGATGCGGCCGCGCTGCAGGCCTGGGTCGAGCGCCTGCCCGGGCTCTCGGCCGTGTTCGCAGGCATGACGGCGCAAGGCAGCGCGCGGCTCGATGCCAGTTGGCAAGGCGGCTGGCAAGCCGTGCAGCGGCGCCTGCAGAACGCCAGCGAACCGGCGCCGCGCGGCTCGGCCGAGCCCACGCTGAAAGCCAACCTGTCCGTGCCGCGCCTGGACCTGCGTCTGGCGCCGCCCGCCAACGGGCCCGCGGCCACCGTGCTGCTGCGCGAGCTGCGCGCCGAACTCGCCGGCAGCCTGGCGCAGGCCACGCTGGACTTGAAGGGCGAGGCCCGCAGCGGCACGCAGAAGTTCACGCTCGACACGCGCGCCAGCGGCGGCCTGGAGCGGGCGAAGCAGTGGCGCGTCGCGGTCGCCAGCTTGCGCGCGCAGATGCAGGACAGCGCCGCCGCCAGCACCGGCCCCTGGACCGTGGAGCTGAGCCGCACCGTCAGCGCCACCCTGCGCAGCGGCACGGCCGACCGCCTCGACGTGGAGGCCTCCGCCGCGGCCGCCACGCTGCGCGGACCGGCGCCCGGCACCGTGCGCATCGAGTGGGAACCCCAGCGCTACAGCCACCGCGGCGGCGCCTCCAACCGCGCCTTCCGCCTGCAATCGAAGGGCCGCCTGCAGGGCCTGCCGATGGCCTGGGCCGAGGCGCTGGGCGGTGGCGCCGCGCTGGCCGAGGTCGGCATCAGCGGCGACCTGCTGTTCAACGGCGACTGGGACATCGATGCCGGCGATGCGCTGCGCGCGCGCGCCCGGCTCAGGCGCGAAAGCGGCGACATCCGCGTGCAGGCCGGCGAGGCCGCGCTGGTCACGCGCATCACGAGCCGCGGCACCGGCAGCGCGAGCGAACGCAGCATGAACGCGGCCGGCGACGGCCCGAGCACGCCGGCCGGCCTGCGCCAGGCCGAGCTGCGGCTCGATGCCGAGGGCGATACCGTGCGCGCCGGCCTGGCCTGGGACAGCGAGCGCGCCGGCCAGATCAACGCCGAAGCCAGCACGCGCGTGCAGCAGCGCGCGGGCGGCTGGCAATGGGCGGCCGATGCGCCGCTGGCCGGCCGCGTGACGGCGCGCCTGCCCAATCTCGGCGTCTGGTCGATGCTGGCGCCGCCGGGCTGGCGCGTGGCCGGCACGCTGGAGGCCGACGCCGCACTCTCTGGCAATCGCGCGCTGCCGCGCTGGAACGGCACGCTCGGCGCCGACAAGCTCGCGCTGCGCGCGCTGGTCGAGGGGCTGGACCTGCGCGACGGGCGCCTGCGCGCGACGCTCACCGGCGAGCGCATCGAGATCACCGAGTTCACGCTCAAGGGCGGCACCGGCAGCAGCGCGCGCATCCCGGGCCAGAGCGGCAACCTCAGCACTGCGGCCAGCGAGGCCGCGAGCGATGGCGGCACGCTCTCGGCGCGCGGCGAGCTCAGCTGGGGCGCGGCGCCGGCCGCCGGCACCGGCATCCGCATGGCCATGCAGGCCCAGCTGCGCGCGCTGCGCATGCTGGTGCGCAGCGACCGCCAGGTCACGCTCTCGGGCGACCTGCAAGCGCGGCTCGACGGCGGCCAGTTCAGCGTGCGCGGCAACCTCAAGACCGACCGCGCCGTCGTCATCCTGCCCGACGAGACCGCGCCCGGCCTCGGCAGCGACGTGGTGGTGCGCTCGGCCGCCAAGGACCGCGAGGCCGCCGAAGCCACCCGGCGCCAGGCGGTGCGCGACGATGCGCAGGTGGCCAAGGCGCAGACCGCGAAGCCGCCCGACATCGCGGTCAACTTCGATCTCGGCAATGATTTCGCGGTGCAGGGGCGCGGCCTCACCACGCGGCTGGAGGGCAAGCTCGACATCCGCAGCACCGCGTTGAACGCGCCGCCGCGCATCACGGGCGAGGTCAGGACCGTCAAGGGCCAGTACCGCGCCTACGGCCAGCGGCTGGACGTGGAAACCGGCGTGGCGCGCTTCAACGGCCCCTTCGACAATCCGGCACTCGACATCCTCGCGATCCGGCCCAACATCTCGCAGCGCGCCGGCGTCCAGATCAGCGGCACCGCACAGACGCCACGCGTGCGGCTGTATTCCGAGCCCACGCTGTCGGACGCGGAGACGCTGTCGTGGGTGGTGCTGGGCCGCGCCTCGGCCACCAGCGGCGGCGAATCGGTGCTGCTGCAGCAGGCCGCGCTGGCCTTGCTGGGCGGGCTCGGCAAGGGCGGCACCGGCGGCGGGCTCGCGAGCCGCTTCGGCCTCGACGAAATCGGCTTCAAGGGCCCGGGCAGCGGCGGCGACCTGCGCGAATCGGCCGTCACGGTGGGCAAGCGCATCTCCCAGGATTTCTACGTCACCTACGAGCGCAGCCTCTCGGGCACCCTCGGCTCGCTGTTCATCTTCTACGACCTGACCCGCCGCCTGACCCTGCGCGGCCAGGCCGGCCAGCAGAGCGGGATCGACCTGATCTACACGGTGAAGTACGACTGAACTGGTAAAGTCGCCATCGCCTTCGTCCTCGTAGTTCAATGGATAGAACGGGGTCCTCCTAAGACTCAGATACAGGTTCGATTCCTGTCGAGGGCACCAGTAAGTTGTTGATTTGATTGATATCGTTTGACGGCCGGGACAAGCGCGGGGCGACGCCCCGCGTGCAAGTGAAGCTGAGTCGCTTGGTCTGATGCCCTCGCAGTTCGGGGCCACGCAAGCCTACGAAGCGTGCGCATTCGGGTGGCCGACTTTTTATGCCCGCGCGTTGGAATTCGCGACAGCCGCCGGCATCGAGGAACCGCCCGTCAAGGGCGGGCGCCGAAGCAACCTCTACCAGCGCCGACTGACTGTCAGTTCCAAGCGTAGGGCGGCAAACTTAAGCCGGGCTTAGGAAGCCGCCTACCAATTCTCCAAGGGCGCGTCGAGCCACTGGGGAGCACGTGAACTTCCTTTTTAAGGTCATTCACCTGTGGAAGCCATCGCGGCTGCGACCTAATATTCGATCATGGAACCAAATCGAGACCCCGCCGAGGTTTTCGAAGAGCTGGCTGTGATGGCTGGCCTCCTGAAGGCTGGTGAACCGGTCCCGCCCGCTGTGCGGACCTTTGCTGAATGTGTAGTCACCGAGTGCGCTGCGCTCGGCGATGGCTATGGCACCGAAGATGGGACCGCAGGGGACCAGATACGGGCCAGCTTTCTTGAGTAGCGACCCTCGTCTGTAAGAGGCTGTGGGGCGCCTTCACCAAGCTTCAGGACGGCCTTGAGCGGTCCTGACGGCCGGGGGAAACTGGCACGCCGGATCGGCCAGGCGCTCGCCGCTGAGGTCTACTCAGTGCTGCGCCCACAGGGGCCGGGGGAGATATGCCATGTCCCTTTTCTTTGCAGCCGCCGAAGCCTTGATCGCCGACTATCTGAACGGACGCACCTTGCCGGAGGCCGTGCACAAGGCTGTAGTGCTTGCGGCCCGAACACGACTGCTCCACGGGGAGGAGCCCGTCCTTGACGAGGCGCTGTGCAGTGACATTGACCGCGAGGCGAATGAACCGATTCCGTCATCGGCTAAGAGAATCCGAGCGGGTCTCTAACCGGCCCGAAGCCTGTCGAGGGGCACTTGCCGACTAGGCAGAGCGGTGGTGGCGAATGTCCAGCCAATCCAGCAGCGTCGTGATCGTCAGGCCGGCGAATGACGCAACTTCCAAGACCAGCGCCACAACGACAGCCAGCAGCTGCGGGTCGGGCAGATCGAACTCGAGGAGATCCAAGAGTGAACGCTCTGGCGGAGGGGCTATGGGCGGAGGTGGAAAGACAATCTCAACCCCGACCAAGCTGGACAGCGAGATCGTCGCCAGCAGGAACATCCAGGCAAACAACCGTTGAAGTCTCTTGCACATCTCTGCTGGTGACCCCATGTCGCTTTGTCCTTTCCAACCCCAGTTCGGCCGTATCGCCTCATCCGACAAGGGCGCGCTGGCTATTGCATCTGAGAGTACGCCTTAAGTATTCATGGCTCCATAGGCGCTTTGTCATGACGCACATGGCTGCAATGCACCGGGGCACCGCGGAGGCGACAGCAACGGCTGCCAGAATTCGCCCATGACCGCCCCCCCCGCAGCACACGACCTCGCCGTCCTCATCGGCCGCTTCCAGCCCTTCCACAACGCCCACCAGGCCCTGCTGAAGAAGGCGCTCGAAGCGGCACCACGCGTGGCGGTGGTGATCGGCTCCGCCTTCCAGGCGCGTTCGCCGAAGAACCCCTTCAGCTGGCAGGAGCGCGCGGAGATGATCCGCCTTGCACTGCCGGGGGCCGACCGCGAGCGCGTGCTCTTCGTGCCGATGCGTGACCACTTCGACGACGAGCGCTGGTTCGCCGAGGTGCGGCAGGAGATCGATGCGGCGCTCTCCGCGCAAGGTGCATCCCTGCCCTCGTCGACCGTGCTGATCGGCCACGTCAAGGACGCCACGCGCGACTACCTCCACGGCTTCGAAGGCTGGACGCTGCAAGCGGTGGAGCGCGTTCACACCGCGAGTGCGAACGCGGTGCGCGCCGCGATCTTCGGCAACGCGAAGGACGCGCCGCAAACGCTGGCCCGCGCCGTGCCGGCGAGCACTCTCGCCTTCCTGCGCGCATGGATGGCCGCGCCGCTGTTCGGCCAGCTTGCGCAGGAGTGGGAGATCCTCCGACAGCACGACGAGTCATGGGCCGCATCGCCTTACCCGGTGGTGCTGGTCACGGTCGATTGCGTCGTGAAATGCCGCGACCACGCGCTGCTGATCCGCCGCGGCCATGCGCCGGGCAAGGGCCTGGCCGCGGTGCCGGGCGGCTTTCTCGAACAGCGCGAGACCACGCTGCAGTCCGCGCTGCGCGAACTCGAGGAAGAAACGCACCTCGATCTTCCGGCCGCCACGCTGCTCGCCTGCCTGGCCAGCACCGAGGTCTTCGACCGCCCCGATCGCAGCCAGCGCGGCCGCACCATCACCCACGGGCATTTCTTCGATCTGGGCGATCGCGAGCTGCCGGCGGTGCGCGCGGACGACGACGCCGAGGCCGTCGAGTGGGTGCCGATCGGCGAACTGTGCGCGCGCGAAGAGCAGTTCCTGGACGACCACTTCCAGATGCTCGATCACTTCCTCGGGCTGCTGCCCCGGCCGGCCGCGCTGGCCTGAGCCTTCTTCGCTTCAGGCGAGCGCTTCGGCCGCGAGCGGCGCGCTCGCGCGCCCGCGCTGCAGGGCTTCGATCTGCTCGGCCAGGTAGAGTGCATCGCGCGCCACGCCGGAGAAACGACCCGAGCCCCAGGTGTGCAGCCACGGCAGTCCGAGGAAATAGAGCCCGGCCTGCTGCGTCACGCCGCGCAGGTGCATCGGCTCGCCGCGCCCGTTGAACACCGGCGCATCGACCCAGGCGAAGTCGGGCAGGAAGCCGATGCACCACAGCACGCTCGTGATGCCCGACGCGCGCAGGCTCAGCGTGGCCCGTTCCTCGGCGGGCTCCCACACCGGCACGTAAGGAACGCCCGGCGGCGCATCGATGCCGTTGCCGGCGATGAACTTGTCGATCGACGCATTGATGCTGTTGAAGACCTGGTCCGCATGATCCAGGTGCTCGCGCAGGTTGGGCTGGAACTGCAGCAGGTCGCCGTCGAGCCCGGTCAACAGGCCGTAGAGCTCCATGCCCTCCAGCGCGAAGCGGCGCAGGTCGATGTCACGCCCGCCGTCGCGGCCGGTCACGTAGTGGTTGGTGTTGTCGCGCACGCCTTCGCGCAGCGGATGCTCGGTGACCGGCATGTCGTAGTAGTTCATGTCGGCCAGCCAGTCGACCACGTCCTTGCCGCGGTAGAAGCGCGCGCAGCGCGGCGCATTGCCGGTGGCCAGGAACACCTTGCGGCCGGCGAGGTGCAGGTCTTCGGCGATCTGCGCGCCCGACTGCCCGCAACCCACCACCAGCACCGCGCCCTCGGGCAGCTGCGCCGGATTGCGGTACTGCGCCGAGTGGTACTGCACCACCGACGAGGGCAGGCGCTCGGCCATGCGCGGCACCACCGGCTTGTGGTACCCGCCGGAGGCCACCACCACCTGGTCGGCGGTGAAGCGGCCGGCGCTGGTCTCGACCGTGAAGCGATCCGCCTCGCCGGCGCGCGAGACCTTGTTGACGCTCACGCCTTCGAGCGCGGGCGCCTGCACCTGCTCGACGAAGCCGGCCAGCCAGGCATTGAGCTCGTCCTTGACCATGAAGCCGTGCGGATCGCTGCCGGTGTAGGACCAGCCGGGCAGATTGCACTGCCAGTTGGGCGTGACCAGGCAGAAGGAATCCCAGCGCTGCGTGCGCCAGGTGTGGACCAGGCTGCGCTTCTCGATCACCAGGTGGTCGATGGCGCGCTGCTGCAGGCAGTGACTCATCGCGAGGCCGGCCTGGCCGCCGCCGACGATGATGATGCTGTAGTGGGTGCTTGAAGTGGTGGGCATGTGGGGCATCTCGAAAAGGAGGCGAAGAGAGGTCAATCGAAGGCGATCACGGTGACCTGCGCATCGGGCTCGCCGCCGAAGCGCAGGGCGATGGCCTCGATCTCGGCCAGCTGGTCCATCGCCTGCGAACAGGCGAAGCCGTACTTGGCGCGCACCCGCTCGGAAGCGATGACCAGCGCCTCGCGCACGCGGGCCACGAAATCGCCGAGCGCGTAGCGCTGGCCGGGGATCAGGTAGTCCTGCACCACGAGCGAAGGCGAATAGCAGCGCGTCTCGCTCTGGTCGGGCCAGCGCACGTTGAAATGCATGACGGGCATGGTGTTTCTCCCTTCAACGGCGTCGGTAGAGCGCGACATGGCGCTCGGCGCTCGTGGCCCAACTGAAACGGCGGGCAAGACGTTCCGAGGACCGGGCAATCCGATCGGGTGATGCACTGTCCAATGCGGCCGCGATCGCGCGGGCGATGGATTCCGGGTCGAGGGGATCGGCCCAGCTGCAGTCCTCCGCGTCCAGATACTCGGTGAAGGGCGCGATGCGCGAGACCACGACCGGCACGCCGCTGGCCAGCGCCTCGAGCACGACCAGGCCGAAGCCTTCGCGCACCGAGGGCATCGCCACCGCGTCGGCCAGCCGGTAGAGGCCGGGCATCTCGGCATCGGCCAGCGGGCCGGTGATCAGGAGCGGCTGAAGAGGGCCGGTCGGCAGCTCGGCGGCCCGCACCAGCGCGGCGAAGTCGTGCGCGTACTTCGCGTGGTCCAGCAGGCTCGCGCCGCCGGCCACCACGAGCTGGAGATCGGGCCGCGTGGCGCGCAGCCGGATGAAGGCCTGCAGCAGGCGCAGCGTGTTCTTGCGTTTCTCGACGCCGCCCACGGCGAGCAGCACCGGCGCATCCGTGCGAATGCCGAGCCTGCGCGCCAGCGCTGCATCGCCCGCTTCGGGCACGGGCGTGAAGCGCCGGGTGTCGATGCCGTTCCATACCTCCGATGCGTCGATGCCGTGCTGCTTCGCCAGCACCTCGTGCCACTGGCGGCTCAGGCAGAACACCTGGCTGGCTTCGGTGACCGAGCGCTGCTGCCAGCGCATCAGCTGCGCGTCAGCGAAATCGTCGAGATGGTGGACGGTGCGCACGAAGCCGTCGATCAGTCCGCGTTCGCGCAGGGTGGCCAGCGCGTTGCCGCCGATGCCGTCGTGGCAGTGCAGCACGTCGAAGCGGGTGTGCTGCAGCAAGGCCGAGAGGTGCGAGACATAGGCCTCGATGCGCTGGCCGACCATCTCCACCATGTTGCGCGACGCGCCGGCGACCGGCACCAGTTCGGTGGCGCAACGCACGGGCCGGAAGAAGTTCTGGCCCGGTGCGGCCGGCGCCATCACCGTGACCTGGTGGCCGGCATCGTGCAGGGCATGGGCGAGCTCGATCGTGTGCACCACGCCGCCGCGCGGGTTGACCGAATGCGTGAGCAGGCCGATCTTCAGCGGCGCCTGCGTGCGGCCTTCGTCACGCATGGAGCACCTGCGCATCGGCAGCCTCGCAGATGAAGGCGTCGCGGTTCAGGTCCCAGAACAGTTCGCGCTCGGCGCCCTGCTTGAGCACCAGCGTGCGCGTGTCGTTGACGTCGCCCACCACGGCACAGGCGAGGTCGCGCGCGGCAAAGCGGGCCAGCACGCCGGCAAGCTTCTCGGGGCGCACGCTGAGGATGAAGCCGTAGCTGGGGAAGGAGCTCAGCCAGCGCAGCAGGGGCACGCCGGCGGGACGCGGCATAGCGTCCAGGTCGATCACTGCGCCGGCCTGCGAGCATTCGAGCAGCATCAGCGCCGTGCCCACGGCACCGGCCATGCTGATGTCCTTGGCGGCATCGCAAAGGCCCGCTTCCGCCAGCTGCGGCAGCAGCTCCAGATCGCCGCGCAGCCGCGCGGCCGGGGCGCGGGTCGATGCGTTCCAGTAGGGGAAGGGCTCCTCGTAGGCGCCGCGCAGATCGACGGCCATCACGAGCTGGTCGCCGGGGCGCGCGGAGAAGCTGGTCAGCAGCTTCCGCGCGCGGCCCAGGATCGCCACCGCCAATTGCGGGCGCGTGCTGCGATTGTTGCTGTGGCCGCCGACGATCGGCACCGCGTATTTCGCCGAGGCCTCGGCCATGCCCTTGAGCATCTGGTCCGCCGGGTCCATGCCGGCGCTCCAGAGCGCATCGACGACAGCCGTCGGCCGGCCGCCCATCGCGTAGATGTCGCTCACGTTGACCATCACCGCGCAGTAGCCCGCGAACCAGGGCATGCGTTCGATGAAGTCCTCGACCAGGCCTTCGATGGCGAAGAGCAGATAGCCGCCCTGGCCGTCGGGAATGGCCGCGCAGTCGTCGCCCAGCGGCACCACCTGCGACAGGTCGGCAGCGCCGCCCGGCAGCGCCTGGCCGAGCGCCGACACGATATCGGAGATATCGCGCTTGTGCGCGAAGCCGCGGCTCGCGCGCAGCTCGGCAACGATCTCGGCCAGGCTTGTCATGCGGTGCCCTTGCGACGCGACACGAAACCGCTCACGGCATCGTGGCAAGGCGGATAGAAGTCCAGCTCCGCCTGCATCTCGGTGTGCGGCCGTCCGTGGATGGCCAGTTCGCCGAGCGAGCGCCAGTGCAGCTTGTGGAAGAGCGCCACGTTCTGCGACTGCACATGCGCAAGAAAAGTCTCGCAGCCCTGCGCATGCGCGCGCGACACGGCCAGCCGGATCAGCGTCGCGCCCAGGTGCCCCTGGCTGCGGAACGAGGGATGCACCGCCAGCCGCGAGCCCCACCAGAGGCCCGGCGCCGCTTCGTGGATGCGCACCGTGCCCACCACCTGGTCGGGCATGCCGCCGAGGCAGGACATGGCCACCAGCAGCTGGGCCTGCGCATCGATCGCATCGCGGTCGTCGCCGGCGAAGATGCCTTGCTCGATGCAGAAGACGGCGCGGCGCAAGGCATGCGCCTCGTCGCGCTCCCAGGCCTGCGCGGCCTCGCGCACGAGGAACTCGACCGGCGCGTACTGCAAGGCCGGTTCGACGACGTCATCGAGGATGCAGGGCATGTTCAGCTTTCGTAGACCGACAGCGACGAGCAGGCGCCGCACTTGCCGCAGCCGGCCTTGATGTCGCTGGACCGGAGATTGGCTTCGCCCAAGCTGCGGCCGAGCGGTTGCAGGATCGATTTCATGAACTCCGGCGAGGGCGCAGGATGGTCTTCCAGCGGCGTCCCGCTGATCGGCACGAAGGGCACCACGAAGGGATAGACGCCGAGCACCAGCAGGCGGTCGCAGATCTCCAGGATCGCTTCGCGCGTGTCGCCCAGCCCGGCCAGGATGTAGGTGCTGACCTGCCCCCGGCCGAACACGCCGACCGCCGCCTCGAAGGCGCTCATGTAGCGCGCGACCGGCACGCTGGCCTTGCCAGGCATCACGCGCTCGCGCACTTCGGGCGTCACCACTTCGAGGTGCATGCCCAGCGAGTCGATGCCCGCGGCCTTCATGCGATGGAACCACTGGTCGTCGTCGGGCGGCTCGCACTGGCCCTGGATCGGAATGTCCACCGCCGCCTTGATCGCGAAGGCGCTCTCGCAGAGGATCTGCGCGCCGCGGTCGGTGGCGTTCGGCGTTCCGGTGGTCAGCACCATGTGCTTGACGCCATCGAGCAGCACCGCGGCGCGCGCGACCTCGGCCAGCTGTTCGGGCGTCTTGCGCGCGATGGTCCGTCCCGCCGCGAGCGACTGGCCGATCGCACAGAACTTGCAGCTCTTCTTCCGGCTCTCGTAGCGGATGCAGGTCTGCAGCACGGTGGTGGCCAGCACGTCCGAGCCGTGCAGCGTCGCGATGTGCGAGTACGGCACGCCGTCGAAGGTCTGCATGGCATAGAAGCGCGGCTGCTTCGGAAAGCTGATGCGCGCGATCGGGATGCTACCGCGCGTGAGGGTGCTGCGGCCTTCCGCATCCGGCGCCTGCGCCGTGAACGGCGAGTTCCACGCGCTCGAGGTGTGGACCGGCACCATGATCGTGTGGCCGTCGACTGTGATGGCCTTGTGGTCCGACGGCCCCGCGCCGCCGCGGCGGCTGGCCGCGCCGGCGCCCGGATCAGCCAGCCGCAAGCCGAAGGACTGCAGCTCGGTCATCAGTTGCCGGCTCGATGGGGTTTCGCTCGTGGTCATGGCGGGTGCTCCCGGTGTCGTTGGATGAAGTGCCCGATGCGGGCGTGCCGTGCATGGGCTGCGTGGTCGTGGCGGGGCGGTCGTTCAGCGCCAGGCTAAGGAGCTCGGGCCGCGCGTAGTGGCCGACCGAATCCATCATTCGCTTGCGCTTGGCAATCAAGGCCATGTCGAGGTCGGCGATCACCATGCCCTCGCCCTCGGTGAGCGGCGGCGCCAGGTGCTTGCCTTCGGGCGAGACAATGGCCGTGTGGCAGCCGCCGCGCAGCGCCTTCTGCAGGCCTTCGTCGGGCGTGACGGCGCGGATCTGTTCGTCGGCCAACCAGCCCGTGGCATTGACCACGAAGCAGCCCGACTCCAGGGCGTGATGGCGGATCGTGACCTCCATCTGCTCCGCGAAGATCGGCCCGACCAGCGAGCCGGGGAACTGCGCGCAGTGGATCTCTTCGTGCTGCGCCATCAGGCTGTAGCGCGCCAGCGGGTTGTAGTGCTCCCAGCAGGCCAGCGCGCCGACGCGGCCGACCCGCGTGTCGACCACCTTGAGCCCGGCGCCGTCGCCCTGGCCCCAGATCATGCGTTCGTGGTACGTCGGCGTGATCTTGCGGCGCTTGAGCGCAAGGCGGCCGTCGGCGTCGAAGACGAGCTGCGTGTTGTAGAGGCTGCCGTGGTCGCGCTCGTTCACGCCCAGCACCACGACCACGCCGCGCGCCCTGGCCCGTTCGGCCACCGCGTCCGTCACCGGGCCCGGCACCACGACCGCCCGCTCCATCAGCCGCAGATGGGCCGGGCCCTGCTGTACCGGCGGCTGCACGAAGGAGAAGTACGGGTAGTAGGGCACGAAGGTCTCGGGGAAGACCGCGAGCTGCGCGCCTTTGGCCGCGGCTTCGTCGATGGCCTCGCAGACCTTGTTGACTGTGCCGTCGGGGTTCTCGAAATCGGGCGCGATCTGAATCGCAGCGGCCCGGACGATGCGTGGTGTCGACATGGCAGCGCCCCGGTTCACAGCGTCCAGGTGTCCAAAATAAAGGCGTTGGCCTTGCGATGCAGCAGGATGATGTCGAGCACGTCGAGCGGATTGATCGGCGTGATGCCCGGGATCAGCGCGCCTTCGCCATGGCCGTACAGCGCCTGCAGCGCGAAGCGGCAGGCGTAGACCTTGCCGCCCTCTTCCATGAACTTGGTGATCTGCTTGTTGAAGTTCTGGTGGCCCGGAAAAGCTTCGTCGCCGAGCGTCGGAAAGCCGCGCTGCACGCCCAGCGTGACGCCGGGGCCGTACAGCAGGATGGAAGTCTCGAAGCCCTTGCGCTTGAGGCGCGTGGCCTGCAGCAGGTTGACGAAGCCGATCGAGCCTTCGAAGGCGACCGTGTGGAAGGTGACGAGCGCTTTCTCGCCCGCTTCTGCCTTCACGTCTTCGAAGACTTTTTCTTCGTAGTCGACGAGGTGTTCGCCGGCGGCGTTCGCGGGTTTGAGGACTTTGGGCATGAGGTACTCCGGTAGAGGAAAAGACGTTGATCGGTGGGTTGCGCGCCCTTCGATTTCGCACGCTCTGTGCCACTGGCCGGCGGCCTGTTTGCGATCAAGTCGCGATCAACGAGAAGCGGTGCGGCCTGGGGCCCGGCAAAAAAATTCCTAGGCCCGCCAAAGGGCCGCCGAACGAGTTTCAGGTGGCCGCTTTTGCACTCGATTGAGGCACCCGCCATGCAATCAATGCACCCGATCAATGGACCTGCATGCACGCGATCAATGCATCCGGGCCAGAGAAGCCCGGCACGCTTCATGCGTCGAATGTGCTGCGCCCATGCAATCAACCCATGCGATCAACCACCCCATGAGCAAGACCACCCAGCAATGGCAAAAGCGCCTGGAGAGCAGCAACAAGCCGGCCTACCTGCTGCTGGCCGACCTGATCGCCGACGACATCCGCACCGGCCGCCTGATCGCGCGCGACAAGCTGCCCACGCTGCGCGACCTGGCGGCCGATCTGCATCTCAACTACACGACCGTTGCACGCGGCTATGCAGAGGCGCGCAAGCGCGGGCTGATCGATTCGCGCTCGGGCACCGGCACCTTCATCCGCGGCGGCAGCCCGAGCCTTCCACTGCGCGGCGGTGGCGGCGCCGAAATGACGATGAACCTGCCGCCCGAGCCGCAGGATGCGGCGCTGTTGGAACGAATGAGCGAGAGCGCCGGCCGCGTCATGGCCGAAGCCGGCATGTACGAACTGCTGCGCTATCAGGACTTCGGCGGCACGGCGCGCGACCGCGAAGCCGGCATGCAGTGGATCCGGCCCCGCGTTCCCGATTGCCGGCTGGACCAGATCCTCGTGTGCCCCGGCATCCACAGCGTGCTCACCGCGCTGTTCTCGCAGCTCGCGCGACCGGGCGAGCTGATCTGCGTGGAAGCGCTGACCTACCCCGGCGTGAAGGCGATCGCGACCCAGCTCGGCATCCAGCTGCATGCCCTGCCGCTCGACGAGGAGGGGCCGATGGGCGAGTCCTTCGAGCATGCCTGCAAGACGCTGCGACCGAAGGCGCTGTACTGCAACCCCACGCTCAACAACCCGACCACGGCCACCATGTCGCGCGCACGCCGCGAGGCGCTGGCCGACATCGCGCTGCGCTACGCCATTCCGATCATCGAGGACGACGCCTACGCGATGCTGCCGCGGCAGGTGCCGCCCGCCATCGCCACCCTGGCGCCGGAACTGACCTACTACATCACCGGCTTCTCGAAGACCCTGGGCGCGGGCCTGCGCAGCGCCTACGTGCGCTCCCCCGGCGCGCGGCAGTCGCAGCGGCTGGCCGGCGCGATGCGCGCGACCACCGTGATGTCATCGCCCATCACGAACGCGCTGACCACGCTGTGGGTGGAAGACGGCACGGCCGACGCCATGCTGCAGGCCATCCGCGCCGAGTCCACCGTCCGGCAGGCCCTGGCCAGCCGGCACCTGGGCGCGCACGGCATCGCCGCGCAGAGCGAGGGCTTCCATCTGTGGCTGCCGCTTTCCTCCGCCTGGAGCCCGGTCGAGTTCGCTTCCTACCTGCGCACGCAGAACGTCGGCGTGGTCGCCAGCGCAGCCTTCTCCACCGACGGCACCCCGCCGGAGGCGGTGCGCATCTGCCTCGGCGGGCCGATGTCGCGGGAGGCGTGCGACCACGCGCTGCGCCTGATCGCCGACACGCTGGCCCATCCGCTGCATCCGCACGCCACGGTGATGTAGCGCCCTGTAGGCCAACGCCCACGTGCGCGCATTGCCTTCTCCGGCAGGGCGGGAGGGGAGCGACGGCTAACCTGCTTGCACATTCAGTTCCTCCTCCCGGCGCTACGGCGCCGTTGCACAGCGCCCAACGGGGCGCTGTTTTTTTGCTGGCTGCTCAGTGCGTCTGGCGGCGCAGCGCCTGCACGTCGGCATGCAGCGAAAGCGCCCAGGCGCGGCGATCGCGGCCCCAGGCAGGCTGGGGCTCGCCGAAGCGCACGATCGCCAGCAGCGGCGGCGCCTTCAGCACCTGCCACAGCGAGCTGGCCAGGTTGTCGTCGTCGATGTAGCGCGGCGCCTGGCTGGTTTCGCCGGTGGCGGCATCGGCAAAACGCAGCGCGATGGGCTGCACCGGCGCGCCCGAGGAGATGGCGGCCTGCAGCAGGTTAGCGTGGAAGGGCAGCACGCTGCTGCCGTCGCTGGTAGTGCCCTCGGGGAACACCGCGATCAGGTCGCCGTTCTTCAGCGCCTCGGTCATGTGGTGCACCACGCGCAGCGCATCGCGGCGGCGTTCGCGCTCGATATACAGAGAGCCGGCACCGTTCGACAGCGTGCCGATCAGCGGCCAGTACTGCACGTTCGCCTTGGAGACGAAACGCACGTGGCGCGCCGCGTGGATGGCGAGGATGTCGAGCCACGAGAGGTGGTTGCTCACCATCAGCACCGGCCCGTGGGTCGGCGGCGTGCCCTGCACCACGAGGCGGATGCCCATCAGGGTCAGCATGCGCTCGGCCCACTGCTGCACGCGCTGCTCGCGCTCCGCGGGCGAGAGCTTGTGGAATTGGCTGCGGATGGTCCACCAGCCGACATGCGCGTGAGCCAGGGCGCGCACCAGCTTCAAGAAGGCGGACAGGGCCTGCATCGCGCGGTGTTCCCCCGGTCAGCCGTGGACCAGCCGTCCGCCCACCAGCGTGAAGCGCGCCTGCCCGCGCAGCGCGTAGCCGCCGAAGGGCGTGTGCTTGCCCTGGCTGCGCAGCGCCTCGGGCCGTACCTGCCATTCGAGCGCGGGATCGACGACGCAGAGGTCGGCGGCCAGGCCCGGCGACAGCCGGCCCGCTTCCTCGACGCCGATCAGCTTTGCCGGCGCCGCGCTCACGACCTCGATCGCGCGCGCCAGTCCGGCGCCGCTCTGCTCGCCCCATTGCAAGGCCAGCGGCAGCAGCAGTTCGAGCCCCGTCGCGCCCGGCTCGCTTTCGGCGAAAGGCAAGGTCTTGGCATCGGCCTCCACCGGCGTGTGATCGGACACCAGCGCGTCGATGGTGCCGTCGGCCAGCCCGGCGGAAAGTGCATCGCGGTCGCGCTGCTGGCGCAGCGGCGGGTTGAGCCGCGCGCGGCTGTCGAAGTAGCCGATGTCGGTGTCGGCCAGGTGCAGCGAGTTGATGCTGACGTCGCAGCTGAGCGGCAGGCCTTCGGCCTTGGCGGCGCGCACCAGGGCCACGCCGGCCGCGCTCGACAGGCGGCACAGGTGCACGCGCGCGCCGGTGCTGCGCATGAGTTCGACGATAGTGAAGATCGCGATCGTTTCGGCCGCGACCGGCACGCCGGCCAAGCCGAGCCGCGTGGCGAGCGGGCCGCTGGCGGCCACGCCCTTGCCCAGGTCGCGGTCCTGCGGGCGCAGCCACACGGTGTAGCCGAAGGTGCTGGCGTAGAGCAACGCGCGCTGCAGCACCTGCGTGTTGCCCAGCGGGATGTCGGCCTGGCCGAAGCCGATGCAACCGGCCTCGGTGAGCTCGGCCATTTCGGTGAGCACTTCACCGGCGAGGCCGCGCGTGAGCGCGCCGAGCGGGAACAGGCGCGCGCTCTGCATCTTCTCGGCGCGGAACTTGAGCATCTCGACCAGGCCGGGCTCGTCGAGCACGGGGTCGGTGTCGGGCGGGCAGACCAGGCTGGTGACGCCGCCGGCCACCGCCGCGGCCATCTCGCTTTCGAGCATGCCTTCGTGCTCGTAGCCGGGTTCGCGCAGCCGCGCGGCCAGGTCGACCAGGCCGGGCACGACGAGGCAGCCCTGGGCATCGAGCGTGCGGTCGGCGCGGAAGTCGGCGGGTGTGCTGCCGATGGCGAGCACCTTGCCGTCGGCGATGGCCACGTCGGCCTGGCGGTCGATGCCCGACGCAGGATCGATGACGCGCCCATTGGTGATCAGGATTTTCATGCTTCGTTTCCGGCGACGATGCTCATCACGGCCATGCGCACCGCGATGCCGAATGTGACCTGCGGCAGGATCACGCTCTGCCGGCCGTCGACCACGGCCGAGTCGATCTCGACGCCGCGGTTGATCGGCCCCGGATGCATCACGATCGCATCGGGCTTGGCGAGCTGCAGCTTCTCGGGCGTGAGGCCGTAGGTCTTGAAGAATTCCTGCGACGAAGGCAGCAGCGCGCCGCTCATGCGCTCGTTCTGCAGCCGCAGCATGATGATCACGTCGCAGTCCTTGATGCCTTCCTCGAGCGTGTGGCACACGCGCACGCCCATCTGCGCCATGTCGCCCGGCACCAGCGTCTTGGGGCCGACCACGCGCACCTCGGCGCAGCCCAGCGTGGTGAGGCCGTGGATGTCGGAGCGCGCCACCCGCGAGTGCAGCACGTCACCGACGATCGCCACCGTGAGGTTGGAAAAGTCCTTCTTGTAGTGGCGGATCGTGTACATGTCGAGCAGCCCCTGCGTCGGGTGCGCGTGGCGGCCGTCGCCGGCATTCACCACGTGCACGTGCGGGGCGACATGTTGCGCGATCAGGTAGGGCGCACCCGATTCGCTGTGGCGCACCACGAACAGGTCGGCCGCCATCGCGCTCAGGTTGGCGATGGTGTCGAGCAGCGATTCGCCCTTGGTCGCCGACGAGCGCGCGATGTCGAGGTTGATGACGTCGGCCGACAGCCGCTTGGCCGCGATCTCGAAGGTAGTGCGGGTGCGGGTCGAGTTCTCGAAGAAGAGGTTGAACACGCTCTTGCCGCGCAGTAGCGGCACCTTCTTCACCTCGCGGTCGCTCACGCTGGTGAAGTTGGCGGCGGTGTCGAGGATGTGGGTGACGATGTCCTTCGGCAGACCCTCGATCGAGAGCAGGTGGATCAGCTCACCGTTCTTGTTGAGTTGGGGGTTGCGTTTATAGAGCATCAGGCTTTTTCCACTTTGAAGCTGAATACGCCTTTGTCGTCATGCGCGAGGGCGAGCGATTGCTCGGCGGGTAGCTCGAGCTTGGCCGCGGCGAAGTCGGCCGCCACCGGCAGCTCGCGCCCGCCGCGGTCGACCAGCACCGCCAGCCGCACGCAGGCTGGCCGGCCGAAGTCGAACAGCTCGTTGAGCACCGCGCGCAGGGTGCGGCCGGTGTAGAGCACGTCGTCGAGCAGCAGCACGTCGGCTCCATTGACGTCGAAGGGCAGATGGGTCTGCGCGCTCGCGGCCAGGCCCCGGCGCGCGAAGTCGTCGCGGTGCATGGCCGAGGAGATGGTGCCGGGCGCGCCCGGCAGCCCCAAGTCCTTCTGCAGCCGCTCGACCAGCCAGGCACCGCCGGAGGTGATGCCGACCGGGCGGGTGTCGGGCCGCATCAGGGATTTCACGCCGCGCAGCAGCTCGAGGTAGAGCGCTTCGGCGTCGGGAATGGAGTTCACGGAAGGCTCCTCAGGAACTGTTCAAGAATGATGCAGGCCGACGCGGCATCGGCATCGCGCGCACCCGAGGCCAGCGCCTCGGTTGTGCTGTAGCGCTCGTCGACCTCGTAGACGGGCAGCCCGAAGCGGCCTCTCAGCTGGCGGGCGAAGCGCTGGGCGGCCCGGGTGTTGTCGTGCGGCGCGCCGTCGGGGTGGTAGGGAACGCCGACTACCAGAGCGTCGGGCTGCCACTCGCGGATGCGGGCTTCGACCTGGGCAAAGCGTGCGTCGCCCTCGGCCTTGATGGTGGCTTGCGGCGTGGCGCTCTTCAACAGCCGGCTGCCGCTCGCAACACCGGTGCGCTTCTGCCCGAAGTCGAAGGCCAGGAAGCTTTGGAAATGGGAGGGAACGGAAGCAGGAGGGGCAGCGCTGTCAGGCATCGCCAAAACCCTCACGCATGCCCCGCGTCGGGCGACAGCGTCCAGGCCTCGAGGCCCAGCAGCGACAGGGCCCGGTCGTAGCGCTGCTCGATCGGCGTGTCGAAGATCACCGCCGGGTCGGCAACCACCGTGAGCCAGCTGTTCTCGGCCAGTTCGGATTCGAGCTGGCCCTCGCCCCAGGCCGCGTAGCCGAGCGAGACCAGCACCTTGCGCGGGCCGGCGCCGGTGGCCAGGGCCTCCAGCACGTCCTTGGAAGTGGTCATCTCCAGCCCGCCGGGAATGGTCATGGTCGAGGCGTAGACGGATTCGTTGGGCCTCTCGGCATCGGAGAACACCGGCTCATGCAGCACGAAGCCGCGCTCGGTCTGCACCGGGCCGCCCTGGAACACGGGCGCGCTGCCGAGCTCGGGGCGCGAGAGGTGGAGCTCGATCTTCTCGAACAGCACCTTGAGATTGATGTCGCTGGGCTTGTTGATCACCAGGCCGAGCGCGCCGCGCTCGCTGTGTTCGCAGAGGTAGACCACGCTGCGGCTGAAGGCCTTGTCTTCCAGCCCCGGCATCGCAATCAGGAAGTGATGCGTGAGGTTCATCGGGGCAGAATCGGAGGCCATGCCGCCGATTTTACTGGCCGTCGACAAAAGCTATCCCAAGGGCCTGATGTGGTTCCGCCGCGACCTCCGGGTGGACGACAACGCGGCGCTCTACCACGCGCTGCGCAATTGCCGGCAAGTGGTCTGCGTGTTTGTCTTCGACCGCGCGATCCTCGATGCGCTGCCGCGCGTGGACCGGCGCGTGGAATTCATCCGCGAATCGCTGGTCGAGCTCGATGCCGAGCTGCGCGCGCTGGGCGGCGGGCTGATCGTGCGCCACGCGGTGGCCGAGGACGAAATCGCGCCGCTGGCGCGCGCGCTGGATGTGCAGGCCGTGTTCGCGAACCGCGACGACGAGCCCGACGCCCTCGCGCGCGACGCCAAGGTTTTCGGCGCGCTCGCCAATGCCGGCATCGCCTTCCACACCCACAAGGACCAGGCCGTCTTCGAACGCGACGAGCTGCTGACCCAGACCGGCCAGCCTTACACGGTATTCACGCCCTACAGGCGCGCCTGGCTGGCCAAGGTCGATGCCTTCTATCTGAAGCCCTACCCCGTGCGCGGCTACGCCGATGCGCTCGCGCCCGCGCCGGAGAAATTCAGCGCGCCGGTGCCGACACTGGCGGAGATCGGCTTCGAGCCCAGCAATCTGGCCGAGCTCGACATCCCGACCGGCAGCCAGGGCGCCGCCGCACTGGTGGGCGACTTCTTCCAGCGCATCGACCGCTACGACACGGCGCGCGACTACCCCGCGGTGCGCGGCCCCAGCTACCTGGGCGTCCACCTGCGCTTCGGCACGGTCTCGATCCGGCAGCTCGCGGGCATGGCGCACCAGCTCTCGCAGCAGGGCGGCGCGGGCGCCGCGACCTGGCTCGGCGAGCTGATCTGGCGCGACTTCTATTTTCAGATCCTGGCCCACCATCCGCATGTGGCCGAGGGCGGCGAGTCGCGCAGCTTCAGGCCGGAGTACGACAAGATCCAGTGGCATCACGGCAAGCACGCCGACCTGCTGTTCGACGCCTGGTGCCAGGGCCAGACCGGCTACCCGCTGGTCGACGCCGCGATGGCGCAAATCAACCAGAGCGGCTACATGCACAACCGGGTGCGCATGGTGGCGGCCAGCTTTCTGTGCAAGGACCTCGGGCTGGACTGGCGGCGCGGCGAGCGCTACTTCGCGCTGCACCTCAACGACTTCGAGCTGTCGTCGAACAACGGCGGCTGGCAGTGGGCGAGCTCCAGCGGCTGCGATGCGCAGCCCTACTTCCGGATCTTCAATCCCGTGGCGCAAAGCGAGCGCTTCGACCCCGAAGGCAAGTTCATCCGCCGCTACCTGCCGCAGCTCGCGAAGCTGCCCAACGCGGCGATCCACGCGCCATGGACCGCCAAGCCGCTGGAGCTGGAAGCGGCCGGGGTGAAGCTGGGCGAGAACTATCCGAAGCCGATCGTCGACCACGCCGAAGCGCGGGAGCGGACGCTGCAGCGCTATGGGGTGGTGCGCCAGGCGCTCGACAAGAGAAAGGGCAGCGCCTGAGGGCCCTGCCCATCCGGCTCAAGCCGCCATCGCCACCGGCACCTCGGCGCTGGTGTAGCTGCGCACCAGCCGCAGCAGCTCTTCTTCGGAGTAGGGCTTGCCGAGGTAGTGGTTGACGCCCAGCGCACGCGCGTGATCGCGGTGCTTCTCGGCGATGCGCGAGGTGATCATGATGATCGGCAGGCCGGCCAGCGACTCGTCGGCGCGGATGTTGCGCGCGAGGTCGAAGCCGTCCATGCGCGGCATCTCGATGTCGGACAGCACCACGGCCGGCCGTTCCTGCTGCAGGCGTTCGAGCGCCTGCAGGCCGTCGGCCGCCAGCGACACGCGGTAGCCTTCGCGCTGCAGCAAGCGCTGCGTGACGCGCCGCACCGTGATCGAGTCGTCGACCACCAGCACCAGCGGAATCTGCGGCGCCGGCTGGGGCAGCGCGGGTTCTGCGCTGCGCACGCCCTGCGACGACGACGCCGCCGCTGCGCCCTTGGCCTGAAGCTGGCGCGCTTTCTCGCCATGCACCGCGGCCAGCGCGACGGGGTTGTAGATCATCGCCACCGCACCGGAAGCCAGCACCGAGATGCCAGCCATGCCCGGCAGCCGCGAGAGCTGCGGCCCGAGGTTCTTGACCACGACTTCCTGGTTGCCCAGCACTTCGTCCACGTGCAGCGCCACGCGCTGCTGCGCGCTGCGCACCATGACGATGGTGTTGGTCTTGCCGATTGCGCGGTCGCTGCGCGCCGAGGACTGCAGCAATGCGCCGGCCCAGAAGAAAGGCACCTGCTCGCCGGCGAAGGCATAGCGCTGGTTGAGGTATGCGGTTTCGAGTTCGGAGCCGCTGGCGCGCTGAACCAGTTCCACCAGGTTGGACGGCACGCCGATCGAGGTGGCGCCGGTGCGCAGCATGACCACGTGGGTCACGGCGGTGGTCAGCGGCAGCACGAGCTTGAAGCTGGTGCCCTCGCCCGCCTTGCTCTGGGTTTCGATGCGGCCGCCGAGCGCCGCGATCTGCGCGCGCACCACGTCCATGCCGATACCACGGCCGGCCAGCTCCGACACCTGCTCGGCTGTCGAGAAGCCGGGCTGGAAGATCAGTTCGGCGGCCTCGTCTTCGCTGAGCTTCTGGCCTTGGGCGATCAGACCCAGGGACTGCGCGCGCTCGACGATGCGCTTGTGGTTGAGGCCCGCGCCGTCGTCGCGGAAGCTCACCGAGACGTCGTTGCCCTCGTGGTGCAGTTCGATGACGATCAGGCCGCTGGCATCCTTGCCGGCCTTCTCGCGCGCCGCCACGTCCTCGATGCCGTGCGCGACGCAGTTGCGCAGCAGATGCTCGAAGGCGGGCGTCATGCGGTCCAGCACGCCCCGGTCCATCTCGATCGAGCCGCCGACGATGTCCAGGCGCACCTGCTTGCCGGTGTCCTTGGAGGCCTGCCGCACCACGCGATAGAGACGCTCGGAAATGCCTTCGAACTCCACCATGCGCGTGCGCAGCAGCCCGCGCTGGAGTTCGCGCGTCTGGCGCGCCTGCGCGCTGAGGTCGTCTTCAGTCGCCTGCACGGTCTTCTGGAGCGTGCGCTGGACGGTCGCCACGTCGTTGACCGACTCGGCCATCATGCGCGTGAGTTCCTGCACGCGCGTGAAGCGGTCGAACTCGAGCGGGTCGAAGCCCTGCTGCGAGTCCTTGGCCTGCGCCAGGCGCGATTGCATCTGGCTTTCGGCCTGGACCTCGATGTCGCGCAGCTGCTGGCGCAGGCGGTCCAGGTTGCCGGTGAGGTCGCCCAGCGAGCTGCGCAACTGGCCCAGTTCGGCCTCGAGCCGCGAGCGCGTGATGATGACCTCGCCGGCCTGTGCCACCAGGCGGTCGAGCAGGTGGGTGCGAATGCGCACTGCCTGGCTCGAGATGTTGCGCAGCGGCGTGAGCGCGGACGGCGAGGGCAGCGCCACCGCGCGGCGCGCTGTATCGGCCTCGGCGACGGGTGCCGGCTCGGGCGTGCCTGCCTTCGGCTCGGCCGTGCCGGCTCGCGCTTCTGCTGCGGCCGATACGGCGGGCGCTGCCGGAGCGGCAGCGACCACCCGCTGCACCAGCTCGGTCTGGATGGCGTCGTCGGCGGCACGCAGCCCGTCGAAGGTGGCCTGCAGCGTGTCGAAGCGGGTCAGCAAGTGCTCGATCGCCTGGCGGTCCGCACCCTCGGCGCTGATCGCCTCGATCTCGGATTCCATGCGGTGGGCACGTTCGCCCAGTCGCATGGCGCCGGCCAGCCGGGCACTGCCCTTGAGCGTGTGCAAGGTGCGCAGCGTGGAGGCGCGGGGCGCCGGATCGTCGGGATGCTGCGACCACTCGCGCAATGCCGTGCCGAGCTGAGGCAGCAGTTCGGCCGCCTCTTCCTCGAAGATCGGGAACAGGTCGACGTCGATCACGTCGGTGACGTCGATCGCGTCCTCGGAATCGTCGAGCGCCACATCGGCCACGGCGAAGCGCAACGAGGCTGCGGACCCGATCGCCGCTTCGCCCATGTCGAGCGGCATCGGCGAGGCGGCGACATCGCGCAGCGCGCGCATGGTTTCTTGGGCGGGCTCGTGCAGGAAGCCGGCGGCGAACTGGTGCAGCAGGCGCCGCAACTCTTCGGCCGCCGTCACCAGCACGGCGCCCTGCGCCGGCGTGCCGCGGCCCTGCATGTGCAGATGCTGCAGCGCCGCCTCGATCGAGCGCGCCATGTCCGACAGGCCCTGGAAGCCCACGGTCGCGGAACTGCCGGCGAGCGAATGGGCGAGCCCGATGGTCGAGTCCGACACGCGTTCGTGCGATTCGAGCGCCCACTCGCCGACCTCGATGGCCAGCTGGCGCGACCATTCGTCGGCTTCGTTGAGATAGACGTTGTAGAGCGCGATGCCGATGCGAAGCGGGCCGATCACCTTGACCTGGTCGTCGGCGCTCGGTGCGGCCGGACGCTCGGGCTCGGCTTCGGGCTCTGCGCTTGCCGCAACCGCCTCGGGTTCTGCTTGCAGCGCTTGCGGCAGTTCTTCCAGCGCCTCCTCGGCGAGCGCCGGGGCTTCGGGCTCCGGCATGGCTTCAGGCTCGACGTGCAGCGCCTGTGCCGGCTCCGGCGTCGGCTCGGGTTCCGCCACGGGGGCCGGGATCGAGGCAGGAGCCTCGAAGACGGGCTCGGCCGGCAGCGCCAGCGCCGGCTCGATCGAGACGTGCACGGTTTCGAGGAAGTCGATTTCTTCGAGCTCGGCCGGCGGCACGGGCTCTTCCAGCGCAGGGGCCGGCTTGACTTCGAAATCGAGGAAATCGGTCGAGGCGAAGTCGTCGGCGGAGGCGGTGGCGGAAGGAGGCATCGGCTCCGGTGCGGCCTCGCTCGGCGCCTCGAAAGCCATCGGCGCCATGTCGAGTTCGAGCTCGGGCAGTTCCGGCAGGGGCAGCGGTTCGGGCTGCGCGTCGGGCGCAGCCTTGGCCTCGGCCATCGTTTCTTCGGCCGCGATGTGGCGCGCCGCTGCCACCAGGGCTTCGGCATCGGCCACGCGCGCCGGCGGCGCGATCGGCTCACCCGTGCGCAAGGCTTCCGCCACGCTGCGGAAGGGTGCGGATTGCCAGCCGTGCGGCTCGTTGGCAGCGATGGCTTCGACCCACTTGGCGAAGTCCGTCAGTGCGCGCTTGGTGCCGGCAAGCAATTCGGGCGTAGCCGGACGCTGGTCGGCCAGCCAGGTGTTGAGCACCTGCTCGAAGGACCAGGCAGCCTCGCCGAAATCCATCAGCCCGACCATGCGCGAGCTGCCCTTGAGGGTGTGGAAGGCGCGCCGCAGCACGGTCAGCTCGCCGTTGTCGTCCGGCTGCGCGCCGAGCGCCGACACGGCAGCCAGGCCGTTGTGCAACACCTCGCGGGCCTCGTCGAGGAAGATGTTCTGGAGATCGTCTTCCTCGAGCTCCGTCACTTCGGTGTCGGGCAGGGCCTCCAGCGGTGCGGGGCCGGTGATCTTGGCGGTCCAGCTCGCGGTGGCCTTGCTGAATTCCTCGATCGGCGAAGGCGCCTTGCGGGTCGGGCCGGCCAGCGCGGCGAGCTTGGCCGCGATCTGCGCATCGACTTCCTCGACGCTCAGCACGGTGTCAGTGACCGAGACCGGTCCCGATGCGGAGGCAAAGGAAACCGGCGCCGTCGCTTCGGGCTCGGCGGTGTCGTTGGCCTGGCGGCCCATCAGCGGCTTGAGCTCGCCGGCTTCGCTGTCGAACACGAACAGGCGCTTGGCCAGCGCCGGCTGGTAGCCGAGCATGTCGATCAGGAAGCCCAGCGCGCCGAGGTTGTTGCCGAGCGCATCGAAATCGCTGGCTTCGGTGGCGGCGGCTTCCTCGGCCAGCAGTTGGTCGACGTTCTCGCGCATGCGCTGCACGGTCTGCGCGGCCTGGTCGAGGCCGAGCACCGAGAACACGCCGCGCATCTGCAGCAGCTGGGTCGGTACCGTACGCAGCACGCTCTTGTCGGCCGGGCGGCGGAAGAACTGGTCGAGCGACTTCTCGAGTTCGCTCAGGTGGGCGCGCAGTTCGCCGACCACCGTGCCCATGGTCTGGCGGTCGCTCACGCGGCGATAGAGCTCCTCCATCCACGGCTCGAGCGGTTCCGAACGGCCGCCTTCGCGCACGCGTTCGATGCGGCCGGCCAGTTGCACCGTGCGGGCCGTCAATTGCCGGTCGTGCGGATCGAGATCTTCGAAGGCGGCTTCGAGATAGAGGACCGAGGTCGCGACTTCCATCGCCAGCTCGGTGGCCGGCGGCTTGCCCGAACGCAGCGAGGCGTCGACCGCATTGTTCAGGGCCTGCACCATCGGCAGGCTCGGCGGATGCAGCTTCTGCAGCGATTCGCCGAGCTGGGCGAAGGTGTCGGCCACCTGCCGCGTGCGCGAAACGTCGCCGCCCGAGAGCGCCGACCACATTTCCTTGGCGGCCTCGATGCGCTTGCGTGCCTGCGCGAGTACCAGCGGGTCGAAGCGGCCGAATTGTTCGATCGCGTAGTCGACCTTCTGCTCGTTGGCCACGCCCCAGGCGACGCGCACCGCGCGCAGCGTGGCGGCTTCGTCGCGCGGGCCGGGCACGGCTTGCGCGCAGAAGAACAGCAGGTCCTGGCCGAGGCGGTCCGACACCGTGTTGTCGCCGCGCGCCAGGGTGGCGTACTGCAGCAGCACGCGCGAGGCCGCGCGCTTCACATGGGCATCGGTCGGAATCAGCGACAGCGCCAGGGCTTCGAAGAAGCCGGCCGCGAGGGTCCAGAAACTGGCGACGCGCGGCACCGAGGCGCCGCGCCCCAGGCCCAGGCACAAGGCCTGAAGGCGCCGCGCGGCATGGTCGTCGCCGCTCTTGACGATCTTGAGCACTTCGCGGTCGAGCTTGGAGCGGACCGCCGGGTCGTACACCAGCGCGGTCTGCGTCGGCGCCGGCTTGATCTCGACCCAGCGCCAGCTCATGCTCCACAGGTCGGCCGGGTGGACGCGTTCGTTGCCGACCAGTTCCAGCACGTCGCGGTACTGGGGGAACAGCGCGACCGAGGACACGGTCTTGCCCGCCAGCAGCGCATTGAGGAAATCGGTGGCGGCGAAGCCCGCGCGGTCGATCTTGTGGACGGCGGCTTCGGTGCAGCGCGCCGGCTCCGTGATGAAGCTCTGGACCGCGAACTCCATCGCGCCCAGCACCAGCGCCGGCGCCGTATGGCCCACCATCTGCAGCGCACCGACGGCTTGGTGCAGCTGCTGCCGCGCCAAGCGCAGCGGCGTGGTGTCGGTCTCCGGGGCGCTGCCGGCCTCGCGGGCAAAGCGCCGCAGCGTCTTGCTGACGTTGTCGAGCGACTTCTGGATTTCTCCGAGCACCCAGGCCAGCGGCCCGAGATCTTCGGTGGCTGGCGCGTTGCCAGCTACTGGGGCGGTGGCAGGGCTTTGAATCGACACGTTCTGCGCTCGGCGTTCAGACAATCTTGAAACGTGACACCGACTGGCGCAGTTCCTCGGCCATGTGCGAGAGCTCGCGGACCTGCTGCGCGGTGGTGCGCGTACCTTCGCCGGTCTGCTCCGTCACGGCGAAAATGTGCTGGATGTTGGCTGCCACGACGTTGGCCGAATCGGCCTCGCGGGACGCGGACTGCGAGATCTGCTCGATCAGCTCGGCGAGGCGGCGCGACACGCGGTCGATCTCGGACAGCGCGGTACCGGCGTTGTCGGAGAGCTTGGCCCCTTCCACCACACCCTGCGTGGAGCGCTCCATGGCGCCGACCGCATCCTGCGTGTCGGTCTGAATGGCCTTCACCAGCGCCGAGATCTGACGCGTGGCGTCCGCCGAGCGTTCGGCCAATCGCTGCACTTCTTCCGCCACCACCGAGAAGCCGCGGCCGGCCTCGCCGGCCGACGCGGCCTGGATGGCGGCGTTGAGCGCCAGCACGTTGGTCTGTTCGGTAATGTCCGAGATCAGCTCGGTGATTTCACCAATCTCCTGCGAGGATTCGCCGAGGCGCTTGATGCGCTTGGAGGTTTCCTGGATCTGGTCGCGGATCGAGTTCATGCCGCCGATCGCGTTCTGCACGGCCTGCAGGCCGGAGGAAGCGGCTTCCAGCGACTGGCGCGCCACCGTGGCCGACTCTTGCGCTTGCGAGGACACGCCGTTGATTCGCTCGGCCATCGTCAGCACCGACTGGCCGGTTTCGCGAATCTCGCGCAGCTGTTCGGTCGAGGCAGCGAGCAGCTCGGTCGAGGTGCTTTCCACCTGCGACGTCGTCTGCGCCACACGCGTGGCCGTGTTCTGCACGTTGCCCACCAGCAGGCGAAGTTCTTCCACCGTGTAGTTCACCGAGTCGGCGATGGCGCCCGTGATGTCTTCGGTCACCGTGGCTTCCTGCGTCAGATCGCCTTCGGCCACCGTTTGCAGTTCGTTCATGAGCCGCAAAATGGCCGCCTGGTTGGCGGCATTGACGCGGCCCGCGTCTTCGCTCGCGCGCTCGGCAGCGAGGCGTTCGCGCTCGGCAGCCAGCGCACGTTCGCGGCCTTCGCGCACCTGCACGAAACCGATCGCACCGGCCAGCGCCAGCGCGGCCAGCGACAGCACGAACAGCATCACCACCGTGCCGGCGCCGAGGCCGGTGCGGGCAGAGAGCTTGTCCTGCAGGTCGCCGAGCGAGGTGCGCAGCGGTTCGCTGTCGGCCAGGATGGCGGCCTGCGCTTCGCGCGCGGCGACCAGGCCCTGGAGGTTGCCCAGAATGGCGCCGGCTTTCGTGCGCGTCTGTTCGTAGGTCTTGAGAATGGCCTCGAGCTGCTGGCGCGTCTGCGGATCGCGCGAGCCGGGCAGGCGCTGCTGGGCATTGCCCTCGAGCAGGCCGCGCGTGACTTCCTGGAAGGTATTCAGGTCCTTGCCGAGCAGGAACACGGCGTCGGGGCTCACGCCTTCGACCGTGAGGAACTCGTTGGCCGACTTGCCGATGCGCTGTGTCAGCATCACCAGCTGGCCGGCGGCCGAGATCTCCGGCAGGCTGGCGTTCTGCTGCATCTTGAGCGAGGCCACGGTCTCGGTCATTTCGAGCAGATCCGAAGACTGGCGATTGATGTCGCGCAGCGCGTTACCGACCTGCGTCAGGATCTGCTGCTGGGCCAGCACGGCCTTGGCGCTCTTGTCCGCGCGCTCGACCAGCGGCGTGATCTTGCCGAGCTCGGCGTCGTACTGGCCGCCCACGCGCTCCAGCTTGAGCGAATCGTCGCCGTTCGCCAGGCCCTGCACGCGCCGCGTGAGGTCATCCGAGCTGTCCTTGACTTCCGCGAAGGCGGGAACGTTGCCCACCAGCGCCTGCGAGACCGACTTGGCGAGACGCTGCGACTGCATCAGCGACTGGCCGGTGGCCGCGACCTGTTGCGCCAGCCGTTCGGCGCGCAGGATGGCGGAGCCGGCGACGAGCAGCAGCAACAGCACCACGGTCGCGAGCACGATCGCGAGCACGCGCTGCTGGCGCGCCGGGTTCGAGCGCAGCGAGCGCACCGCGCCCGCGGGCCCCGGCGGAACCGCACCCTGTGTTTCGGCCTGCGCCGGTTCATCGAGGCTGCCGGCCGGCGCCTGGTCGTTGGCGGCGTCCATGGCGAGGACCGCGTCCGGCGTCGGCTCGGGCACCGAATCGCGTCGGATGCGCACCGTCTTTTCTTCGGGCGGCTGCAGGGTTTCGACGCTGTCGAGCGACAGTGTCGAAGCGCTGTCGACGCGCAGGGTGCCGTTGTCGCCCGCAGGCAGGAATTTCTTGAACTTGTCGGCGATCGAGCTCACGGTCGGTCCTTCAGGTAGTGATCGGTGCCAAGCGTTCCGCTCAGGCGCCGATGCTCAAAAATTGAGGTTGCTGGGATAGCGCCTGCAGGTTGATTTCCTGCCAGCGCCCGCCGGCGGCGTCGGTGTACGAATGTCCCAGCCAGGCCGGGGCGTCGCCATCCGGGGCCTGCGATTCGGTGAAGGCTTCGACGCCGCGCAGACCGACCAGCCGGTCGATCAGCAAGGCGCAATTGACTTCAAGCATCTCGTTGAGTGCAACGAGGCGTGATTGGGCGCGCGCCGCTTCGCTCTGCACGGGTGCGGCGGCCGAGCCCGAGGCGAAAGTGGAAAGCTGCACGATGCCGTACAGCCCGCCGCGCAGGTTGGCAACGCCCAGGAACCAAGGCTCGGTGTACGGCACGGCCTGCGGGGGCGTCCACGGAAAAATCTCGCCGGCGTGGCCGAGCGGAAACAGGTACTTCGACTCACCCGCCTCCACGGCGAGCCACGAAGCGGAAACGCCCGAGGTGCGCGCCGCCTGCAGGCGGCTGGCAAGCCGGGACTGGAATGCGCGGAGAGCGTCGCGGTTGGCCATGTACGGAAAACTGTCGGATCAGGCGAGCGCGCTGATCTTTGCCATCAGCTCGGCGGCATTGACCGGCTTCACGATGTAGTCGCGGGCACCCTGGCGCATGCCCCAGAGGCGATCGGTTTCCTGGTTCTTGCTCGTGCACATGATGATCGGCACCGATGCGTATTGCGGATTGCGGGCGATCGCGCGCGTGAGCTGGAAGCCGTTCTGGCCCGGCATCACAATGTCCATGAGGATCAGGTCGGGCTGCTCTTCCTCGAGCCGGCGCATCGCGTCCTCGGCATTCTCGGCGGTTTTCACCGAAAAGCCGTTCTTTTGAAGAAGTTCGGTGAGAAAGATCAATTCCGTCTTGGAATCGTCGACCACGAGTACCTTGCGAATAGCCATTACTGCACTTCCTGCGAAACGATGCCGAACTGCTGCACAGCCTGGAGCAGTTGGTCTTTGGTGAAGGGTTTGGTGAGATAGTCCTGCGAGCCGACCATGCGGCCGCGCGCCTTGTCGAACACGCCATCCTTGGAGGAGAGCATCACGACCGGGACATTGGAAAAATGGGCGTTGCGCTTGATGATGGCGCAGGTCTGATAACCGTCGAGGCGCGGCATGAGGATGTCGCAGAAGATGAGGTGCGGCTTGTGATCATTGACTTTCGACAATGCGTCGAACCCGTCTTCGGCCAGCAGGACCTCGTGGCCTCCCTGCTTGAGGAAGATCTCGGCGCTGCGCCGAATGGTGTTGCTGTCGTCGATGACGAGCACCTTGTAACCCGATCCGTTCGCGCTCATTCGCACGCTCCTTTAATACCACGATGACCGCAACGCCCTCGACGAGGGACGCAAAGAAGCACGCCCTATGCCATGCTTCAGATTTCAACCATTTCGAAGTCTTCCTTGCGCGCCCCGCATTCGGGACAGGTCCAGTTCATCGGAACATCTACCCATGCCGTGCCGGGCGCAATACCATCTTCTGGCACTCCCACCGCTTCGTCGTAGATCCACCCGCAAATCAGGCACATCCAGGTTTTCGTATTCATCGCAGCTTAAAGTCCCTGTTCATAGAATGCAACGATCGTATCCAAACGTATCAACAAAACCCGTGACAAGCGTCTCAGATATGCCACCATCTGGTGAGCCCTGTGGCGTATGACAACTTTCCTACTACCACCAGAGCACGACCGCAAAGTGAGCGATCTTACCGACCCCCCGAACGATGAAACCGCCGAAAGCGAGTTGAATCCGCCGTGCGTGCTGGTCTTCAACGCGAGCGATCCGAGCGGAGCCGGCGGCCTGGGCTGCGATGCACTGGCCATGGCATCAGTCGGTGCCCACATGCTGCCGGTCGTGACCGGCGCCTACGCGCGCGACACCGCTGAAATTTTCGATCACTTCACCTTCGATGAGGAGGCCGTCGCCGAACAGGCGCGTGCCATTCTCGAAGACGTGGAGGTCCAGCTCATCAAGGTGGGCTTCGTCGGCTCGCCCGAGAACCTCAGCACCGTGGCCGAGACCGCGACCGACTATCCCGAAGTGCCGGTGGTCGCCTACATGCCCAACCTCTCCTGGTGGGAAGACACGCAGATCGAGGCCTATCTCGATGCGTTTCGCGAGCTCGTGCTGCCGCAGACGACCGTGCTGGTCGGCAACCACAGCACGTTGTGGCGATGGCTGCTGCCGGACTGGGCCGGCGAGCGCCCGCCCACCGCGCGCGACATCGCCAAGGCGGCCGGCGAAGTCGGCGTGCCCTACACGCTGGTGACCGGGCTGGTCCTGCCCGATCAGTTCATCGACAACGTGCTGGCATCGCCGCAGTCGGTGCTAGCGAGCGAGAAGTACGAGCGCCTCGATGCCGTGTTCGCCGGCGCGGGCGACACGCTCTCCGCCGCGCTGGCCGCGCTGCTCGCCAGCGGCACCGACCTGGTCGCGGCCACCACCGAAGCGCTGAGCTACATGGACCGCTGTCTCGATGCCGGCTTCCGCCCCGGCATGGGCCACGTGCTGCCCGACCGCCTGTTCTGGGCCCAGCCCGAGGACGACGAAGACAACGACGACGATCCCGCCTCTCCCACTGACTTTGCCCTGCCTCCACACGACACTCGCCACTGATGCCACACGCCACCGACAAGAACGACATCCTCTTCGAGCGCGCCCGCGCCGTGATTCCAGGCGGGGTCAACTCGCCCGTGCGCGCCTTCAGGGCCGTCGGCGGCACGCCGCGCTTTGTCAAGCGCGCGCAGGGCGCCTACTTCTGGGATGCCGCGGACCAGCGCTACATCGACTACATCGGCTCCTGGGGACCGATGATCCTGGGCCACGGCCATCCCGCAGTGGTCGATGCGGTACAGCGCGCCGTGACAGAGGGCTTCTCCTTCGGCGCACCGACCGAGCGCGAGATCGAACTCGCCGAAGCCATCCTGGCACTCGTGCCGTCGATGGAGATGGTGCGCCTCGTGAGCTCCGGCACCGAAGCCGCGATGAGCGCGCTGCGCCTGGCGCGCGGCGCGACCGGGCGCAAGTACATCATCAAGTTCGAAGGCTGCTACCACGGTCACGCCGATGCGCTACTGGTCAAGGCCGGCTCGGGCCTCGCGACCTTCGGCAACCCGACCTCGGCCGGCGTGCCGCCCGAGGTGGTGCAGCACACGCTGGTCCTCGAATACAACAACCTCGCGCAGCTCGAGGAAGCCTTCACGCTGCATGGCCACGAGATCGCCTGCCTGATGATCGAGGCGATCGCCGGCAACATGAACTTCGTGCGCGCGAGCGCCGCCTTCGCCCAGCGCTGCCGCGAGCTCTGCACGAAGCACGGCGCGCTGCTGGTGTTCGACGAGGTCATGACCGGCTTCCGCGTCGGCCTGCAGGGCGCCCAGGGCGTGCTGGGCATCACGCCCGACCTCACGGTGCTGGGCAAGGTGATCGGCGGCGGCATGCCGCTCGCGGCCTTCGGCGGGCCGCGCGCGATCATGGAGCAGCTCGCGCCGCTCGGGCCCGTGTACCAGGCCGGCACGCTCTCCGGCAACCCGGTGGCCACGGCCTGCGGCCTCGCGACATTGAAGGAAGTGGCCAGGCCCGGCTTCTTCGACGCGCTGTCACACAAGACCCGTACGCTGGTCGACGGGCTGAAGTCGGCCGCCGCGGCGGAAGGCATCGCCTTCAGCGCCGACAGCGAAGGCGGCATGTTCGGCTTCTTCCTGCTTGATGCGCTGCCGCAGAACTACAGCACGGTCATGACCACCGACAACACGAAATTCAATGCCCTGTTCCACGGCCTGCTCGACCGCGGCGTCTACATAGCGCCGGCGCTGTACGAGGCCGGCTTCGTGAGCGCGGCCCACAGCGACGAAGACATTGCCGCAACCGTCGAGGCGGCGCGCCAAATCTTCAAGACGCTGCGCGCATGAGACTCCGCAGCTTGCTGCCCTGGCTGGTCCTCGCGCCCGGCCTGGCCTTCGCGCAGGCCGATATCGGCAAGGCCTGATTCAACGCCGGCTACTTCTCCCATCACTTCGACCGCGACAAGGGGCTGGCGGACGGCAACCCCGGCCTCGGCATCGAATGGCCGCTCGACGAGACCTACTCGCTCACCGCCGGCCTGTTCCGCAACAGCGACCGCGAGCGCTCGCACGCTCGCATTACGTCGGGCTATAAGTCATGCCCTTCGAGTTCCATGGCGTGAAGTTCGGCGCCGTGGTCGGCGCCTTCGACGGCTACCCGCGGTCCAACAACAGCGGCTGGTTTCCGGCGCTGATCCCGACCGCGGCCATCGAAGGCAAGAACTGGGGGCTCAACATCGCCATCGTTCCCAACATCAGGAACCGGCTCTACGGCGCGATGAGCTTCCAGCTCAAGTACCGCTTCGGAGCCTAGGGCCTGCTAACAGGCCCTCTAGTGCCTGAAATGGCGCACGCCTGACAGCACCATGACCACGCCGCGTTCGTCCGCGGCATCGATCACCTCCTGATCGCGCATCGAGCCGCCGGGCTGGATCACGCAACTCGCGCCGGCATCGACCACCACGTCGAGCCCGTCGCGGAACGGAAAGAAGGCGTCGCTCGCGACCGCCGTGCCTTGCAGCGACAAGCCCGCGTGCTGCGCCTTGATACTCGCGATGCGCGCCGAATCGAGCCGGCTCATCTGGCCGGCGCCGACACCCATGGTCATGCCGTCGGCGCAGAACACGATCGCGTTGCTCTTGACGAACTTCGCGACCTTCCATGCGAACAGAAGATCCTGCAGCTGCTGCGGCGTGGGTTGCTTCTTGCTCACCACCTTGAGCTCGTCGATCGAGAGCTCGCGGTTGTCGGCGGTCTGCATCAGGAGGCCAGAACCGATGCGCTTCACGTCCACCGCGTTGCGGCCGTTGTCCCAGTCGCTGGTGCCGCCCGGCGGCAGCGCGATCTCCAGGATGCGCACATTGACCTTGCTCTTGAACACCTCGAGCGCCTCCGGCGCATAGCCCGGCGCCATCAGCACTTCGACGAACTGCTTGCTCACAGCTTCGGCCGCGGCACGGTCCACCGGCCGGTTGAAGGCGATGATGCCGCCGAAGGCCGAGGTCGGATCCGTCTTGAAGGCCTTGGCGTAAGCCTCGTGTGCATCCTTGCCCACGGCAACGCCGCAGGGGTTGGCATGCTTGACGATCACACATGCCGGCGTGTCGAAGCTCTTCACGCACTCCCAGGCCGCATCGGCATCGGCGATGTTGTTGTAGCTGAGCTCCTTGCCCTGCAGCTGCTTGGCCGTGACCAGCGAACCGGGCGCGGGGTACAGGTCGCGGTAGAACGCGGCCTGCTGGTGCGGGTTCTCGCCGTAGCGCAGGTCCTGCAGCTTGATGAAGCGGCCGTTGCTCTGCGCCGGGAAGAGCGCATGGCTGCCGTCGCCCTGAATGCCCGAGAGGTAGTCGCTGATCGCGCCGTCGTACTGACTGATGCGGTTGAAGGCGGCGACGGAGAAGGCGAACCTGGTCTTGTCGCTGAGCTTGCCGTCGGCCTTGAGCTCGGCCAGTGCCTGCGGGTATTGCGCCGCGTCGGTCAGCACGCCGACGTCCTTCCAGTTCTTCGCCGCGCTGCGCACCATGGCCGGGCCGCCGATGTCGATGTTCTCGATCGCGTCCTCCAAGGTGCAGCCGGGCTTGGCCACCGTGGCTTCGAAGGGATAGAGGTTGACCACCAACAGGTCGATGGTGTCGATGCCGTGCGCCTTCAGCGCCGCCATGTGCGCCGGCACGTCGCGCCGCGCCAGCAGGCCGCCATGCACCTTGGGATGCAGCGTCTTCACGCGGCCGTCGAGCATCTCGGGAAAGCCGGTGAGCTGGGCCACTTCGGTCACCGGCAGGCCGGCATCGGCCAGCAGCTTGGCGGTGCCGCCGGTCGAGAACAGGCGGATGTCCAGCGCGTGGAGCGCCTGCGCGAATTCGAGGATGCCGGTCTTGTCGGAAACGGAAATCAGTGCATTCATCAAGGACTACTTCAGGAGTTTGTGTTCGACCAGCTTTTTTCGAAGCGTGTTGCGATTCAGGCCCAACCACTGCGCGGCCTTGGACTGGTTGCCTTCGGCCCGCGTCATCACGACGTCGAGCAAGGGTTTCTCCACCACGCGCACCAGCATCTCGTACATGCCGTCGGGTTCGGTGCCGCGCAGGTCACGGAAATAACTGTCCAGACTGTTGCGCACGCAGTCTTCGATATGTTTCTTGCTCATGGCCCTCTTCTCTTCTTCTGTTCTTCAATTCATGCAGGCACTTCGGCTGCCTGCTCATCCCTTTGCGCTTGCGCGTCATCGGCGACCGGAATGCGATCCATCCGTGCGGCCAGCGTGTCGAAAAAATCGGCCACCGCGGCGAGTTGCGCGTCGCAGTCCTCGATGGTGTTCATCCGGCCCCTGAATTCCTCGCCGCCGGGCAGCGTGCGGACGTACCAGCCGATGTGTTTGCGCGCGGTGCGAACACCGCTGTAGTCGCCATAGAGCGCGTAGTGCTGCTGCAGATGGTCGAGCATGAGGCGGCGCACCTCGGCCACGAGCGGCGGCGCGAGCTGCGTTCCGGTCGCGAGGAAGTGCGCGATCTCGCGAAAGATCCACGGCCGTCCCTGCGCGGCACGGCCCACCATCACGGCGTCGGCGCCAGTGAGTGCGAACACTTCACGCGCTTTCTCGGGCGAGTCGACGTCGCCGTTGGCGACCACCGGCACGCGCACGGCCGCCTTGACGGCCGCAATAGTGTCGTATTCGGCCTGGCCCTTGTAGCCCTGCTCGCGCGTGCGGCCGTGCACCGTGAGCATCTGCACGCCGGCCGCTTCGAAGCGGCGCGCCAGCGCCACCGCGTTGCGATGGTCTTCGCTCCAGCCGGTGCGCATCTTGAGCGTGACCGGGACCTTGTGCGGCATCGCAGCACGGACCACCGCCTCGACGATCTCGAGCGCCAGCGGCTCGTCGCGCATCAGCGCCGACCCGGCCCACTTGTTGCAGACCTTCTTGGCCGGGCAGCCCATATTGATGTCGATGATCTGGGCACCGCGCTCGATGTTGTATTGCGCCGCCTCGGCCATCATGGCTGCATCGGTGCCGGCGATCTGCACCGCAATGGGGCCCGGTTCGCCATCGTGGTTCGCGCGGCGCGAGGTCTTGAGCGAACCCCACAGCTCCTTGCGCGAAGTGACCATCTCGCTCACCGCGTAGCCCGCACCGAGTTCGCGGCACAGCATGCGGAAGGGCCGGTCGGTGACGCCCGCCATGGGCGCAACGAACAGCCGGTTTTCCAGCGCGATGTTGCCGATCTGCAGGGTCATGGAGGGAAAGTTGGCACGCGCCTGGCTGCTGAAAAATGAGGCACGATTGTAGCGGCGCGAAGCGAGAGGCGCTGAAACGATTTGCGATTTCATCGAGTTTCATCGCGCACGCGGACAGCGTATACGCCGACGCTGCATAACACCGCGCCTTTCTATACTCCGGCGCACATGCAAGCCTGGCTCGACTCACTCTTTGCGCTTCTTGCGCTGCCGCAATTCGGGCTCAGCACCCTCTTCGTTGCTGCCTTCGTGTCGGCGACCCTGTTGCCGGTCGGCTCCGAGCCGGTGCTGTTCGGACTGCTCAAGCTCAATCCCGAAATGTTCTGGTCCGCGGTCGGCGTCGCGACGATCGGCAACACCTTGGGCGGCATCGTGGACTGGTGGATCGGCTACGGCGCACACAAGGTGGCCGACAAGTATTCGCACTCCAAGCACCATCTGCGTGTGCTCGGCTGGCTGGAACACCTGGGGCCCAAGGCTTGTCTGCTGGCCTGGCTGCCGATCGTCGGCGATCCGCTCTGCGCGGTCGCGGGCTGGCTCCGGCTCTCGTTCTGGCCTTGCGTGATCTACATGGCGATCGGCAAGTTCGCGCGCTATGTCACGATGACGATTGCCCTTCTCTACATCTGGCCAAATTGAGGCGGCCGCGCCATCAGGTCAAGAGCCCGTACGGCCCGCCACGCTCGAGCGCGCGCATGTAGGCCGGCCGTGTATGGATGCGCTCCAGATAAGCCATGAGCTTGGGCCGCGACGCATCGAGCCCGCCGCGCGCCAACGCGGCTTCCACCGGAAAACTCATCTGGATGTCGGCGCCCGAAAACGCATTGCCGGCAAACCATTTGCTCTTGTCGAGTTCGCCTTCCATGAAATCCAGATGGCTCTTGATGTTCGGCATGATGAAGGCGGCCTTGGCCTTGCCCGCGATCGCCTTCGCGATCGGCTTGGCGAAGAAGGGCATCTTCGCCTTCTCGATCTGGTCGAACATCAGCTTCAGCAGGAGCGGCGGCATCGCCGAGCCTTCGGCGTAGTGCAGCCAGTAGCGGTAGCGCAGCGCTTCGGTCGTGCCCGCCGCCGGCGCGAGGCGGCCATTGCCGTAGCGCTCGATCAGCGTCTCGACGACCGCACCCGACTCCGCGAGCGTGAGGCCTTCGTCGGTCGTCACCACCGGCGACTTGCCCAGCGGATGCACCGCGCGCAAGGTGGGTGGCGCGAGCATGGTCTTGGGATCGCGCTGATAGTGAACGATCTCGTAGGGGAGCTCGAGTTCTTCGAGCAGCCAGAGCACGCGTTGCGAACGGGAGTTGTTGAGGTGGTGGACTGTGATCATGGCGAGCTGAAGTGCGAACGGGTCAGGAGCTGAACAGGAAGTTCATCACATCCCCGTCCTTGACCACGTACTCCTTGCCTTCCGCCCGCATCTTCCCGGCATCCTTCGACCCCTGCTCGCCCTTGAAGGCGATGAAGTCGTTGAAGGCGATGGTCTGGGCGCGGATGTAGCCCTTCTCGAAATCGGTGTGGATCACGCCGGCCGCCTGCGGGCCGGTGTCGCCGACGTGGATGGTCCACGCGCGCACTTCCTTCACGCCGGCGGTGAAGTAGGTCTGCAGGCCCAGCAGCGTGTAAGCCGCGCGGATCAGGCGATTGAGGCCCGGCTCTTCCTGGCCGATCTCGGCAAGGAACATCTTCTTGTCTTCCTCGTCCATGTCGGCCAGCTCGGCTTCGATCTTGGCGCAGATGGCGACCACGGGCGCGTTCTGCGCGGCGGCGTATTCGCGCAGCCGGTCGAGGAAGGGGTTGTTCTCGAAGCCGTCCTCGGCCACGTTGCCGACGAACATCGCGGGCTTGGCGGTGATCAGCGAGAACTGCTTGATCAAGGGCTTGTCTTCCTTGCTGAACTCGATCGCGCGCACCGGCTTGTTCTCGTTCAGCGCGGCCTGGCATTTCTCCAGCAGCGCGACCAGCTTGATCGCCTCCTTGTCGCCCGAGCGCGCGGTCTTGGTGTGGCGGTGCAGCGCCTTCTCGACCGTGGCCAGGTCGGCCAGGCACAGCTCGGTCTGGATCACCTCGATGTCGGAGATGGGGTCGACCTTGCCCGCAACGTGGATCACGTTGTCGTCCTCGAAGCAGCGCACCACATTGACGATGGCGTCGGTTTCGCGGATGTGCGCGAGGAACTGGTTGCCCAGGCCTTCGCCCTTGCTGGCGCCGGCCACCAGGCCCGCGATGTCGACGAACTCGACGATGGCCGGCACGATGCGCTCGGGCTTCACGATCTCGCTCAACTGGGCGAGCCGCGGATCGGGCACTTCGACCACGCCGACGTTCGGCTCGATGGTGCAGAAAGGATAGTTCTCGGCCGCGATGCCTGCCTTGGTCAGCGCGTTGAAAAGGGTGGACTTGCCGACGTTGGGCAGGCCGACGATGCCGCACTGGAGACTCATGGCGGGGCTTTCAGAATGCTTTGGGGAACCGGGGATTTTAGGCGCCCGGCCTCGCTTCAGTCGAAGCGCAGGTTTGCGACTACCGTCTGGCCGCGCTTCAGCATGTGCTCCACGCCCTGCAGCACGATCGCATTCATGCCGAAGGTGATGGCGCCGTCGACGCGGGCGTCGGCGCGGTAGGTCCGCAGCATGTCGCCCACTTCGGGGCTGCTTTCGGCCGTGGCCGGGTCGATGTCGGGGATCGAGCAGCGCGAGCAGGGCTTCACCGGTCGAAGTTGCGCCTCGCCCTCGGCGGTCGCGATGTACAGCGTGTCGACGCGGTCCTCGTCGTGCGCCTCGATGCCGGCGAGCACGACGTTGGGGCGGAAGCGCTCGATCCCGACGGCGCCGTGGCCGGCCGCGGCCAGCCGCGCGTTGAGCTCGGCCAGCGAGCCCTCGCTGACCACCAGCAGCGGATAGCCGTCGGCGAACTGGTTGGGTGCCTCGACATCGCCGGTCCATTGGAGGCTCGACAGCCGCTGGTGCTCGGGATCGAAGCGCACCAAGCGCAGCTTCTGCGGCCGGCCCGGCTGCGAGAGGAAGTCGCTGAACCATTGGGCCGCGATGTCGCCCATGTCGTAGGCCGGCACCTCGTCCTTCCACACGCGCACGCGCACCGGCGCTTCGACGCGGTCGAAGGCGATGTGCAGCGCCAGCATGCCGGGTGCGCGCAGCACCATCTCGGAATGCTTCATCTGCGGCCGGATCAGCGCCATGCGCGGCAGCTGGCGCTGGGTGACGAACTCGCCGTTCTCGTCGACCACCATCCAGGCGCGGTCGAACTCCAGGCCGGTCTCGATCAGCAGCGCCTCGGGGAGCTCGACGCCGGCGCAGGACTTGATCGGGTAGACGAACAGGCGGGCGATGGTGGCTTGGAGGTCGAAGTCGGAGGCAGTCACGTGGAGGTCCTTGGGCTGAAGCCGGTGATTGTCCCGCACGACGCCCGCCGGGAAAGGCAGGCTCCTACAATGCTCCGATGGCTCTTCCACCCGAGGTTTGCATTCGCGGCGCCGGCATCGTCGGCCGCACGCTCGCGCTGCTTTTGGCGCGCGAACGCGTTCGCGTGGCGCTGGTGGCGCCGGCCGCGGCCCCCGCGGGGCAGGATGTGCGCGCCTACGCGCTCAATGCGGCCTCGAAGGCGCTGCTCGAATCGCTGCGCGGCTGGCCCGATGCGGCGCATGCCACGCCGGTGCGCGAGATGCTGGTCTACGGCGACGAAGGCGGCCGCGTGCAGTTCCATGCCGCGCGGCAGCAGGTCGAGGCGCTGGCCTGGATCGTCGATGTCCCCGCGCTCGAGCAGCAGTTGAGCGACGCGGTGCGCTTCCAGCCGCGCATCGAGATCGTCGCCGAGCCCGTGGCGGCGCCGCTGACGGTGGTCTGCGAAGGCCGCATCAGCGCCACGCGCGAAACACTGGGCGTGCGCTACGAAGTGACGCGCTATCCGCAACACGCGATCGCGGCGCGGCTCCAGGCCGAAGAGCCGCACGACGGCGCCGCGCGCCAATGGTTCAACGACAAGGGCGAAGTGTTCGCGCTGCTGCCGCTCGGCGACAGGCAGCTCGCGCTGGTGTGGTCGGTCGACCAGCTGCGCGCGCCGGCCCTGCTGGCACAGACGGCCGACGAGTTCAACACCGCGCTGCACGACGCCAGCCACGGCGCGCTCGGTGCGCTGCGGCTCACCAGCGAGCGCGCGGCCTGGCCGCTGCAGCGCGCCATCGCCGACCGCTGGACCGGCCAGTTCACCGACGGCAGTTCCTGGGCGCTCGCGGGCGATGCCGCGCACACGGTGCATCCGCTTGCAGGCCAGGGCTTGAACCTGGGTCTGGCCGATGCCGCAGCGTTGGCCAACGTGATCAAGGACCGCGACTACTGGCGCAGCGTGGGCGATGCCCGGCTGCTGCGCCGCTACGAGCGGGCCCGCCGCACCGACGTGCTCTCCATGAGCCTGGCCACCGACGGCCTGCAGCAACTCTTCGCGCACAGCGCCGATCCGTTGCCGGCGCTTCGCAACTGGGGCATGCGCGGCTTCGACCGCACGCGGCTCGTCAAGAACTGGATCGCGAAGCAGGCCATGGGCCTGCACTGAATTCCGCCGGAAGAAACAACACCATGAAATCCGCTCCTGCCCTTTTTGCCGCGCTGACTCTGGTCAGCACCCTGAGCGCCAGCGCCGGCGAGGCCGAGATCCGCCAGAACCTCGCTGCGCGCATTCCGCAGTTCGCGAAGATCGACGAGATCACCAAGTCGCCGATGCCCGGTCTCTACGAGGTGCGCATCAACGGCTTCGAGATCTACTACACCGACGAGCAGGGCAACTACCTGTTGCAGGGCAACCTGATCGACGTGAAGGCGCGCCGCAACCTCACCGAAGAGCGGGTCGAGAAACTCAGCGAGGTCGCTTTCGACAAACTGCCCGTGAAGGATGCCTTCAAGATCGTGCGCGGCAACGGCAAGCGCAAGCTGGCGGTGTTCGAGGATCCGAACTGCGGCTACTGCAAGCAGTTCGAGCGCGACCTGACCAAGGTCGACAACGTGACCATCCATCTCTTTCTCTATCCGGTGCTGGGGCCGGACTCGGTCGTGAAGTCGCGCAACATCTGGTGCGCCAAGGACAAGGCCCGTGCCTGGACCGACTGGATGGTGCGCGGCGTCGCGCCCGAGACCGCCGAATGCGACACCAGCGCGCTCAACCGCAACCGCGAGTTCGGCCAGAAATACAACATCACCGGCACGCCCACGCTGATCTTTAGCAACGGCACGCGCGCGCCGGGCGCGATCCCGGCCGAACAGGTCGAAAAACAACTCGCCGCTGCCAACTGATGGCGGCGCCGGCCATCCACTACCGCGTCGAATGCGCGGACCGCAACGCGCACCTGTTCGCCGTCACGCTGACCATCGAGCGGCCTGTCGCGCAGCAGCGCGTCGCATTGCCGGTCTGGATTCCGGGCAGCTACCTGGTGCGCGAATTTGCAAAGAACCTGCAGCAGTTGCAGGCATCGCAGGGTCGGCGCAAGCGGGCCCCGCAGCAACTCGACAAGCACAGCTGGCAGATCGATTGCGCGCCGGGCAAGCCCCTGGTGCTGCGCTACCAGGTCTGCGCCTACGACAACTCGGTGCGCACCGCGTGGCTCGATCGCGACCGCGGCTTCTTCAATGGAACCAGCCTGTGCCTTCGCGTCGAAGGCCAGACCGATGGGCCGCACGCGATCGAGGTGCTGGCGCCGCCGCTCTTGGCGCCGGGCGAGCGCTGGTCGTGCGCGACGGCGCTGAAGCCCGCCAAGGTCGACCGCCGGGGCTTCGGCAGCTACCTCGCCGCCGACTATGACGAGCTGGCCGACAGCCCGGTCGAGATGGGCATGTTCTGGAGCGCCGAGTTCGAGGCCTGCGGCGTGCCGCATCGCTTCGTGGTCGCAGGCGCGCCCGCTTCTTTCGACGGCGAACGGCTGATCGCCGACACGCGTGCCATCTGCGAGACGCAGATGCGCTTCTGGCACGGCGACAAGGTCGGCAAGCGCGGCGGGTCCAAGCCGCCGCATGACCGCTACGTCTTCATGCTCAACGCGGTGGATGACGGCTACGGCGGCCTCGAGCACCGGCACTCGACGGCGCTGATCTGCACCCGCCGCGACCTGCCCCAGCTCGCCGTCAAGAAACAGCCCGAGGGCTACACCACGCTGCTCGGGCTGATCAGCCACGAGTACTTCCACACCTGGAACGTGAAGCGCCTGCGACCCGCCGAGTTCGCGCGCTACGACTACGGACAGGAGAACTACACCCACCTGCTGTGGCTGTTCGAGGGCTTCACCAGCTACTACGACGACCTGCTGCTGCGCCGCGCCGGCCGCATCGACGACACCGGCTACCTGCGCCTCGTCAACAAGACCATCAACCAAGTGCTGCAGGCGCCGGGCCGGCTGGTGCAGTCGGTGGCCGACGCGAGCTTCGATGCCTGGATCAAGTACTACCGGCAAGACGAGCAGACGGCCAACACCACGATCAGCTACTACACCAAGGGCGCGCTGGTGGCGCTGTGCTTCGACCTCACGCTGCGCGCCGAAGGCAAGGGCTCGCTCGACGAGGTGATGCGGCTCTTGTGGAAGAAAAGCAGCGGCGGACCGATCGACGAAGCCGCCTTCGCCGCCGCGCTCGAAGCCGTTGGTGGGCGCTCCTTCGTCGAGGAGATCGCGAGCTGGGTCCACTCGACCGAGGAACTGCCCCTGGCCGATCTGCTGCGCAGCCACGGCGTCGTCGCGCTCGAAGACCCTGCGCAGCGGGCGCAGGAACTCGGCCTGCGCGTGGCCGAGGCGAACGGCAGCGTGCAAGTCAAGATGGTGCTGCGCGGCGGCGCGGCCGAGCAGGCCGGCTTCTCGGCCAACGACGAATGGATCGGCATCGAGCTCGGCGCCTCCAAGGGCCACAAGGCGCAGGGCTGGCGGCTCGGCAAGCTCGATGACTTGGCGCTTTATCTCGGGCCGCTGAAGAAGATCACGGCACTCGTCGCGCGCGACCGGCGGCTGCTGCGCCTGCCGCTCACGCTGCCTGGCGACGTGACGACCTGGCGCCTCGCCGCGCAGGACCCGGCCAAATTGACGCGCTGGCTCGATCCGCAGTAAGACCTTCCCCTCTGTTCGTTTCAAGGAGACCCGCATGAGCTACGAGAACATCGAAGTCCGCACCGAGGCCGGCAAGGTCGGCATCGTGACGCTGAACCGCCCCAAGGCGCTGAACGCGCTCAACGATGCGCTGATGACCGAGCTCGGCAATGCGCTCAAGGCCTTCGACGCCGACGAGGCGATCGGCTGCATCATCGTCACCGGCAGCGAGCGTGCTTTCGCCGCGGGCGCCGACATCGGCGCCATGGCCAGTTACAGCTTCACCGACGTCTACAAGGGCGACTACATCACGCGCAACTGGGAAACCATCCGCAGCGTGCGCAAGCCGGTGATCGCGGCCGTGAGCGGCTTCGCGCTCGGCGGCGGCTGCGAGCTCGCGATGATGTGCGACTTCATCATCGCGGCCGACAACGCGAAGTTCGGCCAGCCCGAGATCAAGCTCGGCGTGATCCCGGGCGCCGGCGGCACGCAGCGCCTGCCGCGCGCGGTGGGCAAGGCCAAGGCGATGGACATGGCCCTGACCGGCCGCATGATGGACGCCGCCGAGGCCGAGCGCTCCGGGCTGGTGAGCCGCGTCGTGCCCTACGACAAGCTCATGGACGAGGCGCTGGGCGCCGCGTTGGTGATCGCCGACTTCTCGCAGGTCGCGGTGATGGCGGCCAAGGAGTCGGTCAACCGCGCCTTCGAGAGCAGCCTCGCGGACGGCGTGATGTTCGAGCGCCGCCTGTTCCACGCGCTCTTCGCCACTGCCGACCAGAAGGAAGGCATGGACGCCTTCGTGAACAAGCGCAAGGCCGCGTTCAAGCACCAGTAAGGCGGCCTTAGCGCGGCGCTGCCGGCGGCGGCCCGGCCTCGGGTTGCGCTGCGGACTCCGGCGCCTGCACCGCGTTGCGCAGGGCCTCGTTCAAGGCGGCCAGCGCCGGCGCCGACGGCGCGCCGGTGGCCGGCAGCGCACGGCCTTCGCGCCAGCGCACCTGGCCGCGCGCGACTTCGAACACCGCCAGCACCTCGCCGTTGCGTTCGAGCGAGATGCGCCATTCAGGCGTGGACACCAACGGCTGTCCGCCGACCGCCGTGATGGCGGCCGATCCCAGCAGCGCATTGAGATCGAGCGCTTCGGCGCGCGACAGGCTGCGGCTTGCGCCGCCGCGCTGTGCGATCGTGATGCGATTCCATTGCGAAAGCGCCGCGAAGGTGGGCGGCTCCGTCGCCTCGGTTCGCACAGTCGGAGACGCAGGGCGTGCCGCGCGTGCGGCACCGGCCGCATCGCCCGGTGCGACGAGCCCGGCCGGCGGGCTCGCCGGAGGCGCAAAGGCTTGTTTGGCCGCGGCTTCTTCTTCGCGACGGGCTCGGGCGGCGAGGGAATCCCGCGGCGCGGGACGTGCCGCCGCGTCAGCCGAAGGTTCGGCCGGCACGACGGGCGCGGCCGGGGCAGGCGGTGCGGACTGCGCAGCAGGTGCTTGGGGTGTTTCCTTCTTCTTGGACTCGGCTTCATCGGCCTGAGGGCGCGCCAGTGCCGGCGGCGGCGCGGGTGCTGCCGGTGCCTCCAGCACAGGTGCAGGCGGTGCCGATGACGGAACGGAAGCCGATTCGGTCGGCGGCGCAGGCACGGTCGAAGCCGGCGGAGCGGGCACAGCAGGCGCGGCAGGTGCCTCAACGCGCGGCGCCTGCGCAGCGACCATCGCCTCCCCGTCGGGCCGCGCGCCCGGCACCGGCTCGCGCTGCCAGAGCACGGTCACCAGCGTCGCGACCAGCACGGTGGCGAACGCCGCGTTCCATGGCATGCGCGAGCCGCCGCCCAAGCCCACCAGGCGTTGCCACCACGGCCGCGCCTGCGGCTCCCGCGCGTGCGTGATGGAAGCCGGCGCTACGGCGTCGTGCGCCCGCTCCAGGATCGCCTTGCGCAGCCGCCAATGGGGCACCGAAGTGTGGTCCGGTGCATGCGCCAACGCACGCCGCAGGGCGTCGTCTTGAAGATCGTTGTCCGTGCTCATGCCCGAAGCTCCAGCACCGACAGATAGCGCTCCATGCACCCGCGCAGCTTCTTCAAGCCATAGCGCAGCCGGCTGCGAACGGTCTCGAAGCCGACGCCGAGCGTGTCGGCCAGCGCTTCCACCGTGAAGCCGTCTTCGTGGTGCAGCAGGAAGGCGGCGCGCTGTTCGTCCGGCAACTCGTCGAGGCAGGCCAGCAGGCGGCGGCCAGCGGCGCGCCAGAACGCGAGCTCTTCGGCCGATGGGTGCGCGGCAGCGGAAGCCGTGCCGCCATCGCTCAGCAGGCCGCGGCTGAACAGCTGCGCGGCCTCGAGCCCGTCGCCGTCTTCGTCGTGGGCATAGAAGGACACCTCGCGGCCGCTCAGGCGCAGCCGGTCCATCGCCAGGTTGTGCGCGATCGTGAAGGCCCAGGTGCGCCAAGTCGCGCCCTGCGGCGAGAAGCTCTCGCGCGCCGCGATGATGCGCATCCAGGTGTCCTGGAACACCTCGTCGACTTCGGCCGCGAGCCGCACGCCGAGCAGACGCCGGACGAAGCGGAACAGCGCGCTTTCGTGGCGGGCATAGAGCGTGTCGAAGGCGCTTGCGTCGCCGCCTGCGTAGGCGAGCATCAGCTGATCGTCCGGCATGGCGTCGTGGAGGGCGGCGTTCGCAACAGAGGGGGCAAGCATCGGCAGATTTTCACCTCACGTTCTACGGACTGCGCCGCCGTTCGGGGTTAGCACCCCCTCAAAAAATATCGTCGGGACTTAACCCGACCGACGCCGCCCCGCCGTATCAGCCTGCATCCACAACCCGGAGCTGCTGATGACCACCCGCCTTTCCCTCCTTCGACGCCCGCTCGTCGCACTGCTGTGCGCCCAGCTTCTCTTGAGCGCCTGCAGCGCCACCGAACTCGCACTCGGCGCCGCGCGCTGGCCCGCGCCGGCGCCGCAGCCCGAACCCGCGAACTTCCCTTCGCCGCAGTGGCCGGGGAACGTGGTCACGCGCACGGTGCCGAATTTCGAGGCGCCCTCGGCCACCCATTGCGCGAGGCCGGTGCAGACCTACGAGACGCCGGGCCGCACGGGGCAGGACGCACGGCGCGATGAGGCGCCCGCCGTTTACGGCGAGGCCCGCCCATCTCTGAGTCGCGAAGCCAAGTCGAAGCGTAGCGCGCCGGGCGAGGCGGCATCCGATGCCGCGGTCGCCATGCCGGCGCCTGCGGCTCCCGCTGCCGGCGCAACCAGGGAGGCACTGGTCGCCGAAGCCGAGGCGCCGCGCTTTGCACCGCCGGCGCCCAGCGCGCAACCCATTCAACGCCCCCGGCCGCAACAGCAGGTGGTCAGCGCCGGCATGGTCGACGACAACGCCGACTTCTCGGCCTACCTTCAGTTCCGCCAGCGCACCCAGGTGGCGCATCGCGAGCGCGATGTGAGCGAGCGCTACCTGCTACAGGTGCGCAACGCACGCGGCATGGCCGTGCCCGATGCCGAGGTCGCGGTGCAGGCCGCGAACGGCGCCGCCATGTGGGCCCGCACCGACGCGGCCGGCCGCGCCTGGCTGCATCCCAACGCCTTCGATCCCTCGGGCAGCCAGGTGTACGAAGTGGCTGTGCGCAAGTACGGCCAGCAGGGCACGACCTTCCTGCGCCGCGGGCAGAAAAGCGCGGTCGAGCTGGTGCTGAATACGGTCGCTGTCCCGCAGCGCGCGCGCCTGGACCTGGTCTTCCTGATCGATGCCACCGGTTCGATGGGCGACGAGATCGGCAAGCTCAAGAGCACGCTGCGCACCATCGCCAACGAGGTGGCGCAACTGCCGAGCCGGCCCGACACCTGCTTCGGGCTGGTGGCCTACCGCGACCGCGGCGACGCCTTCCTCGTGCGCCGACACGACTTCACCAACGACCTGGGCGCTTTCCAGACGGTGCTCGATGCGCTGCAGGCCGCCGCCGGGGGCGACTACCCCGAGGCGATGAACGAGGCGCTGCACGAGACCGTGCACCGGCTGAGCTGGCGCGGCACCGGCGCAACCCGCCTGGTGGTGCTGCTGGCCGACGCGCCGCCGCACCTCGACTACGGCGGTCCGCAATACGACGACGACATGATGGCCGCGCTCGGCAAGGGCATCAAGGTGTTCAGCGTGGGCGCGAGCGGGCTCGACAAGCAGGGAGAGTACGTGCAGCGCCAGATCGCGCAGTACACCGGTGGGCGCTTCGTATTCCTGACCTACAGGGAGGCAAGCAACCCCGCCAGCGGGCCCGGCCGCGAGACGGTGCACGACGTGAGCAACTATTCGGTGCAGACGCTGGACCGGCTGATCGTGCGGCTGGTGACGGAGGAACTGGCGAAACTCCCGAAGGCCGGCTGAAGGCCGTAGAGCCGGCTATAATCTCGGGCTCGGCTCTTTAGCTCAGTCGGTTAGAGCGATGGAATCATAATCCACAGGTCCGCGGTTCGAGTCCGTGAAGAGCCACCAGTCAATCCGAGGCAAAGCCGGTAAGCGTCCACTCACAGTGCGCTACCGGCTTTTTTCATGTAACTGCCCCTGTAAGCAGATTTGGCCGCTTCCGACGCTCCGGCGCTCTCGCCGCGAATGCGATCGCCTCTCCCGCGCGTGCGTACTGCACGTTTCTCCTCGTGATAGGCTTTCCCGCGCTCGAGAGGGAGGGTCGGTCAATCCCTCCAGCTTTGGACGGCCCGGGCACGCCGCATGCCCCTCGGGCGAAGTCAAGCGCGCCACTGGTCGCCAAGCGCGCTCGAGATCGCGGCCACCAGCTAGAGTCCCGGCTCAGCGCCAGTCTGCTGCAACGTAGCTGCAAAAAAATCGCAGTTCGTCAGTGCAAATGCCGTGTAGACCCGCCCTTGAGCGCACTTATCTGCCAAAATTGTGCATGCTCATTGAATTCTCTGTCGCGAATTTCCGTTCCTTCAGGGAGCGCCAGACGCTCTCCATGGTCGCGGCGCCCCGTCTGAAGAAGGGGGACAACGTCTTCGTAGCCGCGCTCGAAGGCGAACGGATCGAGTTGCTTAAAGCTGCCGTGGTCTACGGCCCCAATGCCTCGGGCAAGAGCAACTTGCTCCGGGCCCTAGCAGTGCTGTCCCGACTCGCCAATCGTGCGCCTTCGGCACATTCATACCCATTGCCTGTCGATCCCTTTTTGTTTGATCGCTCACTCAAGGACGCCCCAAGCGTTTTCGAGATTTCCTTCGTGGGGCGCGATAAGGTTCGTTACGAGTTCGGCTTATCAGCGACCAGATCTCGCGTGATTTCAGAGAAGTTGGTCTACTATCCGCGCGGCAAGGAGAAGCTGCTCTACGCTCGGACCCATGTTGACGAGGTAGACCAATACGAGCTCGGCGAAGCCTTAGAAGGTACACCAGAGATCTTTTCAACTTGGAAGAAGATCACCTCCCCTCAGGTCTTGTTCTTGTCTCAAGTCGTTGCCAATAGCAGCGAAGAATTTGTTCAACTGCGGCACCCGCATTTTTGGCTAACGAAATGCCTATATTCTTTGCTGGATGGCATGGAAGGGCTCGTGCGCTCCACGCGCAACTTGGTAGCTACAGGCACCGGTCATGAAGACGACGTAGCGCAATTCTTACAAGATGTGGATGTTCCCGTAACAAAAATAGCCGTCGAAACAATAGAAATGTCTCTTTTAGGTGCTGACGTAATAGCGACCGGCAATTCTGACGAAGACTTGCCTTTGCTCGAAGCAAAAAGACAGAAGCGGACGCGCATGCTATTGACACATACAACCGATCTTGGCGAAGGCGTTTTGGCCCTGGAAGACGAATCAGAGGGCACCAAAAACTTGATTGGCTTTTGGCTTCCATGGACACTTCGCGCGATCGACCATGACAACTTTAAGCCGCGTGTTATGGTTGTCGATGAGCTTGACAGCAGCCTTCATCCAAAGATCGTCGAGAGCCTGGTTCGGATGCATTTACAGTCAGACGTTCCATCGCAACTTATTTTTACCACGCATGACACGCACTTGATGGACGCGAAGCTATTGCGTCGCGACCAGTTTTGGGTGACAGAAAGAGACGCAAATGGCGCGACGCAGCTAAGATCGATCCACGATTTTGAAGGTCGCGCGAGCGAAGACATTGAAAAGCGATACTACGAAGGGCGTTATCGTGGTTTGCCTTTTGTTAAGAATTGAGTATGGCCACCCCTCGCCGCTCGGGGCCCACGCTTAAAGTCCAACCGCGCGTCCTAATTCTCTGTGAAGACTCGAAATCCAGTCTTGACTACCTTTGCGACGCTGCCAAGAATTTCCGTGCCTATACCGAAGTTGAAATCTATCATCCCGACCGAACTGATCCGATGGGCATCGTGAAGGTTGGAATCGCAAGGCGAAAGACATTTGAAAAAGTCATCTGCGTCATAGATAGAGATAGCCACGCGAATTTCGATGATGCGATGCGCTTGGCCAGTGACCATCTAAAAATGATAGTCTCGTATCCGTGCTATGAATATTGGCTTCTCCTTCACTTCACATACAGTCGGGCTCCTTATGTTCGTACCGGCAACGCATCGGCTGGCGATGTTCTCAGCCGTGCGCTGAGGGAATACGCGGAGCTGGCAAACTACGCAAAGGGAACGACGCAAGGTCTGTTCGCCAGGCTACTACCCCGCTTGCCCGTCGCCCGTCAGCGCTCCGCTCAGGCCCTGAACGAGGCATTAGCAGATCAGGGCGATATGAATCCGAGCACGCGGATGCATGAACTCATAGACCTTTTTGAGAGCTTACAGCGCCCGGCATTGGCTTAAGTCCGGATCACTAAGGAACAGAATTACGTTCGCGCAGTACGGCATCTCGCCAGCTTTCTCCGGCGCTCTCCTGACTGATGTAGCGGGTGCACATTGGCGCTATCAGCCCTTGCGCTTTGCTTTGGCGACCGGGCGCGTCGCATCGGACGATGGGCGCATGCACGTCGCGCAGCGGTTCAACGTGCGGCCGTATTTCTCTGGCGCCATCCGCTCAAGCTCGGAAAGATCGTTCGAGCACAGCTTGATGAACTCGTTGCTGGTGTAGTTCGTCCGCGCCGGGCTGCTGATAAGTTTGTGCGTAGCCCGATCGACCATTGGTATTGGGGGTATCGGGCGTGGATGTCCACGTTGACCACGAACCCGGCAGGATTCGCGCTGACCCAGCCCAAGTAAGCGTCCTCGTCGTTTTCAAAGCGTTGGATCATGCGCCAATTAGTCAGACGACTCGACGAAACACAATGCGAAGGGTATCGCCGTCAAAATCGGCCAACGAACCGACGAAGTCTTCACGAACAGAAAAGGTCTTTTTGATCTTGCTCTCGTCGGCTACGTTGCCAACGAGCGCAGCGTCCTGTTCCGATGTCGGATGCGCGATGACAACCTTGATTGGCAGCCGCGATGCGACGACAGCATGGAGGTGCCGCTCGAACTCACGACGTCCGGGCTCGTTGCCTTGCCAATGCGACAAGGTGTCAACGTAGACAAGCGTACCCTTTTCCGATGCGGGCTTGATCAAGGTCTCATACAAGCTGACGACCAAACTGCCATCAGAACCGAAGGCCGAAACTGACCAGTTGGTGTTGTGCAGCTTGGCGCCGTACTTCGCGAACGCTTCTGTGTAGGTGAGTGGCATTGTGGACGTCTTGAGTTGCGAAGCATTTCGACCCCCTATTCTCGAGTGTGCCGCGACGCAACCGGGTCGGCAAGGCACCGCACTAACGCATGGCCGTGAAGTTCGTCCAGTGTGTGGTCGGCCGAGTCGGGATGGACAACGCAGCCGCCGTCGGTTCGGCGGGTCTGACAAGGTTGCCAAAGCCGAGCCCGAGGCAGACACTGGGGGTCTCTTCCGATCGAACGAGGCAGGAGCGATGAGCGCACCCCGGTACGCAACGATGGCCCGCAAGCACTGGGCGACCTGGCTGCCGAAGAAGGTGGCGGCGCTCAAGGCGGACCACGAACTGGAGCAAGCACTCCAGACGGCGGGGAAACTCGCGCAGGAGCGGGTGGTGGAACTGATGCAGCAAGGGTTCCAGCAGCACGAGGCGGAAGAAGTCGTCCTCAGCGAGTTGATCCTGCTGAAACCGGAACACGGGGCAAACGTGGAGCCATGGGAGCGCGAGAAAGACGCCGCGCTGGAAGCGATGTTCCGCAAGCAGACTGGCTCAACGACGCAGGGAACCAACCGCCTAACTTCGTCTTGAGGGAGCGGGAGCAGCGGGTCATCGTGGCGGACTGCGATCTCGATCGCCTCAGCCCTTCTCGCCGTGCTCGGGGTCACGCGCCACGGGCTTGAAACCGCTGGAGCTGCCGCTGGCAATCGTGTGCAGGAGGCTGGCCAGCGGGTCGACGCGCTGCTGGTTGTCCTTCTCGTAGAGGCCCAGGTGCTTGAAGAGCTTCTCCAGCGCGGCGTCCTTCGAGTTCAGCAGGACCTCGATGCCGAACTTCATCTGCTTGGCGCCGGCATATATGGCCACGGCCTGGGGAGACAGGCCGCGGGTGTCCATGATGACCGTGCGTGCTTGGCCGTCGCCTCCGCATTCCGGGCATTCCGGGTTCGGTCGGCGCAGAGGGTTGAACCCGATTCCGCCCTCTTCCTCGAATTCGGCAGGCATGCCGCCCTTCTTGGCGAATGCCTCGCACTCGTGGTTGTACTCGGCGATGGTGCGCTGCCGGCGGAGTCCTTCGCCGTGACAGTGGCGACAACATCCGACCTTGATCTGCACCAGCTCGCGCACGTCAGCGACGGCGGTGTTCCAGGCCTCGCGGAAGACCTTGTCCGCAGTGATCTGGGTTCGGGATTCCCGGCGGTTCCGAGCCTCTGCGATGGCGGCTTGAATGTACGGTTTTGACAGGCTTTCAGAGCCCATCTGTCGGGATGGCTTTTCGCTGTAGCCGGCCCGAATGGCTGCCTGAGTCGCGTTGAGGTCGATCAGGTATTCGTCTACGAATCGCTGCTGCCTCGGCTCAATGGCGACGAATGGGGGCGCCTTGGCGGTCTTGGCTGCCTTGGGCTTGGTCTTGGCTGGAGCCTTGACTGGCACCTTGGGAGCGGTGGGCTTCTTCGTTGCACGAACGGAAACGCTCGCAGCCTTCTTACGGGGTGCGGGCTTGGTGCTCTTCTTCTTCGGGGGTGGCGGGCTTCTTGCCCGCTGGGGTTGAAGCCATGGCCGGGAGTGTTCCCGGCGGCTCTGGGTGAGGCGAACCCTAGAGGGGGTTTGCGACTGGATGCGGATGGCGCGTTTCGGCCCGTTGTGGGCGTCCTGCCACCTGGACCGCGGGGCTGCAGAGCTGCCGTTCGGAGGGCCGTTGCATGGGTGTGGAGTGATGTGTAGTCAGGCCTGGAATCACCGCACCTCTGGGGGCGTGCAAAATTGGCCCAATGACCCCTCACGAATTTATCGAAAAATGGGGCCCCGGAGGGCCGGCGTACACACTTAATGAACGTGCAGGTGCCCAACCGCATTTCATGGATCTTTGCGCCCTTCTGGACGTCCCGACGCCCGGGGATGCTGACAACTACTGCTTTGAGCGCGGCGTCACCAAGACTGGTACCGGTCAGGGTTTCGCTGACGTCTGGAAGCGCGGTTGCTTCGCTCTGGAGTACAAGGCGCCAGGAAAGAGCCTAGAAGTGGCGCTGCGGCAGCTGATGATGTACACGCTGCCACTGGACAACCCGCCGCTGCTGCTGGTCAGCGACAGGCTCCGGATCGAGATCCACACGCACTTCACGGGCACCCCCAGTGAAAAGCACGTCATCCTCCTAGAGGATCTGACGAGGCCAGAGGTGCAGGAAAAGCTCCGCTGGATTTTCAGATCACCGGACCGGTTCAAGCCAGCACGAACAAACCAGCAGATCACTGAGGAGGCGGCCAGAGCATTCGCGGGCACCGCCGACCGGCTGCGCAGCGCAGGCGTGCCTGCTGAAAAGGTTTCGCACTTTCTGACCCAATGTCTGTTCTGCTTCTTCGCCGAGGACGTCTCTTTGCTGCCGTCCAGGCTCTTCGAGCGCCTCGTTGGCGTCCAGATAGCCCCCGACAAGCTGCAGAAGCAACTCGAAAACTTGTTCAAGTCCATGCGGGACGGTGGCTTATTCGGCGTCGATGACATACCCTGGTTCAATGGCGGACTATTCGCCAACATCGAAGTGCCGGCACTGAGCGTCGAGGACGTCAAAGCCCTGCGCACAGCCAGTGGCCTCAACTGGTCCGCGATCGATCCATCCATTTTTGGCACTCTTTTTGAGCGTGGTCTCGACCCCTCAAAGCGTAGCCAGCTCGGCGCCCACTACACGAATCCGGCGACCATCATGCGCCTGGTGGATCCGGTCGTGAAACGCCCCCTAATGACCGAATGGTCCCGAGTCGCGGCCCGGATTGGTGAGCTCATTGAGAAGCGTGACACCCTGCGCGAAGGTGCCAAGCGCATCCTCGACAAGGTCAAGTACGCACGAGCCCGGAGTGCCGCCAACGAGGCTGAGCGTGAAGCTCAGAAGCTGTTCAACGCCTACCTCGAGAAACTCAAGGAGTTCAGAGTCTTGGATCCTGCCTGTGGCAGTGGCAACTTCCTGTACCTATCCTTGAAAGCTCTCAAAGACATCGAGCACGCCATCAATCTTGAGGCCGAGAGCCTGGGCTTGCAGCGCCAGGTCGATGTCACCGGGCCGCACAACGTGCTCGGCATTGAAATCAATGAATTCGCGGCCGAGCTGGCTCGAGTCACCGTTTGGATTGGTGAGCTTCAGTGGCGAGTTCTGCATGGCTACGCATTCAAGACGAACCCGATTCTGGAGCCCCTGGACTGCATTGAGAATCGCGATGCTGTGCTGAATGCCGATGGAACTCAGGCATCTTGGCCGACGGCCAGTGTTGTTGTCGGCAATCCCCCGTTCGTTGGCAACAAGAAGATGAACAAGGAGTTGGGCCTCGTGTACACCAAGGCACTGCGGGATGCCTACCGCAGCACGGTGCCAGGTGGCGTTGACTTCGTATGCTACTGGTTCGACAAGGCTCGCAGGGCCATAGTCAGTGGCGGTCTCGGCGCCGCAGGCCTTGTCTCGACGCAGTCGGTGCGCAACGGCACCAATCGTTCAGTGCTGGATGCCATCAATCAAGACAGCAGAATTTTCGAAGCTTGGTCGAACGAGGAGTGGTGGGACCGCGGGGCGTCAGTTCGGGTCTCGATGACATGTTTCGGGGCCGCAGAGCAGGAGTACCGCCTGGACGGCCGCGAGGTACCGACCATCACCACTGATCTCAAGGGGAGCGCCGATTACGACCTGACGACCGCGGTTCGACTACAAGCAAACCAAGGGGTGGCGTTTCAAGGTCCCGTAAAGGTTGGAGCCTTTGACATCGACGGTGACCTCGCAAGGCTGTGGTTGTTGGAGCCTAACCCCAGCGGGGTTTCCAACTCCGAAGTCCTGAAACCTTGGGCGAACGGAGACGATGTCACGGGAAGAGGTCAAGGGAAGTGGATTATCGACTTTGGCTCAGATATGTCAGTGACCTCCGCGGCGCAATACCTGGCACCGTTCGCTCATGTCGAGAAGTACGTGAAATCAAAGCGACTAGCCCAAGGGCGCGAGGGACGCAAGACCTGGTGGTGGATGCATGGCGAGCGCGTCCCCGGTCTTCGTCGCGAGCTGGCCGGGAAGTCTAGGTATATCGCAACCTCTCGAGTGTCGCGGAACCGCTTCTTTGTCTGGATGCCGATCCAAGTGTGGCCGGACTCTAGGCTGTATGCGATCGCCCGTGATGATGAGGTCACGTTCGGAGTCCTGTCCTCCAGAATTCACGAGGCCTGGAGTCTCGGCAAGGCATCCTCACACGGTGTTGGCAACGATCCTACGTACAACGCTGAGGCTTGTTTCGAAACCTTTCCCTTTCCGCAGGCGGGAGCACACGATGCGGAGATCACTGCGGCGTCTATAGAGCTCAGCCGCCAGCGCGATGCCTGGCTCAACCCGCCCGAGTGGACTGTCAGGGTAGGTGAGGTCGTCCCAGTTGGCATGGCGACGAGCCCGTATCCAGATCGGGTTCTGCCCAAGGGCGGGTTTGAGCAGCAGCTGAAGGCTCGCACGCTGACAGACTTGTACACCGACAAGCCGGCTTGGTTGCGTCAGTTGAACGAGCGCCTGGACGTCGCTGTAGCGAGGGCCTATGGGTGGGACGACTACACCGCTGAAATGTCTGATGACGAAATCCTCATTCGCCTGATGGCTTTGAATCAGGAACGTTCGCAGACAACGGCGATGGCTGGTGCCGGGCTTGTTGCTGTTGTCGAGGCCGACATCACGCAGGTCAGTCAACGGTCGGTCGTTCACTCAACCGACCTTGATGCCCCCTAGCAGCGCCTGCTACGGCCCCCCGAAGCGCGCGAGTTCACTTGGCCCACGCCGCTCGATACATTTGCGGCACGTAGCGGCCTCCCCTGGGGAATACGGTCCTTGGCCGGCGCTTGAAGGGGTATCTGGTCGCCGCCAGGAACCTCACTTCCCTATGACAGAGTGGTGGATTCTGAAAATGTGCCCCCATTTGTGCCCCCAGGCCTCTTACACTGTGCCATGAAACTGACAGGCGCGAAGCTGCGAACCCTCAAGCAGTTGGGTAAACATTCGGACGGTGCCGGTCTCTATCTCGAACTGACGCCTGCCGGCGGGCGCTACTGGCGCATGAAGTACCGTTTTGCCGGCAAGGAGAACCGGTTAGCGTTCGGCGTCTACCCCGAGGTGAGCCTCAAAGAGGCCCGCGAACGGCGTGACTTCGCACGGCAAGCGCTAGACCGCGGCGACGACCCCGGGGCCTTGCGCAAGGCCGCGAAGGCCAAAATCATGCACGAGGCGGCCAACACCTTTGAAACGGTCGCGCGCGACTGGTTAGCCCATCAGGCGGGGCGCTGGGAGTTCGTTACGCTGCAGCGCACCCAGGCTTCTCTCGAAGCCGATATCTTCCCCGTCTTTGGCCACCGTCCGATGGCGAGCATCACGGCGCGGGAGGTAATGCAGGCGGTCAAGAAGATCGAGGAGCGCGGCGCCGGCGAGATGGCCATCCGCGTACTCCAGCGCATCAAGGCCGCGTTTCGCTATGCCGTGACGCATGGGCGTATCGACACCAATCCCATGTTGGACCTCGTGCCGGGGGAGATCCTGAAGCCTCGAAGGGTGACGCATCGTCCAGCGCTCGCCGAGCGGGACCTGCCCGAGTTTCTGGTGAAGCTCGCCGCCTACCGAGGCGACCCGCACACCCTGCATGCTCTGCGCCTGTTGATGCTTACCGCGGTACGGCCCGGCGAGGTGCGCGGCGCCCGCTGGGAAGAGTTCGACCTCGACGCCAATCTGTGGCGAATCCCCGCCGAGCGCATGAAGATGCGCGCCGAGCACGTGGTGCCGCTGTCCCGACAGGCTGTCGAAGTCGTGAAGGCCATGCAGCCCCTTACCGGCCACCGTGGGCTGACCTTCCCAAGCCCGTATTACCCCAGCAAGTCCCTTAGCGAGAACACCCTTAACAGCGCGCTCGCCCGCATGGGCTACAAGGGCGAGGCCACCGCTCACGGATTCCGCGCTCTCTTCTCGACCATCGCCAATGAGGCCGGCTGGAGCCCGGAAGTAATCGAGCGCCAGCTCGCTCACGTTGAGCGCAACCAGGTGCGAGCTGCCTACAACCGGTCGACGTACGTCCAGGACCGGACGAAGTTGATGCAGTGGTGGGCAGATCGCTTAGAAGCCGGAAGTCAAAACCACGCTCCTTAGCGGACGCCCGCGCCGTGGGCTCCTCTGCCGATGAAGTAGTAGCAACGGCTTCCGAGTGAACGCCCGGACGATTGTTTGCCAGGCGCTTGGGTAGTGCGGAGCCAGTGATGGAGGCGCAGCTGGCGCACGCCGTCAAGGAAAACCTGGGCCCAGCCTGCAACCGTACTGAGTTTCAGGCAGAGCGAGTGATAGTTGCCGCGCAGGCTGCCTATCTGCAGAAAATATCAACATAGCAGCATCCTCATATTCGGACTATGCCTTTTCCGCCGATTGAATGGCTGCATTGATGTGCGAATTCAAGTACTCCGTTTAACGACTCTGGCCTACACAAAGAGTGCACATGGCCATACGAATGCTGCTATCCTGAAAAAGTGAAGGAAAAGTACATTTCCGTCGACGTAGAAACCGCCGGACCAATCCCCGGAGAATATAGCTTACTCACGATTGGGGCCTGCCTGATTGAAGCGCCTGAGCGTAGTTTTAAATGTGCTCTTAAGCCATTGAGCAGAAATGCAGTTCCGGAGGCTCTGGAAGTTACTGGGCTCTCTCTGGACGAGCTAGAAGCACAAGGGGTTGCTCCTGTGGAGGCGATGCGAAGTTTTGGGGAGTGGGTGGAGCAAGTGTGCGCCGGCAGTTACACACCTGTCTTGGTGGGATTAAATGCGCCGTTTGATTGGTCTTTTGTGAATTTTTATTTCCACAAATTCCTAGGGCAAAATCCGTTTGGTATTTCGGCGCTTGATTTAAAGGCACTCTATATGGGTGCTACCGGCTGTAGTTGGACCGAGACCACAGCAAAACACATGGCAAAGCGACTTCGGCCACAGCTTCGCGGCACTCACGATGCCCTAGACGATGCGCTCTTTCAAGCTGAATTATTCTCACTAATTCGCAGCATCAAGTGATATAGGGCATATGCTTGGTTCTTAGTCGTGTTTAAGCCGCTGCAATCTCACATGATTGTCGACGCTCTAGGAAGCGCCAAAGAACCAAATCAACCACTCGGACGGGATCTCCGCTTTCTCCCGAGATTGTGGTGCACATGGCATCAACGCTTCCAAAACCGAATCGCTCTTTTAATTTGACTAAATGTCTATCAGGTTTTGCCACATCAAAGCCGAGATTTTTGGCCAAATGAACTGCAGTTATTGGTCCGATATATGGAAGCCTCTGCAGCTCTATAGTTGGGCTTTCAGATGTTCTTGACCAAAAATGTTCAAACCCCTCAGTCGAGATTATCTGTGCAACAGCAGCTACCGCTTCATGTTTGCGTCGATTCGCTAGTGCATGCATGGCGGTAACTATGCACTGCTCCCTGTTGCCCGCAATCATCTCGGCGGCTTGCCAGTCATAAAAGCACAAAGAGATGTAGTTGAAGCGTCGCCGGACGATAGCCTCCTTAAAGCCCGAGCAGTAGATCACCCATGCGGCTTCCCGAAGAAAATCACACTCCTTGATCCCAATTGGGTTCTGTGTGATTTGCCACTCAATCTCGGCGGAATAACCCAACGCAATGACACGATCCTTGGCGGATGCGTAAAACTCAGTGGGACTGATCATTGTCTTCTTTACTTGAGCTTCTCAGCGACGCATTGTCGCGCCAGCGAAGAACCAATCGCAGCAGGAGTAAATTCGTGCCCGGATACTCATCGAGGTGCTTGCTGATCTTTATCTTCAATTGGTGTCTTTGCTTCATTTTCAAGAAGTCCGACTCAGGAATGGGCATTAGCGGCTCTGTTATCGCCTGATACCGATCTAACGCCGCTTCAATCTTGTGAATGTCTGGCGAATTGAGAAGCGGCCGAAGCTCCTTGACATAAGTGCTCAGAACGGACATTGCTTGATGAAAACTGTTGGCGCGCTCCTTCCAGTTTACTTGCAATTGTATAAGAGATAAAGCGAATGCGCCAACAGAAAGCACGCCGAGCCAGATCTCTTTGGAAGCTCCATGGGGAGTAAGTCTTTCGGCAATCGTCGGTTCTACCCAAATCATCGCGGTAAGCCATGCCGAAATTAGCAGAATGGTCAAATCTAGCAAAGTTGATCGACGCTTGTAGCGATCGCGAAGTATTGCATATGCCGTGCAAGATTGATCGCTGACACGTATCGTGCGCAATAGATCCGCGACTACTTTATCGTCAAATTTTAAATCACTCATCGAATAAATCGCGCCACCGATCTCTCGATTTCGCTGCACTTGCATTCATCATGCGTTGGTGCATTCTCAATAGTAGGTGGCTCATGCCCACGCGGGCTGAGCTCATCGCCGGCCCCAGATATTGATCAACATGGACGGACTGTCCCGTACGATCAGCCACAGGATTTAAAACCAACTCGCTGGCTCGTTTAAAAAAGTATGGGAGCATCCGTACCGTGGTTCGTTCCTCTTTGTAATCCCGAAAAGCGGCCACCCCTAGCGCCTCAATATGGTATCCCGACAGGCGCGCGCTTTCCGGCAGTACTGCATTTATCGCTTTTGCAAGTTTTAGTGTAGGTATCAGTTTTCCAGCGCACTCGTTATTACGTTTCGTCAGGCCGTCTCTGAATTGCTTGGGGTCAATGCTCGACCATTTGTCCGCTTCCCACGCAGGCACGCGCAATTTCTCGCCATCTCGAATAGATGGCACAAGCTGAATTTCAGTGCCATCTTTGTAGGACACAGTAATGGCGACAGTGCCTCTACTAATTTTGGCTTCCGATTCAAGTTTATCTTCAAGGGCATTCGCGACTTTTTCTAGAACGGCGCGTGGTGAGGCATCGGTTAAGTCTCCTTCGACAACAAGCATCGCATCTACATCGCTGAGTCCGTCAACGTAAGTGTGCTTTGCGACCGAGCCGCCAAACATAGTGTCGAATGAAGAGTCCGCATCAATATTATCGTGAAGGACATCCTTAATTGCTTCTAGTCGCTCATTGGTTTGGTCTGAGTTTCTTGCATTGAAGCGCGATAGAAGATCTGCAAACTCTTCGGAAAGCTCGGTTTCAAATTGCAATGCACTCGTTTCGGCATCTTTGCGAAGCTGCTCCGCAAAATCTGAGGGGGTCCTTCCCGAACCCGCTCTTCCAAAAGACCCGCTTGATCCGCCCATTACCGTCTCCCGTTATGAGTCCGCATGTAGCTCTTTAAGAGCTTTTTCAAAGAATGATCCCATTTTCTCTCCAAATACGGAGAAGCTGTTCTCTTTTATGAAACGCTTCATCGATATCTGTAAGTTTGAGATTGCCTGGTAGTTCTCTGCCCAAACGCGAGGATCGATATCTTTATCGTTTTGTCGAATGCCGTACTTAAGCGCGGAAGCGTTTTTTCCGTAGACGGCTTGATCTCCAATGTAAGCGTATCTGAGCCATGTCAGTCCGTCAAAAATATCTGCTCCTGCCAAGAAATACAACGGCGTAGAAACTTGGTCTAGGCTTCCAAAGATGTGAATAGGCGTATGAAGTCCGATCGCCGTGAGTGCTTGTCGGACTTCCGATATCTTTTTCATCCTATCGAAAATGCTGTACCCCAATTCCTTCTCGGTGAAGCCAATTACATCGAAATCATGGAGTTCGCGGATCGACGAAATAACGCTGGGTATGTCCACCCTCTCCGCCGTGTTGGTTGAGGGCTTTATCAGTAGTTCCTTCCCCAATGTACGGCCTTTGAATAGCTCTTTCGCTCGCGCGATCTGATTGACGACAGTGTCGCGCTCGCGTGGGTGGTCATAGCTAACGGCAATAGTCTGCTGCGGAGCTTTCCAAGAATCTAGTACGTCTTTCAGCTCCTCGATAGACCAAGCGCTTTCGGTGTAGGTGTTCATTCGCGTGTCAGAAAGCTCGGTGTCTTTTGAGCATTCGTATCCGCCACTGTCAAGGAAGAAATATAAGGGAAACGTCGGGATATTCGTTATAAAACCCCGGGCGACGTCATAAGCACTTATGAGTGTTGATTCAGTGATGGTTTGAGAGAGTGTGTCGATTATTTTTCCGACCTCCGGGAACCCTTTGCTTGAAAACGAGGGGACCAGTACCGGGGTTTTTGCGACGTGAATGCCATTCGCTCTTATTTCTCTTATTGCACTTAGCACGCCAAAGCCTTTCTGTCCTTGCAGGAATGACAAGAGCCGCAACCCCCAGCGACCGCACGCTGACAGCTATGGGTTAATTGAAAATTCAACCCAATGGAGCGCGCAGTCTCTACGATCTGAGGTTTCGTGTATTCACGCAAGGGTGCGATTAGTCGGACCCGTGAGTCGGTATGCTCCGCGACCATCCGCGCCGTATCCTTAAAGAAGGATTGCGAGCAGTCGTAAAAAGGAGTGCCAGAGTGGATGCCGATGCAGATCAGGCTCTCTGCCGGCGATAGGTGCATCAATGCCAAAAATATCAACGCGGCATTTCGCCCTTGAATTTCGGCTGCAGTGAAGGCGATTCCACTGTGCACTTTGATTTGCTGTGCTGTCGCCCCCAAGCGGGCTGCAGTTTTTCGAACGGCCTCCCACTCTAGCTCGCGTGCGGCTTGACCGAAATCTACATGGAGTGCTCGAAATTCACGCCCCTCTTTCCGGAGGAGATGCATGCATAGCGTGGAGTCAATTCCCCCTCCGGCGAGTACTACAACCGAGGGAGGCTTTTCCGAGGTGGCTTGGATCATCGATCCTCCGATGTATGGGGCATATTACTTGTTTGTTGTAACAAATGCGAGGAGCTACTCAAGGTGCGAAATCGATATTCCCCTCACTTAGGTTAGAAGTCCTGAGGTTAGCGCTTAGAGCGCGCTTCCGGTTCGCCTTGGAGATCACGGGCAAATGGGCTGATCTTGAAGTGGCGGTGCGTGAGAGGGAGCCGCATCTCCTATTGAATTTGGCGACAGCAACAGGTTGTAGATGGTCATAGCTCGGCATGCGAGGGGGTTTCTCCTCTCTTGTTGAAGAGCCGACTGGCGCCCCCTCAGCGCGCTATCGGGACCCCGCCCCGCCCCCGCTCTAAATGCCCCTCTTTCGACGGCACCGTCGGGAGGTCGCCCCGCCAACACGGATGCGGCCTCACGCCGCCTTCCGGCCCCGCGGGCGCCGACGCGATCCGACGAGATGCGCACCTCCTGCACTGTCTCGATCCGGATGGCTCGTGACGTAACGCCCAACAAAAGGGGCACCTGCGCGTTGCAGGCGCCCTCTGGCAGCCAGGCGATCGCCGCTGGCCGCGCTTACGTCACTGCCTGGCTGCGTCCGAGGCGTTCGCCTCCAATGCCTGAATCTTGCGCATATGACTCGCGGCAACGAGCGATACGAAGTTTCGATCGGCAAACGCGCCGAGATCGAGCGCGCCCAGCTCGGCGACCAGGGGCATGCGTTGGGCCTCCGGCAAGGTCGCTGCCAAGGCCAGCAGTTCCTTCCAAACGAAGGCCGAACGATTATTGACCGGGTCGCCGGCCAGCGCCTCAACAGCAGGCTCGCCGGGCACATGCATCGCCAGGGCCACTGCGCGTGCCATGGCCTCCCCGCACTCGGCGAGCGCCTGGTAGACCTGCATCCGCGCGTGTGCAGCGCATGCCTGGCCGTACATCGCTTCGTATAGACGGGCAGCATTGGATGCCGCGATCCTCGGCTCGATAGCTTCGGCCTCGCACTCCGCCAGCGCGGTGCGCAGCTCCTCGGCAATGGCGAGCGCATCGTTCTTGCCGAACAGAGCGGACTTCAGTTCTTGCCGAACAGAGCGGACTTCACTTCCTTGGTGACCACGTGGTTCGCCTTGGCGAATAGGCGCTTGAAGGTGGCCTCCGAAGCCGCTGCGGCGGCCTCGTGCTCGGCGATCTTCGCCTTCAGATCGGCTTGCCGCGCGAACAGCAGCGCGTAGGCCTTGCCGGCGCCGTCTTCATGCTCGCGGCGCGCTGCCTCCAAGGCCTGCAACGCATCTTGATAGGCCTGCGTGGCCCGCGCGAGCTTCTCTTGGATCGTGCTCATGTCGCTCCTTTCAGCAGTCGGTGAGCCGCAGCTCGGCCTTGCCTTGCCCGCCTCCAGAGGTGGCGAACTGCAGCGTGGTGTTCGTGTCGGCGCCGACGAACTCGCCGGTGGTGCTGTGTCGGCAGCGTTTGGAGCTGCTCGATCAGCACCTTGCGGCGCAGGTGCTGACTCAGCGGGAGCCGGACGGCGGGGCCCGGAATGGCCGAGAGAGACACCGTCCGGCAGATCTCCGTGATGGCCGCAAAGACATGGCCGCAGGCGGTGTTGCGGCAGGCGAGGTAGCTCTCTCGCGTGAGGTTGGAAACCTCATGGCTGGTGCGAACGGTGGTGGCGCTTCTGCAGTGGGGGCAGCGCATCATCATGGGCGATTGCCCTTCGTCGAACGGGCTGGCGTCGGCTGATGTCTTTGCATGCCTCGATGGTCCGCCCTCGCTCGGAAACGGCCAAACACTTCCGTTTCTAGAACGGCGATCTAGAACCGTTAGTGCCGTTCGCGCTGGTTTGCCGGCGAACGCCAAGGACCTGCTGGACTTGATTCGACGCCGAGCGCTTAGCCCGTCAGCATCGTTCGTGTGACCTAGTAGCCTTTCTTGCACTATCTGGCCCGGCCTGGAGTGACGTTCAGCGCAGGAGCTATGGCCCAATCGGATCTCCCAGCCCAACGAAATGGCTGCACGACATGCATACGGAGACCCGGAAATGGATGACCGCCTCAAGCAGAGAATTGAAAGAACAAGCTCGTGGGAGGACCTTCGCCAACTGGAATCAAATATCGAGCAGCGTGGCGGACTCTCCGAACAAGTGGTCAAGGCGATTCAGGACCGCGCGACCGAGCTGGGGCTTGCGCTCATCGCCGAGAAGACGGGAATTGACGTCGACGACCTAACGCCGGCCGAGCGCAAGATCGTTCAAGCGATCGGCGAGTACGTTGGGATCATGCGGAAGCAAGGGAGATACCCTGGACGCACTCTTGGGCAAGTCCGAAATCGGGGTCTTATCGACGCGGCCGAAGATGCCGTGTGCCGAGCAACGCCGACGCAAGGCTTCCAAGTGCTGGCGGAAGCTGACCTTGAGGATCTCTCGTACGAGCGGATCGTTCTAGACCATCAGGACGAGTTTTCGGCACGAGCGATATGGTTTTCGCGCCGCACGTTGGGCCTTGAAAATCCAATGGAGAAGCCGCCCGCCGCGACGCACAGCGACGTTCAATCTCGTACATCGGCCCTGCTGCTGTGGCTAAAGGACCAAGCGGCCGAGAACGATGGCTACCTCCCCTCGTTCACAAATGCCGAGGCCGCGCAGATCATGAGCATGGGCGACATGCAACGGTATGGACAGGTGCATGGAAATATTCAATCTCGCATCGACTTCGCGTGTTATCTGTGCGACCTTCCGCCGCTGGGCTGTGCCGCCGACGCCCCATTCAGCAGGGCGTGGGCGCAGCAAGGTCGTGATTGGGAATATCACGTTACGGGCATGCAAGCTGCAGCACGGGGACGCCAATGGTCGTCTACTGAGTTCGATCAGATCCTGCGCGAAACCGAGCGTTTGCCCGGTCAGGCTCATATTTCCTGGAAGAGTGCACTTGCGGATGCAGAGCAACGCGTCAAGGCCTGGGCCTTGAAGTTCGCAGATGAGAGACTTCTGCCTGAAGGCGGTGACGCCCCCGCAGCGGGGAGCCCGAAACGCAATCCCACTTGGACTAGAGACGAACTCATCCTCGCCTTGCATCTGTACCTCAAGCACCGAGACCACATACCAGGTACGGACAGTGCTGAGGTGGCAGACCTATCCAACTTCCTTAACAAGATGGGCCGGGTCCTGGGTTTGGCTGAAGCTGACACCTACAGAAATGCCAATGGCGTCTACATGAAGATGATGAACTTCCGCCGTTTCGACCCTCAGTACACCAAGGACGGCAAGACGGGACTCACAAGAGGCAACAAGGACGAGGAGGTCGTCTGGATTGAGTTCTCGCAGGATCTAGATCGACTTGACTGGGTCTGCGCCGCGATACGAAAAGCAGTGGATGAGCATGCTGAAGACCATGACCTTGGCGGCCCTGAAGAGCCAGAGATATGCGATGCCGCGGAAGGTCGCGTCTTGACCCAATACTGTTCGGATTGTGGAATATGATGCAGAATGACTGCCGTCGCAACGACGGAGTCGAGCATGGCGCGAACCAAGGCGGTCCTGGGCAGCGGAGCAAGGCTGGCTGACTTTCTGAGCGCCAGCCTGCTGGCGCGTGTGGTGCCGGCCGAGCTGGTCAATTCTGTGCTGGACGCCCACGGCTGCAACTCGCAGCGCGTGCGCAGCTTTCCGGCCGTCGCAGGGGCGTACTACTGCATGGCGCTGAGCCTCTACCCCGAGGCCGCCTACGAGGAAGTGTTCGCCGCCGTGTCGCAGGGCCTGGCGTGGGCCGCCGGCGCCGCCGAGCCGCCTCGGGTGACCAAGTCCTCGATCAGCGGCCTGCGCAGCAAGATCGGCGCTGCGCCGATGCGTGACCTGGTCGAGCGCTGCTGTGTGCCCATGGCCGACGCCCGGGCGCACCACCACGCGTTCTATGCCGGCCTGAGGCTGGTCGCCATTGACGGCAGCACCTTCGAGCTGCCTGACGAGGCGGAGAACGCGGCGCATTTCGGCTACCCGGGCAGCCGGATCGGCCGCGCAGGCTACCCGCAGGCACGATGCATGGTCTTGGTGGAGTGCGCCACGCACGCGATCCTGGGCGCCAACCTGGGGCCCTACCGCAGCGGCGAGTGGGAGCTGTTCCAACCGCTCTTGCCCCGGCTGGAGCCGGGCATGCTGTGCATAGCGGACCGGGGGTTCAATGGCTTCGAGCACTGGCAGCAGGCACAAGCCACCGGGGCGCAGTTGCTCTGGCGCTGCATGCGCAGCCGACAGTTGCCGGTGCATCGCATGCTCGACGATGGTTCGTACCTCAGCGCCATCTACCCCACCGGTGTGAGCCGCAGCGAGGCGATGAGCCAAGCCATCGTGGTGCGTGTCATCGAATACGCCTTGCCGGGACTGGCCGATGCACAACCGCGCTACCGTCTGTTGACCACGTTGCTGGACCCGCAAGTCGCCCCGGCGCTGGAACTGGCAGCGATGTACCACCAGCGCTGGGAAATCGAGGGCGTGTTCGACGAGCTCAAGACGCACCTGCGGCAGAGCCGGCGCGTGCTGCGCAGCAAAACTGCGGAGCTCGTGCGCCAGGAGTTCTACGGCTGGGTGCTGGCGCATTACTCGGTGCGCTGGCTGCTGCATCAGGGCGCCACGCGGCACCGAATACCGCACGCCGAGCTGTCCTTCACAGGGCACGTACAGCTGCTTCGCCGCGCACAGCCCCGCTCCGGGGCATTTCCCCCCAGCGCGCCCGAGGCGTCGACGACGATGGTTCAATGAACTGCTCGAAGCCTGCGCCCGGATCCGCGCCACGCGCACGCTGAACAAGCGCTCGCCGCGGATGGTCAAGCGGCGCCACTCGCCTTACGCATCATTCGACCACCGCGCACCGACGCGCGTGTCCACGGATTGCACTCCCAAGATCATCGACCCGCCTGGACCTCGACCCAAGCCAGCCGATGCCCACATACCGCGTCGATTTAGGAGCTTCATGCCATAAACGAACAGTATTGCGTCTTGACCCGTATGCATCGAGTTCGGGAGCGAAGCCGAAAGCTAGTTGAGCAAGCGAAGAAGCTGGCGCTAAAGAAGCACGGCCGACTATTCTGTGAGGCCTGTAAGTTTGACTTTGCGGACAGGTATGGAGCCATTGGCCAAGGGCTTATTGACGTGCATCACACCAAGCCGGTACACACGCTTGCGGAGGGGGATAGGACGAGCGTAGAAGACTTAGCTCTACTTTGCGCGAACTGCCATAGGGTGGTGCATTCGTCCCGTAAATGGCTGTCGGTTGCCGAGGTTGCCGCACTGGTTCGCTCCACTCCCTAGGCTACGGACCAGTCTCCCGTTCCGTGGCCGAAAGGTCTCGCGCTCAATTGCTGTCGAATCGCTCGCTCACAATTCGCCGACGACCTCAACAGTCCCATCACCCGTGGAAACGCGTCGGACAGCGCCTGTCTCTGGGTCGTAGAGCACGATCGCATTGAACGTGGCGAACACCACTCTTCCGCGGATCTCGGGACTATTGGCCTTTGCTACCGCTACGCAACTTGCGGCCGGTATCTTCTGTGGTGCTTCGGTCATGGGCGGCCGTGCTTCCAGCCGCACTTCGCGCTTGGCGAGCGGAAAACAAGTTGAAGGCCGAATCACCCAGGCGTCAATATGCGACTTTCCTGCTTCCATGCCGATCATCGGAACTACGGCGAGGGCCGTACAAAGGACAACGATCAAGATGACGCCAAACGTGAGCAATACCGGTGTGCCAACAAGGGTCCAAACTGCCACGAACAGAAATATGGCAGCTCGTGCGAGCCACGAGCGCTTGTGCATAGCGACACTCGCGTGGGTGGTCCAAACCTTCCACCGCGGCTGTCTGGAGACGAGCCGAGCCACCCCCCGGCCAGCGAGCGCCAGGATGCCGCCGGCAATCGTCAAGCCACCAACCAGGCTCAGGACGCGCAGGGTGACGGGCGACACGAGACGCCAGATGTCAGCGTAAAAGCTCAAGGTCATCAGCCTATCGAGCTGGACCACGCCCTGCACGATCGCCCATCCTCCGAGACTGAAAAGGTCGGAGGTAGAACTGAAGATGGCCGCATAAGGAATGCCGAATTTCTCCTGTGCGGACAGCGCGACCCCATAGCCAAGCATTGCCAACAAGATGCCGATGGCCGACGAGATCGAAATGAAAGGCTGCCAGCCAGTTGGTCGTTCGAGGACGGTCGATGGTTTCGCTGGGCATCACTTATGTGCTTGGATGGGTAGCGCCGGCCGACGATACCTTGCGGCAACGGTGCAGCCTGAAGTTCGAGTAGTCCTCAGGCAGGTATAGGCGGCGCGAAGAGCCCTAGCGGCTCTGCGACCGCGCGCCGCAGACGCTCCAAAGCCCGAGAATGCAGCCGCGGAATGTGCCCCCACTTTTAGACTTAGTGCCCCCAAATGTGCCCCCATGTACCCCCGGATGGGGGCATACTTCGCCGGACCATGGCGGACTCCAGTTTGGGATTTCTCAGAGGAGAAACGAAAAAATCCGGAAGAGTTTGGACTCATCCGGATCTGTAACTGGTCCCGCCGCCAGGAATCGAACCTGGATCTCAGCCTTCGGAGGGCCGAATTCTATCCGTTGAAATACGGCGAGAGGTGTGACCGAGGGGTCGACAGCTTCTGATTATCACCGATTAGCCGGCGGTGCCGGAGCCGATATGCCGGGCACCTCTAGGGCCAAGGTGGCGATGACATGCGGCATCAAGGTCGGCGCACGAGGGCCAGGTAGATCGCGTTGTTGCGCACCACCGCCTCTTCGCGGATCTTCACCCGCAGCGCGTCGAAGAAAATCACCAAGTACATCGACTCCAGGGGCGTGCCTGCCAGGCGCCCATTTCGGTCAGCACGGCGACGGTGAGCGACCATTCATCGTCCTGCTCGGGCATCATGGCGCCGAAGAGCCGCGTGATGACGCCGTCGTTGGGGAGATGCCCACTACGCTCGTGCGCGCATGATCTCGACGTTCAGCCGCTCCAGCGACCTCGCGCTGGCCGTCGGTGTTCTCGCCGACCGCCACTATCACTTGCCACGCTCACGATGCGCCGGCTTCGCGCGTCTTCACCTATGTCGCATCGATCCACAAGTAGGGTCAGTCGCCTCGATCTGACGCCCCAGGAAGGCGTTGACCGTGTGTGAAATTGAACATCCAGCGCCAGCGCCGCCGGTTGACGGGTTGACGCGCCATCCCGCGATCGAGGCGCTGACCGTGATCCGAAGGTTCTCCGATTCGGGGTGTCTTACGCCGCCCGGCAACGAGGTTCGCTATCAGAACGATCGCCCACTTTTTATGGTGGTCGGAGGCAGTCTGTAAGCGGATTGCGCGAGCGTCTTATCTCAGGCCACAGCGACGTCACCGGACAAACCAGCGGCAGAGGGTCTACACATCCGCCTGGGAGAACGCTGACAAGGAGCTATTTGCGCATCAGATCAAAAAGCTCATGACAACGCCGCTATTAGTGTTGCCGGCTTGATCTCACCATCTTCTTGTCTGAGGGGTTCAAATGAACGGAAATGACAAAATTTGCGAACTCAAGATTCAACTGCTGGAGCGGGAAATGGCCCGCTTGCGCCGATGTCGCGCCCTTCTGGACCACGAGATTGAGGACTGTGCCGGCGAAATTTGTGAGATTGAAAAGGAGCGTGCCACCATCGATTCGGGACAGCCTATGAGCGACGCGCGGCCCATATCAGTAGGCCAGTCTGCATGGTTCGACAAGCTTTCCGATGATGCATTTCTTCGCCTAACAAACCTGGTCCGGACACCGAGTCGGCCGACCGAGGAGTTTCTCCTTCCTTTCTCCGCCTCGGCGTTATGGCGTATGGTTTCTGACGGTAGGTTTCCAAAGCCCATAAAGCTGAGCGAGCGAATCACGGCGTGGCGAGTTCGTGACATTCGCAGCTGGCTTTTGCGATCGCATCCTTCGGTAGCAACGCGACGCAAGGCGCCATGAGATTCAGTGTGCGCGAAAGCCTCCTGTCGCCAGTGTCAACCCAGGTCCCGGCCGCAGCCACCGCCGCGCGCAGCTGGGCCTCGTCGACTCCCAACTCCTTTGTCCAGTAGCGCAGTTCGTGCGGCTCGTTCAAGTTGATGCGGACTCCAACCTGTGAGCCCTTGTTGCCCAGATCGCGCGCCAATAGGTCCACGGCGACGTCCTCAAGTGGGGCACTGGGATGCTCATCTTGGGCGAAGAGGTGATCCCGCTCACGGGTGGCGACAAGAACTTCAAGGCGGCGAGATGCCCACAGACCTGGTGGTGCATCCCGGCCGTGCTGGATGTCCTCGGGCCACACTGCCGTCGCCAGATGCTGCACGAGCTGACGCCCGTTGACGTGCAGAAGCGATTGGCGACTCGATGGTCAAAATTTGCGCCGTGACGCGGTGCGTGCCGAGAACGAGAAGCCCTCGAGAAAGAGCAGTAGCGCGCCGCGCGATGGGCCGAATTGCGCGACTAGGGCAGTCTGTCGATGCGCTCCTTCGCATCTCTGGTCGCTTCCAGGTGCGCCACTTCGCTCGACGGCAACCCTGGCCGTCGCAGCTCGAAGCGCGACGTGCCGTCCATCACATACGACCAATGCTAGGTCCTTGCTCTCTCGACCAGAGTGATCGCGACGTCGTGACCTTTGTAGTGGAGCTCGGTTTCCGGCTCCGCCATAAGCGGCGCCTCCACCAACTGAGCCTCAAATATGACCATCACAGCCTATCCCCTCGTATGGCCACTGCACAAGCCACGCACCGCCCATTAGAAGGTCGAGCGATCGGCCCCGACCGAAAGCCCAAGGGCCAATCGAAGGAGCAGCCATGCGACAACGCAATGTGACCAGGTGGATTCCATCGACGGTCAAGCCGGTGTGGGTCGGCGTTTACCAGGTGGAGCTCCGTGGCCGGGTTGGATTCTTCTATGCAAACTGGGATGGCGCGACCTGGCAAACAGCCCAAACGACCGCCGACGCCGCCGCCTCCAGCTTGACCGAGGCGCTGCCAATCACCGTCAGGGACATGCGTTGGCGCGGACGCAAGCGCGTGCTTCGACTCAGCGTTGCCGGAAAGCGGCGCGCATGAGCGAGTTTAAATCGGCCGATCTGGGTGAGATTGTCAAAGCTGGGCCCGAGGCAGATACTGAACCAAGGAACCAGGAGAATGACGATGGGCGCACCCCGGTACGCAACGATGGCCCGCAAGCACTGGGCGACCTGGCTGCCGAAAAAGGTGGCGGCGCTCAAGGCGGACCACGAACTGGAGCAAGCACTCCAGACGGCGGGGAAACTCGCGCAGGAGCGGGTGGTGGAACTGATGCAGCAAGGGTTCCAGCAGCACGAGGCGGAAGAAGTCGTCCTCAGCGAGTTGATCCTGCTGAAACCGGAACACGGGGCAAACGTGGAGCCATGGGAGCGCGAGAAAGACGCCGCGCTGGAAGCGATGTTCCGCAAGCAGACTGGCTCAACGACGCAGGGAACCAACCGGCTAACTTCGTCTTGAGGGAGCGGGAGCAGCGGGTCATCGTGGCGGACTGCGATCTCGATCGCCTCAGTCCTTCTCGCCGTGCTCGGGGTCACGCGCCACGGGCTTGAAGCCGCTGGAGTTGCCGCTGGCAATCGTGTGCAGGAGGCTGGCCAGCGGGTCGACGCGCTGCTGGTTGTCCTTCTCGTAGAGGCCCAGGTGCTTGAAGAGCTTCTCCAGCGCGGCGTCCTTCGAGTTCAGCAGGACCTCGATGCCGTACTTCGTGGTCTTGGCGCCCGCATAGATGGCAATGGCCTGCTTGGAGAGGTCGCGCGTGTCCATGATAACGACGCGGGCCTGGCCGTCGCCTCCGCACTCCGGGCATTCCGGGTTCGGCCGGCGCAGTGTGTTGAAGCCAATTCCGCCCTCCTCCTCGAACTCGGCCGCCTCACCACCCTTCTTGGCGAATGCCTCGCGGTCGTGGTTGTACTCAGACAGGGTGCGCTGGCGGCGGAAGCCTTCACCGTGGCAATGGCGGCAGCAACCGACCTTCACCTGCACCAGCTCGCGCACATCGGCAACGGCAATGTTCCAGGCTTCGCGCAGGACGGCGTCGGCGGTGATCTGGGTGCGCTCCTGCTGCTCCGCTCGCGCCGCCGAGATCGCAACCTGAATGTCAGGTTTTGTCAGGTTTTCGCAGGCCATCGACCGGGCGGTCCTCTTGCTGTAGCCGGCCCGGATGGCTGCCTGGGTCGCGTTCAGGTCAATGAGGTACTCATCGACGAAACGCTGTTGTCGCGGTTCAAGGGAGACCACTGGAAGCCCCATGGCGGTCTTGGGCTTGGTTGGCGCCTTGGTGGCGGCGGGCTTCTTCTTCGCACCAGTGGAAACACCCGCAGCCTCCTGACGAGGTGCGGGATTGGTGCTCTTCTTCGAGACATGGGGCTTTTTGCCAGCAGGGGACGAGTGCATGGCCGGGAGTGTTCCCGGTGCTTGGGAATCAGGCGAACCCTACATGGGGTCGGCGACAGTTGCGTTTAGCTTCAGCGCTCAGCGCAAATCGGATTCGGATGGCCGGCGATCGGACTCTGACTGCTGACATCGGCTACTCAGTTGGGGTGGGTGTCGTCACCTGCGAGGTTTAGGCTTTTCATGATGTCGTCCACATCGTCCTGACTTAGGAGGTGTGCACTCTTGCCGATGTCCGCGACAAGTTGGCGGTTGTCAATTGAATCTCTGTGCGCTACAAAAAATTCTAGGGAGCACTCCGCAATCGATCTTCTAATGCTCGCAGCAGTGGAAAAACTCTCGCAAGGCTCGCCCAGCTCTCCTATAAGGCAGGTTTCCGGGTCCAAGGGGAGAAGGACCCCGATCATCGGAGTGGCGCTGTCGTTGAGCGGGGTAACCTTGCGCTCGCCGGTCACTGCATACACCGCTACCGAATCCCCGAGGATGATGTCCCCTTCTGCGAACCTTCGGACTTCGAAGGTCAGCTCGGCAAACGCATCCTCTCTGGTAGTGGGCGCGCTAGGGAGCCGCAGTGCCTTCAAATGCGCTTGCTTGACAGCTTCTCGCAGAAGGGATGACTCGAAGGCCATTTTTGCCTCGGCTTCAAGAGCTCTGGCATGGTCGGGCGCAGTGCGCCGGATCTCATCCGGCATTGCTGCCGCCAAGTGTTGGATAGCAGCGGGCAATAAAGCTTCCACCGCTTCGGCTATTTGTTCCTCGGGAACAACATTGGCGAGTTCTAGGACCAGTCGCTTGCGAACGAGGTTGGGAAAGTTCTCGTCGGTTTGGATGTGGCGGATAAGTACTGCCGTCAGCTTCTCTGGATCCATCAGCGCGGCGTACGTCTTCCGCAACAACTGCTCGCTCGTCCTCTGAAAGTTCTGGCGTACGTGCCGCGTGCGGACGAGCGAGTGGTTAATCAACTCGGCTGCCTTATGTGAATCTACTGCTGTGCCGTCCGGCGCACCACACAACTTCGTCACGAACGCCGCCAATGATCCCTCGACATCTGTGATCTTGTCGTCCACAGACGTATCGCCCTCATGAGCGTAAAACTGCCCCTCAATGGCGATATTTTTGATATTTGTATTGATCGCCGACCGTTCCTTGTGAAAGACCCAGGCATTGTGGACGTCCCCAAGGCTAGCGAAGCCGCGCTGAAGAAATTGGGGAATGAAGTGGTGTCGTTTGCCGGCCATATTTAGACGAAATGAGTTCCGCTTGAGCCGCACGAAGTCAAATCCCAACGTACAGCTCTCCGCATTCTGCCGTAGCGCTTTGGCGCGTCCATCGGACTCTCAGCGGAAGACGTTGCGATTGACGAACCGTGCGCGCAAACGAACGGGGAGCCCGAGCGGGCTGCCGCGGAACCACCGGCCTGATGTGAGTGCACGGGCGCCTTGAGGGTTGCCATAATCGGCGCGCGCCGCGATGGCGCCTCACAGGAGAAGACATGTCGAATTGGAGAATCGCCGCAGCGCTCGGCGCCGTGCTCGCGGCCGGGTGCGCATCGCCCACCGGCATCGTGCCGATCGGAAGCGGGACCTACATGAGCTCGAAAATGGGCGGGCCGCTGGTCTACAGCGGAAGCAAGCTGAAGGCCGAGCTCTACGCCGAAGCGAGCGTCTTCTGCGCAAAGACCGGGAAGCAGGTTGAGCCGCTCACATCGAGCGCTGTCGATGCGATCGCGTTGAACAACGCTTCTGCTGAGATCCAATTCCGCTGCGTCTAATGGCTACCAGCTCTCCCGTCGCCATCCCCTCACATGCTGCCTCCGCGCCCGCGCTCGCCGCCCCTTCCCAGGCGACAGTGGCCATGCCGCCGCCGATCCCGCTGACTATCAAGCTCGCTCCCGAGCCAAAGCCTGAGCCCCCTCTCTACGAGCACCCGACCGTCGTCGGAGCAAGTTTGGCCTTGGTCGGTGTGGTAGTGACCGTTGCGATTACCTCGAAGCTCCGATCGCGAGATCTTCAGCACGCTGCAGTTCTCGCCAAGGAAGAGCGCGACCACTCTCGGGAGCTCGCGAAGACTGAGCGGGACCACAGTAGGGAGCAGGCTGGGATCGAACGTGAGCATGCTGCCGAGCAGGCAAATGTTGATCGCCAGCATTCCAGCGACGAAGCTCAACGTGCTCGGCTGATGCAGGCGAGGAAAGTGCTTTACAGCGAGCTGATCGACCAGTACCTGAAGGTCATGGGGATGTTTGCCACCTTACCTGACATCGACATAAGGAAAACGGAGTACGCGGAGGTGCTGCGTCTGTTTGGGGCGGCTGTCCACAAGACGTGGTTGCTGAGCGAAGTAGAGACAGCATTCCATGCGCGCGAGCTGCATTCCAAAGTCAACGAGTTGTTCTTCAGGTTGCTTGCCAGGTTGCCCGAACTGCACAAAGCCAAACGGCGCATCGAAAGAGCAGAGGGAAGGCGGGAGCGGGCTGCTGCTGAAAGGGATCGGCTGAAAGCCACCCAAGAGCATGCTGAGATAAGAGGTGCAGGCCCAAAGGTAGTGAGCGGCATCAGAGATGAAAAGGTGCGGAGTGAGCAGATCGTGCTGGAAGCCATGTTGGAGGTGGCAGCAGCGCGGGCCCAGCACGACTCGCTGGCACAGGAGTTCCGCAGGTATCTGTTGCCTGAAGCCAATGGGCTCCTGATGGACGCTCAGGAATTCATGTACCGGGCGCGTGAAGAACTCGGACTGGAAGGCGACAGCAGCGTCTTGCGAGATCAAACGGCCGACATCCTTCGTAGGGTCGTTCAAGCAACTGCTGATCTCGAGGATGCGATCCGGTCAGCGGCTGAAACCAAAAAGGCGCCGAGCGACGAAGAATGAAATTTTTCCTATTCGAGGGGTGTTGCTTTTCAGAAAGTCTGCTACAGGCTACGACGAAACAAGTTCGCAGACGCATTGATACGCGGGAGCGAACCCGAAGCCACCCGGGGCCTTTCCTGGGTCATGCGCAAGACGCGCTACCGAGCGGCAAGCCGGCAGGAGCGCGAATCGTGCGTACTCTGATCGGGTCAACGACCCTCAAGCAGTCAAGAAGTGGGCTTCGCTGATGGCCGTGGCCATCAACAAGGCGTCCTACTTCGCAAAGAAGTTCGTCGGCGAGGGCAAGGACGGTTTGAAGCCAACTAGGCATGCGCCAGTGCCGACGCCGCGCATCACGCTTTCCTATTTCCCAATAATGCTATCGATGGCTGCCTGCCGCTCTGCCGCTTCGCGACTCAGCCGGAGCGCAGTCTGCCTGTTGCTTTCCACCGCTTCCGGATGGCACAGTTCCTCCAAACGGCTTGCCGCCGTATCACGAAGCTGGGCCGCTTCTGTCAAATCGGACGTTTCGCCCCGACGCTCTAGCGCTACTGCGGCCCTTTCGTAGTTTCCAGCCGCGAAGTACGTTTGGCCGACCGCGTCAAAAAGCTGACCCGCGCTCTTGGCGAGTTCGATTGTCTTACCTTCGTCATAGGCCTCTGATGCTGTGTCGCTTACAAGCAATACCGCGTTGTGGGTTGCCCACGCCAGTTTCCTAAGGTCGCCACTTCGCCGATAGAGCTCCCTCGCCTTTTGGAGTTTGCCCAGGAATTCCCGGTCTGAGTCCCCATTTCGTCTCTGCGACAGCTTCTCCGCTCGCCGGAGCGCTCGATTTGGGCCCCTTTGCCCAGAATGTCGCCGTTCCCACCAAGGAATGACAACATCCCGAATGAACTTCGGGGCTTTCAGAGCTAGCCAGCAAAGTGCGGCGGCAAGGCCTGCCAAGAGGGATAGCCCTGCGTCCATTCCGGAGAGTGTCTCGTTCCACTCCTTGAAGAAGTCTTTGACGGCGGACTTGACCAACATGGCATCCATGGAAACCCTTCCGCCGAGGATTGTGAACGGCTTAAGGCAGCCATGCCAACCGAGGCGCACGAGGAGCAACAAGCAGTCGTTCGGGTCGCCATAGGAACTTCGATTGGCCAGAATCAGCGCCTGGCCGGTTGGAAGTTTTGAATATCTTGCAAAGGAAACGCCGCCGGGCGCCGAAGATGCCTCTAGCTGCGGTCGCCAGTTCAGTCCTGGCCGATTGTTGCCTGATGGCTAGTACAAAAAGAGGAAGTAGCCGATGGCGGCGCAAGCAAGAGCGAAAACTGCCCAGTAGGCCACGCGCTGCCCCTTCGACAGTGAGTCATACCGCTCCTTGCTCATGTTGGGAACTCCCATCGGGCTCTCCAGGTTGCGTGTTCTGAATGGGATGGGCGGGAGGCGGGAAGTTCCGGTCTTGGGCCGTTCTGAGCCGTTGGATCCTCGACACGGGCCGCGCTAACAGGACAAGCGCTCTGTGATTCCGCTCGAGCGGGGCGATGTCGACCTGTGATTGGCCCGTACAGTCGAAGAGGCCAAGAAGCTGCTCAAGCTGGCGCCCGTGGAACTGTTCGACGCTGGGCCAGCGGACGGCAAACCTGAAGACGCACTGATCTGAGCGGAGACCTGGTTTCCTTGGAAACCACGCTGGAAACCATGGCCTTGGACACCAGCGATTCGGCGCGAGGCGTTGATCTTGGTTCCGAGATCGTCCCTGTTGGAGCGTCGGTTTCTGCAACCAGCCTGGGCGTTCGCCTCGATGAATCGCTCAGCAAGTCTGCACTCGCTATCCTTTGCAGACTACTGGAGGATGCTCATGGACGACTGGCTGGTTGCTTTCGCCGAGCGGGCCGATTGCTTTTCGGCGTCGGTCATGTCGGCATCCCTCGGTTGGCGGACTTGGCGATGGCCGGCCGGCTTGGCGGCGCGCCTTCCCAGTCCGCGATCTGCTGGTATTTCCCGTTGAAGTGCAGCGGCACCAGACCTTGCGGGCCGTTGCGGTGCGCGACGATCTCCAGTTCGCAATACCCGGCGAACGCCGGCTCGTGCTTGCTCAGCGGGTGCGCGTGGTCCGTGAACAGCAGCGCCACTTGATCGGCCGCGGCCTCGATTGCGCCGCTGTCGCGCAGGTGGGTCATGCTCGGGCCGCCGTAGTGCTCATCAGCCTTGCGCGACATCTGCGACAGCAACACGACCGCGATGCCCAGGTCCATCGCCAGCGCCTTCAGGCCGTTGGCGATGATATCCAGCTCGCGATTGCGGTTCTCTTCGCCGCCGCCGGCCATGAGCTGCAGGAAGTCGACAAACAGCACGTCGAGGCCGTGCTCGCGCCGAACCTTCATGGCCTTGCGCCGGATGTCGAGCAAGGTCAGGCCGGCCTGATCGTCGTGCACGAGGTGCAATTCACCCAGACGCTCGGCCGCACACGTAACGGCGGTCCACATCTCATGGTCGTTGGGATCGGCGCGCAGGATGCGGCCCAGGTCGAACGAACCCGCGGCGGCCGTGTGGCGGTGCATGAGCTGGCTGATCGGCATTTCCTGCGACAGAAACAGCACGCCGTACTCGCGGGCCATCGCCCGCGCCAGCGCCAAGGCCAGCGCGGTCTTGCCGTGTTTGGGCCGGGCGCCGATCACCATCATCTCGCCGCGCCGGAGGCCACCGTTGAGCAAGCGATCGAGCCCGTCGATGCCGGTTGGGATGGCCGGGTTTTTTCCTTCGCTCAAGTCATTCAGCAGCGCGAGATAGTCGATCAGTGATTCGCTGATGTGCTGCGGCTCGCGCTTCGACTTTGCGGTCGCGAGCTTGGCGAGCATCATCTGCGCCTTGTCGATCTGCTCCGCCGCCGACTCTGCTGACGCGCCGAGCTCGGCGATCTCCATGCCGGCGCGCACGAGTTCGCGTTGGCGGTGGCGCTCGACGACGATGGCGGCATGGCGGCGGATGGTGGCCGCCGACGGAACGTACTGCGCCATTTCGTTCAGGCGTGAAAGTCCATCTTGCTCGGCCTTGCCGGCGGCGCGCATGGCGTCGAATACGGCGATCACGTCGAAGGGCTGACCGGCTGCGGCCATCGCCAGGATGGTGCGGAGTGCGTCGGCGTGGAACGCCGCATAGAACATCGTCGGGGCGAGATCGCTCACGCGCGCCAGCGCTTCGTTGTCGAGAAGCACCGCACCGATCACGGCAGCTTCAGCTTCAAGGCTGTACGGCATCGTGCCAATGGTCGGAGCGGCCTCAGTTCTCATACGCACCTTCGACGACCTTCACGAGGTTCTCGGACCTGCAAAGCCAGTCCAGGCTCAGATCGAACGGTTTGCGACCGGGCGCCGGCGTGGTCCGGCCGCAAAGGAATTCTGACGCTGACACATAGCCGAAGAACTTCCGCCACCAGTTGAGGTTTTGGCGCTCAGGCTTCTCGCGCCAGCGTGCGCGCAGAGCTTGCTGACGTGCCGGCGTCCATTCGCGAACACGCCGCGCAGCCGGCAGCACCTCGTGGAACAGTTCGATGATCTGCTGGTGCGGGCACGAGTCGGCGGATGCCGAGGGCTCTGCGGCAGCAGAGTTTTTTCCATCTGCCTCTCCCTCTGTCTCTCCCTCTGTCTCTGGGGTAGCAACACGCTCGCAGTCTGCTAGCGTGTTGCTTGCAGCTTGATAGCACGGCGCAAGCGCCACGTCAGCGCCCTGCTCGCGCGATTGTGGCGATGCGATAGCGTTCTGCTCCTCAACGGCGAAGAAGCTGGCATCGATCAGCGGCTTCAGGCCGGCTTCGATCTCGCCTTCTGTCGTGCGCAGCCGAAATGCCAGTTCTTCGACAGCGCCCTCGAACGCGCCATCCTTCGCTTCGGCCGCGAGTAGCCACAGCATCGGCGCAAGCGCCCGGCTGGCGAGCGGCAGGCGTTGGTACTGTCGGTCGTCCAGCAACGAGCGATGCAGTTTGATCCACGGCGGAGCGCGGTCCTTGTAATGCTGGAACGATTTCCAGTTCTTTGGCACGAGCTTCACTGCTGGCGGCCCTCTGCCGTCAATGGGTCATCGAGGCCGGGCTGCGCGCCCAGTTCGACCATGCGCTCAGCCGTGCGCAGTAGGAAGTCCGCATAGCGCGGCGAGATCTCCCAATCTTGGCGCACACCCGCCGAAACGATGGCTCCTGAAAAGGCACTCAGGCGTGCGCGCAGGTTGCTGAGTTCCGCGGCGCGTTGATCCTTGGCTGCGGGCTTTACGCCGCCCGGCCTCCAGGCCAACGTCATCTTCTTTCGCTGGCAGCCGAACGCGCCGGCTCGAGGTCCCTCACGGCGCAAGATGTACCAGGCATCGCACGGCGTGCCATCGCCATCGGGACTGAACATGTGCACGCGGCCATCTGCGATCAGGTCTGCCGGAGGCTGGAGCCCCGTGGCGGCGATGATGACCTTGAAAGATTTGATCGGATCGCGGGCTTCATCATTCTTGGGAATCATCACCTTGAGTGTGTTGAACATCAGGCCACCCCCAGGACGCGCTTGATGTCGGCGACTTTCCAAGCGAGGCGGCCGTGCACTCGCAGGCAGCGGATTGGCCCATCTTCGAAGCATGCCCAGCCGCGCAAGGTCTGGGGGCGACGATTGAGGTAGAAAGCCGCCTCTTCCGTGCGCACCGTGGGCCTGTTCAGCGACTCGAGGGGGGGAAATACGGCCGCCGCGGTGCACGGCTTTTTCTCGCGCTTGGCGAGCGTCGCGGCGCTCGGAAGTGAGGTTTGCATTGGCATCTCCAATCGATGCCGCTCCCCGGAATGAAGATCTACAGCACCGAACGGTTGTCAATCATTCACACGAAACGGCAGGGAGGCGCCTGCCGATTGCCTGCTTTTTGCCTGCCGCTTTACCTGTCGACGGTTTGGGCCAGATATCGGATGTGCGCTTTGATGTCTTCGGAGTAGGACTGTCTTGTGATGCCTTCGGCCTTGGCGAGGCGCACAATTCCCCGGGGCAACGGGGAATAGTCGTTGTCTGGCATTTCCAGACCTGCATCGATGCAGGCCCGATATCGACGGGCCCGCCTTTCCTTTGCAGGTTCGTCCGGTCGTGTGTCAACGACATCGGCCGAATCGGCTGGCGTAGTCTCGGCGATATGGGGCGCGGGAGCCACGGACGGCTGGGGTTCGGGTCGGAGAAACAGATACGCCGTCCTGAGGCCGACAGCCTGAAGCCAGCGATGAAGTTCCGCCCGGGTAACAAGGAGATGTTGGTCGCCCTCCTCGATTGGAAGGATCGCCAACGTCTGCTCCTTGGCGTAGCCCGCATACTCCTGTTCGCCACGCTGATGCGCTCGTCCTGTCGCCAGGGCCATCCACAGACGTTTGAACACTGGCCGTGCACTTGCAGGAAGCTCGTTCATTATTTCGCCGAACGTGCTCACTCCGAGCCGCGGGATGAGAGGCTCACCCGCAATCAGACACGCAGCATCGTGAAGGCTAAACGTGTCCCAAAAGTCTGCTCCGATAGTCACACTCGCACCCCTTCCGGTGCCCTTCAGAAGGTTGCATCAGCAGGCGGGTGAAGGTGGCCCGCTCTTCGGCCCGTCGGCCTAGCTGGGGCAGAAACTCAACTGACGACCTTCAGACGGACCGGCGTCTCTGAAGCCACGAACGGTACCGCGCCCTGCTCCAAGATCCAGGCCTCAATGCGCTCATGATGGACGCGCAAAAGATCCAACGGACGCACGGTGTAGTGCTTTTCCGCGGTCGCGCTTGGCTTGTGCCCTTGGATCTGGGCGACCACTCCCGCGGGGATCTCCATCCACTCGCTGAGACTCTTGAAGGATCGACGCAGCCCATGCTGCGTCATTTTCGGAATACCCGCTGCTCGGCACGCTCGGTCGTGCATTTCTCTGGGCTCTGACATCACGCCGCTCTTGGCTTTGGCACTCGAGAAAACAAACTCGTTCCGCTTGGGCAATGACTGGAGCAAGCTCGCGACGTAGGGCGTCAGGGGAATCTCCCTCGCGCCTTCCACCTTGTCACGGATCACCATCCCCTTCCATTGCCAGTTGACGTCCTCCCAGCGAAGCACTAGCAGTTCGCCAGGTCGGCTCCCGATCAGCAATAGGCACTGCAAGTAGGCCGAGATCAGGGGGCTACCAATTTCTCGGACGGACTTAAACCAAGCCTCCAACTGCTCACGCTGCAGGGCGTCCTTCTTGACGCCTGAGGTGCCCAGAGTCTCGCGTGTCTTCTGGGTCTTTGCGGGGTTCTTCGCAGGCACGAGGTGCGCGTACTCCGGCTGCTCGCTGCACCAGGTCAGGAACACCTGCAGAAGCCGCCAAGAAAGCCGCGCCGAGGCTGGGCGGGTCTTCGTCTGCGTGGCGGCCCATCGCTCGATCGTAGGCGAATCGAGTTCGCGCAGGCGCACGGTCATCAGCGGGTGGAGCGGGCCGGCGATCGTCACGCCAAGCCCGCGGGTGCCCCTCTTGGCCTTCTCACCGCCGGCCTTGGAGAGCTTCACATGGTCCTTGTAATGGATGTCGCCCCACCGGGGCTTACGGTCCGCAAGGTAGGTCGCCCAGACTTCGCCGACCGTGAGCGCCTCACCCTTCACCGCCTTGCGCTTGGCAACGTCGGCGGCGATCGTCTCTGCTTTCACCGCCCGAGGATCACGGCCTTCGTCAATCTGGCGCTGAAGTTGGCGGGCCTTTTCCTGGGCGTCTCCGATTCTCCAGGCGTCCGGACTGCCGATCGTCATCCGAACTGTGCTGCCTTGATAGCGGCTCTGAAACACGTATGCCCTGCTTCCGTTGGTCGTGACACGAAGGGCAAGGCCAGGGACGCCGCTGTCCCAGAGAAAGGCCTGCTCCTTGCCCTCCGGGCACTTGAAGGCGGCGACGCGCCCAGCCGTGAAATTGACTCGCTCCATACAGCTCCAGCGCTTACATGGCGGTTGGTGTAAGCAGCCATGTAAGCAGATTGACCGAAAACCAATCAATCTCGATCAACACGGGAAGTGCGAAGTCTCTCCGCAAGTTGTTGATTTATATTGATTTCATGGGAGTGTATCAATAACGCCGAATGCTGGCGAATACATTCAATTGTGGAATCATAATCCACAGGTCCGCGGTTCGAGTCCGTGAAGAGCCACCAAACCCGCCAAGAAAAGCCCGCTATCGCATCGGTAGCGGGCTTTTTTCATTGCCTTGCCAAGAGCCGCGCGCGAGCCTAAAAAGTCAGGCCGCACATCGCCTACGAGGAGTCGCCATGCCCGACGATCTGAGTCAATTCAAGCCGCTGGACCCCGGCCGGGTCAATGCCCTCGACCCCGTCGAGCTGCAGTACTGGTGCCAGCAGCTTCGCTGCAGCGAGACCGAGCTGCAGGACGCGCTGTCCAAGGTGGGCGACCACGTGACCGCGGTGCGCGATCGGCTGGCATCGCGCGAGTAGAGGCGCCCCTAGTTCTTGGGCCGCCAGGCGCTGAGGAATTCGGAGGTCTTGTCGTTCTGCCGCCGCGTCGCAGCAGCATCGGCCGAGGCGGACGAGGACGGCGAGGCGGAAGCATTGCCATTGCTGTCCTGAGGCTGCGCAGCGGGCGCACCGCTGCCCTTGCAGCCCGTCATGCACAGCACCAGCGTCGCCAGGCCGGCGACCGCAACCCACGATGTCTTCACAGTCAATTCCCCCGGTTTCGCCGTCCAGCCTGATGGCTGGCTTCGACGACCGTGAGCCTAACTGTTTTTGAAAACCAAAGATCTAGTGTTCAACACAAAAAGCCAGCAACAAGTACTACTTTTCTCACGTACATCGCGCTCGCCTGTAGCCATAATGTGCTACATGAAACTCCGTGGCAATGATGCTCCAGACGAGCCAGAGGACGAGTCCGACTACTCCTCCCTTGCGCCGCTCAACCGGGCGCATCTGACGCACGAGCCGGTTCGCCGCGTCCCGACGTGGGCCGGCTTCGCGTGCGCCGTGGCATTGGGTGCGGCGGTGGTCGAGGCGCTCCGGCGCCTGCTCGGTCACTGAGCGCCGAGCGCCACCCCCGAGATCGATTCTTCACCGCCGGCGAGTGCTTCGGCGCGTGTCAGGATGCCCTGCAGGATTCCCGGCAGCTCGAACACTGCGCGGTTGTGCATCTTGTGGGTCGCGGTGCGGTAGTTGTCCAGATCGCGGACCAGTTCGTCCACCGCGCCGGGCACCTTGGCATAGCTCGCGCATACCAGGCCTACCCCATGCTCGCGCACCCATTGGGCGTTGTAGCGCTCCTGCGGCAAGGTCCAGCTGTTGCACACCACGATCACCGGCAGATGCAGTTGCACCGCCTCGCTGACGCTGCCCGGGCCGGGCTTGCCGATGAAGAAGTCGGCCAGTTGCATGTAGCGGGCGACGTCGGGCGTGAAACCCAGCACCAGCCGCGGCGCGCGCGCCGGTTGTGCGCGCAAGGCTTTGGCGAGCGCTTCGTTGTGGCCGCAGGCCAGGATGAGCTGGGTGTCGGGCAGGCGCTTCGCGATGCCGAGCATGGCCTTGGAGCCTTGCCCGCCGAAGAGCACCAGGCCGGTTGGGCGATCGGGGTCCAGCCCCAGGCGGCGGCGCTCGGCAGCCCGATCGACGGACTCTGTCTCGTAGAAGGCCGAACGGATCATCATTCCCGAGGTCGCATGGATGCGATCATCCGTGTAGCCCGCTTCACGTGCCTGCTGCACGGCGCGTTCCGAGCCGCAGACGAAATGCTGGTCCTGCCCTTTCTCTATCCAGAAGTGCGGCGGGTGATCGGCCAGATCGGTCAGCACCGTCACGTAGGGCACGCCCGGCAGCGCCGAGGCGACCGACTCGTAGAGCGGCCGGTTGAAGTTCGGAATCAACGACACCACCATGTCCGGCTCGGTCGCCAGCCAGTGCTGCTGCAGCGGGCGCACCAGCTTCGGCTTGGCCCAGCGAATCACGGCCTGCAGCACCTTGAGCTCGTGCGCCAGCCCGATCGTCCAGCCGCGCGCGAGCCGCTTGTTGTAGACGTCCTCCGGGTCCATGCCGGTCAGCTTGCGAAAGCTGTCCTTCGGATCCAGCACTTCGCGCAGATTGAGCAGGCGCACGGTCCAGGGCAAGCCCTCGCGCTGGATGGCCGCCTCGAGCGCCAACGCGGAGGCACGGTGCCCGCCGCCGGCGTCGAAGTAGACGAGGTCGACGGTTCGCTGGGCCGGGTGGCGCGAGGAAGTCGATGGCGCGCGCGTCATGCGTGCGCCGGCTCGCGCCGGGAAGCGGCCCGCCCGGCCCGGGTCGCGACCGGCATGTGCTCTGCCCAGTGCAGGATTTCGAGCCTGCCGTCGGCATGCTCGGCCAGCGCCGTGAGGCTCTCGACCCAGTCGCCGTCGTTGGCGTAGAGGATGCCATCGATGTCGCGCAGCTCGGCATGGTGGATGTGCCCGCAGACCACGCCCTGCACGCCGCGCTTGCGGGCCTCGCGCGCCACCGCGTTCTCGAAGTCGCCGACATAGCTGACCGCGCGCTTGACCTTCTGCTTCAGGTACTTGGACAGCGACCAGTAAGGCAACCCCAGGCGCGCACGCAGCGAGTTGAGATACCGGTTCAGCTTGAGCGTGAACTCGTAGAGCGAGTCTCCCACGTGGGCCAGCCACTTCGCGCACTGGATCACGCCATCGAACAGGTCGCCGTGCATGATCCAGAGCTTGCGGCCGTCAGCCGTCTCGTGGATCCATTCGTCGGCCACGTCGATGCCGCCGAAGTTGTGATGCAGGTACTTGCGCGCGAACTCGTCGTGGTTGCCCGGAATGAAGATCACGCGCGTGCCCTTGCGCGCCTTGCGCAGCAGCTTCTGGATCACATCGTTGTGCGGCTGCGGCCAGTACCAGTGGCGGCGCAGCTGCCAGCCGTCGATGATGTCGCCGACCAGGAACAGGGTCTCGCACTCGGTGTGCTTCAGGAAGTCGAGCAGCGCCTTCGCCTGGCAGCCGGGCGTGCCCAGGTGCAGGTCGGAAATCCAGAGGGTGCGATAGCGTTGGGGAGGACGCGTGACTTCCTCGTCTTCCGCGGAGGAGGACAGGTCGGCCGTGTTGCGCCATGCACTAAGAAAAGCGTCATCGCGTTGCATGGGTCGTCATCGTCGCCAGCGCGGATGACGGCGCCGTGGCGGCGCGGTGAAGCTTCAATGACAGTGCAAATGCGCCACGGCGGCGCTGTCATCCGGCCGCGCAGCGGTGAATCTCGATGGTCGAGTGCCTGATTTCCTCGTGCATCGAAAAGGTCGCACGAACGTCATCGGGCGTCAGCGTTGACGAATGCGTGACAACGCTCAATGCGCACGCATAGGCGCCCTGGCCGACGCGCCACACGTGCAGATCGGCCACGCGCGTTTCCGAATCCGCCAAGCCCTGCTCCACGCCCTCGCGGATCTCGTCGACCACCGGATGGTCCATCTCGCGGTCGAGCAGCACCTTGCCGGTTTCGACAAGCAATCCCCGCGCCCAGCTCGCGACCAGCACGGCACCGACGATGCCCATCAGCGGATCGAGCCAGGCCCAGCCGTAGAGCCAACCGCCGGCGAGCGCGACGATGGCGAGCACCGAGGTCGCGGCGTCGGCCACGACGTGCAGGTAGGCGGAGCGCAGGTTCAGGTCATGGCCGTGATCGTGCGCGTGGTCGTGGTCGTGATGGGCGTGGTCGTGGTGGTGATGCGCACCACCGAGCAGCCGCGCGCAAAGCAGGTTGACCAGCAGCCCCAGCACGGCCACGACGATCGCTTCCTTGTAGTGGATCGCAACGGGCGACCACAGCCGCTCGAGCGAACCCACCACCATCAGCACCGCGACGCCGAGCAGGAACAGCGCGCTCGCAAAGCCACCCAGCACTTCGATCTTCCAGGTACCGAAGGCGAAGCGCCGGTCGCCGGCATAGCGCCGCGCCGCCGCATAGGCGAAGGCGCTGAGCCCGATGGCCACGGCGTGCGAACTCATGTGCCAGCCGTCGGCCAAGAGCGCCATCGAGTTGAACCACCAGCCGGCGCCGATTTCCAGCAGCATGGCGGCGGCCGTGATCCACATCACGAGCCGCGTGCTGCGTTCGGCGGCATGGCTGTCGCCCTGGAATCGGTGTTCGTGCTGCCACCCGCTGAGATCGTGCGTATGCATGAAAGACCCTCAATTGCCGAACATGTCGCCGTCGCGCTGCGGCGCCGCGACGCCCAGATGCCGGTACGCGGCCAGCGTGGCGATGCGCCCGCGCGGCGTGCGCTGCAGGTAGCCCTGCTGGATCAGGTAGGGCTCGATCACGTCCTCGATGGTGCCGGCCTCCTCGCCGATGCTGGCCGCGATGTTGTCCAGCCCGACCGGACCGCCGTCGAAGCGGTGGATGACGGCCTCCAGCAGCTTGCGGTCCATCAGGTCGAAGCCCTGCGGGTCGACATCGAGCATGGCCAGCGCCTTGTGGGCCAGGTCTTCGGTGATGCGCCCGTCGCCCTTGACCTGCGCATAGTCGCGCACGCGGCGCAGCAGGCGGTTGGCGATGCGCGGCGTGCCGCGCGAGCGGCGTGCGATCTCGAGGCCGCCGGCCTCGTCCATCGGCACGGCCAGCAAACCGGCGCTGCGGCGCACGATGCGCGCCAGTTCCTCGGCCGTGTAGAACTCCAGCCGCGCGACGATGCCGAAGCGATCGCGCAGCGGATTGGTCAGCATGCCGGCGCGCGTGGTGGCGCCGACCAGCGTGAAGGGCTGCAGGTCGAGCTTGATGCTGCGCGCCGCCGGGCCCTCGCCGATCATGATGTCGATCTGGTAGTCCTCCAGCGCCGGGTAGAGGATTTCCTCGACCACCGGCGAGAGGCGGTGAATCTCGTCGATGAAGAGCACGTCGTTGCGCTCGAGGTTGGTGAGGAGCGCCGCCAGATCCTTGGGCTTCTCGAGCACCGGGCCCGAGGTCTGGCGCAGGTTCACGCCGAGCTCGGCCGCGATGATGTGAGAGAGCGTGGTCTTGCCGAGGCCCGGCGGGCCGAAGAGCAGCACGTGGTCGAGCGCCTCGGCGCGGTGGCGGGCGGCGCCGATGAAGATCTCGAGCTGCTCGCGCACCTTGGCCTGGCCGACGTACTCGTCGAGCAACTTGGGCCGCAGGGCGCGCTCGATCGCCTCTTCGTTGGGCGAGGCGGGCGCGGCGGAGACCACGCGTTGCGGGGCCGGAGCGAAATCGTCGGTCTGGATGGTCATGGGCGGTAGGCTGAAGGAACAGTTTAGTCGGCCGAACGGCCATCCGAGTGCAGCACCGGGGCCTCCGAGACGGATGCCTCGTGCAGAATGCGCGACCGAGGAGGGTACGAGAAGCGTGTCGATCTACGAACTGAAGCCGCGATTCCAGGCCCTGCTGCGGCCGCTGGTCGTGCGCCTGCACGCCATGGGCGTCACGGCCAACCAGGTCACCGTGGCGGCCTGCGCGATCTCGGTCGCGCTTGGCCTCTGGCTCTTCTTCGCCGCGCCCTCTCCGGCCGCCTTCGCGCTGATCCCGCTCTGGATGTTCCTGCGCATGGCCTTCAACGCGATCGACGGCATGCTGGCGCGCGAGCACAACCAGCAGAGCGCGCTCGGCGCCTTTCTCAACGAGCTGACCGACGTGCTCTCCGATGCGGCGCTCTACCTGCCCTTCGCGCTGGTCGCACCGTTCAGCCCCTTCTGGGTCGGCGTCGTGATCGTGCTGGCGGGCTTGAGCGAGTTCACCGGCGCGCTGGGCCCGACGGTGGGCGCCTCGCGCCGCTACGACGGTCCGCTCGGCAAGAGCGACCGGGCCTTCGTGTTCGGTGCGCTCGGCCTCTACATCGCGCTCGGCGGCCCGCTGCCGGCATGGAGTGCATGGCTCATGCCGATCGTCGCGGTGCTGGTGGCCTGGACCATCGTCAACCGCATCCGCCGCGCGCTGGCCGAAGCCGGCGCCGCAACCCGCACCTGAGACGAGAAATCCGAATGACCGACGCCCGCGTGCCACACGAACACCACTTCAGCACCCACGACGACGTGTCGCTGTTTTACCGGCACTGGCCGGCGACGGGCAGCGCGCGGCGCGGCGCCATCGTGCTGTTCCACCGCGGCCACGAGCACGGCGCACGCATGGCGCATTTGGTCGACGAGCTCGATCTGCCGGACTTCGATTTCTTCGCCTGGGATGCGCGCGGCCACGGCAAGTCCCCGGGCCAGCGCGGCTACAGCCCGAGCTTCGCGACCTCGGTGCGCGACGTGCAGACCTTCGTCCAGCACATCGCCAGCGCGCATGGCGTGCCGCCCGAGGACATCCACGTGATCGCGCAGAGCGTGGGCGCGGTGCTGGTCGCGACCTGGGCGCACGACTATGCGCCCCGGGTGCGCGGGCTCACGCTGGCTTCGCCGGCCTTCAAGGTCAAGCTTTACGTCCCCTTCGCGCGGGCCGGCCTCGGGCTCATGCACAAGCTGCGCGGGCTGTTCTTCGTCAACAGCTACGTGAAGGCGAAGTTCCTCACGCACGACCCCGAACGCATCGCGAGCTACGAAAGCGATCCGCTGATCTCGCGGCCGATCGCGGTCAACATCCTGCTGGGCCTTTACGAGGCGGCCGATCGCGTGGTGGCGGATGCCAATGCGATCACGCTGCCCGTGCATCTGCTGATCTCCGGCGCCGACTGGGTGGTGCATCACAAGCCGCAGCACCTGTTCTTCGATCGGCTCGGTAGCGCGATCAAGACCAAGTTGGAATTGCCCGGCTTCTTCCACGACACGCTGGGCGAGAAAGACCGCGCGCCCGCGGTGCAGGCGATCCGCGAATTCATCCTGCGCCTGTTCGACGAGGCGCCGCAACCCGTCGACCTGCGCTCGGCCCACCTGAGCGGCGAGACCGCCGATGAATCGCGCGCGCTCGCCGAGCCGCTGCCCGCCCTGTCGCCGCGCGGAGCCTACTGGGCGATCACCCGTGGAAGCCTGCGCTTCGGCGGCCTGCTGTCGCGCGGCGTGAAGCTGGGGCACGAGACGGGTTTCGATTCGGGCAGCACGCTCGACTATGTCTACCGCAACGAGCCCCGAGGCGCCGGGCCGATCGGTCGCTCCATCGACAGAACCTACTTGAATTCCATCGGCTGGCGCGGCATCCGGCAGCGCAAGGTCCATGTCGAAGAGCTGCTCCGCGAAGCGATGGAACGACTGGCCGAGCAGCACCGCGAAGTGCGCCTGATGGACATTGCCGCCGGCCACGGCCGCTACGTGCTCGACGCGGTGCAGGCCAGTCCGGTCAAGGCCGGCTCGATCCTCTTGCGCGACTACAGCGACATCAACGTGCACGACGGCCGCGCGCTGATCGCCGAGAAGGGCCTGGAAGATGTCGCGCAGTTCGTCCAGGCCGATGCCTTCGACCGCCTGGGTCTCGCGAGCGTGGTGCCGCGGCCCACGCTGGCGGTGGTCTCGGGCCTCTACGAACTCTTCCCCGACAACGAGATGGTGAGCCGCTCGCTGGCCGGCGTCGGCGACGCGGTGGAAGACGGCGGCTACCTGGTCTACACAGGCCAGCCATGGCACCCCCAACTGGAGATGATCGCGCGCGCCCTCACCAGCCACCGCCAGGGCGATGCCTGGGTCATGCGACGCCGCACGCAGGCCGAGATGGACCAGCTGGTCGAAGCGGCAGGCTTTCGCAAGATCGACCAGCGCATCGACGAATGGGGCATCTTCACGGTCTCGCTGGCCGTACGCACCGGTCCATGAAACCCTCGCGCGGACCACGGCCCTGGAAGCGCGCCGCCGCCTGGCTGGCGCTGCTCGGTCCGCTGTTCTATGCCACCTACGGCTTCGCCAACTGGTGGGCCGCAACACGCGCGCATGTGCCGGTGCTGGTGTTCGAGTGGGAGCGGGGCGTGCCCTTCTGGCCCTGGACCATCTTTCCGTACTGGACCATCAATGCCTTCTATGCGCTGTCGCTCTTTCTCGCGAGCGACCGCCATACGCTGGATCGACATGCAGCGCGGCTGCTGACAGCGCAGGTTCTTGCGGTCAGCTGCTTCATCCTCTGGCCGCTGCGCTTCAGCTTCGGGCAGCCGGCGGTCGAGGGCGCACCGGCCTTCCTGTTCGACGCGCTGCGCGGCTTCGATCAGCCCTTCAACCAGGCGCCCTCGCTGCACATCGCGCTGGCGGTGATCCTGTGGGACTGGTACCGGCGCCTGATCCATGCGCGCTGGGCGCGCGCACTGCTGCATGTCTGGGCCTTTGCGATCTGCGCCTCGGTGCTCACCACCTGGCAGCACCACTTCATCGACATCCCGACCGGTGCGCTGCTGGGCCTGGTCTGCGTCTGGCTCTGGCCGCTCGAACGCGTGCTGGCGATGCCGCGCGCCTGGCGGCTCGCGCGCGGCCCGCAACGCTGGAAGCTGGCCGGCTTCTACGCGGCGGGTGCGCTGCTCTTCTTCGCCGCGGCGCTCGGCCTGCGCGGTGCCGCGCTCTGGCTGATGTGGCCGGCCTTGTCGCTCGCGCTGGTGGCGCTGAACTACGCAGGCCTGGACGCGCGCGGCTTCCAGATGGACCACCACGGCCGCATGCACTGGGCCGCGCGCTGGCTGTTCGCGCCCTACCGCCTGGGCGCCGTCGTCAACGCGTGGCTCTGGACACGGCGGCTGCCCGCCTCGGTCGAAGTGGCGCCGGGCCTGCGCCTCGGCCGCCTGCCGACGCGCGCCGAGTGGGAGGCCGCGGGACGGCCGCGGCTTCTGAGCCTCTGTGCCGAACTGCAGACGCTGCCGGTGCCCGGCGCGCGCTGCGTGCCGATGCTCGATCTCACAGTACCGACGGCACTGCGGCTGCAACGCGCCGTCGCCGTCATCGAGGGCCAGCGCCGCAGCGGTCAGGCGGTGTGGGTCTGCTGCGCGCTCGGCTTCTCGCGCAGCGCGGCCTCGGTGATCGGCTGGCTCGGCGTTCACGGCGCCGCCGGCACCATGGCGCTCGCGCACGATGCGGTGCGCCGCGCGCGCCCGCAGATCGTGCTGCGCCCGGCCTGGCTCGCCGCGCTCGATCAACTGGCCACCTCGGGAAAGACACGCGATGAATGACGACAACGACCGCGCACTGTGCACGGCCACGGCCGGATTGCTGCGCGCCAGCGACGCGCTCGCCTTTTGGGGCCTTGCCCTTTCCTTCATCTCTGGTCTGGTGCTGGCTCTGACGGGGCGCTCGCTGGGCTCGGCCGCCTGGATCGCCTACGCGGCCGTCGCGTTGATCGGACTGCCGGAGCGCTACCTCGCGCTGCGCCTGCGGTTCGACGCAACCCTGTTCGACGGGCTCGCGACAGCGACGATCGCGTCGCTGCCCTCGATGGACCGCGCGCTCGAACAGCTCGGCCTGCGGCGCGGTGGAGACGGCTCGCGCCCGCTGACCGATCGCGTGCTCGGCACTCGCCAACTGGTGCAGCGCCACGGCATCGCGGTCATCGCGCAGACCATCGTCTTCGCGATGGCGCTCGCGATGCAGGACTGGCGCTGAGGCCACGCATGAATCCCGAGGAGTTGTCATGAGTTCTTCCGAATCGGGCGGGCTGCGCAAGGCGGCGGCCGTCGTCTCGGCCTGGCTGATCGTCGTCTTCGCCAAGCTCCTGACCGGCGTGCGCGCCATCTGGGCCGGCACCAGCCCGAAGGCCGAGCAGACGCTCTACTTCGCCAACCACACCAGCCATGGCGACTTCGTGCTGCTGTGGGCCACGCTGCCGCCGGACCTGCGCGCGCTCACACGGCCGGTGGCCGGGCAGGATTACTGGGACGCCTCGCCGCTGCGCCGCTTCATCGGCCGCGACGTGTTCAACGCATTGATGATCCGCCGCGACGGCAGCGCCGCCGGCGGCGAAGCGGCCAACCCGGTCGACCAGATGACCGAGGCGCTGCGCTCGGGCGACTCGCTGATCATGTTTCCCGAAGGCACGCGCAACATCGGCGAGGAGGTGCTGCTGCCGCTCAAGAGCGGGCTCTACCACCTGGCCCGCGCCTGTCCTCAGGTGCGGCTGGTGCCGGTTTGGATCGAAAACCTCAAGCGCGTGCTGCCCAAGGGCACGCTGGTGCCGATTCCGCTCGCCTGCAGCGTGCGCTACGGCACGCCGATCCGCCTGGCCGAAGACGAAGACAAGAACGCGTTCATCGCGCGGGCGCGCGCGGCGATGCTCGATCTGCGGCCCGAGTACGACCGCGCGGAAGAGATCTCGCCATCATGAACATCTCTGCCTCCACCGAGACCACGCTCACGCTCTTCGGCGGCGTCGCCGGCGTGCTGATCCTCGCCTCGGCCATCGGCGCGCTGCTCAAATGGCGCGTGGCGCAGGGCCAGCCCCATTCGGTGATCGACAACCTGAACTCGCGCGTCAACGCATGGTGGGTGATGGTCGCGGTGATCGGCATCGCTTTCGCGTTCGGCAAGGGCGGCGTGATCCTGCTGTTCTACCTGATCTCGTTCTACGCGCTGCGCGAATTCATGAGCCTGGCCTATACGCGGCGCGGCGACCACCATGCGATCGCGCTCGCCTTCTTCGTCGCGCTGCCGGTGCAGTACTTCCTGATCTGGATCGAGTGGTACGGGCTCTACTCGATCTTCATCCCGGTCTACGCCTTCCTGGTGCTGCCGATCCTCGCCGCGGTCGGCGGCGACACCAAGCGCTTCCTCGAGCGCACGTCCAAGGTGCAGTGGGGGCTGATGGTCTGCGTGTTCTGCATCAGCCACGTGCCGGCGCTGCTGACCTTGCAGATCCCCGGCTTCGAAGGCCGCAACCTGCTGTTGATCGCCTTCCTCGTGATCGTGGTGCAGGGCAGCGACGTTCTGCAGTACGTCTGGGGCAAGCTTTTCGGCCGGCGCAAGGTGGCGCCCGAGCTCTCGCCCTCGAAGACCTGGGAAGGCCTGATCGGCGGCGTGGCCAGCGCCACCGCGCTCGGCGCCGCGCTCTACTGGGCCACGCCCTTCAATGCCTGGCAGGCCGCGCTGATGGCGCTGACCATCTGCGTGATGGGCTTCTTCGGCGGCCTGGTGATGTCGGCCATCAAGCGCGACCGCGGCGTCAAGGACTGGGGCACGATGATCGAAGGGCACGGCGGCATGCTCGACCGGCTCGACTCGGTGATCTTCGCGGCGCCGATCTACTTCCACGCACTGCGCTACTGGTGGGTTCCATGACGGCATCCGAAGAGGCGTCACTATTTTTCGAGACTGCGGCGCAATGGAAGAAGTGGCTCGCCACCCATCACGCCACATCGGCGGGCGTGTGGCTGCGCCTCGCGAAGAAGGACAGCAGCGAGCGCTCGGTGAGCTATGCCGAAGCGGTCGAGGAAGCGCTTTGCCAGGGTTGGATCGATGGCCGGAAGAAGGCCGATGACGACAGCTTCTGGCTGCAGCGCTTCACGCCGAGGTCGGCCAGGAGCGTCTGGTCGAAGATCAATCGCGACAAGGCCATGACGCTGGTGAAGGAGAAGCGCATGCGGCCGGCCGGCAAGGCGCAGATTGATCGGGCGAAGAAGGACGGTCGCTGGGAAGCGGCCTACGACGGCGCACGCACGTCCGCCATCCCGCCCGATCTGAAGGCCGCGCTCGACGCCGATCGCCGCGCGGCCGCCTTCTTCGAGACGCTGGATGCCGCCAACCGCTATGCAATTCTGTGGCGCCTACAGACTGCCAAGAAAGCAGAGACGCGCGAACGCCGACTCGCGCAGTTCGTGGCGATGCTGGCGCGCCACGAGAAGATCCACGCCTGAACGCTACTTCGCCAGCGCCTTCAGCGCCAGCTTGATTCCTTCGCCCACCGCCACATCCTTCGGCAAGGCCTTGAGCGAGGCGGCGGCCTCCTTGTCGCTGTAGCCCAGCGCGACCAGCGCTTGCAGGATGTCGGCCTGCGCATCGGTCGCCGCATGCGCAGGCGCGCCGATGTCGGCGCCCAGCTTGCCCTTGAGTTCGAGCAAGAGCCGCTCGGCGGTCTTCTTGCCGATGCCGGGAATCTTCACCAGCCGCCCCGCGTCCTGCAGGGTGATGGCCTGCGCGAGCTCCGCGACGCTGAGGCCGGACAGCACGCCCAGCGCCATGCGCGGTCCGACACCCGAGATCTTGATGAGCTGGCGAAAAGTGGCGCGCTCGTCGGCGCTGCCGAAGCCGTAGAGCACCTGCGCATCCTCGCGCACCACGAAATGCGTGAGCAGCGAAACGCGTTCGCCGGTGGAAGGCAGGTTGTAGAAGGTGCTCATCGGCACGTCGACCTCGTAGCCGACGCCGTTGCAGTCCACCACCACCTGCGGCGGATTGCGTTCGGCCAGGATGCCGGTGAGTTTGCCTATCATGGGTGCCCTTCTCGCTTTGAAATGAAATCCGCGTGATTCTGCGACACACCTTCGCCCCGCCCAACAACACGCGCCTGGGGCACCTCTGCGGGCCGCTCGACGCGCACCTGCGGCGTATCGAGGAGGCGCTCAACGTCAAGATCGCGCACCGGCACGAGCAGTTCAAGATCGAGGGGCCCAAGCTCAACGCACAGCGCGCGATGGACGTGCTGCAGGCGCTCTACGAGATCGCCCAGCGCCCGATCGATGCGGCGGTGGTGCAGCTCACGGTGGCGGGCGACAGCTCGATGACCGAGGCCGACGACGGCGCGGTGACGCTGGCCACGCGCCGCACCGACCTGCGCGCGCGCACGCCCAACCAGAGCGTCTACCTCGACAACATCGCCAACCACGACATCACGATCGGCATCGGCCCCGCCGGCACCGGCAAGACCTACCTCGCCGTGGCTTGCGCGGTCGATGCGCTGGAGCGCAGCGCCGTGCAGCGCATCGTGCTCACGCGCCCCGCGGTGGAAGCCGGCGAACGGCTCGGCTTTTTGCCCGGCGACCTCACGCAGAAGGTCGACCCCTACCTGCGGCCCTTGTACGACGCGCTCTACGACCTGATGGGTTTCGATCGCGTGCAGAAGGCCTTCGAGCGCAACACGCTGGAGATCGCGCCGCTTGCCTTCATGCGCGGCCGCACGCTCAACAATGCCTTCGTGATCCTCGACGAGGCGCAGAACACCACGCCCGAGCAGATGAAGATGTTCCTGACGCGCATCGGCTTCGGCGCCAAGGCGGTGGTGACCGGTGACGTGAGCCAGATCGACCTGCCCAAGGAGCAACTGAGCGGCCTGATCGATGCCGAACGCGTGCTCAGGCGCGTCAACGGCATTGCCATCACGCACTTCACCAGCGCCGACGTGGTGCGGCATCCACTGGTGGCGCGGATCGTCGATGCCTACGACGGTGCGCGCAAGCGCGCTGCGAGCCGCTGAGATGGCGCTCGCCGCCTTGTCGCTGTCGCTGCAGTTCGCGCGCTTTCGCGACGCGGCGCGCCACCGCGCCGCGCTGCCGCGCCACCAGGTCGCGCGCTGGATCCGCCATGCGCTCGATGCCGACGGCGAGATCACAGTGCGCATCGTCGATGCCGAGGAAGGCCAGCAGCTCAACCGCGAATTCCGCGGCAAGGACTACGCGACCAACGTGCTGACCTTCGACTATGCGCAAAGCCCGGTCGTGATGGCGGATCTGGTGCTCTGCGCGCCGGTGGTTGCGCGTGAAGCGAAGGAACAGCGCAAGACACTGGCCGCGCACTATGCGCACCTGCTGGTGCACGGCACGCTGCATGCGCAGGGCTGGGACCACGAGACTGGCGAGGCCGACGCCGAGGCGATGGAGGCGCGAGAGATCGAGATCCTCGCACGGCTCGGCATCAAGAACCCCTACTGAAGCTCACGGCGATATCTGCAGCGGAATCGTGACCGGCCCGTCGTTCACCAGCCGCACCTGCATGTCGGCGCCGAACTCGCCGGTGGCCACCACCGGATGCGCGTCGCGCGCCCGGGCCACGAAGTACTCGTAGAGCCGGCGCCCCTCGTCGGGCGGCGCCGCCTGCGTGAAGCTCGGGCGGTTGCCGCCGCTCACATCGGCCGCCAGCGTGAACTGGCTCACCACCAGCAGGCCGCCGCCGATGTCCTGCACGCTGCGGTTCATCTTGCCGGCCTCGTCCGAGAAGATGCGCAGCTTCAGGATCTTCGCGAGCAGGCGATCGGCCAAGGCATCGCCGTCGCCGCGCTCCGCGCAGAGCAGCACGAGCAGGCCGGCATCGATGGCGCCGACGGTGCGGCCGCCGATGTCGACGCGCGCTTCAGCCACGCGCTGGAGCAGCGCCTTCATGCGTCGTCCTCGATCTGCGTGGCGCGCGCTTCCATGCCCAGCGGCAGCAGCTGGATGGTCACGCGCAGGCCGGGCACCGCGTCCATCAGCGCCTGCTCGAGCGCATCGCGCAACGCCGCTGCGCGCTCGAGCGACCAGTCGCCGGGCACGTGCATGTGCAGGTCGGCAAAGCGGCGCTGGCCGGCACGGCGCGTCGCGATGTCGTCGAAGCGAAGCTGCGCGCCCTCGGGCACGCTGGCGGCAAAGCTTTCCAGCGTGGCGTACAGCAGCGCCTGCGACGCGGGGTCGAGCGCCTCGTCCATCAGCCCCTGCGACGAACGCCACACCAGTTTCACCCCTTCGCGCGCGATGTTCAGCGCCACGCCGATCGCGAGCAGCGGATCGAGCCAGAGCCAGCCCGTGAGGCCGACCGCGGCGATGCCGATCACGACCGCGGCCGAGGTCCAGACATCGGCCAGCAGGTGCCTCCCATCGGCCTCCAGTGCGATGGAGCGGTGCACGCGCGCCGCGCGAAACAGCGCGAAAGCCAATGCGGCATTGAAGCCCGAACTGAGGATCGACAGCGCCAGGCCCCAGCCCAGCTTGTCCAACGGCTCGGGCGAGAGCAGCCGCAGCACCGCCGCCCAGAGGATGGCGATGGCCGCGCCGATGATCAGGATGCCTTCGAAGCCCGACGAGAAATATTCGGCCTTGTGATGGCCATAGGGATGGTCTTCGTCGGCCGGCCGCGCGGCGATCGTGACCATCGCGAGCGCGAACATCGCGCTGGCCAGGTTCACGAAGGACTCCATGGCGTCCGAGATCAGGCCCATGGAGTTCGTCAGCCAGCCGGCCGCACCCTTGAGCACGATCGTGATCAGCGCGACGGCGATCGAGGCGCGCAGCAGCGACTGCGGGCTCAACGCGGCCGGAGACGAAGAACGGTCGGTGGTGGACAAGGGAAAACGAGACATCGCCGCAGAAAGGTGGCGAATTATCGTGGCACGGCCGCGGTGCTCGCCCTCGCTTACCATGTGCAGGAACAAGAAACCCGGACAGGAGTGCTCATGAAGAAACGCTTGGCCATGAGCTTGTGCGGTCTGCTTCTGCTCGCCAGCGCCGGCGCTCTGGCCCAGGCGCCGGCCGCGGAGCATGCCGGCATCCTGAAGTCGGTGCGCGGCAGCGTTCAGCTTCTCAACACCGACGGCACTGCGCGTCCGGCGCACGCCGGCGACGCTATCGCACCGATCGACCGCATCGTCACCGAGGCCGACTCGGCCGCCAGCCTGGTGCTGCGCGACGGCACGACGATGGTGGTGGGGCCCTCATCGCGGCTCGACCTCAAGCAGTTCCATTTCGATCCGGCCACGCGCGACGGCGGCTTGCTGGTTTCGCTGCTCCGCGGATCGCTGCGCATGGTGACCGGCCTGATCGGCAAGACCCAGCCCGACGCCGTGCGGATCGAGACGCAGACCGCCACCATCGGCATCCGCGGCACGGACTTCATCGTGCAGGCGGACGCGCAGCAGTGAACACGTCTCGCCTTTTCTCCGGGCTAGTCGTTGCCGTCCTGTCGGCTACGCTGCTGGCGGCCTGCTCCAGCACATCACCCTCGTCCTCGTCCACGCGGGTTGTGTTGTTGCCGCAAGCCGACGGCAGCTCGTCGGCCCTGGTCGTGCGCAGCAACAATGACTTCGAAGAGACGCTCTCGAAACCTTATCAGCGCGCCACGACCGCCACGCGTGGCGCGCCGGTGGTCGATCAGGCCGATCCGGCCCGGGTGCAAGCCGAACACAAGTTGCTCTTCGAGCTGCTGCCACCCCCGGTCCTCCACTAAACGGCGTATTTCAGGTCCCCAGTGCGCTGAAGAACAGGCTCCGGCTCAGCTCAAGCTGACGCGCGCGAATTTGCGCTTGCCGACCTGCACGACATAGCTGCCCGCCGCCAGCTTGAGTCCCTTGTCGCTCACCACGCTCGAATCGACCCGCACGCCGCCGCCATCGATGAGCCGGTTGCCTTCGGAGGTCGAGGCCGCCAGCCCCGCCTGCTTGAGCACCTGGGCGATGCCCAGCGGCGCGCCCGAGAGCGCCACCTCCGGAATCTCGTCCGGCACGCCGCCCTTGCTGCGGTTGATGAAATCCTGCTCGGCCGCCTCGGCCGCCGCCTGGCTGTGGAAGCGCGCCGTGATCTCCTTGGCGAGCGCGACCTTGGCATCCTTCGGATTGCGGCCGCCCTCGACCTCGGCCTTGAGCGCCGCGATCTCGGCCAGCGAGCGGAAGCTCAGCAAGGTGTACCAGCGCCACATCAGCGTGTCCGAGATCGACAGCACCTTGGCGAACATGGTGTTGGCGTCCTCGCTGATGCCGATGTAGTTGTTCTTGCTCTTCGACATCTTCTCGACGCCATCGAGCCCCTCCAGCAGCGGCATAGTGAGTATGCACTGCGGCTCTTGGCCGTATTCTTGTTGGAGATGTCTGCCGACCAGTAGATTGAACTTCTGGTCGGTGCCGCCCAGTTCGAGGTCGGACTTGAGCGCCACCGAGTCGTAGCCCTGCATCAGCGGATAGAGGAACTCATGCACCGAGATCGACTGGCCGGCTTTGAAGCGCTTGCTGAAGTCGTCGCGCTCCATCATCCGCGCCACGGTGTACTTGGCCGCCAGCTGGATCATCCCGCGCGCACCCAGCGGGTCGCTCCACTCGGAGTTGTAACGAATTTCGGTCTTCGAGGGGTCCAGCACCAGGCTGGCCTGCCGGTAGTAGGTCTGGGCGTTGGCCTCGATCTGCTCGCGCGTGAGCGGCGGCCGGGTGCTGTTGCGGCCGGAGGGGTCGCCGATGGTGGTGGTGAAGTCGCCGATCAGGAAGATCACGGTGTGGCCGAGGTCCTGCAGCTGGCGCATCTTGTTGAGCACCACCGTGTGGCCGATATGGATGTCGGGCGCCGTCGGGTCCAGGCCCAGCTTGATCCGCAACGGCTTGCCGGTCGCCTCGGCGCGCTGGAGCTTCCTCACCCACTCATCCTGGGGCAGCAATTCGTCGACCCCACGAAGTGAAACTTCAAGGGCGCGTCCTACACCATCGGACAGGCTTGCGGTTGTAACAAAATCGGGGTTCATGGCGCTTTTTGGCTGATTTGACTATGGCCGAAGCTATACTCAGCCCGACTTTTCAAGCGCCGGATTCTAAGCGGCGCTTTTTTTCCGCACCGTCCTGCCGCCCGTCCGACACGGTCTTTGCAGCGCGGATTTGCTGAACCTGAGCTGGAATTCGAAGTTTGATCAACGGCATTCTTGCCGCCGAGGAGGCGCTTGCTTCCCGCGTGGCCTATACATTCCGGACGTACCCGAGGCAGATCACGGCGGCCATCGCCGCGCTGCTGCTGTCCGCCGGCGGCGGTGCCTTCGCCGTTGCCTCGCTCGGCCCCGATGCGTCCGAGCTGCCCGTCAAGCAAGTGTTCGAAGCCGTCACCCCACGCTCCTTCGCCGACCAGGTGGAAGCGCTCGATACCCACGGTTTCACGCTGTTCCGTACCGAAATCACCCGTTCGAGCGACACGGCCGAAGCGCTGCTGCGCCGACTGGGCATCGACGACGCCGCAGCAGCCGCCTTCGTGCGCGGCAATGCCGAGGCTCGCATGGCCCTGTTCAGCCGCGTCGGCCGCACCGTGACCGCCGAGGCCACGCAAGAAAACACCTTGCAAAAACTCAGCGCCCGCTGGATTCCCGACGGCGACGGCGGCTTCAAGCGCCTGGTGGTCGAAAAGATCGGCGCCGGCTACCGCGTGCGCACCGAAACCGACGCCCTGACCCCAGGCAGCCGGCTGGCCAGCGGCATCGTTCGCAGCTCGCTCTTTGCGGCCACCGACGATGCACGCATCCCCGATTCCGTGGCGAGCCAGCTGGCCGACATCTTCTCGGGCGACGTCGATTTCCGCTCGCTGCGCAAGGGCGACCGCTTTGCCGTCGTCTACGAAACCTTCGATGCCGACGGGCAGACGCTGCGCAGCGGCCGTGTGCTGTCGGCCGAGTTCGAGAGCAACGGCAAGCTGCACCAGGCATTGTGGTTCCAGGAGCCCGGGCAAAAGGGCGGTTACTACCGTCCCAACGGCGAGAGCCTGCGTCGCGCGTACCTGAACTCGCCGGTCGAGTTCTCTCGCGTGTCGAGCGGCTTCGCGATGCGCATGCACCCCATCCTCAACAGCTGGCGCCAGCACAACGGCATCGACTATGCCGCGCCCACCGGGACGACCGTGCGCAGCGTGGGCGACGGCACGGTGGAATTCGCAGGCACGCAGAGCGGCTACGGCAACATCGTGATCGTGAATCACCGCAACCACCAGCAGACGGCCTATGCGCATCTGAGCCGCATCGACGTCAAGGTCGGCCAGAGCCTGAGCCAGGGCCAGACCGTTGGCGCGGTCGGCTCCACCGGCTGGGCCACCGGTCCGCACCTGCATTTCGAGTTCCGGGTGAATGGCGAATACCAGGATCCGGCCACCATCGCCCAGCAGGATGGCGGCGTGCCGATCACCGCGGCGGCGCGGCCGGCCTTCGAGCGCCTTGCCGGCGCTACGCGCACGGAACTGGCTGCCGCCTTCTCGGTCGTCCAGGCCAGCGCAGACTAGGCGTTTTTCGCTCCCGGCGATGGCTGAAGAACTCTTCATCGGCCTGATGTCCGGCACTTCGCTCGACGGTGTCGACGGCGTCCTGGCCGACTTTTCGGAAGGACGCATCGCAGTGCGGGCACACGCCACCGCCAGCTTTCCCGTTTCTCTGCGCGCCGAGCTGGAGGCGCTCAATGCGCTGGGCGGCGACAACGAATTGCACCGAGCCGCACTGGCCGGCAATGAGCTCGCAAGGATTTACGCGAGCGTGGTGCAACAGCTGCTGGCCGATACCGGCACCGCCGCCGAGGCCGTGACGGCCATCGGTGCACACGGCCAGACGGTGCGCCACCGGCCGGGCGAGTTCGACGACGTCGGCTACACGTTGCAGATCAACAATCCCTCGCTGATCGCGGAGCTCACGGGCATCCGGGTGGTGGCCGATTTCCGCAGCCGCGACCTCGCAGCCGGTGGCCAGGGCGCGCCGCTGGTGCCCGCTTTTCATCGGGCGCTGTTCGCGCGCGACGACCAGGCCGTCGCCGTGCTGAACATCGGCGGAATCTCCAATCTGAGCCTGCTGCCGGCCGGCAGCGGCACGGTGCTCGGCTTCGATTGCGGGCCGGGCAACGCGCTGCTCGACCACTGGTGCCAGAGCCACAACGGCCAGCCCTTCGACCATGCCGGCCAGTGGGCTGCCAGCGGCCGGGTGCTGCCCGACCTGCTCTCGCGTCTTCGGTCCGACGCCTACTTCGCCAAGGCGCCGCCCAAGAGTACCGGGCGGGACCTGTTCAACCCGACCTGGCTGGCCTCGCATCTGGGCACCTCGGCGGCCGCGCCGGCCGACGTGCAGGCGACCCTGGCCGAGCTGACCGCTACGGTCTGCGCCGCGGATCTGCAGCGCCATGGCGCCGGCAGCGAGCTGCTGATCGTCTGCGGTGGGGGCGCGCTCAATCACCACCTCCTGGCCCGCCTGCAGGCGCTGCTGCCCACCGTGAAGGTGGTCTCCTCCGCCGACCGCGGCCTGCCGCCCCAGCAGGTCGAGGCTGCGGCCTTTGCCTGGCTGGCGCGCAGCACGATGCGCGGCGAATCGGGCAACCTCGCCAGCGTGACCGGCGCCCGCGGCGCACGCGTGCTCGGCGCCATCTACCCGGCCTGAAGGCCTGGAAAACCTCGGGCAGCAAAAAGCCGCCCGAAGGCGGCTCATTGGCGGAGGGTTACTGCATCAGGCCGAGAAGCTCGATCCGCAACCGCAGGTGCTGGTGGCGTTCGGGTTCTTGATCACGAACTGGGCGCCCTGCAGATCTTCCTTGTAGTCGATCTCGGCACCGACCAGGTACTGGTAGCTCATGGCGTCGATCAGGAGCGACACGCCGTTCTTGGTCATGGTCGTGTCGTCCTCGTTGGTGATTTCATCGAAGGTGAAACCGTACTGGAAGCCGGAGCAGCCGCCGCCCTGCACGAACACGCGCAGCTTGAGGTCGGGGTTGCCCTCTTCTGCGATCAGGTCAGCCACCTTGGCGGCCGCACTGTCCGTGAAGATGATCGGCTCGGGCATCTGGGTCTGGATGTTTTCGGCAACGGCACTCATGTGGGAGAACTCCTGTGGAGGCCGAACGTGCGGCCAATGAGAGTGATGCTACTGCAATCAGCAAAAAGCCGCCCGAAGGCGGCTCTTTGACAGTGCGAGCGATAAGCCCAAAAGGCGATCAGCGCTTCGAGAACTGCTTGCGGCGGCGTGCGGAATGCAGACCGACCTTCTTGCGCTCGACTTCACGCGCATCGCGCGTCACGAAGCCGGCCTGGCTCAACACCGGCTTGAGCGTCGCGTCGTAGTCGATCAGCGCACGGGTGATGCCGTGGCGCGTCGCGCCGGCCTGGCCCGATTCGCCGCCGCCCGCCACGTTGACCATGATGTCGAAGGTTTCGACGTTGTTGGTCAAGAAGAGCGGTTGCTTGGCGATCATGATCGAGGTTTCGCGGCCAAAGAAATCCTGGATGTCTTTGCCGTTGACCGTGATCTTGCCGGTGCCTTTTTTCAGAAACACGCGGGCGACGCTCGATTTGCGACGGCCGGTGCCATTGTTCCATTCACCAATCATTCTCAAGGCTCCTTACAGTTCCAGCACTTTGGGCTGTTGGGCGGTATGCGGGTGCTCTGCGCCGCCGTACACCTTGAGTTTCTTGATCATTGCGTAGCCGAGCGGGCCCTTGGGCAGCATGCCCTTGACGGCCTTTTCCAGGGCGCGGCCCGGATGCTTGGCTTGCATGTCGCGGAAGTTGGTGGCCGTGATGCCGCCCGGGTAGCCCGAGTGGCGGTAGTACACCTTGTCAAGCGGCTTGGCGCCGGTGACGCGCAGCTGGGCTGCGTTGATGATGACGATGAAGTCACCGGTATCGACGTGAGGCGTGTAAATGGCCTTGTGTTTGCCGCGCAAACGGAGAGCAACTTCGCTGGCTACTCGTCCGAGGACCTTGTCGGTCGCGTCAATCACAAACCACTCGTGCGTCACGTCAGCGGGCTTGGCGCTGAACGTTTTGGTCATGAGTTTTCCTGCAAAGGAAGGTTTGGCGGGCCCTTTTCCACGGTCGGCGTTCCTCTGGCGGGAATCTCTTAGGTGGGGTTTTGAAGCTTCGCCGCGGGGCCACAAAAGCGCTGCGAAGCCGACGATTATACGAAGAATCGAGCCAGCCGGGCAAATCCGGGGCCCCGGCGCCCTAGCGAATCACGCGAACGAGTTCGATCGATTCGCTCGTGCTGCTCGAATTGCCGCGCCGATGCTGAGCCTCGAAGCGCACGACGCGGCCCAGCTCGCGGGCGTACCATGCCGTGGCCTCGAACGGCGTCCCGACCAGGGAGGCGCCGGTGCCGTACGAGGCGTAGATCCATCCCGTGTACGCGATCTGGACGGCCCGGACTTCCGTTCCGTCCACGCGCATCGATCGTTCGCCGACGACGACGGCATCCAGTTCGTGCCGCCACTTCTCGCCCGTGGTCGCGACATAGTCTAGGTGCCAGCGCATGCCTGGCTTGATGTCCTTGCGACCCCATCCGCCCGGCGGCGAAGACGAATCGAAGTACCCGCCGGCCGGAGAAGCGACTGTCACGACCCGTCCGTCCGCCTTCTCGATCCGGCCGCCCATGTTGAAGAACAGTTCGTCGCCCGTGATGCGATCCAGCCGGTAGACAACCGAAGCACGGTTTCCGGTCAGTCGGTCCGTGCGTACATATTCGAGCGCATTGCCGGGACGAAGGGGATCGGTCAACCCGCGCGGGCCCATCGCGCCGTCGCCGCCCTCGGCGCGGCGCGCCATCGCAGCCTGCGCCCGGGCGGGGATTTCCGCGACGAAGTCGGCCGGCACCGCGAAGTTGAGGCTGCCGGCTTCGCGCACGCCGAAAGTCGTGATGCCGACCAGGCGCCCCTCGCTGTCGAACAACCCGCCGCCGCTCGAGCCGGGAGAAATCGGCGCTGTGGTCTGCAGCAGGCGGGCGTCGGCAGCATCGCCGCCGCGCAGGCCCGACAGGATCCCCTCGCCGAGGGTGTTCTCGAAGCCGCGCGGGCTGCCGATGGCATACACCCGCTGTCCCACGCGCGCCGCGCCGGCCGGTGCGATCTGCAGCGGCGCCACGCGGAAGTTGGCCGCCTTGATCTGGCACAAGTCCCGCTCGACGTCCGGATATTCGAGCGTCGCGCCGTAGGTGACGTTGTCTTGCCGAATCACGAAGCTGCTCGCCTTGGCCAGTACGTGGCAATTGGTGACCAGGCGGCCGGGCGCGACCACCACAGCGCTGCCGCCGCGCAGCGGGCGCTCCTGGGCATCGAAGGTGCGCACGGTCCAGACGCCGGGCGAGACTTTTTCGAACAGCGCGTCGGGTTCCAGCGCCTGCGCGCCGCCGGTGGCCAAGCCGCCTGCGATGAGCAGCGAGGTCCAGCGCAACGAATTCTTCATTGCCATCGTCATGGCTTGGCCGGCAGCAAGGCGCTGAGGTCGTCCATCGAGACCCGTGCAGCGGATGCGGGAACCGCACCAGCCGGCTCGGGCGCCGCCGGGCGAGCGCCTTGGGCGCTGCTGCCGCCGGAATCCTTCTTCGCCACCACAGTGCCGGTCACGGGGGGCTTGGCGGCGGCAAGCGGGGTCGTCGTGCCCACGGTCACCCCCGCCACGGGCTGGTCGCCCTGCTGCGTGCTGCGGTCGAAGGTGCGCTCCTCGCCGAAGACGAGTTGCATCCAGCTCGGATAGTTGAAACCCGAGCCGGTCCCCACATCGATCGCGGCGCCGATTGCACCGCCGATGAGGACGTTGCCCACCATGCCCGCATTCACGCGTGAAACGGCCGATCCGACGGCTGGCGCCTGTCCCGCCTGCGTGCAGTGGATCGAAAGATTGCCGCCCGAGCGCCGCACGGGCACGCTCTGTCCGGACAGCCCGAGGGCCTCCCCCTTGTCGTTGGAAAGCCTGCATTCCGCGCCTTCGACCGTCTGTCCGCCCGGGGTGAGCGTCTCGATCTTCACGGTCTGCGTGGTGCCGTGCGTGACGGAGGCGCAGCCCATCAAAATAGACAGAACGGCTGTGCCCACGCACAGGCCCCAGAATCGCCAGCTTGCTCCTCGCATCCTCGACCCCTCTTGTAATTCAATGTTACGGCGCGTGAGTCTAGCGTTCCCCCGTTCATCTTCCAGGCACTATTTCTCATGTTCAGCTACCGCCACGCCTTCCATGCCGGCAACCACGCCGACGTGCTCAAGCACACGGTGCTGATTGCCACGCTCGACCACCTGCTCGAAAAAGAGGCGGCCCTGACGGTGGTCGACACGCACGCAGGTGCCGGCCTCTACCGGCTCGACGGCGACTACGCGGGCACCAGCGGCGAGGCCGCCGAGGGCGTGCTGCGCCTCCTTTCGGAGGCGAAAGACGCGGCCGCGGCACCGCTGCCCGATGCGCTCGCGCGCTACCTCGAAGTGGTCCGCGACTTCAACCCCAAGGGCGGCGCGCGCATCTACCCCGGCTCGCCCTTCATCACGCACCACCTGCTGCGCGAGCACGACAAGCTCAAGCTCTTCGAGCTGCACCCGACCGATGCGCGCACCCTCGACGCCAACATCGCGCAGCTCGAGGCCGGGCGCCAGATCGCGGTGCTGCGCGACGACGGTTTCGGCAGCGCGACCAAGTTCCTGCCGCCGCCCTCGCGCCGCGCGCTGGTGCTGTGCGACCCGAGCTACGAGATCAAGAGCGACTATGCGCGCGTGCTCGATTTCGTGACCGCGGCGCTCAAGCGCTTCGCGACCGGCACCTATGCCGTGTGGTATCCGATCATTCCGCGGCCCGAGGCGCACGACCTGCCGCGCCGGCTCAAGACGCTGGCCACCAAGGCCGGCAAGTCCTGGCTGCATGCGACGCTGACGGTCAAGTCGAGCAAGATCGTCACCGACGCGTCGGGTGCCACGCATCGGCCGGGCCTGCCGGCGAGCGGCATGTTCCTGATCAATCCGCCCTACACGCTGAAGGCGCTGCTCGAGCCCGCGCTGCCGCAGATGGCGCAGCGCCTCGGCCAGGATCGCCACGCCGCCTCCTCGCTCGAGAGTGGCGGCTGAGCCGGCCGCCGCGGCGCGCTTCAGCGCCGCTGGCGCGGCGGCACTTCGCGGCTTCGTCTGGCCGCAGGAGGCTTCTTGGCAGGCGCTTCGGCAGCCGGCGCCGCGTCCGCTACCCCATTCGCCTCGACCACCGCGCCGGCACAGCGCGCGCCGTTCTTGTCCATGATCGACAACGCAACCTGCTTGATGCCCATCCCCAGCATGCCGATCGATTCGGCCGCGGCACGGCTCAGGTCGATGATGCGGCCCGAGGCATACGGCCCGCGGTCGTTGATGCGGACCAGCACCTCGCGCCCGTTCACCAGGCTGCGCACGCAGACGCGGGTGTTGAAGGGCAGCGTCTTGTGCGCGGCCGTCAGCTCCGTCATGTCGAAGCGCTCGCCGTTCGCGGTCTTGCGCTGGTGGAACTGGATGCCGTACCAGGAAGCGCCGCCGCGCTCGAAGATTTCGCGCGGGCCCGCGTCGCCCGGTGCGCCGTCGTCCGGCAATTCGTCGGCACCCGGCCCCGCGAGGTCATAGCGCGCCGAAGGCACCTGCGAACGCGGCGGCGCGCCGGGCGGCAGCGCGGGCTGCCGCGCCAGCGGCCGCAATCCCTGCGCGCCCTCGCCGGGCGAGGACGAGCGCGGCGTGGTGCAACCCGCCAGCCAGACGGCGGCGGCGACGAGCGCCAGCCGTCCGGCGAGGCGGCGCGACCTCATTCGTCCCAGCCCAGCCGCTCCAGCAACGCGAGCGTCGCCACCGACTGGTTCATCGTGTAGAAGTGCATCGCCGGCGCGCCGCCGCTGGCGAGGCGCGCGCAGAGCTCGGTCACCACGTCGAGACCGAAGGCCTTGATCGAGGCCATGTCGTCGCCGAAGCCCTGCAGCCGCAGCCGGATCCAGCGCGGGATCTCGGCGCCGCAGGCATCCGAGAAGCGCATCAGCTGGGTCGAGCTCGTGATCGGCATGATGCCCGGCACGATCGGCGCCGCGAGCCCCAGCTTGCGTGCCTCGTCGACGAAGCGGAAGTAGGCCTCGGGGCTGAAGAAGTACTGCGTGATCGCCGAGTCAGCGCCCGCATGCATCTTGGCCGCGAAGGCCTGCAAGTCCGCTTCGGGCGAGCGTGCCTGCGGATGCACTTCGGGATAGCAGGCGACCTCGATATGGAAATCGCGGCCGGTCTCTTCGCGGATGAAGGCGACGAGATCGCTCGCATAGTGGAACTCGCCGCCCATGCCGTAGCCGCTCGGCAGGTCGCCGCGCAGCGCGACCAGGCGCTTGACGCCCATGGCCTTGAGCTCCGCCAGCTGCTCGCGCACCGTGCTGCGGGTGGCGCCGATGCAGGAGAAATGGCAGGCGGCATCGACACCTTCGCCGAGGATCTCGCGCACCGTGCCGAAGGTGCCCTCGTGCGTCGAGCCGCCGGCGCCGTAGGTCACCGAGCAGAACTCGGGCTGCCGCACGTAGAGCTGCTGGCGCACGGTGCGCAGCTTGGCCGCGCCTTCGGGCGTCTTCGGCGGAAAGAATTCAAAGCTCAACGGAAGGCGCACGGCCGGCTCCTGGTTCGCCGTTCGCACGAACGGCATGGATGAAGAATTCGCGGTTGCCGTCGCCGCCCGTGATCGGGCTGTCGAACCACGCTGCAACGCGCAGGCCGAGCTCCGCGCACGCCGTGCGCAGGCGCTGTTCGACCACTGCAAAAAGCGCCGCATCGCGCACGATGCCGCCCTTGCCGACCTGTCCCGGCTGCAACTCGAATTGAGGCTTGACCAGCATCAGAAGTTCACCGGCCGGTGTGAGAAACGGTTTCAGCGCGGGCAGCACCAGCGTGAGCGAGATGAACGAGAGATCGCCGACGATCAGATCGAAATGCGTGTAGTCGGGCGAAGCATCGGCCCAGGCGGACGCGTCGAGCGTGCGCGCATTGACGCCTTCGACGGCGGTCACGCGCGCATCCTCGCGTATCCGTGCATGCAGCTGGCCATGGCCCACGTCCACGCCCACCACATGCGCGGCGCCGCGCTGCAGCAGGCAGTCGGTGAAGCCGCCGGTCGACTGGCCGACGTCGAGGCAGCGCTTGCCCTGCACGTCGATGCCGCTCGCAGCGAGCGCGCCTTCGAGCTTGAGCCCGCCGCGCGAGACGTAGCGCGCCTCGGCCGCATCGACGAGCTCGAGTTCGGCCGTCTCCGGCACCTCGTCGCGGTTCTTGCCGACCACGCGCCAGGTCGTGCCGTCGCGCCAGCGCAGGCCGCCCGCGATCAGCCGCACGGCCTGCGAGCGCGAGGCGGCCAGGCCGCGTTCGACGAGCAACTGATCGGCGCGCACGCGCTCCGCTCAATAGCGGTAGGTGTCCGGCTTGTAAGGGCCGTTCTTGTTCACGCCGATGTAGGCGGCCTGTTCGTCGGTCAGCTCGGTCAGCATCGCGCCGACCTTCTTCAGGTGCAGGCGCGCCACCTTCTCGTCGAGGTGCTTGGGCAGCACGTAGACCTTGCCGGCCTGGTAGGCATCGGGCTTGGTGAAGAGCTCGATCTGGGCGATGGTCTGGTTGGCGAAGGACGAGGACATCACGAAGCTCGGATGGCCCGTGCCGCAGCCCAGGTTCACGAGGCGACCCTTGGCCAGCAGAATGATCTTCTTGCCGTCCGGGAAGGTGATGTGGTCGACCTGCGGCTTGATCTCTTCCCACTCGTACTTCTCGAGCGAGGCGACGGCGATCTCGTTGTCGAAGTGGCCGATGTTGCAGACGATCGCCTGGTCCTTCATCGCGGCCATGTGCTCGTGGCGGATCACGTCGCGGTTGCCGGTGGTGGTCACGAAGATGTCGGCCTTGTCGGCGGCGTACTCCATGGTGACGACCTTGTAGCCTTCCATCGCGGCCTGCAGCGCGTTGATCGGGTCGATCTCGGTCACCCACACCTGGGCGCTCAGCGCGCGCAGGGCCTGGGCCGAGCCCTTGCCCACGTCGCCGTAACCGGCCACGCAGGCGACCTTGCCGGCGATCATCACGTCGGTGGCGCGCTTGATGCCGTCCACCAGCGATTCGCGGCAGCCGTAGAGGTTGTCGAACTTGCTCTTGGTCACCGAGTCGTTCACGTTGATGGCGCGGAACAGCAGCGTGCCCTTGGCGCTCATCTCGTTCAGGCGGTGCACGCCGGTGGTGGTCTCTTCGGTTACGCCGATGATCTCGGCCGACTTGCGCGTGTACCAGGTCGCGTCGACGGCCAGCTTGGCCTTGATCGCCGCGTAGAGGATGCGCTCCTCGTCGCTGGTCGGGTTGGCCAGCACGCTCTGGTCCTTCTCGGCCTTCTGGCCCAGGTGCATCAAGAGCGTGGCGTCGCCGCCGTCGTCAAGAATCATGTTCGGGCCTTCGCCGGCCGAGCCCTTGGGACCGAAGTCGAAGATGCGGTGGGTGTAGTCCCAGTAATCTTCGAGCGACTCGCCCTTGATCGCGAACACCGGCGTGTTGGTGGCCGCGATGGCGGCGGCGGCATGGTCTTGCGTCGAGAAGATGTTGCACGAGGCCCAGCGCACGGTGGCGCCCAGCGCCTGCAGGGTTTCGATCAGCACTGCGGTCTGGATCGTCATGTGCAGTGAGCCGGTGATGCGTGCGCCCTTCAGGGGCTGGCTCTTGGCGAATTCTTCGCGGATGGCCATCAGGCCGGGCATTTCGGTTTCCGCGATGCGGATTTCCTTGCGGCCCCAGGCGGCAAGGGAGATATCGGCGATGGCCTGGTCGGCGGTGGACTTGAGAACGGCGCTCATGTGGACTCCAAAACAAGTTTGAATGATGCCGCTGTGTTCGGGGGACGAGACTCACCGCGAGAACAGCGGGTGAGCGTGGTTGCGAAGGGGTCCGAGCCTCACGCCTGGCGGCGCTGCAACGCTCCTCGGAAGCGGCATTTTAGCGCGTGCCGCTTTTCCGTCGCCAGCGGCGATTTGCGGATCGGCCTAGACTGCAACGCCCCTCAACCGCCGCCCTCGCGGCCCCATCATCATGTTCAAAGTCAAGCTCTTTGCTGCATCGTTCGTGATTGCCTTGTCCGCCGCGGCGGCGGCGCAGGAAACCGTGCGCGTGCGCGGCGTCATCGCGCGTGCCGATGCGAATTCGCTGACCGTGAAGGACCGCAGCGGCGAAACCGTCACGATGGCGCGCCCTGCCGACATGAACGTCTCAGAAGTCATTCCGCTCACGCTGGCCGACATCAAGCCGGGCAGCTTCGTCGGCGCCGGCGCCGTGCCGCAACCCGACGGCACGCAGCGCGCCGTGGAAGTGCTTGTGTTTCCGGAGGCCGCGCGCGGGACCGGCGAAGGCTTTCGCCCCTGGGACCTGATGCCCCAGAGCACGATGACCAACGCCACCGTGGCGCAGCTCGAAGCGGCGCCGTCCTCAGCGCCGGGCGGCCACAAGCTGCTGCTCAAGTACAAGGACGGCGAGCAGACCGTCATCGTGCCGCGCGGCACGCCGGTCGTGACCTTCAAGCCGGGCAATGCGGACCAGGCGGCCCTGGTGGTGCCGGGCGCCAAGGTGGTGATCACCGCGCAGGTGAAGGAAGGCAAGCCCACCGCGCTGCGCATGCTGGTCGGGCGCAATGGCTTCACGCCGCCGATGTGACGGCTCGTTAAAATTGCGGGCTTTGCCGCCAGCAGCCCGCGCCCGTGAGCGCGCTCCGCGTTCACCCCCATGACCTTCGCCTCCGAAACCCGCCGCCGCCGCACCTTCGCGATCATTTCCCACCCCGACGCCGGCAAGACCACGCTGACCGAGAAGCTGCTGCTGTTCTCCGGCGCGATCCAGATCGCCGGTTCGGTGAAGGCGCGCAAGGCCTCGCGCCACGCCACCTCCGACTGGATGGAGATCGAGAAGCAGCGCGGCATCTCGGTGGCCAGCTCGGTGATGCAGATGCTCTACCGCGAGCACGTGATCAACCTGCTCGATACGCCGGGCCACAAGGACTTCTCCGAAGACACCTACCGCGTGCTGACCGCGGTCGACTCGGCCCTGATGGTGATCGACGCGGCCAACGGCGTCGAAGCGCAGACGCGCCGCCTGATCGAGGTCTGCCGCCAGCGCGACACGCCCATCATCACCTTCGTCAACAAGATGGACCGCGAGGTGCGCGAGCCGCTGGAGCTGCTCGACGAGATCGAGCGCGAACTCGGCATGCCCTGCGTGCCGATGACCTGGCCGGTGGGCCAGGGCAAGAGCTTCGGCGGCATCGTGAACCTGCGCACGCAGGCGATGACGGTGTTCGAGTCGGGCAGCGAACGGCTGCCGCAGGACTTCGAAGCCATGCCGCTGGCCGAGCGCGAAGCGCTGCAGAAGCGCTTCGGTCACGAGTTCGACACCGCCATGGAGAGCATGGAGCTCGCCACCGGCGCCTCGCCCACCTGGGACCGCGAGGCCTTCCTCGCCGGCAAGCAGACGCCGGTGTTCTTCGGCTCCGGCGTCAACAACTTCGGCGTGATGGAAGTGCTCGACGCGCTGGTCGACCTCGCGCCGCCGCCGCAGCCGCGCACCAGCACCACGCTGGTCAACCGGCAGCCGGTGGTCAAGGAGATCCAGCCAGAAGACAAGGACTTCGCCGGCGTCGTTTTCAAGGTGCAGGCCAACATGGACGCCAATCACCGCGACCGCATCGCCTTCGTGCGCATGGCCTCGGGCAAGTACACGCCGGGCATGAAGCTCAAGGTGCAGCGCACCGCGAAGGAGCTGCGCCCCACCAGCGTCGTGACCTTCATGAGCCAGCGCCGCGAGGCGGTGGAAGAGGCCTATGCGGGCGACATCGTCGGCTTCACCACCCACGGGGGCGTGCAGTTGGGCGACACCATCACCGACGGCGCCTCGCTGCAGTTCACCGGCCTGCCCTTCTTCGCGCCCGAGCTCTTCATGACCGTGATTCTCAAGAACCCGCTGCGCACCAAGCAGCTGCAGCAGGGCCTGGCCCAGCTCGGCGAGGAAGGCGCGATCCAGGTGTTCCGGCCGGAGGTCGGCGGGCCGATGCTGCTGGGCGCCGTGGGGCAGCTGCAGTTCGAGGTGGTGCAGCATCGCCTGAAGACCGAATACGACGCCGACGTGCGGCTGGAAGGCTGCCAGTACACCGGCGCGCGCTGGATCACGGCCGACACGCCGGCCGAGCTGCGAGCCTTCACCGACGCCTACCCGGCGCGCATGGCACTCGACGCAGCGAACACGCTGGCTTACCTCTGCACCTCACCCTACGACGTGCGGCTGGCGCAGGAGCGCTTCCCGAGGATCCATTTCCATCCGCTGCGCGAGCATGCGGGGCTTGCACTTCAAACGGCCGGTTGATGCTCCCACTGAGCGCATGGCCCACTGAAGATCGCCAGCAAATCGCAGGCGTCCTTACCGACATCGACGACACGCTGACCACCGAGGGCGCCATCACGTCCGATGCGCTGCAGGCGCTGCACGACCTGAAGGCGGCTGGCCTGCCGGTGATCGCGATCACCGGCCGCTCCGTGGGCTGGAGCGAGCCCTTCGCGCCGGTCTGGCCGGTCGATGCGATCGTTGCGGAGAACGGCGCGGTGGCGCTCGCGGCTTCACCGTCGGGTGCGCTCGACAAACGCTACCGCCAGGATGCCGCGACGCGCAGCGCCAACTTCGCACGCATGCAGCAGGCCCTGGCGCGCGTCGAGCGCGAAGTGTCGGGCGCCAGGCGCGCCACCGACTCGCCGGGCCGCGAGACCGACATCGCAATCGACCACAGCGAATTCGCGCACCTGGGCGAAGCGCAGATCGCGCAGGCGGTGCAGATCATGCGCGCCGAAGGCATGAACGCGACGGTGAGCTCGATCCACATCAACGGCTGGTTCGGCGACCACAACAAGTGGGTCGGCGCCTGCTGGATCGTGCGCGAGCTCTTCGGCCGCGACCTGGGGGCCGAGCTCGATCGCTGGGTCTACGTGGGCGACTCGACCAACGACGTGCTGATGTTCGAGCGCTTCCCGCACAGCGTGGGCGTGGCCAACATCCGCCGCTTCGAGCCGCAGCTGACGACGCTGCCGCGCTACATCAGCGCCGGCGAGCGCGGCGCCGGTTTCGCGCAAGTGGCGGCCGCGCTGCTCGACAGCCGCTGAAGCGGCCTAGCGACGCTGCGCCTGCGCCCAGCGGACGATGTCGGCGCTACCCATCGCGCCCGCCTGCCGCGCGATCTCGCGCCCGCCGCTGAACAGCGCCAAGGTGGGAATGCTGCGGATGCCGAAGCGCGCGCCCAGCGCCGGCACAGCTTCGGTGTCGACCTTGGCCAGGCGGAACAGCGGCTCGAGCCGGGCGGCGGCCTGCTCGAAGGCGGGTGCCATCTGGATGCAGGGGCCGCACCACGGCGCCCAGAAATCGACCAGCACCGGGATCTCGTTGCGGCCGAGATGGCGGTCGAAGGCGGCTTCGTCCAACGCCGTGGAGTGGCCAACGAACAGCGGCCGGTGGCAGTTGCCGCAGTCGGGCGCGCTCCCCAGCTGCGCACTGCGCACGCGGTTGGTCGTGTGGCAATGCGGGCAGACGACGTGCAGCGATTCGGTCACGGGGCGCTCACTGCGGCTTGGCGAGCCCCAGCTTCTCGATCAGTGCCTTCTCGCGCGTGAAGGTGGTCTGGGCGAACTTCGTGTAGTCGGCCGAGCTCATGTAGATGGGCAGCATGTCGTAGCGGCCCAGCGATGCGACGTAGCTGGGCTCTTCCATCGCCTGCTTGAAGGCGTCGTGCAGCTTCTTCACCACCTCGGGCGGCGTACTCTTGGGCGCGCCGATGCCGAAGGGCGAGTTTTGCACGATGTCCAGGCCCAGCTCCTTCAGCGTCGGCGCATCGGGGAACTTGGCCAGTCGCTTTTCGCCCCAGGTGTTGAGCACGCGCAGCTTGCCTGCCTCCACCTGCGGCGCGAAGCCGGTGCTGTCGGCCGCAGCCATCAGCTGGCCGCTGAGCACGGCGAGCATCAGGTCGGCGCTGCCCTTGTAGGGCACGTGCTGCAGCTCGATGCCGGCCTTCTGCGCGATCAGCTCGGTCGTGAGGTGGGGGCTGGTCAGGTTGCCGGTCGAGCCATAGGTCAGCCTGCCGGGATTGGCCTTGGCATAGGCGACGAAGTCCTTCCATGTCTTGAACGGACTGTCGGCCGGTACGACGATGCCGAAGGCGTAGCCGGTGACGTTGATGACGTAGCTGATGTCCTTGACCGGGTCCCAGTTGATCTTGGTCGTGTAGGGCAGGCGGAACACGCCGAGCGGGATCTGGGCGATGGTGTAGCCGTCGGCAGGCGCGGTCTGCAGCGCCTGCGCGGGCAGCGTGCCGCCGGCGCCGGGCTTGTTCTCGACCACGACCTGCTGGCCGATGATCTTCGAGGCGTTCTCAGCCAGCTGCCGCATCGTGATGTCGGTCGGGCCGCCCGCGGGGAAGGCAATCACCAGCTTGATGGGCCTGCTCGGGAAGGCCTGCGCATGGGCGGCGGTGGCCGCGAAGCCGAGCAGGGCGAGGCACAAGAGAGAACGACGAAACATGAGGCGGGCTCCGGATTGCAGGGGCAGCCATTTGGCAGCGCGCGCCTCGCGAGGGCAATCGGGTTTCACCCCGGGGCGCGTCGCGCAGGCGTCAGCGCCGCCGTTCAGCCGGCGCGCTGCATGAAGCCGTCGAGCACATTGACCGCGTTGGTACCGACCTCGGCGACCGCATAGCCGCCCTCGAACACGAACACGGTCGGCAGGCCGGCGTGCGCCAAGTCTTCGCCGATGCGCAGGTAGTCGGGCGTGGCGAGCTTGAAGCCGGCGATCGGATCGCCCTCGAAGGTATCGAGCCCGAGCGACACAACCAGCGCGCCCGCCCGGAAGTCCACGATGCCGCGCAGCGCGCTCTGCAGCGCCTCGCGCCAGCGCGCGAAGCCGGTGCCGCGCGCAAGCGGCAGGTTGCGGTTGAAACCCAGCCCCGCGCCTACGCCCTCTTCGTCCGCATAGCCCAGGTAGTAGGGGTACTCGGTGTGCGGGTCGCCGTGGATGCTGGTGAACTGTACGTCGGCGCGCTCGTAGAAGATGGCTTGCGTGCCGTTGCCGTGGTGGTAGTCGATGTCCAGCACCGCGACCCGTTCGACGCCGGCGTCGCGCAGCGCCTGCGCCGCGATCGCCGCGTTGTTGAGGAAGCAGTAGCCGCCGAAGAAGTCGGCGCCCGCGTGATGGCCCGGCGGACGCGTGAGCGCGAAGGCGGCGCGCTCGCCGCGCAGCACATGCGCCGCGGCGGAGAGCGCACAGCCGGCACCGGCCCGCGCCGCCGTCCAGGTGCCTGCAGTGAGCGGCGAGCCCGAGTCGTACGAGAACAAGCCCAGGCGCGCCGGGAAGCTCGCCGGCAGCACGTCGGAGCGAAAGGTACGGATCGGCCAGTACGACGGCAGCGCATCGCGGGCCGCATTGGCAGGATCTAGCGCGACCCATTCGTCCCAGGCGCCTGCAAGGAATTCGAGATAGCGCGGCGCATGGACGCGCGCGATGGCCGCGTCGTCGAACTCGGCAGGGCCTTCGATCGGGCCGAGCCCACGCTCCTTCAGTTCCCGCAGCACGTAGTCCGCACGCGCCGGCACCTCGAAGCAGGGCACCAGCTCGCCGCGGAACATCTCCACCTTGCCGTGGTGCAGCACGTGCTGGTCGTTGTAGACGGTGAGCATCAGGCTTCCTTGCGCGCCCGGACCGGCACGGCCGGCTGCACCGGCACAGGTGGCACAGGCAGCTTCAGCACTTCATGCCGGCCGGCCCCGCGCGCCAGCACCGGCGCCAGCGCCACGCCGGTGTGCGTACGCAGCTTCACCACCTCCTCGGGCGGCGCCGCGGCGACCACGCGCCCGCCGCCGTTGCCGCCTTCGGGGCCGAGGTCGATCAGCCAGTCGGCCTCGGCGATCACGTCGAGGTCGTGCTCGATCACCACCACGCTGTGGCCGCCGTTCACCAGCCGATGCAGCACGTGGATCAGCTTCTCGACATCGGCCATGTGCAGGCCGACGGTCGGCTCGTCGAGCACGTAGAGCGTGTGCGGCGCCTTGTTGCCGCGGCGCGTGACATCGTCGCGCACCTTGCTGAGCTCGGTCACGAGCTTGATGCGCTGGGCCTCGCCGCCGGAAAGCGTCGGCGAAGGCTGGCCCAGCGTGAGGTAGCCGAGCCCCACGTCCTTGAGCAGCTGCAGCGGATGGCTGATGTTGGGCATGGCGGCGAAGAACTCGACCGCCTCGTCGACCTCCATCTGCAGCACGTCGCCGATGCTCTTGCCGCGCCAGCTCACGGCCAGTGTCTCGGGATTGAAGCGCGCGCCGTGGCAGACCTCGCAAGGCACCTTGACGTCGGGCAGGAAGCTCATCTCGATGGTGCGCACGCCGGCGCCATCGCAGCCAGGGCAGCGGCCTTCTCCGGTGTTGAAGCTGAAGCGCGCCGGCCCGTAGCCGCGCGCCTTGGCCTCCAGCGTGTCGGCGAAGAGCTTGCGGATGGTGTCCCAGAAGCCGATGTAGGTGGCCGGGCAGCTGCGCGGCGTCTTGCCGATCGGCGTCTGGTCGACCTCCAGCACGCGGTCGATGGTCTCGTAGCCCTCGACGCCCTTGCAGCCCGCCCAGGCCGGGCGCTTGCCTGCGGCGTCGGCATCGCGGCCGGCCTTGGTCATGCGCTGGACCACGACCGCGTACACGTTGGCCAGTAGCACGTCGCGCGCCAGCGTCGACTTGCCGGAGCCGCTGACGCCCGTCACCGCGACCAGCCGATGCAGCGGCAGCGAGACCGTGACTTCCTGCAGGTTGTGCAGGTCGGCGCCGCGCACGCTGAGCCAGCCGGGCGCGCCGGGCTCGGGCGCCGGCACCGGACGGCGCGGCTGCAGCGGATGCTTGATCGCATCGCGCAGATAACGCCCGGTCTGCGAATCGCCCGCGCGCTCGAGGTCGGCGACCGAGCCCTCGGCGACCAGCCGGCCGCCGCGCTTGCCGGCGCTGGGGCCGATGTCGATGATGTGGTCGGCGCGGCGGATGGTGTCTTCGTCGTGCTCCACCACCACCAGCGTGTTGCCCTTGTCGCCCAGCTTGTGCAGCGCGTCCAGCAGGATCTGGTTGTCGCGCGCGTGCAGGCCGATGGTGGGCTCGTCGAGCACGTAGCACACGCCCTGCAGATTGCTGCCGAGCTGCGCCGCGAGGCGGATGCGCTGCGCCTCGCCGCCGGAAAGCGTCGGCGCGCCGCGGTCGAGCGTGAGGTAGCCGAGGCCCACCTCTTCGAGGAATTCGAGGCGGCTCTTGATCTCCGGCACCAGGTCGCGCGCGATTTCCGCCTGGCGACCGGTCAATGCCAGTTGCTCGAACCAGATGCGGATGTCGGTGACGCTCATGCGCGCGAGCTGGGTGATGCCGATACCGCCCTCACCCCAGCCCTCTCCCGCAAGCGGGAGAGGGAGCAGTGCGGGCTTCGGCTCCCTCTCCCCGCTGGGGAGAGGGTTGGGGTGAGGGGCACGCCCGCCGCCAAACAATACCGCCCGCGCCGTCGCATTCAGCCGCGTCCCCTCGCAAGTCGGGCACACCACGTCGCCCACGTCCTCGGCCTCGGGCTCCGCAAAGGTCTGCTCGCGCCCCTTCTGGTCGTCGGCCATCACCGAGTCGTCGTAGACCTTGCGCTGTTCCTTGGTGAGCTTGACGCCGGTGCCCACGCAGTCGGGGCACCAGCCGTGCTTGCTGTTGTAGGAGAAGAGGCGTGGATCGAGCTCCGCATAGCTGGTGCTGCAGACCGGACAGGCGCGCAGCGTGGAGAACACGTGCGTGCGGCCGATGCCGCCGGTCGGCGCGTTGGCCATCATGGCGCCGCGCAGGCCGGTGAGATCGCTCAGCACCTGCACCACGCCCTTGCCGTGTTCGAGCGCCTTGGCCAGCGCCTGGCGCAGTGCGGTCTCTTCCGAAGGCAGCACATCGAGGCTGGCCACCGGCAGCTCGATGCTGTGCTCCTTGAAGCGGTCGATGCGAGGAAAACCGGTGGTGGGCAGGAACTCGCCGTCCACCCGCAGGTGCGTGTAGCCGCGCGGGCGCGCCCAGTCGGCCAGCTCGGTGTAGACGCCCTTGCGGTTGCTCACCAGCGGCGCCAGCAGGCCGATGTGCTGGCCCTTGAAGTTCTTGAGCAGTTGCGCCGCGATGCTGTCGGGCGTCTGCGGCTGGACCGCGGCGCCGTCGTGGATGCAGTGCTGGATGCCGAGCTTGACGTAGAGCAGGCGCAGGAAGTGCCAGACCTCGGTGGTGGTGCCCACGGTGCTCTTGCGGCCGCCGCGCGAGAGGCGCTGCTCGATCGCGACCGTCGGCGGAATGCCGTAGACCGCATCCACCTCCGGCCGGCCGGCCGGCTGCACGATGCTGCGCGCATAGGCGTTGAGCGATTCGAGGTACCGGCGCTGGCCCTCGTTGAAGAGGATGTCGAAAGCCAACGTGGACTTGCCCGAGCCGCTGACGCCGGTGACCACGCTGAACTTGCCGCGCGGGATGTCGACCGACAGGTTCTTGAGGTTGTGCTCGCGCGCGTTGACGATCTGGACCGCGTCGCGGCCGGACGCCGGCTTCGCGCGCGCCGCATAAGAGCGCGCCGCCCGCTCCGCCACCTTGTAGGCGCCGGGACCGACGGCCAGGTCGTAGTCGAGCAGCGCGGCGCCGGTGAACGAGGCGCGGTTCTCGCGCACCTGCTCGGGCGTGCCGACCGCCACCACCTGGCCGCCGCCCTCGCCGCCCTCGGGGCCGAGGTCGATCAGCCAGTCGCTGGCGCGGATGACGTCGAGGTTGTGCTCGATCACCACCAGCGAATGGCCGGCGTCGAGCAGCTTGCGCAGCGCGCGCATCAGGCGTGCGATGTCGTCGAAGTGCAGGCCGGTGGTCGGCTCGTCGAACAGGAACAGCGTGCCCTTGCGCGCCAGCGGCTGCTTGCTGGCGCTGCCGTTCTTGGCCGCCTCGGCGAGGAAGCCGGCGAGCTTGAGGCGCTGGGCTTCGCCGCCGCTGAGCGTGGGCACGGGCTGGCCGAGCTTGACGTAGTCCAGGCCCACGTCGGCGATCGGCTGCAGCACGCGCAGCACCTCGCGGTCGTTCGTGAAGATGGCGGCGGCCTCGGCCACCGTGAGCTCGAGCACGTCGGCCACGTTGAAGCTGCGCTCCGCGCGCTCGATCCTCACCTCCAGGATCTCGGGCCGGTAGCGCTTGCCGTCGCAGTCGGGGCAGCGCAGGTAGACGTCGGAGAGGAACTGCATCTCCACGTGCTCGAAGCCCGAGCCGCCGCAGGTCGGGCAGCGCCCGTCGCCGCTGTTGAAGCTGAACTTCGATGCGGTGTAGCCGCGCTGGCGCGAGAGCGCCGCGGTGGCAAAGATCTCGCGGATCGCGTCCCAGGCGCCGACGTAGCTCGCGGGATTGGAGCGCGCCGTCTTGCCGATCGGCGACTGGTCGACGAAGACCACGTCGCTCAAATGATCGGCGCCGAGCATGCGGTCGTGCGCGCCGGGCGATTCGGTCGCCTTGCCGAAGTGGCGCATCAGCGCGGGCGCCAGCACGTCCTGGATCAGGGTCGACTTGCCCGAGCCGCTGACGCCGGTGATGCAGACCAGCCGCGAGAGCGGCAGTTCGACCGTGATGTTCTGCAGGTTGTGCTCGCGCACGCCTTCGAGGATGAGGCGCGGCGTGTTCTCGCTCACCATGCGGCGGAAGCCCATGCCGATCTGCTTGCGCCCGCCGAGGTACTGGCCGGTCAGCGTCTCGGCGTCGCGCAGGGCGTCGGTGCTGCCGTCGAACACGATCTGCCCGCCGCGCACGCCGGGGCCGGGGCCCATGTCGATCACGCGGTCGGCGGCCAGCATCACGGCCGGGTCGTGCTCCACCACCACCAGCGTGTTGCCGGCGTCGCGCAGGCGCAGCATGGCCTCGGTGATGCGGTTCATGTCGCGCGGATGCAGGCCGATGCTGGGCTCGTCGAGCACGAACAGCGTGTTGACCAGCGAGGTGCCGAGCGCGGTCGTGAGGTTGATGCGCTGCACCTCGCCGCCGCTGAGCGTGCGGCTCTGGCGGTCGAGCGTGAGGTAGCCGATGCCGACGTCGTGCAGGTAGCGCAGCCGCGTGGTGATTTCTTCGAAGAGCAGCTTGAGCGCTTGCACGTCGCCGTCGCTGACGGTGCTGCTGTTGCCATGGCTCTCGATGCCGTCGAACAGGCGCCGCAGCCGCTCGATCGGCAGCAGCATCAGGTCATGCAGACACAACCCCGGCAGCGCCTCCAGCTGCTCGCGCGGCCACTTCACGCCGACCGGCATGAAGCGCTTCGAGGGTTCGAGCACCGCGTCGGCATCTTCCTTCGTGCCGATACGCCACAACAGGCTATCGAGCTTGAGACGCGCGCCTGCGCAAGTCGGGCACGGCGTATAGCTGCGGTACTTGGACAAGAGCACGCGGATGTGCATCTTGTAGGCCTTGCTCTCCAGGTAGCCGAAGAAGCGGCGCACGCCATACCACTGCTGGTTCCACTTGCCCTTCCAGTTGGGCGAGCCCTCGATCACCCAGGCCTGCTGGTCGGGCGTGAGCTTGTTCCACGGCGTGTCGCGCGGAATGCCGGCCGCCTCGGCATGGCGCATCAGGTCGTCCTGCGCTTCCTTCCAGGCCGGCGTCTGGATGGTCTTGATGGCGCCGGCGCGCAGCGTGAGCTTGTCGTTCGGAATCACGAGGCCGAGGTCGACGCCGATCACGCGGCCGAAGCCGCGGCACATCTCGCAGGCGCCCACGGCCGAGTTGAAGGAGAACATCGACGGGATCGGGTCGCCGTAGCGGATGTCGCTTTCGGGGCAGTGCAGGCCGGTCGAGAATTTCCAGATCTCCGGCGCCGCACCTTCGTCTGCGGACAGCGCGTAGACCGTGAGCCGCCCGCTGCCGCGCTTGAGCGCGACCTCGATCGCCTCGATCACCCGCGCTCTTTCCGCGCCGGCCATGCGGAAGCGATCGGCCACCACGTCCAGCACCTTGCGCGGCCCGGTCGGCGTGGCGATCTCGCGCTCGCTCTGCACGCGCGTGAAGCCGCTGGCCGACAGCCACTGCGTGACCTCATCGGCCGTGGTGCCGGCCGGCAGTTCGACCGGGAAGGTCAGCACCACGCGCGGATCGCCGGCCGCGGCCGCGCGCGAAGCAAGCTCGGCATAGATGGTGTCAGGCGAGTCGTGGCGCACCGGCAGCGCGGTCTCGCGGTCGAACAGCTGGGCTGCGCGCGCGAACAGCAGCTTGAGGTGATCGTTGAGCTCGGTCATCGTGCCGACGGTCGAGCGCGAGGAACGCACGGGGTTCGTCTGATCGATCGCGATGGCGGGCGGCACGCCCTCCACCTTGTCGACCGCCGGCTTGTCCATGCGGTCGAGAAACTGCCGTGCATAGGCCGAGAAGGTCTCGACATAGCGGCGCTGGCCCTCGGCATAGAGCGTGTCGAACACCAGGCTCGATTTGCCCGAACCGCTCGGGCCGGTGACCACCGTCATCTCGCCGGTGCGAATGTCGAGGTCGAGGTTTTGGAGATTGTGCTGGCGTGCACCGCGAATCCGGATGGAGCCCTGTGTCATGAGTGCCTTGGGGGTGGGGCAGACATTCTAGGAAGCCGGCGCGGGCTTCGTGCAAAGCTGCACATGGCCGGTCGAGAGGCAGGGGTTTTCCCGAATAAGGGCTAAGCGACATTTGGTAACAAATAGTGCCCTTGCCTTTCTCCGCTCCCACTCCTCTCTAAGGATCCTCCATGAACAAGATGCGCGTGCTTTGCACAGCCGTCGTGCTGGCGCTCGGCACCATGAGCGCTTCGGCGCAGATCCTGATCGGCCAGACGGCCGGCATGACGGGCTCGGTCGCCGCCAGCGTCAACGAGACGATCGCCGGCGCGCAGCTGGTGATCGATGCGGCCAATGCTCAGGGCGGCATCGGCGGCGAAAAGATCGAGGTGCTGCGCATGGACGACGGCTTCGACGTCAAGCGGGCGAGCGAGAACGCACGCCTGCTGATCGAGGAAAAGAAGGTGGTGGCGCTGTTCATGAGCCGCGGCACGCCGCATTCGCAGGCCATCATCCCGTGGCTCGACAAGAACGACGTGGCGCTGATCGGCCCCTCCACCGGCGCCATGGTGCTGCACAAGCCGGTGCAGAAGCACGTGTTCAACGTGCGCTCGACCTACCAGCGCGAGGCCGAGAAGGCCGTGGCGCACCTGCTCACCATCGGCGTGAGCCGGATTGCGGTGGTGCATGTGACCGACTCCTTCGGCCAGGACGCGCTCGAAGGTGCCATGAACGGCTTCAACAAGGCCAAGGCGACGCCGGCCGCGACGGTGACGGCCGACCGCGACAAGCCCGACTACGCGGCCATCGTGCCGAAGATCACGGCCGCCAATGCGCAGGCCGTGGTGTGGATCGGCTCCGGCACCGCGGTGGTCGAAGGCGTCAAGGCGCTGCGCGCGGCGGGCTCGGCGGCCCAGGTCGTCACGCTGTCCAACAACGCCTCATCGGGCTTCATCAAGCAACTTGGCGAAGCGAGCCGCGGCGTGATCGTGGCGCAGGTGTTCCCCAACGAACGCTCGATCGGCCATCCGATGGTCAAGGAAGCGCTGGCGCTGGCGCGCGCCAAGGGGCAGAACGAGCTTTCGCCGGCCGCCCTGGAAGGCTTCGCCTCGGCCAAGGTGCTGGTCGAGGCGCTGCGCCGCGCCGGCCCGAAGCCGACCCGCGCCAAGGTGCTCGCCGCGCTGGAGAGCATCCGCAACCTCGACCTGGGCGGCGGCCTGGAGGTGAGCTACTCGCCGCAGGACCACTCGGGGATCGATTTCGCCGATCTGTCCATCATCAGCGACGGAAAGTTCAAACGCTGAAGCCGCTTACTTCGGCGCGCTGGCCGCCGGCGCGGCCGGCTCCGGCGCATGCATCGTGTCGCCGCCGTGCTTCTCACCCGACATGTCGACCTTGTCCCCCGCTTGCATGATCACGAACAGGGCAATGGCGGCGAAGATGACGAAGCCGACGGCGAGTTTCCACATGGGTTGAGTCTCCTGAATGTTCAAGAAAAGGGCCTCGTGCCGTTCCGGCGCGAAGCCCCTTTGTTGAACAGAGGGCCGGAGCCCTCCGATTTCAGTCGTTGGCGTAGATGTCGACGTCTTTCGTCTCGCGGATGAAGAGCGTGCCGATGACCAGGGTCATGGCGGCAATCACGATCGGATACCACAAGCCGTTGAACATGTTGCCGGTGCTGGCCACGATCGCGAAGGAGATGGGCGGCAGCAGACCGCCGAACCAGCCGTTGCCGATGTGGTACGGCAGGCTCATCGAGGTGTAGCGAATGCGTGTCGGGAACAGTTCCACCAGCATGGCGGCGATCGGGCCGTAGACCATCGTGACCAGGATCACGAGGTAGGTCAGGATGGCGACGATCACCACCTTGTTCATCTTGGCGGGGTCGGCCTTGGACGGGTAGCCCGCGGCCTTCAGGTCATCGCCAATGCTCTTCTTGAACGCTGCGATGCTCTTGGTGGAGGCCTCGTCGAACTTCGAGCTCACCACGGTGCCGGTCGGCGCTTCGACGGTCTTGTCGCCGATCTTGACGATCGCCTTCGAGCCCGGCGCACCTGCGACGTTCTCGTAGCTCACCGAGTTCTGCGCCAGGTAGCGCTTGGCAATGTCGCACGAGCTTCTGAAGTCGATTTCGCGCGCGACCGGATTGCCCTGGAAGGAGCAGGTCGCGGGATCGGCGGTCACCGTCACGGCTGCGGTCGCCTGCGCCCTGGCCAGGTCCGGGTTGGCCGCTTCGGCCAGCGTCTTGAAGACCGGGAAGTAGGTGACGACGGCCAGCAGGCAGCCGGCCATGATGATGGGCTTGCGGCCGATCTTGTCGGACAGCGTGCCGAACACCACGAAGAAGGGCGTGCCGATCAGGAGCGATGCGGCAATCATCAGGTTGGCCGTGATGCCGTCCACCTTGAGCTGCTGCGTCAGGAAGAAGAGCGCATAGAACTGGCCCGAGTACCAGACCACGGCCTGGCCGGCAGTGAGGCCGACGAGTGCCAGGATCACGATCTTGAGGTTCTTCCACTGCCCGAAGGATTCGGTCAGCGGCGCCTTCGAGGTCTTGCCCTCGGCCTTCATCTTCTGGAAGGCCGGCGACTCGGAGAGCGAGAGCCGGATCCACACCGAGATGGCCAGCAGCGCGATCGAGACCAGGAACGGAATGCGCCAGCCCCAGTCGCTGAAGGCCTGTTCGCCGATCCAGGTGCGCACACCGAGGATGACCAGCAAGCTCAGGAACAGGCCCAGCGTGGCCGTGGTCTGGATCCACGAGGTGTAGGCGCCGCGCTTGCCGTGCGGCGAGTGCTCGGCCACGTAGGTGGCAGCACCGCCGTACTCGCCGCCGAGCGCGAGGCCTTGCAGCATGCGCAGCGCAATCAGGATCACCGGCGCCGCGACGCCGATGGTCGCGTAGCTGGGCAGCAGGCCGACGATGAAGGTCGACAAGCCCATGATCAGGATGGTCACCAGGAAGGTGTACTTGCGCCCGATCATGTCGCCGAGACGGCCGAACACGATGGCGCCGAAGGGCCGCACCAGGAAGCCCGCCGCGAAGGCCAAGAGCGCGAAGATGAAGGCCGCGCCCGCATCCAGGCCGCTGAAGAACTGCTTGGCGATGATCGCCGCGAGCGAACCGTAGAGATAGAAGTCGTACCACTCGAACACGGTGCCGAGCGAAGAGGCGAAGATGACTTTCTTCTCCTCCGAGGACATGGGCCGGGGTACGGGCATCGGCCTTCCCCGTGAATCAAGTGTGGCTGCCATTTGGTCGTCTCCTAGGAATTCGGCCCACGGCGTGGGACCTGGGGCGATTCTTGGGGCGGCGACTGACCCAGGGCTTTCGCCAAACTGAATCGATGCTGACGGTTTAAGGTGAAACCCGAAGCGTACGTTTCAGCTTGTAAGAAACTTAGCGATTGCGGCGCAGCAGCGAAGGCCTTTGGTCGGCGCTGTCCCACTGCGGGCCTGCGAACCAGGCATCGCCGGCGAGGTAGGCGCGCAGCATCGCGAGGCCGTCGAAGCCCCAGAACAGGCGCCCGTCGACCGCGTAAGCCGGCACGCCGAACACGCCGCTTGCCACGGCTTCGTCGGTGTTGGTCTTGAGCTGGGCCTTGACTTCGTCGCCTGCGCCGTCGCGCACCTGCTTCAAGCGCGCGGCGAGCGCGGCCAAACGCGTGGCATCGCTCGCTTCGCCGCCGCCCTGCCAGACGTCACGGAAGATGGTTTCGGCCACATGGCGGTTGATGTCGCCGTCCGGCGTGGTGGCCAGCGCGAGGCGCAGATGCGGCAGCGGGTTGTAGGGGTGCGAAGCCGGCATCTCGATCGCGATGCCGTTCGCTTGACCCAGCCACAGCACATGGCGGTAGGTCCAGGCCCGCTTGGTGGGGATCTCGGCCGGGCCGAGCTGGCCATGGTGCTTGAGCAGCGCGCCGAGCAGCACCGGCCGGTAGGCCACGCTGTAGCTCAGCCCCTCGAGCGCCCGCGGCAGATGCTCGAAGGCCAGGTAGGCGTAGGGCGAGATGAAGTCGAGATGGAAAGTGATGTGCTTCATGGGCATTCCGCTTCGTCGGGGTGGGCCGCCTTGCGCTCTTCGATGCGCAGCCAGACGGCCTCTTTGGCCGCGTCGTCCATGCGGCTCCAGCCCGCGATCTCCTCGAGCGTACGGAAGCAGCCCTCGCACAGCCCGCTCTGTGCATTCATGCGGCACACCGAGGTGCAAGGCGATGGAACGGCTTGCGCGGACATCGAGCTCACACCACGTCCGCGACCGGTGCGCCGGTCAACCCTTCGAGATCGTGCGGGCGCAGCCGCACCACCGCATGCGGATGGCCGGCCGCGGCCCAGACGTCCTCGAAGCGGAACAGCTCGCGGTCGATCAGCATGACCGGCGGCATGGCATGCGCGAAGGGCGAGACGCCGCCGATCGAGAAGCCTGTTGTGCTCTTGACGAAATCGGCGTCGGCACGGCCCAGCTTGCCGACCAGCGCCTCCACCTTCTTCTCGTCCACGCGCTTGTCGCCCGAGGTCACGACCAGCACCGCCGTGTCGTCGCTCTTGCGGCGGAACACGATGCTCTTGGCGATCTGCCCCACTGCGATGCCCAGCGCATCGGCCGCCTGCTGCGCCGTGCGGCAGGCATCGTCGAGCATCTGCGGCGCGTGGGGATGGCCCTTGTCCTGCAGCAGGCGCGCGACGCGCTGGACGCCGTCTGGAAGCGAAGTCAGTTCAGCGCCGCACATCAATTGGCCCTCTTGATGCGGATGGCCTTCGACACCCGCGAGTTCGGCTCGCGCCCCAGCGCCTCGTTGATGTAGACGCCGGCATCGATCAGCAGATCGAGTTCGATGCCGGTCGCGATATCCATGCCGTGCAGCATGTAGACCACATCCTCGGTCGCGACATTGCCGGTCGCGCCCTTGGCAAAAGGACAGCCGCCGAGCCCGCCCACCGAGGTATCGAACTGCCACACGCCCATCTCCAGGCTCGCGAGCGTGTTGGAGAGCGCCTGGCCGTAGGTGTCGTGGTAGTGGCCGGAGACATCGTCCACGCCGTAGTGCTTCAGCGTCGCCTCGAGCGCGCGCTGCACCTTCACCGGCGTGCCGACGCCGATGGTGTCGGCCACGCCGACGTGCTGCACGCCGATGTTCTTCATGAGCCCGGCCAGCATGTCGACGCGCGAGGGCGCAATCTCGCCCTCGTAGGGGCAGCCCACCGTGCACGACATCGCGCCGCGCACGTAGATGCCCTTCTCGCGCGCCGCCTCGACGACGGGCCGGAAGCGCTCGATGCTCTCGGCGATCGAGCAGTTGATGTTCTTCTGGCTGAAGGCTTCGCTGGCGGCGCCGAAGACCACGATCTCGTCGGGCCATTCCTCGCGCGGCGCCGCGATCGCGGCCTCGAAGCCCTTCATGTTCGGCGTCAGCACCGAGTAGCGCACGCCCGGCTTGCGGCGGAGGCCGTGCATGACTTCGGCGTTGTCGGCCATCTGCGGCACCCACTTGGGACTCACGAAGCTGGTGACCTCGATCTCCTTCAGGCCGGCGTCCTGAAGGCGGTGCACCAGGCCGATCTTGATCTCGGCCGATACCGGCTGCTTTTCGTTCTGCAGGCCGTCGCGCGGACCGACGTCGACGATCTTGACTTTGGATGGAAGTTTCATGCTTGCCTCTCGTGGAGCGAATCAGTATCCGCGCTCACGCCCGACCACGCCCGCAATGGGCTCTCCCTTCTCGACCGCCCGGATCTTGTCGGCGATCTGGGCGATCGAGGCCTCGCGCACGGTGCGCGCGGAACCGTGCGGCGTCACCGTGATCTTCGGATGGCGCCAGAAGGGATGCTCGGTGGGAAGCGGCTCGACCTCGAACACGTCGAGCGTGGCGCCGGCCAGCTGGCCGCTGTCGAGCAGCGGTATCAGGTCGGACTCCACCAGGTGCGCGCCGCGCGCCACGTTGATCAAGTAGCCGCCCGGCCCGCCGCCGTTCAGGCGTGACAGGTTCTCGCGGTTCAGGATGCCGCGCGTCGCCTCCGTCAGCGGCAGCAGGTTGACCAGCACGCGGCTCGCGCCCAGGAAGGCGTTGAACTCCGCCTCGCCGGCAAAACAGCGCAGGCCCTCGATGGCCTTGGGCGAACGGCTCCAGCCGTTGACCGGGAACTCGAACTGCGCAACAGCCTTCGCGACGCGCTCGCCCAGTACGCCGAGCCCCATCACGCCGACCGCGAAGTCCTCGCGCTCGCGCGGCTTGCGGAAACTCCAGCGGCCTTCGCGCGCGTCGGCCTCGTAGATGTCGAACTCGCGGAAATGCCGGATCAGCGCATGGCAGACGTACTCGGCCATCTGCACCGACATGCCGGCATCGTCGAGCCGCACCACCTGGGCTTCGGGCGGCAGCTTCAGCTTGAGCAGCGCATCGACGCCGGCGCCGATGTTGAAGATGCCGCGCAGCTTCGGCTGCTCGTCGATGAAGGCTTGCGGCGGTGCCCAGACCACGGCGTGGTCGGCTTGCGGCGTGCCCGGGCGCCAGTTCTCCACTTCGGCGCCCGGCAGTGCAGCGCGCAGGCCCTCGATCCATGCATCGGGGCGGTTGTCGGTGAGGCAGACGGTGATTCGCATTTGGAGGATTTTCGCTGTTCCGCATTCCATCCCCGTTCGCACTGAGCTTGGCCTGTCCTGAGCTTGTCGAAGGGTCGAAGTGCCGGCCCCGGCGTCGACAGGCTCAACCCGAACGGAGAGGGAGTGGCTCAAGCCGCGATCCGCAGCAGCTCGGCACCTTCCGTGACCTGGTCGCCCGGCGCATAGAGCAGCTCCTCCACGGTGCCGTCCGCCGGCGCCGCGATCGTGTGCTCCATCTTCATCGCCTCCATCACCGCCAGCGGCTGGCCGCGGCTGACCTTGTCGCCGGCCTTGACCGCGAAGGACACGACCTTGCCGGGCATCGGCGCGGTGAGCCGGCCACCCTCGGCCTGCACGTCGCCGGCATGGGCCAGGCGGTCGATGGCGACGATCCGCGTGGCGCCGTGCGCTGCGAAGATGTAGGCCGTGTCCTGGTCTTCGTAGACGTCCAGGGTGTGGCGCTGGCCGTTGAACTGGACCTCGAGCTCGCCCGTGGGGAAGCGGCCGATCACCAGCGGACCCGACACCTCGCCGACGCGTAGCATCAGCGCGCCATCGTGCAGGTAGCTCAGCTCGGCTGTCTGCGGCTCGCCGCGGAACTCGAAGGCGAAGGGCCGCAGCGCGATGCCGTGCGATTGCCAGCCGTCGCGGCGGCTGAAAGGGTCGGCCGAGGCGCTCGCGCCCTCTTCGAGCAAGGTGTGCGCGATCGAAGCCGCGGCCGCCAGCGGCAGGCCCAGCGCCTCCTGGTCGAACAGCACCGCGCGTTCGCGCTCGATCAGCGCGGTGTCGAGCTTCGCGTGGGCAAAGGAGTCGGTGCAGAGGATGCCGCGCAGGAACTGCACATTGGTCGCCACGCCGACGATGTGCGTTTGCGCCAGCGCCGCGTCCAGCCGGGCCAGCGCCTCCTCGCGCGTGGCGCCATGCACGATCAGCTTGGCGATCATCGAGTCGTAGAAAGGCGAGATCAGGCCGCCTTCGCGCACGCCGTCGTCGATGCGAACCCGGCTGCGCTGGAAGGCCGTGGCCTGCGGCTTGCGGTAGACGTGCAGCGTGCCGGTGGCGGGCAGGAAGTTGTTGTCTGGGTTCTCGGCGCAGATGCGCGCCTCGATCGCATGGCCGTGGATCTGCAATTGATCCTGCGCCAGCGGCAGCGCTTCGCCGGAGGCCACACGCAACTGCCATTCGACCAGGTCGAGCCCGGTGATCGCTTCGGTCACCGGATGCTCCACCTGCAGCCGCGTGTTCATCTCCATGAAGAAAAAGTTCATCTCACCATCGCCGCGCTGCTCGACGATAAACTCGACGGTGCCCGCTCCCACGTACTTCACCGCGCGCGCCGCCGCCACCGCCGCCTCGCCCATCTGCTTGCGCATGGCCTCCGTCATGCCCGGCGCCGGCGCCTCTTCCAGCACCTTCTGGTGCCGCCGCTGCACCGAGCAATCGCGTTCGAACAGGTAGACGTAGTTGCCCTGCGTGTCGCCGAACACCTGGATCTCGATGTGGCGCGGCCGCTGCACGTACTTCTCGATCAGCACCGCGTCGTCGCCGAAGCTGTTGATGGCCTCGCGCTGGCACGAAGCCAGTGCGGGCGCGAAGTCGACTGCCCTCTCGACCACGCGCATGCCCTTGCCGCCACCGCCGGCGCTGGCCTTGATCAGCACCGGGTAGCCGATGCGGTCGGCCTCGCGCTGCAGCAGCGCCGGATCCTGGTCGCTGCCGTGGTAGCCGGGCACCAGCGGCACGCCGGCCTTTTCCATCAGTTGCTTGGACTCGGCCTTCAGGCCCATGGCCTTGATGGCCGAGGGCGGCGGGCCGATGAAGACCAGACCGGCATCGGCGCAGGCCTGCGCGAACTCCTCGTTCTCGCTCAGGAAGCCGTAGCCCGGGTGCACCGCCTGCGCGCCGCTGGCCTTGGCGGCTTCGAGGATCTTTTCCCAGCGCAGGTAGCTGTCCTTCGGCGCGCTGCCGCCGAGATGGATGGCCTCGTCGCAGGCGCGCACGTGATTGGCATGGGCGTCGGCGTCCGAGTACACGGCGACCGTGCGGATCGCCATGCGGCGCGCAGTCGCGGCCACGCGGCAGGCGATTTCCCCGCGGTTGGCAATGAGAATCTTCTTAAACATGAGGAGTGTCTTCCGGGGAATTTTTCTTGAACTGGAATGCGGATACGACGCCAGGATCCGGCCGTCCGCTGAAGATGCGCGCCACGCGTCCGAACAGCGCCTTGAGGAAGCGCCAGCTCTTTCGGATCAGCCACACGCTGAGCACGAGCACGGCGATGAAGAGCACCGCGAACACCAGCGGATGCGCCACGGCCAACCAAAGTCCGGCCGGCACCATGCTGTCTTCGACCAGCGAGGCGCCGACATTGCTGAAGGGTTCGGGCGAGGTGTTGATGGCGGCGCGCGTGGTGGCCTTGGCCGCATGCGCCGTCGCCGCGAAGCCGCCGCCCAGCAGCGCGGCCACGATCGCCATCACCGCATGGTCGGTGCCGAAGACGCTGGCCGCGAGCGCCGCGCCGGCCGGAATGCGGATGGCCGTGTGCACCATGTCCCACAGCGAATCGAGGCCCGGGATCTTGTCGGCGAAGAACTCGACGAAGACCATGAAGCCGCTGGCCGCAATGACCACCGGATGCGCGAGCAGCTGCAATCCGCCCGGCAGCGGCACCCAGCCGAGGTAGCCGGCCAGTCCGGTCAACAGCACGACCAGGTAGAGCCGAATGCCGCTGGCCCAGCCGATGGCGGCGGCCAGCGCGAGCAGTTGCGGCAGGTCGAGCGAAGTCATTTTTGCCCGCCGAGCCAGGAAGGCTTGCGCTTCTGCAGGAAGGCCTGCACGCCCTCGCGGCCTTCCTCGCTGGCACGGATGTCGGCGATCCCTTGCACGGTCTTCGCGATCAACGCGTCGTCGATCTCGCGGCCTGCCACGTCGGCGATCAACTGCTTGCAGGCGCGCACCGCCGCCGGACTGGCGCCGGTGAAGGCCTTCACCAGCTCGGCCACCTTGGCATCGAGCGCGTCGGCTGCCACCACCTCATGCACGAAGCCGATGCGATGCGCTTCGGCCGCGGTGAAGCGCTCCGCCGTGAGGAAGTAACGCTGCGCCGCGCGCGTGCCCATCGCGCGGAGCACATAGGGACCGATGGTCGCTGGAATCAGGCCGATCTTGACTTCGCTCAGGCAGTACCAGGCCGTGTCGACCGACACCGCGACATCGCAGGCGGCGACCAGCCCCATGCCGCCCGCGTAGACGTCGCCCTGCACGCGCGCGATCACCGGCTTCGGGCTCTCATGGATGGTGCGCAGCATCGCGGCCAGACCGCCCGCATCGGCCATGTTCTGCTCGTGCGTGAAGTCGGCCGCGCGGCGCATCCAGTTGAGGTTCGCGCCGGCGCAGAAGGCCGGGCCGTTGGCGCCGAGCACGATCACGCGCACGTCGGCCGCGGCGCTCGCCTGCGAGAAGGCTTCGCCGAGCTCGCGGATGACGACATCGTCGAAGGCATTGCGCAGCTCCGGCCGGTTGAGCCAGATGCGCGCGACGGCGCCTTCGATCTCGAGGTCGAGCGTGGTGAAGTCGGTCATGTCAGTTCCTCAGGCGCATTTGGCGAGCAGGCCGAAGCCCATTCGGGAAACACCGCGCAACCGGCTTTGCCGGGCCGCTGGTGTTGCCCCCTGCAAGGGGGTTGGCGTAGCGACACGAAGTGCGCGAAGCCTGGGGGTGGGCTCATCCTTTTGCTTCCTGTTGCAGCAGATAGACCCAGTCGATCTCAGGGCCCGGCTGGACCATGGCCGTCAGCGCGGCCGTCAGCTGGCCGCGGTGATGGGTCGCGTGGTTGAACACGTGGCCGAGCGCCGGCGCAAAAGGAATGCGCACCTCTTCGCCGTTGTTGCGCGTGTAGACCAGCTCGCCGTCGTAGCGCTCGGGCGCGAGCGTCGCGAGCCACGGGCTCCAGCGCGTCACCGCTGCACCCAGCGCCTCGCACAGCGCGGCGCGCTCGGCGTGCAGCTCGGTGTCGAGCGGGATGCGCGGCGAACGGCCTTCGGCGAAGCGCGCGTACCAGATGTTGTCGGCCACCAGCAGGTGGTTGACCGTGCGATGGACCGAGCGGAAGAAGAGGCCGCAGTCGCGATGCCAGTCGGCATCGGACAGCCCTTTCAGATTGGCGTCGAGCAGCGTGTGCGTGGCCCACACGTGGTAGCGGCCCAGGCTCGCGAAGTAGTTCGGAAGCGACATGGGGGCGTCTGCCTCACATGCGGAAGATGCCGAACTTCGGCTCGGGAATCGGCGCGTTGCGCGCGGCCGCCAGGCCCAGCGCCAGCACGCGGCGCGTGTCGGCAGGGTCGATGATGCCGTCGTCCCACAGCCGCGCCGTCGCGTAATAGGGATGGCCCTGCGCCTCGTACTGCTGGCGGATCGGCGACTTGAAGGCCTCCTCCTCCTCCGCGCTCCACTGCCCGCCCTTGGCCTCGATGCCGTCGCGCTTGACGGTGGCCAGCACGCTCGCGGCCTGCTCGCCGCCCATCACGCTGATGCGCGCGTTGGGCCACATCCAGAGGAAGCGCGGCGAGTAGGCGCGGCCGCACATGCCGTAGTTGCCGGCGCCGAAGCTGCCGCCGATGATGATGGTGAACTTGGGCACGTTGGCGGTGGCCACCGCCGTCACCATCTTGGCGCCGTGGCGCGCGATGCCTTCGTTCTCGTACTTGCGCCCGACCATGAAGCCGGTGATGTTCTGCAGGAACACCAGCGGGATCTTGCGCTGGCAGCACAGCTCGATGAAGTGCGCGCCCTTCTGCGCCGATTCGGAGAACAGGATGCCGTTGTTGGCGACGATGCCCACCGGCATGCCCTCGATCTCGGCGAAGCCGCAGACCAGCGTTGCGCCGAAGCGCGACTTGAACTCGTGGAACTCGCTGCCGTCGACGATGCGCGCGATGATCTCGCGCACGTCGAAGGGCTTGCGGGTGTCGGTGGGGATCACACCGTAGAGCTCGTCTGGGGGGAAGGCGGGTTCTCTTGAACCCGTTCGGGCTGAGTCCCCACCCGTTCGGGCTGAGCCTGGCCTGTTCTGAGCTTGACGAAGGGTCGAAGCCTGCACCGGCACTTCGACAGGCTCAGTGCGAACGGCGCGATTCAAGTTCGCCACCGCCGAGCGCGCCAGTGCCAGCGCATGCAGGTCGTTCTGCGCCAGATGGTCGGCCACGCCCGACAGCCGCGTGTGCACGTCGCCGCCGCCCAGGTCTTCGGCCGTGACCACCTCGCCGGTGGCCGCCTTCACGAGCGGCGGGCCGCCCAGGAAGATGGTGCCCTGGTTCTTGACGATGATCGACTCGTCGCTCATCGCCGGCACGTAGGCGCCGCCGGCCGTGCACGAGCCCATGACCACCGCGATCTGCGCGATGCCTTGCGCGCTCATGTTGGCCTGGTTGTAGAAGATGCGGCCGAAGTGATCGCGGTCGGGGAACACCTCGTCCTGGTTCGGCAGGTTGGCGCCGCCCGAATCGACCAGGTAGATGCAGGGCAGGCGGTTCTGCTCGGCGATCTCCTGCGCGCGCAGGTGCTTCTTGACGGTGACGGGATAGTAGGTGCCGCCCTTCACTGTCGCGTCGTTGCACACGATCATGCAGTCGACGCCGCTCACGCGGCCGATGCCGGCGATCAGCCCCGCGCCGGGCGCCGCGCCGTGGTACATCGCATGGGCCGCGAGCGGCGCGACTTCGAGAAAGGGCGTGCCGGGGTCGAGCAGCTGCGCGACGCGATCGCGCGGCAGCAGCTTGCCGCGCGCCGTGTGCTTGCTGCGCGCGGCCTCGCCGCCGCCGGCCTGGACCTTGGCGAACTGCGCGTGCAGGTCGTCGACCAGTGCGCGCATCGCGGTGGCGTTGGCCTGGAAATCGGCCGAGCGCGAGTTCAATTTCGTTTCGAGTTTGCTCATGCGGTTTTTTCTTCGTCCAGGCCGAGCTGGTGTTTCATCGCTTCGCGGATCTTGAATTTCTGAATCTTGCCCGTCACCGTCATCGGGAACTCGGTGACGAACTGGATGTACTTCGGCACCTTGTAGTGCGCGATCTGGCCCTTGCAGAAGTCGCGCACTTCATCAGCCGTCAGCGCCTGGCCCGGCTTGGGAATGATCCAGGCACAGAGCTCTTCGCCGTACTTCTTGTCGGGCAGGCCGACCACCTGCACGTCCTGCACCTTCGGATGGCGGTAGAGGAATTCCTCGATCTCGCGCGGGTAGATGTTCTCGCCGCCGCGGATCACCAGGTCCTTGATGCGGCCGACGATGTTGACGTAGCCCTCGGCATCCATGGTGGCGAGGTCGCCCGTGTGCATCCAGCCTTCGGCATCGATGGCTTCGTGCGTCTTCTCCTCGTCTTCCCAGTAGCCATGCATGACGGAATAGCCGCGCGTGCAGAACTCGCCCGAGACGCCGGGCTTGACGATCTCGCCCGTTTCCGGGTCGATGACCTTGATCTCGATGTGCGGCTGCACCGTGCCCACGGTCGAGACGCGCTTCTCGAGCGGCGTGTCGGTCGAACTCTGGCAGCTCACCGGGCTGGTCTCGGTCATGCCGTAGGCAATGGTGATCTCGCGCAGATGCATCTGCTCGACCACGCGCTTCATCACCTCGGTCGGGCACGGCGAGCCGGCCATGATGCCGGTGCGCAGCGTGCTGAGGTCGAACTCCTTGAAGCGCGGATGGTCGAGTTCGGCGATGAACATCGTGGGCACGCCGTGCAGGCCGGTGCAACGCTCGACCTGCACCGTCTGCATCACGGTGAGCGGGTCGAAGCCGTCGTTCGGATAGACGATGGTCGAGCCGTGCGTCAGACAGGCCAGGTTGCCGAGCACCATGCCGAAGCAGTGGTAGAGCGGCACCGGGATGCACAGCCGGTCTTCCGGCGTGAGCTTCATGCATTCGCCGATGAAGAAGCCGTTGTTGAGGATGTTGCGGTGGGTCAGCGTCGCGCCCTTGGGGAAGCCGGTGGTGCCGCTGGTGAACTGGATGTTGACCGGATCGCTGGCCTTGAGCGTCCGGCCGATCTGCGCGATGCGCGGATCGTCGGGGTTGCCGCTCGCCAGCAGCGCGGAGAAGCGTTGCGCAGCCGGCACCTCGTCGCCGGCGCCTTCCTTGTCGATCCACGCGATGTGCTTCAGCAGCGGGAGGCGCTGCGGGCCCAGTTCCCGCAGCATGCCGAGGTAGTCGCTCGTCTTGAACTGCGGCATCGTGACCAGCGCCCTGCACGCCACCTTGTTGAGCGCGTACTCGAGCTCGGCGGTGCGGTAGGCCGGATTGATGTTGACCAGGATGATGCCGACCTTGGCGGTGGCGATCTGCATCAACACCCAGGGCGCGTTGTTGTGCGACCAGATGCCGACGCGGTCGCCGGGCGCGAGCCCCAGGCCGAGCAGCGCGCTGGCCAGGCGATTCGACTCACGCTGCAGTTCGAGGTAGCTCAGGCGCTTGTTCTCGTGCACGCTGACCAGCGCGTCGCGCTCGCCCTGCCGCGCCGCCATGTCGTCGAAGAAATCGCCGATGGTCTGCTCGATCAGCGGCACGTCGGTGGCGCCCTTCGCCAGGCTGCGCGTGACGGTCATGAAGAACTCCTTCAGGCGGTTTCGGCAAACAGTTCGCGGCCGATCAGCATGCGGCGGATTTCGCTGGTGCCGGCACCGATCTCGTAGAGCTTGGCATCGCGCCACAGCCGCCCCACCGGGAACTCGTTGGTGTAGCCCACGCCGCCCAGCGCCTGGATCGCCTCGCCGGCCATCCAGGTGGCCTTTTCGGCCGAGTAGAGGATCGCGCCCGCGGCGTCCTTGCGGAAGGTGCGCGCATGGTCGTTGCGGTCGCAGGCCTTGCCCACCGCATACACGTAGGCCCGCGTGGCCTGCCAGGTCGAGTACATGTCGGCCAGTTTGCCCTGCATGAGCTGGAACTCGCCGATGCTCTGGCCGAACTGCTTGCGCTCGTGCACGAAAGGCAGCACCGCGTCCATGCAGGCGGCCATGATGCCGAGCGGGCCGCCGGAGAGCACCGCGCGCTCGTAGTCGAGGCCGCTCATCAGCACCTTGGCACCGGCGCCCTCGCCGCCCAGCACGTTTTCTTCGGGCACTTCGCAGTTGTCGAAGTAGAGCGGGTAGGTGTTGGAGCCGCGCATGCCGAGCTTGTCGAGCTTGGTGCCGGCCGAGAAGCCCTTGAAACCCTTCTCGACGATGAAGGCGGTCATGCCGCGCGCGCCCATCTCGGGCTCCGTCTTGGCGTAGATCACCAGCGTGTCGGCGTCGCCGCCATTGGTGATCCACATCTTGCCGCCGTTGAGCACGTAGCGGTCGCCCTTCTTCTCGGCGCGCAGCTTCATGCTGACCACGTCGGAGCCGGCGTTGGGCTCGCTCATCGCGAGCGCACCCACGTGCTCGCCGCTCACCAGCTTCGGCAGGTATTTCTTCTTCTGCGCTTCGCTGCCGTTGCGGTGGATCTGGTTCACGCACAGGTTGGAGTGCGCGCCGTAGGAGAGACCGACCGAGGCCGAGGCTCGCGACACCTCTTCCATCGCCACGATGTGGGCAAGGTAGCCGAGCTCGGTGCCGCCGTATTCCTCCTTCACCGTCATGCCGTGCAGGCCGAGCTCGCCGAGCTTCTTCCAGAGGTCGTGGGGGAACAGGTTTTCGCGATCGATGTCGGCCGCGCGCGGCGCGATCTCGTTGGCGGCGAAGTTCTGGATCGCATCGCGCAGCGAATCGATGGTCTCGCCCAGGTCGAAGTTCAGGCCGGGGTCATGCATGGGGTTGTCTCCTCACAAGCGGTGTCGTTGGCGCCGGAAATCCCGCGCGGGAAGCCGCAGCTTACGCCCCCTGCCGTTGCAATTGGCGCCACAATGGTTGCATATTGCGTCATCAAGATCGCGTTCTTCCATGTCGTCTTCCCTCTTCAAACCGGCCGTCCGCGCCGCCACGCCCATGGCCTTCGTGCGAGCGATCGTGATGGGCTACGAGCGCTACGGCATGGACCCGTCCCGGGCCCTGGAAGTGGCACAGATTGCGCCGCGCGATCTGAAGAATGCCCAGGCCCGCGTGACGGCCGCGCAGTTCGAGGTTCTGTCGGGTTTCGCGATGCAGGAGCTCGACGACGAGGCGCTCGGCTGGTTCGGCCGCCGCCTGCCCTGGGGCACCTACGGCATGCTGTGCCGCGCCTCGCTGAACTCGCCCAACCTCGGGGTTGCCATCAAGCGCTGGTGCCGGCACCACCGGCTCCTGACCGAGGACATCGCGCTCGAACTGAAGGTGGCCGGCGGCGTGGCGACGGTGTTGATCCGGGAGCACGCCGCGCTCGGCGAGCTGCGCGAGTTCTGCCTGGTGTCGAACCTGCGCTTCCTGCACGGCTATGCCTCCTGGGTCATCGATTCGCGGGTCTCGCTGCGCGAGGCCAGCTTTCCCTTCGAGGCGCCGCCGCACCGCGATGCCTATCCGCTGATGTTCGGCGGCGAGCTGCGCTTCGGCGCCGAGGCGGCCAGCTACAGCTTCGACGAGCGCTACCTGGCCCTGCCGCTGCAGCGCGACGAGCAGGCGCTGCGCACCATGCTGCGGCGCGCGCTGCCGCTCACCGTGCTGCAGTACCGCCGTGACCGGCTGCTGGGCCAGCGCGTGCGCGAGCTGTTGCGCACGCGCGGCAGGGAGGCGGCCACGGCCGAGGCGCTGGCTGCGATCCTGAACCTGTCGGCCCGTACGCTGCATCGGCAGCTGCAGGAAGAAGGCGTGTCGCTGCAGGCGCTGAAGGACGAAGTGCGGCACGAGCAGGCGGCCGAGCAGCTGCGCCGCACCGAGCGGCCGATCAAGCAGATTGCCCTGGCGGTGGGATTTCGCAACGAAAAAAGCTTTTCCCGTGCGTTCCGGACCTGGGCAGGTGTAACACCCGGCGCATTTCGTCGCGGCGGCGCATCGGAGGCCGGTCGCAGGCTTGCCTCGCGAGGATGATCCGTGACAAAGTTCATCGCTGCGCTCGCACATGCGCTCAAGGAGCGAGCCCTCCCGCCCTAGGATCGAGGCATGCACACTCCCGACACCGACACCTCCGAATACGCGGCCCTGGTCGAATTCGCCGCCACCTCGGGCCGCTCGCGCATCCATCCCGCGGTGGTCGAGAACGCCGACAAGCTGATCGCCCGTTTCTGGTCGGCACGCGCCCAGGCCATGACGCAGGCCCTTGCCGCGATGGCCAAGGCCGCCACGCAGCGCACGAACTGAAGTTTTTCTTTTCCGCTCAGCGCTCGCGGGCGGCCAGCAGCGCCGGCAGCTGCGCCATGTCGCTGAACACCTGCGTCACGCCAACGGCCAGCAGCGCCTCCGGCCCGCTGTGGCCGAGATCGGAAGGGCTGTAGCCGAACACGGTGGCGCCCGCGGCGACGCCGGCCGTCGCGCCGGTCACCGTGTCCTCGACCACCGCGCAGCGCGCCGGATCGACGCCCAGCGCCGCGGCAGCGGCCAGGTACACGTCGGGCGCGGGCTTGGAGCGCGGCATCTCGTGGCCGCTGAAGATCCGGCCGGCGAAGCAGTCGAGGATGCCGATCTTGTCGAGCTGCAACTCCACCTTGTGGCGGTCGGCGCCCGAAGCGCAGGCGATGCGCCCGTCGAACGCCGCGTGCAGCGCGCGCACCGCGCCGGCCGCGTTGGGGATCGCGACCAACTCGCGTTCGAGCGCCTCGTTGCGGCGGCCGCGAAAGCCGTGCAGCCATTCGGGCGTGATGGCGAAGCCGGTGTTGGCCTCGATCAGCGCGGCCTCGTCCTTCACCGCCTTGCCGGTGAAAAGGCGCATCGACTCTTCCACCGTGAGCTGCCAGCCGAGCTCGCCGAGCATCTCGGCGAGCACGCGGTTGGTGATGGGTTCGGAGTCGACGAGGACGCCGTCGCAGTCGAAGAGGACGGCGTCGAAGGGGATGGAAGGCATGGGGCGATGGTATCAACCACCCTCTGCCTTCCCGGCTCAACGCGCCTGGATCGGGATGTAGATCTCGCCCCCGCCGGCCTTGAACTCGGCCGACTTGCCCGCCATGCCCTCGTCCAGGGCCTTCGCCTCGTCGATGCCGCGCTGCGCCGCGTACTCGCGCACCTCCTGCGTGATCTTCATCGAGCAGAACTTCGGCCCGCACATCGAGCAGAAATGCGCCACCTTGCTCGAGTCCTTGGGCAAGGTCTCGTCGTGGAATTCGCGCGCGGTGTCGGGGTCCAGGCCGAGGTTGAACTGGTCCTGCCAGCGGAACTCGAAGCGCGCCTTGCTGAGCGCGTCGTCGCGCGCCCGCGCGCCCGGATGGCCCTTGGCCACGTCGGCTGCGTGGGCCGCGATCTTGTACGCGATGATGCCCTGCTTCACGTCGTCGCGGTCCGGCAGGCCCAGGTGCTCCTTGGGCGTGACGTAGCACAGCATCGCGGTGCCGGCCCAGCCGATCATGGCGGCGCCGATCGCGCTCGCGATGTGGTCGTAGCCCGGCGCGATGTCGATGGTCAGCGGGCCCAGCGTGTAGAAAGGCGCCTCGTGGCAGTGCTTCAGCTGCTCGTCCATGTTGGCCTGGATCATGTGCATGGGCACGTGGCCGGGGCCCTCGATCATGGTCTGCACGTCGTGCTTCCACGCGATCTGCGTGAGCTCGCCCAGCGTGCGCAGCTCGGCAAACTGGGCCTCGTCGTTGGCGTCCGCGGCGCAGCCGGGACGCAGGCCGTCGCCGAGCGAGAAGCTCACGTCGTAGGCCTTCATGATCTCGCAGATCTCCTCGAAGCGCGTGTAGAGGAAGCTCTCCTGGTGGTGCGCGATGCACCACTTGGCCATGATCGAGCCGCCGCGCGAGACGATGCCGGTGCGGCGATCGGCCGTGAGATGGATGAAGGGCAGGCGCAGCCCGGCATGGATGGTGAAGTAGTCCACGCCCTGCTCGGCCTGCTCGATCAGCGTGTCGCGGTAGATCTCCCACGTGAGGTCTTCCGCCACGCCGCCGACCTTCTCGAGCGCCTGGTAGATCGGCACCGTGCCGATGGGCACCGGGCTGTTGCGCACGATCCAGTCGCGCGTGGTGTGGATGTTGCGGCCGGTGGACAGGTCCATCACGTTGTCGGCGCCCCAGCGGATCGCCCACACCAGTTTTTCCACCTCTTCCTCGATGCTGGAAGTGACGGCCGAGTTGCCGATGTTGGCGTTGATCTTGACCAGGAAGTTGCGCCCGATCGCCATCGGCTCGACTTCCGGGTGGTTGATGTTGGCCGGGATGATGGCGCGGCCGCGCGCCACCTCGTCGCGCACGAACTCGGGCGTGATGATCTTCGGGATCCGCGCGCCCATCGGGTTGCCGGCCAGGCGCTTCTCGCGCGCCGCGTCGGCCAGGTACTCGGCCATCCATTCGCGCTTGCCGTTCTCGCGCAGCGCCACGTATTCCATCTCGGGCGTGACGATGCCGCGGCGCGCATAGTGCATCTGGCTCACGTTCATGCCGGACTTGGCACGCAGCGGCGTGCGCTGCAGCCCCGAGGCGGCGGCGCGCAGCTCGGCCAGGCGCTGCGCATCGCGGTCGGCATGGGTGGCGCCGTCGTCGAGCATCTGGTGGGTGCGGCCTTGATAGCTTTCGGTGTCGCCGCGCTCGGCGATCCAGGCGCCGCGCACGCCGGGCAGGCCCTGGCGCACGTCGATCTCGGCCGAAGGGTCCGAGTACGGGCCCGAGGTGTCGTAGAGCGACACCTGCTCGCCGTTGGTGAGCAGCACGTCGCGCACAGGCACGCGCAGGTCGGACCGGCTGCCGGCGATGGCGCTCTTGGTCGAGGCAGGAAATGGCTCGCGCGTCAGCGTGAGCAGCGAGGCGAACTTGTCAGGGGCATTCATGCGGGGCACTCCGGTTCGTTGGACGGGTGCTCCGCGATCGCTCCAGAATCGGCACGGCGGAAAAAAGAATGTCCGGGGCCGGGGAGTCGCAGCTCTTCTTACGCTGGTATGAACCAGATCAAGTTCGCGGGTTCGGCGCTTGGCCATCTCAGCACACATCTGCGTGCACCCCGGAGCGGGACCGATTCTAGGCCTCGCTCGCGGCAGGGATCAAGCGGGATGTGCGGCGATGTCCGGCGCGCCGGCCGGCAGTGCCTCTTCATCGACCTCGATTGCGGCGGCGGCGCTCCAGGCCGAGAGCCCGCCGGCGAGCACGCGCACGCGCGGCAAACCGGCCTTCATTAGCACGCGCGCGGCAGCGATGGCGGACTCGTCGTTGGGGCAGTCGCAGAACACGATGAGTTCGCGCCCGTCGGCAAAGGCAGCCAGCTCGACGGGGAGCTCGCGCAGCGCGATGCCGATGGCGCCCGGAATCGCGCGCGGATCCAGCGCGCGTCCCTCGGCGGAGCGCACGTCGATCAGCGTCGGGCGGGCACCGGCCGCGAAGGCTTCGCGCAGCGCGCCGGCCTCGATATGCTCGATGTCGTCGGCAGCGAGCGCGATGCGGCGCCGGCGATAGCGCCAGGCGACGAAAGCGACGAGCACCAGCGTGCCGACAGCCGCAGCCGTGAGGCCGACGCTGGACAGCACCGCCAGCACGTCCTGGATCGCCGCGTGGAAGATGCGGCCCAGCAGGAGGAAGCCCAGCGTCCAGATCAGCGCGGCCACGGTCTCGTAGGACAGGAAGCGCGTGTTCGACATGCCCAAGGCGCCCGCCATCGGCGGCGCGACCACCGACACGCCGGGCACGAACTTGGCCGCGATCAGCGACAGCCCGCCCCAGCGGCCGAGGATGGCCTCGCTGCGCCGTACGCAGGAGTCGGCCGACAGCGAGATGCGGCACAGGAGGCGCATCACGCGGTAGCCCCAGCGGCGCCCGGCCAGGAACCAGGCGCCGTCGCCGAGGATGTTGCCGACCAGGGCGGCCGCCAGCACGGCGGCGAATGACACCTGCCCGCCGACCGACAATCCGCCGGCGATGACGAGAAAGGGCGCGGCCGGCACCGGCGCGCCGAGGCGGGTCGCCAGCGTGGCGAGGAACACCACGGCGGCACCCTGGGCCGAGAGGAGCGTGACGAGATCGTCCATCCGCTATTCCCCGGGCACGGGACGCCCCGCCGCAAAGCCTCCGGCGCTGCGCGTGGGCGCGATGCTGCGCAGATCGATGTCGGAAAAATAGGCCAGCCCGTGGCCCTGCGTGTTGTCCGCGTCGGCCGAGATCGCGACCGCGACCACGTCGGGCATGGTGTCGCCGGCCTCGTCGCCGAAGACGCGCCGGTAGTCGGCCAACAGGTTGCGGCGCTCGCTCGCCCACGTGCCCGGCGTGGCGGCCGGCCCCGACTCGAGCACCACCATGCGCATGCGCTGGGTGAAGGCGTTCACGAGCGTGCTGCCCTTGGCTTCCTTGTTGTCCCATACGTAGCACAGCGCTTCGCTGGGCACCTGCTCGCCCGTGGTGCGCCGTGCCAGCGCCAGGCGCGTGCGCTCGCCGAAGGACAGCCGGTCGGTGGGGAGGTCGAAGAACACGCAGAGCTTGGCCGCGCCGTCGTCGCCGCTGCGCTTGCGCAGGTCGGCGTCCTTCACGAAGTCGTCGACGCGCCAGCGCCAGGCCAGCGTGGTGGAGGCGTCGAGCGGCACCTGGGTGGCATGCACGAGGTTGCCGTAGGACTGGTCGGCCTCGACCTTCAGGACACGGCGGCCATCCTGCTGCACGACCTCGAAGCGGGTCGGCGTCTTGTTGGGCAGCGTGGTGAAGCGCCACGGCGCAGGGGCTTCGGCACCGCGCGCGCTCGAGAAAGGCGTGATGTCGGCGGCGTCGCCGGCGTGTGCCGCCGGGGCGCAGGCCATCCAGAGCGCAGCGCCCAGGACCGGTGCCGCCAACATGGCCCAAAGCCACTGCCGGTATGCGGTCGGAATCCTCGTGCTGCGGGTCATGTCGCCCTCTGGTCCAGGTTGTGTTGAAGTCTGGAAGAGAGTGTGCGGGCACAACGGCCGCGGATAAATAGGCCAAACGGAATCGGACTGTCTCTGTTCTGGACACAATGGCGCGCCGCGCGCTATCGAATTGCTAGCGCGCAATGCAGGCCGCGCGGGGCGGCAACAGATTTTTCAGTTGCCCCGCGGCTTCAGCGCAGATCGCCGTCGAGGTAGTACCAGCGGCTGACTGCGCCGTCGTCCTCGCGCACGAAGCGGCTGCGTTCGTGCAGCCGGGTCGCCACGCCCGCGCTGCTGCGCTGGCGGGCGACGAACTCGACCTCGGCATGGTCGGCGTCCAGCACCGAACGCGAGCGCACCTCGAGGCCCAGCCATTTGACGCCGGGCTCGAAGCCGAGCGTCGCAGGGCGCGTCGACACGTGCCAGGTAGCGAGCAAATAGTCGGCCCGCTCGAGCACGAAAGCCGTGTAGCGCGAACGCATGAGCGATTCGGCGTCCGTCGCTGGCGTGCGCTCGAAATCGTCGAGGTAGCGCCCGCAGCACTGGGCATAGGGCAGCGGCAGCTCCCGGCGGTCGCGGCGTCCGCAGGGGCAGGGAACGCGCGCGGAGTTGGGAGAGGAAGTGGACATGAGGGAAGGACAGATTCTCGCGCATTGTGCAAACCCTCTCGCAAACCCTGAATCGCCACGGATGGCGCGGCACTTGCTCGCGCACTAAGCTCGGCACAAAGAGGAGGCGGCCATGTACCTGAGAGCTTCGGAACAGCACGCGCTGCGCGGCATCTTCGCGCTGCTCGCAGAAAGCCAGGGCGAACGCGAGATCCGCGAGCGCATCGGCTGGGCACTGCTCGACCTGCTGCATGCCGACCAGTTCGCCTCCTTCGTGTGGGATGCCGAGAGCGGCAGCTTCGGCCGCCGGGTGGCGCTCAACATGGACCCGGCCAATCTCGACCGCTATGCCGAATGGCACCAGCACCATGATCCGATCACCTTCGTCCTGCAATCGCGCCGCCGTGCCACCCGCGTGACCGAAGTGATGCCGCAGCGCGAGCTGATGCGCACACCCTTCTTCAACGATTTCCTCTCGCGCGACGGCCTGCACTGGGGCATGAACCTGCACGCCTTCCATGGCGAGCGCGCGCTGGGCGACCTGCGCATCTGGCGCTGCGGGGGACGCGGCGACTTCGGCGAGCACGAGAAGGCGCTGCTGGACCTGATCGAGCCGGCCTTCGCCGGCGCGCTGCAGCGCGCGCAGCGCGTCGACGCAAAGCCTGCTGCAGCGTGGCCGCAGCTGAGCCCGCGCGAGCAGCAGGTCGCACGGGCGGTGCGCGAGGGTCTGACCGACAAGGACATCGCGCGGCGCATGGAAGTCGGCGTGCCGACGGTGCGCACCTACCTGCGGCGCATCTTCGGCAAGCTCGGCATCGAGCGCCGTTCGGCGCTGGCCGGCTGGACCGCGCCCGGCAGCGATCGCTGACTACTTCGTGGGTGCCGGCAGTCGGCCCAGCACCCCTTCGACCGCCAGCCCCAGCGCCAGCAGCTTGCGGTCGCTTCCCGCCGGGCCATCGAATTCCAGCCCGATCGGCAGGCCGCTCGTGGCGCCCAGGCCCGAGGGCAGTTGCAGGCCGGGGATGCCGGCGTTGCCGGCGGGGTCGGTGTTCTGGATCAGCGCGCCGAAGTTCTTCGGGCTGCTGGCCTCCGGCGTGGCGGCGAGCGCGACGCGCGTCACCGTCGGAAACACGAGCGCATCGAGCCTGTTCGCCTTGAAGGTGTCGCGGTAGAGCTTCTGCAGCGCCGGCCGGGCCTTGGCGATAGCGTTGTCGTAGGCAGGCTTGGCATCGACCACGCCGTTGGGGGCCGGCAGCTTGCGCGGGATCACGAGGCCTTCGAAGGCACCCTTGACATCGGGGCTGGCAGCGGCCGCGGCCAGCTGCCGGATGTCGACGCCGGTGCGGTACTTCGCGAGGTAGGTCACCATGTCGTCGTGCGCCTCGTAGAACGCGATCGGGAAGCCGGCCGCGCCATTGAGCTCCATCAGCTTGGGCATCTCGACGTCCACCAGCGTGACGCCTGCCGCGCGCAGCTTGGCCAGCGCCGCATCAGTGGCGGCTTTGGTGTCGGCATCGAGGTTCGCGAAGAAGGCCGGCACCACACCGAGCCGCACGCGCTTCAGCTCGGCCGGCACCAACGGTGCGCCGCCGGCGATGGCTCCGTCGAGCAGCGCCAGGTCGGCCACCGACAGCGCCATCGGCCCGGCGGTGTCGCGCGTGTGCGAGACCGGCGCGATGCCCTGCTGCGAATAACGGCCCACGGTCGGACGCAGCGCCGCGCATCCGTTGAAGGCGCAGGGAATGCGCACCGAGCCGCCGGTGTCGGTGCCGAGCGCAGCCGGCGCCATGCGCGCACCGAGCGCCGCGCCGTTGCCCGAGGAGGAGCCGCCCGCGATGCGGGTCGCGTCATAGGCATTGCGCACGCCGACCTCGGGCCCGCTCTGGAACGCGGGGTTGTAGCCCGTCACGCCGAAGGCCAGCTCATGCATGTGGGTCTTGCCCAGCACGATCGCACCCGCCGCGCGCAGCTTGGCGACCACGGGCGCATCCGTCGACGGCACGAAACCCTTCAACGCCGGTGTGCCGGTGGTGGCGGGTAGGCCCTGGACGTGGATGTTGTCCTTGATGACCACCGGCACGCCGGCCAGCGGCTTGCACGGGCCGCCGCGCTTGCGCGCGGTGTCGGCCGCGCGCGCGGCCTTGAGGGCGCCGGCCTCGTCGAGCGTGATGAAGGCATTGAGCTGCGGCTTGGCCCTGGCCTGCGCGAGGTAGGCCGAGACCAGCTGCTCGCTGGTCAGCGAGCCGGCGCAGAGGCGCTGCGCGGCCTCGCTGGCGGTCAGCGTGGCGATGTCCGGGGGCGCGGATTGCGCGTGGGACTGCAGGCCGAGCCCCGCGATGCACGAGAGGGCCGCTGCGCGAAGGGCCAGGACGGAATTCGAATGAGACATGGCGAGAGCTCCGAGGAGAGATGCCGCCATGTTGCGCCGCTGGGCAGCGCCTGTCTGTCATCCAGATCGATGACAGCAGAGCTAGGGCCTGCGTTGCACCGGCTTCCGAGCGCGCGCGAGGCGCGCCTTGGCCTGCTGGCCCACATGATCGATCAGCCAGCCGCCCAGCATGACCATTCCAAGCACGCCGAGAGTCATGAGATCCGTTGCCATGATGCGCTCCTCATCGTTTCCACTGGCACCAGTCTGGTCGTTCGCAGCGCGCGCGTGAATCCGCCAATCGGCAGGGAACCTGGCCGCAGGCGCCATACAGCTTTCGACAGTGCGAAGCTGCCATCTTCAAGCCAGGGCGCGCTGGATCAGGAGTTTCTGGATGTCGGAGGTGCCTTCGTAGATCTGGCACACGCGCACGTCGCGGTAGATGCGTTCCAGCGGGAAGTCGTTGACGTAGCCGTAGCCTCCGAGCGTCTGGATCGCCGCGCTGCACACCTTCTCTGCCATCTCGCTCGCGAACAGCTTGGCCATCGCCGCCTCCTTGAGGCAGGGCCGGCCCGCGTCGCGCAGGCTCGCCGCATGCCAGATCAGCTGGCGCGCGGCTTCGAGCTGGGTCGCGCATTCCGCGAGCCGGAAGCCGACGGCCTGCTGCTCGAAGATCGAGCCGCCGAAGGCCTGGCGCTCCTTGGCGTAGGCCAGCGCCACCTCGAAGGCGCTGCGCGCCATGCCCACGCTCTGCGCGGCGATGCCGATGCGGCCGCCCTCGAGCGCGCCGAGCGCGATCTTGTAGCCCTCGCCCTCCTGGCCGATCAGGTTCTCCGCCGGGATGCGGCAGGCGTCGAAGTTGATCTGGGCGGTGTCGCTCGAATGCTGGCCCAGCTTGTCCTCGAGCCGCGCGACCGTGTAGCCCGACGCGTCGGTGGGAACGATGAAGGCGCTCATGCCGCGCTTGCCCGCGCCCTTGTCGGTAACGGCGATCACGATCGCGACCTGGCCGTTCTTGCCGCTGGTGATGAACTGCTTGACGCCGTCGATCACCCAGCCGTCCGCGTCCTTGCGCGCCGTGCTGCGCAGCGACGAGGCATCGCTGCCGGCCTGCGGCTCGGTCAGGCAGAAGGCGCCGAGCATCTGCCCTTGGGCCAGCGGTTGCAGCCACTTCTTCTTTTGCTGCGCATTGCCGTAACGCATGAGGATCGCGTTGACCGGGCAGTTGGTGACGCTGATCGCGGTGCTGGTGCCGCCGTCGCCGGCCGCGATTTCCTCCAGCACCAGCGCGAGCGTCAGGTAGTCGAGGCCGGCGCCGCCGTCTTCCTCGGGCACGCAGATGCCGTAGGCGCCGAGCGCCGCCAGGCCTGCGTGCGCTTCCTTGGGAAAGCTGTGCTCGCGGTCCCAGCGCGAGGCATGAGGCCAGAGTTCGGTTTGCGCAAAATCGCGCACCGCGTCGCGGATCGCTTCCTGGTCGGCGTTGAGCAGCATGGTGACCCTCCTGCTTGCCTGTTTACTTCGATGCGCCGAGATCCATGATCAGCTTGCTGGCCATGTAGAGGCGGCGCGGGATGGCGTCGATCATCACGTACTCGGCGGAATCGCTGTGGTAGCCGAAGCCCGGCAGGCCCAGGCTTTCGATCACCGGCTTGCCCGAGAGCGCCGCGTAGGCCGCGTCGGTGCCGCCGCCGGTACGCTCCTCCACGCCGAGCGTGCCGCCCGCTTCCTTGTAGTAGGCCACCGCCTTGTCGACCAGCTTCTTGCCGCCTTCGCCGGCATTGAAGGCCGGACGGCCGCGCGTGGCCAGCACCTTGATCTCGGAGTTCGGCAGCTTTTTCTTCTGCGCGCGCTCTTCCAGCGTCTTCATCGCGGCTTCCAGGTCTTCGTTGCGCGCGTAGCGCACGTCGGCGTTGAGGCTGGCGCTGTCGGGAATGATGTTCGACACCGCACCGGCCTTCGCGATGGTCCAGTTGAAGCGCAGGTTCTGCGCCTTGTTGTCGATATCCATGGTGCGCAGCACCAGGTCGGAGGCCTCGACCAGCGCATTGACGCCGAGCTCGGGCGCCGCGCCCGCATGCGAGGCCTTGCCCTTGATGTTGACCTGCACGTAGGCGATGCCCGAGGTGCCGAGCGAAAGCTTCTCGGCTTCGGCGCCGGTGGGCTCGAAGGAGAGCACGTAGTCGCTGGCCCTGGCCTCTTCCTGGATCAGGTCGCGCGAACCGAAGGAGCCCTTCTCTTCGTCGGTGTTGAACAGCACGGTGAGCGTGCCGAAATCCTGGAAGCCGCGCGCCTTGAGCAGCTTCAGCGTGTGCAGCACGACCGCGTTGCCGCCCTTGTCGTCGGCGATGCCGGGGCCGTAGGCCTTGTTGCCTTCGACGCGGAAGGGCGCCTTGGCCAGGATGCCCTTCAGGTAGACCGTGTCCATGTGCGACATCAGGAGGATGTTCTTGCCGCCCTTGCCCTTCAACTTGCCGACGATGTTGTCGCCGACCACGATGCCGGTCGACTTGCTGCGCGTGACAGTGAAGCCCAGCGCCTTGAGCTCATCCTCGAAGTACTTGCCCGCGGCGGCCGTGCCCTCGGCGTCGCCGGTGCCGGTCTCGATGTTGACCAGCCGCTCCAGCGTCTTCACGACGGCCGGCTGCTCGGCGGTGGCGGCGCTGAAAAGCGCCTCGTCACGCGTCTGGCTCCAGGCGGCGGGGGCAAGGAAAGCGGTGGCGAACAGTGCGGCGAGCGCGTGGCGGGGAATGGCCGGAAGCATGAACAGGGTTTCCTAGGAGTGGGCAAGCCCATCATTCTAGGTACCGCTCAATGCGACACGGCTCGCCCCCGCGCCGAACAAGAAATGTCACAGCGCGCGGCGATATGGCAAAAAAATGTCAACCGCGCACCGTGCCTGTCGCTAGGCGGCGATCAGCGCGGCCGAGCGCGCAATGGCTCGCGCACTCAGCTTGGCGGCGGTTCGCAGCACGCCGTCCCAGTAGCGCTCGACTGCTTCGAGGCCGCCGGCTTTTTCCTGCAGCTCGAAGGGAACGCAGAGGGTCCAGTCCTTGATGCCGAGAAAGTGAGTTCGAAAGACCTCACCATGAAACTCGGCGGTCTCTTCCGCGCTGACGTCGCGCGTGATGGAGGGCCCGCTTTCGAACTGGGCCCGCAAGGCGCCCAGATAGCCCTTTGCCATGCTGGTTCGGAAGCGCGCGAGCTCGTGGTCCGTCAGCTTCTGGCGGGCCTCCAGGCCCAGGCCGGGCACCGTGCGGCCCCGTGCCTCGGGCGGCAGGCTGTCGTCGACATCGCCGGCGGCCCAGCACGCGTAGTAGTAGCCGCGGTCGGCGAGGTAGTCATAGGCCGTATGGATGCGCCCTTGGTCGACCAGTGCGCGAAGCTTGTCGAACTGAGCCTTCGAAATCGGAGACGGCATGAAAAGAGAACTCCAGCGTGGAAAGGTCGCGCATCGAATGGACGGCGCCTTTTTTTCCAACGGCCGCCGCCTTCGTTGCGGTCTGAACTGCAGTTATCGTGCCTGCTCTTGCCTCAGACCAATTCGAGCGCGACCGCCGTGCCCTCGCCGCCGCCGATGCACAGCGTGGCCACGCCGCGCTTCTTGCCTTTCTGCTGCAGCGCATGGATCAGCGTGACCATGATGCGCGCGCCGCTGGCGCCGATCGGGTGGCCCAGCGCGCAGGCGCCGCCGTGGACGTTGACGATGTGGTGCGAGACGTCCAGCTCGTGCATCAGCGCCATCGGCACCACGGCGAAGGCTTCGTTGACTTCCCACAGGTCGACGTCCTTCACGCCCCAGCCGGTCTTCTTGAACAGCTTGGCCACCGCGCCCACGGGCGCGGTCGAGAACCATTCGGGCTGCTGCGCGTGGGTGGCATGGCCGACGAGGCGCGCGATCGGCCTGGCGCCGAGCTTCTTGGCGGTGCTCTCGGTCATCATCACCAGCGCGGCGGCGCCGTCGTTGATCGACGAGCTCGACGCGGCGGTGATGGTGCCGCCCTCCTTCTTGAAAGCCGGCTTGAGGCTGGGGATCTTGTCGAGCTTGACCTTGCCCGGGCCCTCGTCGATCTCGATCACGGTGTCGCCGCCGCGGCCCTTGACCGTGACCGGCGCGATCTCGGCCTTGAAGGCGCCCGAGGTGGTGGCGGCCTTGGCGCGCTCCACGCTGGCGATCGCGAAGGCGTCCTGCTGCTCGCGCGTGAACTTGTACTTGGCCGCGCAGTCCTCGCCGAAGGTGCCCATCGAGCGGCCGGGCTGGTAGGCGTCCTCCAGGCCGTCGAGCATCATGTGGTCGAAGATGCGGTCGTGCCCCATGCGGTAGCCGCCGCGGCCCTTGAGCATCAGGTAAGGCGCGTTGGTCATGCTCTCCATGCCGCCCGCGACCATGACCTCGTGCGTGCCCGCGAGCAGCAGATCGTGCGCGAGCATCGCGGCCTTCATGGCCGAGCCGCACATCTTGCTGAGCGTGACCGCGCCCGCGCTGTCCGGCAGGCCGCCCTTGTAGGCCGCCTGGCGCGCCGGCGCCTGGCCCTGGCCGGCCATCAGGCAGTTGCCGAACAGCACCTCGCCGACCGCCTCGGGCGCGATGCCGGCGCGCTCGACGGCCGCCTTGATGGCGACGCCGCCCAGGTCGTGCGCCGCGAGAGAAGAAAAGTCGCCCTGGAAGCCGCCCATGGGGGTGCGGGCGGCGCCGACGATGACGATGGATTCGGTCATGGAAGTTGCTCCTTTAGAAAAATGTGCACTAGCAAAAATCTACTCTCGCGCCCACCCCTGGCCCCATTCGCGAAACACCGCGGAACCGGCTTTGCCGGGCCGCAGGTGTTGCCCCCGGTAGGGGGTTGGCGGAGCGACACGAACTGCGCGCAGCCTGGGGGCGAGCTAAAAGTAAGGCGCATGGCCATCGTGAATGAACCGCTGCGCCTCGTCGTAGGGAAAAACGTCCAGCATCTGGCCGGCCTGGATGCGCTCCTTGTGGCTTTGCCAGAAGGCGGCGTCGAGCAGGTCGGCATGGTGGGCCATGAAGGCCTCGCGCACCGCCTCGTTGCCGAGCAGGAAGGGGCCGAAGGTCTCGGGGAACACGTCCTTCGGGCCGACCGAGTACCAGACCTCGCCGCTCATCTCGTCTTCCTCGTGGATCGGCGTCGGCACGCGGCGGAAGTTGCAGTCGGTGAGGTATTCGATCTCGTCGTAGTCGTAGAACACGACCTTGCCGCCGCGCGTGACGCCGAAGTTCTTCCACAGCATGTCGCCGGGAAAGATGTTGGCCGCAACCATGTCCTTGATGGCATTGCCGTACTCGATGACCGCATGCTCCAGTTGCTTGCCCGCGCGCTTGGCATGCTCGGGATGCTCCATCTGGTCGAGGGCTTCGTGCAGGTAGATGTTGAGCGGGATCATGCGGCGCTCGATGTAGACGTGCTTGAGCACCACCTCCATCTCCCCGTTGCCGTCGCGGTCGCCGATCTCGAGCTGGCTGGGCGCGAACTTCTGGATCTCCTCGATCAGCTCGGGCTCGAAGCGGTCGAGCGGGAAGCCGACGTCGCTGTACTCCAGCGTGTCGGCCATGCGGCCCACGCGGTCGTGCTGCTTGACCAGCATGTACTTACCCTTGATCTGCTCGCGCGTGGTGTCCTTCTGCGGCGGGTAGAAGTCCTTGATGACCTTGAACACGTAGGGGAAGGACGGCAGGTCGAACACCAGCATCACCATGCCCTTGATGCCGGGCGCGATGCGGAACCTGTCGCTCGAGTAGTTGAGGTGGTAGAGGAAATCGCGGTAGAAGAGCGTCTTGCCCTGCTTGGCCAGCCCGAGTGCGTTGTAGATCTCGGCGCGCGGCTTGCGCGGCATCAGCGAGCGCAGGAACTGCACATAGGCCGAGGGCACTTCCATGTCGACCATGAAGTAGGCGCGCGCGAAACTGAAGAGCATCTGCAGGTCTTCCTCGCCGAAGAGCGCCGCGTCGATGTAGAACTTGTCCGCGCTGTCGTGCAGGATCGGCAGCGCGAAGGGCAGTTCGATGAAACCGTTGATGATCTTGCCGACCACGTAGGCGCCCTTGTTGCGGTAGAACAGGCCCGACAGCACTTGCAGCTGGAAGTTGGCGCGCAGCTTGACCTGGTGGAAGCGCCCGAGAATGGCGGCCGCCACGCGCTCGGCGTCGCGCTTCAGGTTGGCGTAGCCGCCCTGCAGCGCGTAGTCCTCGAGCATGCGCTCGATGGTGTCGGCCAGCGTCTCGCGCTCGGGGTAGTAGGCGCGGTAGGTGGGCGCATCGCGCGGCTCGATGTACTCGGTGCTGATGGCCGGCCGCACGAAGATGAAGTCGTTCTGGAAATAGGCGCGGTGCAGGATCTTGGTGGTTACCGAGTTGAAGAAGCTCTCGGCCAGCTCGGGCTGGTGGTGGTCGACCAGGAGGCCGATGAAGTGCAGCTTGACCTGGTGCCAGACGTCCATCGGCTGGTCGCCGGCCTTGAACTCCTTCTCGAGCCGCGCCACCGCCTCGCTCACCCGCAGATCGTAGAACTCGATGCGCTCGCGCTGCGCCCGCTGCTGGCCGTGCCAGTCGGCGGTTTCGAAGCGGTGCTTGGCGCGCGCCGACTCGGCGCGGAACAGCCGGTAGTGGCGGTTGAAGCCGTCGCGCATCGCCTTTGCGATGTCGTAGGCCAGCGGCGAGTCGAGGCGCTGGGGGAACATGGTCTCAGTCGGTTTCCTTGAGCACGTCCGGAACGGGTTGGGCGGCTTCGCCCGGCTTGCTCCACTTGTAGCGAATGCGCTGCACCGCTGCGCGGTACAGGTTGTCCAGCGGCTTGGAGCCGTCGACGGTCATGCCCAGGTCCTCGAGCAGCCCGTCGTGCACGCCGAAGGCCCAGCCGTGGATGGTGACCGTCTGGTTGCGGCTCCAGGCGTCGACCATGACGGTGCTGACCGCCACATTGACCACCTGCTCCGCCACGTTGAGTTCGCACAGCGCATCGGCGCGCACGGTTTCCGGCAGGCTTTCGAGCATGACCCGGTGCCGGTCGCGCACGTCCTGGATGTGGCGGATCCAGTTGTCGGCGATGCCGATGCGCGCGCCTTCGAGCGCGGCCTGCACGCCCGAACAGCCATAGTGGCCAACCACCATGATGTGCCGGACCTTGAGGCGCTCGACCGCGAACTGGATCGCCGACAGCGCGTTGAGGTCGGAGTGCACCACGATATTGGCCACGTTGCGGTGCACGAACACTTCGCCCGGCTCGAGGCCGGTGATCTGGTTGGCGGGCACGCGGCTGTCGGAGCAGCCGATCCACATGTACTTGGGGGTCTGCTGCTTCACCAGGCTGGTGAAGAAGCCGGGGCGATCGCGCTCCATCCGCGCAGCCCAGCTGCGGTTGTGGGAGAACAGGTCATCGAGGTTGTCGGGCATGGTGTTGTCCATTGTCGGTGACTGGGGTGAATATCGGGCCCTCAGCGGGCCTTGGGTTTGACGGCACGCGCGAGCGCGGCGCGCGCCTGCTTTTCCTGTGCGCGGACCTCGGCGAGGTTGGTCTCCAGCTCGGCCAGCTGGGCCTCGAGCTGGGCGCGGTGGTTGCCGAGCACGCCGAGAAAGCGCTGCAGCTGCGCGGCCGTGTCGCGCGGGCTGTCGTACATGTCGAGGATCTCCTTGGCCTCGGTCAGCTTCAGGCCGAGCCGCTTGGCGCGCAGGGTGAGCGTCAGCCGTGCACGGTCGCGCGCGGTGTAGACGCGCTGCTGCCCGGCGCGCTCCGGGGCGAGCAGCCCCATGTCCTCATAGAAGCGGATCGCCCGCGTGGTGAGGTCGAATTCCCTGGCGAGTTCGCCGATGGTGAAAGTCTGCGAAGGCATGATGCGGGTGCGGGGTTGCGGCGGTGACAGCACATTCGGGCTGCACTGCCTACAATGATGGCTCTTCCCCATGACGTTTACGTTAACGTCAATCGTACATGAACCTCCTCGAACGCGAACTCCAATACCCCTTCGGCGACACGCTGCCTGCACCGGGCGAGACTTTCGAGGTCGCGCCCGGCGTGCGCTGGATCCGCATGGCGCTGCCCTTCGCGCTCGACCACATCAACCTCTGGCTCTTGCGCGACACGCTCGACGGCGTCGAGGGCTGGACGGTGGTGGACTGCTGCATCGCCCACGATGCCTCGCGGGCGCAGTGGGAGCAAATCTTCACCACCCAGCTCGAAGGCCAGCCGATCCTGCGCGTGCTCGTGACCCACATGCACCCCGACCACATCGGCCTGGCCGACTGGCTGTGCGAGCGCTGGAACGCCCCGCTGTGGATCAGCGCCACCGACTACCACGTGGCGCGTGTGCTCACCAGCGCGGGCGACACGCTGGCCGGCGGCGACGCGGCGGCGGACTTCTTCGCCTCGCACGGCCTGGTCGACCCCGAATCGGTGGCCAAGATTCGCGCGCGCAGCAACTACTACGCGAACATGGTGCCCGCGGTGCCGGCCAGCTTCGTGCGCCTGCTCGACGGCGCCACGGTCTCGATCGGCGGGCGCGCCTGGCGCTGCATCAGCGGCTACGGCCACGCGCCCGAGCACATCGCGCTCTATTGCGAGGAGCTTGGCGCGCTGCTCGGCGGCGACATGATGCTGCCGCGCATCTCGACCAACGTGAGCGTGCATGCGGGCGAGCCCGAGGCCAATCCGCTGCGCCTCTTCCTCGACAGCATCGAGCGCTTCAAGACCCTGCCTGTGGGCACGCTGGGCCTGCCCTCGCACGGCAAGCCCTTCACCGGCATCCACCGGCGCGTCGAGCAGTTGCAGGAGCACCATCGCGACCGACTGGCCGAGCTGCTGGAGGCCTGCACGCAGAAGCCGCACAGCGCGGCCGAGGGCCTGCCGATCCTGTTCAAGCGCCAGCTCGATCTGCACCAGATGACTTTTGCGATGGGCGAGACGGTGGCCCACCTGCACCTCTTGTGGTTCGAAGGGCTGCTGCAGCGCCGCAAGGGCGAGGACGGCGTCTACCGCTTCGGCGTGTTCGCATGAACAACACGCTGGCCCAGCTGCGTGAGGGCCGGCTGGCCGGTGTCCGGCGGCTGGACCTCGCGTGCGGACTCACCGAGTTCCCGCGCGAGATCTTCGAACTGGCGGACACGCTGGAGGTGCTCGATCTCTCGGGCAATGCGCTCAGCGCCCTGCCGGACGACCTGGGCCGGCTGCACCGGCTGCGGGTGCTCTTCTGCTCGAACAACCGCTTCACGCGTCTGCCCGAATCGGTGGGGCAATGCGCGCAACTCGATATGGTGGGCTTCAAGGCCAATCGCATCCGCAGCGTGCCGGCCGCCTCGCTGCCGGCGTCGCTGCGCTGGCTGATCCTGACGGACAACGAGATCGAGGCCCTGCCGCCCACCATCGGCCGCTGCACGCGGCTGCAGAAGCTGATGCTTGCCGGCAACCGCCTGCAGTCGCTGCCGGCCGAGATGGCCGCCTGCCAAGGGCTCGAGCTGCTGCGCATCTCGGCCAACCGCCTCGATGCCCTGCCCGAATGGCTGCTCACGCTGCCGCGGCTTTCGTGGCTGGCTTTCGCGGGCAATCCCTTCGACGATCGAGCCGAAGCGGCGGCGCTGGCCGCAGAGGCCATTCCGGCCATCGACTGGAACTCTCTCTCGCTGCAACACAAGCTCGGTGAAGGCGCTTCCGGCCTGATTCATCAGGCGGACTGGACCGGGGCTGACGGTGGCATCCAACCGGTGGCAGTCAAGCTGTTCAAGGGTGCCGTCACCAGCGACGGCTGGCCTCACAGCGAGATGGCGGCCTGCATCGCCGCCGGCGCGCACCCCAACCTGATAGCAGTGCGGGGCCAGGTCGGCAACCACCCCGAGGCCACGCCCGGCCTCGTGCTGGCGCTGGTGGATCCGCGCTTCGCCAACCTGGCCGGCCCGCCCAGCCTGGCTTCCTGCACTCGCGACGTCTATGCCGATGCCGCCGGCTGGCCGGTGCCGACCGCGCTGCGCATGGCGCGCGGCATCGCCTCGGCCGCGGCACAGCTGCATGCGCACGGCATCCTGCACGGCGATCTCTACGCCCACAACATCCTGTGGGACGGCCAGGGCGACTGTCTCCTGGGCGACTTCGGCGCCGCCTCCTTCCTGCCGTTGGACGACGGCGCGCAGGCCCAGGCGCTGCAGCGCATCGAGGTGTGCGCCTTCGGCCATCTGCTGGCGGAGCTGCTGGCGCGCTCCCGGCCGGCCAACGGCGAGGACCATGCCGCGCTCGCACTGCTGACTGGTCTTCAGGCACGCTGCGTGCAGCCCGAGCCCGCCGCGCGCCCGGCCTTCGCCGAGATCGCATCGGCCCTCGCAGCCGCCTGAGCGCGAACCCGCCATGCCCGCTCCCCTGCCGCTGCCCACCCGCGACGGCGTCGGCCCGAGCTGCGTCGCGCTGCCGCCCGGCCCCTGGCCCACCATCGCCGAGTTCCTGGTGCAGCGCTTCGCGGCCATCCCGCGCGCCACCTGGGAAGCGCGCATGCGCTCGGGCGAAGTGGTCGACGAGCACGGCGTGCCCGTCACCGAAACGCGGCCCTACCAGCCGCGGCTGCGCATCTACTACTACCGCTCGCTCGAGACGGAGCGCCGCATCCCTTTCGACGAAGTCATCCTGTTCCAGGACGAGCAGCTGCTGGCCGTGGACAAGCCCCATTTCCTGCCGGTCACGCCGGTGGGCAAGTACGTGCAGGAGAGCCTGCTCGTGCGCCTGAAGCGCAAGCTGGGCCTCGACGACCTGGCGCCCCTGCACCGCATCGACCGCGAGACCGCCGGCGTGGTGCTGTTCTCGGTCCAGCCCGCGACCCGCGGCATCTACCACGCGCTGTTCGCCGAGCGCGAGATCGCCAAGCACTACGAGGCCATCGTGCCCTGGCATGGCGATCTGGCGCTGCCCGCCGTGCGCCGCAGCCGCCTTGTGGACGATTCGCATTTCATGCGCATGCGGGAAGTGCCCGGCGAGCCCAACTCCGAGACGCGCCTCGAGCTGCTGGAGGCCGGCGAGGGCTGGGCCCGCCTGCTTCTCGCGCCGCTCACGGGACGCAGGCATCAGCTGCGCGTGCACTGCGCAGCGCTCGGCATGCCGATCTGCAACGACGCGATCTATCCCGAGCTTCTGCCCGAGGGCGACGAAGACTTCGAGCGGCCGCTGCAGCTCTTGGCCAAGGGGCTGGCCTTTCGCGATCCGGTCACCGGCATTCGGCGCGAATTCAAAAGTGCAAGAGCGCTTTCACTGCCGCTTCGACCAAAGTCTTAGCCCGTTCATTCCGGCCTCAATCTGATGAATACTCGGGCCAGAGGTACCGATGAACGTATTGATGATTGATGACCACGTGATGTTCTTGCAGGGCATGAAGAACCTGCTGAGCGTCCTGGTTCCCGAGCTGCGCGTGGAGACCACGGGCGAAATGACGAATGCCGCGAAGCTGGTGGAGCTCGCGGAGTTCGACCTGGTGCTGCTCGACTGGCACCTGGCCGATTGCGATGGCGAAGAGTCCATTCGCCGGCTGCGCGATGCGGGCTGCATGGCGCGCATCGTGGTGCTGTCCGGCGAGACCAACGCCACGCTGATCCGCAACTCGGTCGACCTGGGCGCGGCCGGCTTCATTCCCAAGAAGTACAGCTCGGAAATGATGGTCGCTGCGCTGCGGCACGTGCTGGCCGGACGCATCTTCCTGCCGCTGGAAACCCTCAACGCGGCCCCGCCCGATGTCGAAGCCCAGCCGAACACGGGCAACGACCCTCGGCTCGCAGGCCTCACCGCGCGCCAGATGGACGTCTACCGCGCAGCCGCGCGCGGTCTGCCCAACAAGCTCATCGCACGCCAGCTCAACATCGCCGAGTCCACCGTCAAGGCCCACCTGACCGCGGTCTACACCGCGCTCGGCGTGCGCAACCGCACCGAGGCCGCCTACCAGGCATCGCGCGAGGGCATCCGCATTGACTGACACCGCGTCCGCGCCGATTCCGCTCGCCGGCAGCACGCGCGAGGCACGCATCGGGCGCCGCATTCTCGAGCGCCGGCTGGCGCTGATCCTGCAGTACTCGCGGCGCCTGCCGCTCAACTACCTGGGCTACATCCTGGTGGCCTTCATCGTCTGGCGCCAGGGCGTGCAGGTCTGGCCCTGGATCTGGCTGGCCCTCACCGGCGCCGTGATGGTGTACCGCTGGCGCCTGGGTCTGGCAGTGGAGCGCGCCGAACCCGAGACCCAGCTGCAGTACCTGCCGCGGCTGCTGCGCGGCTTCGACCTCAACGGCATCTCGACCGCGGCCATCGTTCCCTTCGCCTTCTTCGCGCCAGGAGACTTCGCGCCACTGGCGGTGGCCGCGGTGCTGATGGCCGGCTGCACCATCGGCGCCGCCTCGGTCGCGGGCTCGCAGCGCGCCTTCGTGGGCTTCTGCACGCTCACCTTCTTGTGCCTGGCCGGCGGCTGGGCCTGGCGCGGCGGGGCGGTGGGTTACATGTTCGGGGCCGGCATCGTGCTCGTCTATTTCATGCTGCTGGCCACCGTCAGAGACCAGGGACGCATGCTGCACAAGCTCATGAATGTGGTCGACGACAACGCGGTTCTGTCCGAAGCCGTGCGCCAGGAGCGCGACCGCGCCACCGCCGCCAGCGAGGCCAAGACGCGCTTCTTCGCGGCGGCCAGCCACGATCTGCGCCAACCGCTGCATGCGCTGTCGATCAACGCGACCACGCTGGACATCCTGGCGCGGCGCGCCACCGATCCGCTCCTGAAAGAGGTGAGCCGCGGCATCGGCAGCGCGCTGCGCCAGAGCAGCGGCCTCCTGGACGGCCTGCTGGACATCTCGCGCCTCGACGCCCACACCATCGAAGCCAAGTTCGCGCCGCACGACATCGGCGCCGTGCTGCGCGCCTCGCGCGACGAATATGCGGCGCTGGCGGCGCAGCAGGGCCTCTTCATGAAGGTGCTGGCGCCCGACGCGCCGCTCTGGGGCCTCACCGACGGCGACCAGCTGATGCGCATCGTCGGCAACCTCGTGAACAACGCCATCAAGTTCACCACCAGCGGCGGCGTGACGCTGTCGGCACAGCCGGGGCCCGACGGCCGGGTCGTGGTGCGGGTGAGCGACACCGGCCCCGGCATCCCGGAGAACGAGCGGGAGCGGGTGTTCGAGGAGTTCTACCAGATCGGCAACCCCTCGCGGGACCGCGCGCAGGGCCTGGGCCTCGGCCTCGCGATCGTGCGCCGCACGGCCGACCTGTTGAAGATCGAGCTCAAGCTGGACAGCGAGCCGGGCCGCGGCACCACCTTCGAGCTCCATATCGCGCCTGCCGTTCCGTTGGACGACTCCCACCCCGAGGTGGCGAATTCGCTGGCGCGTTCCTTCGACGGCACGCGCCTGGCCGTGCTGCTGGTCGACGACGAGGCCGAGGTGCTGTCCGCGATGTGCACCTATCTGCACCAGCTGGGCTGGTCGGTGAAGGGCGTCGCCAACGGCCTCAAGGCCGAGCAGGCGCTGGCCGAGGGCTTCGAGCCCGACGTGATGGTGGTGGACTACCGCCTGCGCGAAGAGACGGGCCTCGACGTGATCGAAAGACTGCGCCAGAAGAAGCCGGATCTGCCGGCCGTGATCGTGACCGGCGAGACCGCGCCGATGCGCTTCCGCGAGTTCTCGAGCGTGGCGGCGCGCATCCTGCACAAGCCGCTCGACGGCGACCGGCTCGCGCGCACCCTGCAAGAGGTGGTGCTGGCGCTGGACGAAGAGGAACCGCTGGCACCAAGGTGACGGCGGCCGGCGCCCGTGCGCACTAAGCTCCTGCGCATATTTAGGAGACACAGCGCATGGACACCACCCGACTCTTTTCGCTCGAGGGCCGCAGCGCCCTCATCACCGGCGGTTCGCGCGGCATCGGCCGCATGATCGCCGAAGGCTTCCTGGCGCAGGGCGCCCGCGTCTACATCTCGGCGCGCAAGGCCGCGGCCTGCGACCAGACGGCCAAGGAACTCTCGGCCTTCGGCCACTGCGTCTCGCTGCCGGCCGACGTGTCGACGCTGGAGGGCGCGCAAGCCCTGGTCGACGCCTATGCCAAGCACGAAGGCACGCTCGACATCCTGGTCAACAACGCCGGCGCCGCCTGGGGTGCGCCCTACGAGGAGTTCCCCGAAAGCGGCTGGGACAAGGTGGTCGACCTCAACCTCAAGACCCCCTTCTTCCTGACCAAGGCGCTGACGCCGATGCTCAAGAAGGCGGCTACCGACCACCTGGCGAAGGTCATCAACATCGCCTCGATCGACGGCATCTCGATCAATCCGCAGGAAACCTACTCGTACGCGGCCAGCAAGGCCGGGCTGATCCAGCTCACGCGCCGCATGGCGCTGCGCCTCGCGCAGGACCGCATCGTCGTCAGCGCGATCGCGCCGGGCGCCTTCGCTTCCGACATGAACAAGGTCGCGCGCGACCATGGCGACGAGATCAAGGGGCACATTCCGGCGGGACGCATCGGCGAGCCGGAAGACATGGCGGCTGCGGCGATCTACCTCGCATCGCGCGCTGGCGATTACGTGATGGGTTCGACGCTGGTCGTCGACGGCGGCGTCACGCACGCACGCTGAACGACACCCGGTTCACCACGTCGGAACCGGGTGCTCCTTGAGCTGCTGCCGCAGCGCGCCATAGTCCGGCAGCACGCTCTCGACCGTCTCCCAGAAGCGCGGGCTGTGGTCCATCACGCGCAGGTGGCTCAGTTCGTGCGCCACCACGTAGTCGATCACCGACATCTTGAAGTGCACCAGCCGCCAATGCAGCCGGATCGCGCCGTCGGCGCTGGCGCTGCCCCAGCGCGTGGAGGCGTTCGACAGCGCCAGCTTGCGCCAGGCCACGCCGAGGCGGGGCGCAAAGTGGTCGAGCCGCTCGGTGAAGACGCGCCGCGCCTGGCGCATGAGCCAGGCTTGCGCGGCATCGCGGATCTGGGCCTGATTGGCGTTGTTCGCCAGCGCGAGGCGCAGCGTGTGCGGCGCAACGCCCGCCCCCGCATCGAGCATCGCGCCGATGCCGTCGAAGGCATGGTGCGGATCGAGCCGCACCACCACCGGCTCGCCGAGAAAGGGAAAGCTGACGCCGTCCTTCCACTCGATGCGCGCCGCTTCCAGCTGCGCATGGCGCTGCTGCGTCTCGGACAGCTTGCGCAGGATCCAGTCGGCCTTCTCCTTCACCGCGGCATCGACATCGCGCAGCGCCACCCAGCGCGGCGCGCGCACCGACAGGCCCTCGGCACCGACCACGAAGCCGATGGTGCGGCGCTTGCCGCGCGTGAACTCGTAGGCCACGCGGGCGTCGCCCAGCACGAGCTCGCGCGTGGCGCGCGGATGGACGAAGCTGGCCGGGCTCATCGCATCGGCCAGCGGGATCGCAGGCGGGAAGACGGTGCCCGCCGGCGCTTGTTCGACGGCGGGCGCAGGCGCAGGCGCAGGCTCGTCGAACAGGTCGAGCGTGAACTGCAGTAGGCTGCGCATGGCCGGGCCTCAGGCCGAAACCGTCTCGGTCGAGACGTAGGCCTCGGGATCGAGCCGGCGCATCTCGCCCTCGATCCAGGCCTCGACCTCGCGCATCAGCTCGTCGGGCCGGCGCCCGACGCTCGAAATGGCCGGACCGATCGAGACATCGACCACGCCCGGGCGCTTGATGAAGGCCTTGCGCGGCCAGACCTTGGCCGAGGTCACGGCGATCGGGATCACCGGCACGCCGGTCTCGCACGCGAGCCGAGTGCCGCCGGTCTTGTAGACGCCCTGCCGGCCGCGCGGAATGCGCGTGCCTTCGGGAAACATGATGATCCAGATGCCCTGCGCCAGCAGCTCGCGGCCCCGCGCGACGACCTTGTTGAAAGCCTGCGTGCGCTGGCTGCGGTCGATGTGGATCATGTCGAGCCGCGCCATGGCCCAGCCGAAGAAGGGCACGTAGATCAGTTCCCTCTTGAACACGAAGGCCAGCGGATGCGGCATCAGCGTGGGCATCAGGAAGGTCTCGAAGGTCGACTGGTGCTTGACCAGCAGCACGCAGCCGGCGAGCTTGTCCTGGGGCAGGTTCTCCATGCCGCTCACGCGCGTCTTGATGCCCAGCAGCAGCCGCGCGCCGCCGATGGCCCAGCCGAGCCAGCGCGCGGCCATCCAGTACAGCGGAATGCCGCGCTTCCAGAGCGAGCTGACCACCATGATGATGCCCCAGGGGATCACCGTGACGAGCATCCACAGCGCGTGGACGAGAGAGCGAAGGAAGGCCATCAGACGGCCACCTGCAGGGTGGCCTGCTGCTCTTCGCGTTCCAGCAGGAAGTCGACGAAAGCCGCCAGATCGTCGTGGACCTGCGTGTTCGGCGGGTACTCGGGCGGCAACGGCGTCACGCCGCGGCAGGCCGCGCCCATGCCGGTCAGCAGCAGGTGCGGCTCGCAGCCGGCGGCCGCGCCGGCCTGCATGTCGCGCAGGCTGTCGCCCGCAACCGGCACGTGGGCCAGGTCGACGCCATAGCGCTCACCGATCTGGTGGAACAGGCCCGGCTTGGGCTTGCGGCACTCGCAGCCCTCGTCGGGGCTGTGCGGGCAATAGAACACCGCATCGACGCGGCCGCCCACCGCCGCCAGCATCTTGTGCATCTTGGCGTGCATCGCGTTGAGCGACGCCATGTCGAACAGTCCGCGGCCGAGCCCGGACTGATTGGACGCGATCACGACATGCCAGCCCGCATGGTTGAGCCGCGCGACCGCCTCCAGCGCGCCGGGCAGTGGCGTCCACTCGATGTCGCTCTTGACGAAGTCCTCGCGGTGCACGTTGAGCGTGCCGTTGCGGTCCAGGATGACGATTTTCATGATGTGCCGATCAGGTGGCGAGGCGCTCGAGCTGCGCCACGCGGTTCATCGCCGCATGCAGCAGCATCAGGAGGCCGAGTCGGTTGAGGCGCAGGTCGGACTGCTCGGCATTGACCATCACGCCGTCGAAGAAGGCATCGACCGGCTCGCGCAGCGCGGCCAGGGTTTGCAGCGAGGCGGTGTAGTCGCCGGCGTCGAACTGCGCATTGGCCACGGGCACGACCTTCTGCATCGCGGCATGGAGCGCCTTTTCGGCCGGCTCCTGCAGCAGCAGCTCGCTCACGTGCGCATCGGCTTCGGGCGACTTCTTGAGGATGTTGCCGATGCGCTTGTTGGCCGCCGCCAGCGCGGGCGCCTCGGGCAGCGCGGCGAAGGCGCGCACGGCGGCCAGCAGCTTGGGCACCTCGCCGAGGCGCTGCGGCTGGGGCGCCAGCACGGCGTCGACCTCCTGGGCGCTGGCGCCCTGCTCGCGCAGGCTGCCGGCCAGGCGGTCGTAGAGGAAAGCTTCAAGCGCCTCGGTCGGGTCGGCGAGCGCGGCTTCGCCCGCCTTCGGCGCGAAGGCGGCGAAGGCCTGGCCGAGCAAGGCGCGCAGTTCGATCGGCAGCTGGCGCTCGATCAGCATGCGGATCACGCCCAGTGCATGACGGCGCAGCGCGAAGGGATCGCGGTCGCCGGTGGGCAGGTTGCCGATGCCGAACATGCCCACCAGGGTCTCGAGCTTGTCGGCCAACGCGACCACGATGCCGACGGGGTTGCGCGGCAGCTCGTCGCCCGCGAAGCGCGGCTTGTAATGGTCTTCGACCGCATCGGCCACCGCGGGCTCGAGCCCGTCGTGCAGCGCGTAGTAGCGGCCCATGGTGCCCTGCAGCTCGGGGAACTCGCCGACCATGTCGGTCACCAGGTCGGCCTTGGCCAACTGGGCGGCCTGCACCGCGTGCGGCGCTAGCGTGCTGTCGTGCGACGCGGCGCCCAGCTGCTCGCCGATGGCGTGCGCGATGCGCATCACGCGCTGCACGCGTTCGCCCTGGGTGCCCAGCTTGTTGTGATAGACCACCTTGGCCAGCGACTCGACGCGCGAGGCCAGCGATTTCTTGCGGTCCTGGTCGAAGAAGAACTTGGCGTCGGCCAGCCGCGGGCGCACCACTCGCTCGTTGCCGCCGATCACCGCGCCGGCATCGTCGGGCCGGATATTGCTGACCACCAGGAACTTGTGGGTGAGCCGGCCCGCGGCGTCGAGCAGCGGAAAGTACTTCTGGTTGGCCTTCATCGTGAGGATGAGGCACTCCTGCGGCACATCGAGGAACTCGCGCTCGAACTCGCACACCAGCACGTTGGGGCGTTCGACCAGCGCCGTGACTTCGTCGAGCAGCGCGTCGTCGTCGATCGGCTGCGAGCCCGTGCCGACCGTCAACGCCGCCTCGGCCAGCTGGCGGGCGATCTCGAAGCGGCGGGCCTCGAAGCCCGCGATCACGGCGCCTTCGTCGGCCAGCTGCACCGCATAGCTGTTGGCGTCGCGCAGCACGATCGGATCGACCTGCGCCTCGAAGCGGTGGCCATGCGTTTCGCGCCCGGCCGAAAGGCCCAGCGCCTCGACCGGAACCACCGTGTCGCCATGCAGCGCCACCAGCCCGTGGGCCGGACGCACAAAGCTCACGCTGCTCCAGCCGGGCAGCTCGCAACCGGTCTCGAGCTGGTAGCTCATGACCTTGGGGATCGGCAGCTTGGCGATGCTCTCGGCCAGCGCCTTCTGCAGCCCCTCGGCCAGCGTCGCGCCGCGGGCGGTGCTTTCGAAGAACAGGGCTTCGGCCTTGCCGTCCATCGCGCGCTTGAGGCCGGGCACGGCCGAGGCGTCGGCGCCCAGCGCGGCGAGGCGCTTGAGCAGTGCGGGGCTCGCGTTGCCGGAGGCATCGAGCCCTACCGTCACCGGCATGAGCTTCTGCGAGACCGCGCGGTCGGCGGCCTGCCCCAGGACGTTCGTGAGGTGCGCCGCGAGGCGCCTCGGCGAGGCGTAGGCGGTGAGCACCGAGCCGGCATCGGCCAGGCCCTGGGCCACCAGCTGGTCGCGCAGCACGCCGGCGAAGGCGTCGCCGAGCTTCTTCAGCGCCCTGGGGGGAAGTTCCTCGACGAAGAGTTCGACGAGCAGGTTGTTCTTGGAAGTCATCGCTCAGGCCGCCTTCTTCGAGATCTCAGCGACCCATTCGCGCGGCGCCATCGGGAATCCGAGCCGTTCGCGGCTTTCGTAGTAGCTCTGCGCGACGCTGCGCGCGAGATTGCGGATGCGGCCGATATAGGCCGCGCGTTCGGTCACGCTGATCGCGCCGCGCGCGTCCAGCAGATTGAAGCTGTGGGCCGCCTTGAGCACCTGCTCGTAGGCCGGCAGCGCAAGCTTTTGTTCCATCAGGTATTTCGCCTGCTTCTCGTGCGCGGCGAAGGCGGTGAACAGGAAGTCGGCGTCGCTGTGCTCGAAGTTGTAGGTCGATTGTTCGACCTCGTTCTGGTGGTACACGTCGCCATAGCTGATGCCGGGCGCCCATTCCAGTTCGTAGATGCTTTCCTTGCCCTGCAGGTACATCGCGAGCCGCTCCAGCCCGTAGGTGATCTCGCCGGTGATCGGCCTGCAGTCGATGCCGCCGACCTGCTGGAAGTAGGTGAACTGCGTCACCTCCATGCCGTTGAGCCAGACCTCCCAGCCCAGGCCCCAGGCACCGAGCGTCGGGTTCTCCCAATCGTCCTCGACGAAACGGATGTCGTTCTTCTTGAGATCGAAGCCCAGCGCTTCGAGCGAGCCGAGGTAGAGCTCGAGGATGTTGCTCGGCGCCGGCTTCAGCACGACCTGGTACTGGTAGTAGTGCTGCAGGCGGTTCGGGTTCTCGCCGTAGCGGCCGTCCTTGGGGCGGCGGCTCGGCTGCACGTAGGCAGCTTTCCAGGGCTCGGGGCCCAGCGCTCGCAGGAAGGTGGCGGTGTGCGAGGTGCCGGCGCCCACCTCCATGTCGTAGGGCTGCAGCAGCGCGCAGCCCTGGGCGTCCCAGTAGGACTGAAGCTTGAGGATGATTTGTTGGAAGGTCAGCATGGTGGGCCTGGTGGCCGGTCGGAGGCAGGCGGCTTCCGACGCGACGAGTCGGCCATTTTAAGAGCGCCCAGACGCAGGAACGGCCGCAGGGCTTGCGCCACTGCGGCCGGTTGTGCGGAGCCAGGTGTCGCGCCTTCCTCCGCGGAACACCGCGGAACCGGCTTTGCCGAGCCGCTGGTGTTGCCCCCTCGAAGGGGGTTGGCGAAGCGACACGAAGTGCGCGAAGCCCGGGGGGTGGGCTAATACTCCCAGAAGATGCGCTGGAGCTGCTTCGGATCGTTGGTCTTGGTGAGGGCCACCATTGCCAGGATGCGCGCCTTCTGCGGCTTCAGGTCGTGCGCGACCACCCAGTCGTACTTGTCGTCGGGCTGCTCGGCGTTGCGGATCACGAAGCCGTCGGACACGCGCGAGGTGCGGATGATCTGCACACCGTCGCCGCGCAGCTTCTGCAGCACCGGCACGATGCGGTCGGCCACCGAGCCGTTGCCGGTGCCGGCGTGGATCAGCGCCTTCACGCCGCTCTTGCCCAGCGCGTCGATCGCGGTGGCAGGTACGCTGCCATAGCCGTAGACGATGTCGACCGCGGGCAGCGCCGTGATCTCGTCGATGTTGAACTCCGACTGCGTCGTGTGGCGCTTGACCGGCGCGCGGAACCAGTAGTTCTTGCCTTCGACGATCATGCCCAGCGGGCCCCACTGGCTCTTGAAGGCCTCGGTCTTGATGTTGACGACCTTGCTGACGTCGCGGCCGCTCTGGATTTCGTCGTTCATCGTCACCAGCACGCCCTTGCCGCCGGCGTCCTTGCTGGCGGCGACGTTGACGGCGTCGAACAGGTTCAGCGCGCCGTCGGCCGAGAGCGCCGTGCCCGGGCGCATCGAGCCGACCACGATGATCGGCTTGGACGTGCGCACCACCAGATTCAGGAAGTAGGCGGTTTCCTCCAGTGTGTCGGTGCCATGGGTGATCACGACGCCGTCGACGTCGGCCTGCTTCGACAGAGCCGAAACGCGCTTGGCCAGCACCATCAGGTTGTCGTTGGTGAAGCTTTCCGAGGCGATCTGGAACACCTGCTCGCCGCGCACGTTGGCGACCTTGGAGATCTCGGGCAGGCCGGCGATCAGCTTGTCGACCGGCACCTTTGCGGCGGCATAGGTGGCGCTGTTGACGGCCGAGGCGCCGGCGCCGGCGATGGTGCCGCCGGTCGCGAGGATCACGACGTTGGGCAGGGATTGCTGGGCATGCGCGATGGCGCTGGCGGCGACCACCGCGGCGGCCGCCGCGAAGCTGCGGAAACGGGGGGCGAAGAACATGGAAGCTCCTGTTGGGGTGTGACTAATTTCACGAAGCCGCGAGACGATACAGGAAGCGTGCCACGCCGTCACAGCCCTGAAATGCCTTGTGTGCATGCGACGATGCAGGCCGCCCGGCAGCGCGCCGCGGGCGAGATCGGATCGAAGCGCTACCATCGCCACGGCGGCACAGCCCGCCCAAGCGATGACGAGCCCAACCCTTTCCCCCGCGCCCGTGGCGGCGCAGCAGATGCCGGCGCCGGACGGCCCGCTGTCGCGTGCCCGGCCGGGGCGCGAACGCATCCTGGCCGCGATCCGCAGCGCGGCCATCGCCGAATTCAGCCTGCATGGCCTGAAGGGCACTTCGACCCAGGCGATCGCGGCGCGCGCCGGCCTCACCAAGCCCCAGCTGCACTACTACATCGCCGGCAAGGAAGAGCTCTACGAAGAACTGCTGATGCAGGTGCTGCACGACTGGAAGGTGGTGTTCTCCTTCGAGGAGCATGCCAACGACCCGGGGGCCGTGCTGGGCGACTACATCCGCAAGAAGCTCGACCACGCCTTCGACAACCCCGAGATCTCGCGCATCTTCACGCGCGAAGTGCTCGACGGCGGCCGCAACCTCGAGCGGTACTGGCCCAACGCGCGCGCCTGGACGCAAAAGAAGGTCGACATCATCAACGGCTGGATCGCGCGCGGGCAGATGCGGCCGCTGGATGCGCGCCTGCTCTTGATGCACATCTGGGCGATGACGCAGAGCTACGCCGACTACGCGCTGCAGACGCGCGTGATGCTCGGGCTGCCGCCGGATGCGCCGATCGAGCGCGAACCGATCGCGCGCGAGCTGGTGGCTTTCGTGCTGGGCGGCTGCGGGATCAAGGCTTAGTCCTTCTTGTCCTGCGCATGCGCGCCGTAGGGCGCCAGCGTGGTCAGCCGGCTGTCCCGCACCGGGCCGCCAACCGTGAAGTGATAGAGCGACTGGAACTCCAGGTCGCTGAAGCCGAACACCTGGTGCACCGGGTCGTCGAAGAAGCAGCCGATGCCCGTGGCTCCGATGCCCGCCGCTTCGGCTTCCAGGTAGAGCACCTGCCCGATCACCCCGGTTTCCCAGAAGAGCGGGCGATAGAACCAGGGGCCGTGCGTGAACAAGGCGTCCCGATACTCGGCGATCATGCCGAGCGAAAAGACCCCGTCGCCCGCGATGTCCTGCGAGCAGCTCACTTGCGTCGCGAGCTGTCTCGCATCGCCGCTTTCCAGCCTGTGAAGGGGAAGGTCCGCCGGGCATCCAGGGGGCCTGGACCAGTCGAAGTGCCGATGCATGGCGCGCTTGAGCTTGTCCAGTTTGGCCGGGTCGCGGACGAGTACGTACAGCCCCGGGTCGAGCCCGTCCACCCGATGAACGAACAAGGCGAGGTGGATGCGCGGCTCCCAGGCCATGGCATCCCAGGGCAACGGCCGCCGGTTCACCTCCAGTTCCACGCGCGGCATCACGCGCGCGAGCATGGCGTAGAAGCGCTCAGTCGTGATCGAGGTCCGGCCGTCGCAGGCCAGGAGGCTGCGCCGCTGGCGGATGATCCTGCCCGCCGACGGCCCGTTCGGGAACGCTGCGCTTCGATGCGCCGGGGCTGGCGCGTCGAACAGGTCCAAGCCATCGCGCTCGCCGGTCGGTTGGCGTGAGGCGAGCGTCACCTCGTCGATGACGGCCCAGTCGATCGGGTCGTCTTGGCTGAGTCGGTTCGCCGTTCCGCACCAGTCTTGCTTCGTGAGCTCGCGCGCCAGCAGCGGATCCAGGCCGAGCGGCAACGTGCGCTGCGCGCCTGCACACCACCGCCCGGCCGCCTCGTTCGGCCAGACGAGCATGACGAGCTCCGGCTGTTCGCGCTCGGCGCCTGCGAAGTCCTCGGCCCGGTTCAGCCCCAGCAAGGCTTCGATGCTTTCATCGGCCAGGCCATGGAGCACGACAGCGCTCCATCCCAGGGTCCCGGCTGCGATGCGAAGCGTGCCGACGGCATGGCCCGCGTCGTGCTGGCAATAGCGGAACGCGCGTTCGCCGTACTTCCACGCTTCGCGCCAGTGGATGGACGAGAGTCCGACCAGAAAGGCCTCTGGGGGAAACTCTCGCATCAGCTGCGCGAACCACTCAGCGGAGGCGTTGGCACGCCGTTCCAGACCGTGCTCTCTCGGCGCGTAGTGGTACAGGCCGGGTGCCGGCGCCAGCCCGGGACACGCGCCGATCAGCAGGTAGCCCTCGGTGGGATGCAGGTTGCCGCTCGAAGGGTTGCTGCGCAGCGCCCAACGCGTGCCGCCCGCCTGTTTCCAGGCCGACAGCGCAAGCGCGTACTCGAACAGCCGCGACAGCGAGCGGACCATGACGGGCGCGCTCGGCACCGCGCCCCGACGATAGATCTCCTGGTAGCGAGGCGACACCGGCTCTTCGTCCGCGCCAAGGATGGGCAACTGCGTGAGCGGCGCCCCCTCGTAACGGCGGAACGGGTTGGGTTGGTTCACCCAATCCAGGGTGCCGGCGGAGCGCGCATAGCGGTGGAACTGGTGCTTGGTGCACTCGTGGTAGCGCAGCACCGCTTCGAGCTTGTCGGCGTCGTGCATCTCGGCGGTCGCCGTCGGCGGACGCTCAATTCAGCTTGATGTCGCCGTCGAACCCGACCTTGAGCCCCAGCGCCGGGATCTCCAGGGTCATGGTGGCAGCAAAGGTCTCGGCGCCGGTGCCGGCGGCGACGGCCTTCGCCACCGCCTGCTCGATTTCGCGCTGCGAGCTGACGCCGACCATCTTGAGGAACTTGCGAATGCTGAGGTTGAGTGTCTCGTCGTCCATCAGGATCTCCCGGTTGGTGTTACCAGAGCGGCTTGCTCAACTGCTGCGTGAACGAAGAGAACATCACGTTGAAGCTGACGCTGATTCGTTCTTCTTCGCTCAGGTTGGCATCGACGGAGTGCTCCAGGAAGGAGGGAAACATCAGAAGCGTTCCGTTGCGCACCTTGACCACCACCTGGTCGGTGTTGTCAGCTGTCAGTTCCACGACCGGGGGCCTGATGACGGCGGTCTGGCGCCTCGGGTCATGAAAGTTGATGGCGTCGGCGCCCGGTGGGGTGCACACGTAGTAGACACCGCTCCGGAAATTATTGGGGTGGCTGTGAATCTTGTGTGCGGCGCCCTTGGCCAGCACGGTGGCCCAGCAGGCCGTGATCTCGAAGGCGGCATCGCCAATTCGCAGAAATCGCAGAAATCGCAGGATGCTCGTGACGCCGCGACGGACACACGAAACCAGGTCGCGAAAGTCCTCGCGTTCATGCACGGCCTGCCCCGACTGCCAGCCGCGGCCGGCTTCGAGCGGCGGCAGGCCGCGCCGCATGTCCGCCGGCGCTGCGAGGATGCCTCGTGCCAGCGCGTCACGCAAGCTGGCCTCGAACTGGATTTTCCAGACCAGGCTGGGAAACATCGGAATGACATCCGAGGCTTCCATGCACCGGTTGCTTTCCTTGACCATGGCCGCGCCTCGTCAGCATCACAGGCTGCCGGCGGCGGCGATGATCTGCGCCGCGCTCGGGAAGATGCTGAGGCTGTTGGGCCCGTCGAGCGCCTCGATCTGTGCCCACGCGACGATGCCGGCTCCATCGACCAGGAAGTGGCCGGCGAGCTGAGTGGCGTGGTTCGCGAGGATCGCAGTATCGACTTCGTCGAGCTCGAAGCCGTCCATGGCGTTGAGGATGGCGTTGCTTGCCATCGGCTGCGTCGGTTCCGGCAGCTCGCCGGTCGGGTTGATGCGCGCGGCTTCGAATTCCGCGATGCTCGCGCGCGAAGGCCATTCGGACCGCTCGCTGCTGCCTTCGGGCAGGAATTCGATGTGCGGCACGCCGAAGGCCTGGTGCGTGCGGCAATCCGGGTCGCTCAGAAGCATGATCGGCGTCGGGTGGTAGCGGAAGTACAGCCGGGCACGTTCGAGCGGCGTGTTGATCACGGCCAGGGTCTCGACCCCGATGGCGCGCAGCGCAGGCTGCAGGGCACCGAGCTGCATCACCTGCCGCCGGCAGAACGGGCAGTGCAGCCCGCGAAAGAAGCCGATCAGGAAGGGGCGGCCGCGCAGACCGGCAAGAGAAACTGCGCCTTCGACATTGATCGCGGGAAGCGCGAACTCGGGCGCGGGTTCTCCAGGTTGCAGCGGGCGCATAGGGTCTCCCACGGCATGTTCCTTTGTTGTGCGTTCAGGCGAACGACGGAAATTCGACCGTATCACTTGTCGAAGGAAGGCACAACGAGCAAGACCACTCCCTCTTTCGGTGCGGGATCGCTGGCATGTCGCTTGCATAAGCTGACCACTTGCTCTGATTAAGCGGTCAAACACCCATGCGCGTGCTCGTCGTCTACTGCCACCCGGTCGAAACCAGCTTCCACGCCGCCCTGCACCAGGAAGTGCTGCGCAACCTGCGCGCGGCCGGGCACGAGGTGGACGATTGCGATCTCTACGCCGAAGGCTTCAATCCCGTGCTCTCGCGCGAGGAGCGCCTGGGCTACCACGAGGTGCCGAGAAACCAGTTGCCGCTCAGGCCCTACATCGAGCGGCTGCAGTGGGCCGAGGGCATCGTGTTCTGCTTTCCGACTTGGTGCTTCGGCCTGCCGGCGATGCTCAAGGGCTACTTCGACCGCCTCTTCATGCCGGGCGTGGCCTTCGACCTCAGCGACCCGGCCAACGTGAAACCGATGCTGACGCACATCAAGCGCATCTCGGCCGTCGTGACCTACGGCCGCCCGCGCTGGGTGGCCTGGTACATGGGCGACCCGCCGCGCAAGATCGTGACGCGCTACATGCCGCGCCTCACCGGCCGGCAGGCGCGCGTCGACTACCACGCGCACTACCACATGAACGTGGCGACCGAGCCCCAGCGCAAACGCTTCATGCAGCGCGTCGGCAACGCGATGGCGCGCTTCGCCTGAGCACACCTCCCTCTTCCCACACAGGACGCCCCATGCTCCACGGCTACATCCCGCCCCACCGCTTCCTGCCCTACCTGAGCTGGACCGAGATCGACGCGCTGCCCGACCGCGAGAACACGGTGATCGTGCTGCCCTGCGGCGCGATCGAGCAGCACGGGCCGCACCTGCCCTGTTCGGTCGACAGCGTGATTTCCTCCGGCGTGATGGGCAAGGCGCTCGAGCGCCTGCCGGCCGAGGTGCGCGCCTTCGCTCTGCCGACCATCACCTACGGCAAATCGGAAGAGCACCTGCACTTTCCCGGCACCATGACGCTGACCGGCACCACCTTGCTCTCGACCGTGACCGAGATCGGCGAGTCGGTCTACCGCGCCGGCTTTCGCAAGCTGCTGTTCGCCAACGGCCACGGCGGCCAGCCGCAGGTGCTGGAGATGGCCGCGCGCGAGCTGCGCCTGCGCCATGGCGACTTCGTGGTCGTGCCGCACGGCGTCTCGCGCCTGCCCAATGCCTCGAGCAGCCAAATCAGCGAACAGGAAAAGAAGCTGTCGATGCATGCCGGCCATTCCGAGACCGCGCTGATGCTCGCGCTCGCGCCCGACACGGTGCACATGGAACGCGCCGCGGCCAACTTTCCGCCGCCCTTCCCGATCAAGCTGCTGTCGGCCGACGGCCGCCCGGCCTGCGCCTGGACCGCGCGCGACTTCGGCCCGAGCGGCGTGATCGGCGACCCCACCAGCGCCACGCGCGAACAGGGCGAAGAGATCCTCGACACGCTCGCCGCGAGCTGGGTGCAGGCGCTGACCGAGCTCTACGCGCTGCGCTGGGTGGTGCGCGAAGAAGCCACCTGGGAGCGCGGGCACCAGCAGGGCTTCATCCAGTCCGCTTTCCAGCCCATTGCCTGAGGCCCGCTACTTGCATAGAGCGCCCGTTTCCATCGTTCTTTTTTTCCCACCGAGAGAGGTCCACACCATGCGCCACCATCCTGCTTTCCGCTTCGGTCAACTGGCTGCCGCAGCCGCCCTCGCCTTCGCTGTCGCCGCCCCGGCGCAAGCCCAGGACAAGTTCACCTACATGACGAACTGGTATGCGCAGGCCGAGCATGGCGGCTTCTACCAGGCGGTCGCGCAGGGCATCTACAAGAAGTACGGGCTGGACGTCACCATCAAGATGGGCGGCCCGCAGGTCAACATCACGCAGATGATGGCCGCCGGCCAGGCCGACTGCATCATGGGCTCGAGCGACATCCAGATGATGCAGGTGCGCGAAGGCGGCGTGCCGGTGGTCAACGTGGCGGCTTTCTTCCAGAAAGACCCTCAGGTCCTGATCGCGCACGACGACGTCAAGAAGTTCGAGGACCTGAAGGGCAAGACCATCCTGATCGGCTCGCAGGCCAACCGCGGCTACTGGCCCTGGCTGAAGGCCAAGTTCGGCCTCACCGACGAACAGACGCGGCCCTACACCTTCAACATCCAGCCCTTCGTGGCCGACAAGAACACCGCGCAGCAGGGCTATCTGACCTCCGAGCCCTATGCGATCCAGAAGGCGGGCGTGAAGAGCACCGTGCTGATGTTCAGCGACCACGGCTTTCCGGCCTACGCGACCACGGTGTCGTGCATGGACAAGACCGTGAAGGAGCGCAGCAAGCAGGTGGCGGCCTTCGTCAAGGCCTCGGCCGAGGGCTGGAAAAGCTACCTGGCCGACCCGGCGCCGGCCAACGTGCTGATCAAGAAGGACAACCCCAACATGACCGACGACCAGCTGGCCTACAGCGTCGCCAAGCTCAAGGAGATGGGCATGGTCACCGGCGGCGATGCCGCGACGATGGGCATCGGCGTGATCACCGATGCGCGCGCCAAGGCGAGCTACGACTTCCTGGTCGCCGCCAAGCTGCTCGACCCGGCCAAGGTCGAGATCGCGAAGACCTACACGACCGAGTTCGTGAAGGACGCCAAGGTCCTGCCCTGACATCGTCATGAATCGCATCGAGCCCGCTGTCCTCGCGCCGCCCGCGGCACCCGCTGTACCCGCCATGCCCGCGGTCGAGGTGCTCTCGGCGGAGAAGACCTACCCCAACGGCACTCAGGCGCTGCTGCCGGTGGACCTCGCCATCGCAGAAGGCGAGTTCGTCACGCTGCTGGGCCCCTCGGGCTGCGGCAAGAGCACGCTGCTCAAGATGGTGGCCGGCATGCTGGAGCCGAGCGACGGCCGCCTCCTGCTGTGGCGCAAGCCGGTGGCCGAGCTCCACAGCTGCGCCCACAAGATGGCCTTCGTGTTCCAGTCGCCGACGCTGATGCCCTGGGCCAGCGTGCGCAGCAACGTGCGCCTGCCGCTGGATCTGGCCGGCGTGCCGCGCAAGGAGGCCGACGCCCGCGTCGCGGAGGCGCTCGAGCTGGTGGGCCTGGACAAGTTCGCACAGGCTTTGCCGCGCGCGCTCTCCGGCGGCATGCAGATGCGCGTGTCGATCGCGCGCGGGCTGGTGACCCAGCCCGACCTGCTGCTGATGGACGAGCCCTTCGGCGCGCTGGACGAGATCACGCGCCACAAGCTCGATGCCGAGCTGCTCGACCTCTGGCGCAAGAAAAAGTTGACCGTGATCTTCGTCACCCACTCGATCCACGAGGCGGTGTTCCTGTCGAACCGCGTGATCATGATGGCGGCGCGGCCGGGCCGCGTGGTCGAGCAGGTCCTGATCGACGAGCCCTATCCGCGCAGCGCCGACTTCATGGTCTCGCCGCAGTTCAGTCGCTATGCGAAGCGGCTGCAGGACAGCCTGCTGCGCGCCAGCAATGGCACGCACGAGGAGTCCGCGGTTTGAGCGCGCGGCTGCCTCTTCTGCAGCAGCCGCGCGCGCAGCGCGTGCTGTATCCGGTGCTGGTGGGCGTGGTGCTGCTCGCACTGTGGCAGGGGTTGGTCACGGCCATGGAGCTGCCGCCCTACCTCGTGCCCTCGCCCTACCTGATGATGAAGACGCTCATCGCCGACTGGGTGCCGCTCGGAAACGCGCTGCTCGTCACGCTGAAGATCACCGTCCTGTCCTTCGTGGCGGCCACGATCGCGGGCGTGCTGATCTCCTTCCTCTTCGTGCAGAGCAAGCGCATCGAGACCGCGCTCTTTCCCTATGCCGTGCTGCTGCAGGTGACGCCGATCGTCGCAGTGGCGCCGCTCATCATCATCTGGGTCAAGAACCCGACCGCTGCGATGGTGGTGTGCGCGGCGCTGGTCGCGCTGTTCCCGATCATCAGCAACACCACGCTCGGCCTGCGCAGCGTCGAGCCCGACCTGCAAAGCTACTTCAAGCTCAACCGTGCGACGCGCTGGCAGCAGCTGGTGCGCCTGCGCATTCCGAGCGCGCTGCCCTACTTCTTCGGCGGGCTGCGCATCTCGAGCGGCCTGGCGCTGATCGGCGCCGTCGTGGCCGAATTCGTGGCAGGCACCGGCGGCTCCGGCGCGGGGCTGGCCTACCAGATCCTGCAGGCCGGCTTCCAGCTCAACATCCCGCGCATGTTCGCGGCCTTGCTGCTGATTTCATTGACCGGCGTCGCGCTGTTCGTGCTGATGGCCTGGCTCACCAAGCTCGCGCTCGGCTCCTGGCACGCGAGCGAACTTTCACAAGACTGATTTCTTCATGATCGCGCCCGCATCCGCCATCGAGCAATTGCATCTGGAACTGCCCGAACTCGACTGGATCACCGACGAGAGCCGCATCGCCCGGCTCTCGCAGGACTTCTCGTGGTTCAGCCCGGTGCTGCAGCGCCAGCTGAAAGACAAGCGCGCGGATGCCGTGGTGCGCCCGCGCACCGAAGACGAGATCCGTGCGGTGGTGAGCGCCTGCGCGCGCCGCGGCGTGCCGATCACGATCCGCGGCAGCGGCACCGGCAACTACGGCCAGACCACGCCGCTCGCAGGCGGCGTGGTGCTCGACATGACGGGCTACAACGCCATGCAATGGGTGCGCCCCGGCGTGGCGCGCGCACAGGCGGGCATCCGGCTCGGCGAGCTCGAGAAGCACACGCGGCCTTCGGGCCAGGAACTGCGCTGCGTGCCCTCCACCTACCGCAGCGCGACATTGGGCGGGCTCTTCGGCGGCGGCTTCGGCGGCGTGGGTTCGATCAACTACGGGCCGCTGGGCGCCACCGGCAATGTGCTGGGCCTGCGCGCGATGACGATCGAGGCCGAACCGCAGGTCGTCGAGCTGCGCGGCGCGGAAGCCTTGCGCATGCACCACCTTTGGGGCACCAACGGGCTGGTGCTCGAGCTCGAGGTGGGGCTGGCACCGGCCCATCCGTGGCTGGAGAGCCTGGTCGTCTTCAAGTCCTTCGACCAGGCGCTGGCCTTTGCCGATGCACTCGCCCATGCACCGGGGATCGTCAAACGCGAGGTCGCCTTCTTCGGAAGCCCGGTGCCGGACCACCTGGCGCAGCTGGCCGAGCATCTGCTGAAGGGCTGCCATGCGGTGCTCTCTCTGGTGGCCGAATCCTGCGAGGCGCCGATGCTGGAACTCGTTGAAGCGCACGGCGGCACGGTGAGCTACCGCAAGACGGCCGAGGAGGTGCAGAAGAGCAACCGCACGCTGATGGAGTTCACCTGGAACCACACGACGCTGCATGCCCTCAAGGTCGACAAGAACCTGACCTATCTGCAAAGCGGCTTCACGCCGGGACAGCATGTGCAGCAAGTCGCCGAGATGGAGCAGTTGTTCGCGGGCGAGGTCATGATGCACCTGGAGTTTCTGCGCACTGCCGCAGGCCTGATGACCTGCAGCGGGCTGCAGCTGGTGCGCTTCACGACCGAGGAGCGGCTCGACGAGATCATCCGCCTGCACCGCGAGCGCGGCGTGCACATCAACAACCCGCACGTCAACATCGTCGAGGACGGCAAGGCCGGCGGTCCGCTGCCGCCCGAGGTGATCGAAATGAAGAAGCGCTTCGACCCGCAGGGCCTGCTCAACCCCGGGAAGTTGCGCGACTGGCCTGTCGCCGGCTGAGCAGCAGCTTCGCCGCCACGATCAGCAGCGCCAGCCCCCACAGCGGCCAGAGGCCGAAGCGCGAGACCCACATCGCATAGGGCGTCAGTCCGGTGCGGCCTTCGACCTCTGCCACCAGCACGCCGCGCGTGAGCCGCGGCAGCGCATGCGTGACGCGGCCGCGGTGGTCGATGACGACGGTGGCGCCGGTGTTGGTGGCGCGCACCATCGGTCGCTGGAACTCGAGGGCACGCATGCGCGAGATGGCCAGGTGCTGGTCGATCGCGATGCTGTCGCCGAACCAGGCGATGTTGCTCACGTTGAGCAGCATGGTGGGCGCGCTGGCTTCGTCGCGAAAGTTCGCGCCGATCTCGTCGCCGAACAGATCTTCATAGCAAATGTTGGGCGCGATGCGCTGGCCCTGCCACGCGAAGGGCGGCTGCGCGAGGCCGCCGCTCTTGAAGTCGCCGAGCGGGATGTTCATCATCTCGGTGAACCAGCGGAACATCCCCGGAATGAATTCGCCGAAGGGCACGAGGTGGTGCTTGTCGTAGCGATAGGGTGTGCCCTGGCCCGGGCCGAAGCCCAGCACGGTGTTGGTGTAGAGCCGGCCATCGCCCAAGGGCAGGCCCACGATGGCGGCCTGCTTGCCGTTCGCATAGCGCGCAGCGATCGCATCGAGATAACCGGGCGGCAATTGCGAAGGCAGCAGAGGCAGCGCAGTCTCGGGCGTGATCACGAGCGATGCGGTCGCGCTCTGCAGCTGCTCGCCGTACCAGCTCAGCGCGGTCGCGATGCCGCCGCCCGGAATGAATTTCTCGTCCTGCGGGATGTTGCCTTGCAGCAGCGCGAGGCCGAGGCGGCCGCGCGACTGTGCTGCCTCATCGGCTTCGCCGCGTGCCGCGCCGATGAGAGCGGGCACGCAAAGCAGCACCAGCGCCACGGCGACCGGCGCCGCCAATGCGCGGCCGCGCGCATGGCGAAGCAACAGGGCTGCCAGCGTCGCGATGCCCGCGGCCAGCATGCCGACGCCGTAGACGCCGAGCCAGGGCACATAGGCGGCAAGCGGCCCGTCGACGTGCGCGTAGCCGCCGGCACCCCACGGAAAGCCGGTGAACAAGCTGTTGCGCAACAGCTCGGCCAAGGTCCACAGGGCCGCGAACAGCGCGGCCGCGTACGCCCGGCTGGCCGGTGCGAACGCGACGAAGAAGGCACAGGCCGCGGCGTAGTACAGCGCCAGCGCCGCAGAGAGCGCAAGCACCGCCAGCGCAGCGAGCGGCGCAGCGAGGCCGCCGTAGGTGTGCATCGAGATGAAGAGCCACCAGAAAGTGCCGCAGAGCCAGGCGGTCGCGAACAGCCAGCCGTAGAAGGCTGCGCTGCGCCACGAAGAGCGCGGGCTGGTGCGAGCCCGCAGCGCATCGAGCTGCCAGGCCAGCGCCGCGAGCGAGATCAGCTGCAGCCACCAGAGCGGCTGTCCGTTCCAGGGGGCCGCGATGGCCGCGGCCTGCGCGAGCCCCGCGATGCCGAAGCCCAGCGCGCGCGCGAGCGTTTTCAATCGGTCGCGTCGTCGCCGCGTGCGGGCGAGACCTTGAACCAGCGCACCGCGCCACCCTTGGTGTGCAGCACGACGAAGTCGAAGGCGCCCAGCGCATAGTGCTCGCCGCGCTTGGGCACATGGCCCATCTCGTGCGCGATCAGGCCGCCGATGGTGTCGAAGTCTTCGCTCAGCACTTCTTCGTCGAAAACGATGCCGAAGGCCTCCGCCACGCGCTCGATCGGCGTGTCGCCCGAGACGCGGTAGGTGCGGTCGGCCAGGCCGAAGATGTCGCCCTCGTCCTCTGCGATGTCGAACTCGTCCTCGATCTCGCCGACGATCTGCTCCAGCACGTCCTCGATGGTAATGAGGCCTGCCACGCGGCCGAACTCGTCGATCACGATCGCGAGGTGATTGCGGTTGCCGCGGAACTCGCGCAGCAGATCGTTCAGGCCCTTGCTCTCGGGCACGAAGGTGGCGGGGCGCAGCAGCGCGCGGATGTTCAGGCCCGGCGCGCGCTGCAGTTTGAGCAGGTCTTTCGCGAGCAGGATGCCGATGATGTTTTCTTTTTCCCCCTCGTACACCGGAAAGCGCGAGTGCGCGGTGTCGATCACGAGGTGCAGCAGCGCGTCGTAGGGCGCGTCGATGTTGACCAGGTCCATCCGCGGCGCCGCCACCATCACGTCGCCGGCGGTCATGTCTGCCATGCGGAGCACGCCTTCGAGCATCACGCGCGATTCGGCGCCGATCACATCGTTGTCCTCGGCATCGGCGAGCGTTTCGATCAGCTCGTCACGCGAGTCGGGGCCCGGATGGATGAATTCGGCGAGCTTCTGCAGAAAACTGCGCTTGTCTTCGCGTTCGACGGGCGCGCGTTCAGGGTGAGGGTCGGCCACTGCGGGAGGGCGGAGTTGGGGGGATCACAAGGATACCGGAAGAAGCACGTGCCTCCCCCGGTATGGCCCCGTTCAGGGCGAGGACTGGTCGCGGGCGGCGCGCACGCCGCTGCGGATTTCCTGCACGCTGGCGAGAAAAGCCCAGAACTGCTTGGCACGCGTCTTGAGTTGGAAATCGACTTCGGCGTAATGTTCCAGCGCGATCTCGCTCATGCGGCTGTCAAAGGTCGCATCGGGCAGTTGCAGGTGCGCCTCGGACTCGGAGCCGCTGCGCACCACGGTCGCACCGGCATTGCGCGCGATCTTGAGCATGGCGGCGTTCTCGCTCAGCGCGTGGATGAACAGCATGCCGACGCCTTCGTTGCGCGCGACCACCACCGCGCGTTCGAAGAGCCGCGCACCGTAGCCGCGCCCGCGCGCATGTTCGGCCACCGAGACGCCGAATTCGGCGCAATCCTTGTGCTGGTCTGCCGGGGCGAACGCGAGATGGGCCATCGCGATCAGGTCGAGACGACGGTTGTAGATGCCGAACAGCTCGTCGCGGTCGAAGTCCAGGCCGTCGACATAGCGCTGGACCTGCTCGTCGGAGGCTGCATAGCCGAAACGCAGGTAGCGATCGTGCGGCTTGAGAGCAAGAAGATGCTGCGCAATGCGGTCGCGCTCGCGTGGGCCGATCGAGCGGATCGGCACCATGACGGGTGCGGGCGCGGCGGCGCGTGGCTGGGTCTCAACCATCGGCGCTTTCAGGAAAGAGCCGAGGCCAAGCGAGGCTTTGAGGAGTGCCTTGGCGGTAAGCATGCATTCAATATAAGGGTTTTCCCCTAACCAACAAGACCATAGGGACGAATAAGTAGGTCATTGGTAAACGAATACCAATCCCGTGGGGTGCACGCAACCAATATGTTGTTACACGGGCACAGCAGTGGTCGCCTTGACCCGGTCGAGCACGAAGCTGGTCTTGCAGTCCTGCACGCTGGGGTGCTTGAGCAAGGTGTCCATGATGAAACGGCTGTAGTGCGCCATGTCGGCGACGACCACGCGCAGGAGGTAGTCCATTTCGCCCGTCAGCGCGGCGCATTCGACCACCTCGGGCCAGGTCTGGACGCTGGCGCGGAACAGGTCCATGGGGTTGCGCTTGTGGCTTTCGGTGTGCTTTTCGAGCCGGACATTGAGATAAGCCGTGAGCCCCAGGCCGACCGCTTCGGGTTTCACGAGCGCCACATAGCGGTCGATCACGCGGCTTTCCTCCAGGCGCTTGACCCGCCGCAGCACGGCGCTGGGCGAGAGGCTCACCTCTTCGGCCAGTTGGTCGTAGGTGGCGTGTCCGTCAATCTGCAGGGTGCGCAGGATAATACGATCTTGCTTGTCGAGTGCGTCCATTTCTGTATTTTCGCAGTTTTCTTGCGTTTAAGCCGCACAGCAGGCGCAATAACGCTGAAATCATGATGACTGGCGCTTTTACAGTTCAACACGGACGCTGCGCATGCGCGGCGCGACACTGAATCCCGCCCTCCCATCCTCTCGCCTTCCATTGGAGACAAGCCCATGAGCACCGCCGACGCCCCCGCCTTCACCCCTTGGGAGAATCCCATGGGCACCGATGGCTTCGAATTCATCGAATATGCCGCACCCGATCCGGCCGCCATGGGCCAGGTTTTCGAGCGCATGGGCTTCAAGGCCGTGGCCAAGCACCGTCACAAGAACGTGTTGCTGTACCGCCAGGGCACGATCAATTTCATCGTGAACGCCGAGCCGGACTCCTTTGCTCAGCGCTTCGCGCGCCAGCACGGGCCCAGCGTCTGCGCCATCGCCTTCCGCGTGCAGGACGCCAAGGCCGCCTATGAGCGCGCCATCGCGCTCGGCGCCTGGGGTTTTGCCGACAAGGCCGGCCCGGGCGAGCTCAACATTCCGGCGATCAAGGGCATCGGCGACAGCCTGATCTACCTGGTCGACCGCTGGCGCGGCAAGAACGGCGCGCAGTTCGGCGACATCGGCAACATCGGCTTCTACGACGTCGACTTCGAAGCCCTGCCCGGCCTCAGCGCGATCGAAGCGCTGGCGCCCGAGGGCAACGGCCTGACCTACATCGACCACCTGACGCACAACGTGCATCGCGGCCGCATGAACGAGTGGGCGGATTTCTACGAGCGCCTGTTCAACTTCAAGGAGGTCAAGTACTTCGACATCGAAGGCCAGGTCACGGGCGTGAAGAGCAAGGCAATGACCAGCCCGTGCGGAAAGATCCGCATCCCGATCAACGAGGAAGGCAAGGAACAGGCCGGCCAGATCCAGGAGTACCTCGACCTCTACCACGGTGAAGGCATCCAGCACATCGCAATGGGCTCGGACAATCTCTACAAGACCGTCGACGCATTACGCGCCAACGGCGTCAAGCTGCTCGACACCATCGACACCTACTACGAACTGGTGGACAAGCGCATTCCGGGCCACGGCGAAAACGTCGAGGACCTGCACAAGCGCAAGATCCTGATCGACGGCAAGAAGGACGCGCTGCTGCTGCAGATCTTCAGCGAGAACCAGCTGGGCCCGATCTTCTTCGAGTTCATCCAGCGCAAGGGCGACGACGGCTTCGGCAACGGCAACTTCAAGGCGCTGTTCGAGAGCATCGAGCTCGACCAGATGCGCCGTGGTGTGCTGGCCGCCGCACAATAGCCGCCCCATCACACACAGGAGCGCGGAATGCGTCAGACCTTTTGGATTCGCTCGTCATGGATCGCAGCCGCGGTCCTCGTCCTCGGCGGCTGCGCCATGAATCCGCAGCAGCGTGCGGGCGCGGCCTCGTCGCATCTCGACGCGGTGCAAAAGGCTGGCGTGCTTCGCATCTGCACGCCGGGCGACTACAAGCCTTTCAGCTTCCAGAAGCCGGATGCGAGCTACGAAGGGATCGATGTCGACCTGATGGCCAGCTTCAGCACCAGCCTCAATGCGAAGCCGGAATGGGTCAAGACGACCTGGGCCAATCTGCTGCCCGATCTTGCGGCCGGCAAGTGCGATCTGGCCGTGGGCGGCGTGTCGGTGACGACCGAGCGCCAGAAGCGTGCCTTCTTCAGCGCGCCCTACATGGTCAACGGCAAGACGCCGATCGCACGCTGCGCGGACGTCGCTAAGTACCAGAGCGTCGCCGACATCGACAAGCCGGAAGTGCGCGTGATCTTCAACCCGGGCGGCAGCAACGAGCGTTTCGCGCGCGCCAACTTCAGGCGCGCCAAGCTCACGATGCACGGCGAGAACGTGACGATCTTCGACGAGCTGCTCGCGAACCGCGCCGACGTCTTCGTGACCGAATCTGCCGAGGCCATCACCCAGCAGAAGCTGAAGCCGGGTCTGTGCGCCGTCAATCCCGACAAGCCGCTGCAATACGGCGAGATGGCCTGGATGCTGCCGCGCGACGACATGGCCTTCAAGGCCTATGTCGACCAATGGCTGCACCTGTCGCAAGCGGGCGGCGAGTTCCAGCGCGTGATGGACCGCTGGCTCAAGTAAGAAAACATCGGAGCTTTTCATGGAGACGCCAACAGGTGCGGTCATGCCCGCCGTCTACGGTCAATCGGAGCGCCCGCCGCGCGGCGACTATTCGCGCGGCGGCGCCGTTCTCGCCGACTACACCTGCCCGCAGGACTGGGCCAGCTACACGCCGGCCGACCACGACACCTACCGGCGTCTCTATGAACGCCAAGCCGCGCAGTTGCCGGGCCTCGCCTGCGATGCCTTCATCGCGTCGCTGCCTTCGCTCGGCGTGAAGGACCGCATTCCGCGCTTCGAGGAGATCAACGAGCGGCTCTACAAGGCGACGCGCTGGGAAGTCGTCGCAGTGCCCGGACTCATCCCCGAGTTGCCCTTCTTCACGCTACTCGCGAACCGCAAGTTCCCGGTGACGGACTGGATCCGCAAGCCCGAGGAGTTCGACTACATCGTCGAGCCGGACGTGTTCCACGATCTGTTCGGCCATGTGCCGATGCTCTTCGATCCGACCTTCGCCGACTATGTGCAGCGCTACGGCCAGGGCGGCATCAAGGCGCACGAGCTGGGTGCCGGCGAGAAGCTTGCGCGGCTCTACTGGTACACGGTCGAGTTCGGGCTCATTCGCCAGCCGGACGGCTTGCGCGCCTACGGCGCGGGCGTCCTGAGCTCGGTCGGCGAGCTGCGGCACGCGGTACGCAGCCCTGAGCCCTACCGGCTGCCGCTCGATCTGCTGCGCACCATGCGCACCCGCTACAAGATCGACAGCTACCAGAGCACCTACTTCGTCATCGACAGCTTTGCCCAGTTGTTCGAACTGACGGCGCCGGACTTCACGCCGCTCTACCAGGAACTCGCGATGCAGCCCGACATCGAGGCTGGCGTGCTGCTGCCGGGCGAATCCACGGCCTAGCTGTTTTCCCGGCGCGCTTCAGCGCGCGAGCAGGGCCAGGGTCTCGCGTCTCAACCTGGAATCGAAGGCCATCTCCACATGCGCACGCCCGTCGGCGAGACGGTTGTCGGCGCCGGGCAGCGTCGCGTTCGACGTCGGAAAGACGATGTTGTCGCAGTTCGAGTACCAGCAGGTGAAGGAAACCTGCCGCGTGCTGGCCCGCTCGCCTTCGATCTTCTGCATCCAATCGCCTCCCACTCGCATCTGGCGTCCATTGACCGTGCGGCCGAAGCGCGCGAGCCAGGTGCCGCGGTGCGGCGTGCCGATGGTGACGATGCGGTGCACGCGCGTTGGATCGGCGTCGCGCAGCCAGGCTCGGGCGGCGAGTCCACCCATGCTGTGGCAGATCAGCATCGGCGGCAGGGAGGTCGCTGCAGTCACCCGCAGGATCGCGTCGTCGATGGTCTGTGCATAGTGGTCGATCGAGCCGAAGACAGGCTCGAGATCGACCGCAACGAAGGCACGGTCGTCGGCGCGCAGTTCGCGCAACCAGGGGCTCCAGAAGCCGCGGTTGCATAGAAAGCCGTGGACCAGCACCACGCCCCTTCGACCGTTGGCCGGCAGGTGATCAGGCACGGCACGCGAATGAAAGGGCTGGTACCAGCAGAAAACGCGAGGCGCGAGCCAGCTCTCGGCCAGCCACGCCCTGATGCACTGGGGCACTCTGGCGCGGGCAAGAGGGTCGCGGCCGTTGATGCGGTAGCTCGCGACGAACTCGATCGCAAGGACGGTCGTGTGGGTACAGGTCAACGCGATGAGGCTGAGCACAGCCACGAGCGGCGACCGGCTCCACCAGATGCTCGCCCAGGCGATCGCGACAAGAAGACCGCCGAGCACAAGACACTGCTGGAGACGCGCAACCATGCGGGCGACTATCGCATGCGCGACAGATCGGGCGCCACCCTAGGACAAGCCCGCTGGCGGCAAGGCCGGACCCGCTTCGACAATCCGCGCCAAGGAGATCGCATGCAGTCATCCATATTGAAGAACTACCCGGCCGGCGTGCCGCAAGAAGTCCATCCCGAGCAGTACCGCTCGCTGGGGCAGCTGTTCGACGAATCATTCACGGGCTACGCCGAGCGGCCGTTTTCGGTGTGCATGGAACGATGGATGTCGTATGGCGAACTCGACGCGCTGTCGAAGGCGATGGGCGCATGGCTGCAGTCGCGTGGCTTGGAGCCCGGCGCGCGCGTGGCCATCATGCTGCCCAACGTGCCGCAGTTCGCCGTCACGATGTGCGGCGTGCTGCGCGCGGGCTACACCTGCGTCAACGTCAACCCGCTGTATACGGCGCGCGAGCTCGAACACCAGCTGAAGGATTCGGGTGCGACGGCGATCGTCATCCTCGAGAACTTCGCGGCGACGCTCGAGCAGGTGATCGAGCGGACGCCCTTGAAGCACGTGGTGGTCGCCTCGATGGGCGATCTGCTCGGAGGCCTTTACGGCACCTGGATCACGGTGGCCGTGCGGCATCTCGCCAAGATGGTTCCGCCATACAAGCTACCGCTGGACAACGGGCGCACCGTCACGCCCTTTCCCCAGGTCATGGCCGAGGGCAAGGGGCGTACGCTGGCCCCGGACCCCAGCACGCTCGACTCGATCGCCTTCCTCCAATACACCGGTGGAACCACGGGGCTGTCGAAGGGCGCGGTGCTGACCCATCGTAACATCGTCGCCGCGACGCTGCAGGCCGAAGCCTGGTTCACGCCCGCACTGGAACGGACGGGCGATCTGTCCAAGGTCAACAGCATTGCCGCGCTGCCGCTGTATCACATCTTCGCGCTGACGCTGTGCCTGCTCGCGATCCGCCAGGGCTCGCACCTGACGCTGATCCCCAACCCGCGCGACTTCGACAAGTTCATCGCCGTGCTCAAGAAGCGACCCTTCCACATGCTGCCGGCGGTGAACACCTTGTTCAATGCCCTGCTGATGCACCCGCAGTTCAAGACCATCGACTTCTCGACGCTCTTTGTCTCGCAGGCCGGTGGCATGGCGGCTTCCGAGGGCACCGCCCGCAAGTGGTTCGAAGCCACGGGCTGCCCGATGATCGAGGGCTGGGGCATGAGCGAGACCTGCGCGATCGGGACCAACAATCCGGTCTCCAACACCGCGTTCACCGGAACCATCGGGTTGCCGCTGCCCAGCATTGAAATCGCGATCAAGGACGACGAAGGCCGCTCGCTGCCCCCGGGGGAGGCGGGAGAGTTGTGCATCAAGGGGCCCAACGTCATGACCGGCTACTACAACCAGCCGGCCGAAACCGCGGCGGCATTCACCGCCGACGGCTTCATGCGGACCGGCGACATCGCGGTCATGCAGGAAGACGGCTACAGCCGAATCGTCGACCGCAAGAAGGACATGATTCTGGTGAGCGGGTTCAACGTGTTCCCGAACGAATTGGAAAATGTCATCTCGCTGTGCCCCGGCGTTGTCGAGTGCGCGGCGATCGGGGTGCCGGACGAGAAGCAGGGCGAGGCGATCAAGGTTTTCGTCGTCCGCAAGGATCACTCGCTGACCGAGGAGACCGTGATGCGCTACTGCAATGATCAGCTGACCGGCTACAAGCGTCCGAAGCACATCGAGTTTCGAGAGAGTCTGCCAAAGACGAATGTCGGGAAGATCCTCCGGCGCCAGCTGCGACCAGGCGCGACGGCTTGAGCGCGGCCGCTGGTCTGCCGGCGCAGCTCCAGGTTTTTGAGCGCGGATGGCTTTCGTCCAACAACATCCTCTTGGTGGGCCGTGACGAGACGGCCTTGGTCGACACCGGCTACGCGACGCATTGCAGCCAGACACTGGCGCTGGTTGAGGCCGCGCTCGGAGACCGGCCGCTCGACCTTGTGCTGAACACGCATTTGCACAGCGACCACTGCGGCGGCAACGCGGCGCTGCAGCGGCGTTATCCCATGGCGCGTACCTTCATTCCGCCGGGAGAGGCATCTCTGGTGCAAATCTGGGATGAGGATGCGCTGAGCTATCGGGCGACCGGGCAGCAGTGCCCTCGCTTTCGCTTCGACGGTCTTCTGGCGCTGGGCCGGGATGTGGTGCTGGGTGACCTGGCTTGGCAGGTGCATGCCGCGCCGGGCCACGACCCGCATTCGATCATCCTGTTCGAGCCCGGCTCACGCACCCTGATCTCGGCCGATGCGCTCTGGGAGAACGGCTTCGGCATCGTGTTTCCCGAGTTGGCAGGGGAGCCGTCCTTCGATGAGGTGGCTGCCACCCTCGACTTGATCGAAGCGCTGGATCCGGTATGCGTGATCCCGGGCCATGGGGGCGTCTTCAGCGAGGTGGCGGAAGCGCTTTCATTGGCGCGGCGCAGGCTTGAGGCTCTATCGCGTGATCCTGTCAAGCACGCCCGACATGCGCTCAAGGTGCTCATGAAATTCAAGCTGCTGGAACTGCAGACGACGAGCGTCGACGAATGGAAAAACTGGGCTCGAAGCACGCCTTACTTCGATGTCATTCGTGCGCGCTTCTTTGCCTCGTCGTCCCTCGATGAGTTGAGCGCTGAGGTTCTTGCAGAATTGGTCAAGGCCGGAGCCGCCTTTGCCGATGAGACGGAAGTCCAAAACAAGTAGCCATTCATTGCTTTTGGAATACTCAAAAGCAAAAAGCCCAACCATTTCTGGTTGGGCTTTTTGGGGCTGTAAGAGCCTGACGATGACCTACTTTCACACGGGAACCCGCACTATCATCGGCGCTGAGGCGTTTCACTGTCCTGTTCGGGATGGGAAGGAGTGGGACCACCTCGCTATGGTCATCAGGCATAAAGGGTTGCTGTATTGACTGGGTCAATACAACGAATTCATAGAGTTTGGAATCAGCTTTGAGTGTTTTGAATGCGTCAACTTGGCATAACACCTTGATCGTAGATCAAAGTTATAGGGTCAAGCCGCACGAGCAATTAGTATCGGTTAGCTTAACGCATTACTGCGCTTCCACACCCGACCTATCAACGTCCTGGTCTTGAACGACTCTTCAGGGGGCTCGAGGCCCCGGCAGATCTCATCTTGAAACGAGTTTCCCGCTTAGATGCTTTCAGCGGTTATCTCTTCCACACTTAGCTACTCGGCAATGCCACTGGCGTGACAACCGATACACCAGAGGTGTGTCCACTCCGGTCCTCTCGTACTAGGAGCAGGCTTCCTCAAATCTGCAGCGCCCACGGAAGATAGGGACCAAACTGTCTCACGACGTTTTAAACCCAGCTCACGTACCTCTTTAAATGGCGAACAGCCATACCCTTGGGACCGGCTACAGCCCCAGGATGAGATGAGCCGACATCGAGGTGCCAAACACCGCCGTCGATATGAACTCTTGGGCGGTATCAGCCTGTTATCCCCAGAGTACCTTTTATCCGTTGAGCGATGGCCCTTCCATACAGAACCACCGGATCACTATGTCCTGCTTTCGCATCTGCTCGACTTGTCAGTCTCGCAGTTAAGCACGCTTATGCCATTGCACTATCGTCACGATGTCCGACCGTAACTAGCGTACCTTCGAACTCCTCCGTTACGCTTTGGGAGGAGACCGCCCCAGTCAAACTGCCTACCATGCACTGTCCCCGATCCAGATAATGGACCTAGGTTAGAACCTCAAACACACCAGGGTGGTATTTCAACGTTGGCTCCACAAGATCTAGCGACCCTGCTTCAAAGCCTCCCACCTATCCTACACAGATCTGTTCAAAGTCCAATACAAAGCTACAGTAAAGGTTCATGGGGTCTTTCCGTCTTTCCGCGGGGAGATTGCATCATCACAAACATTTCAACTTCGCTGAGTCTCAGGAGGAGACAGTGTGGCCATCGTTACGCCATTCGTGCAGGTCGGAACTTACCCGACAAGGAATTTCGCTACCTTAGGACCGTTATAGTTACGGCCGCCGTTTACTGGGACTTCAATCAAGAGCTTGCACCCCATCATTTAATCTTCCAGCACCGGGCAGGCGTCACACCCTATACGTCCACTTTCGTGTTTGCAGAGTGCTGTGTTTTTAATAAACAGTCGCAGCCACCGATTTTTTGCAACCCATTCATGCTCCGTTGTTCACTTCACACTAATAGGGCACACCTTCTTCCGAAGTTACGGTGTCAATTTGCCGAGTTCCTTCTCCTGAGTTCTCTCAAGCGCCTTAGAATACTCATCTCGCGCACCAGTGTCGGTTTGCGGTACGGTCGTGTGTAGCTGAAGCTTAGTGGCTTTTCCTGGAACCTCGTTCAGTCACTTCACCAGCAAGCTGGCTCGATCGTTGGCCTCGGTATATGACGGGCGGATTTGCCTACCCATCGCCTACTTCCAACTAAACCGGGATATCCAACACCCGGATGACCTATTAAGATCCGTCCCCACATCGCACTACACATCGGTACAGGAATATTGACCTGTTTCCCATCAGCTACGCATCTCTGCCTCGCCTTAGGGGCCGACTCACTCTACGCCGATGAACGTTGCGTAGAAAACCTTGCGCTTACGGCGAGGGGGCTTTTCACCCCCTTTAACGCTACTCATGTCAGCATTCGCACTTCTGATACCTCCAGCACGCTTTACAACGCACCTTCACAGGCTTACAGAACGCTCTCCTACCACTTGCAATAAATTGCAAATCCGCAGCTTCGGTAACTGGCTTAGCCCCGTTACATCTTCCGCGCAGGACGACTCGATCAGTGAGCTATTACGCTTTCTTTAAATGATGGCTGCTTCTAAGCCAACATCCTGACTGTTTTAGCCTTCCCACTTCGTTTCCCACTTAGCCAATTTTAGGGACCTTAGCTGGCGGTCTGGGTTGTTTCCCTCTTGAGTCCGGACGTTAGCACCCGGTGCTCTGTCTCCCAAGCTGTACTCGTCGGTATTCGGAGTTTGCCTTGGTTTGGTAAGTCGCCATGACCCCCTAGCCAAAACAGTGCTCTACCCCCGACGGTAATACTTGAGGCACTACCTAAATAGTTTTCGGAGAGAACCAGCTATTTCCAAGTTTGTTTAGCCTTTCACCCCTATCCACAGCTCATCCGCTAGTTTTGCAACACTAGTCGGTTCGGACCTCCAGTACCTGTTACGGCACCTTCATCCTGGCCATGGATAGATCACTTGGTTTCGGGTCTACACCCAGCGACTGGACGCCCTATTCGGACTCGATTTCTCTACGGCTTCCCTATTCGGTTAACCTTGCCACTGAATGTAAGTCGCTGACCCATTATACAAAAGGTACGCCGTCACCCCTTACGAGGCTCCGACTTTTTGTAAGCACGCGGTTTCAGGATCTATTTCACTCCCCTCCCGGGGTTCTTTTCGCCTTTCCCTCACGGTACTAGTTCACTATCGGTCGATGATGAGTATTTAGCCTTGGAGGATGGTCCCCCCATATTCAGACAGGATTTCTCGTGTCCCGCCCTACTTGTCGTTAGCTCAGTACCACACAGGTCTTTTCACGTACGGGGCTATCACCCGCTATGGCCAGCCTTTCCAAGCTGTTCCGTTAAGTCTTGTGCTATCACTAACAGGCTCTTCCGATTTCGCTCGCCACTACTTTCGGAATCTCGGTTGATGTCTTTTCCTCGAGCTACTGAGATGTTTCAGTTCACCCGGTTCGCCTCGCATGACTATGTATTCATCATGCGATACCTTTCGGTGGGTTTCCCCATTCGGAAATCTCCGGATCAAAGCTAATTTGCCAGCTCCCCGAAGCTTATCGCAGGCTATCACGTCCTTCGTCGCCTATCATCGCCAAGGCATCCACCACGTGCTCTTATTCACTTGACCCTATAACTTTGACGTTTCTTCACAGAAACCAAAATCATTTCAAGGAATATGTCAGGTCTTTCACCTGACGCGTTATGCCGTCTTCATACTTTCGATTTGACTCGAAATTGAAGTTCATTTGACGCAATCAAAAATTCATGTCGCTGATGGCACGGTCTGCACTAAACCTTTACGAATGT
>NZ_CAXURY020000001.1:0-870000 GCF_964253805.1 Variovorax sp. LjRoot175 | reverse complement strand
GCCACGTCCCGCTGCTGGACCACGCGGACTTCTCACTCATCGAATCGGAGCGCATCGGCCTGATCGGCCGCAACGGCGCCGGCAAGTCCTCTCTTCTCAAGATCCTGGGCGGGCTGGAAAAGCCCGACGACGGCACGCTACAGCTTCAACAAGGTCTGCGCGTCGCCTATGTTGCGCAGGAGCCCCTGCTGGACATGGACGCCGACGTCTTCACGGCGGCGAGCGCAGGGCTGGCAGAAGTGATCGCCATTCGCGACCAATACCTGTCCGGCGCCGCGGGACTCGACCTCGACGCGCTGCAGTCGCAGATCGAGGCCTTCGATGCCTGGAACTGGGAGCAGCGCGTCGACGAGACGCTCCACCGCCTGCATCTGGACGGCAGCGCGCGCATCGGCGCACTGTCGGGCGGAACCCGCAAGCGTGTGGCACTGGCGCAAGCGCTCGTGGCCGCTCCCCACGTGCTGCTGCTCGACGAACCCACCAACCACCTCGACCTCGATTCGATCGAATGGCTCGAACAGCTGCTGATCGACTTCAAGGGCAGCGTCGTCACCATCACGCACGACCGCAGCTTCCTGAACCGCGTGGCCACGCGCATCGTGGAGCTCGATCGGGGAAAGCTCGGCTCCTACCCGGGCAATTTCGAGCAGTACCTGATCCAGAAGGAAGAGCAGCTGGCCCAGGAAGCGGTCATCAACGCCAAGGCCGACAAGCTGCTCGCACAGGAAGAGGTATGGATCCGCAAGGGCGTGGAAGCTCGCCGAACGCGCAGCCAGAGCCGCATCAGCCGCCTCGAGGCGCTGCGCTCCAACCGCGCGGCCAGGCGCGAAGTGATCGGCAGCGTGAACATGGACGTCGCCTCCGGCCAGTCGAGCGGAAAGATCGTCGCGGAACTCACGGGAGCCTCCAAGGCCTTCGGTGAGAACACCGTCATTCGGAACTTCACCGGCACCATCCTGCGCGGCGACAAGGTCGGCCTGATCGGCCCGAACGGCGCCGGCAAGACCACGTTGCTGAAGCTGATCCTCGGCGAACTCGAGCCCGACAGCGGCAAGATCCGCCGCGGCGCCAACCTGCAGGTGGCGTATTTCGACCAGATGCGCGATGCGCTCGATCTCGACGCCACGCTGGAAGACTTCATCAGCCCCGGCAGCGAGTGGATCGAGATCGGCAACCAGCGCAAGCACGTCAAGAGCTACCTCGCAGACTTCCTGTTCTCGCCCGCGCGCGCGCATTCACCGGTGCGCTCGCTCAGCGGCGGGGAACGCAACCGCCTGCTGCTCGCGCGGTTGTTCGCGCGGCCGGCCAATGTGCTGGTGCTCGACGAGCCGACCAACGACCTCGACATCGACACGCTGGAGCTGCTCGAAGACTTGCTGCAGAACTACGACGGCACGGTCTTCCTCGTGAGCCACGACCGCACCTTCCTCGACAACGTGGTGACCAGCACCATCGCCTTCGAAGGCGGCGGCCACTGGCGCGAGTACGAAGGCAGCGTGCAGGACTGGCTGATCCAGTCGAAGCGCGCACGAGAGTTCGCCGCCCAAAGAGCGGCCGCATCTGCGCCCGCTCCAGCCCCTGCGGCGGCCGCCGCGGCGCCCGCCGCCGAAGCCGCCCCGCGCGCGACGCCCCGCAAGAAGCTCAGCTACAAGGAGCAGCGCGAACTCGAGACACTGCCCACGCAGATTGCAGCCCTGGAAGAAGAACAGAAGCGCATCACCGAAATGCTCGAACTCGACGGCGGCGCCATCTACGCCAACGAGGCATCGCGCGCAGCTGAACTGGGCGAGCGCCATGCGCAGATCGACGACGAACTGCTGGCCGCGCTCGAGCGCTGGGAAGAACTCGGCGCGGCGCGCCAGGGATAGCCGGGCTTTCGTCCGACGCGCGGCGTGGCGCGGCTGCGCTATACATGTAGTTACCCAAACTCATCAATTGCTGCATGTTCGCATTCCGCGCTCTCGGACGATCCGCCCGCCGCTGGTGCGTGGCAGTGGGCATTGCGCTGGTACTGCCGGCTTGCGCCGAACTGCCCAAGGATGTGCAACGGCCGGTTTCGACTTCGCTGGCCTCGCCCGCCGGGACTCCGCTCGCAGCCTTGGTGCAGCAACGCCGAACCGCCGCCGGCGCCCGCTCCGAATCCGGCTTTCTGCTGCTCGACGGTCCGCCGGCCGCCTACGGCAGCCGGCTCGCGCTGGCCGAAGGCGCACAGAAGACCCTCGACCTGCAGTACTACGCCATTCATGCCGACGCCAGCACCGACCGGTTGCTCCAGGCGGTACGCGATGCGGCACAGCGCGGCGTGCGCGTGCGCATCCTTCTCGACGACTTTCACAGCACGGGGCGCAACGCGCTGGTGATGCGCCTGGCCTTCGTTCCGAGCATCGAGATGCGGATGTTCAACCCGCTGGCGGGGGCGAGGGGCTCGAGCCTGGGTCGCCTCTTCAATGCGCTCGACGATGCGTCGCGCATCCAGCAGCGCATGCACAACAAGCTCTTCATCGCCGACAACGTGCTCGGCGTGACCGGGGGGCGCAACCTGGGCGATGCCTATTTCGGCAATGGCCAAGCGGGCAATTTCGTCGACCTCGATGTGCTGGCCGCGGGGCCGGTCGTGCAAGACCTTTCGCGAAGCTTCGACGCCTACTGGAACAACGAACGCGCCTATCCGGTGCAGTCGCTGGTGACGCGTGAAGAACTCGAGGCGATTCGCAATGAGACCCGCGCCGAGCCCAAGACGCAGGAGAACGATAGCGAGCCACGCCCTCCCAATGCTGCGCCTGCGACCGAACGGCGCGCTCGCGCCTGGGACGAGAAGCCGATGGACCTGACGAGCGCGACCTTCGTCTGGGCACCCGCGGCGGTGCTGGTCGACAAGCCGGCCAAGATCCCGGCGGATGTGCCGCGCGGCAGTCCCGGCAATGAGAAGGCACCGGGCCTCGTCGTGACGCAGCAAGGCCGACGGCCTTCTTCGGCCGCAACGCGCGGCGGCAGCTCGCTCACGGCCGCGGCCGATACGGCTGCCGACGGCGAAACGGTGGTCGAGGGCCTGCTGCAGCTGATCGGCCAGGCGAAGAGCGAGCTACTCATCATCTCGCCCTACTTCGTGCCTGGGCAGGACATGAAGCAGGCTTTCGCGGCGGCACTCGCGCGCGGCGTCCGGATCCGCGTGCTGACGAACTCGCTGGCTTCCAACGATGCGCCGGTCGCCCATGTGGGCTATGCGCGGCACCGCGAAGAGCTGCTGTCGATGGGCGTCGGCCTGTACGAGATGCGCAGCGAACAGGCTGGGCTCGGCAGTGCTTTCGGCTCCGCGGGCGGCAGCGAGCCTGGCGAATCACGCTCGATGCTGCATTCCAAGGCCCTGGTGATGGACGGCCGGCTGCTGGTGGTCGGTTCGATGAACCTCGATCTGCGCTCGCAACTGCAGAACACCGAGATCGCGCTCCTGATCCGCAGCGACGAACTCTGCCGCGTCGCGAGTGGCCAGATCGAGATTGCCATGCGCGACGGCGCATGGCATGTGGAGCGCGGCGACAACGGCCTCGTATGGCGCGCCCCGCAGAACAGCGGACTGAAGGACAGCGCCACCGAGCCCGACGCCAGTGTCGGCTTGCGGCTGTTGTTGAAGCTGTTCGGCCCGTTCGCGCCGGACCGGCTACTCTGAGGCGCCCGGCTTCAGAGCTGCGTCTTCACCCGCGCGAACACCTTCCAAAAAGTCGCGTCCTGCGCCGTCGCGAAGTTGATCCGCATCAGGGTGCTCGGCGGACGCCGCGCATGGAACAGCGAGCCCGGCGCCAGCAGATAGCCCTCGTCGAGCATGCGCTGGGTCAGCGCATCGGTGTCGACATCGGTGTCGACCCAGCCGAACAGCCCCGCCGGCTCCGAGGCCAGCGTGCAGCCGGCTGCGAGCGCCAGCTTGACAGTACGTCCACGTGCGCCGTCGAGCCGCAGCCGGATGCGCTCGGCATGCCGGCGCAACTGCCCCTGGTCGATACACCACGCCAGCGCGCGCTCGAACAGCGAGGGCGTGGTCAAGGTCGTGAGCAGCTTGGTTTCGAGCATGCGCCCCACCAAGGCCGGCGAGGCAGCGAGAAAGCCGATACGCCAGTTGGGCGCCAGGATCTTCGCGAAGCCGCTCACGTAGATGGTGCGCTGTAGTCCGTCGAGCGCGCTGAGCCGGGTGGCATGCTCGGGCGCGAGATGGCTGTAGGTGTCGTCCTCGACGATGTGGAAGTTGTGCTTGTTCGCCAGCTGCAGCACGCGGTGCGCGCTGCCCGGGGTGAGGCTGTAGCCGGTCGGGTTGTGCAGCACGCTCACGCTCACGAAGAGCTTGGGCTGGTGGCCGTTCCCAGCATCGCAGTAACGCTCCATCACTTCGAGATCCGGCCCTTCGGCCTTGCGCGGCACGGGCAGGATGCGCATGCCGAGCGCCTCGAGCCGCGCGAATTCCAGCGCCCAGCCGGGCTCCTCGACCATCACCGCGTCGCCGGCGCGCAGCAGCGTGCGGCTCACGATGTCGAGCGCGTGCGTCGCCCCGACGGTGGTCACGATCTGTTCCGGCCCGGCCGGCACGTTGATGTTCGCCAGCTTGGTCGCCAGGCTGCGGCGCAGGCCGCTGTCGCCCGCGGGCTCGCCGTACTGCAGCGAAAAATCCTTGAGCGCCCGGGTGCTCGTCACGCGGCGCACCGCAGCGGCCGTGAAGGGCGAGTCCAGCCATTCGGACGGGAACACGCCCATGCCAGGCTGCGGCTTGTCGCTGGGACGATGGAACATCCCGCGGATGAGGGTGCTCGCATCGGCGGGCACGGGCTTGGCGGCGGGCTCCTCCGAGATCGGGCCCATGGTCGACAAGGCCGGCCCGGCCTGTGCCGCGATCGAGTCGCGCACATAGAAGCCACGCTGGCGCCGGGCTTCGACCAGGCCCTGCGCGAGCAACTGGTCATAGGCCGCGACCACCGTGTGCGGGCTCACGCCCTGTTGTCGCGCGCACTCGCGCACCGAGGGCAGGCGCGCGCCGGGCGCCAGCAGGCGCGTGCGAATGCGCTCGGAAAAACGGTCGGCGAGTTGCTCCGTCAGCGACTGGGTCGAGGTCCGTGTCAGCATGCGCGTCTGTGTTCTGTGTCGATCGTTGGACCGATACAGGCTCGGCTCTTGTCCGGCGATCTGTATCGGTACTGTAATGGTCCTCAGTTTAGAGTGTGTCCCATGAACTGGCAAGAATTCACCGCGCTGCTGGTGTTGGCCACGGCGATGAGCTTCTCGCCCGGACCGAACACCACGCTGTCGACCACGCTCGCCGCCAACGGCGGCCTGCCGCGCGCGATGCGTTTCGTCTTTGCAGTACCGGTGGGTTGGACCCTGCTGCTGTTGCTGTGCGCGGCCGGCATCGGCGCGCTGGTGCTCGCCGCGCCGTCGCTGCGCTGGGCCATCAAGGCGCTCGGCGTCGCCTATCTGCTGTGGCTCGCGTGGAAACTCAGCGGCAGCGCGACGATGGGCCAGGCCGACGGCCGGCGCCTCTCGGTCGGCTTCAAGCAGGGCGTGCTGCTGCAGTTCCTCAACATCAAGGCCTGGCTGCTGGCGCTGACGCTGGTGGCGGGCTGGATCGCCGGCCATGCCGATGCGCTGCAGCGTCTTGCGATCGTGGCGCCGGTGATGCTGGTCTATGCCTTCACCAGCAACTTCATCTATGCGCTGGCCGGCGCGCTGCTGCGCAACTGGCTGGCCCAGGGAAAGCGGCTGCTCTGGTTCAACCGCGCCATGGCCGCCGTGCTGGTGCTCACGGCCTGGTGGATGGCGAGCGTATGAAGATCAAGGGCGAGACTCTGGGCATGTGGCTCGGCGTGCTGGGCGTCGCCTTCTTCGCGGTCACGCTGCCGATGACGCGGCTCGCCACCGGCACGCAGGACGCGCCGCAGCTCTCGCCCTGGTTCGTGACGCTGGGCCGCGCGGCGCTGGCCGGCGTGCTGTCGGCGATCTTCCTGCTCGTCACGCGGCCACCCTTGCCGCAGCGCCATCAGTGGAAGCCGCTCGGCATGGCCGTGCTGGGCAACGCGATCGGCTACCCGCTGCTGCTGGCCTATGCGCTGCGCGTGGTCAGCGCGAGCCATGCGGCGGTGGTCACGGCGTTGCTGCCGCTGGTCACGGCAGCCTGCGCGGCCTGGGTGCTGCACCAGCGCGCGCGGCTCGGCTTCTGGCTCTGCGCGCTGGCAGGCAGCGCGCTGGTGATCGTGTTCTCCGTGCTGCGCGCGGGCGACCAGGGCGCCGCCTTCGGCTTCGCCTGGGGCGACCTGTTGCTGGTCGGCGCGGTGTTTGCCGCCTCGCTGGGCTATATCTACGGCGCGCAGGTCACTACAGCCCTGGGCGCGGAGCGCGTGATCTGCTGGGTCTGCGTGATGGCGCTGCCCGTCACGCTGCCGGGCACGCTGTGGTTGTGGCCCGAGCAGCCGGTGGCCGTCTCGGCCTGGATCGGCTTCGTCTACGTCGGCGTATTCTCGATGTGGATGGGCTTCTTCGCCTGGTACCGCGGCCTCGCGATGGGCGGTGCGCTGCGCGTGAGCCAGACCCAGCTGCTGCAACCCTTTCTCTCGATCCTCGCCGCGGTGCCGCTGCTCGGCGAGCCGATCGACATCGTCACCCTCGGCTTCGCGGGGGCGGTGGTGGCCACCGTGGTGGCCGGCAAGAAGCTCTCGCAACCGCGCACGCCCGCCGTGCTCGCAGCGGCATCACGATAACGACTCGCACATCCAAGGAAACGACATGAACTGGAAACTCGCCGCCCGCGCCGAAAAGATGAACCCTTCGGTGATCCGTGAAATCCTCAAGGTCACCGAGCGCCCCGGCATCATCAGCCTGGCCGGCGGCCTGCCCTCGCCCAAGACCTTCCCGATCAGCGCCTTCGCCGAGGCCTGCGCCGAAGTGCTGCACAAGGACGGCCAGGCCGCGCTGCAGTACGCCGCCAGCGAAGGCTACGCCCCGCTGCGCGAAGCGGTCGCGGCGATGCTGCCCTGGCCGGTCGATCCGGCGCAGGTGCTGATCACTACCGGCTCGCAGCAGGGCCTGGACCTGATCGCCAAGGTGCTGCTCGATCCGGGCAGCCGCGTGCTGGTCGAGACGCCCACCTACCTGGGCGCGCTACAGGCTTTCTCGCCGATGGAGCCCGAGCCCGTGAGCGTGGCCAGCGACGACGAGGGCGTGTCGGTCGACGACCTCGTGGCAAAAGCGAAGGACGCGTTTCGTCTACCTGCTGCCCAACTTCCAGAACCCCACCGGCCGCACGATGACCGAGGAGCGCCGTGCCGCAGTATCGGCCGCGGCCGCGAAGGCCGGGCTTCCGATCGTCGAGGACAACCCCTACGGCGACCTCTGGTTCGACGAAGCCCCGCCGTTGCCGCTGACCGCGCGCAACCCCGAAGGCTGCGTCTACCTCGGCTCCTTCTCGAAGGTGCTGGCGCCGGGCCTGCGGCTGGGCTTCATGGTGGCGCCCAAGGCCATCTTCCCGAAGCTGCTGCAGGCCAAGCAGGCGGCCGACCTGCACAGCCCCGGCTTCAACCAGCGCATGGTGGCCGAAGTGATGAAAGAGGGCTTCCTCGATCGCCACGTGCCGACCATCCGCGCGCTCTACAAGCGCCAGCGCGATGCGATGCTGACCGCACTGGCGCGCGAGATGAAGGGCCTGGGCGTGGAGTTCAACAAGCCGGCCGGCGGCATGTTCCTGTGGCTGCGCCTGCCCGAGGGCATGGACGCGGTGGCGCTGCTGCCGAAGGCGGTGGAACGCGGCGTGGCCTTCGTGCCGGGCGCGCCCTTCTATGCGGGAGCCAGCGATCCGCGTACGCTGCGCCTGTCCTTCGTGACCGCGAGCGTCGAGGAGATCGACACCGCGATCACCGCGCTGGGCGAGGCCGTGCGCGAGCAGCTGGCGCACAACGCGGCTGCCGAGGTCGAGCGCCAACTCGCCGCCAGTCCCGTGTAACGGGCATCGAATCAAGGCACGACGATGCACATCGCCATCCTCACCTTCGAAGGGTTCAACGAGCTCGACTCGCTGATCGCGCTCGGCGTCCTCAACCGGATCAAGAAGCCGGGCTGGCGCGTCAGCCTGGCCGGGCCGAGCGCCTCGGTCACGTCCATGAACGGCGTGACGGTGAAGCTCAGCGCATCCCTGGCGGATGCCTGCGAGGCCGAGGCCGTGATCGTCGGCAGCGGCATCCGAACGCGCGAGATCGCGGCCGATCCGGCCATCCTCTCGGCGCTCACGCTCGACCCGTCGCGCCAGCTGATCGGCGCGCAGTGCTCGGGCACCTTGCTGCTGGCCAAGCTGGGCCTGCTGGGCGCCGTGCCGGCCTGCACCGACCTGACGACCAAGCCCTGGGTGCAGGAGGCCGGCATCGAGGTGCTGAACCAGCCCTTCTTCGCGGCCGGCAACGTGGCGACCGCGGGCGGCTGCCTCGCGTCGCCCTATCTCGCTGCGTGGATCATCGCGCGCACCGAGGGCCCCGAGGCCGCGGCCGATGCGCTCCACTACGTCGCGCCGGTGGGCGAAAAAGAAGCCTATGTCGCGCGCGCCATGAAGAACATCACGCCCTACCTCGAGACGCGCACGCCATGATCGACCTCGCGACCCTCTCGCTCTTCCTGGTGGCGGTGCTGGCGCTGTTCCTCTCGCCCGGGCCCAACATGGCTTTCGTGCTCTCCCACGGCGTCGCACTGGGGCCGCGCGCCGGCTTCGCGGCCGGGCTCGGCATCGCGGCGGCGGACCTGGTCCACACCCTGTGCGCCGCGACCGGCGTCACCGCGCTGGTGGCGGCATGGCCGCCCTCCTTCGACCTGCTGCGCTATGCGGGCGCGCTCTACCTGCTGTGGCTCGCCTGGCAGGCGCTCCGCTCGGGCGATGCACGCCTGCAGGCGCACGCCGATCGCGCCGGCTTCGCGCGCGTGCTGCGCATGGCCTGGCTCAACAACCTGGTGAATCCGAAGGCGCTGCTGTTCTTCATGGTCTTCCTGCCGCAGTTCGTCGACCCGGCGCGCGGCAGCGTGCCGATGCAGCTGGTGATGCTGGGTGTCGCGCTCTCGCTGGCCGGGCTCGTCTTCAACACCGTGCTGGGTGCCTGCAGCGGACAGATCGGCCGCTGGCTGCAGCGCCGGCGCGGCGCCGCCGGCTTCCAGCGCGGCCTGCTCGCCACGGTGATGATCGCGCTGGCCGTTCGTCTTCTCTTGATCGACCGCCCCTCGAAGGGATTCTGACCATGCTCAATATCTGGGGGCGCATCAGCTCCATCAACGTCCGCAAGGTGGTGTGGTGCGCGCAGGAGATCGGGCTCGATTTCCAGCGCACCGAGGCCGGCGGCAAGTTCGGCATCGTCCAGACGCCCGAATACCTGAGGCTCAATCCGAACGCGCTGGTGCCGGCCATCGACGACGGTGAGGGCGAGGGCCGCGTCACGCTCTGGGAATCGAACGTGATCGTGCGCTACCTCTGCGCCAAGCACTCGCCCGGCAAGCTCTATCCCGAGCCGCTGGCCGCACGCTTCGACGCCGAGCGCTGGATGGACTGGCAGCAGACCACGCTGAATCCGGTGAGCGCCGGTGCCTTCAGGCAGTGGGTCCGCGTGCCTTCGGGCCAGCGCGACCCGGCCGTGATCGCGCATTCGGTGCATGCCACCGAGCCGCTGTTCGCGCTGCTCGACGCGCACCTCGCCACGCGCGCCTTCATGCTCGGCGATGCATTCACGATGGCCGACATCCCGGTGGGCTGTGAAGCGCACCGCTGGTTCGGCCTGCCGCAGACCGAATACACGCGGCCCGCCTGGCCGCATGTCGAGCGCTGGTTCGCCGATCTGCGCAGCCGCGCCGGCGCACGCGGCGTGCTCGACCTCGCACTGGAATGAAGCTCATGAAAACCCGCCCCTTCAAGCAAGTCGACGTCTTCACGGCGAAGCCCTATCTCGGCAATCCCCTCGCGGTGGTGCTCGACGCCACTGGCCTCGACGATGCCGCGATGCAGAGCTTCGCGAAGTGGACCAACCTTTCAGAGACCACCTTCCTGCTGCCGCCCAGCGAACCGTCGGCCGACTACCGCGTGCGCATCTTCACGCCGGGCGGCGAGCTGCCCTTTGCCGGCCACCCGACGCTGGGAAGCTGCCATGCCTGGCTGCAGGCCGGCGGCCGGCCCAAGGCGGCAGGCCGCATCGTCCAGCAGTGCGCCGCGGGCCTGGTGCCGATCCGGCACGAGGGCGAACGCCTCGTTTTCGCCGCGCCGCCGCTCAGGCGCAGCGCGCCGAGCCCCTCGCTGCTGGCCAAGGTGGCCGCCGCGCTGGGCCTCAAGTCGCAGCAGATCGTGGCTGCGCAGCTGCTCGACAACGGTCCGGTGTGGCTGGGCCTGCTGCTCGACGACGCGGACACCGTGCTCGCGCTCAAGCCCGACCACCGCATGCTCAAGGAGCTCGGCCAGAAGGTCGGCGTGGCGGGCGTCCCTGCGGCGGAAGACGATGCAGCCTCGCCCCTGATCTCGCGTTCCAACCGCGAGGCGCGCGCCTTCGCGCGCTCGAACGACGAAGGCATCGGCCTCGAGGTGCGCGCCTTCGCGGCGCCGATCGGCGTCGAGGAAGATCCGGTCACGGGCAGCCTCAACGCCAGCCTCGCGCAATGGCTGATCGCCGATGGGCACCTGCCCGAACGCTACCTCGCGGCGCAAGGCCAGTGCCTGGGCCGCGCAGGACGCGTCCATGTGTCGCGCGACGCGGAAAGCCAGGTCTGGATCGGCGGCGACTCGGTCACCTGCATCGACGGCAAGGTCACGCTCTAGGAGGCCTCGTGCAAGCGCGCATCGACCACCTTGTGATCGCCGCCGGCGACCTCGACGAAGGCGTCCAGTGGTGCGAAGCCACCTTCGGCATCGCGCCCGGCCCAGGCGGCGCGCATCCGCTGATGGGCACACACAACCGCCTGATGAAGATCGCAACCGTCGAATTCCCGCGCGCCTATCTCGAGATCATCGCGATCGACCCCAAGGCCAGGCCGACGCGGGCCGCCGGCACCCATCGCTGGTTCGACCTCGACGATGCCGAGCTGCAGGCCGGCCTGGCACGCGGCGGGCCGCGGCTGGTGCACTTCGTGGCCGAGGTGCCCGATGCCGGCGCGGCCGTGCAGGCCCTGGCGCGGCAGCGCATCGACCGCGGCCGCGTGCTCGAAGCCTCGCGCGAGACGCCGGCCGGCCGGCTCGCATGGCAGATCACGGTGCGCGACGACGGCCAACGCCTGATGTACGGCACGCTGCCCACGCTGATCGAATGGGGCCCGGTGCATCCGAGCGACAGCATGGCCGATTCCGGCGTCAGGCTGCGTTCGCTGACCGTCGCGCATCCGCGCGCCGGCGACCTGGACGCGGCGATGGAAGCCATCGGGCTTTCGAACGTGCCGGTGAGCACCGGCGCGCCCAAGCTCCGCGCGGTGTTTGATACGCCGCGCGGCACCGTCACGCTCGACTCCGAGGGGATCTGACATGCCGATGAGCTTCACCGAACTCGCCTTGTTCGCGCTCGCCGCGCTGGTGCTGGTGCTGACGCCCGGCCCGAACATGATCTATTGCGTCTCGCGCGCGCTGTGCCAGGGCCGCGCGGCCGGACTGATGTCGCTGGCCGGCGTGCTGCTGGGCTTCGTGGTGCACCTGATGGCCGCGGCGCTGGGGCTGACGGCGCTGCTGATCGCCGTGCCCTTCGCCTTCGACGCCATCCGTTTGGCCGGCGCGGCCTACCTGATGTGGCTTGCCTGGCAGGCGGTCAAGCCGGGCGGCAGCGCGCCTTTCGAGGCCCGGCTGCTGCCCGACGATCCGCCGGCCAAGCTCTTCAGCATGGGCTTCGTCACCAACCTGCTGAACCCCAAGGTGGCGATGTTCTACCTCTCCTTCTTCCCGCAGTTCCTGCATCCCGAGCGCGGCTCGGTGCTGCTGCAGAGCCTGATGCTGGGCGCGGTGCAGATCGGCGTCAGCGGTGCCGTCAACGTGCTGCTGGTGCTGAGTGCCGCGCGCCTGACGGCCTTCCTGTCGCGAAGCGAAGGCTGGCTGCGCGCCCAGCGCTATGTGATGGGCAGCGTGCTGGCCGCGCTCGCGGTGCGCATCGCGCTGCCGGAACGCAAGTAGCCGATGCGATTCACACGCGAAGAGATCGCCGCCGCGCGCCGCACCGTCTACGCGGCGATGCCGCCGACGCCGCAGTATGCCTGGCCGCTGCTGGCCGGGCGCCTGGGCTGCACGGTGTGGACCAAGCATGAAAACCACACGCCGGCCGGCGCCTTCAAGCTGCGCGGCGGGCTCACCTACTTCGAGACACTGGCGCGCGACGAGCCCGGGGTGCGCCATGTGATCAGCGCCACGCGCGGCAACCACGGCCAGTCGGTCGGCTTCGCCGCGCGGCGCCACGGCCTGGCGGCGACCATCGTGGTGCCGCACGGCAACTCGGTCGAGAAGAACGCGGCCATGCGCGCGCTCGGCGTCACGCTGGTCGAGCACGGCGACGAGTTCCAGACCGCGAGCGAGCATGCCGCGCACCTGGCCGAGCGCGACGGGCTGCACCGCGTGCCCTCCTTCCACCGCGAGCTGGTGCGCGGCGTCGCGACCGCCTATGTGGAATTCTTCGAAGCGCTGGCCGATGCGCCGCCCGAGGTGCTGTTCGTGCCGATCGGACTGGGCTCCGGCTTCGCGGCCGCGGCGGCGGCGCGTGCGCATTGCGGCGTCAAGACGCGGCTCGTCGGCGTGGTGTCGGCGCATGCGACCGCGTATCTCGATTCGTTCCGTGCCGGCCGGGCGATCGAAGCGCCCGTCAGCACAAGGCTGGCCGACGGCATGGCCTGCCGCACGCCGGTGCCGGAGGCGCTGGCAGTGATCCGGCGCGAAGCCGACGAGGTGGTCGCGGTGAGCGACGAGGAAGTGGCCGCGGCGATGCGCACGCTGTTCACCGACACCCACAACGTGGCCGAAGGCGCGGGCGCGGCGGCCTTGGCGGCCGCGATGCAGCAGCGCTCGCGCTGGCAGGGCAAGACGGTCGGCATTGCGCTGACCGGTGGCAACGTCGATGCCGCGATGTTCGCCGAGGTGCTGTCGCAGCGTTGAGAGCGGCCCGCCTCAGGCCGCGATGACGATCGGAAAACGCGCCCGCACGCCATCCGCCGCCGGCTCGAAAGGCACGGTGATCGCGGCACGCGAGGCCTCCGGCAGGTTGCGCCAGAGGAAGTCGCGCGCGTTCCCGGGGTCGCCCTCCACATAGAGCTGCGTCGTCAGCAACTCGCGTGCGCCCAACTTCACCTTCACATGGATGTGGGGCGTGCGGCCGCTGTAGGCCACGGGCCGGATGGTGCGAAAGCGATAGCGGCCGTCGGCATCGACCGCCACTCGGCCGAAGCCCTGGAACGCGGCATCGGCGCGGTCGCCGTCGCCGGGGTGGTGATAGTGGCCGTCCTGGTCGCACTGCCAGATCTCGACCTGGGCGCCACGCAGCGGCCGGCCGGCCAGGTCGGTCACGCTGCCCTCGACCCAGGCCGGCTGGCCGCTGCGGTAGTTCAGCGTGCCGTTGCGCAGCAGGTCGTTGTCCACGTCCTGCGGCAGGCGCACGGGGTAGAACGGCCCTTCGGTCTGCGACGGCGTGGCGAGGCGCGCCGCCTGCGGCTGCGCGCGCGCGCCGAGCCAGAGGGCGGGCGCTGCGACCAGCGCGGCGGCGACCGTGCGCCGGGGAAGAGAACCGGGGGAGGTGGTCAGGACACGCATGGCGGTACGAGCCGCCCAGCGCACGCGAGTTCCACCCGCCGCGTTTTCTTTGCTACCAGCGCACGCGCACGCCGATCGCGCCCTGGATCGACGATTTCACCTTGGTGTCGCCGCCGGCGCTGAAGACCTTGCCGACTTCGCCGTACAGGCTCACGGTCTTGCTCAGCGACAGCGTGGCGCCGCCCGCCAGTTCCACCGAGGTGTAGTTGCCCGTGCTGCCGATGGGCGTGACGAAAGGGCCGTTGACGAAGCGCGCGACATCGCTGCCGCCGCTGCCGCGAACCACGCCGACGCGTGCATAGGGCTGCAGCCGCCCGGCCGCGGTGGAAATGTCCCCCTTCACGCGCACGCCGAGGCCGGCGGTCCAGTTGCCGGAATCGTCCTGCTGCACCAGGGCGCCTGCGATCGCCAGGTCGTCGACACGCGCCTTGCGGTAGCTCAGCTGCGCCTGCGGCTCGATCGTCCAGCCGCCGCCGAGCGCAAAGGCCTGGCCGACTTCGACCGAGGCCGTCAGGCTGTTGCCCTTGCCCGAGGCCGCGAGGCCGCCGAGCGGACGGATGGTGTAGCGATGCGAGCCGTACTGCAGCACGGTGTCGACGTAGAAGCCGGTCGCGTTGGCATACGAGGCGTAGGCGCCGAGGTAGCGGGCGCGCAGATCGGTACTGCCGACCGGGCGATAGACGCCGCTGGCGAAGCCGCTCAGGTCGGCATCGCCGTCGAGCGTGCCGACATACACGCCGGCGTGCCAATCCCCGAGCTGTGAGACGTAGAGATCGGTGCCCGCCTGGACGCCGGCGACGTGGCCCTGCGTCGAGGGACTGACGACGCCCGACTGGCGGATGTCGACATCGCTGTAGACGGCGCGTGCCCAGGCGCGGCGCTCGGCCGAGAGCGCACCTTCCACCGGCGTCAGGCTGGCTACCGCACGACCGCTCACGTCGTCGTCGCCGAGGCGGCTGCGCAGGCTGCCGATCATCGCGAGGTCGGTGCGGCGCAGCTGCGACGGCAGGGCCGCGAGCATCGGGGCCTCGGCGCGGTAGGCCGTGACCGGTACCGGCGCGGGCGCCGGAGCGGGTGGCGCCGGGGGAGCCGGCGGAGCCGGAGGCGCAGGTGGAGCCGGAGGCGCCGGCGGGCCGGGAGGCGGCGGGGGCGGTGGCGGGGGCGGAGGGGGCGGCGGAATCACTTCCGAGCGCAGATACCAGTTCTCCCCGGCGCCGCTCGCATCGGCGGCGTACAGGCGGTACTCGAAGGCGCCGGCATCGACGTGGCCCGCTCCGCCGAGCGCAAAGGCGCTCTTGGTCGTCTGCGCCGTGGTGGTGGCGCCGTTCAGCGCGGTGATCACCTCGATGCCGCTGCCCACGGTCTGGCCGCCGAGGCCGCCGAGGTTGGTGATCTGCAAGGTGGTGCTGCCGCTGGCGACGGCGGTGGCGCCGTCGAGCACCAGCCGGTCGGACGGGCCGCTGGCGCCGAGCATGGTGCCCAGGCGCAAGGTGGCGTTGTTGCCGACGTAGGGGCCGTTCACCGTCAGCGTGGTTCCGGGCGTGGCGCCGACCAGCGAGACGGTGCCATCGTTGTTGAGCGCGGCCATGCTCTGGCTGAAGCCCGCCAGGTCGAGCGTGGCGCCGGCTGCCACGCTGTGCGCCGACACGGCGCTCAGGGTGTTGGTCGCGCCGGCACGCAAGGTGCCGCCGCTGACGGTGGTGCTGCCGGTGTAGGTGTTGGCGCCTGAGAGCGTCAGGGTGCCGGTGCCGGCCTTGACCAGCGAACCAGCGCCGGGGGGCGGCCCTGGCATGAAGACGCCGTTCGACATCGCGCCGCTGAAATTGCCGGCGCCGACCGTCAGCTCACTGCCGTTCAGCCCGACCGTGCCGCTGCCGTTCAGCTGGGCGATGGTCTGGGTCGCGTTGAGCAATTCGACGCCGGACACGGGCTGCCCCGCGACGACATTGCCGGTGGAATTGACCGTGAGGTTCGCGGTCGGCGCCAGGCGGCCGTTGCCGTTCACGAGCACGCTGCCGTTGCCGTTGACGACGAGGTCGCCCGGCACGGTGCCCGCGGCTGCCAGCAGCAGGTTGGCGTTGCCCTGCACCGTGGTCGTGCCGCTGTAGGTATTGACGGCGTTGTACGCGTAGCCGCTCCAGCCGCCGCCGACCCCGTCGAGCGTGATGCCGTGCGCACCGCCGATGCTGCCCGCGAACACGATTGAGCCCAGCGGCGCGACGTGGGTCAGCGTGGCGTCTGCATTCAGCGTCACCGGGCCGGTCCAGGTGGAGGAGGCGACCGGCGCGACATTGAAGCTGTTGTTCACGACGACCGCGTTGTCCAGCTGGACCTGCGTGCCGAAAGTGCCGCCGTTGATCGTCACGGCGCCAGTGCCCAGCGCGCCAACGGCCGTGATGGTGAGCCCGCCGGCATTGAGCGTGGTGCCGCCGCTGTAGGTGTTGGCCGTGCCGATGGTCGTGGTGCCGGGGCCGCTCTGCGCCAGCGAGCCACTGCCGCTGAGCGCGTTGGTCAGCGTGATGTTGTCCGAGCGGTTGACGATCAGCGAAGCGCCGCTGCCGATGGCGATGTTGCCTTGCACGCTGCCGCTGGCGGTGCCCGCCCCCAGCTGCAGGGCACCGCCGCTGATGGTGGTGCCGCCGGTGTAGGTGTTGTCGCCCGTCAGCGTCAGGGTGCCGGCGCCGACCTTGACCACGGCGCCGTTGCCGAGCATCACGGGATTGATGTAGAGCGACCCGTTCTTGTCCTGCGAGCCCGGGCCCGTGTTCGAGATCACCCCGCTGATGGTGTCGTTCTTGTTCAGCGCCCCCACTTGCAGCGTGGCGGTGCCGAGTACGACACTGCCCGAGCCCGACAGGGAACCTATCGCCGCCGCCGGCGCGCTGATGTCGTTGACGTAGACCTGGCCGGTATTGACGACGGTGGCACCGCTCAGGTCCGCCGTGTTCGCCATCTGGAGCGTGCCGCCGTTGTTGAGGGTCGCGGTGCCGCCGTTGCTGTTCTCTTGGAAGATCAGCCGGCCGCCGTTGTTGTTGAGGGTCGCCTGCTGCGCGCTGGCTCCTCCGCCGCCGAACAGCACATAGGTGCCTGCACCGTTGTTGGTGATCGTCGCCGTGCCGGCGTTCGCGCCGTTCTGGAACTGGAGGCCGCTGTTGCTGCCGTTGACGTTGGTGTTGACGCCGACCGGCACCGTGATGGCAAGGTTGCCGGCGCTCGCGGTGGCGTCCTGGAAGCGCAACTCGGCGTTCTCGAGGATGGCGATCGGGCCGCTGCCGAAGGAGCCCGTCGTGTGCGTCCAGACATTGAGGCGGCCGGCCGTCCCGTTGCCCTGCAGGACGGTTCCGCCCGTGTAGTTGTTCGCGGCGTTGTCGATGCTCAGGCGCTGGGTCTCGCTGCCTAGCGCATTGGTGCCGGTGTTGCGCAGCGTGAGCACGCCGCTGCCCGTGATCTGGCCGCTCAGCGTATTGGTTTGGGTGCCGGCCACATCGACGGTGCCGCCGGCGGCGCCGAGCACGATCGCGCGGCCGCTCGAGAAGTTGTCGGCGCCCAGGCGCAGCGTGCCGCCACCGAAAGCGATGGCTCCGCCGGTGCCGAGGTTGGCATCGGAATTCACCTGCAAGGCGCCCGCATTGATCGTCGTGGTGCCCTGGTACGTGTTGGAAGCGCCCAGGACGATGATGCCGGCGCCGGTCTTGACGATGCCGTTGGTACCGCTGACGACACCGCTCTGCGTGGCCGTGCCCGCACCGAGGCTGTTGAGGGTCACGTCCGACAGCGTCGTGTCGATCGCAGCCGCCAGGTTGTCGCCGTCGTTGTAGTCGACGGTCTGCGCGGCGCCGGATGCCGCCAGGACGCTCAGGCCCGCCGCGACCAGCAGGCTGCCCAGGCCGCCGGAGCGCTTGCCGCATGCGGCCGTGATCTCCGACACCGCGACCCATGCCCCGAGTGCGGGATTCCAGACGCTCCGATATGACTTGTTCATGCTCTGCTGTCCTCTTGTTATGAAAGCGGCGTCCCTGGACCGGCGGCTCTCGATCGTTGTTAACGAAAGTTTGCATTCTTACAGAATGAGAACTTTGTGATTCAACTCATTACATGATTTGTATGAAAAAGTTCACACTTCAGCGCCCATCACCCACCCGTCCAGCGCAGAAAGGTCGCAGCAGTGACCCGCTTTTCCGGCGCGCGCCGGCAGAATTCCGCGCATGGGAACCCTCTATCTCGTACGCCACGGACAAGCCAGCTTCGGCGCGGCCGACTACGACCAGCTGAGCGAACTGGGCCACCGGCAGTCGCGGCGCCTGGGCGAGTACTGGCGCGAACGCGGCATGCAGTTCGATGCCGTCATCACCGGCACCCTGAAACGCCATCGCCAGACCTGGGAAGGCATCGCCGAAGGATTGGGCCTCGCGCGCGACGACGTGCTGCCCTGGCCGGGACTCGACGAGTACGACGCCGAAGCGGTCATTGCGACCATCCATCCCGAGAAGCTCGAGAAGCCCGATTCACCCGAGAAGTACCGCCACCACTTCCGGCTGCTGCGCGACGGGCTGGGTGCCTGGATGCAGGGCCGGACGGCACCGGCCGGGATGCCGAGCTACGTCGACTTCCTGGCCGGGGTGACGAGCGCGCTGGACCACGTGCGCGGCAAGCACCACGGCGCCCGGGTCCTCGTGGTGTCGAGCGGCGGCCCGATCAGCACCGCGGTCGGTCACGTGCTGGGCACCAGCCCCGAGACCACCATCGAGCTGAACCTGCGCATCCGCAACACCGCCGTCACCGAATTCGCCTTCACGCCCAAGCGCCACATGCTGGTGACCTACAACACGCTGCCGCACCTCGACGGCCCGGCCTGGGCGGACTGGGTGACCTACGCCTGAGCGACGCCCGCGCTGCCGTCAGCGAGCCAGCGCAGGTAGTCCGCGGACCCGGCCGTGATCGGCAGCTGCACGATCTCCGGCATTTCGTAGCTGTGGCGTTCCCGGATGAAGGCTTCCAGCACCACATAGCGCGCGGCGAGGGTCTTGATGAAAAGCAGCCATTCGGGCTCGCGGTGCAGCGTGCCCCGCCAGACATAGAAGCTGCGCACGCGCTGCACCTGCACGCAGGCCGCGAGGCCCGCCTCGACGATCGCGGCGGCGAGCGCTTCCGCCTCGTCCTCGGTGCTGGCGGTGGTCATCACGATGCAGGCCGTACCGTCCATAGCGCCTCCTGTCGTTGCACGTCAAAGCGTTCCCGAGCTCCCTTCCAGGAACACCGCGGAACCGGCTTTGCCGGGCCGCTGGTGTTGCCCCCCCGGTTGAGGGGGTTGGCGTAGCGACACAAAGTGCGCGAAGCCTGGGGGAGAGCTTATTTCAAGCTTGCCAGACGCCATAGCCGGCTTCGCGTAACGCGATGCCGAGTTCGACCTCCATCTCGCGCGCGGCCTCGTAGGGCATCGGGTTGTAGACCGCATAAAGGGCCGGCAACAGCCTGAGCCCATAGTCACGCACGAAGGCGTTGGCCTGGATGCCAGCCTTGTGCTTGTCGAAGCGTACGTCGGGATCCAGCCCCGTCATGCCGACGTAGACGAAGGGCTGGCCGAGCCGATAGTCGGGGTTGGCGCGCCGGAAGCGGGCGATGTTCCAGACCCGGTCGTCGAGTTCGACGACGTAGACATGGTGGTGCGCCCTGGATTTGCGGGCCATCGCTGCCCGGCACGCTCACTTGCGTTTGACGAGGCCCCAGATGAAGAGCAGCACGATCGCGCCGACCACCGAGGCGATGAAGCCGGCCCCCTGGCCCGCGGTGTACCAGCCCATCGCCTGCCCGAGGTAGGTCGCGATCAGCGAGCCGGCGATGCCGATCAGGGTGGTCACGATGAAGCCGGCCGAGTCGTCGCCGGGCTTGATGGCGCGCGCCACGAGGCCCGCGACGAAACCGATCAGGATGGTCCAGACGATGCTCATACGCTTCCTTGGTATTGGAATGGGAGGGAAGAGGCGACCGCGGGAGCGCAGCGCCGTTTCATGATAGCGGAGCCTGCCTACACGCCTGCTGCCGCCCGCGAGCTATACAGACGGGATGCTCGAAAAGCTTCCCGAAGCCATCGGCCACGCCCTGCACGGCGTGCGCGCCGGCCTCGACGAGATCGCCTTCAACACCCTGGGGCTGCGCCAGGGCATGGCCTCGATCTCGGTCGCCAGCCTGGCCTTCGTCGACCATGCGCCGCTGCCGCCGCGCTACACGGCCGACGGCGAGGGCCTGTCGCCGCCCCTGCAATGGACCGGCGTGCCGGCCGGCGCCGCTTCGCTGGTGCTGCTGGTCGAGGATGCCGATTCGCCGACGCCCCATCCGCTGGTGCATGCGATCGTGGTCGGCCTTCCGGCGGAGGACGGCAACCTGCCCGAGGCCGCGATCGCCAGTGCCGGCAACGAGGGAACCGGCGTTCACACCGGCCGCAATTCCTACCTCCAGGCCGCCTGGCTGCCGCCCGATCCGCCGCCGGGACACGGCGTGCACCGCTATGCCTTCCAGCTCTTCGCGCTCGACAGCACACCCGCGTTCTCGGCCAGCCCGGGGCGCGACGAAGTGGTAGATGCGCTGCGCGCGCATGCGGTCGCCAGCGGCTTGCTCATCGGCACCTGCGAGCGGCCCGACGGCACGATCAAGATCAAGGAAGCCGCGCCGGGCGGGCCGGCGGTGGCCGGCTGAGGCTGTTCAGCCCAACGGCCCGGTGTGCGCGGTCGACAGCGGCAGGCGCGACGCCTCGGCCAGCAGTGCCGCGAGCTGGCGCGCCGCGGCGTCGATCACCGCGCGGCCTTTCTCTGCGGTCGCCGCGGCGGCGTTGCCGGCGGCACCTGCGGGGTTGTAGTCCTCCATGGCCCAGCCCAGCCTGGCGCTCCTGCCGTTGCCGAGCACCGGGTAATCGGCCGCGCGCTGGCGCGAGCTGGAGCCGAAATCGCGCGCCGCCTGCATCGCCACCTGGCCCGGCGCCAGGGCCAGCATCATCGAGGTCTCGATCTCGCCGGCGTGCACGCCGAAACGGTGTTCGTCGGCGCTGAACTGCGCGCCCGCATCGCCCAGCGGCAGGTTGAACCAGCTCGCGCTGTAGACGATGAGACCGTGCGCCGCACGCAGCTCGCGCGCGACGATGTCCATCGCGCCGGTGTGTCCGCCGTGCGCATTGAAAAGCACCAGCTTCCTGACGCCCGCACGCGCAACGCCGGCGCCGATCTCGTTCCAGAGCCGGATCAGCGTCTCAGCCGACAGGGTGAGCGTGCCCGCAAAGCGCGCGTGCTCGGGGCTCAGGCCGATCTGCTGGGTCGGCAGGAACAGCACCGGCAGCTCGGCCGGCAGCAGCGGCAGCGCGGCGGCGACGATGCCGTCGACCAGGGTCGAGTCCACGCCCAGCGGCAGATGCGGGCCGTGCTGCTCGGTCGCGCCCAGGGGCAGCACCGCGACGGTCGCGGCCGGATCGAGCGCGGCGAAATCGCGTGTCGTGAGTTGAGACCAGAAGCGGCTGGCAAGGGCAGTCATGAGGCAATCTTAGTGGTGCGAGCTTAGTGGTGCGAGGGCAGCGCCGCGAACTTGGCCGCCAGGAAATCGATGAGCGAACGCACCCGCGCCGGCACGAAGCGGCCGCTGGGCAGCAGGGCGTGCAGCGGATAGGGCTCGGTGTCCCAGTCGGGCAGAAGCCGCACCAGCGCACCCGAGGCCTCGTCCTGCTGCACGTCGAGCGCCGACTTGAGCGTGATGCCGCGGCCCGCGAGCGCCCACTGGCGCGCGAGCGAGGCGTCGTCGACGATGCGGTCGCCGTCGACGCGCACCTCGGTCCACTGGCCGTTGCGCGCAAAGCGCCAGACACGCTGGCGCCGGCCGCTGCGATGGAAGGTCAGGCAGTTGTGCTGCAGCAGGTCCTGCGGCACCTGCGGCGCTGGGTGCCGGCGAAGGTAGGCGGGCGAAGCGCACGGCACTGGACGCGAATCGGCCAGCTTGCGCGCAACCAGCCGCGAATCCGCCAGCGCGCCGTAGCGCAGCGCCACGTCGACCTCGTCGCGCGTGACGTCGAGCGGCCGGTCGCCGACCGAGAGCGCGAGCTGCAGGCCCGGATGCGCATCGAGGAAGTCGTCGAACCAGGGCAAAAGCGCACTGCGCGTGAGGTCCGAAGGCGCGGCGACGCGCACCGTGCCGACCAGCGCGCCGCGATCGGCCGCCACCAGCGACTCGCCTTCGGCCAGCAGCTCGAAGGCGCGGCTGGCGTAGTCGAGCAGCGTCTGGCCCTGCGGCGTGAGCCGCATCGCGCGGGTCGAGCGCTCGAACAGGCGTGCGCCGAGCTGTGCCTCGAGCCGCTTCAAGGTCGCACTGGCTGCCGCGGGCGTGATGCCCAGCGCGCGCGCCGCCGCCGTGAGGGTGCCGCCGCGCGCCGTGTGCACCAGCACGTGGAGGTCCGCGATATTTTCAATTTTCATTTGAAACTGATGCGCTTTGCGGGCAGCTTATCAAAGCCGGCCGCGATGCCTACATTCGACCGCATCGATTCCATTCCTCCAAGGACACACCATGAAAGCCGTCGGCTACCGCCAATCCCTTCCCATCGACGATCCCGCCTCGCTCGAGGACCTCAGCCTGCCCGAGCCCACGCCCGGCGCGCGCGACCTGCTGGTGCGGGTGAAGGCGATTTCCGTGAACCCGGTCGACACCAAGGTGCGCAAGGGCGCGCGGCCGGGGGCGGCCGAGACGAAGGTGCTGGGCTGGGACGCGGCCGGCACAGTCGAGGCCGTCGGTGCGGCGGTCCAAGGCTTCAAGCCGGGCGACCGCGTGTACTACGCAGGCTCGATCACCCGGCCCGGCACCAACAGCGAACTGCATGTGGTGGACGAACGCATCGCCGCGCTCGCGCCGAAGAGCCTGGACGACGCGCAGGCCGCAGCCCTGCCGCTGACCACGATCACCGCCTACGAGCTGCTGTTCGACCGGCTCCGGGTGCCGAAGAACGGCGGCGCCGGGCAGACGCTCCTGATCGTCGGCGGCGCCGGCGGCGTCGGCTCGATCCTCATCCAGCTGGCGCGCCAGCTCACGCAGCTGCGCATCATCGCGACCGCCTCGCGCGCCGAAACGCGCGCCTGGTGCCTGGCGCTGGGCGCACACGCGGTGATCGACCACTCGAAGCCGCTCGCCGGCGAACTCAAGGCTGACGGCATCGGCGAAGTCGACATGGTCGCCAGCCTGACGCAGACCGGGCAGCACTACGCGCAGATCGTCGAAAGCCTGAAGCCCCAGGGCCAGCTCGCGGTGATCGACGACATGGCGGTGTTCGATGCCATGCCGCTCAAGGGCAAGGCGATCTCGCTGCACTGGGAGTCGATGTTCACGCGCTCGAAGTTCGAGACCCCCGACGTCGCGCGCCAGGGCGAGCTGCTGGCCGAAGTCGCCGCGCTGGTCGATGCGGGCCGCATCCGCACCACGGCCAACGAAAGCTTCGGCACGATCAATGCGGCGAACCTGCGCCGCGCCCATGCGCTGATCGAGAGCGGCAAGGCGCAGGGCAAGGTGGTGCTGCAGGGCTTCTAGAGGCAGCTACTTCGCTCGCGCGACGCGCCAGACGGCGTTGCCCACATCGTCGGCCACCAGCAGCGCGCCGCTCTTGTCGAGCGCCACGCCGACCGGACGGCCCTGCGCCTTCTCGTCGGCGCTCAGGAAGCCGGTGACGAAATCGACCGGCGGCCCGCTGGGCCGGCCGCCGCTGAAGGGCACGAACACCACCTTGTAGCCCGACAGCGGCCTGCGGTTCCACGAGCCGTGCTCGCCGATGAACACGCCGTTGGCGAACTCGGGCGGCATGTCACGCGGGTTGGAGAAGGCCAAGCCCAGCGCTGCGACGTGCGAGCCCAGCGCATAGTCGGGCACCACGGCCTTGGCCACCATCTCGGGCCGGGGCGGCGTCACCCGCACATCGACATGGCGGCCGTAATAACTCCAGGGCCAGCCGTAGAAGGCGCCATCCTTCACCGAGGTCAGGTAGTCGGGCACCAGGTCGCTGCCGATCTCGTCGCGCTCGTTCACCACCGTCCACAGCACATTGGTCTCCGGTTCCCAGGCCATGCCGTTGGGATTGCGCAGACCCGTGGCGAACAACCGCTTCTCGCCGCTCTTCACGTCGACCTCCCAGATCGCGGCCCGGCCCTCTTCGGCCGCCAGGCTGTTCTCGCCGATGTTGCTGTTGGAGCCGACCGTTACGTAGAGCTTGGTGCCCTCGCGGTTGGCGATCACGTTCTTGGTCCAGTGGTGGTTGATGCCGGCCGGCAGATCGGTCACCTTGGTCGGGGCGGCCGTGATCGAGGTCTGACCCTCGGTGTAGGGCACCTTGACCAGCGCGTCGGCGTTGGCGATTAAGAGCTCGTTGCCGACCAGCGCGACCCCGAAAGGAGACACCAGGTTCTGCATGAACACCTGGCGCACCTCCGCCGCGCCGTCGCCGTCGGCATCGCGCAGCAGGGTGATGCGGTTGGCGCTCGGCACTTGGGCACCGGCGCGCTTCATGATCTGACCCATCACCGCGACCCTGATCATGTCCATCAGGCCGCCGCCGTTCGCGCCTTCCGGCTTCGGCGGCTTGTTGCTCTCGACCACCAGCACGTCGCCGTTGGGCAGCGGGTAGACCCAGCGCGGATGGTCCAGCCCGCGGGCCAGCGCCGTCACGGTGAAGCCGCTGGGCACGCTCGGGCCGGCGGTGTCGGTCCAGCCGGTGGCCGGGGCGATGTTGACGGTCGGGATCAGCGTCTTGTTGGGCGCGGGCAGTTGCGGCGTGGGGCCGATGCCGGCTTCGGGCGGCAGCTTGGCCGTTTCCCCGCAAGCCGCGAGCAGCATGACGGCGGCCAGCAGCGCAGCGGCCGAAGAAAGCTTGGAATGCTTCATGGGTCGGATGTCCTTCAGGCGACTACAGGCCATGCAGCCACGAATCATCCGGATCGCGCAAGCTCCCGCTGTCGGTTGTGGGCGCTTTCTGGCGTGGGTGCACCCCGGCGCGGTGGCGCCGCTACCATCGGGCGATGACCGACGACCTGTTCCGCTCCGACGCCTACCTGCGCGAATGCCGGGCCCGCGTCGTGCGCGCCGACGAAGCCGGCATCGTGCTCGACCGCACGGTGTTCTATCCGCAGGGCGGCGGCCAGGCCGGCGACAGCGGCCACCTGCTGGTGGCCGACGGGCGCGAACTGGCGATCGCCGACACGCGCAAGGGCAAAGACGCCGAGGGCCGGGCGACCGACGAGATCGTCCATCTGCCGGCGCCCGGCCAGTCCGAACTGCTGGGCACGCTGAAGCCGGACGATGCCGTGACGGCCCGCATCGACTGGGAGCGCCGCCACAAGCTCATGCGCTTCCACACCGCGACCCACCTGCTGTGCCACCTGGTGCCGCAGCCGGTCAACGGCTGCTCGATCACCCCCGAGTACGCGCGGCTGGACTTCCACATGACCGATCCGCTGGACAAGGAAGCGCTCACGACCGGCCTGGCGCGCCTGGTCGCTGCCGGGCATCCGCTGGCCGTGAGCGCCATCACCGATGCCGAGCTCGACGCCAATCCCGCGCTGGTCAAGAGCATGAGCGTGCAGCCGCCGCGCGGCACGGGCACGGTCCGCACCATCCGGATCGGGGATGCCGAACAGATCGATTTCCAACCCTGCGGCGGCACCCACGTGGCGAACACACGCGAGATCGGCCAGGTCATCGTGACCAAGATCGAAAAGAAGAGCGCCACCACCCGCAGGGTGGTGCTGGGGTGGGCCGCATGAGGGCCACCCGGAACTTCGCCCCGCGCGGGCGCTCCGACTGACTGGCATGGCATTTCTCCCCTCCCTTCGTCTTGCGGCCTTCCTGGCCGCCACTCTCGCAGCCTGCCTGCCGGCTGCGGGCCAGCTGGCTTCCACCAAGGTCGGACCCGTCGTCACCACGCCCCATGTGCGGGCGGAACTGATCGCCCATGCGCCGCAGGGCGTCGTCGCCGGCGCGCCGGTCTGGGTCGGCCTGCAGATCACGCACCAGCCCGAGTGGCACACCTACTGGAAGAACGCCGGCGACTCCGGCCTGCCGACCGAGCTCGCCTGGTCGCTGCCGGCCGGCATCTCCAACGGCGACATCGCGTGGCCGGTGCCGAAGAAGATCCCGATCGGCACCCTGGCCAACTACGGCTACGAAGGCACGGTGCTGCTGCCGGTGCCGCTGACCGTGGCGTCCGACTTCAAGCCCGCCGCAAGCCTCGCCGGCGCCAACGGGCTCGACATCAAACTCAAGGCCTCCTGGCTGGTTTGCCGCAAGGAATGCATTCCAGAAGACGGCGAGTTCCTGCTCAAGCTGCCGCTGCAGGGCTCGACCGCACTGCACAAGAGCGCCTTCGACGCCGCTCTGGCCGCCCAGCCGGCCGCGCTCGCGAAGCCGGGCACGATCGCCATCGAGGGCGACAAGCTGCAGGTCCGCCTCGAAGGCCTGCCGGCGGCGGCGCGCGGCAAGACCCTGGAGTTCTTCCCCGAGACCGGCGAGGTGATCCACACGGCGGCCGTGCAGGGCAAGGACTGGACGCAGGCCTGGCAGGGCGACGCCTGGACCGCCACCGTGCCGCTCTCCGATCAGCGCAGCGCCAGCCCGACGACGATGCCGGTGGTGGTCGCCCTGGCCGAGGCCGATCGGCAAGCCGGCCAGCCCATTGCCTGGCGCGCCGAAGCGCCGGTTGCCGGCACCTGGCCGGCCACGGCCCCGCGGGCGGAGGTCTCGCCGGCTTTGCAGGCCGCGCTCGAAGCCAACACCGCGGCGCCCCTGCCGCAACCGGCAGGCAACTTTGTCGCCGCGCTGCTGGGCGCGCTGATCGGCGGCCTGCTGCTCAACCTGATGCCTTGCGTGTTCCCGGTGCTCGCGATCAAGGTGCTGGGCTTCACGCGCCAGGCCGAAGACCACAGCGGCCACCGGATGGCCGCCGTCGCCTACACGGCCGGCGTGATGCTGTCCTTCCTGGCGCTGGGCGGCGCGATGCTCGCGCTGCGCGCGGCCGGCGCCGAACTGGGCTGGGGCTTCCAACTCCAGTCACCGGCGGTGGTGGCCGTGCTGGCAGCGCTTTTCACGCTGATCGGGCTCAACCTCGCGGGCGTCTACGAGTTCCGCATGCTGGCGCCGGCTTCGCTGTGCGGCGCCCAGGCCCGGCACCCGGTGGTCAACGACTTCCTGTCGGGCGTGCTCGCGGTGGTGATCGCCTCGCCTTGCTCGGCGCCTTTCATGGGCGCCTCGCTGGGCTTCGCGATCGGGCTGCCGGCCACGCAGGCCCTGCTGATGTTCGCGGTGCTCGGCTTCGGCCTCGCCCTGCCCTACCTGGCGGCGGGCTTCGTGCCGGCGGTGGCGCGCTTGCTGCCGCGACCCGGACCGTGGATGAACACGCTGCGCCGGCTGCTCGCTTTTCCGATGTTCGCCACGGTCGCCTGGCTGGTCTGGGTGCTGGGCCAGCAAAGCGGTATCGACGGCGCGGGCGCGCTGCTCGGCCTCCTGGTGTGCCTGGCGGCGATCGTCTGGGCGTTCACGCTGCGCGGGCGCACGCGCATCGTGGTGGCCAGCCTGCTGATCGCGGCCACCGCGGTGCTGGCGGGCGCCATCGGCGGCAACGTGATGCGCAGCGCGGCGCCGGCCGTGGCCGCGACCGGCGACCGCTGGCAGCCCTGGTCTGCGACGCGCGTGAGCGAACTCGCGGCCGCCGGCCGGCCGGTATTCATCGACTTCACGGCCGCCTGGTGCGTGACCTGCCAGTACAACAAGCGCAGCACGTTGGCCGATGCGGCGCTCCTGGCCGAGTTCGATGCCAGGCAGGTCGCCATGCTGCGCGCCGACTGGACGCGCCGCGATCCGGCGATCACCGCCGCGCTGACCGCGCTTGGGCGCAGCGGCGTGCCGGTCTACGTGCTGCAGGCGCCGGGCAAGGCGCCCTTGGTGCTGACCGAAATCCTTAGCAAAGAAGAGGTACGCTCGGCCTTGGCGACGCTTTGACCCCGAGTCTCTACGGGTTGTCACAAGCAGGTGAGAAAACCGCTCTAAGCTGTGGCGGTTGTTGAATATATTGATTGGGAGTTCAAGCTGACCATGCCTTCATCGTCATCCTCCGACTCGCGTTCCTACCGTGCCGCGCGCAATGCCCGCGCGGCCCTGAGCCGGGCCTCGCGCCGCGCCGTGGTGGCCGCCGCGGTGGCGCTCGGCGCCACTTTCCTCATGGGCACCCACGCCATGGCCGCGCCGGCCGTGGGCCAGAAGGCGCCCGATTTCGTCGCCGTCGACACCAGCGGCAAGCAGCACCGGCTGTCGGATTTCGCCGGCAAGTTCGTGGTGCTCGAATGGACAAATCCGGGCTGCCCGTTCGTGCGCAAGCACTACGGCAGCGGCAACATGCCTGCCACCCAGAAGGCGGCCACCGACAAGGGCGTGGTCTGGCTGTCGGTCAACTCGACCGAGCGCGCCGCCAGCGACTACCTGAAACCGGCCGCACTCGATGCCTGGATGAAGGAGCAGTCGGCCGCGCCCACGGCCGTGCTGATGGACGAAGACGGCGTGATCGGCCGCGCCTACGCCGCGCGCACCACGCCGCATCTCTTCATCATCGATCCCAAGGGCGTGCTGGTGTACGCGGGCGGCATCGACAGCATTGCGTCGGCGCGCGCCGAGGACATCAAGAGCGCCACCAACTACGTGAACCAGGCGCTCGGCGAAGCCTTCGGCGGCACGCCGATCAGCGCGGCGGCCACCAAGCCCTACGGCTGCTCGATCAAGTACAAGGCCTGAGCACGGTACGGTTGCGCGCCGCGCCGCAAAATGGCGCGATGAAAGACGCAACCCCACCCACCGACATCGGAGCGCTGCTCGCGCGCACGCGCACCATCGCCGTCGTCGGCCTCTCGCCGAGCCCGCATCGCACCAGCTACGGCGTCTCGCAATACATGAAGGCGCGCGGCTTCCGGATCGTGCCGGTCAATCCGAACACCCGCGAGGTCTTCGGCGAGAAGGCCTATCCGACGCTGAGAGAGGCCGCGAAGCACGAGAAGATCGACCTGGTGAACGTGTTTCGCCAGGCCGAAGACGTGCCGCCGGTGATGGACGAAGCCATCGCCATCGGCGCACCGGCGCTCTGGATGCAGCTCGGCATCATCAATCAGGCAGCAGCGGCCAAGGGCCGCGCGGCCGGGCTGAAAGTGGTGCAGGACCACTGCATCATGGTCGAGCATTCGCGGCTCACTAGGGGCGCAACGCCCTGGCGCTAAGGGCCTGCTCAGGCCCTAATCGATCGCGACCTTTCCTTCTTTCACCAGCTTCGCGAACTTCGCCGTCTCCTCGCGGATCCGGCCTGCCATCTCCTGCGAGCTGCCGCCCAGCGGCTCCGCGCCGATGGCCTGCATGCGCTCGGCGAAGTCCGCCGACTGGATGATCTTCACCATCTCCGCGTTGAGGCGCGCCACCACCTCCTTCGGCGTGGCCGCCGGCGCCAGCACGCCGAACCAGGTGCCGATGTCGAAGCCCTTGAGTCCGGCCTCCTCGAGGGTGGGCACCTCCGGCAGCACCGACGAGCGCTTCGCCGTGGTCACGGCCAGCGCGCGCAGCTTGCCGCTCTTGATGTGCTGCAGCACCGGCGTGATGGTGTCGAAGGACATCGCCACCTGGCCGCCGAGCAGGTCGGTGGTGAGCGGGCCGCTGCCCTTGTAGGGCACGTGCAGCAGTTCGGCGCCGGTGCTGGCCTGGAACTGCGTGCCGATCAGGTGCTGCGCGGTGCCGTTGCCGTTGGAGCCGTAGGCCAGCTTGTCCTTCGCGGACTTGGCGAGCGCCACCAGTTCGGCGACGTTTTTGGCCGGCGTGTTGGCGGCGTTGACCACCAGCACGTTGGGCACCATGGCCACGACGGTGATGGGCGCCAAGTCTTTCTGGAAATCGTAGGGCAGCTTCTTGTAGACGCTGGTCGCGATGGTGTGGTGCACCGCGCCCATCAGCAGCGTGTAGCCGTCGGGCTTGGCCTTGGCCACGAAGTCGGCGCCCAGCGTCGCACCGGCGCCGGGCTTGCTCTCGACCACCACGGGCTGGCCGAGGCTTTGCGAGAGCCGGTCGGCCAGCGCGCGGGCCAGCACGTCGGTGGTGCCGCCCGAGGGGAAGGGCACGATCAGACTGATGGGCTTGGCGGGCCAGGGCTGCTGCGCAAAAGCCTGCGTGGACCCCAGCGTGGAGGCCAGGCCGAATGCGAGGGCGCCGGCTTGCACGAAGCGACGGCGGCGGGGCTCGAAGAGGAAGTTCATGCTGTCTCCATGTCGTTGTGTTCGGCGGCGCTCTCTCAGGCCGCGCGGCGCTGCGCCTGCGCGGCGGCGATGTGGCCGCAGACGGCGCGGGTCACGTCGTCGGTCGTCGCGCTGCCGCCGAGATCGCGGGTATGGAGCGCAGGGTTGGCGGTCACATGCTCCACCGCCTCCATCAGGCGCGCGGCGGTCGCGGCCTCGCCCAGGTGTTCGAGCAGCATCACGACCGACCAGAAGGTGCCGACCGGATTGGCCAGGCCCTTGCCCATGATGTCGAAGGCGGAGCCGTGGATCGGCTCGAACATCGAGGGGTAGCGGCGCTCGGGATCGATGTTGCCGGTGGGCGCGATGCCCAGGCTGCCGGCCAGCGCGGCCGCCAGGTCGCTCAGGATGTCGGCATGCAGGTTGGTGGCGACGATGGTGTCGAGCGTGGCGGGGCGGTTGACCATGCGCGCGGTGGCGGCGTCGACCAGTTCCTTGTCCCAGGTGACATCGGGAAACTCCTTTGCGATCTGCACCGCGATCTCGTCCCACATCACCATCGCATGGCGCTGCGCGTTCGACTTGGTGACCACGGTCAGCAGCTTGCGCGGGCGCGATTGGGCGAGCCGGAAGGCGAAGCGCATGATGCGCTCGACGCCGGCGCGGGTCATCATGCTGACGTCGGTCGCGGCCTCGATCGGATGGCCCTGGTGCACGCGGCCGCCGACGCCGGCGTACTCGCCCTCGGAGTTCTCGCGCACGATCACCCAGTTCAACTGCTCGGGCGTGCAGCGCTTGAGCGGCCCGTCGATGCCCGGCAGGATGCGCGTCGGCCGCACGTTGGCGTACTGGTCGAAGCCCTGGCAGATCTTCAGGCGCAGGCCCCACAGCGTGACGTGGTCGGGGATGTGCGGGTCGCCGGCAGAGCCGAACAGGATGGCGTCCTTGTCGCGCAGTGCGGCCAAGCCGTCGTCCGGCATCATCACGCCGTGCTGGCGGAACCAGTCGCCGCCCCAGCCGAAATCCTCGAACTCGAAGTTCAGCTGGCCGCCCGAGGCGGCGGCCAGCACTTCCATCACCTGACGGCCGGCCGGGATCACTTCCTTGCCGATGCCGTCGCCGGGAATGGTGGCGATGCGGTATGTCTTCATGAGTCAGCCCCTGTTGAAAAGATGGGCTGACTGTAGGAGCCGGACAGCTCTACGATGCGGGCCTGGATTCAAGCCATCGTTAACCTGCGTTCAACAATCGATACCCATGACCAGCGGCATCCAACCGGCCGAGCTCGGATTCTTCTCGGCGCTGGCGAGCGCCCCCAGCCTGAGCGCGGCCGGCCGCGACCTGGGGATCAGCACGGCCGCCGTCAGCAAGCGGCTGGCGCAGATGGAAGGCCGCCTGGGCGTGACGCTGGTCAACCGCACCACGCGCCGCATGAGCCTCACGCCCGAGGGCGAGGTGCTGCTCGAACGCGCACGCAGCATCCTCGACGAGATCGCCGACCTGGACGAACTGCTGAGCCAGTCGAAAGGCAGCCCCAAGGGCCTGCTGCGCGTGAACGCGACCCTGGGCTTCGGGCGCACGCATGTGGCGCCGGTGATCTCGCGCTTCGTGCGCAGCCATCCGGAGGTCGACGTGCAGCTGCAGCTGTCGGTGAATCCGCCGCCCTTCAGCGACGATGCCTTCGACGTCTGTATCCGCTTCGGCGAGCCGCCGGACGCACGCGTCATCGCGCGGCGCATCGCGGCCAACCAGCGCCTGCTCTGCGCCTCGCCCGCCTACCTGGCGCGCTGCGGCCAGCCGAAAGTGCCGCGCGACCTGATGCGTCACAACTGCATCGGCATCCGGCAGGGCGACGAGGCCTACGGCCTGTGGCGCCTGAGCACCGGCCGCGGCGCGCGCCAGCGCACCGAGGCCATCAAGACGCGCGGCAGCCTCACGACCAACGACGGCGAGATCGCGGTCAGGTGGGCGCTCGACGGGCATGGCATCGTGATGCGCGCGGAATGGGACATCAACCGCTACCTGCGCAGCGGCCGCCTGGTGCAGGTGCTGCCCCAGTACCGCACGCCCGGGGCCGACATCTACGCGGTCTATCCACAGCGCTACCAGCTGTCGACGCGCGTGCGCGCCTTCGTCGACTTCCTCGCACAGGCATTGGGGCAGGCCGGGCGCGCCGCCGAATGAGCCTGCCCTGCGACAATCGCAGGATGCCTTTCGCGCCACTTCAGAACGACACTTTCCTGCGCGCCTGCTGGCGCCAGGCCACCGATCACACCCCCGTCTGGCTGATGCGCCAGGCCGGGCGCTACCTGCCCGAATACGTGGCGACGCGGGCCCGCGCCGGCAGCTTCATGGGCTTGGCCACCAACGTGGACTACGCCACCGAGGTCACGCTGCAGCCGCTCGAGCGCTATCCGCTCGATGCCGCGATCCTGTTCTCCGACATCCTCACGGTGCCCGATGCGATGGGCCTGGGCCTCTCCTTCGAGGCCGGCGAAGGGCCGCGTTTCGCACGGCCGGTGCGCGACGAAGCCGCGATCGGCGCGCTCGCAGTGCCCGACATGGCCAAGCTGCGCTACGTGTTCGACGCGGTCGCATCGATCCGCCGCGCACTCGATGGCCGGGTGCCGCTGATCGGCTTCTCGGGCAGCCCCTGGACGCTGGCCTGCTACATGGTCGAGGGGGCAGGATCGAGCGACTATCGGCAGGTCAAGACCCTGCTCTACAGCCGCCCCGATCTCATGCACCGCCTGCTCGCGGTGAATGCCGATGCCGTGGCCGCGTATCTCAACGCGCAGATCGACGCCGGCGCGCAGGCCGTGATGGTGTTCGACAGCTGGGGCGGCGTGCTGGCCGACGGCGCCTTCCAGGATTTCAGCCTGGCCTACACCGCGCGCGTGCTCGCGCAGCTGAAGCGCGAAGGTGCCGACGGCCTGCCGGTGCCGCGCATCGTCTTCACCAAGGGCGGCGGACTCTGGCTCGAAGACATGCGCGCGCTCGACTGCGAGGTGCTGGGCCTGGACTGGACCGTCAACCTCGGCCACGCACGCGCACTCGTGGGCGAAGGTGCAGGGGCCAAGGCGCTGCAGGGCAACATCGATCCCAACGTGCTGTTCGCCGCGCCCGCGCAGATCGAGGCCGAGGTGGCGAAGGTGCTGCAGAGCTTCGGACGGCCGCACACCGATCGCGCTTCGACCGGGCCGACCCACATCTTCAACCTGGGCCACGGCATCAGCCAGTTCACGCCGCCCGATCACGTTGCGGCGCTGGTCGCTGCGGTGCATGCGCAATCGCGCGCGCTGCGTGTCTGAAGCGACTGTTATAGGTTGTAAGTACCTAAGAACGACCGATTCGCATTTGTCAAGTCGAAAGGGTGAGGACCGACTGACTTATGCACAAAACACTTGCTGCGCTGCGCCAAAATATCTTTGGACCGCAAATCCCTGCTCCTAAAGCGATAGCGTCGCTAAGTCATTGATTTATATGGACTTTGAACTTTGCTTTTTTTGCGGGCATTCCAGCCGGAGCCTTGATTTTCAAGGGCTGGCGGCGAGTCGGGCCCGGATATCAACAAAGTTATCCACACAAACTCTGGATGGCTTCCAAAGCGCAGGCAAATCAACGACTTAAGCCGCATTGCTACAACTTGCTTTAACCAACGGCCGTAACAGGACCACGCCTTGAACTGGCGCATCGACGTCGCGGTCCAGACTCCTGCGCACAGCGCATTAGGGGATGTACTGAGCTACGCCAGCGCCGAAACGCCGGCCATCGGGTCCTTGCTGCGGGTGCCGCTGGGTCGTCGCGAGGTGCTGGGCGTGGCATGGGCGGTCCATGCGCTCGAGGACGGCGCGGCGCCCGCCATGGAACTCAAGCCCGTCGCCGCCGTGCTCGATGGGTTGCCGCCGCTGAACGATGCCTGGCGCGACCTGGTGGCCTTTGCCGCCCGCTACTACCAGCGCTCGCTCGGCGAGATTGCGCTGGCCGCGCTGCCGCCCCAGCTGCGCGACCTGAGCGCGGTGCAGCTGGCGCGGCGGCTCAAGCGCCAAGCCGTGCCGGCGCACTCCCCTGCCGCCGGCGCGGCGCCCGACGGCCTGGCACTGTCTGCCGAGCAAGCCGACGCACTGGCCCGCTTCGATGCCGAGACCGGCCCCTTCCTGCTGTTCGGCAGCACCGGCAGCGGCAAGACCGAGATCTACCTGCAGGCCGTGGCGGCGCTGCTGGCGCGCGAGCCCTCCGCGCAAGCGCTGGTGATGGTGCCCGAGATCAACCTCACGCCGCAGCTCGAAGCACGCTTCAAGGAGCGCTTCGGCGACGGCACCGTGGTCTCGTTGCACAGCGGCATGACGAATCCGCAGCGCCTGGCCAGCTGGCTCGCGGCGCACAACGGCGCAGCGCGCATCGTGCTCGGCACGCGCATGGCAGTGTTCGCGTCGATGCCGGCGCTGAAGTTGATCGTGGTCGACGAGGAGCACGACCCCAGCTACAAGCAGCAGGAAGGCGCGCGCTACTCGGCGCGCGACCTGGCGGTGTGGCGCGGCCAGCGCGAAGGCGCGAAGGTGATGCTCGGCTCGGCCACGCCCTCGCTCGAAAGCTGGCACCAGAGCCGGCCGGCCGCGGGCGAGGATGCCGGCGGGCGCTATCTGCGGCTGGCCATGCCCTCGCGCATCGGCGCCGTGGCGCTGCCCGCCGTTCGGCTGGTCGACATGAACCTGCAGCCGCCCAGGACCGTGCTTTCGGGCGCGCTGCTCGATGCCATCGGCCAGCGCATCGCGCGCGGCGAGCAAAGCATGGTGTTCCTCAATCGGCGCGGCTATGCGCCGGTGCTGGCCTGCGGCGACTGCGGCTGGAAGAGCGAATGCCCGCACTGCAGCGCCTACCGCGTGTTCCACAAGATCGACCGCACGCTGCGCTGCCACCACTGCGGCTTCACCGAGCGCGTGCCGCGCGCCTGCCCGGCCTGCGGCAACCCCGACATCGCGCCGGTGGGCCGCGGCACGGAACGCCTCGAGGAGCACCTGGGCGAGCTGTTCGCGAGCGTGAAGCGGCCCGATGGCAGCGCGGTGCGCATCGCGCGCATCGACGCCGACAGCACGCGCCGCCAAGGCGCGCTCGAATCGCAGCTCGCCGCCGTGCATGCGGGCGAGGTCGACGTGCTGGTGGGCACGCAAATGATCGCCAAGGGCCACGACTTCCGGCGCATCACGCTGGTGGCCGCGGTCAATCCCGACGGCGCGCTCTTCTCGAGTGATTTCCGCGCGCCGGAACGGCTGTTCAGCCTGCTGATGCAGTCGGCGGGACGCGCGGGACGCGACGCCGCCTATCTTTCAGCGCAGGGCGCGACCGCCGAGATGTGGATCCAGACCCACCATCCGCAGCATGCGCTGTTCGCGGCGCTGCGCCGGCACGACTACCCGGCTTTCGCCCAGCGCGAACTCGAAGAGCGCGCCGCTGCCGGCATGCCGCCCTACGCCTTCCAGGCGTTGCTGCGGGCCGACGCCCGGACGCAGGAGGCGGCACAGGCTTTTCTGAATGCCGCCAGCGAGGCGGCCGATGCGCTGGAAGGGGCCGAGCGCGTGACCCGCTACCCGGCCGTGCCGCTGGCGATCCAGCGCGTGGCGAATGTGGAGCGGGCGCAGATGCTGGTCGAAAGCGCGTCGCGCGCGGCGCTTCAGCGCCTGCTGGCGGCCTGGCAGCCGCTGTTGCACGAACTGCGACGGCAGCCCGAGGGCAAGGGCGTGATCCGCTGGCTGGTCGACGTGGACCCGCACAGCATCTGAGTGCGGCTCAGGGCAGGCCCACGGGCTGCTTGCCCATCTCGATATAGCGCAGTTCCGACCGGCGCCGCCGGTGCGAATGACCCGGCCATGCGAACAGCAAAAGGCTCGCTGCGCCCGTCGCGAGCGCACTACCGATGCCCAGCGCACCCACGAGCCAAAGCCAACTGACGGTAGCGAGCCACGCCACCCAAAGCACCCAGCGCGTCAAAGTCGTCATGCCGTTCCCCCGGTATCTGGCGCCACTTTAGCAGCGCGAATGCAAACCTAAGCATTAGTCAAAAGCAATAGTTCACACTATCCACCGAGGAGTGACGGCGTCTTGTAGGAAATATTCTGAAACAGAGATTGCCGACGGCAATGGACTTCCGAAGTTAGCCCCGACTAGCCATCCATCTCACCGCCAGGGGAAAGCTGAAGAAGGCTGCCACGGTGGTCCACAGAATGACGCGCGCAATACGCCCGTTGTCGGCGCCGAAGCGCTCGGCCAGCATCGACACGTTGCTTGCGCTCGGCAGCGCGGCCACCAGAACGATCGCCATCAGCGCCGGTTGGCCGAGCGGCAGGCCCAGCGCGATCGCGCCTCGCGCGAGGCCATAGACCAGCAAGGGATGCAGCAGCAGCTTGATCGCCGCGACGCAGAGCACGTCGGCAAGCGGCGCCTTTCGCAGCGGCTGCGAGGCGCTGCCCATCGCGGCGGCGACGAGCGCGCTCGCCCGGTGCTCGCGCGCCAGCAGCGACGAGCGCGCCAGCACCGCGCCGATGGTGAACAGCGCCACCGGCGAGGCGGCATCGGCCAGCATCGCGATCGTGCGTTCGACCGGCGCCGGGAGCCCAAGGCGCGTGGCCGATGCCAGCCCGCCGAGCACGATGGCCCATGGCATCGGGTTCTGCACGATGCCGCGCAAGGCCTGTCGGGCTGCCTTGGCCGCATCGTGCTCGTCGGCGCCGGCCAGGCGCGACAGCGCGATGCACAGCGAAGAGGTCACGACCAGATCGAAAGCGATCGTGATGATCATCGGAGACGCCGCCCGCGTGCCGAGGATCGCGACCAGCAGTGGCACGCCCATGAAGCCCGTGTTCGGAAACGCCGCCACCAGCGCACCGAAGGCCGCATCGTTCCAACCGATGCGCTGCCTGCGCGCCAGGGCCACCGTGGCTGCAACCACGATCAACGCGCTCGCCCCCCACACCAGCGCCACGCCGGCATCGAGCAGCTGCGCGATCGGCGCTGCAGCGCCGAAGCGAAACAGCATGCACGGCAGCGCGAAATAGAGCACGAAGGCATTGAGCCCCGGAATTGCCGCGAGCGGCAGCGCACCGGTGCGAGCCGCTGCGTAGCCGGCCGCGATCAAGGCGAAGAAGGGGATGGTGACGAAGAGGATCTGCAGCACGCGGGCGATTGTCGTTGCCGCGGTACTCAGAGCTGCGGCCCCAGCAGCGCGGCCAGGTGCTCCATCAACTTCTCGCGCCATGGCCGGTCCTGCCACTGGGCGAAGCTCACCGCCTTGCTCTTCGCGAGATCGTCCTCGAACACCGCCACCTGCGCCCGGGCGAAGGCCTCGTCGTAGATATTGAGGTTGGCCTCGTCGTTGAGGCGCAAGGAACGGTTGTCGAAGTTGGTCGAGCCGACAGACACCAACAGGTCGTCGACCACCATCACCTTGCAGTGGTACATGGTCGGCTGGTATTCGCTCATCTGCACGCCGGCTTCGAGCAGCGGACCCCATCCGGCGCGCGACGCGCGGCGCACGGTCTGCGCGTCCATGATCGGGCCGGGCGTGATGATGCGCACGCGCACGCCGCGCTTCACCGCGGCGATGAGGGCATCGCACGCGAGATCGTCGGGCACGAAGTAGGCGCTCGAGAGATCGATGGTCCTGGTGGCCGCCGCGATCGACAGCAGGTACATCAGGTGCATGCTCTCGCTGCCGCCCGAGGGCGAGCTGCTGAACATCTGGGCCGCACCGCCGCCGCGCAGCGCAATGGCCGGGAAGTAGCGCTCGCCGTGCAGCACCTCGCCCGATACCTTGATCCAGTTGTCCATGAAAACGGCCTGCATCTGCGCGACCACCGGCCCTTCCACCTTGTAGTGCGAGTCGCGCCAATGGTCGGGGTCCTGCGCGTTGCCGGTCCACTCGGGCGCGATGCCCACGCCGCCGGTGAAGCCCACCACGCCGTCGACCACCAGCAGCTTGCGGTGCGTGCGGTTGTTGAAACGCGCGATGTCGTACCAGCTCGGCTTGTGGAACCTGCGGATCTCCACGCCTGCTTCTTCCATCGATTGCAGAATCTTCTCCTCGATCTTCTGGCTGCCTACCCAGTCGAGCAGCAACATGCACCTTGATGCCGGCGCGGGCGCGTTCCGACAGCGCATCGGCAAAGGCGCGGCCGATGTCGCCGGACCAGTAGATGTAGGTCTCGAAGGTGATGCTCTTCTTCGCGCCGCGGATGGCCGCGAGCATCGGCGGAAAGATCCGGTCGCCGTTGATCAGCGCCTCGAACCGGTTGCCCTCCGTGACCGGCGGCCCGAGCAGGACGCCCATCGCACGGCGGAACTGCGCATCGTGCAGGCTGTACTCGCGCTCGATGTGCTGCTCGATCTTCTTTTCGCCGGGCAGGAAGTTCAGCACGACCAGCGCTGCCGCCACCGTGGCGAGCGCGGACCAGAAGGCGATGGTGAGCGGATGTCTTGTTTTCTTCATGCGGCGGCGCCGATCACAAATGCGAACGGGTTTAACACCGCCATACATCTGAGGTCGTCCGACGGCGCCCCGTATCATTGCCCGCTTTGCGCCCCCTTCCCCTCGCCTCATGTCCTCCGGTCTCAACCTCGCGCAACAAGAAGCCGTCAACTACATGCACGGTCCCTGCCTCGTGCTCGCGGGTGCGGGTTCGGGCAAGACGCGCGTCATCACGCACAAGATCGCGCGCCTGATCCAGGCGGGGCTGGAGCCCAAGCGCATCGCGGCCATCACCTTCACCAACAAGGCAGCAGCCGAGATGCGCGAGCGCGCCAAGGGGCTGATCGGACGCGACGCGAAGCATGTGGTGGTGTGCACCTTCCACGCGCTGGGCGTGCGCATGATGCGCGAAGACGGCGCCGTGCTGGGCCTGAAGCCGGCCTTCAGCATCCTCGACAGCGACGACGTGACGAAGATCCTGAAGGACGCCGGCGGCACCACCGACGCCGCGACCGCGCGCATCTGGCAGTGGACCATCAGCAAGTGGAAGAACATGGGGCTCAATGCCGCCCAGGCCGAGGCCCAGGCTGCCGACGACAACGAGCGCATCACGGCGCGCATCATGGGGCGCTACGAAGAGCGGCTCGCTGCCTACCAGAGCGTGGATTTCGATGACCTCATCGGCATGCCGCTCAAGCTTCTGCAGCAGCATGACGAGGTGCGCGCCAAGTGGCAGGCCGCGCTCGGCCACGTGCTGGTCGACGAATACCAGGACACCAACGCCACGCAGTACGAGGTGCTGAAGGCGCTGGTAGGAGAGCGCGGGCGCTTCACCGCGGTGGGCGACGACGACCAGTCGATCTACGGCTGGCGCGGCGCGACGCTCGACAACCTGAAGAAGCTGCCGATCGACTACCCGAATCTCAAGGTCATCAAGCTCGAGCAGAACTACCGCAGCACCAGCGCGATCCTGCGCGCGGCCAACAACGTGATCGGACCGAACCCCAAGCTCTTTCCGAAGACGCTGTTCAGCGAACTCGGCGAGGGCGAGCCGGTGCGCGTGGTCGATGCCGACAGCGAGGCGCACGAGGCCGAACGCACGGTGGCGCGCATCCAGAGCCTGCGCGGCGGCGACGCCACCACGCAAGGCCAGCAGTACAAGGAGTTCCGCGATTTCGCGATCCTCTACCGCGCCAACCACCAGGCCCGGGTGTTCGAGCAGGCCTTGCGCAAAGCGCAGATCCCCTACAAGGTTTCGGGCGGCCAGAGCTTCTTCGACCGCGCCGAGATCAAGGACCTGTGCGGCTGGTTCCGGCTCTGGGTCAACAACGACGACGACCCGGCCTTCCTGCGCGCCGTGACCACGCCCAAGCGCGGCATCGGCCACACCACGCTGGCCAGCCTGGGCACCTTCGCGAGCCAGTACAAGCTGAGCCTGTTCGAGGCCCTGTTCTCGCCCTCGCTGCCGAGCGTGATGCCGAAGCGCGCGCAGGAAGGCCTGCACGAGTTCGGCCGCTACATCAACGACCTCGAATACCGCGCGCGCCGCACCATGGGCGCCGAGGACGCGCGCAGCTTCCTGGCCGACTGGCTGAAAGAGATCGACTACGAGAAGCACCTCTACGACGGCGAGGACAGCGAACAGGCCGCGGCCAGCCGCTGGACCAATGTGCTCGAGTTCTGCGACTGGATGTCGCAGCGCTGCGGCGGGCAGATCGACGATGCCTCCGGAGCGACGGTCGAGAGCGAACGCAAGAGCCTGCTCGAAGTCGCGCAGACCATCTCGCTGCTCTCCACCATCAGCGAACGGGAGAAGGACCAGAACGTGGTCACGCTCTCCACGCTGCATGCGGCCAAGGGCCTCGAATGGCCGCACGTGATGCTGATCGGCGTGACCGAAGGGCTCTTGCCCTTCAAGCTCGACGACGACGGCGGCCGGCAGGAGAAGGTCAGCGAGGACACGCTGCAGCGCCTGCAGGAAGAGCGCCGCCTGATGTACGTGGGCATCACGCGCGCGCAGCGCAGCCTGGCGGTGAGCTGGACCAAGCGACGTAAGCAGGGCCGCGAGATGGTGCCGGCGCAGCCGAGCCGCTTCATCGCCGAGATGGCGCTCGACAAGAAGACCATCAAGGAAGACCCGCGCGAGAAACTCAAGGCACTGCGCGCCGAATTCGCGCGCAAGGTCCAGGACAACGCTGCCGCAGCGGCGGCCGCCGCGGCAGCCCCATGAAGTGCCACGCGCTGCTCACTGCTTTGTGCATTGCCGCCGGCAGCGCCGGAGCCCAGCCGGCATGCCCCGCCAGCGGCCGCGACCTGCCGGTCGAGGCGCTCTATGGCCAATGGGAGGCACGCTTCGAAGGCGTGCCGGGCATCGCGCGGCTGCAACTCGCCAAGCATCCTGAATACGCCGGCGTGCGCGGCACCATCACGCGTGACGGCGGCGCGGCAAGCCCCTCGGTCGCGCAGCTCGCGGGCGACATCGACGACGAGGGCCAACTCAACATCGACGAATCGATGGACGGCCGCGCGATCAGCGGCGTCTGGCTCGGCGAGCTGCAGGCCGGATCCTGCGGCAAGGAGTTCAAAGGAACCTGGCGAAACGCCGCCGACGACAGCACACGTCCTTTTGTACTAACCAAGACGGGCAGTTGGCAATGATGAACACACGCACCACCACTTTCGCGGCGCTCTTTGCCGGCCTCGGCATCGCAGGCGCGCACGCGCAACCTGCAGAGAGACCGCAGAGCCCGCTGGCCGAAGCGCAGCTGACCTGGCAGCAGTGCCAGCGCCTCGCCGACAGTAAGGAGGCGCGGCTGGCCTGCTTCGACCGCTGGGCCCAGCAGCAGACCTTGCCCGCGGCCTCGGTACCGGCGGCGCCGCCCGTGCTCGCCAACACGCAGCCGCCCGCGCCGGTGGACGCCGCCGTGCCCGCCACGCGCGTGGTCTCCGTCGCCACCGAAGAAGGCTGCCGCGACCGCCAGTACTCCGCGCTCTCGCGTTTCTGGGAACTCGAGAATGGCACCGACTGCGGCACCTTCAGCTTCCGCGCCTACCGGCCGCTCAACGTGTCCGCCTCGGCGGCCAAGGACAAGCCGCAGACGCCGACCTCGCCCTCTGCCGGCCACAACGGCAGCGACATCGCCTACCAGGCCAACGAGATGCGCATCGGGCTTTCGGTGCGCACCAAGCTGATCCAGGGCATGCTGACGCTGAACGATCCGGTCAAGAAGGATTCGCTGTGGTTCGGCTACAGCCAGCAGTCCACCTGGCAGCTCTTCAACGGCGCGATCTCGCGGCCCTTCCGCACCACCGACCACGAGCCGGAACTGATGTATGTCTATCCCACCGACGTGCAGCTGGCGGGCGGCTGGCGCTGGCGCTATGCGGGCCTCGGCCTGGTGCACCAGTCGAACGGACAGAGCCTGCCTTATTCGCGCAGCTGGAACCGCGTCTACCTGATGGGCGGCATGGAGCTGGACGACCGCTTCACCCTCACCGGCCGCGTGTGGCAGCGCCTGCATGAGGATGCTGCGAAGGACGACAACCCCGACATCTCCAACTACATCGGCCGCGCCGAGCTCACGGGCCGCTGGAATCTGAACCCCTACAACACGCTCGGGCTGACGGTGCGCAACAACCTGCGCGAGAGCGGGCGCGGTTCGATGCGGCTCGAATGGCTCAAGGACCTCGGCAACTCGAGCAGGAGCAACCTGCGCTTCCACACGCAGCTGTTTCACGGCTATGGCGACACGCTGGTCGACTACAACCGCAAGCGCACCGTGCTGAGCATCGGCCTGAGCCTGGTCGATTTCTAGGGACATCGCGGCGTCTGGCCGATGCCGGGTGGCCGGCGGCCTTAGCATGAGGGTTCTCCCGTACAACACACCAAGACACGGAGGCTCGCATGAGCGCAGTCACGCCCGCTTCGGGCATTGCCGCGGACGCCACGGTGCCGCAGCACTACACCGCCGAAGAAAAGCGCCACCGCATCTTCGCCATCGTCGGGGCCTCTTCAGGCAATCTGGTCGAGTGGTTCGACTTCTACGTCTACGCGTTCTCGTCGATCTACTTCGCGGCATCGTTCTTCCCGAAATCCGACCCCACCGCGCAACTGCTCAACACCGCGGGCGTTTTCGCGGCCGGCTTCCTGATGCGACCGATCGGCGGCTGGCTGTTCGGCCGCATCGCGGACCGCAAGGGTCGCAAGACCTCGATGGTGATCTCCGTCACGATGATGTGCGGGGGCTCGCTGGCGATCGCCTGTCTGCCGACCTACGACAGCATCGGCGCCTGGGCGCCAGCGCTGCTGCTGGTCGCGCGTATGTTTCAGGGACTTTCGGTCGGCGGCGAGTACGGCACCACCGCCACCTACATGAGCGAGGTGGCGCTGCGCGGCCAGCGCGGCTTCTTCTCGTCCTTCCAGTACGTCACGCTGATCGGCGGCCAGCTGCTCGCGGTGCTGGTGATCGTGGTTCTCGAACAGCTGCTGAGCGAGGCCGAACTCAAGGCCTGGGGCTGGCGTATTCCCTTCGTGATCGGCGCCATCACCGCCGTGGTCGCGATGCAGCTGCGCCGGCAGTTGCACGAGACTTCGAGCACCGAGAGCCGCAGCAACAAGGAGGCCGGCACGCTCGCGGGCCTGTTCCGCCACCACAAGGCGGCCTTCTTCACGGTGCTGGGCTTCACCGCGGGCGGCTCGCTGATCTTCTACACCTTCACCACCTACATGCAGAAGTACCTGGTCAACACGGTCGGCCTGCCGATCAAGACCACCAGCTACGTGATGACCTGCGCCCTCTTCGTCTACATGTGCATGCAGCCGGTCTTCGGCGCGCTGTCGGACCGCATCGGCCGGCGCAACAACATGCTGCTGTTCGGTGGACTCGGCGCGCTGGCCACGGTGCCGATCCTCACTGCGCTGCAAAGCGTGACGAGCCCGGGGCTCGCCTTCGTGCTGATCATCGTGGCGCTGGCGATCGTGAGCTTCTACACATCGATCAGCGGCATCGTGAAGGCCGAGATGTTCCCGCCCGAAGTGCGCGCCCTCGGAGTCGGCTTGGCCTACGCGGTGGCCAACGCGATCTTCGGCGGCTCGGCCGAATACGTGGCCCTGGGCCTCAAGTCGCTGGGCCACGAATCGAGCTTCTTCTGGTACGTGACAGCGATGATGGCGATCGCCTTCTTCGTGAGCTGGCGGCTGCCGCGGCAGGCGGCCTACCTGCACCACGATCACTGATCGCGGTTGATTCGGATCAGTCCGCCGTCGCGCCGGACTTCTTCACCAGTTCGGCCCAGCGCGGGATCTCGCGGGCCATGTGCTCGCGCAGTTCTTCCGGCGTGCTGCCCACGATTTCCATCGCCAGCTGGTCCGAGAGCTTGGCCTGCACGTCGGGCTGCTTGAGCGCCTTGACGATCTCGGCGTTGAGGCGCTGCACGATCGGTTTGGGTGTGCCCTTGGGCGCGTACACCGCCTGCCACGACGACATCTCGAAGCCGGGAATGCCCGATTCGATCATGGTCGGCAGCTCGGGCGCGAGCGCGATGCGCTTGCCGGTGGTCACGGCCAGCAGCTTGAGCTTGCCGCTCTTGACCAGCGGCAGCGCCGCCGTCACCTGATCGAACATGAAGGGCACCAGCCCCGCGGCCACGTCGGTCATGGCCGGCGGCGTGCCCTTATACGGCACATGGGTGAGCTTCACGCCGATCAGGTCGGCGAACATCTCGCCGGCCAGGTGGGTGGAGGTGCCGGCGCCGGATGACGCGAAGCTGCGCTTGCTCTCGTCCTTTTTCAAGAGCGCCACCAGTTCGGCCACCGAGTTCACGCCGAGCTGGCTGTTGACGATCAGCACGTTGGGCAGGCGCGCGACCAGCGAGACCGGCTCGAAGTCCTTCATCGGGTCGTAGGGCAGCTTCTTGTAGAGGCTGGCGTTGATGGCATGCGTGCTGATGGTGCCGCCGAAGAGGGTGTAGCCGTCGGGCGCGGCCTTGGCCACGTAGGCAGCACCGATGCCGCCGGCCTGGCCGGGCTTGTTCTCGACCACCACCGATTGCTTGAGGCTTTCGCTCAGCTTCTGGGCCAGCGTGCGGCCGACGATGTCGGTGGAGCCGCCGGCCGTGAAGGGCACGACGTAGACGATGGGCTTGGCGCCCGGCCATTCGGGTGCCTGGGCCCAGGCGGCCACAGGGGCGAGCGCGGCCAGAAGCAGCGCGGCAGCGCGGCGGGTGAAGCGCATGGTTTGTCTCCTCGGGGGTAAAAAAAGGAAAAGACCTCAGCGGCCTTTGGCCTGGCGCCAGGCTGCGAAGTCGGCGCGGCTCTGTTCGTCGGTGGGCGGGTACAGGCCGAGGATGGAGCGGCCTTCGAGCACCTTTTCCTGCACGAAGTCTTCGAAGGCCGTCATCTCGATCGCTTCGGCGGCGATCTCGTCGGCCAGGTGGGCCGGGATGACGATCACGCCTTCGGCATCGCCCACGATCACGTCACCGGGAAACACCGGCGCGTCGCCGCAGCCGATGGGCACGTTGATGTCGATGGCCTGATGCACCGTGAGGTTGGTCGGCGCACTGGGGCGGCAGTGGTAGGCCGGGAAGTCGAGCTTCGCAATGTCGGGGCTGTCGCGGAAGCCGCCGTCGGTCACCACGCCGGCGGTGCCGCGCTTCATCAGCCGCGTGACCAGGATGCCGCCGGCCGAGGCGGCGCGCGCGTCCTTGCGGCTGTCGATCACCAGCACGGCGCCTTCGGGACATTGCTCCACCGCCTGGCGCTGCGGATGGTTGCGGTCGAGGAAGACGCTGATCGGGTTCAGGTCTTCGCGCGCCGGCATGTAGCGCAGCGTGAAGGCCTCGCCCACCATGTTGGGCAAGGCCGGGTTGAGCGGTCGCACGTCCTGGATGAATTGGTTGCGCAGGCCACGTTTGAACAGGGCCGTGCACAGGGTGGCGGTGCTCACGTTCATGAGCTGCTCGCGGGTGGCGGGATTCACGGGGGGTCTCCGTTCTCGAAAGAAGGTGGGGTTTAAAGGCGGATCAGAAGATGTCGGGCTCAGGCACCGGCTTGCCGAAGCCGGTTTCCAGGAAGTCGAAGTCGCAGCCTTCATTGGCCTGCTTGATGTGGCGGCCGAACATCCAGCCGTAGCCGCGCTCGTAGCGCGGCGGCGGCGGCGTCCACCCGGCCTTGCGGAGCGCGAGTTCCTCGTCGCTGACCTCAAGGTGGATGCGCCGCGCCGGCACGTCCACGCTGATGCGGTCGCCGGTCTTCACCAGCGCCAGCGGGCCGCCGATGGCCGCCTCGGGCGAGCAGTGCAGCAGGCAGCCGCCGTAGCTGGTGCCGCTCATGCGCGCATCGGACAAGCGCAGCATGTCCTTGACGCCCTGCTTCAGCAGCTTGGTCGGGATCGGCAGCATGCCCCACTCCGGCATGCCGGCACCGCGCGGGCCGGCGTTGCGCAGCACCAGGATGTCATCGCCCGTCACGTCGAGTTCGGGGTCCTCCACCGCCTTCTTGAGCGCCGGGTAGTCGTCGAACACCAGCGCGCGGCCGCTGTGCTGCAGGAGGTGGGGCGCGCAGGCGCTGGGCTTGATCACCACACCGTCGGGCGCCAGGTTGCCGCGCAGCACGGCGAGTGCGCCTTCCGCATAGATGGGGTTGGCGAGCGGACGGATGACATCGTCGTCATAGACCTCGGCGCCTTCGATGTTCTCGCCGAGGGTGCGGCCGTTGACGGTGAGCGCCTCGGTGTGCAGGTGGCCGCGGATGCGCTCCAGCATCGCGGGCAGGCCGCCGGCGTAGAAGAAGTCCTCCATCAGGTAGGCGTCGCCGCTGGGCCGGATGTTGGCGATGACGGGCACGCGGCGGCTGAAGGTATCGAAGTCATCCAGGCTCACCGCATGGCCGGCGCGGCGCGACATCGCGATCAGGTGCACGATGGCGTTGGTGCTGCAGCCCATGGCCATCGCGCAGGCGATGCCGTTCTCGAAGCTGGCGCGCGTGAGCATCTTCGCGGGCGTGAGGTCTTCCCACACCATCTCGACGATGCGGCGGCCGCAGTCGGCGCTCATGCGGATGTGGTTGGCGTCGGCCGCGGGAATGCTGGAGGCGCCCGGCAGGCTCAGGCCCACCGCCTCGGCGATGCCCATCATGGTGGCGGCCGTGCCCATGGTCATGCAGGTGCCATGGCTGCGGGCGATGCCGGCTTCCATCTCGGCCCAGGCCTGCTCGCCGAGCCGGCCGGCGCGGCGCTCGTCCCAGTACTTGAAGGCGTCGGAGCCCGAGCCCAGCACCTTGCCCTTCCAGTTGCCGCGCAGCATGGGCCCGGCCGGCAGGTAGATGAAGGGGATGCCCATGCTGAGGGCGCCCATCGTGAGGCCGGGCGTGGTCTTGTCGCAGCCGCCCATCAGCACCGCGCCGTCGACCGGGTGGCTGCGCAGCAGCTCTTCGGTTTCCATCGCCAGGAAGTTGCGGTAGAGCATGGTGGTGGGCTTGACCATGCTTTCCGACAGCGAGATGGCCGGCAGTTCCAGCGGGAAGCCGCCCGCCTGCAGAATGCCGCGCTTGACGTCCTCCACCCGCTGCTTGAAATGCGCGTGGCACTGGTTGGCATCGCTCCAGGTGTTGACGATGGCGATCACCGGCTTGCCCATCCAGTCGGCATAGCTGTAGCCCATCTGCAGCACGCGCGAGCGGTGGCCGAAGGAGCGGAAGTCGTCGGGCGCGAACCAGCGGGCGCTGCGCAGCGATTCGTAGGGGCGTTTCATTGGGGGTTGTCTCTTGGACCGCAGGTCGCGTCGACGGGATTAAAACACTAATATATTAGTACGTCAATGCCACAATCCGACCCCGATGAGTGCCCTCCCCAAGATCCGACTCGACCGCACCCGCCTGGCCGCGCCCCAGGTGCTGGAGCAACTGCGCGACGCCATCCTCTCGCTGGAACTGGCACCCGGCACCGTGCTGGCGCGGCAGGAACTGGCCGACCACTTCGGCGTGAGCCAGACGCCGGTGCGCGAGGCGCTGCTGCGCCTCAGTGAAGAAGGACTGGTGGACGTGTTCCCGCAGCACGCCACGCTGGTCAGCCGCATCGACATCGCGGCGGCGCGCCAGGCGCATTTCCTGCGCCGCTCCATCGAGCTGGAGTTGGTACACCAGCTCGCGCTGGACGCGCCCGCGGGGCTGATCGAGCAGATGAAGGCCACCATCGCCCGGCAGGCAGCGCTGTCGGCGGCACAGCGCTACGGCGACTTCGTCGGCGCCGACCGCGCCTTCCATCGCCTGATGTACGAAGCCGGCGGCGTGCCCGACCTGTGGGAGCTGGTGGGCCGCGTCTCGGGCCACGTGGACCGGCTGCGCCTCCTGCACTTGCCCACTGCCGGCAAGACCGAGGCGATCCTGCGCGACCACCGCGCCATCGTGCGCGGCATCGAAGCAAAGGACCCGACCGCCGCCCAGGCCGCGTTACGCAGGCACCTGTCGGGCACGCTCAGCGCGGTGGACGAGATCTGCCGTCAGTACCCGGACTATGTCGCGGCCGAGTAGACCTCGCAGCCTTGGCCAGCTCCTGCGCCGCGCGGTAGATCTGCAACAGCAGCCCGCTGAAATTTCCCGGTTCGGTCTTAGGAGGCGAGAATTCGCACGTCGCATCGCGGCACTTCGATGCCGGTTGCCGCATCGCGGCCAGTTCGGGACGGAGAAGTCCTCTTCATTCGCTAGGAATCTGCATGTCCCTCCAAACATGGTTGCTGTATGTCGCAGCTGTCTTTGTTCTGACCGTAACGCCCGGCCCCAGCGTCCTGATGTGCGTCACCAACGCAGTCAACCATGGTGCGCGACGCACATTCTTTTCGGCCATCGGCAGCGTCACAGCGGTGGTCGGCATCATGACGTGCTCTGCCGTCGGCGTAGGCGCGGCGCTTGCCACGTCCGAGACGCTGTTCCACGCGATCAAGTGGTTTGGCGTCGGCTACCTCCTCTACATCGGCATCGGCACGTTGCGGTCCACGACATCGAGTTTTGACCTTCCGTCCCAGGTCGCTAGCCGAGCAAGCCGCCTGGCGCTCTACGTCAAGGGTTTGCTGGTCGGCGCGAGCAATCCGAAGGCATTGCTGTTCTTCACGGCGTTCTTCCCTCAGTTCATCGATCCGGCCGCGCCTCAGCTTCCGCAGTTCCTGCTTCTCGGGGGCACATTCGTGTGCTTCGAGCTGTTCTGGCTCATGTTCTACGCCACGTTTGCCTCGCGTGTTGCGCCATGGTTGCAGGTCAAAGGGCGAGCCAAGCTCTTCAACCGACTATCAGGTCTCACCTTCATAGGTGCCGGGGCTCTTCTGGCTACTGTCAAACGCGCGGCCAAAGACGCCTGACTGAAAACGCTGGCCGCAGCGCCGAGTCGTCCAACGATTGGGGATCGTCAAACGGGTTGCGGGCCACCGACACCGCGACGCTTTCGTACTTCTTCGGCTGCGCGGGGCCTTGCGCTACACCTGTGGGGCGAGGAGACGCATCCGCGGCTTAACGCCGCCAATGATGCAATCGGTGTCGCATCCTTCCCAGGTAGCCGGCCCGTTGCAATGACGCTTTGAGCCAGCCAATTTCGATGGCTGACCGACGGCAGTGGGCCCAGGAATCGCGACGGCCCTCTACTGTCCGAACCCTAGCTGCTGCGCTCAGCCAGCCGCAGCGACGTCATCTGCTCTCCAATGCGCGTTCACGTCGGCGCTTCGCAAGACAACATTGATGCTTTAGCTCTCGCTGCGCAAGAAACGGGACGCTATGGGATTTGACGATATCGCCTGAGCCGCCTTTTCAGGCTAAGTCCTCGATTTACAAGGACTCTTAAGCTGTCTTGGGATCGTACGAGAAGAGGGGGTGGTGGCCTGGGGCGGAATCGAACCACCGACACACCTTCATGCTTCCTAGCCCGTTGATTTGATTGGGTTTTTGGATAATGAACCGACAGTTAGTGTACCGCCTAGGAGTACCGTCTCCTCACGGGCTGCCTAGTGGGCGCCCAAAACCCTGCGCGACAATTTCTAGCTTGATGTAGACAACTGGTCCACAGCTGACGCCTGCAACGGCTTCGGCAACGGCGCCTTGAACTCAGGACCTATGAGAATGAGCTGTTCCACAGAGGCAGCTGAGGCAATTTCCTTTGCCCATCTTAGAGAGGTGACCTGGTGGTTGGTAGCCCTCGCAGCGTCTAACGCTCGATCTTCTTGATGGAGAAACAACACAAGCGTCAATGATTGATCGTACCGTTCGTGAAGCCTACAAAATGTTTGCAGGAGACGCGTAAAGCTTCGAAACGTAGTCTGGTCCATTTCTTGCGCTGGATCGTCTAGCGCAACTAGCGAGTGACGAAATCTACCCGATGAAAGATAGCGAGTAAAGAACCAAGCTAAGCCTAGAACATGATTTTCCGCTTGATTGAAAATATGTCTAACCCCAATTTGGCGCTTATCATTACCCACTGCGATTTTAAGATTCTCACTTCCACGCTTGCTCTCTGCAACGAGCCTTGGCTGATCAGATAGATTCCATCGTGCAGGGGTCATGGTCATTGCTATTTCAGTCCAAACCGCCTGAAGCGTTCTTGGCAGATGGTGCTGAATTATTCCCAAGCACTCCTTATCAACCAAGTCCTTTATTCGAGACCACTGATCAGGAAGAGTCCAAAGGGCTGCGCCTTTCGCATTCTCCACTTCGATCGCATTCCAGACACGCTTTGCGGCTACAGTCGTATCTTCAATTAAAGGAAGTTCGGGCGGAGATATTAATAGATCCAAAGAACGAAGGAGTAAGCCGACAGAATTTTGTTCTTTGAGTAAAGACTCAAGGGATTCGTGAGCCGTGAATCCAAGTAGCCGCCCGACCGCTATTCGACGTTCCTCGCTCACCGGGCACTGCCCAAGTTGCTCGTTTGCTTTCTGCAACTCTCGAAGTTGCGAGAGAATCTCAGAATAATCTTTTCGCGTTGCGACCAATTGGCGATCAATCAAATCTGTCAGTTGCGCGACCGCAATTACAATTCCCCCTGCATCAGCGTGATTGGCATTGCAGGTGGGGCAAGTGTCAGGATGCGTACTGGCCCACGAAGACAGGAAGGTACCCTGCACTTGCTTCAGGTGTTGTTGATGTTCCGCAAGTGAGAGGCCAAGAGCCTTGACGACGAGCAGCCTTTTGTTTAGCTCGCCATCTGGAGCTGACAAACCTTTAGTCGTTACTTCCGCCTCTGGGTTGCGCTCCCTTTGTAGCCATCGCTGCCATTTAACAAGATCCTCTTCAATCTCCGACCTCTGTTGTGCAATTTCAGAAGAGGCTCGGGCAGTGCTTTGTCTCAAAAGCGCCATTCGAGCCAAGACCTTATTACGTCGCTCTAGCCATCCATAGATTGCGCGCTCACATTCAGCGTCTGCTCCGAGCTTGTTCAGTTGGACAATAATCTTTCCCAAATCATCCCGTTTTGCCTTAGAGTCAGCCTCTTTCCAGTCAAACGCGAGTGATCTAGCTTCAACGGAATTCTCCATAATACGCTGAGCCAATGCATCAAGCCAGAACTCTATTTGCTGAGTTCCCTGCGGATAATATCGACCGATGAAGTTATCAACAAGTTTGGTCAGCCGACTCTCTTCTTTCGTTACCGAAGCTGCAATTCCAAATTCTCTAAGCCAAGCCTGCCTTCTCGAATTTGCTTGGTTGTATTCTCGCTCGCAAAACGACTGTAGGCTCTGAGCCAGCACAGAGTAGCCGCTTAGAACGCGTGTCCCTAATTTTCTACCTGCGGTTTCTACAAAATTTCGCGCATCCTCTTGCGCCAGGAGATTGCCGTCAAATTTTACAAGTCGTTGCTCCGCATCTTGCTCATCTGCCGGCATGTCGAGCAATGAGTTATTGCCATTTGCTTCGATCTGCGGGGCTTGAGAACCATCGAGCGGCGTTAGTACGTTCTTGATATAGTTCGCGGCGACAGGTCGATAGATATCTGTGTCAGCGAGATATTCAACCATTCTTCGAGAGGAGCCGGAGACAGCAAAACTCAACCCTTCAAAAATACTCGACTTGCCCGTCCCATTTGGCCCATGAATAATGTGGGCAACTACTGGTTTGCCGCTGCTTTGCAAGGCAAGCGAGAAGTCAGAGATATTTCGCATCCGTTTAATATTGATCTGCTTAAGGTCAACAGGTCTCGCGGGAAATTCTTTCGACGTAGCCGTTGGAGTATCCTCAGTGACACGTTTAACCATGGCCTCGACTAGCTTTTTCTCTTGCGGACTAGCGAACCGATCTGGAAGCGCACCGAGCAGTCGTTTAACCTCTGCATCTGCAGATAGCCAGCTTTCAATCTCTTGCGGCGGAAGTCGAAGCAGGCGGCGGCTTGCAAGCAATAGACGCGGCATCGCTAAGCCTTGCGATAACTGCATTCCTAATGTGCTCAAATTGTCAAAAACAACAAGGTCAATCGAGAATTCTTCCGTGAAACCGCTTTCGGCGCGAAGATTTTGAACCGCTTGCTCCCAATCCGCTCTGCAGGACATCTGAATTACGAAGACGAGTGTAATAGTCCAGGTTCCACGACTATCCTGCGATTGCTCTGGAATCCCCGTTTTCCAAAGCAATTGAGCTGAATCAGAGAGTGCCTTTTGCACACTCTCATTTACCATTCCCGCAACTTTCGTCGACTCCGATATCTCAACAAACTTAAACCAAACCCCCAAATCCAAATCAAAAAGGCTTGCGGTCTCAGGAGACGAATCCGCATACTGCCAAACAGCAACAGCACCTGGAGTCAGTTGACTACTTAGCGAGACATTTAATTGGCTGGCGTATTCAGATCGAAGCCAATTTTCGAGAGTTTCAAGAGCGCTCATAAATGATCTTTCCAGCTATTCAACTCAAGCCATGCAATATTTTTCACTGCCGCAAAGCTACGAAAATGCATTAATCTCGATAACTCATAGGTCCAGTTCAGTTGCACATCCTTAGTTGCACGCTCTGCGCCTTCAGGAGCAACCCCTAGGATCGATACTTTTCTAATCTGTCCTTGATTTGCCCAATGTCGACTTTCAACCAAGGGTTTTAACGCAGCCAGGCTCTGCGCTGGGCCTTCTTTCCATGCTGGCACAGGAACGATAAGGTGACGACCAACGTCGTCCCATAAGGCACCCGGAAAAAACCCTAGATCGAAGTTAGGCAGCTCTGCTTTGTCAGTATGCAGGGCATGTAGAAAATTTAGCGCGGCAGCCAGATCTTTGCGCTCCACGTTTTGATCGTCCCACGGTATGTGTTCGTCGCGGCGATGCGTTGGAACTGCGTCTACTTGAATCGCCAGACCCGTATAAAACTTCTGGTGACCGTTGTTGAAACAAATTCTCAACCAAACAGCCAGAAAATTGTCAAACCAATCCACCATGTACCCGAGTTCGGATTCCCTCGTCTGAGGACTGGCAAATTTGTCGAGCCAATCGGTTATAGCGATTCGCTGTGCGCCAGTTGAAATCGCTTGTAGGCAACCGAGCCCGTGCCGGGTTTGCAGCCACAAGAATACATCGTCGGTGTTTGGAAATGAAACTGCCTCTGGCTGGCATATGGCTTGCGTTTTTACGCAGTCATAAGCATCGCACAGTTTGACGTGCCCTTGGTCGTTTGGCTTTGGATCAATTACCGTTAGTGTTGTGCCAGCGGAACGAAGCGGCTTAAGCTCAGTGAAAAACTCTTGCAAGTACGGCTCACTCGCACTCCAACCACTCGCAATTAAAGAATGGTGCGTGAAGCACAGCTTCATCTCGTCTTCGACGAGTTTTGGCTGACCGCTAAGACATCGCCCCAATTCTTCTTGAGTGAGCACAAAAGTTCCATCGCCCTCAAGTAATGAGTCAACGCAACCGTGAGGCTTGTAAATTACTATTGTCTGCTGATCAGTATTTTGAATGATTTTGGATGGCACCCATGGCTCGTACCAACGAATCCATCCATGAGGCAGCGCCGGAGCGGAATTTTTCCTAGTCCTGCAGTTTTCGATGCCCACACTCGTCAATGCACGCTCTAGCCATACATCCCAATTAAGCGACCATATCGAATGCCATCGCTTTTCTCGCACCAGTCTTGCAATAACCCGATGCCTTGAGCTCGTGCCTCTGAGGGGCACCTTCGTTTTGGCGCTCCAGCACGGGTCGCTCGTTACTCGCAAGACATCGGCAATTTTTCGTTTTGCGTCAGACTCTGGAAGTCCAAAGGCCTTTAATTGCTCAAATAGCTCGCCTGACCAAGCGTAGAGCGCTTGCGGATCACTGGCGTCGATCAGGCCGCATGGTTTGACCCCAAGGGAATCTTCAATTTCTTTCTGTCGCGGCTTTATTGCGGCCATCAATTGATTTGGCAATGGCACTAGCGAGTAAGACATGCCTGCACCGATCAACAACGTTGGGCGGGCGGGTGGCGGAGTAGAGATTCCGACCACCGCTTCGAAGAGATGCGGCGAGCTAAAGGCCATTGGCTTGGGCTTCGGGAGCTCCAGCAGGATGGCCGGCTAGCCTCGCCGCTGTTGATAAAGCTTGCATTTGGACATTTGTAAGGTTTTGTTTGTTGACTATACGTCCAGTTGCTTCCGGAGAGTCAGATCCTGGCAGGGCGTTGGAAAGTTGCCGTTAGCCGTTCCCTTAAGCGTTAGTCACAGCTAGCCGGCGGGCAAAAAATGGGTTGCATCAGCGCGCTGCCTCCTGACAAATCCGATCACACAAGTCCCCCGTGCCCCCTTCACCTAAATAGTCGCACCCATAGGAATCCGCAATCCCCCGTTAGGAGGATCTGCATCCCGCATGGCAGCGGTCGGAGATCCTTGTCGATGACTTACTTAGCTGCGTCACGCAATCTCATAACGGTTTGTCGGCTTGTATTGAAGGCCCGCGCTACCACTGCGACCGCCTCCCCCGCGGCTAGCCTCTCCCGCGCCTTGGACGCTTCCGCGCCGCTCAAGCTTTGAGGCCGGCCCAGTACCTTGCCGGCCGCCTTCGCCCGCGCGAGACCTGCTTGGGTTCTTTCAACGAGCAAGTCCTTCTCAAACTCCGCTACGGCAGCGATAACCTGCATAGTCATTCGACCAGCCGCGCTAGTAAGGTCTACGCCTCCCAGTGCGAGGCAATGCACTCGCACGCCCATTCCGGCAAGAGCCTCTACAGTGCCGCGCACATCCATTGCATTGCGCCCCAAGCGATCAAGCTTGGTCACTACCAAAACATCTCCCGTCTCCAGCCTGTCAACCAGCCTGCAGAAGCCTTGCCTCTGGGAGGTTGCCACAGATCCGGACACGGTTTCTGCGATGGTTCGCTGAGGACTAACGGAGAAGCCGGCCGACGCAATCTCATGAATCTGGTTGTCGGTTGTCTGTTCGGCTGTAGACACACGGCAGTAAGCAAACACGCGAGACATAGGCACAACTCCATCTGTACGAAAAGGACGTCCGTATTCTGGAGGATGTCCGAAATCTTGTAAAGCTAAGTTATGGACAGCAACACCCACCATGTCCGTATTCGTTCGGTTTCGTACACCCCTCCCCGGCCCCTCACGCAGCCACGGAAGGGCGGGACCACCTACATGGAGAAAGCATCAGGCCGTCACGCAGGCACCGAACCAGCCGGCGCCTCGCAAGACACCCAAGTTGTACAAAATCCCTTATCTCTACTTCGTAGAGATGAGCCGTCAACACTAAACTTTTCAGTGGAGATACGTCGTTGAGACTCCAACAAATAGAGGCGCTGGCGCAAGAAGCCGCCAAGTACGGCCCAGACCTGAACGTGACAACCGATGATCCAGACGATGGTTGGGACGACGATCACTGGGAACAAGAAGACGACGGGCGAGTGGAAGTGTCGGCACGAAGAAGGCAGGCTTGGGCGAACGCGCGAGCCGTTCAGACAGATCTCGGGCAGCAGCTAGCGGCAGTCTTAGAGGAGATCAAAGCGGTGGACCCGGCTCGCTACAAAGATCTCAATCTACAAGTGCAATTGAAGGCCCGGCCCAAGCCAGTCAAGCCTGCGGCCTACCAGCAGGTTATAGACGCCATTCTTTCGCCCTACGGCATGCGCTCCACACAGGCGGCCATTCAACGGCAGGTCAAGGAAGCCCATCCCAACTTGTCAGTCCCGAAGGACTGGACCAAGCCCCTTCCAGTTTGGGCTCGCAAAAAGCTCATGCGCAAGCTTGGTTCGTCTGGGCAGCCTTTCAACACGATCACCGTGGACCAAACCGTGACGCTAGCCAGCCTCCACAAGAAGGCCAAGCGAGCGCAGCTGACACATTCGGACGGGACTCTCGTCGTTTCCGCCAAGATCACGATCACGGCCGACAAGATCCTTATCGGCAACGAGGAGTTTCGCTTTTCGACCAATCGGGTGAAGGGCTACACGTATCAACGTGCCCAAGTAGACCGGGGTCGCCTGCTTCGCGCGGTTGGCCAGTGAACGAAGGCCACAAACGCCCCGCCAAGCGGCTTAGATCGGCCCATGAGGCGCGATCGACATGCAGGCGGGGAGAAAGGGGCGGGCTCCCCGAAAATCGCTCCAGCCCGCTCTAGCGCCTTCCTTCATGGTGCGGCCATTGGTGCTCCGCCGACGCCGCGCAAGCGATGCGGCGGATGCGCCCGTCTGCGGAGCCTTACTCCCTTTGCCGCGAGCAAACGGCGGCGGTCTGATGCATGGCGCCAAGCGCACCTCGGCGCGCGCCGTCAGGATAGACGAGGGCAAGGCGGCTAAAAGATGAGCTTGTAGAAGTTGCCGTAGCTGTCCTTGGCGACGCCCGTGCCGTTCGCCGTGCCGCTGCCGGTGAGGAACTCTGCTTGCACGTTGCCGCCCTTGCTGCAAATCGCCATCGCTTCACCTCTGTTCACACCGGGCTTGTTTCGCACCGTGTAACCAGAGCCGTAGACGGTCGACCAGACCGTTGACCATCCGTCAGAAGCAGTGCCCGATGCGGTGCCAGACGAGTAAGTGACGCTCATTGGAGCGATGGACGACCAACGCCCGCGACACTCGTCGCCGTTGGGCAGCGTGAGATAGAAGCCCCCGGTATTGCCCAAGATCCCGTCAACCGTTGCCAGGACCACAGGGACCGGACGCTGCTCGACCAGCGGCCCTTTCACCGGGTACATGTTGACCGTCGTTGAACACCCTGCAAGCAGGACGGCCAAACCAATGCATGCTGCTCTCATGAACGCCTTTCGTTTGATGAAGAACTGAGACTCGACCCCATTTGCTGACGATGAGCTACCGCCAATAGCGGGAGCTGGTGCGACGGATTGCCAGCCGTCGCTTCAACTCCTCCTCACCCTCGTCGGCCTTCGTGGAATTGAGCGATTCAAGTACGGCCGCCGCATCCTCGGCAAGGCTGGTCGGGTCAAAGCTGAACCCTTGTCGCAGCATGCACGTACGGATGACCTCGTACTTCTTCTCCAGGTACTCCGACGGCGCCCGGTCGTCCAGTTGCACGCCAAGAAGCTTGTACGCCTCCGACTCGCAGCCTGCGAACGACGCATTCACCCGCCCTCGCCCAGCCGTGGGAGCCATCTCGGCCGCGGAGCTCCCGTATGAAAACAAAGCGATCCAGGCGACCCAAACCGCCGACGCAACGCGCATAGGAACCCCCTCCGTGTGAAATCGTTGAGGCGCCGAGCATGCCACAAACAAGACGCATAGTCTGTGTACTCATAGTCTAAGTAACGCAAGACTTTGGGCGTGTCTCGTGCGTTCGCCAAACCACCCTCCAAAGAGAAAGCGCAGGTAGCGTTCGGCGCTGCCATCAGGGCATTCAGAGAGGAACGCGAGCTGACGCAAGAAGCTCTCGCCGAGCGAGCGGACCTTCACACGACCTACGTCAGTTCAGTGGAGCGCGGCGAGCGCAACGTTTCTCTGTACAACATCGCCCGATTTGCGTACGGGCTACGCGTTCCGCCGTCCGAACTAATGCGATGTGTTGACCCGGGGCACTGAAGGCACGCAGCCGGCGACTGGCCCGCCGCGAAAGGTGCGCGCCTCAAGCTTCCGCAATGACGGAAGCTATCGAGGGATACCTACGGATCTCCTCCGCCATGCGCCGCAGAGGCATGCTCCCATAGTCCCTCGCGACCGCACCTGAGCCTGCATGCCCGGTAATCGCGTCGTGAACATCTTCAGGTATGCCGACCTCGCGGCACAGCGTCTTGAACGTATGTCGAAACCCGTGCGAAGGACTCGCCGAACTGTGCAGCTTGATCTCGTCGCGAAGGTAGCTCGCCCATCGCTTGCCAAAGTTTGCGCCGAAGAAGCCCGCCGGATTCGGCTTCAGCATCGGGAACACTTGCCCCTCCGCGGGAAGGCTTGCCACATACAGCGTGAAACCGCGCTCGATCAGATCGGGATGCAACGGAATTTGCCGCCGACTCCCCTCGGTCTTGACGCCTCGCCCCTCGTCCTCGTCCGCAGCCTCAAGGATGCTCAGATAGGGGATCAACTCGCCCTCTCCACCGGTCTTCACGTCCCGGACGGCCAGCTGCGCAAGCTCCTCTCGCCGGGCGCCCGTGTAGTACATCAGCAATGGCATCCAAAACCAAGCTTTGCCAAAGTCAGCACGCGGCGGCGACCAACCTCTGTCGCTGAAGATCGGGCTGCTGAAGATGAGCTTCAGCTCTTTCTTGGAGTAGTCCTTGCGCTTTCTCTTCGCTGCCGCGCCCTTGCCAGCCGCCTTCGCCGCTGCCTTGGCGATGCCGCTTGCAGTGACTGGATTTTCGGAGAGATGCCCCATACGCACGCCGTGACTCAAAACGGCAGACAGCGCGCGCAGCTTGTTCCTCACCGTCTGCGGGCTCACTCTCGGGAGCCCTTCCGACTCGGCCTTGGCGATCAACTGTTTCGCGGATAGCCCCCGAATACCGTCACCGCTCGCGGGTAGCTGGGACAAGGCGCTGCGGTAATCGCGAACCATATCGCGCCCGATCTCCCTTGCAGCGACTTCACCGAACAATCCGTTGAACTGCTCAACTGTCGCCCTGTAGGCACCGATGGTCTTGCGAACCGCGCGCGTGTCGCCGTCGTTGAGGACCTTCTCCGCTGCGTAGGACTCGAACAGCTCAAGCAGCTTGGGCGGACGCGACGAAGGGGCTTTCGTCTCGACGCTCAGCGGCTCATCTTCGAGTACGGTGGGCTGTGCGGTCCAGTTGCCGCTATGGCGCTCTTGGGCAAGGTCGGAGAGCTTGAGCCAATGTTCCTTGAACACTGCCTCCAGGCGACTTGCTTTCGCCCGGTCGGTGGGCACAGGAATGCCGCCGGCAGCAAGCGCGCGCTTGACGGACTCGCGGATCTTCCCCGAGAGATCCCACTCGGGATCTTCATCAAGCGCTTGGCGCAGCGTCGTCAGTTCGACATGCTCTTGACCGTTGCTGCCCTGCTCGACGGTCCACGCAGTCCCTTCGGCGAGCCAAGAAGCGAAATCTCCGGTTGCCTCAAGTTGCTTGAGTTCAGACCGGAACCAGCGAGCGGCCAACTGCTGCATGTCTCGCTCGGTCAGTACATCCGCGCCTCTGGCTTGAGCGCGAGCGAGTGCAAATGCAGCTTCTGAGCGAGCCCATTCCTCGGCAAACCGAGCCTTGGCTTCGGCCGGATCGCGGGTGCCGAGCGACCTCTTGTACTCGTACCCAAGAGCCTGTCGCAGCTCAGCCGGCACCTTGCGCCTAAGCTGATAGATCCCGGTCTTGGACCGAAACGGTTGGGCCATGAAAGATCGCCGGCGTGAAGTGGATGCGCCGGCGATTCTATGAAGTGGAAGTGCCACGGGGTACCTGCTTGGTGTACCAAACCAAGCGGACAGCGAAGCGCCAGACGTTAAAAAGCCCCTGATTCAGTTAAGAATCAAGGGCTTAGATAGCTGGTGGCCTGGGGCGGAATCGAACCACCGACACGCGGATTTTCAATCCGCTGCTCTACCAACTGAGCTACCGGGCCATGTACGCCTCGACTTGCGGCTGATCAGTTGGTCTTGTGTGACTCAACTGAGCTACCGAGCCTTGGTGTGCAGCCCGCAATTATACAGTGCCTCGGCGGCCTCTCGACAGGTCGACGCCAAGTTGCTTGAGCTTGCGGTAGAGGTGGGTGCGTTCGAGGCCCGTCTTCTCGGCCACGCGCGTCATCGAGCCGTTCTCCATCGCGAGATGGAATTCGAAGTACGCTTTCTCGAATCCGTCGCGCGCGTCGCGCAGCGGACGGTCGAGGTCGAAGCTCTGCGTGGATTGCGGGCCGGTGTCGACCGCAGATATTTGCGGCGCCGAAGGAACCAGCGCGTTCTCGCCGATCGTGGTGACCACCGCGGAGAGATTGTTGGCGGCGGCCGGCACCACGCTCGCCGCGGCGCGGCGTGCGCTTTCGCGCGCAAGTCCCTGCTCGACCGCTTTCAGCAGCTTCTGCAAGGTGATGGGTTTTTCGAGGAAGGCAAAGGCGCCGATGCGCGTGGCGTCGACCGCGGTGTCGATGGTGGCGTGCCCGCTCATCATGACGACCGGCATGCTCAGCAGACCGGCGGTTGACCATTCCTTGAGCAGCGTGACGCCGTCGGTGTCGGGCATCCAGATGTCGAGCAGGACCAGGTCCGGGCGCGCGCGCTGCCGTGCTGCGCGCGCTTCGGCCGCGTTCTCGGCGAGTTCCACGTTGTGGCCTTCGTCATTGAGAATTTCGAAGAGCAGGTCCCGAATGCCCAGCTCGTCGTCGACCACGAGGATGTTTGCCATGAATGCTTGTGTTGTGCGCCTGTGTAGATAGAGAGGGCTCGCTTGCCGGCCCGCGCGCACTGCAGGAGCGCTCAGGCGGACGGCGACCTCGAATCTTCGGTGTGTGCGAGCGCTCCCTGCGCCTCGCCTGCCAGCGCGAATGATAACGAGACTTGTGCGCCAGCCACAGCCCCATCAACGATGCGATTCGAAAGTTCGATGCGGGCGCCGTGCTCATCGGCGATTTTCTTGACCACCGCGAGGCCGAGCCCGGTGCCCTTGGTCTTGGTCGTGACGTAGGGCTCGAAGGCCCGCTTGAGGATGTTCTCGGCGAAACCCGGCCCGTTGTCCTGCACCGTGAGGCGCACGCGCTGGCCCGAGTCGCCGAGCCGCGTGCGGATGACGACCTCGCCGGCCCGCTCGCTGCCGCTGGCGGCAGCCTCGGCCGCGTCCTGCGCGTTTTGCAACAGGTTGTGAACGACCTGCCGGATCTGCTGCGCATCGCCGCGGATCGGCGGGCAGCGCTCGTCCAGTTCGGAGCGCAGCGCGATGGGCGCGTTCTCCCCGCCATAGAGCTGCAACACGTCGGCCACCAGCGCATTGAGGTCCACCGGCTTCAGGTCGGCCGCGGGCAGGCGCGCATAGTCGCGGAATTCGTTGACCAGGCGCTTCATCGCGTCCACCTGGTCGACGATGGTCTTGACCGACTTGGCGAGCACCGCTTCCTCGGCCGGCGGGACCTTGCCGGTGAGCTTCATTTCGAGGCGCTCGGCCGAGAGCTGGATCGGCGTCAGCGGGTTCTTGATCTCGTGCGCCAGGCGCCGCGCCACCTCGCCCCAGGCCTGGGCACGCTGGGCCGACACGATCTCGGAGATGTCGTCGAACACCAAGAGCCTGGCATCGCCCGGCAGCTCCGCGCCGCGCGCGACGATGTTGATGGCGTCCTGCGACATGCCCTCCCCGCTCGCATGCAGCTCGAAGGCATGCTGCCAGTGGTCGAGACCGTGCTGCAGGCGCTCGACCTGGAACTCGTCGAACTGCTGCTGCACGCTGTGCCCGAACTCGGCGAGGGCGGGCACGTCGGCCAGCAACTGGCCTTCGTAGGCCGCGAGCGGCGCGCGCAGCACGCGCGTGGCGCCCGGGTTGGTCGACAGGATGGTGCCCTGGGGATCGAGCACGATCACGCCCGAGGTCAGGTTGTCGAGGATGGTCTGCAGGTTGGCGCGCGCCGCATCGAGCTCGCCCATGGTCTTTTCGACCGCGCCGCGCGCATCGGCCAGCTGCTGCGTCATGACGGCGAAGGAGCGCGTGAGGCCACCCAGCTCGTCCTTGCCCTGCAGTACCGCGGTGGGGCGCAGATCGCCACCGGCCACCTGCCGCACGCCCTCGGCCAGCACCAGGAGCGGGCGGGCGAGCTGGTTGCCGAACAGCACCGCGAGCAGCACCGCGCCGAACACGGCGAGGAACAGCGTCAGCGTGAGCGTGCCGATGTACATGCGGCGCAGCCCTTCGCGCGCCAGCGCTCTTTCCTGGTACTCGCGGTTGGCTTCCTGCACGGCCAGCGCGTTGGCCACCACCGCCGGCGGCAGCGGCTGCGTGACCTGCAGGAAGCGCGGCTCGGTGTTGAATTCGAAGCCCGGCCTTTGCACCAGCGCGAGCGCCCGCACGCTGGCGGGCGGCGGCGGCGCGGCGCCGGGCGCGGGCGTCTCGTCGAGGCCTTCGATGTGCGCGATCGCGCGGTCGGCGCGCACCTGACGGAACTGCTGCGGCGTGGGCCGTTCGGGATTGAGCTGGAAGCGGGAAGCGCCTGCGCCGGCCACCAGTTGGCCGTTGCCGGTCCAGAGCACCACGTCGGTCGCGCCGAGCTGGTCGCGGATGCGTTCGAGCACCAGGCCCGCTCTCGCGTCGGGCACTTCGGCCAGCTGGTTGCTCGCGCTGCGCACCTTGCTCACCAGGTCGTCGGACAGCGAGTCCAGTGTGGCGCGGCCCAGGTTCAGGCCGGCGTCGAGCGCGCCTTCGACCTTGACGTCGAACCAGCTCTCGATCGAGCGCGCAACGAACTGGTAGGAGACGAGGTACACCAGCGCGCCGGGCACCACGCCCACGAGCGCGAAGATGGCGGCCAGCTTGATCAAGAGGCGGCTGCCGAACTTGCCCTGGCGCAGGCGCCGCAGCAGCCGGAACGCGACCCATCCGAGCACCAGCAGCAGCACCACCGCGACCACCACGTTGATGCCGAACAGACGCGCGTAGTTCTCCTCGTAGAAGGCACGGTTGTTGGTGGACTGCGCGAGCAGGAACATCAGCACCAGGCCGATGGCCGTGACCAGGAAGGCGCCGACCCCGATCGCCCAGCGCATGGCGCGGGAACGGCGGCGCGGTGGCGGCGCCCCTGCTGCGCCGCCGCGTGGATCAGTACTCACTTGGCCTTCTCCAGCGGCAGGCGTGCGCTGCGCTCGGCCGAGATGTTCCAGTCGGCCTGGCCGACCACGCCGATCTGGAAGGGCCGCGGCAGCTGCGAGGTGTCGAGCCGGAAGCGGAAGCTCACGGGATGCACGTGATCGTCACCGATCTCGGCGATGTCGCCCAGCCGCAGCCGGCCCACGCGCCGCACGCCTTCGAGCGCATCCTCGAGGGTGTCGAAATTCTGGTTCAGCGAAACGCCGAAGCCCGCGTTCGTGATCGGCACCGGAGAGACATTGAGCCGCCAGCGGCGCGTGAGCGGCTGGTAGGCGAGCCGCATGTGGCGCGTGGCCTGCGCCACCTTGAGGTCGGTCCAGTACCAGCGCTCCCGGTAGAGCTCGGCGTCGGCCACGAAATAGATCGCGATCCCCTTGTCGAGCACCTCCTCGACCAGTCCGGGCAGTTCGAACTGCACCTGGGCGCTGAGGTAGACACCGTCGTCGGCCTGCTCGAGCCGGAGCTGGCTGACCGTGGCGCTGCGCGACTGCGCCAGGGCCGGCATCCACGCCAGAAGGAGGGCGAGGACCGCCAGCGCGGCGAGCCAGACCGAACCCCGCCGTTCAGCGCGGCTGCTTTTCGAGCAAGGCGTAGAAAAATCCGTCGTGGTCACCCAAGGCATTGTCCGGGACGCCACGGGCAATCCCCCCGCTTTGCGGCAGCAAATGCCCCGGCGAGGGCAGCAAACGGGCGTCGGTGTTGTGTGCAAGGAACGCATCGATCTGGTGCGTCCCCTCTTCGCGGAAGACCGAACAGGTGCAGTACAACAAACGTCCGCCCGACCGGACCAGGGGCCACAGGGCGGCCAGCAGCATCGCCTGCTGGAGCGCCAGCTGCTCGGTATCGCTCTCGCGCCGCAGCCAGCGCACGTCGGGATGGCGCCGCACGATGCCCGAGGCGGTACAAGGCGCGTCGAGCAGGATGGCGTCGAAGGCTTGGCCGTCCCACCACTGCTTCGGCCGCGCGGCATCGGCGACGAGGACCTTGGCAGCCAGGCCGAGCCTGGCCAGCGTCTCGTCGATGCGCCGGCTGCGCCCGGCATCGATTTCGAGCGCCGTGAGCTCGATCGCATCCGGTCCCGCCACTTCGAGCAGGTGGGCGGTCTTGCCGCCCGGCGCCGCACAGGCGTCGAGCACCCGCAGCGGCGCGGCGCCTTGCAGTCCTTCGAGCAGAAGGGGCGCGGCCAGCTGGGCCGCCGCATCCTGCACCGAGCATTCGCCCTCGGCAAAGCCCGGCAGCGCCTGGACCGGCCGCGCGCCCAGCAACTGCAGGCCGCTGGCCGCCACGGGAACGGCCTGCAGGTTCACGGCTTCCAGGGCGCGCCGGTAGGCGGCCACATCGGTCTTGCGCGTGTTGACGCGCAGCGTCATCGGCCCCTGGGTGTTGTCGGCCGCCAGCACGCGTTGCCAGTCGCGCGGATGGTCGCGCCGCAGGCGCTCGATCCACCAGCGCGGATGGTTCCATTGCGCGACCGGCTCGCGCTCGGTGGCCGCAACCAGCTCATCGCGTTCGCGCAGAAAGCGGCGCAGGCAGGCATTGATGAAGCTGGCCTGGGCCCGCGTGCCGGGGTTGCGCTTGGCGGCCTCGACCGCCTGATCGACCAGCGTGAACGGCTCGTAGGGCGACAGCGCGGCATCCCAGGCCAGCGCGAGCGCGGTGCAGAGCAAGGCATCGGCCGCCGGCGGCGGCGTGCGCTTGGCCAGCTGGCGTCGCAGGGCCTCGGCCCGGCCGAGCCAGCGCAGCACCTGGAAGCCCAGCGCCTGGACGCCCGGCCGCAAGGCCGGATCGACGGCCTCGAAGGCCACCGAGCCCGAGACGCCGCTGCGGATCGAGGCGAGCGCGACGGCGGTGAGCTGCAACTGGCGCCACAACGGCGGCGAAACGGGCGACGGAGCGCGGATGGGGTCTGGAAGGTCTGCCAACTTGGTGTCGATGAGAAAAGAACGCAGGATCAGCGCAAGGGCGCTGCCGGTCGCAGCTGCATGATCCACGCCACCAGCAGCGCCGGGAACTGGGCGATGGCCGCGTTGTACTGCGTCACGGCCAGGTTGAACTGGTTGCGGGCGATTTCGGCCGCAGCCGAGGGCTCGGGCCAGGCGATCGGCGCCGAGCCGGTGGCCGCGTCTTCCCTGGCCGCGAGCGGCGCGGGTCGCGACAGGGTACCGTCGGCCTCGAAACTGACCACCGCATCGGGATGCAGCCGCTGCCAGGCGCCGAGCATGACATGCAAGGCGGTGGCCAGCGCGCCGATGCCGGCCGGATCGAGCGGCTTGAGGCGCGTGGCGGCAAGCAGGGTCACCAGCTGGCTGGCGGCCGCCTGCAGCGAGGCGTCGGCCGTCGCGCCCTTGGGCACTGCCGGCGCAGGCGCAGGCGCCGCTTCGGCCACGCGCGCCTGCACAAAATCGAGCTGCCGCACCAGCGCCGCGTCGAGCGCCGCATAGGCCTGCAGCGCCGCCGAACGCAGGCGCACGATGCGGTTGTAGGCGCCGACGAACCAGAACAGCGCCACCGCGCCGAAGATCCAATACGGCAGCGAATCGGGCATGTCGCTCATGAAAAAGCCCCCCATCCGCGGGCGGAAGGGGGGCGATGGGTACCGGTCATGCCGGTGATGCTAACCAGTTATTTATTCGGTCGCGGCGCCTTCGCTGGCGTCGACCGTGGTGGTCGCATCGTCGGTCGAAGGGCTGGCGGCCAGGTCGGCGGCTTCCGCCTCGGCGATCGCGCGGCGCTCGGCCTCGTCCATCGCGTCCTTGACCTTGCGTGCCTGGTGATACGCCATGCCGGTGCCCGCGGGAATCAGGCGGCCGACGATGACGTTTTCCTTCAAGCCGCGCAGCTCGTCGCGCTTGCCCATGATCGCGGCTTCGGTCAGCACGCGCGTCGTTTCCTGGAACGATGCGGCGCTGATGAAGCTGTCGGTCGAGAGCGATGCCTTCGTGATACCGAGCAGCAGGTTGGTGAACGTGGCGGGCAGCTTGTCAGCGGCGCGCAGGGCGTCGTTGGTGTTGAGCATTTCGCTGCGTTCGACCTGTTCGCCGGCGATGTAGTTCGTGTCGCCCGGGTTCTCGACCACGACGCGGCGCAGCATCTGGCGAACGATCACCTCAATGTGCTTGTCGTTGATCTTCACGCCCTGCAAGCGGTACACGTCCTGCACTTCGTCCACGATGTAGCGCGCGAGTTCTTCGGAACCCAGCAGGCGCAGGATGTCCTGCGGATCCGCCGGGCCGTCGACCACGCTTTCGCCCTTGTTCACCACCTGGCCTTCGTGCACCAGGATGTTCTTCTCCTTCGGCACCAGGTCTTCCCAGACCTTGCCTTCGGGGTCGGTGATCTGCAGGCGGATCTTGCCCTTGGTCTCCTTGCCGAACGACACGGTACCGGTCATCTCGGCCAGCATGCCCTTGTCCTTCGGCGAACGCGCCTCGAACAGCTCGGCCACGCGCGGCAGACCGCCGGTGATGTCGCGGGTCTTCTGGCCTTCGACCGGAATGCGCGCCAGCACCTCGCCGGGGCCCACGTCCTGGCCGTCGCGGATCTGCACCAGCGAACCGATCGGGAAGCCGATGGTCACCGAGTGGTCGGTGCCGGGGATCTTGACCTCGTTGCCCGTGGCGTCGACCAGCTTCACCTGCGGGCGCACGACCTTGGCCGCGCCGCGGCGCTTCGGATCGATCACCACCAGCGTCGACAGGCCCGTGACCTCGTCGACCTGCTTCGCGACCGTGAGGCCTTCCTCGACGTTCTCGAACTTGGTCTTGCCGGCGAACTCCGTGATGATCGGGCGCGTCAGCGGATCCCAGTTGGCCAGCACCTGGCCGGCCTTGACCTGCTGGTCGGCCTTGACCGCCAGCGTGGCGCCGTACGGCACCTTGTGGCGTTCGCGCTCGCGGCCGTGCTCGTCATGGATGACGATCTCGCCCGAACGCGCGATCACGACCAGCTCGTTCTTGCTGTTGGTCACGTAGCGCATCGTGGCGTTGAAGCCGATCACGCCGTTGGACTTGGCCTCGACGCTCGAAGCCACCGCCGCACGCGAAGCCGCACCACCGATGTGGAAGGTGCGCATCGTGAGCTGCGTGCCGGGTTCGCCGATCGACTGGGCCGCGATCACGCCGACCGCCTCGCCGTTGTTGACCAGGCCGCCGCGGCCGAGGTCGCGGCCGTAGCACTTGGCGCAGATGCCGAAGCGGGTCGCGCAGGTGAGTGCCGTGCGCACCTTGACTTCGTCGACGCCTTCGGCTTCGAGCACCTCGATCACGTCCTCGTCGAGCATGTCGCCGGCCTTGGCCAGCACGGCACGCGTTTCGGGATGCAGCACGTCTTCGGCCGCAGTACGGCCGAGGATGCGCTCGCGCAGCGACTCGATGACTTCACCGCCTTCGACGATCGCGCGCATCGCTGCGCCTTCGTGCGTGCCGCAATCCTGCTCGATCACGACCAGGTCCTGGGTCACGTCGACCAGTCGGCGCGTCAGGTAGCCGGAGTTCGCGGTCTTCAGCGCGGTGTCGGCCAGACCCTTTCGGGCACCGTGGGTGGAGATGAAGTACTCCAGCACGTTCAGGCCTTCGCGGAAGTTCGCGGTGATCGGCGTCTCGATGATGGAGCCGTCGGGCTTGGCCATCAGGCCCCGCATGCCGGCGACCTGGCGGATCTGCGCGGCGGAACCGCGGGCGCCCGAGTCGGCCATCATGTAGATGGAGTTGAAGGACTCCTGCTCCACTTCCTTGCCGTGGCGGTCGGTGACCTTCTCTTTCGAGAGCTTGGCCATCATGACCTTCGACACCTCGTCGCCGGCCTTGCCCCAGATGTCCACCACCTTGTTGTAGCGTTCGCCGGAAGTCACCAGGCCCGAGACGTACTGCTGCTCGATCTCCTTCACTTCCTTGGCCGAGCGCTCGATGATGCCGTGCTTCTCGGCCGGCACCAGCATGTCGTCGATGGCGATCGAGATGCCGGCCTTGGTCGCCAGGCGGAAGCCGTTCTGCAGCAGCTTGTCGGCGAAGACCACGGTCTCCTTCAGGCCGCACTTGCGGAACGAGACGTTGATGAGCTTGGAGATTTCCTTCTTCTTCAGCGCCTTGTTGATGTTCGAGAACGGCAGGCCCTTGGGCAGGATCTCGGACAGCAGCGCGCGGCCCACGGTCGTATCGACGAGTTCGGTCTTGGGCGTGAACTCGCCCGATTCCTTGTCCTTCGTGTACTCGGTGATGCGCACGCTGACCTTGGCGGTGAGCTCGACCACGTTGGCGTCGAGCGCGCGCTGCACTTCACCGATGTCGGAGAAGATCAGGCCCTCGCCCTTGCCGTTGATGCGCTCGCGGGTCGTGTAGTAGAGGCCCAGCACCACGTCCTGCGACGGCACGATCGAGGGCTCGCCGCTGGCCGGGAACAGCACGTTGTTGGAGGCCAGCATCAGCGTGCGGGCTTCCATCTGCGCTTCCACCGACAGCGGCACGTGGACGGCCATCTGGTCGCCGTCGAAGTCGGCGTTGAAGGCCGCACAAACCAGCGGGTGCAGCTGGATCGCCTTGCCTTCGATCAGGATCGGCTCGAAGGCCTGGATGCCGAGGCGGTGCAGGGTCGGTGCGCGGTTGAGCATCACCGGGTGCTCCTTGATCACCTCTTCCAGGATGTCCCACACCACCGGCGTGCCGGATTCGACTTCCTTCTTCGCCGCCTTGATGGTGGTGGCGATGCCCATGGCTTCGAGGCGCGAGAAGATGAAGGGCTTGAAGAGCTCGAGCGCCATCAGCTTCGGCAGGCCGCACTGGTGCAGCTTGAGCGTCGGGCCGACCACGATGACCGAACGGCCCGAGTAGTCGACGCGCTTGCCCAGCAGGTTCTGGCGGAAGCGACCGCTCTTGCCCTTGATCATGTCGGCCAGCGACTTGAGCGCGCGCTTGTTGGCGCCCGTCATGGCCTTGCCGCGGCGGCCGTTGTCCAGCAGGCTGTCGACGGCTTCCTGCAGCATCCGCTTTTCGTTGCGCGCGATGATCTCCGGCGCCTTCAGCTCGAGCAGGCGGCGCAGGCGGGAATTGCGGTTGATGACGCGACGATAGAGGTCGTTCAGGTCGGAGGTCGCGAAGCGGCCGCCGTCCAGCGGCACCAGCGGACGCAAGTCCGGCGGCAGCACGGGCAGCACGTCGAGCACCATCCACTCGGGCTTGATGCCCGACTTGCGGAAGGCTTCCAGCACCTTGAGGCGCTTGGAGTTCTTCTTGACCTTGACTTCGGAGCCGGTCAGGTCGCCGCGCAGCTTCTCGATCTCGCTGTCGAGCTCGATGCCCATCAGCAGGTCCTTGATGCCTTCGGCGCCCATCTTGGCGATGAACTCGTCGCCGTATTCCTTGCGCTTCGCGTCGTAGTCGTCCTCGGACATGATGCCGAACTTCTTCAGCGGGGTCATGCCGGGGTCGGTGATCACGTAGGCTTCGAAGTACAGCACGCGCTCGATGTCGCGCAGCGTCATGTCGAGCACGAGGCCCAGGCGCGAGGGCAGCGACTTCAGGAACCAGATGTGGGCGCAGGGCGCGGCCAGGTCGATGTGACCCATGCGCTCGCGGCGCACCTTGGTCTGAGTGACTTCAACGCCGCACTTCTCGCAGATCACGCCGCGGTGCTTCAGGCGCTTGTACTTGCCGCACAGGCACTCGTAGTCCTTGATTGGCCCGAAGATCTTGGCGCAGAACAGGCCGTCGCGCTCGGGCTTGAAGGTCCGGTAGTTGATGGTCTCTGGCTTCTTCACCTCGCCGAAGGACCACGAACGGATCTTCTCGGGCGAAGCCATGCCGATGCGGATGGCATCGAAATGCTCATCGGGCGTGAATTGCTTGAACAGGTCGAGTAGCGATTTCATTTGACTCTTTCCCTCTCAATTAAGAACGTTCCAGTTCAATGTCGAGGCCCAAGGAACGAATTTCCTTGACCAGCACATTGAACGATTCCGGCATGCCGGCTTCGATCGAGTGTTCGCCCTTGACGATGCTCTCGTAGACCTTGGTACGACCCTGCACGTCGTCGGACTTCACCGTCAGCATTTCCTGCAGCACGTAGGCGGCGCCGTAGGCTTCGAGCGCCCACACTTCCATTTCGCCGAAACGCTGGCCGCCGAACTGTGCCTTGCCGCCCAGCGGCTGCTGGGTGACCAGGCTGTACGGGCCGGTCGAGCGGGCGTGCATCTTGTCGTCCACCAGGTGGTGCAGCTTGAGCACGTGCATGTAGCCGACCGTGACCGGACGCTCGAACTGGTCGCCGGTGCGGCCGTCGAACAGGTAGGCCTGCGTGCGGGTGTCGGTCAGGCCCTTGGCCTTGGCGATCTCTTCCGGATAAGCCAGCTTGAGCATGCCGCGGATCTCTTCTTCCGAAGCGCCGTCGAACACGGGGGTCGCGAAGGGCACGCCGGTCGACAGGTTTCCGGCCATCTCGAGCACGTCGGCATCGCTCAGCTTGCTGAGGTCTTCCTTGCGGCCCGAGCCGTTGTAGAGCTGGTCCATGAACTTGCGCAGCTCGGCCACCTTGGCCTCGGCCTGCAGCATGTCGCCGATGCGCTGGCCGATGCCCTTGCCGGCCCAGCCCAGATGCACTTCGAGCACCTGGCCCACGTTCATCCGCGAAGGCACGCCCAGCGGGTTCAGGCAGATGTCGCACGGCGTGCCGTCGGCCATGTGAGGCATGTCTTCGACCGGAACGATCTTCGACACCACACCCTTGTTGCCGTGGCGGCCGGCCATCTTGTCGCCGGGCTGCAGGCGGCGCTTGACGGCCAGGTAGACCTTGACCATCTTGAGCACGCCCGCGGGCAGCTCGTCGCCCTGCGTGAGCTTCTTGCGCTTTTCTTCGAAGGCGAGGTCGAAGCTGTGGCGCGTCTGCTCGAGCGAGTTCTTGATCGACTCGAGCTGCGACGCCACGTCGTCGTCCGCCGGGCGGATGTCGAACCAGTGGAACTTCTCGATCGACGAGAGGTAGGCCTTGTCCAGCTTGGTGCCCTTGGCCAGCTTGTTCGGGCCGCCGTTGGCGGCCTTGCCGACCAGCAGCTTCTCGATCCGGTCGAAGGCGTCGGCTTCGACGATGCGAAGCTGGTCGTTCAGGTCGAGGCGGAAACGCTTGAGCTCGTCGTCGATGATCTGCTGGGCGCGCTTGTCGCGCGTGATGCCTTCGCGGGTGAACACCTGGACGTCGATCACGGTGCCTTGCGAGCCCTGGTCGACGCGCAGCGAAGTGTCCTTCACGTCGGAAGCCTTCTCGCCGAAGATCGCGCGCAGCAGCTTCTCTTCAGGCGTCAGCGTGGTTTCGCCCTTGGGCGTGACCTTGCCGACCAGCGTGTCGCCCGGCTGCACTTCGGCGCCGACGTAGATGATCCCCGACTCGTCCAGGCGGTTGAGCTGCTGCTCGGCCAGGTTCGGGATGTCGCGCGTGATTTCCTCGGCACCGAGCTTGGTGTCGCGGGCCATCACCACCAGTTCCTCGATGTGGATCGAGGTGTAGCGGTCTTCGGCCACCACGCGTTCGCTGATCAGGATCGAGTCTTCGAAGTTGTAGCCGTTCCAGGGCATGAACGCGACCAGCATGTTCTGGCCCAGGGCCAGCTCGCCGAGGTCGGTGGATGCGCCGTCGGCCACCACGTCGCCCTTGGCGATCTTGTCGCCGCGCTTGACGATCGGACGCTGGTGGATGTTGGTGTTCTGGTTCGAACGCTGATACTTGATCAGGTTGTAGATGTCGACACCGACTTCACCGGCCGCCGCTTCGGCATCGTTCACGCGCACCACGATGCGGGTGGCGTCGACATAGTCGACGATGCCGCCGCGGGTGGCCGTGACCACGGTGCCCGAGTCGACCGCGGAGACGCGCTCGATGCCGGTACCGACGAAGGCCTTTTCGGGACGCAGCACCGGCACGGCCTGGCGCTGCATGTTGGCGCCCATGAGCGCGCGGTTCGCATCGTCGTGCTCGAGGAAGGGCACCAGCGACGCGGCCACCGACACGATCTGCGCCGGCGACACGTCCATGTACTGCACGCGCTCGGCGCTGACCAGGATCGATTCGCCGGTTTCGCGCGCCGACACCAGGTCGCCCGTGAGGCGGCCGTCCTTGTCGAGCGCGGCGTTGGCCTGCGCGATCACATACTTGCCTTCTTCGATGGCCGACAGGTAGTCGATCTCGTTCGTGACCTTGCCGTCGATCACGCGGCGGTACGGCGTCTCGATGAAGCCGTATTCGTTCAAGCGCGCGTAGAGCGCCAGCGAATTGATCAGGCCGATGTTCGGACCTTCAGGCGTTTCGATCGGGCACACGCGGCCGTAATGCGTGACGTGCACGTCGCGCACTTCGAAGCCGGCGCGTTCGCGCGTCAGGCCGCCCGGGCCGAGGGCCGAGACGCGGCGCTTGTGCGTGATCTCGGACAGCGGGTTGGTCTGGTCCATGAACTGCGACAGCTGCGAGGCGCCGAAGAATTCCTTCAGCGCGGCGGAGATCGGCTTGCTGTTGATCAGGTCGTGCGGCATGAGCGGCTCTTGCTCGGCCTGGCCCAGACGTTCCTTCACGGCCTTCTCGATGCGGGCGAGGCCGGTGCGGTACTGGTTCTCGGCCAGTTCGCCGACGCAGCGCACGCGGCGGTTGCCGAGGTGGTCGATGTCGTCCACTTCGCCGCGGCCGTTGCGCAGGTCCACCAGGATCTTGACCACGGCGAGGATGTCCTCGTTGGTCAGCACCATCGGGCCGGTCGACTCGTCGCGGCCGACCTTGGCGTTGAACTTCATGCGGCCGACGCGCGACAGGTCGTAGGTGTCGGGGTTGTAGAACAGACGCTGGAACAGGGCCTGCACCGCGTCTTCCGTCGGCGGCTCGCCAGGGCGCATCATGCGGTAGATCGCCACGCGGGCGGCGAACTCGTCCACCGTCTCGTCGATGCGCAGGGTCTGCGAGATGTACGCGCCCTGGTCGAGTTCGTTGGTGTAGATGGCCTGCACGTCCTGCACGCCGGCGGCGCGCAGCTTCTTCAGGAGCGCTTCGGTCAGCTCGTCGTTGGCTTTGGCCAGGATCTCGCCGGAGTCGGCGTCGACGATGTTGCGCGCGATCACGCGGCCGACCAGGAAGTCTTCCGGCACACTGATGTGCGTGGTGCCCGTCTGCTCGAGTTCGCGCGTGTGGCGCGCGGTGACGCGCTTGTCCTTGGCGACCACGACCTTGCCGGACTTGTCGGTGATGTCGAAACGCGCGACTTCACCGCGCAGGCGCTCGGAGACGAACTCCATCTGCGCGCCGCTGTCCATCAGACGGAAGTTGTCGTTCACGAAGAAGTTCGCGAGGATCGATTCCGGGTTCAGGCCAATGGCCTTCAGCAGGATCGTGACCGGCATCTTGCGGCGGCGGTCGACGCGGAAGTACAGCATGTCCTTCGGGTCGAACTCGAAGTCCAGCCACGAACCGCGATAGGGAATCACGCGGGCCGAGAACAGGAGCTTGCCGGAGCTGTGCGTCTTGCCCTTGTCGTGCTCGAAGAACACGCCGGGCGAACGGTGCAGCTGCGACACGATGACGCGCTCGGTGCCGTTGATGATGAAGGAGCCCTTGTCGGTCATGAGCGGCACTTCGCCCATGTAGACCTCTTGCTCCTTCACTTCCTTGACCACCTTCGACTGCGAGGTCGACGATTCGCGGTCATAGATGATCAGTTGCACCTTGGCGCGCACGGCCGAGGCGAAAGTCAGCCCGCGGGTCTGGCACTCGCGCACGTCGAAGGCAGGCTTCGCGAGGTTGTACTCGAGGAACTTCATCTCGACGAAACCGTTGTGCGAGACGATCGGGAAGGCAGCGTCGAATGCAGCCTGCAGGCCTTCCACGGTGCGCTTCTGGGGTGCAATGCCGGCCTGCAGGAACGCGGTGTACGCGTCTTTCTGCATCTGCAGCAGGTAGGGGATTTCGACGACGCTGTCGCGATTGCCGAAATTCTTTCGGATGCGCTTGCGTTCGGTGTAACTGTACGTGGACGTTTGGGCCATGAGAGCTCCGGAGCTTGAGATCTTCAGCGACTTGGTCGGGTGCTTGAGCACCACTCTCCTTGGTGGCTGGCCACTACCAGCCCTGGCGGACGGTGATGCGTTGCACATCACCCGAACCAAGGGGTCTTCTGCAGTCGGGGTCAGAAGACACTCAAAAATCGTCTCGGTTTGGCTTTTCCGTCGACCTGAAGGTCTCCGGGAAAGCCGGCGCCAAGCCGGCTTTTGGGTGCGCTCTGAAAGCGGCAAAGGCTGGAGGGCCTTTCGGCACACTCCAGCCCTCCGGGAGAACCGAATTACTTCAGTTCCACCTTGGCGCCGGCGTCTTCCAGCTTCTTCTTGGCGGCTTCGGCGTCTGCCTTCGGCAGGCCTTCCTTGACGGCCTTGGGAGCGGCTTCCACCAGGTCCTTGGCTTCCTTGAGGCCCAGGCCGGTGATTTCGCGCACGGCCTTGATCGCCGACACCTTGTTCGCGCCTGCGTCGAGCAGAACGACGTTGAACTCGGTCTTCTCTTCGACGACGGCTGCAGCAGCGCCACCGCCGGCGCCGGCAGGAGCGGCCATTGCTGCGGCGCTCACGCCGAACTTCTCTTCGATGGCTTTCACCAGGTCGTTGAGTTCCAGGACCGTCATGCTGTCGAGCGCGGTCAGAAATGCGTCTTTATCGAATGCCATTTTTGATTCCTAAATAAGTTGGGTGAAAAGTCGCGCGCTTAGGCAGCGACTCCTTCTGCGGCGGGAGCTTCCGCCTGTGCTTCGCCACCACCACGCTTCTCGGCGAGCGCGGCCAGAACACGGGCCGTGCGCGAGATCGGGGATTGCATCAAGCCCAGCAGCTGCGACAACAGCACTTCCTTCGAAGGGATGTTGGCCAGTTGCTTCACGCCCTCGACGTCCAGGGCCTTGCCCCCGAAAGCACCGCCGCGAATCACCAGCTTGTCGTTGGTCTTCGCGAAATCGGCCACCACTTTCGCGGCAGCCACGGCGTCTTCGGAGAAGCCATAGATCAGCGGACCGGTCATCTGGTCGGACACGATCTCAAACGAGCTACCTGCGACAGCGCGGCGTGCCAGCGTGTTCTTGAGAACACTCAGGGTCACAGCCTTGCTGCGCGCATCGTTGCGCAGTTTGGTCATGTCGGCGACCGTGATGCCACGGTACTCCGCCATCACGAGCGTTTGAGCTTTTGCGGCGAGGCTGGTCACATCACTGATGACCGCTTCTTTCTCACTGCGATTCAGACTCAAGGTCTACTCCTTTTCAATGCGCCCCTCGGCCAGAGCCTCGAGACGCGCTTCATGCAGCGACCAACTGTTTTCGGAACCAGGTTCCTCTGCAGCGGGATCGCCATCTGCGCTGGCGATTAAGTGCGGGTTGCCCTGCACACCAGCGGTCTTGGATGGCCCGGGGAAGCGCTTGAACGCCGCCCCGACCCACCACATCGCCTCGCCGCCGTTTGACCGGCGATGAGGCAAATCCTTCACAACAAACTCAACCTTGCGCGGCGATGGTTTGCGTGTCCACGCGGACACCCACACCCATCGTCGACGACACGGCCACCTTGCGCAGGTACACACCCTTGCTGGTGGCCGGCTTCGCCTTGACAAGCGCCTCGATCAGCGCCGCCAGGTTGCCCTGCAGCTTGTCGGTATCGAACGAACGACGGCCGATGGTGCCGTGCACGATGCCGGCCTTGTCGACGCGGAACTGCACCTGGCCGGCCTTGGCGTTCTTGACGGCGGTCGCGACGTCGGGCGTCACGGTGCCGACCTTCGGGTTCGGCATCAGGCCGCGCGGGCCGAGGATCTGACCCAGCGTACCGACCACGCGCATCGCGTCCGGTGCAGCGATCACGACGTCGAAGGGCATGTCGCCAGCCTTCACCATCGCAGCCAGGTCGTCCATGCCGACGATGTCGGCGCCGGCGGCCTTGGCTTCCTCAGCCTTTGCGCCCTGGGCGAACACCGCCACGCGCTTGGTCTTGCCGGTGCCGTTGGGCAGCACGACGGCGCCGCGCACGACCTGGTCAGACTTCTTGGCATCGATGCCGAGCTGCACGGCCACGTCGATCGACTCATCGAACTTCGCGGTGGCGGCTTCCTTGATGATGCCGATCGCGTCGACGAGCGGGTACAGCTTGTTGCTGTCGACCTTGCCCACGAGCGCTTTTTGCTTCTTGGTGATCTTGGCCATTACACGCCCTCCACATTCACGCCCATCGAACGGGCGGAGCCGGCGATGGTGCGAACCGCGGCGTCCAGATCGGCTGCCGTCAGGTCCTTCATCTTGGTCTTGGCGATCTCTTCGAGCTGGGCGCGCGTGATCTTGCCGACCTTGTCGGTATGCGGACGGGCGGAACCCTTCTCGAGCTTGATGGCCTTCTTGATCAAGGTGATCGCCGGCGGCGTCTTGATGATGAAGGTGAAGCTCTTGTCGGCGAACGCGGTGATGACCACCGGCAGCGGCAGGCCCGGCTCGACGCCTTGGGTCTGCGCGTTGAACGCCTTGCAGAATTCCATGATGTTCAAACCGCGCTGGCCCAGTGCGGGACCGATCGGCGGCGACGGATTGGCTTTACCAGCTGGCACTTGCAGCTTGATGAAGCCGACGATTTTTTTCGCCATGCTTTTCTCCTTACGGGTGATGACGCCTTGGCTTGTTCAGCCGCAGCTCCCCGGGGTTGACGACTCTTCGAATAAAACCCAGCGCCGAGTCGGGAAGCGCCAGGCCGAAACTGTCTTCAGGTCTTTTCCACCTGGCTGAACTCGAGTTCGACAGGCGTCGCGCGGCCGAAAATCATGACCGACACGCGCACCTTGCTCTTCTCGTAGTTGACTTCCTCGACCGTGCCGTTGAAGTCGGTGAACGGGCCTTCCTTAACGCGCACGAATTCGCCCACGACGAACTCGACCTTGTGTCGCGGCTTCTCGGTGCCCTGTTGCATCTGGCTGACGATGTCCTCGACCTCTTTCTGCGAGATCGGGGCCGGCCGGTTCTTCGCGCCGCCGACGAAGCCCGTCACCTTGTTGGTGTGCTTCACCAGGTGCCAGCTTTCGTCGTCCATGATCATCTCGACCAGCACGTAGCCCGGGAAGAAGCGGCGCTCGGTGGTGCGCTTCTGGCCGTTCTTGATCTCGACCACTTCTTCGGTCGGCACCAGGATGCGGCCGAACTTGCTCTGCATGCCGGCGCGGTTGATGCGCTCGAGGATGTTGCGCTCCACGGCCTTTTCCATGCCCGAGTACGCGTGCACCACGTACCAGCGCAGATCGGGGTTGGCGGGAGGTGCCAGCAGGGAAGTGCTTTCCGGCGTGGTTTCGACAGCGTCGTCAGTCATTATTTTCTCCAGCCCAGAATGAGGTCGAAGAACACCCATTCGAGCGTCTTGTCGGTGAGCCAAAGGAAGACGGACATGATCGCGACGAAGCCAAACACGTAGGCCGTCATCTGGATCGTTTCCTTGCGCGAAGGCCACACGACCTTCTTGACCTCGCGCCACGAATCGCGGCCGAAAGCCCACAGCTGACGACCGCTCTCCGAGCTCGCGAACGCGCCGACAGCGGCGGCAAGGCCCACCAGCAGGGCGGCCCACTGCACGATCGCACCTTGGCGCGAGAGCAGATAGAACGCCACGATGGCGCCCACCGCTAGCACGACAGCCACGGCCAGCTTGGCCTTGTCTGCGCCCGTACTCACGGTTTCGATTTGAGAAGTGGCCATCTTGCGGCTTTATTCCTGCGGCCTTTCGGCCTTCAATTCAATACGTCTTCTTGAGACGCCGAAGCCCGTCAGGCTATGACGGGCTTTTTCTGCCTTTCCGTCAGGCTATGACGGGCTTATTTGTTCGAGAGCACCACCCTCAGGTGGCAGGGGCAGTAGGAATCGAACCTACAACCTTCGGTTTTGGAGACCGACGCTCTGCCAATTGAGCTATACCCCTGTGCAATCCCTTATACGTCGAGGATCTTCGCCACCACGCCCGAGCCCACGGTGCGGCCGCCTTCGCGGATCGCGAAGCGCAGGCCTTCTTCCATGGCGATCGGGTTGATCAGCTTCACGGTGATGCTGACGTTGTCGCCGGGCATGACCATTTCCTTGTCCTTGGGCAGCTCGATCGCGCCGGTCACGTCCGTCGTGCGGAAGTAGAACTGCGGGCGATAGTTGTTGAAGAACGGCGTGTGACGGCCGCCTTCGTCCTTGCTCAGCACATACACCTCGGCGGTGAAGTGCGTGTGCGGCTTGATCGAGCCGGGCTTGCACAGCACCTGGCCGCGCTCGACTTCTTCGCGCTTGGTGCCGCGCAGCAGCACGCCGACGTTGTCGCCGGCCTGGCCCTGGTCCAGCAGCTTGCGGAACATTTCCACGCCGGTGCAGGTGGTCTTCACCGTCGGGCGGATACCCACGATCTCGATTTCCTCGCCGACCTTGATGACGCCGCGCTCCACAGCGCCGGTCACCACCGTGCCGCGACCGGAGATGGAGAACACGTCTTCCACGGGCATCAGGAAGGTGCCGTCGACCGCACGCTCGGGCGTGGGGATGTAGGTGTCCAGCGCGTCAGCCAGCTTCATGATGGCTTCCTCGCCCAGCTTGCCCTTGTCGCCTTCCAGGGCGAGCTTGGCCGAGCCATGGATGATGGGGGTGTCGTCGCCGGGGAATTCGTACTTGTCCAGCAGCTCGCGCACTTCCATTTCGACGAGCTCCAGCAGCTCGGCGTCGTCCACCATGTCGCACTTGTTCAGGAAGACGATGATGTAGCCCACACCGACCTGGCGGGCCAGCAGGATGTGCTCGCGGGTCTGGGGCATGGGGCCGTCGGCGGCCGAGCACACGAGGATGGCGCCGTCCATCTGGGCGGCACCGGTGATCATGTTCTTGACGTAGTCGGCGTGGCCGGGGCAGTCGACGTGGGCGTAGTGGCGGTTGGCCGTTTCGTATTCGACGTGGGCGGTGTTGATGGTGATGCCGCGCGCTTTTTCTTCAGGCGCCGCGTCGATCTGGTCGTAGGCCTTGGCTTCGCCGCCGAACTTCGTCGACAGCACCGTCGCAATCGCCGCCGTCAGCGTGGTCTTGCCATGGTCCACGTGACCGATCGTGCCCACGTTCACGTGCGGCTTCGTGCGGGTGAATTTTCCTTTTGCCATTTTCTCGACTCCGAAAAATAACTAGATCAACACACTGATATGGGGTTGCAACCCGAAGACTGCAACCCCAAAAACCTGGTGCCCATTGCGGGAATCGGACCCGCGACCTCTCCCTTACCAAGGGAGTGCTCTACCACTGAGCCAAATGGGCGAAATTCAAAAAAACTGTGCCTTGCGTCGAACTGGACTTCTGGAGCGGGAGACGGGAATCGAACCCGCGTCATTAGCTTGGAAGGCTAGGGTTCTACCATTGAACTACTCCCGCATTCGCGGCGCGCCAACGCTTCGAGTTTTCGCTCTGCTTTGTCCTTTTCTTCGCTGGTGGAGAGGGCTGGATTCGAACCAGCGTACTCGTAAGAGGGCAGATTTACAGTCTGCTGCCATTAACCACTCGGCCACCTCTCCGGCGAACCTCGGAATATAGCACGGTTGGGAGGGCAGGTCGATGACAGCCCCCGCCAAAAGTTGCTGCACCGCAGGTTGCGCCGCGCATTTTACCCGGGCTAATCAAAGGCCCTGCGATTCACGCCAGGCGCGTGCCTGGCCGAAGTGGCCGCAACCGATGAAGGGCACGGGCGGGCGCAGCGCCGAGAGCGGCGAGGGATGGTTCGCGGTCAGCACCTTGTGGCGACGGGTGTCGATCAGCGCCCGCTTGCTCTGCGCGTGCGAGCCCCAGAGCATGAACACGACCGAGCGCTCGCCCTCTGCCACGTGGCGGATCACCGCGTCGGTCAGCACTTCCCAGCCGCGGCCCGCATGGCTGGCCGGCTGGGCCTCCTCCACGGTGAGGCAGGTGTTGAGTAGCAGCACGCCGTGCGTCGCCCACTTGACCAAGCTGCCGCCCGGATCCGGGAACCTGGGCGGCGAGGTGCCCAGATCGCGTTCGAGCTCCTTGAAGATGTTGCGCAGCGAAGGCGGCAGCGCAACGCCCGGCGCCACCGAGAAGGCCAGCCCCTCGGCTTGGCCGCGGCCGTGGTACGGGTCCTGGCCCAGGATCACCACGCGCACCGTCTCGGGCGGCGTGAGCTCCAGCGCGCGCAGCGGCTGCGGCGGGAAGATCACCGCACCGGCGTCCAGCCTCTCGCGCAGGAAGCCGAGCAGCTTCTGCCCGACCGGCCCACCGAAAAAGCCGTCGACCAGCGGCTGCCAGCCTGGCGCGACGGGCCAATCGGCCGGATCGCAGCTCGCCAGCTGATTGGCCAACGCGCTCATTGGAAGAGTTCGGCGAGCGCCTCGCCCGGTTCGTCGGCGCGCATGAAAGCCTCGCCGACCAGGAAGGCATGCACCCCCGCCGCGCGCAGCTTCGCGACCTCGTCGCGCGTCGAAATGCCCGATTCGGTGACCAGCAGGCGCCCGGCCGGCACCTTGGGCAGCAGGTCGATGGTGGTTTGCACCGACACCTCGAAAGTGCGCAGGTTGCGGTTGTTGACGCCGATCAACGGCGTCTTGAGCGTCAGCGCACGATCGAGCTCGGCGCCATCGTGCACCTCGACCAGTACCGCCATGCCGAGCCCCATGGCGATCGCTTCAAAGTCGCGCATCTGCGTATCGTCGAGGGAGGCCGCGATCAGCAGGATCGCGTCGGCACCCATCGCGCGCGATTCGTAGACCTGGTAGGCATCGACGATGAAATCCTTGCGCAGCACCGGCAGATCGCAGGAGGCGCGCGCCTGCTTGAGGTAGTCGACGCCGCCCTGGAAGAACTGGCGGTCGGTCAGCACCGAGAGGCAGGCCGCGCTGATCTTGCCGTCGCCTTCGGCATAGCTCTGCGCGATATCGGCCGGGATGAACTCTTCGCGCAGCACGCCCTTGCTCGGGCTGGCTTTCTTGATCTCGGCGATCACCGCCGCCTGGCCGGCCGCGATCTTGGCCCGCAGGGCGCCGACGAAGTCGCGCGTGAGCACGCGGCTTTCGGCATCGAAGCGCACGGCTTCGAGCGAGCTTCTCTTCTGCGCTGCTGCGACCTCTTCGCGCTTGACGGCAACGATCTTCTCGAGGATGTCGGACATGGTTCCCTGCTCTCTCAACTGGCGGACGTCGCCTTGACCAGCTCGGCCAGCTTGGCCTTGGCTGCGCCGGAGTCGATGGCGGCGCGCGCGCGCGCCACGCCCGCGCCGATCGAATCCACCAGATTGGCCGCATAGAGCGCCGCGCCGGCATTGAGCACGACGATGTCGCGCGCCGCGCCGGGCTGGTTGTCGAGCACGCCGAGCAGCATCGCTTTCGACTGCTCCGGCGTCTCGACGCGCAGCGCGCGGTTGCTCGACATCTGGAAGCCGAAGTCCTCGGGATGCAGCTCGTACTCGAGGATCTCGCCGTTCTTCAACTCACCGACCATGGTGGCGGCCCCGAGCGAGATCTCGTCCATGCCGTCGCGCCCGTAGACCACCAGCGCATGCTCCGCGCCCAGCCGCTGCAGCGCGCGCACCTGGATGCCGACCAGGTCGGGATGGAACACGCCCATCAGGATGTTGGGCGCGCCGGCCGGATTGGTGAGCGGCCCCAGGATGTTGAAGATGGTCTTGATGCCGAGTTCCTTGCGCACCGGCGCCACGTTCTTCATGGCCGGATGATGGTTCGGCGCGAACATGAAGCCGATGCCGACATCGGCGATGCATTGCGCGATCTGCTCGGGCTTGAGGTTGATGTTGATGCCCAACGACTCCAGCACGTCGGCGCTGCCCGACTTGCTGCTCACGCTGCGCCCGCCGTGCTTGCTGACCTTGGCACCCGCAGCGGCGGCGACGAACATCGAGCAGGTCGAGATGTTGAAGGTGTGCGAGCCGTCGCCGCCGGTGCCGACGATGTCCACCAAATTCGTGGTGTCGGCCACCTGCACCTTGGTCGACACCTCGCGCATCACCTGCGCGGCGGCGGTGATCTCGCCGATGGTTTCCTTCTTGACGCGCAGGCCGGTGATGAGCGCCGCCATCATCACCGGCGAGCATTCGCCGCTCATGATGAGGCGCACGATGTGCAGCATCTCGTCGTGGAACACCTCGCGGTGTTCGATGGTGCGCTGCAGGGCTTCCTGGGGGGTGATGGGCATGATGAAGTCTCCCTCGGTTGTTTCAGTGAGCGTGAGCTGCCGCGAGCGGATTCTCGGACAGCGCGAGCTTGATGCCAAAGCCGACAAACAGGGCGCCCGCGCCGCGCTCCAGCCAGTGCATGCCGCGCTGCACCGCGCCGACGCGGCGCGCCGTCCAGCCGGCCAGCAATGCCCAGGCGAAGTTCACGAAGATCGCGTTGAAGTTGAACAGCGCGCCAAGCAGGAAGAACACCAGCGGCTTGTTCGCCGCATCGGGCGCAATGAACTGCGGCACGAAGGCCAGGAAGAACAGCGCCACCTTGGGGTTGAGCACATTGGTCCAGAAGCCGCCGAGGAACACGCTCTTCATGCTGGCGGGGCCCGCCGCATCTGCATCGGCGCGCACCAGCGCCGACGGGTCTTTGCCCGGCCGCGACAGCAGCATGCGCACGCCGACCCACAGCAGGTAGGCCGCGCCCAGCCACTTGAGGGCGGTGAACAGGGTGGTCGATGCCGCCATCAGCGCGCTCACGCCCACCGCGGCGGCGGTGATGTGCACGAAGCAGCCGGCCGTGATGCCGATGCCCGCCACGATGCCGGCGCGCGTGCCCGAGCGCAGCGCGCGGCTCACGATGTAGAGCACATCGGGGCCCGGCGTGAGATTCAGCAGCAGGCCGGCGGCGATGAACAGCAGCAGGGAATGGAGTTCAGGCATGGAAGAAGCTCCGGATCGCGCCGATGGCGCGGTCGATACCGGCTGCGTCGACGTCGAGATGGGTCGCGAAGCGCAGCCGATACAAGCCGGTGGCAAGCACGCCGTTTTGCTTCAGGTGGGCCAGCAGCTCGGCCGAGCGCGCTTGCGCCTCGCCCCTCAGGTCGACGAACAGCAGGTTGGTCTGCGGCGTCTCGACCTGCAGCCCGGGAATCCCGGCCAGGCCGTCGGCCAGCCGGCGCGCGAGCGCGTGGTCCTGTGCGAGGCGGTCGATGTGGTGTTGCAGTGCATGAGAAGCAGCGGCCGCCAGCATGCCGGCCTGCCGCATGCCGCCGCCGGCCATTTTGCGGATGCGGTGGGCGCGCGCGATCAGCTCGCGCGAGCCGCACAGTGCTGAACCCACCGGGGCGCCGAGGCCCTTGCTGAAGCAGACCGAGACGCTGTCGAAGCACTGTGCGATGCGGCGCGCTTCGGCGCGCGCCTCGGTGCCGCGCTGGGCGGCTTGTGCAATGGCGGCATTGAAGAGCCGTGCGCCGTCCAGATGGCGGCCCAGGCCCTTGCGCTGCGCCAGTTGCGTCGCCTCTTCGACATAGCTGAAGGGCAGCAGCTTGCCGCCGATCGTGTTTTCCAGCGCCAGCAACCGGGTGCGCGCGAAATGCGCGTCGTCGGGCTTGATGGCAGCCTCGATGTCTTTCAGCGCCAGCGAGCCGTCCGGCTGGTGCTCGAGCGGCTGCGGCTGCACGCTGCCGAACACTGCGGCGCCGCCGCCTTCCCAGCGGTAGCAATGCGCCAGCTGGCCGACGATGTATTCGTCGCCGCGCTGGCAATGGGCCAGGATCGCGCAGAAGTTGCTCTGGGTGCCGGTCGGCACGAACAGCGCCGCTTCGAAGCCCAGCATCTCGGCGATCTGCGACTGCAGCGCGTTGACGCTCGGGTCGTCGCCGAACACGTCGTCGCCCAGCGGCGCTTCGAGCATGGCCTGGCGCATCGCGGCGGTCGGCCGGGTGACGGTGTCGCTGCGCAGGTCCACCAGGGTCGTCATGCTCATGCGGGTCACTCCAGAAAGTTCTTGAGCATGGCATGGCCGTGCTCGGTCAGGATCGATTCGGGGTGGAACTGAACGCCCTCGATGCGCACCGCGGGTGCAAAGCCCGTGTGGCGCACGCCCATGATCTCGCCATCGTCGGTCCAGGCGGTGATCTTGAGCTCGCGCGGGCAGGAGTCGCGCTCGATGGACAGCGAGTGGTAGCGATTGACGCTGAATTTCTCCGGCAGCCCGGCGAACACGCCCTCGCGTGTGGTCGTGATCTCGCTGGTCTTGCCGTGCATCAGTTGCTGCGCGCGAACGATCCTGCCGCCGAAGGCCGCGCCGATCGCCTGGTGCCCGAGGCAGACGCCGAGGATCGGCAGCTGGCCTGCGAACTCCTTGATGGCCGCCACCGACACCCCCGCTTCGGCCGGCGAGCACGGCCCCGGCGAAACCACCAACCGCGCGACGCCGGCGGCAACGCGCTCGCGCAGACCTTCGATCGTGATCTCGTCGTTGCGAAACACCTCGACCTCGGCGCCGAGTTCGCCGAAATACTGCACCAGGTTGTAGGTGAAGCTGTCGTAGTTGTCGATCATCAGGAGTTTCATGGCTTGGCTCCGATCCGATGCACGCCCTTGACCACCGGGAACACGTTGAAATTGATGAGCAGGCCCAGCGGCAGCCCCGACAGCCGCACCGCCGCCTGCGCCTGCGCGCGATGCAGGTCGGTCAATGCATCGACCGCTTTCACCTCGACGATGAGCGATTGCTCGACCACGAAGCCCGCGCGGCAGACCTCACCGAGCGAGCGGCCCTTGTAGCTGGCCGACACCGGCACGTCCCGCACGAAGCCGATCTCGCGTTCGGCGAGTTCGATCTCCAGCGCGGCGGCGTACGCCTCTGCGGGCAGGCCGACGCCGAGCACGCGCTGCACCTCGACCGCGGCGCCGATGATCTCGTGCGAGAAGTCGTTGTTCTGAAATTCGTCGGCCATCACTCGAGCCCTTCCTCGACCAGTTCGGCGGCGCGCAGCAGCGCCCGCGCCTTGGCCTCGGTTTCCTTCCACTCCAATTCGGGCACCGAGTCGGCCACCACGCCGGCCGCTGCCTGCACATGCAGCATCTGGTCCTTCACGATCCCGGTGCGGATCGCGATCGCGACGTCCATGTCGCCCGCATAGCTGATGTAGCCGCAGGCGCCGCCGTAGAGGCCGCGCTTGGTCGGCTCCAGCTGGTCGATGAGCTCCATCGCGTGCACCTTGGGCGCACCGGTCAGCGTGCCGGCCGGGAAGGTGGCCTTGAGCACGTCGATCGCGGTCATGCCGTCTTTCAGCGTGCCTTCGACGTTGCTCACGATATGCATCACATGGCTGTAGCGCTCGACGGCGAAGGCCTCCGTCACCTTGACGCTGCCGGTCTTGGCGATGCGGCCGATGTCGTTGCGCGCCAGGTCGATCAGCATCACGTGCTCGGCGCGCTCCTTGGGGTCGTTGATCAGCTCGGCCTCGGCCGCGCGGTCGAGCTCGGGCGAGGCGCCGCGCGGGCGCGTGCCGGCCAGCGGGCGAATGGTGATCTTCTGCTCGCCCTCGCCGGTGTGCTCCTGCCGCACCAGGATCTCGGGCGAGGCGCCGACCACGTGGAAATCGCCCAGGTGGTAGTAGTACATATAGGGCGACGGGTTGAGCGAGCGCAGCGCGCGGTACAGCGACAGCGGCGACTCGGTATAGCGCTTGCTGATGCGCTGGCCCACCTGCACCTGCATGAAGTCGCCGGCCGCGATCAGCTCCTTGGCGCGCTCGACCGCCGCCAGGTAGTCGGCCTTGGCGAAGCTGCGTTCGGGCGGGTGTGCCTGCGTCGGCCTCACCTGCGGCGCGCTCACCGAGTACTTGAGCTGCTCGCGCAGTTCGCGCAGCCGCCGCTTGGCATTGGCGTACGCCTCGGGCTGGGCAGGGTCGGCATAGACGATCAGGTAGAGCTTGCCGGAGAGGTTGTCGATGACCGCCAGTTCCTCGCATTGCAAGAGGAGGATGTCGGGGCAGCCCAGCGTGTCCGGCGGGCAGCTCTGCTCGAGCTTCTTCTCGATATGGCGCACCGTGTCGTAGCCGAAGTAGCCGGCCAGGCCGCCGCAGAAGCGCGGCAACCCGGGCCTGAGCGCCACCTTGAAGCGCTTTTGGTAAGCCGCGACGAAATCGAGCGGATTCCCCTTGGCCGTCTCGACGACCTTGCCGCCGGTCACGACCTCGGTCAGCGCGTCGTCGCCGAAGCCGCTTGCGCGCAGCAGGGTGCGCGCCGGCAGCCCGATGAAGCTGTAGCGGCCGAAGCGCTCGCCGCCCACCACCGATTCGAGCAGGAAGCTGTGCTTGCCGCCCTCCTTGGTATGGGCGAGCTTCAGGTAGAGGGAAAGCGGGGTTTCGAGGTCGGCGAAGGCCTCGACCATCAGCGGGATGCGGTTGTAGCCCTGCGCGCTGAGGCTCTTGAATTCGAGTTCGGTGATCACGGGTGGGGTCTCCGTCGGCCAGTGACGCTTCGAGGTCGCTGGCGGGGTCATTCAGGTGAGTGGCCGGGTCGGGATGACCGCGGGCCGCGGGCGCACGGCGTGCGCCATGCAATCAAACAGGCAACGACGATGGCGTGCGCCAAGGCCAGGCTCCCCGGCTGCCTTGACCTGTCTGAATGACGTGATGAATGAACATGGAAGCGTGAGTTTAGCCCAGCGACAAGGCCTGTACAAAAAGATACATTGAGGCACTTTAAATTTTTCGCTGACGGAGACAACCCCGATGACCCAGCCTGCCCTGCGGCGCGCGCTCGCGCTGACCACCCTCGCCCTCGCCTCGCTCGCTGCCTCGGCCGCCCCGGTCGAGATGGCCGGCGTCAAGCTCGACGATGCGCTCGATCTCAAGGGCAGCAAGCTGCAGCTCAACGGGGCCGGCGTGCGCTACAAGGCCGTGTTCAAGGTCTACACCGCCGGCCTCTACCTGGGCAAGAAGGCCTCGACCACCGAGGAAGTGCTGGCCGTGCCCGGCGCCAAGCGCATGGCGATCACCATGCTGCGCGACATCGATGCCAACGAACTGGGCAAGCTGTTCACGCGCGGCGTGGAAGACAACTCGCCCAAGACCGAGATGCTGCAGCTGATTCCCGGCCTGGTGCGCATGGGCCAGATGTTCGCCGACCAGAAGCAGTTGAAGGCCGGGGACGCCTTCACCGTCGACTGGGTGCCGGGTACCGGCACCGTGATCTCGGTCAAGGGCGTGGCCCAGGGCGAGCCGATCAAGGAGCAGGCTTTCTTCAATGCGCTGATGCGCATCTGGCTCGGCCCGAACCCGGCCGATTGGAAGCTGAAGGACGCGCTGCTCGGCAAGGGCTAGGGGGCGGCTTCGACAGGCTCAGCCCGAACGGGGTGGGGGTCCGTGGTCCTCGTTACCTCCCATTCGCCCTGAGCTTGTCGAAGGGCTCGCCTCGCCGGCTAGCGCACAAGGTGCACGCGCAGCGCCCCCAGCTGCGCGTACAGCTGCTGCACCGCTTTCGCGTCCAGGCCCGAGAACATCTCGAGCAGCCATTCCTCGTGCTCCTTGGCCATGGCCTCGAAGCTGCGGCGGCCCTTCGGCGTCAGGCTCACGATCCAGGCCCTGCGGTCTTCCGGGCTGGCCGAGCGCTGCACCACGCCTTCGCGCTCCAGCTCGTCGGTCAGGCCGGTGACGTTGCCGCCGGTCACCATCAGGTAGCGCGAGAGCACGCGCATCTTGAGACCGTCGCGGTAGCGGTAGAGCTGCGCCATGTAGTCGAAGCGGGCCAGCGAGATGTCGAAGCGCTCGCGCAGCCGCTTGCGGATCTCGGCCTCGATCTGGGTGGTGCTGGCCAGCATTCGCAGCCAGAGCTTGAGCACCGCATGGTCGCCGGTGCCGGCCCGCGCTTCGTGGCCCAGCTCCTGCGCGTCGCTGAGCAGCGCGTGCGAGGCGTCGTTCTGCTTCATGTGACTTCGCCTCCAGACACCGAGATGGACTGGCCGTTGACCGAAGCCGCGCCCTCGCCGCAGAGCCAGCGCACCGCATCGGCCACCTCCGCAGGCTGCACGATGCGCCGCTGCGGATTGACGACCGCGAACTCGGCCAGCGCATCGTCGGCGCTGCGGCCGGTCTTCTGGACCACGTTGGCCACGCTGTCGCGCAGGATGTCGGTGTCGGTGTAGCCGGGGCATACCGCATTGACGGTGACGCCCTTCCTCGCCATCTCCAGCGCCAGCGAACGCGTCAAGCCGATCACGCCGTGCTTGGCGGCCGTGTAGGCCGAGACGTAGGCATAGCCCTTCTGCCCGGCCGTGCTCGCGATGTTGACGATGCGACCCCAGCCGGCCTCGAGCATGTCGGGCAGCGCGGCCTGGGCGCAGAGGAAGCTTCCGGTCAGGTTGACGGACAGCATGCGCTGCCAGAGCTCGACCGAAGTTTTCAGGAACGGCGCGCTCTCCGCCGCACCGGCGTTGTTGACGAGGATGGCGATCGGGCCTCGCGCCGCGCGCGCCTGGGCGAACGCGCCTTGCACGGCCTGTACATCGGCCACGTCGGCCGCGACCACGCCGTGGCCGCTGCCCGCGAGCGAATCGACGACGCGCTGGAGCGCGTCACGGTCGCGTCCGAGCAAAGTCAGCACCGCGCCCTCGGCGGCCAGCGTGCGCGCGATCTCCGCGCCGATGCCGCGCGCGGCGCCGGTCACGAGGGCATGGCGCCCGGTCAGTGAATTTGTTTGCATGCCTGAATGGTTTAGTTCTGAATCATTCTAGTGGCGCGCCGCGTCATGCCTCAGCGCATGAGCCGCCCGCCGTTGAGGTCCAGCGTCGCGCCCGTCATGAAGGCCGCGGCCGGCGATGCGAGGTAGACCACGGCCGCGGCCACCTCCTCCGGCTCGCCGAAGCGGCCGAGCGGAATGCCGGCCGACACCGTGCGCTGCTGCATCCGGCTCATCGCATCGAGCACCGGACTGCGCACCGCCGCCGGCGCCAGTGCGTTCACCGTGACGCCGTGCGGCGCCAGTTCCTGCGCGAAAGAACGGGTCAGCGCCACGATGCCCGCCTTGGACGCCGCGTAGTGAACGCCGGTCGCCGCGCTGGCCTGCTGCCCGGCGATCGACGACAGGTTGATGATCCGGCCCGCGCCCCGCTCGCGCATGTGGCGCCCGGCGATGCGGCAGCCGAAGAAGCTGCCGCGCAGGTTCACGGCCAGCACCTCGTCCCACTCCTCGGTTGTGATGTCCCAGATCGAGGAGTACAGCGTGCGGGCGGCGTTGTTCACCATCACATCGATGCCGCCGAAGTGCTGCACGCCCGCATCGAAGCACAGCCAGAAGGCAGCCTCGTCGCGCACATCGAGCTGCATGGCGATGCAGTCATGGCCGTCTGCGCGCAGCGCCGCCGCGGCCGCGTCGACTGCGCCGTCGACATCGGCGAGCACGACGCGCGCCCCCGCCTCGGCCAGGCCGCGCGCGATCGCGGCACCCAGGCCTTGCGCTGCACCGGTCACGAAGGCGCCCTGCCCGGCCAGCGAGAACAGCGGTGCGTCCGGGTGCGCAGCCATGCGATTCAGCCCTTGGCCGGCGGGCGCGCCGCGGGTCCGCGGTCCCAGGTGATCTCGCTCACGCCGCGCTCGCGCAGCTTGTACTTCTGCACCTTGCCGTTCTCGGTGCGCGGCAGGTCGGGCAGCAGGTCGACATAGCGCGGCAGCGCGAAGTAAGGCAGGCGCGATTCGCAGTACGCCAGCAGCTCGACCGGATCGATGCGCTGCCCGTCACGCGCCACCAGCGCGGCCATCACCTCGTCCTCGGCCAGTTCGGAACGCACGGGGTAGACCGCGCAGCCCGCCACGGCCGGGTGGCTCAGCAGCACCTGCTCGACCTCGAAGGAGGAGATGTTCTCGCCGCGCCGGCGGATCGCGTCCTTGATGCGGTCGACGAAGCGGAAGGCGCCGTCGGCATCGCGCACCACGCGGTCGCCGGTATGGAACCAGAGGTTGCGCCAGGCCTCGACGGTTTTCTCGGGCATGTTGAGGTAGCCGCTCGCGAAGGCGTAGGGTTCATGAGCGCGCAACAGCAGCTCGCCTGCCTCGCCGTTCGGGAGTTCGACATCGTCCTCGTCCGCCACGCGCGCCTGGAAGCCGGGTCGCAGCCACCCCATCACGCCGCCGCGCGGCGAATCAGGCGCGGTGGCGATTGCGAAATTTGTTTCGGTGGAGCCGTAGCCTTCCAGCAGCCGGACGCCGGTGCGCTCGAAGAAGGCCTGGCCCGCCGCGGCCGGCACGCCGGGGCCGAGCCCGGTGCGCACGCGGTGCTCACGCTCGCCGGACCCCTCGGGCTGCGCGAGCAGTATCGGCACCATCGCGCCGAGCAGGTAGACCACCGTCGCACCCGAGGCGCGCATCGTGGGCCAGAAGCCCGAGGCCGAGAAGCGCGCCTCGAACACCACCTCGCAACCCGTGATCGCGGCCTGCGCGAAGGTGTTGAGTGCGTTGATGTGAAAGAGCGGCAGCGTGGTGCACAGCACGTCCTCCGCCTCGACGCCCAGCACGTCGGCACTGTTGACGCCCCACCAGTGGTACTGCGCATGCGGGCAGACCACGCCCTTGGCCGGGCCGGTGGTGCCGGAGGTGTAGAGGATGGCGAGCGGATCGCCGGGTTGCACCTTCGCCGGCGCGAGCGAGGCGGTTGCGGCGGGATACGGCAGCACGCGAATGCCCGGCCACGCAGCGCGATCGGCGTCCTCGCCCAGCACCCAGATCTCGCGCAGCGAAGTGCGCGCGAGGTCGGCCGCCTGCAAGCGCTCTACGAAAGCCTCTTCGATCACCAGCAGCTTCGCCTCGCTGTTGGAAAGGAAGTACTCGATCTGCGGCCCCATCGACGCGGTGTTGATCGGCACCGCCGAGGCGCCGAGCCAGCCGCAGCCGAGGAACACTTCGAGAAACTCGATGCGGTTGCCGCTCATCACGGCCACCCGGTCGCCGCGCTGCACGCCCGCCTCGGCCAATGCCGCAGCGCGAAGGCCCGCGGCCTGCGCCGCATCGCGGTGCGACCACGACCGCCCCGCGATGCGCAGCAATGGACGTTCGCCGAACAGCACCGCCTGCCGCTGCAGCATCGCGGGCAGCGTACGCTGACCCGGAGGCAGCGGGCTCGCCGCTCGCTCATCCGTCGCCATTGGTACCTCCGCCAAGGTAGGTGGCCTGCACGCGCGGATCGCTGGCAAGCTCCTGGGAGGCGCCCGAGAGCGCGATCTCGCCGGTCTCCAGCACGTAGCCGTGGTCCGAACTCTCCAGCGCGGCGCGCGCGTTCTGCTCCACCAGCAGGATCGACACGCCGTCTTCGCGCAGCTTGCGCACGATGGCCAGGATGTCGCGCACGATCAGCGGCGCCAGCCCGAGGCTGGGCTCGTCCAGCATCAAGAGGCGCGGCGCCGACATCAGCGCGCGGCCCACGGCCAGCATCTGCCGCTCGCCGCCCGAGAGCGTGTCGGCGCGCTGCGCGCGGCGCTCGGCCAGGCGCGGGAAGCGGTCGTACACCGACTGCAGCCGGCGCTTCAGGGCATCGCTGCGGAGCCGGCTGCCGAAGGCGCCCAGCTGCAGGTTGTCGAGCACGGTCAGCTCGCCGAAGAGCTCGCGCTTCTCGGGCACCAGGCACAGGCCGCGCTCCACGCGCGCCTCGACGTCGAGCCCGTGCAGGTCTTCGCCCTCGAAGCGCAGCAGGCCCTTGCAGGGCAGCAAGCCCATCGCAGCAGCCAGCAGCGTGGTCTTGCCGGCGCCGTTGGGGCCGATCACCGAGATGATCTGGCCGTGCTCCAGGTTGAGCGACACGCCGCGCACGGCATCGACCTGGCCGTACGAAACGTGAAGGTCCCCGATCTCGAGCATCGCGGTCATACGACGCTCCCGAGATACGCTGCCTGCACGCGCTCGTCCGCGCGCACCGCCGAGGGCACGCCCTCGACCAGCTTGGAGCCGAAGTTCATCACCACCAGGCGATCCACCAGTTTCATGACGAAGTCCATGTCGTGCTCGACGATGAGGATGGTCACGCCCTCCTCGCGCAGCTTGCGCAGCAGGTCGCCGAGCGCCATCTTCTCCTTGCGGCGCAAGCCGGCGGCCGGCTCGTCGAGCACCAGCAGCACCGGGTCGGCCGCGAGCGCGCGCGCGATCTCCAGGATGCGCTGCGTGCCCAGCGGCAGGCTGCCCGCGAGTTCGTGCGCGCGGTCGCCCAGGCCGATGCGGTCGAGCTGCCGCTGCGCCTCCTGCAGGATCTGGCGTTCCTCGGTGCGGTCGAGCCGCAGCCCCGCCTTCAGCACGCCCGAACGCGTACGCGAATGGGCGCCGAGCGCGACGTTGTCCAGCAGGCTCATGTGCGGCCTGAGCTTCACGTGCTGGAAGGTGCGCGCCAAGCCGAGTCGCGCGACCTTGCGCTGCGGCATGCCCGCGATGTCCTGGCCCAGAAAGCGCACCTGCCCGGCCGTCATCGGCAGCGTGCAGGTCAGCAGGTTGAACATGGTCGACTTGCCGGCGCCATTGGGGCCGATCAGGCCCATGATCTCGCCGGCCTTCACGTCGAAGCTGACATCGTTGACGGCCACCAGCCCGCCGAAGCGCTTGACCGCGCCGGTGACCGACAGGATCGGCGCGCCGCGATCGGGCAGCGTGCGATGCGTCAGCGGCGAAACGAGCGGCATGGGCTCGCGAGGCGCCTGCGATCCCGAAAACCGGTGCGTCCAGCGCCGCACGAAGCCCATCAGCCCGCCGCGCGCGAAGTGCAGCAGCAGGATGAAGAGCGTCGCGAAGGCCACCGCCTCGAGCTGCCCGGCGCGCTGGGTCAGCAGGGGCAGCACGTCTTGCAGCCCGTTCTTGAGGATGAGCACCAGCGCCGCTCCGACCAGCGCGCCCGTCAGTTGCCCAAGCCCGCCGGCCACGGCCATCAGCAGGTACTCGATGCTGGCGCGCACGTCGAAGGGCGAGGGGCTGACGAAGCGGTTCATGTGCGCATAGAGCCAGCCCGCGAGGCCGGCGAAGAGGGCAGCCGTCACGAAGAGCGTGAGCCGCACGCGATAGGCATCCGCGCCGACGCTGGCCAGCAGGATCGCACCGCCGCGCAGGCTGCGGATCGCGCGGCCCGGCCGCGACTGCAGCAGGTTGCGACTGAACAGGAAGGCCAACCCGACCAGGCCCCAGATCAGGTAGTAGATCGCGCGCGGATCGGCCAGCGACCAGGTGCCGATGGTCAGCGCCGGAATGTTCGACAGACCGGTGTGGCGCCCCAGCGCATCGACGTTGCCGAAGAGCATCGCGATCGACAAGCCCCACGCGATAGTGGACAGCGGCAGGAAGTGCCCGCCCAGCCGCAAGGTGAGCAGGCCGATGGCCAGCGCCGAGAGACCGGTCAGCAGCAGCGAGAACGCCAGCCCCAGCCAGGGCGACATCCCCTGCGTGGTGCTGAGCCAGGCCGTGGCATAGGCGGCGATGCCGACGAAGGCCGCCTGCCCGAAGGAGGTCGCGCCGCCGATGCCGGTGAGCAGCACCAGGCCCAGCGCGACCAGCGCGCCGATGCCGATGTCGTTCAACAGCGAAACCGTGAAGTTGCCGGCGAGCAGCGGCACCACGGCCAGCGCGACGACGACGAGGCCGATCCAGAGCAGGCGCTTGGAAGCAGGGTTCATCGACCTTCTCTCTGCGGGCTTGCGCGCGGCACCCGCGGCTTCATCGAACACGGGACGCACGACTTCGGGTGTGGGCGCGGCGCTCATAAGGCAACCTCTTGGTTTTTGAAGCGGCCCGAAGCGCTGCAGCGCAGGGTTGTCCACCGGGCTTGGTTGTGGACAACGCGCTGGCCCTTTGTCAGGCCACGAAGCGTGTTGTCCACAACTGCGAAGCACCCGGTGGGCAACCCGTGTTTGGTGCTGCTGTCTTGGGCAGGTGCGGCATTGACGCCGCCAAGGAGAACGATCGAAGGTATCGAGCGACTTCCGTGCCCCTGCGGTGACTGCCTGCGTCGCTTGCCTTTCAAAGGCCCCAATGAGACCAGCAGCCCGCAGGGTGCCGGAAGGCCACGACGGGCCACAGGATGTAGCGCCAGGCCTACCCAGCTGGAGCGCCAATTTATGAGCTTCCCGCCGCGCCTTCCGACACGGGCAGTCATACCGCAACTTTCTGGAGTCTGTCCATGAGTACCAATGCTTGCAGCAACGTGTTTGTCGGCCTGGACTGGGCCGTGCACACCCACGCGGTGTGTGTCATCGACATCACAGGCGGTGCGCTTGAGCGCTTCGAGATCGCCCACGACCGGGCTGGCCTTGGCGAACTGATGCAACGCCTGGCTCGCTTCGGCGCGCGTGTGCGCATCGCCATCGAGCGGCCTTCGGGCCTGATCGTGGACGCGCTGGTCGAGGCCGGCCATCACGTCTTTCCCATCCATCCCAACGCAGTCAAGGCCAGCCGTCCGCGCTACCGTAGCCACGGCGCCAAGAGTGATGCCTCCGATGCTTACCTGCTGGCCGACCTGCTGCGCACCGACGGACACCGCTGGAGGGAGTTGTCGCCGCAGTCCGATTCGATCCGCGCGCTGCGTGCGCTGGTGCGCTCGCGCGACGATCTGGTGGCCACCCGCGTGGCACTGGGCAACCAGCTGCACAGCACGCTCGAAGCCTTCTGGCCCGGCGCGGCTTGCATCTTCTGCGACATCACTTCGCCCATCGCGTTGGCGTTCCTCAAGCGCTATCCCTCGGCCGTGTCGGCCGCCCGGCTCAGCGAGGCCGCCTTGAATCGGTTCTGCCGCAGCCAGCACTACAGCGGACGCCGCAGTCCAGCCGAGTTGCTGGCACGCCTGAACGGCGCCGCAACGGGCCTGGCCGGCCCCCTCACCAATGAGGCTGCAGGGCAGCTCGTGCGCTCGATGGTGGCGGTGCTGCAGCCTCTGGTCGAGCAGATCGCCCAACTCACGCGCCGTATCGAGCGTTTCATCGAGTCGCTGCCCGACGGGCAGATCATCATGTCCTTCCCCCGCGCCGGCCGTGTCTGCGCTGCGCAGATCCTGGCCGAGTTGGGTGATGTGCGCGAGCGTTTCCCCACGCTCGATCAACTGGCCGCCGAAGCCGGCGCAGTGCCCGTGACCTACCAGTCCGGCAAGACCCGCAGCGTGGCCTTCCGATGGGCCTGCAACCACCGCCTGCGACAGGCCATCACTTGCCTGGCCGACAACTCCCGTCACGCCAACGACTGGGCCCGTACCATCTACGCCGCAGCGCGTGCCCGAGGCTGTGATCATCCGCACGCGATTCGCATCCTCGCGCGAGCTTGGCTGCGCATCATCTGGCGCGCCTGGACCGATCGCACACCCTATGACCCCGAGCGTCACCTCGGTGCCCTCAAGCTCGCTTCCAGCGGGGAAGGTTGACCCAGGATGTCTCATTGGTCCACCTCCTCTTCTTCCTCTTCCGCATGCACGCTCAGGAAAGACCGCAGCATCAGCACCGGGATCAGCAGGCTGAAGACGATCACGTCCTTCAGCGCGCCGCTCCAGAAGGAGGCGAAGCTCTCGACCACCCCTACCGCCAGCGCGCCGATGGCGGTCATCGGATAGCTCACCAGCCCGCCGATGATCGCCGCCACGAAGGCCTTCAAGCCGATGATGAAGCCCGAGTCGTAGTACATGGTGGTGACCGGCGCGATCAGCACGCCGATCAGCCCGGCCAGCAGCGAGGCGCAGCCATAGGCCAGCAGCGCCGTGCGCGCCGGCCGGATGCCGACCAGCCGTGCGCCCACGCGGTTGACGGCGGTGGCGCGCAGCGCCTTGCCGGCCACCGTGCGCTCGAACACCAGGAAGAACATGCCGCTGAGCACGATCGCCGCGCCGACCATCAGGATCACCTGTCCGCTCACTGCGAAGCCGTCGCCCAGGGGCAGAGAGCCGCCGGCCAGCGGCTGGGTGCGCGAGCCTTCGGGGCCGAAGAACAACAGGCCCAGGCCCGAGAGCAGGAAGTGCAGCGCGAGCGACACGATCAGGAGCACCAGCACCGACGCATCGGCGATCGGCTGGAACACCACGCGCGAGAGCAGCGGCGCGATCGGCACCACCAGCAGCACCGCGACCGCGATGTGCACCGGCGCCGGCACGCCTGGCCGGCTTGCCAGCCAGGCCAGCAGGCAGGGAATGAGCGGCAGCACGCCCCAGCCCAGCAGGGCCTTGGGGATGCGCGCCGTTTCGCCGCGGCGCACCAGGCTGGCGACCTCGGTCGCCAGCGCGAGCGCGGTGAGCACCACCACCATGCCGATGGTGGGCGGCACGCGCCCGGTTTCGAATGCGGCCAGCGACAGCGCGGCAAAGGCCGCGACGTCGCCGAAGGGCACGAAGACCACGCGGGTGACCGAGAAGATCAGCACCAGCCCCAGCCCGGCCAGAAGATAAACAGCGCCATTCGCCAGGCCATCGATGCCCAGGATCAGTGCCACGTCCGGTGTCATTGAACAGTCCTCCGCTTTGTCTCGCTCTTGCTAGTGCCGGCTCAGTTGGCGAGCTTCCACTGGCCGTTCTCCAGCTTGACGATCACGCGCGCACGCTCGTCCACGCCGTAGAGATTGCCGGGCTTGAAGTTGTAGACGCCGTGCGTGCCCACCACTTCCTTGGTGCTGGCGATCGCGTCGCGCAGGGACAGCCTGAACTCGGGCGTGCCCGGCTCGCCCTTGGCGCGCGCCGCGGCATCGGCGAAGACCAGCCAGCCGTCGAAGGAATAGGCCGAGTAGGCGTCGCTGGTCGGCGCGTTGTTGACCTTCTGGAAGGCGGCACGGAAGTCCATGGCGATCTTCTTGGTCGGGTAGTTGGCCGGCAGCTGCTCGGCCACGATCACCGGGCCGGTCGGCATCAGCGCACCCTGCCCCGAGGCGCCGACGACGCGCACGAAGTCGGGGTTGATGAGCCCGTGCTGGCCGTACACCGGCCCCTTGAAGCCTCGCTCGGCCAGCGCCAGGAAAGGCAGCGCGCCCGGCGTGCCGGCGCCGCCCGTCATCACGGCATCCGGACGCATGGCGACCAGCTTCAGCACCTGGCCGGTGACCGAGGCGTCGGCGCGCGCATAGCGCTCGTTGCCCAGCACCTTGATGCCGGCCGCGGGCGCGGCCTTCATCAGGGCGTTGTAGACCAGGTCGCCCCAGGCATCGGAGAAGCCGATGTAGCCCACGGTCTTGATGCCGTCCTTCTTCATGCGCTCGACCACGGCGTCGATCATCAGCTGCGTGGGCTGCGCGACCGTGAAGACCCAGCCGTTCTCGGCCGGGTCGAGCTGGATCGGCGTGAGCCCGATCATCGGCACCTTGGCATCGCGCCCGACCTGCGCCATCGCGATCGCGGCGGGCACGCCGGAGGTGCCCATCAGCACGTCGACCTTCTCCTCCTCGACCAGCTTGCGCGCATTGCGGCCCGCGGTGGTCGGGTCGGAGCCGTCGTCGAGCACGATCAGCTGGATCTTGCGGCCGTTGACCTCCGGCTTGTAGGCCAGCGCGGCCTGCATGCCCTTGGCGTAGGGCACGCCGAGCGAGGAGTTGGGGCCCGAGAGCGACACGCTCAGGCCGACCTTGAGGTCGGCCGCGAGCGCGGTCATCGCGAATCCGGCGGCAAGGGCCGTGGCCAGCGCGCTGTGCGCCAAGGTCTTCATCAAGCTCTTCATGTCGTGGCTCCTGGTGGGTGGAAGGGTGAGCAACTCGCTCAAATGAACAACTGGATGGCCGGCAGCGCGCGGCCGGCGTTGAGAAGGTCGATGCGCTTCTGCCGGATCGCGAAGCCCTCGGGCGTGCGCGCGAGCAGGTGGCGGCAGGTGCCGGCGAGCATCAATTGCTCCTCGCCGCGCGACTCGACGTAGATGAAGGGCGTGGCGAGCGCGACTTCGCCGGTGGCCTCGTCCTCGCGCTCCACGATCGAGCGCTGCAGCACGTGCTGGCAATGGCTCTTCGGATGCTGCGAGTGGGCGCGCGGGTTCTTCAGGCGGTCCACGCGCAGCTGCAGCAGCAGCCGGTCTTCGTAGGCCAGCGAGTTGTGCAGATGCGGATCGGCCTGCGCGGCGCCCTGCAGCGGCACCCAGTAATGGCCGTCCTCGGCGAACAGCGCGAGCCAGTCGTCGAAGCGGCCGGCGTCGAGCAGCGCGGCCTCGGCGGCGATGAAGTCTGCGGGGTCGGTCATGATGCGGGCTCCGCCATGTACTTCGCCCACGCGCGGAACTGGTTGCGCATCAGCAGCTCGTTGGTGCCGTTGGTGGTGATCGTTTCCTGCCCGAGCTCCGCGGAATCGAAGTTGCGATGCAGGCTCACCCATTCGTTGCCCTCGGCCTTCAGGCCCTGCTGAATGCTTTCGAACAGGTGCACGTCGTCGTGCGCCACCACCGACATGGGCGAGAAGACCAGCCGGTTGTAGGTCATCGCGCGCTCGAACAGCAGGTCCGGCGCACCGGCGGCGCGGAAGCTCCAGGCCTCGATCAGCGTGCGGTTCGCGGCCAGCGGGCGGATCACGCGGATCACCTGCGGCGAGCCCTTGACCGACAGGCTGGGGAAGAGCACCGAGTTCTGCGGCGAACGCTGCAGGATCTCCATCGCCCGCTCGGCGCCGTGCGCCTCGCGCATCGCCGCCTCGTAGTCGGGCAGCTGCGCGTAATTCGAGTGGATGCTGAAGTTCACGCCCAGCACGCTGTGGCCGTTGGCGAACACGCGCCCGCCCATCTTGTCGAAGAAGTCGTAGCCCGAGCCGAAGGGCAGGATCTGCTCCATCGCCATCGGCTTGGGTTCGTCGGGCGCACGGCCCTGCCACAGCGCATCGGCCGCCTGCGTGGCCGACTCGTGGGTCGACATCGGATGCACCGTGTCGTTGATGTTCTCGAGGTACATCTTCCAGTTGCAATGGACGATGTTGCGCATCACGCCGCCGCCCGCCGTGAGCCGGCCCTCGGGCGAGCGATCGACCATGTTGTCGATGGCCTGCAGCACCTCGCCGAAGTAGGCCTCGAAGTCCGGTCCGCGATCGGCGATGCGCGTGAAGACGAAGTCGCGGTAGACGACCGTGTGCTTCAGTTCGGTCAGGCCCTGCCCTGATTCGCATTCCTTCAGTCGCGTGCCTTCGTAGCCGGTCTTGAGCGGGATCGCGAGCGGCGCGCCGTCGAGCTTGTAGGTCCAGGCGTGGTAGGGGCAGCGGAAGAACTTGCCGGTGTTGCCGCTCTCGTCGGTCACGAGTCGAGTGCCCTTGTGCGCGCAGCGGTTGTAGAAGACGCGCACCGCGCCGTCGGGCTGGCGCACCATCATCACCGGGCGGCCGGCAAGTTCGAGCGACCAGAAGTCTCCGGTGTTCGGCACCTGGCTCGCGTGGCCGACGTAGAGCCAGGTGTTGGCGAAGAAACGCTCCTGCTCGAGCGCGAACAGCTCCTCGCTCAGGTAGAGATCGCGGTGCACGCGATCGTCCTGGACGAGCGCGCGGATCGCTTCGGGCCGGTCGCGGTAGGTGGTCATCGTCGTACTAGGGAACCAGCTTCCACTGGCCCTTTTCCATCCGCACCACGACCACTGCGCGCTGGTCGGAGCCATAGCGGTTGTCGGGCTTGAAGTTGTAGACGCCGTGCGTGCCCACCAGCTCCTTCGTGCCGACGATCGCATCGCGCAGCGCCGTGCGGTAGGCTGTAGTGCCGGGCTCGCCCTTGGTGCGCGAGGCGGCGTCGGCCAGCAGCAGGTAGGCGTCGTAGGTGTAGGAGGAGAAGGCATCGGTGGGCATCACGCCGTGCGCCTTCTGGTAGGCGCTGCGGAAGTTCATCGACACCTTCTTGATCGGGTTGTCCGCAGCGAGCTGGTCGGCCACCAGCACCGGGCCGCTGGGCACCTGCAGGCCTTCGATCGATGCGCCGCCGACGCGCACGAAGTCAGCATTGATCAGGCCGTGCGTGCCGTAGATCTGGCCCTTGTAGCCACGCTCGGCGAGTGCGAGGTAGGGCAGCGCGCCCGGCGTGCCGGAGTTGCCGGCGAACACCGCATCGGGGCGGCCCGAGACGATCTTCAGCACCTGGCCCGCCACCGACGAATCGCTGCGTGCGTAGCGTTCGTTGGCCACCACCTTGATGCCGGCGGCGTCTGCGCTCTTCACGAGCGAGTCGTAGGCCAGGTCGCCCAGCGCGTCGGAGAAGCCGATGAAGGCCACCGTCTTCACGCCCGACTTCTTCATGCGCTCGACCACGCCCGCCACCATGAGCGGAAAGGGCTGCGACACGGTCACGGTCCACGCGCCTTCGGCGCCGGGAATGGTGACCGGCGTGGGCGAGATCAGCGGCGTGTTGAGTTCGCGCGCCACGGCCGCGATGGCCATCGCGCTGGGCACGCCCGAGGTGCCGATCAGCACGTCGACCTTGTCCTCCACCACCAGCTTGCGCGCATTGCGCCCGGCGGTGGTGGGGTCCGACGCATCGTCGAGCACGATCAGCTCGACCTTGCGGCCGGCCAGCATCGGATGCTCGGCGATGGCGGCGCGGATGCCCTTCTCGTAGGGGATGCCGAGCGCCGAGATCGGACCTGAGAGCGAACTGATGAAGCCGATCTTGAGATCGGCGGCCGCGGCCTGCGCGGCCGCCAGGGCGATGGCCGTGAGGCCGGCAAGACGTGCGATGTTCTTCATCTCAGGGGACCAGCTTCCATTGACCCTTTTCGAGCTTGACGACCACGCGCGAGCGCTCGTCCGAGCCGTAGCGGTTGTCGGGCTTGAAGTTGTAGACGCTGTGCGTGCCCACCAGCTCCTTGGTGCTGACGATCGCATCGCGCAGCGCCACACGGTAGGCCGGCGTGCCGGGCTCGCCCTTGGCGCGCTGCGCCGCATCGAGGAAGAGCAGCCAGGCGTCGAAGGTGTAGGCCGAGAAGGCATCGGTCGGCGCCGCGCCGTTGGCCTTCTGGTAGGCCGCACGGAAGTCCATCGAGACCTTGCGGATCGGGTTGGAGTCGGGCAGCTGCTCGGCCACGATCACCGGGCCGGTGGGCGCCAGGAGCCCTTCGACCGAGGTGCCGCCCACGCGCACGAAGTCGGGGTTGATCAACGCATGCATGCCGTAGATCTGACCCTTGTAGCCGCGCTCCGAGAGCGCGAGGTAGGGCAGCGCGCCCGGCGTGCCCGAGGTGCCGGTGATCACCGCATCGGGACGCAGCGCGACGATCTTCAGCACCTGGCCGGTGACCGAGGCGTCTGCGCGCGCATAGCGCTCGTTCGACACGACCTTGATGCCGGCCGGCTCCGCGCTCTTCGTCAGCGCGTCGTAGACCAGGTCGCCCCAGGCGTCGGAAAAGCCGATGTAGCCGACCGTCTTCACGCCCGACTTCTTCATGCGCTCGACCACCGCGCTCACCATCAACGGCGCGGGCTGCGGCAGCGTGACCATCCAGGCGCCCTCCTCGCCGGGCAGGTTGGCGTTGGCGATCGAGATCAGCGGCGTCTTGGTTTCGCGCGCCACGGCCGCGATGGCCAGCGCGCCGGGCGAACCGGCCGTGCCGATGATGACGTCGACCTTGTCCTCGTCGATCATCTTGCGCGCATTGCGCGCCGCGGTGGACGGATCCGACGCATCGTCGAGCTGCACCAGCTGGATCTTGCGACCGCCCACTTCGGACTTGTAGGCCAGCGCGGCCTTCATCCCCTTCTCGTAGGGAATCCCCAGCGAAGACACCGGCCCCGAGAGCGAGGTGATGAAGCCGACCTTGTAGTCGGCAGCCCAGGCACTCGCGGCGCTCAATGCACCGATGCCGAGGACGATGCCCGCCAGGGCGCGGATGGGGCTTGGAACTTTCATGACGATCCTCCAGGGGTTGAGCTGAGTCTTAACATGATTTATGAAATGTTTAGACCTAAACAATACTAGCGAGACGATGGTGCAATGACAAGGGAGACAACGAGAGGTTTTGCGTTTGGCGCGCGACGCACCGCTACAGCGCAAGACTGCCCACACTGGTGCCGCCGCACACATAAAGAACCTGGCCGGTGACGAAGCTGTTGGCCGGGTCGACGAAGAAACGCACGGCCCGTGCCACGTCGGAGGATTCGCCGAGGCGCTGCACCGGCACCGAGGCCGCGAGCGCGCGTTCCTTCTCGCTGCCGGCCTCCACCACGTCGTAGAACATGTCGGTGCGGATCGGCCCCGGCGCCACCACGTTCACCGTGATGCCGTCGGCCGCAAGCTCCAGCGCCCAGGTGCGCGCCATGCCCAGCATGCCGGCCTTGGTGGCCGAATAGTTCGTTCGCGTGGCCAGGCCGACCGCCGCGCGCGAGGACAGCAGCACCACGCGGCCGAAGCGTTCCGCGCGCATCGCGGGCAAGGCCGCCTGCACCAGCTGGATCGCGCAGCCCAGATGCAACTCGACCAGCGCGTCCAGGTCATCGAGCTTCACGTCCGCGAGCAGCGCGGGACGGATCACGCCGGCGTTGTGGACCACGGTCGTCACCTCGAAGCGACGCGCCATCTCGCGCGCGGCTTCGGCGGTGGCGGCACGGTCCATCAGGTCGACCTCGATGCTGTGCAGCTTGGGATGGTCGATCTCGCAGCGGCGGCGCGCCAGCGACACCACCTCGTAGCCCTGCGCGAGCAGGTCCGCGCAGATGGCCTTGCCGATGCCGGCACTGCCGCCGGTCACGGCGGCGACGGGATGCGTGAGATTCATGGTGCCGCCCCCACCAGCGCCAGCACGCGCAAGGGGCTGCCGCTGCCCTTCTCGATCTTGAGCGGCGGGCAGATCAGCACCGCGCCGGCCGGCGGCAGCAGGTCGAGATTGCTGAGGCACTGCAGCCCGTAGCGCCCGGCGCCGTGCATGTAGTAGTGGCAGGGATAGGGCGGGCGCAGGTGGTAGCCCTGGCCGGCATCGGTGCCGATGGCTTCGGAGCCGAAGCCCAGCACGTCGCGCTGCTCGACCAGGAAGCGCACGGCCTCGGTGCTCGGACCCGGCGTGTGCTGCCCGGTCTCGTCGAAGTTCTGGTACGCCTCGGGGTCCTGGCGCTTCGACCAGTCGGTGCGCATCAGCGCCCAGGCGCCTTTCGGGATGCGGCCGTGCTTGGCCTCGTAGCGCTCGATGTCTTCCACCGTCAGCAGGTAATCGGGATCGGTAGCCGATTGAGCGGAACAGTCGATCACGCAGGCCGGCGCCACGAAGTGCTGCACCGGAATCGTATCGACCGAGTTGTTCGGCAGGTCGCGGCCCGAGATCCAGTGGATCGGCGCATCGAAGTGCGTGCCCGTGTGCTCGCCGCAGGAGAAGTTGTTCCAGTACCAGCCGGGTCCGCGCTCGTCGTACTTCGACACCTCCTCGATGCGGAAGGGCCAGCACTGGCCCATCTCGGGCGGCAGCGCGATCTGCGGGAACTCGGGCGAAAGCGTCTGCGTGAGGTCGATCACGCGGATGCGGCCTGTGGCCATCGCGCTCACGAGGCCGCCGAGGATCTCGGCGGTGGACATCAGTTCGGTGGTGGTCGTCATCTCATCCTCCAGCTGCGAGTTCGCGTTCGAGCACCTTCGGGTTGTCGCGCCAGCGCTCCAGCCACTCCTGCGCCACGTCGCCCGGGTAGACGTCCTCGACGCCGTCGCGCAGCGCCTTGACGATCGCATTGGCCAGCGCACTCGGCGCCAGCTTCGGCGGCGGCATGTGCTGGTTCCACTCGTCGTCGATCGGCCCGGGGAACAGGTTGATCACGCGGATGCCGGCCGGCCGCATCTCGGCGCGTAGGCATTGGGCGAGCGAATAGGCCGCGGCCTTGGATGCGCTGAAGGTGCCGTGCGGCGGGAAGTTGGAAAGCGCATAGATCGACAGCAGGTTGACCCAGGCCGTCGCACTGCTCACGCCGTCCGCCGAGCGCCCCTTGAGCGCCGGGCCGAACTCCTGCGCCAGCCGCAGCAGGCCGAAGTAGTTGATGTCCATCTCGGCCTTGGCGACGTCGGTACCACGGCGCGCGCCGATGCCGAAGTTGCGATGCACCTCGGCGTTGTTGATCACGATGTCGACCTTGCCGCCGATCTCGCCGGCCAGCTCGCTCACCGAGCGGCCGTTGGTCAGGTCCAGCGGCACCAGCGTGACCTGCGGCAGCGCCGTGATGTCTTCCAGGCCGCCCATCTTCTTCCACGGTTCGGCATGGCCGACCCACACGATGTCGGCACCGGCCTTGACCAGCGCACGCACGATGGCCTGCCCCACTTCGGTCTTGCCGTCGGTGACCAGCGCCTTGCGGAACTTCGGGTCGCTGGTCATCTCGCGCAGCATCTTGTCGTCGGCCATATGGGCACTCCCTTCGTTCGGAAAACCAATGAGGACGGCCTGTCCCGCGCGGTCGAGCCGGGCGCCTACACGCACGCGCGCCGGCGCCTCGCCCACCTCGCCGTGCAGGTGCACCATCAGCGTCGGGCCGGCATCGAGATGCACCAGGCCCAGCCGCCAGGGCAGGCGCTCGCGGAAGAACAGGTCGTTGCTGTGATGCAGCGTGGTGCTGCTGATGAGCTCGCCCTCTCCGCTCTGCTCGCGCCAGTGCAGGCGCGGCGAGAGGCACTTGTGGCAGGCCTCGCGCGGCGGGTACTGCACCGTGCCGCAGTCCTCGCAGGTCTGCAGCTCGAAGCGGCCCTCGGCCGCCGCGGCCGTGATGCCCAGCGCGACGCGGCCGCGCGCCCAGGGCGGCAGGTTCATCTGCCGCGTGCGCAGGACCGGGTTCTTGCGCTTGGGGCGCATCAGGGGCATGGTCATTCCGATCTCCCCAGGATCACGGCGCCGGTGCAAAGGCAGCGGTCGTAGGTCACCATGCCGAAGCCCGCGACCAGGCCGAGCTGCGCATCGGGCACCGTGCGCGGCCCGGCCGTGTCGGTCAGCTGGCGGATCGCTTCCACCAAGCCGAGGAAGCCTCCCGCCGCGCCTGCCTGGCCGGCGGAGAGCTGCCCGCCGCTGGTGTTGTTGGGAAAGCTGCCGTCGAAGGTCATCGTGTTTGCGCGCACGAAGTCCGGGCCCTCGCCCTTCTCGCAGAAACCCAGGTCCTCGAACTGCATCATCACGATGACGGGATAGTCGTCGTAGGTCTGGACGAAATCGAGCGCGGCGGGGCGCACGCCGGCCTGCGCGTAGAGGTCGTCGCGGTCCTTCAGCCAGCCGCCGCGCACCATCACCGGGTCGTCGGCAAAGGCGTTGTGCCGCTCGATCGCGCCGCGGATCACGGCGTGCGCCAGCCCGAGGTCGCGTGCGCGCTCTTCGCTCATCACGAGGAAGGCCTCGGCGCCCGCGCAGGGCATCACGCAGTCGAACAGGTGGATCGGGTCGGAGATCGGCCGTGCGCCTATGTACTCGTCGAGCGTGAGCGGCTTCTTGAACATCGCATGCGGATTGCCCAGTGCGTTGGTGCGCTGGTCCACCGCGATGCGGCCGAAGTCCTCGCGCTTCGCGCCGAAGGTGCGCATGTAGTTGGCGGTGATCATCGCGAAGATGGAATTCGGCCCGCCCGAGCCGTAGGGGTAGCTCGCGTCGCGCGCGAAGTTGCTGAAGCTGCCCAGCGTCTGGCGGAAAGAGTCGACGTGGTTGGTGTCGGCGCCGACGCAGGCCACGATGTCGGCATCGCCTGCCTGCACCGCACGCGCCGCGCGGCGCAGGCACATCACCCCGGATGCGCCGCCGGTCGGCATGTGGTCGAGCCAGCGCGGCGAGAGGCCCAGGTGCTGCGTCACACCCACCGCCGTGTCCGGCACAAGCGAGAAACTGCTGAGGCACAAGCCGTCGATCTGCTCCTTCGGCACGCCGCTGGCTTGCACCAGCGCCTCGAGCGCCTGCCCGATGAACCAGTGCGCGGTGCGCGTCGAGTAGCGCACATAGGGCACGGTGATGGGCACGGCCACCGCGACGCCTTCGTAGGACTGCCGGCGCGTCATGCCTGCCTCTTTTTCATGGCGCGGGTGTCGATGCAATGGCCCTGCCCCGGCAGCGCCTGCGCCAGTTCACGCAACTGCCCGCGCTGGATCTTCTGCGAAGCCGTGAGCGGCAGCGTGTCGACGAAAGCCACGTAGCCCGGTGCCTTGTAGTAGGCCAGCTGCGCCAGCGCATGCTCGACGATGCTGGCCGCGATCTGCGCGCGCTCCGATGCGTCGACCTGCTCGCGCACCACGATGCAGGCCAGCACCTCGTCGCCGCGCACCGCATCGGGCGTCGCGGCGACGGCCGAGGTCTTCACGGCCGGATGCTGGTTCAGCACGCTCTCGACCTCGACCGCCGAGATGTTCTCGCCGCTGCGGCGGATCACGTTCTTCTTGCGATCGACGAAGAAAAAGTTGCCGTCCGCATCGCGCCGCACGAGATCGCCGGTATGGAACCAGCCGCCGGCCCAGGCCTCGCGTGTGGCTTCCTCATCCTTCAGGTAGCCGGAGAAGAAATAGCGCCTCGGGTCTTCGCCGGCGGAGCGCACCAGCAGTTCGCCCGGCGCGTCGGCAGCCACGTCCTGGCCTTCGTCGTCGACCAGACGGATCTCAACGTAGTCCTGCTGGCGCCCGAAGCAGCTCGTGCCCACCAGCCGCGGCTCGCGATTCGCCATCACGCAGGCGGCGGCGCCGGTTTCGGTCATGGCCCAGGCCTCGACCAGCGGGAAACCGAAGCGGGCCTCGAAGGGCGCGTGGTTCTTGCGGTCGACGCCGGCGCCGAAGCCCCAGCGAATCGCGTGGTCCTTGTCGGCTGCCGACTCGGGTGCCGACAGCAGCATGGCCGGCATCACGCCCAGGTAGTGCGCGATGGTGGCGCCGCTTTCGCGCACGCTCGCCAGCCAGGTCTTCGGATGGAAGCGATCGAGCTGCACCAGGCAGCCGCCGGCGACCAGCACCACCATGGTCGAGAAGGCCATCGCGTTCATGTGATTGAGCGGCAGCGGCGTGATGACGCGCTCCGCATCGCGCCGGATGCCGCACACGCCGTCGAGCGCGGCATACCACTCGCCGGCGCGCAGGAAGTAGGCGTTGCTCAGGATGCAGCCCTTGGGCCGGCCGGTGGTGCCCGAGGTGTAGAGCAGGCCGCATTCGGTCTCGGGGCCGATCGCTTCGTCGACACGCGGCGCAGCCGTCCGCGCGGGCGGCACTTCGTCGTCGGGCCCCATGGTTGCGAAAGCGACGCCGGTCTGCGCCGCCGCGGCGCGCAGATCGGCCGCGCGCTCGGGCAGGGTCACGGCCAGGCCGATCTCGCTGTGGCCGATCAGGTAGACCAGCTCGGCGGAGCGCATCTCGGCGTTGATCGGCACCACGCTCACACCCAGTGCGTTGAGCGCGAACCAGTGGAACAGGAAGGCCGGCCGGTTCTCCAGCAGCAGGCCGACGCGGTGGCCATGGCCATAGCCCGCCTCTGCATAGGCCACGCGCAGGCGTTCGACCGCTGCCGCGGCCTCGCCCCAGCGGATGGCACCGGCGGCGATGCCGTAGGCCTTGGCGGTCACCGATTCGGTGAACAGGAACTCGGCCTCCGGCGTGCGCGCCGCGGTGGCAGAGAAGACGTTGTGGACGGTGGCGTGCATCGCGTCCCTAGATGAAGAGCTGCACGGCCGGCAGGGCCGCGTCGCAGTTGAGCAGGTTGACGCGCTTCTGCGTCATGCGCAAGGCGCCGTCTACCACGCTGAGGTGATGGAAGAAGGTGCCGACGTAGAACTGCAGTTCGTCGCCCTGCGATTCGGTGTAGTGGAACTCGGTGCGCAGCACATAGCGATTGCCGGCCTCGTCGAACTCCTCGACCGTGGGCGTCTGCAGCAGGTGATGGCAGCGGCTCGGCGGCTGCTGAGAGAACGCACGCGGGCTCTTGAGACGCTCGACGCGCAGGTCGCGTAGAAGCTTGTCTTCGTAGAGATGCGATGTGTGGTTGATGCCGTCTTCCTGGTCTGGCACCAGCGGCACCCAGTAGTAGGCATCGTCGGTGAAGAGCGCATTCCACTCGTCGAAGCGCTTGGCGTCGAGCATGCGCGACTCGTGGACGACGAAGTCGATCAGGTCCTGGTGGGTGACGGCCATCACATGGTCTCCGTCATGTAGCGCGCCCAGCTTCTGTACTGGTTGCGCATCGGCAGTTCGTTGGTTCCGCCTGTCGTGATCTCGCCACCGGCCAGCTCGGCAGGGTCGTAGTTGCGATGCAAGCTGACCCACTCGTTGCCGCTCGCATGCAGCCCGGCCTGGATGCCGCGGTAGGCCTGCAGGTCGTCGTGGCCGACGACCGAGAAGGGCGAGTTGATGAGCCGGTTGTACATGGTGGTGCGCGCGAGCAGCTCGGGCGGCGCGCCCTTCAGGCGGAAGGTCCAGCTCTCGATCAGCGTCTTGTCGACCGCGATCGGCTTCACCACGCGGATCGCCTGGATCGCGCCCTTGATCGTGAGGTTCGGGTAGTACACGGTGTTGTGCCGCGCCATGCCGAGGATCTGCGCGGTGCGCTCCTCGCCGTACTTCGCCTTCATCGCATCGTCGTAGGCGGGAATCGCCTTGTACTTGCTGTGAATGCTGAAGTGCACGCCCGTGAAACTGTGACCGTTGTCGTAGGTGCGGATGCCCATGTCCTCGAAGAACTTGTAGTCGGACATGAAGGGCACGAACTGCTCGACGGCCATCGGCTTCGGCTCGTCGGCCGGCTTGTCGGCCCACATGCGCTTGGCGGTGCCGGCCGAGGACTCGTGCGCCACCATCGGGTGCATGGTGTCGTTGAGGTTCTCGACGAACATCTTCCAGTTGCACTGGTGCATGAAACGCAGGCAGCCGCCGGCGATCTCGAGCTCGCCCTCGGGCGAACGGTCGGCCATGTTGTCGATGGAGCTCAGCGAGTCGCCGAAGTAGTCCTCGAAATCCGGCCCCACGTCGTTGATCTTGACGAAGATGAAGCCGCGGTAGCTGTGCACATTGCGGATCGTGGTCAGGCCCTTGGCCGATTCGCACTCGTGCAGCTGCGTGCCTTCATAGCCGTTCTTGAGCGGGATTGCGAGCAGCGAGCCGTCGGTCTTGAAGGTCCAGGCGTGGTAGGGGCAGCGAAAGAACTTGCCGGTGTTGCCGCAGGGTGCCGTCACCAGCCGCGAGCCCTTGTGCGCGCAGCGGTTCATCATGGCGCGCACCGAGCCGTCGGTGTGGCGCACGATGATCAGCGGCCGGCCGGCGATCTCGTTGCTGATCCAGTCGCCCGGCTTGGGAAGCTGGCTTTCGTGCCCGGCGTAGTTCCAGGTGTTGGCGAAAAAGTGCTCCTGCTCCAGCTCGAACAGCTCCTGGCTGGTGTACAGGTCGCGGTGCACGCGGTCGGCCTGGACCAGCGCGCGCACGGCATCGGGGTTGCCTCGGTACGAAGTCATGTTCCTGCTGCTCCTTCAGATGTCCAGCACCAGCCGCGGCCCCTTGGCGCGCGAGATGCAGATCTGCATGACGTTGCCTTCCGCCTTTTCGCGCGCGCTCAGCACGTAGTCACGATGGTCGATCTCGCCCTCGAGCACGGCCGTCGTGCACACGCCGCATTCGCCGCGCTTGCAATCGAACATGGGATCGCAGCCGTGCTCGATCAGGCAGTCGAGGATGCTCTGATCGGCCGGAACCGTAAAGCGCTGGCCCGATTGCGCCAGCTCCACCTCGAAAGCCTGGTCGCCCTCCTCGGCCACCGAGGTGGTGAAGAGTTCGAAGTGCACGCGATCGTGTTCCCAGCCGCGGGCCTGGGTGCGGGCCAGCACGGCATCGAGCATCACCTTGGGGCCGCAGACATAGAGGCGGTCGCCTGCCGGGCAGTCGTCGAGCAAGGCGTCGATGTCGAGCGGTCCGCCGGCTTCGGCGTCGGCGTGGACGCGAAGATCTTCGCCCAGCAACGCCCGCAGCTCCGGCAGGAAGGCCATCAGCTCCTGGCTTCGGCCCGCGTAGTGCATGCGCACGGGCGCGCCTTCGGCCCGGCGGCGTGCGGCCATGCTCGCAAGCGGCGTGACGCCGATGCCACCCGCGACCAGCACCGTGCCGCCAGGGCCGGTGTGCAGCGGGAAGTCGTTCTTCGGCGCTTCGATGGTGAGGAGATCGCCCTCTTTCAATTGCTCGTGCATGAAGCGCGAGCCGCCGCGGCCATCGGCCTCCTTGCGCACAGCGATCCGGTACTCCGCGGGCGCGTTGGTGGCGTTGCGCGCGGTCGCGAAGTTGATGAGCGAGTAGTGGCGCCAGTCCTGCGTGCCGTCGGGCAATGCCACCTGGACGCGGATGTGGGCGCCGGCGGCATAGCCCGGCAAGGCGCTGCCATCGTCGGCCTTCAGGCGCAGCATCCGGATCAGCGGATTCAGTTCGCGCGCCTCGACGACGCGCAGTTGGAGGGTGGCGGTCATGGTGTTCGCATCCCTTGATCAGGCCAGCGCATGCTGCGCCAACGCGGCTTGCAGTTTGTGCCCGTGTTCATCGGCGAGCGCGGCGTCGCGCAGTTCGCGCAAGGTGGCCGGCGCGAGCCCCGCGCCGGCGCGCTGGAAGGCGGCCATCACCGTGTCGTAGTTGCGCAGGCCGCGTTCGTGGGTGTCGCTGTAGCCCTTGACCAGGCGCTGGCACTGCGCGACTTCGACCGCGAGTTCGGGATGCTGCACTGCGGTCGCGGCGATGCGCTGCAGCCATTCCTCGATGCGGCGGTTCTCCTCGGCATAGCGCAGCGTGGACCGGCGCCAGCGCTTCATCGCGGCGACGGTGCGCAGCATCAGGTAGCCGTGCAGCGAGCTGGTCTGGATCACGCGACCCTTCTGCGTGAGCCGCTCCACCAGCTTGCGGGGCAGGCTCGAATTCATCAGCCAGCGCCCGATGCCGGCCGGCAGCGTCTCGCAGATCTCCTGCAGGCGGGGGTGCATGTACTCGTTGATCGCGAGCACCTGCCCGCCCTTCACGCCGGCCTCGCCGCGCACGCGCTCGAAGCGCGAGGAGCGGGTCTTGAGCGCCGCGACGCGGGCCGTGTCCTCGTAGGACATCCACAGCGCCAGGTGGCGCACGGTCTCGCGCAGCAGGCGGTGATCGTCGTTGCTCGGCAGCGCGGCGATCGCGGCCGCGCGGTCGAGGTAGAGGGCTGCGTAGGCCAGGTCCTGGTAGTCGATGAGCCGGCGCACGCCTTCCAGCAGCACCGGGTGCACAGAGGCGGGAAAGTCGCGCTGCACGCGCTCGACCAGTGCGCGCACGGCCGGATGTTTCGGCTGCGGCGCGGCGGCGGGCAGGTCCATCGGCGCCTCTTCCACCGCTGCACTTTGCGCACGCACGAAGGCAGCGCCGAAGGCCTTGAGGCTCGGCTTGACGCCGACGCCGCCGCGCTCGATGGTGGCCTCGAACTTCGCGCGGCTGAAGGGCAGCACGCCGGCGCCGGCGAGCGCGCCGAACAGCACCGCACTGATCACGCTGCCCGCGTCTTCGGCGGCCTGCGCCATGTCGAAACGGATGAAGCGCTTGGCGGCCTTGTCCGCATGCGCGAGCAGCTGCGCGCTGTCGACGCGCCCGTCGCCCATCGCGCTCTTCTCGGCGATCGAATAGACGCGGTGCGTCGACGCGACCAGCGTGGTGCGCTCGCGCGTGACCAGCCCGCGCTGCACCGCGCGGCCGGCTTCCATCAGCTCCGAGGCCAGCACCACGTCGACGTCGCCGGGCAGCGGCATCAGCGCCAGCACCGGCCGGCCTCCGTCGGCCTGGGCCTGCGCCTCGGGGTAGAGCTCGACATAGTAGATGGTCGCGCCGGTGCGCTGGGCCACGCCCGGCACCGAGGTGGTCTGCGCGACGTAGCCGTTGCCCTCGCCCATGTCGACGATCCAGTCGGCCAGCACGCCGCCGCCCTCGCCGCCCATGGCGAGGATCGCTATCTTGATAGGTTGATGCTGCGTCATCGCGTGGCCATCAGAAGGCGTACTCGGCGCGGCGTTTCGCCTCGCCACGTTGGAGCCAGCCGATCACTGCGCCGCGCACGCGTTCGCGCAAGCGGTCCCAGCCGTTCGGGTTGCTGACGATCTGCGCCTTGTAGAACGATGGGCACAGCACCGCGGCATGCGAGACATCGCCGCAGTTGCCGCAACCGACGCAGCTGTCGAGCACGGTCGCGACCGGATCGGTGCGCAGCGGATCGGGATTGGCCTTGATCGACAGCGACGGGCAGCCCGAAAGCCGGATGCACGAGTGGTCGCCGGTGCAGGTGTCGGAATCGACGCCGAACTTGTCGCGCACCACGCGCTTGCCCTCGGCGATCGCCTTGCGCACCAGCGGCTTCTCGCGGCGCTGCTTGTTGAGCATGCACTCCGACTGCGCGATCAGCACCTTGGGGCCCTTCTCCTTCGTGGTCAGCGCTTCCTTGAGCGCATCGCGCATGCCGGCGACGTCGTAGGTGCGGCGGATCGTCCGCACCCACTTCACGCCCACGCCGCGCACCGCGCGCTCGATCTCGTGGCCGGTGCTGCGCGTCGCGTTGTGCGCGGTCGACGACAGGATGTCCTGGCCGCCGGTGGCCGAGGTGTAGTTGTTGTCGACCACGATGGTCAGGTTGTCGCTCTTGTTGAAGACCGCGTTGGCGACGCCGCTGGTCAGCCCGTTGTGCCAGAAGCCGCCGTCGCCCATCATCGAGATCGCGCGCTTGCCCGCCGGCGCGTTGAGCGCGGCGGCGCCGGCGCCGCCCAGGCCGTAGCCCATGGTGGTGTTGCCGATGTTGAAGGGCGGCAGGATCGAGAACAGGTGGCAGCCGATGTCGGCGCTGACGTGGTGGGGCCCGAGCTCGCGCTCCACCAGCTTCATTGCGCTGAAGATCGGGCGCTCGGGGCACCCCGTGCAGAAGCCCGGCGGGCGTGCATGCACGTTCTCGTCCAGCGGCAGGGCCGGTTCGGGCGCGCCATCGACACCGACGTCGGCGACCTCGATGAGCGGGATCACCCGGCGCACCGGCGCGGGCACCGGCAGCGGCTGCAACCGGCCGTAGCGCTCGCCGAAGCTGCGCGCGCCCTTGAGCAGTTCGGCCGCGGTGTATTCGCCGGCCACCGGCAGCATGTCCTTGCCGTGCAGCGCCGTGGTCGAGCCGGCTTGGCGCAGGATGGTCGCGAGGTTCTGCTCGACGAAGTTGGGTTGACCCTCTTCGACGATCAAGACCGCGCGCTTGCCTTCGCAGAAGCGCAGCACCTCGCTCTCGATGACCGGGTAGGCCACGTTCATCACGTAGAGCGGCACCCGGCTGTTGCCGTAGACGTCGGCCAGGCCCAGGCGTTCGAGTGCACGCACGAGGGTGTTGTAGCTGCCGCCCTGCACGATGATGCCGATGTCGTCGGCGTCTTCCGAGAAGAACTCGTTGAGCCTGTTGTCTTCGATGAAGCGCACCGCGGCGGGCCAGCGGTCCTTCACCTTCTCTTGCTCGTGCACGAAGCTGGCCGGCGGCAGCACGATGCGGCTGACGTCGCGCTGCGGGTTCTCGAGCGCATCCTTGATCGTGAAGGCGGGCCGCCGGTTGGCGCCGGCCACGAACTGCCCGTGCACATGGCAGGCGCGGATGCGCAGCTGCAGCATCACCGGCGTGTGGCTGGCCTCCGAAAGCTCGAAGCCCTTCTTCACGGCATCGACGATGCAGGGCAGGTTGGGCCGCGGATCGAGCAGCCAGATCTGCGACTTCATCGCGAAGGCGTGGCTGCGCTCCTGCATGATCGAGGAGCCCTCGCCGTAGTCCTCGCCCACGATGACCAGCGCGCCGCCGGTCACGCCGCCCGAAGCCAGGTTGGCCAGCGCGTCGGAGGCCACATTGGTGCCCACCGTCGCCTTGAAGGTCACGGCGCCGCGCAGCGGGTAGTTGACCGAGGCGGCCAGCGTGGCGGCGGCCGTGGCCTCGCTCGCGCTGTTCTCGAAGCGGATGCCCTGCTCGGCCAGGATGTCCTGGGCGTCGGCCAGCACGTCCATCAGGTGCGAAATGGGTGCACCCTGGTAGCCCGCGACATAGGAAACACCCGATTCGAGCAGCGCCTTGGTGACGGCCAGAATGCCTTCGCCCCGGAACAGCTCCCCCTCCGAAAGTCGGAGTTTCTTGACCTCCTCGACGAACGATCGTTCAGCCATGATGTGCCTTGTTCCTCATGACGGCATTGGCCGCCTCATCGTGCAGTCCATATAATGTTGACAACTGAATGTATCCACAATCATGAATTACCCTAGACATGCAAGCTGCGTGCCTGCCGCAGACCCGGGGGCCCGTCATGGCGACGAAGCCCGCTAAGCCGCTGCGCTTCGTCGACGACTACCTGCCGGCGCTGCTGGCGCAGGCCAGCCAGCTGATCTCTACGGAGTTCCACGTGGTCGCGCGCCAGCACGGTTTCTCGGTCTCCGAGTGGCGGGTGATGGCCTCGCTGGCGGGCGGCGAGCCGATCAGCATTGGGCAGCTGGCGCAGGTCACGGTGACCAAGCAGCCGACGGTGACGCGTCTTCTGGACCGCATGGAATCCAAGGGCCAGGTCGAACGCCTGCCCCATGACAGTGATCGCCGCGTCACGCTGGTGCGCATCACGCGCAAGGGCGCCAAGACGGTGGAGCACCTGATGGAGCTCGCCAGGGAGCATGAGCTGCGGGTGCTGGAGCCCTTCGGCCTGCTGCGCGCCGAGGAGCTGAAGACCACCTTGCGGCAGATGATCGAGCTGCATGCGCGCGCGCCGCTGGAGACGGATACGGACGACGAGTAGCCCCATCTCCCCTGACCGTTCGGGCTGAGCTTGTCGAAGCCTTGTGCGCGGCTTCGACAAGCTCAGCCCGAACGGGTGGTGATGGTGAACTTCACGGCACCAGGACCGCTCTGCCACGATGCCCGCGCTGCGTGATCCATTCGAGCGCCGTGGCCGCCTCGTCGAGCCGGAAGCGCTTCACATCGAGCTTCAGCCGCCCATCGCCCAGGCGCGCCAGCAGTTCGGGCGCAGCGGCCCGTCCCGCAGCCTCGCGCCTGAACATGTTGAGCGGCAGCAGCGCCACGTCGCGCTGCAGGAAATGCGCGATGTCCAGCGCCAGCGTGTTGCCGGCCGTGTAGCCGACCAGCACCGCGCGGCCGCCGGGCGCCACGCCGGGCAAAGCCGCTTCGAGCACCGGCCCGCCGACGGTATCGACCAGGAGCGTCACCGGCGCGCCGGCCTCGGTGATCACTTCGGCGCCCGCATCGCGCGCTAGCTGCAACACCATCGATCCGACGGCGCCGGTGGCACCCGTCACCAGCACGCGCTCGCCAGCTTGGAGCTTCGCGATCTCATGCAGCGCGACCCAGGCCGAGGTGCAGGGCGAGAAGAAGGCCGAGCCGAAGGCCATGTCGACCTCGTCGGGAAGAAGGCCCAGCGCCTCATCGGGCGCATCGATCAGCTCGCACCAGGTGCCGTCGGCGTTGGTGCCGAGGCCTGCGCCGCGCAGCCAGACGCGCTGGCCCGCCGTGTAGCATTCGCTCGCCACCACGGTCCCCGCGGCCTCGACGCCCGGGACGTAAGGCAGCGGCGGATGCCGGAGAAAGCCGCCGCTCCAGACCGTGCGATCGATATGCCCCACAGTGGCCGCGGCCATGCGGACGATCGTGCGGCCGGCGCGGGGCTGCGGGTCTTCCATCTCTTCGAGCACCGGCGCCGCACCGAAGCCGTGGATGCGCACGGCCTTCATGGCAGCGTCTCCAGGAAATCGAGCACCGCCGCGGCGAAGGCTTCGGGCATCTGGTCGGGCAGGGGCACCATGCCGCCGGCGATGTCGACGATGCGCGCATGCGGCAGATGCGCCTGCAGTTCGGCTGCGTGCGGCGCAGCGAAAGGATCCTCGGTGGCGCGCAGGATCAGCGTCGGCTGCGCGATCTTCGCGATGCGATCCTCCATCCGATAGGACGCGACGGCCCGGTGCCCCTCCTCCAGCCGCTCGCCGACCCTGAGCGCATCGCGCACGAAGGCTTCCAGCAGCTCGGGCCGGTTCGGCGGGTAGAAGGACTGCCGCTTCTGCCACAGCGCCGCGAGATGGCTGCCGTCGGTGCTCGGCGCAACCTCGTCGATCGGCGGCCGCTCGGCGCGGGCGCGGCGGAAGGCCGCATCGGTGTAGGGCGTGGAAGACAACACCAGCCCATGCACCCGGTCCGCGAAGGAGGCAGCCAGCTCGACTGCGATGACGCCGCCCGTGTGGTGGCCCACCACGTGCGCGCGTGCAATGCCCAGGGCATCGAGCAGCTCGACCGCGACGCGCGCCCACTGCTCGATGCTCGCGGGCGCCGGTCCGGCGTCGGAGTCGCCGAAGCCCGCGGTGTCCATCGCCACTGCCCGGAAGCGCTCTCCGACCAAGGGCAGCACGTGCCGGTATTCGGCCCAGCTGCGCGGGGACTGGTGCAGCAGCAGCACCGTCTCGGCGCGCGGATCGCCGCAGCTCGCGTAGTGCACCTGCCCGACCGACAGATCTGCGAACGCGCGGCGGACCTTCATCATGGCTGTGTCTTGTCGGCCGGCGGCTGCCAGAGCCCCGCATGCCGGAGCATGCCCAGCGTGCGCGCAAGCACGTCGCGCCGGTAGGCCGCGACATCGCGGCCGTCGTAGTCGTAAAAGCCGCTGCCGGTCTTCAGGCCCAGCCGGCCTTCGGCCACCATGCGATCGACGATGGCCGGCGCGGCGTAGCGCCCCTTGTCGATCGATGCCGACATCTCGCGGCTCGCATGGTGCAGGATGTCGCAGCCGCCGAAGTCGATGAACTCCACCACGCCGAGCGCCGCGAAGCGCAGGCCCAGGCCGTAGCGCGTGGCCTTGTCGATCTCCTCGGCGGTGGCCGCGCCCTCCTCGATCATCCGCGCCGCCTCGTTCATCACCAGCGCCTGCAGCCGCGGCACGATGTAGCCAGGCGAAGCGCCGCAGACCACCGGCAGCTTGCCGATCTGTTCCATCAGGTGCTTGGTGCGCGCCAGCACCGCGGCATCGGTGCCCGGGTGACAGCTCAGCTCCACCACAGGGATCACGTAGGCCGGATTGAGCCAGTGCATGTTCAGGAAGCGCTCCGGCCTCTTCACCAGCGCGGCGAGCTGCGTGACCAGGATGCTGCTGGTGGTGGAGGTCAGGATCGCGTCGCCGCGGCAATGCCGGTTGAGCTGCTCGAAGGCCTCGCGCTTGGCCTCCAGCGTCTCGGGCACGCCTTCGAAGACCAGCTCGGCCTGGCCCAACGCGCGCGGCGCGTCGGCGGCCGGCACGAGTTCGACGCGGTCGGCAATCGCACTCACCTGCGCAGCCTCGATGACGCCAAGTTGTGCGAGCCCCCTGAGACTGGCCTCGATCTCGGCCCGCGCTTCGGCGCGCAGCTTCTGCCAGGCCTCGTCGCTGCGCGGGCGCAGGTCGACCAATGCGATGCGATGGCCCGCATAGGCGAAGGCGATCGCGATGCCGCGGCCCATGCGGCCCGCGCCGACGGCGGCAAAGCGCGGCGCCGGCGTCTCATTCGCCATCATGCAGCCTCTTCTTCAGCTCGGCCTTGTCGAGGACGGCAAGGCCCAGTCGCTCGAAGGTGCGCGGGCCCCGGCGCAGATCGCGGCCGAGGAAGCCGCCGACGATGGCCAGCAGGCCGTGCGCAATCGGCGCATCGACGCCTGCATAGCGCGCCGCCGAGGCGAGGAAGGCCAGGCCCAGCTCGGTGTCTTCGGTGATGTAGCGGTGGGCGTAGAGGTCGATGTTCTCGCGCCAGTCGCCCGACTTGACCAGCTGCTTGTGGGCGTCGCCGTACATCCACTGGTCGTTGTTGTAGTGGTCGGCCAGCGGATAGTGCGGCGCGCCCTGCCCGAAGGCCTCGCGCACGGCGATGCGCTCCTGGTCGAGCCGATCGGTCACGTCGCGCACCGCGCGCTGCGTGCCCTCGTTGTGGATGTCCCAGCGCTCGAAGTGCTGCAGCGGCGCGGCGTTCATCACCATCAGGGGCGGATGAATGACCGGCCCGGCGTTCATCAGCGCGCCCGACAGCGCATCGCCGCAGCCATGCACGCTCGGATAGGCCTGGCGGATGACTTCCAGCGCCTGCTGCGCGTTGCGCGCCGGGTACACGCCGGTCGGCAGGCGAATGGCGCGAATCGTGACGTTGACCTCGCGCTCGCCGTGCTTGCGCGCCAGGTAAGGCAGCGTGCCGGTCTCAGCCCAGGCGACATCGGCGCGGCTGCCGGCTTCCTTGGCGATGCGCGCCATCACGAAGCTGCCGAAGGTGCCGGGCGGCAGGAACACCACCTGGCCATCGACCAGATGCGGCGCCATGGCGCGGGCGATGTCTTCCTGCGCCACGGCCGGCGTCGGGATCACGATCAGAATCGCTCCACGCAAAGCCTCGCCGATGTCGGCGGTCGCCAGCGCGATCGGTACTTCGCGCGCGCCGCGCGCGTCCTTCAGCGTGATCGAACCGGCCAGCCGCACGGCGGCGAGCGCATCGGCGTCGCGGCGCCAGAGCCGCACTTCGTGGCCGGCTTCGGACAGGTCGGCAGCGGCGGCGTAACAGCCGTGGCCGCCGCCCAGGATGGCGATTTTCATGGTCGAGAAGAAGTTGTAGGCCACGGGCCGCCGATCCGCAAATCAACGGGCTCGCAGATACATTACTTTTCAACCATTCAATTGTCAACTATCAAGAACCCGACCCAGCTCTGCCAGCGAATCGACGAAGCCGTCGGCATCCACGCCGCGCACCGGCTCGCCGTGGTTGTAGCCATAGCTCACCAGCACCACCGGGCAGCCCGCCGCCCGGGCCGCGCGCGCGTCGTTGCTCGAATCGCCCACCATCAGAGTGCGCTCCGGTGCGCTGGCGAGCGCCTCGCAGGTCCTGACGAGCGGCAGCGGATCGGGCTTCTTGCGCTCGAAGGCGTCGCCACCGAACACCACGTCGAAGTAGCCGTCAAGTCCCTTGGCGGCGAGCAGCGGGCGTGCGAAGGCAGTGGGCTTGTTGGTCAGGCAGGCCAGGCGCAGGCCATGAGCACGCAGCACCGCCAACCCCTCGACGACGCCGGGATAGACATCCGAATGCCGGCCGTTGATGGCGAGATAGTGATGCTGGTAGCGGCGCCAAGCCTCGTCGAAGAGCGCGTTGTCAGCGGCGCGGCCGTCGCGCACGTGGCGCAGCACCGATTGGATCAGGTGCTCCGAGCCCTTGCCGACCATGGTCGCGACGGCTTCGGCCGCGACTTGGCGCAATTCGAGCCCGTCGAGCATGCAGTTCAAGGCAACGACGAAGTCGCCGAGGGTGTCGACCATGGTGCCGTCGAGGTCGATGATCGCGGCGTCGAAGTTTGAAAGGTGCAAACGAGTGGTGGTCAAAGCGCGTGGTGGGAAGCCCGGAATCGCCTTGATTCTGCCGCGTCGCAATCAGGGCTCGCGGCGGCGACGGCAGGCCTCAGGCCTCGGCCAGCTGCGCGCTCGATTCGAGCCAGCGGTTCGAAGGCACAGAGACCGGGGTGAAAACCTTCCAGCGCGCGGCATGCGCGAGCGTGCTGTACTGCACTCGAAGCAACACCTCGTGGCTGCGCGCTATCTTGCGCCAGTCAACCAGATCGAAGCTATCGATCGGGCTGCACACGCCCAGGGCGATCAACCCCGACAGCAAGAAGTCCTCCCAGGACGTGTAGTGCGCGCGGGCTATCTCCTGCAGCCGCTTGAGCGCAGCTTGCGCGTTCAGTCTGGATACATATCCGGCCGAAAAACCCAGGCGCACCAGGTAGGACGCCTGCTGGATCTTCCAGGCCACCGGATTCAGGTGAACATCCTGGATCTGCTTGGCCTCGACCACGCGCGCATCCTGCACCAGGAATCTTCAGACCTCCTGCAAGGCCGCATACGCGGCGGAGTCGACGACGTGACCGCTGCGCCAGGCCGCATAGGCGGCTCTCTCCGCGGGAAAACCTGTTCCCAGGATCGACGCCGAGGCGGCCGCTCTCTCCCTCGCGCCAGGCCGCGACCTTGAGCTTCTCCTGCATGCTCTCGGCAATTGCCGTCAAGCTCAGGTCCGAACCTGCAGCCTCCCCGATACCTGTCGCGTCCTTCCGCAGAATATGCACCATGCCGACGAAGCTGGACCCATAGGTCGCGCCCGTGAGCAGGTTGAGTGCCTTGCTCTTCCCATCTTCCTCGGAGATTGCCGCCGCCACCATGCTGACCGGTTCGGCGAGCTTCAGCTTGTCTGATGGAAATGCCTGATTCCAGATCCTGGCCGCCTTGTCGGCTCGATAACCATCGGCGCCAGAACGTTGGCCTTCTTGTGCGTGCAAGCAGCCGTAATCACCAGCGTCCCGGCAATGTTGTGCTCCTTGCGCTGCTTGGCGACCTGGCTGACGCCGGCGCTCGCCATCTCCGTCGCAGCGTCGACGCCGAGATGGCTGGACGAACCGGCGATGAGACCCTTGATGGCGGACAAGCTTGCTGCCATTCCTTCGTCGTTCTGCTCGAACGAGAAGTACTGCGACTCCATCTTGAGAGAATCCGTTGAAATTTCAATCATTTTGAGCGTCGTTTTCTCGAAGTCGATGGGGCTTTCGAGGCCTTGATGCACGCTGTGCACCTTCGCCTTCAAAGGCCGGATCTTGGCCTCGTTCTCCAGCCGGATGGCGGCGTAGTCCGCCGCCGCCTTGGAGGTTTCCTTCTTGATCTGCTCGCTCTTTGCTTTGACGTCGTGCGGATCGACTTCCATGGCGATCAGCTCGTGAACCGTCATGTCGATGCTGCGCTTCATCGAGATGAACGAGTTCAGGATGTCCTGCGCAGCGTCGATCTCGGCGTCGAGTTCGGCGATCTCGCTCAGCGTAGCGAAGGCGGCGGGGTCGACGATAACGCCCAGCGTCAGCGACGGATCGTAGCGAATGGTGGAGGGCACGGTCTCTCGATGGTTGGTTTGCCGTGAGGGCAGCTGCCGCGCGAACGCGCTCTGGAAACAGTCTGCGTGACGCGCGCCCTAGCCGCGCTGACCAAACAGCGACCAAGAAATGACCAGCGAATGACTCCGGCGCGACCGCCGGACGAAGGCTCAGGCTTCGGTGAGCGACTGGGCCGCCACCACCGCCTCGGTGCGGTTGCGCACGTTGAGCGCGCGGAAGATCGCCGCCAGGTGGATCTTCACCGTGCCCTCGCTGATGCCGAGCGCGCGCCCGATCAGCTTGTTGGGCTTGCCCTGCGACAGCAGCTGCAGCACCTCGACCTGGCGCTCGGTCAGCACGCTGCGCAGGTGTTCGAGGGTCTGCGCCGCCGCGGCGGCCGATCCGCGTTGCATGGCGTCCGCGGTCGGCACGCCGGCCACGATGCCGGGCGGCACGGCCGACAGCATCATCGGCGGCACGTAGACGCCGCCGGCCAGCACCAGGCGCACGGCCGACAGCATGACCTCGGGCGAGTAGGCCTTCGGGATGAAACCCAGCACGCCGCGCTCGAGCGCAGTGCGCATGATGTTGGGGTCTTCGTAGCCCGAGAGCACGATGACGGGCACGGCCGGGTGGCGGCGCCGGATCTCGTCCACGTGGGCCTGGCCGTCGGCGCCGGGCATGTTCAGGTCGATCACGGCCAAGTCTATGTCGTCGGAGGCGCCCGCGAGCAGCTCGTCGACGCTCATCGCCAGAACGAACTCGATGTCGGGCTCAATTTCCGACAGTTTGGCTTTGACCGCCTCGATGACGAGCCGGTGGTCGTCGGCGATCAGGATTTTCATGGCGGCCCCAACGTAGTGAATGAACTCAACGAATACCAAAGATAACGGCGATCGCGGCGCGCGGCAAGACTCGCCCGCTCCACGAACGACATAGTCCCCAAGCGATATGGCGGGCCCTGGGGGGCGTTGAAAGAATGAATTCCACATCCAACGAAGAACAGGGAGATCGGCATGTGCCATCGATGCAGGCGCAAACCCAAGGCTCCCACCGCCACCGAAGAATAGCGCGAGCGTTTCATGGCTCGCCTGTTCGACTGCTTCTGTCCCCTGTTCTCATTCGGCCTCGAACTCGACGCGGCGATCGCCGCCGGGCGCATGGGCCGGACGCCCGACGCGGTGCAGCGCCGCGCCCTGGACCTGCTCGAGGAGGCCCGGGTCACGGCCCGGGCCGCGGGCATCCCGGCCCAGCGCATCGAATCGGCGTCCTTCGCCATGGTCGCCTGGCTCGACGAGATCGACGCGCGCAATCCCGGCTGGAGCACCGGCGTGACGCCGCTGCAGGTGCAGCTCTTCAATTCCAACAACGCGCACAGCGAGTTCTTCCATCACCTGTCGGCGCTGCAGGCCGACGACGGCGCGGTGCGCGAGATCTACTGGCACGCGCTGGTCCACGGCTTCAAGGGCCAGTACTACTTCGAGAACGGCGACAGCGGCGAGCTCGGCAAGCTCAAGGAGCTGCATGGTCAGCAACTGCCGGTGCAGCCTCTTGCACCGGGCACCCTGGCCGTAGAGCGCATCACGCCCCAGCCCTACAGTGTGCCCGACCCGCCGGGTCCGCGCATCCCGGAGCGGCGCGAGCGGGCACTGCTGCGCGCCGCCGGCGCACTCGCGCTGCTGATTCCGCTGGTGTACCTGCTGGGCTCGATGCTGAACGGCCCGCGCGAAGCGCCGCCCACGCTGGCCCAGCGAGTCGAGCAGCAGCTCCAGACCTACGCCTGCGCCGACCTCGCCGCCACGGTGGGCGCGGACGGCGCGACGCGCGTGAGCGGCTTCGTTTCGCTGCCGGAAGACATGGCGCGCGTGGAGCGCGAAGTGCGTGCCATGCCGGGCGTGAGCGCGGCAAGCTTCCAGCTCCAGCTGCGCGTTTGGCCGCATTGCGAAGTCGTCGCCATCCTCAAGCCCTACCAGGCGCGCAATCGCGACAAGCGGTACGGCCTGAAGGTCGCCGCACGCAGCGCGCAGAACGGCCGGCTGCGCGAGGGCGACCTGGTGCTGGTGCAGGCCACGAACGCCGACTACGACGGCTATCTCTGGGTCGACTACTTCACCGCCGACGGCGCCGTGATGCATCTCAACGCGGGCCGCGGCCAGGCCCGCCTGCGCGCCGGCGAAAGCGTCGAGCTGGGCCGCGACATCCCATCGAGCTGGCTTGTGAATCCGCCCTTCGGCACCGTGCTGGTCACGGCCCTTTCCTCGCCCGTGCCCTTCAACGAAACCGCGGACAGACCTCCTTTCGAACTGGCCTCACCCTATCTTCAACGGCTGCGCGAATCGCTGGCCGCCAACGAAGCGGGCGGGCGGCCGATCGCCGATTTCGTGTTCCTCGAAACCGTCTCGCGCTGAACAGCGCCGCGACCAGCTTCTTCCATGAATGCCCTGCACCCGTTGCCCACTTACTACTGGCCCCTGCTCGCGCTGTGCCTGCTGGGGCTTCTCGCTCTCTGGTGGTTCATGCTGGGCTCGCGCTACTTCGCGCGGCGGCGGATGCTGCGGCGGCGCATCGCAGTCCTCGGCCCGCCGTCGAACCCTTCGGAGCAGGCGGCGCTCGCCGCCCTGCGGCAGGCCATCGCGCAGGCGCGCGAGCTGCTTCTTCGTTCGCCGGCGCAGCGCGCGGTGCGCAATCCGCTCTACGACCAGCCCTGGTTCCTGTTCATCGGCGACGAATCGGCCGGACTGCCCGGGCTGCTGGCCGCGGCCCGCCGCGCCTCGCCACCGCCGCTGCAGACGGGACCCGATACCGCCGGCGATGTCTTCTGGCGCTGGCACTTCCTGCGCTCGATGATCGCGATCGAAACCAGCCCGGCCGCGGTGCGCGAGCCGGCCTCGCGGCATGAGCGAGGCCTTTGGTACCACGCCTTGCTGGCGCTCGCCCATCAACGCGAGCGCCAGCCACTCAACGGCATCGTGGTCTGCGTGAGTGCCGCAGGCCTGCTCGGCGACACAAAGGCACTGGCATCCGATGCGACGCGGCTGCGGCAGCGCGTCGACGAAGCGGCCGAGCATCTGCGGCTGCACCTGCCGGTCTACCTGGTCGTGACCGGCCTGGAGCGGCTCGCCGGCTACGGCGTGCTGCGCTCCGCCTTGCCGCCGGAGGCGCTGGTCCAGGCGCTCGGCTACCGCCTGCCCGACAACGCGACAGCCGGTGCGCGGCCGGACGATCCCTTTGGTCCGATGGCCGACCGACTGCATGCCTTGCGCATGGGCTTGCTGCGCAGTCAGCCGGAGCCGGCGCGCCGGCTGGCGATTCACAGCTTCGTGGAGCAGCTGCGCGCATTTCAGCCGGGGTTGCGCACGCTAGTGGAGCGCATGTTCGACAACGGCCTCGGCCGCACGCTCGCGCCGGCGCACTGGCGCGGCCTCTATGTCGTGGCCGCTCCCGCGGACGGCGAGGACGACGCCTTCGTCGCGGACCTGTTCCAGCGCTTCCTGCCGGCCGACCAGCCGCTGGCGCGCGGATAGAAAAGGCTACTTCGCCGGCGGCGGTGGCGGTGGTGCCGGTTCGATGCGGATCTGGATCTGGCGCGCGCCGAAGTTGACGCCGACCAAGAGCGGCTTGCCCGGCTCGATCGCGCGCACCTCGCGCCAGCGCGCGCGGTCGAGGTCACGGTAGGCCGCCATCACGCCGATCGCCTTGATGTCGGCGGCCAGCGTCATCTCGAGCTTCTTGCTGTCGCCGGGCCGCAGCAGCAGTTCTTCGCGCTGGGCCATCTCGGCGCCGAGCGTGGCCTGGTCTTTCTCGAACAGCGAGAAGAAATCCGCCGCCTCGAAGGCGCCGCTGGTCTTGAGCGCATAGACGCGCACCGTGAGCGGCGAGGCCCGTCCGCGCGCATCGGGGTTGGCATCGGCACCTGCCGCCAGCGTCATCGCTATCGGCGTGACCACGGGCTTCGGCGGCGGCGGAGGGCTCGAACAACCGGCAACGAACGCGATCGCCAGCAGCATGCCCAGGCCCGCCCGTACGCGCCGAAGCCCCGCATCCTGAAGACGTCCATAGGGCGAACGGCGTGTACCAGGGTCTCTCATGCTATTTCCTTCGTTGCATTGACCGGTCAGGGAGCATCTTTGATTATCCCTAGTGAACTCGAACAGGCAACATGCTGACTCCCGAACTTGTCGAAGCCCTGCAGGCTCCCATCAGCGAAGCCTCGCCATGCGGTGACGACCTCGAGTACGACCCTGCATTCACCGCATTGGCCGCGGCCGCGCAAGGCAAGCCCGAGCAACAGTTCGGGGACACCGTGATCCCCGCGGTGGAGCCCGAGTGGCGCTCCGTGGCCGAACAGGCGCAGGCCCTGCTGGGCCGGACCAAGGATGCCCGGGTCGCCGTGCTGCTGCTGCGCGCCAGCACCCGGATGCAAGGCATCGCCGGCTTCGTCATGAGCCTGCGGCTGCTGACCGGCTTGCTCGACCGCCACTGGGAAGGCATACATCCAAAGCTGGATGCCGACGACGACAACGATCCCACGATGCGCCTCAATGCGCTCGCGCCGCTGACCGACGAAGACATGGTGCTGCGCGACCTGTACGAAGCCAACGTCGGCGTGGCGCGCGGGGTCGGTCCGATCCGCGTGCGCGACGTCGCGATCGCGCACAACGCGCTGGCGCCGGCCGGCGCCGAAGCCGGCTACTCCGCCGCGCAGATCCACGGCGGGCTCGAGGCCATCCACGGCGAAACGCCCGAGGTGCTGCAGACGCTGATGGAAATGCCCACGCTCGTCACGCACTTGCAGACGCTGATCGTCGAGCGCACCGGCCGCACGGACCTGATCGATCTCGGGCCGCTGCGCGCGATTGCCACCGTATTGAGCAAGGCCAGCGCCGCCGTGGCCGGCACCACGGCGCAGGCCGAGGCAGAGGCCGAAGCTGCCGCAGATGCCGGCACCGGCAGCGCCCCCGCCGCGCGCGCCGCGGCACCCGGCGAAATCCGGACCCGGCAGGACGCGCTCCAGACCCTCGACCGCGTGATCCGCTATCTCGAACAGGCCGAGCCGGGCAACCCGGCGCCGCTTCTGATCGCACGCGCCAAGAAGCTCATCGGCGTCAGCTTCTTCGAAATCATGGCCGATCTCGCTCCGAACGCGCTCGACACCATCGAGACCGTGACCGGCAAGCAGTCGGTCGAGTAAGTCCCATCGCAACATCCACCCTCCCCAAGGAGCATGTCCATGTCCAAGAGCAGCCAGAAATTCATCGCCCGGAACCGGGCGCCGCGGGTCCAGATCGAGTACGACGTGGAGCTCTACGGCGCGGAGAAAAAGGTCCAGCTGCCCTTCGTGATGGGCGTACTGGCCGACCTCTCAGGCAAGCCAGCCGATCCGCTGGCGCCGGTGGGCGACCGCAAGTTCCTCGAGTTCGACACCGACAACTTCGACGTGCGCATGAAGGCCATGAAGCCGCGCGCTGCCTTCTCGGTGTCGAACACGCTGACCGGCGAAGGAGATCTCAAGGTCGACATCACCTTCGAGAACATGGAGGACTTCTCGCCCGCCGCCGTGGCCAAGAAGGTCGATGCGCTCAACAAGCTGCTCGAGGCCCGCACCCAGTTGTCGAACCTGGTCACCTACATGGACGGCAAGGGCGGCGCCGAAGACCTGCTGGCCAAGGTGCTGGAAGACCCGGCGCTGCTGCAGACGCTGGCCGCCAGCAAGAAGCCCGAAGAAGGCGCCGCGCCGGCCGCCTGATGCCCCATTTTTTGCACACGAGGAGAACCCGACATGGCTGAAGCACTCGAGCAGCAGAGCCCTCTGAAAGACGTTGCCTACGAAGGAAGCGACTTCTCGTCGCTCCTGCAGAAGGAGTTCAAACCGCGCAGCGACGAGGCCAAGAGCGCCGTCGAGGCGGCCGTACTCACGCTGGCGCAGCAGGCGCTGGCCAACACGCAGGTCATCGGCAAGGATGTGACCAAGTCGATCCAGGCCATGATCGCCGCGATCGATGCGAAGCTCACCGAGCAGATCAACAAGATCCTGCACAACGAGGAGTTCCAGAAGCTCGAGAGCGCCTGGCGCGGCCTGCACTACATGGTGAACAACACCGAATCGGACGAGAACCTCAAGATCCGGGTGATGGACATCTCCAAAAAGGAGCTGCACAAGACCTTGAAGAAGTTCAAGGGCGCCGCCTGGGACCAGAGCCCGCTGTTCAAGAAGGTCTACGAGCAGGAATACGGCCAGTTCGGCGGCGAGCCCTTCGGCGCCATCGTCGGCGACTACCACTTCGACCAGAGCCCGCCCGACGTCGAACTGCTGGGCGAGATGGCCAAGCTCGCGGCCTCGGCGCATGCGCCCTTCATCACCGGCGCGAGCCCCAACCTGATGCAGATGGAGTCGTGGCAGGAGCTCGCCAACCCGCGCGACCTGACCAAGATCTTCGGCACGCCCGAGTACGCCGGCTGGCGCAGCCTGCGCGAGTCCGACGATTCCAAATACATCGGCCTGTGCATGCCGCGCTTCCTGGCCCGCACGCCCTACGGCGCGAAGACGAATCCGGTCGAGGAGTTCGACTTCGAGGAAGAGGTGTCGGGCTCCGACCACGGCAAGTACAGCTGGGCCAACGCGGCATACGCCATGGCCACCAACATCAACCGTTCGTACAAGCTCTACGGCTGGGGCTCGCGCATCCGCGGCATCGAGTCGGGCGGCGCGGTCGAGAACCTGCCGCTGCACACCTTCCCGAGCGACGACGGCGGCGTCGACCAGAAGTGCCCGACCGAGATCGCGATCAGCGATCGGCGCGAGGCCGAGCTCTCCAAGGCCGGCCTGCTCTCGCTGATCCACCGCAAGAACTCCGACTTCGCCGCCTTCATCGGCGCCCAGTCGCTCAACAAGCCGGCCGAGTACGACGACCCCGACGCGACGGCCAATGCCAACCTCGCGGCGCGGCTGCCCTACCTCTTTGCCTGCAACCGCTTCGCGCACTACCTCAAGTGCATCGTGCGCGACAAGGTCGGCAGCTTCAAGGAAAGAGCCGACATGGAGCGCTGGCTCAACAACTGGATCATGAACTACGTGGACGGCGACCCCGCCAACTCCTCCGAGGAGACCAAGGCCCGCAAGCCGCTGGCCGCGGCGCAGGTGGTGGTCGAGGAAGTCGAAGGAAATCCCGGCTACTACAGCTCCAAGTTCTTCCTGCGCCCGCACTACCAGCTCGAAGGCCTGACGGTGTCGCTGCGCCTGGTCTCGAAGCTGCCGTCGGCGAAGGGCGGCAAATAAATTTCCGCGAAATCGTTGCAAACGCAGCGACCCGTTCGTTCTCTCTACAGCTGCCGAGCTGCCCCCGCGGGGCGCACTGCGAGGAAGCTGATTTTTCTTGGTTCACACAAACTGAAAGGTGGGCATCATGGCCGTAGACATGTTTATCAAGATCGCCGACGTCAAGGGCGAGTCGAAAGACAGCAAGCACAAGGAGGAGATCGACTTGCTGGCCTGGAGCTGGGGTGCCAGCCAGTCGGGCAGCATGCACCTGGGGAGCGGCGGTGGCGCGGGCAAGGTCAGCGTCCAGGACCTGTCCTTCACCAAGTACGTCGACTCCTCTTCCAATGCGTTGCTGCTTGCCTGCTGCAACGGCAAGCACTTTGCCGATGCGACGCTCGTGGTGCGCAAGGCGGGCGAGGACGCACAGGAGTACCTCACGATCACGCTGAACGAAGTGCTCGTGTCGGCCGTCTCCACCGGCGGCAGCGGCGGCGAAGACCGCCTCACCGAGAACATCACGCTCAACTTCGCGAAGTTCAAGTACGAGTACAAGCCGCAGAAGGCCGACGGTACGCTCGATGCGGCCAAGACGGCGGCCTGGGATATCCGCGCCAACGTCAAAGCTTGAGCGGCCGGATCGAGGCGGGGCGCTCGGAGAGCGTCCCGCATGCGGTTAGGGCGGCAGCGGCTGCGTGACCTCGTCATCCATGCCATCGGCGTGGGCCCACAGCGTCAACGCGGTGTAGTTGTCGTAGCCCGGCTTGGCGTTGGCCCTGACCTGCTGGTCGATCTCCTCCACCCATCGGCTCGCGTCCTTCGCCGCGCGCAGCATCTCGAGCAGGCGCTCGTCTCCGAGCGGCTCCCAGACCCCGTCGGTACAAAGCAGCAGCACGTCGCCCGCCATCAAGGGCATGGGCGCGGAGACCGCGATCTCCGGCTGCTCTTCGACCGAGCCCAGCGCCGACAACAGCATGTTGCGCTGAGGATGAAGGCGAGCGCCCTCCTCGTCGAGCATGCCGCCAGCCACCATCTGCTGGACCAGGCTGTGGTCGACGGTGCGCGCCACCGGCGCGCCGGCGCGAAACAGGTAGGCGCGGCTGTCGCCGCTGTGGGCCCAGGCAATCTGGTTCTCGTGCAGGTCGACCGCGGCCAGCACCACGGTCGAGCGCATCGCCGCCAGCTTGCCGCCCTCGGCCTGGCGCGCCACGATGTCGAGGTTGGCGCGCGCGATGAGCCGGCGCAGCAGCTCGGCATCGAGCCCCGGATTTGCCGCGAAGCCCTCCAGCACGCTGCTGCGCGCGATGGCCGCCGCGACGTCGCCTCCGCCGTGGCCGCCTGCGCCGTCGGCCACCAGGCAGGCGACGAAGCGGCCGTCGTTCCAGTGGCCGAACACGTCTTCGTTGTAGCTGCGGCCGCCTTGCCTCGACAAGGTGACGATTTCTATGTCCACGGCCCCTCCTCTTTCGTTCTCTTCAACCGCCGCCGGATTTGAGGCGCGCCATCTGCTCTTCGTAGGCCTCGAGGAAGGCCTTGCCGAACAGGGTGTGGAAGTCGTCCTCTGCCTCGCTCGCGATGCCGGCATAGAGCGCGATGAACTGGTCCCACAGCTTGGCCTTGCGGTTGGCGGCGAACAGGCTGTCGAGTGCCGACTTGGCTGCGATCTTCTTTTCGAGCTCTTCCGGTCCGAAGCGCTCGATCACGTGGGCCAGCGCGGCCCGCATGCCGACCATCACGCCGAACTGGTGCGCGCGCAGGTCGTCGAAGGCATCGCGCATGGCCGCCTCGGCCGGCATGAAGCCGCGCACGCCGGGCCCCAGCAGATGCGCGAGCGCGACCTCGACGGTGGGCGAGAACTTCAGCGGGTTGTTGGCGTCCGCCGCGATCATCGTGACCTCGGCGCGCACCTCGCGCTTGAACTCCTGGCGCGTGAGCAGCAGTTGCAGCGTGCCTTCGGTCGCCGAACGCAGCAGGACGCCGACGCGTTCCATCAGTCCGGGCGTGAGCGCCTCGGGCATCGGGTGCATGCTGCCCAGGCCGCGCAGGAAGGCGGCCAGCAGCGCATCGGCCGGCACCGCCGCGGCCGGCGGCGATGGCGCGAAGCCCGGCGCTTTCGCGGCCAGCGGCGGGGGTACGGGTGCTTCGATCCGCGCGCCCGTCATGTCGTCGAAGCTCGGCGAGCCGAGCGGCGCATCCAGATCGTCCAGCAGCGACGAGGCTGCCGGCGGCGCGATCGCCACCGGCGGCACATAGCCGAACTGCCCGATCGGCACGTGATCGCTGCGCGGTGCCGGCGTCGCGGGCGCGCGGCCCTTCAATGCGTCGAGCGGATCGAGTCCGCCCGCCGTGTTCGGCTGCAGCAACGGATCCGCAAGCGGCGAGAGCGCCAGCGGATCGCCGCCCAGGCCGCTGGGGCCTGCGCTGCCGCCGAACAGCGCGTCGATGCCGGCGGCCTTGCCCGCCGGCGGCGCGGCCAGGTCCGAAAAGTCGTCGAGCGCGCCCAGGCCCGCCGCGGCCTTGGCTGGTGCGCCGGAGGGTGCGGGCGCCAGCAGGTCGGCAAAAGGATCCGTGTCCGCGGCCCGGCCGCCGGCAGCGCCGGGGCCGAAGGGGTCGGGAAGCGGCACCGGCGCACTCGCCGCCGGCGCCGCGCGGCCTGCGGGCGCGGCAGGCGTTGCAGGCGCCAGCCCCGCGAGCAGGTCGGCAAAGGGGTCGTCGTCGCTGGCCGCCGGCACGTGCAGCGGCGCCGGCCGCGAGGCAGCGCCAGGCGCGCCGGCCGCCGCGTGCTGCACCGAGAGTTCGAAACTGCCGATCACCAGCCGATCGCCGTCCGCCAGCTTCACCTCGCTGCCCGAGCCCAGCGGCTGGCCGTTGCGCTGCATGGGATTGCTGCCGTGATCGGCGATGTAGAAGTCGCCGTTGCGAAACGAGATCTGCGCATGCATGCGAGATACCGTCCGGTCTGGATCCTGCAGCACCAGCGTGTTGGTGTCGGCACGGCCGATGGTGCCGCCGGCCGGACCGAAGCTGGCGGCGAGCGGCTGCCCGGGCGGCGCGCCCCGGACGTTGAGAACAGCGATCCGTATCACCTGGTGGCCTCTTTACTCTCTGTCTAGGGCGCGAGCAGCAGCACCTTGACCTGGCTCGGCGCGATCGACACACCAGGACAGTTCGTGCTGTTCTGCAAGGCCACGCTGCTGAGCCGCGTGGCCGGCTTGCCGCCGATCAGCACCGTGAACGCGCCGGTCAGGTTGCGCGCCGGGCCCATGACGGTGCCGGAGGCCACGCCGGTGGCGACGCCGGCGTTGTCGCCGTTGGTCATGGGGATGGTGGTTCCCAGGTTGTGTGCCGGCGCGTTGCTGAGCAGCACCGTGTAGACCGCATTGACCGCCATCGGCCGCGTGGCGATGTTCGGATAGGGCGTCGGCACCGGCCCGCCTGGCGTCGGCGTCAGGCAGACATCCGGGAAGCCGGTGTCCTGGCCGCCCATCTGGGTGTTCGCGAACATGGCGATCCTTTCATCCAACGTGAATCTGGGCGCCGTCAACCTTGGTCAACTCGCGCGAGGAAAGCAGCATCGTCCCGGCCCGGATGTTCGCCACGTGCTCGGCCTTCACGTCGAGGATGCCGGTGCGCACATGCTCCGCCTGCGCAATATGACGATAGCTGCGATCGGCCGACACCTGCAAGCGCGACAACACTGCCTCCGCGGCCTCTGCGAAGAGCCGCGCCGCCGCGGAACGCAGCACGAACTCGACGCCGGTCACGCGCATCAGGCGCGCGGCCCAGTGCGCGCTGTCGAACCGCCCGGTGAAAGTCGCGCCCTGCAGATGCACGGCCTGCTGCGCTTCGATCCGGATGTCCTTGTCCGACTTCAGCGCGAAGCCTTCCGGGGCATGGAGCGTCAAGGGGGCATCGCAGGCCCGGCTGAGCACCGCGGTCATGAAGAGGCGACCGTCCGGCGCGCGAAACAGGCCGACCTCGTCGCCCGGCTCCGGAACCACCATGCAGCTGAATGCGCGCGTTGCTTCATGCACGCGCCGGTCGAAGCTGACGTACACCACGTCGGCGGCGGTCTCCACGACGCTGCCGACCATGTAGGCCGCGGCGGCGGACGGCGCTGCGAGCTTGGGCTCGCGTTGATCGATGACTTCCATGGTGTTCACCTTTTTTGCGATGGCGGATCGAGGGGGCTCCATGCTTCGGCCGCGGCGAGCTCGGGATCCTCGTACAGGATGCTGGCGCCGGCAGGCAGGCGCACGCCGATGCGCCGCGCCTGATGGAATTTCGTGCGTTCCCAGCTGGCGCCGTCGAAGTCGGCGCCGGACACGTCGGCATGGGAAAAGTCGGCGTAGACCAGGTTGGCGCGTGCGAAGCTGGCGCGCAGGCACCTGGCGCGATGGAGCATCGCCTGCTCGAGCCGCGTGCCGGCAAAGCGGGCGTCTTCGAGCAGCGCATCGCTCCAGATGCTCTGGAAGAAATCCGCACCGCTGCCGTCCATGCGCTCGCAGCGCGATTCGATGAACAGCGTGTTGGCGGCCTTGGCCTTGACCAGGTTCGCGTCCGTCAACTTGGCGCCCTTGAAGTTGCATTGCTGCAGCTGCGCGCCCGACAGGTCGACGCCGTCCAGATCGGCCTCCATGAACTGGCTGCGCTGCCAGTCGGCGCCCGCCAGGCGCTGGCCCGCGAGGCGCACCTTGCTCATGACCGATTGATCGATGCGGCAGCCCCTCAGGTCGGCGGCCGAGAGATCGGCCTCCACCACCACGGACTTGAAGAACAGCAGGTCCGAGAGGTCGATCGCCTCGGTGCGCGTTTCGACCAGCGACAGTTGCACCGCCCTTGCGCCCGCGAGCCGGGCGCCAGCCAGCGACGACTTGATGAAGTTCGCTTCCGTCAGGTCGGCCTTGCTGAAGCTGCTGCCGTCGAAGCGGCTCTGGACCGCATTGAATCCCACGCAGGCGGATTCCGACAGATCCACATCGCACGCGCTCGACTCATGGAAGGTTGCGCCCGTCATCACCGCGCCCTGGAGGCTGGCGCCGTCGAAGCGGCACTTGCTCAGGATGCTGTCGGCAAAGCTGGCACCGGCCATCGCGCAGCCGCGGAAATCGACGTTCTCGAACACGGCGCCGCTCAGCCTGGCGCCGGACAGATCGACGCCTTGCAGCGAAGCGCCTTGCACCGGGTCGGCATTCTCGATCTTTGCCATGAGTTCGCTCTTCTGCATCGGCGTCATGGCGATGAAGGCACAGGTGGGCGCCAGCGCGGATAGATGCGGGCTCGCTTCGTGAGCGAGCCCTCGAAGGAGGTGTGCTCATCGGCGCGGATGCGCGCCAGGTCTGCCGCGTACAGGTTGCAGTCGCACAGCTGTGCCGAGAAGGCTTCGGCGTTGCTCAGGATGGCGTCCATCAGGTTCGCACCGCTCAGGTCGGCGCGCCCCAGCAGCGCCTTGCGGAAGCTGGCCTCGCGCAGGTCCGCGTGCCTGAAGGTGGCACCGGCAAGGTTGCAGGCGGTGAAGTCCGCCTGGCGCGCCTGCACGCGGTCGAGGCAGCTGCCGCTCAGGTCGCTGCCCTGGCCGAAATAGGCGCCGGCCAGCGTGGCGCCGGCGAAGACGGCACCGGCGAGATCGATCGCCTCGACGAAACGAGCGCCTGGCAGGCTGGCATTCGAGAAATCGGCGCCGCGGCAGGCGAACTTGTAGAACACGGCAGTGCCGCCGGTGCACTGCAGCCACCGCGCGCCCTCGGCCTTGCAACTGATGAACTGGGCGCCGCCGAAGTTGGCGTGGCTGAAGTCGGCCGACGACAGGTCGCACTCGAGGAACTGGGCCTCGGCGAGCTCCGCATGCGAGAGGTCGATGCCGATCAACGATGCGCGATAGAACTGGGCAGCCCCTACGATCGCGCGTGCCAGCCCGGCTTGCTCGAGGCGCGCCTCCCACAGGTTCGCTCCGGCGAACACCGCGCCGGCGGCGTCCACGCTGTGCAGGTTCGCCTTCCCCAGATTGGCATTGCTGAAGTCGCAGCCGGCCGCGAGGGCTTCGCCCAGATCGGCGCGCACCAGCACGGCCCCGTCGAAGCTGGCGCCGGCGAGCTGCATGCCATGGAGATTCGCCGCTTCGAGCATGGCGCCGGTGCAGTCGACGCCGCGCAGATCGAAGCGGCGCAGATCGGCGCCCGTGAGATCGAGGCCGCGCAGGCCGTGGCCGGCCGCGAGCCGCTCTTCCACCCAGCGATGCTGCCGCTCGGCGAACCTGCCGGTCGCGGCGGGCGCGGGATGCATGTGCTGGGCATGGCGGACATAGATGTCGCGCAACTCGCGATCCTGCCGGTCCCAGCGTGCGTGCAGCTTCTCGTCGGCCAGCATCTCGTCCACTTCGTCCAGCGGCGTGTTGCTGCGCTTCGCCACGCCCTGGAGCTCGTTCAGCGTGGCCATCGTCTGTGGCTTCAGCGGCTTGGGCGGCCCGCCCTGCCCGACGCCCGCCAGCTCGTCGCGAACGACGTCGAACGAAAGACCCTGTTGCGTGTACGCCGTCTCCGAGGCCTGCAGCATCGCGGCGGCCGCCTTCTTGCCCTGCTCGATCCGCTTCTGCCCGTCCACCGCGAGCTGGCGCATGAACTCGCCGAGCTGGGGCAGCGGCGGCATGGGCGGAAGCGCCCCGAGCGTGGCCGCGGGCGCATGCGCGTCGGGATCGAGTCCCAGGGCGATCACCTCGTCGCGGCCCGCCTTCAGCTGCACTTCCGCACGCCGGCGCAGGCGCTCGCCGTAGCTGTCGGCGGCCGGCTTGCGGTTGAGATCGAAATCGGCCGGCAGCAGGCCTTCGAAGGGCAAGTCCTCGGGCAGCAGCTGCTCGTCCATCAAGGACAGCAATGCTGCGTCCTCGGACTCGACGCGGTCCAGCAGCACCTGCTTGTAGTGCCCGCGCGCGCGCAGGCGGCCGATGTGTTCGGCGGCCACCATCACGGTCTGGATGTCGCCGGCATCGTCCTCCGCCACCTTGCACAGGCCTTGCCAGACCAGCACGACCCGGTCCGCCTCCGGCAGGAAGACCACCGTGCGCAACGCGGTGCTCATCTCTTCCATTTCGTGCGCCGCGCTCTTGCGCTGGATGAAGGCGCGCACCGCGACGCCCGGCAAGGCACCGCGCAGCAAGGGCTCCGAGGCCGAGAGATGAGCCAGTTCATAGCCTTCGTTGCCTGCGAAAGGCGAAGCGCTGCGCTGGTCGGCGGGCGCGATGTTGTGGATGCACAGGTCCGCATCGAGCGCCAAGCCGGGAAACTCGGTCTTCAGCCAAGCCTCGTCATAGGTGCCGGCGCAGGCGAGGCGTTCCGGATGCGCGAGGTCGAGCACGCCGAAGGCCATCGGCCGGTTGCGCGCCGGATCCCGATGCCAGGGCTTGTCCGCCGCCTCGATGCACGGCAAGGGCAGATAGCCATCGGGCCGCACGGACGAGGGATGCCCGCAGCCGCGCACGTTGAGCGGGAACTCCTTGCCGCCATAGGCATTCGCCCAATCGAGAGCGACGCGGGTGAGCGGCTCCTGATGGACGATCGCCTGGCCGTCGATGAACCGCCGCCCGTGCGCCAGCGCGATCTTCTCGATGCCGGCGAAACGGATGCCGAAGGAGATGCTCGCCGCCTGCGAGCCTGGCGGCGCATGCACCGCGCCCGCCAGCAGAAACTCGCCGCCCTTCTTCGGCGCGCCCGCCTCGACGAATTCCGGAAAGGCCTGCGGCAGCACAGTCCACAGCTTCTGCTCGGAGCACAGCATGGCTGCCTCGCGCAGCGGAACCATCGCGAAGGTCGACACGCAAAGGAACAGCTCCCGCCTGTGCTCGATGCATCGTGGGAGCACGCTGAGGCAGTTGGGCTTGACGATTCTCATGACGCTCGGGCGGCCCGCTCACCCGATCAGGTGCAGGCCGGCCTTGTCCACCACCACGGCGGCCTTCTTCAGCACCGGGCCGGCGTTCTCGAGAAAGCTGCCCAGGTGCAGCAGCGCCACCCCGGCCTTCTTGTTGAAGAGGCCGCCCTCGTCGATCTTGATGCCGCAGGCCTCGGCCTTGAAACCCGTCCCCTCGATGCTCATCGGCGTCAGCTTGACGATGTTGTTGTAGTTCTCGAGCAGGTTGCCGCCCAGGCGGCTGAAGAAGCTGTCGATGTATTTCACGCCGCCCGGCGCGCAGACCGTCAAACCGCCGGTCGCGGTGATGGTGTAGGCGCCGGCCGTGGTCGTGGTGATGCCGCCGGCCACGGTCTGCGAGAGCGAGCCGCCGATCGTCTGGGTCATCGACCCGCCGACCGTGTCGGTGCGCGAGGCGCCGATGGTGACGCTCTCGCTGGCGCCCACCGTCTTCGTGTCGTCGGCGCCGATGGTGTGATCCCGCGCCGCGCCGATCGAGACGGTCTCGCTGGCGCCGACCGATTCGGTCCGGTTCGACGCGATGGTGATGTCTTCGTTCGCGCCGACGGTCTCGGTGCGGTTGGCGCCGATGTCGATCTTCTCGTCCACACCGACCGTCTCGGTCCGGTTGTTCTTGATATGGTTGGTCTCGTCGTTGTCCACCGTCTTCTTGCGGTCGTGGCCCACCCAGTGCGTCTCGTCGCTCTCGACCTCGATGTCCTGGTTCTTCTCGGCGTGCAGGAAGACCTGCTCCGAGCCCTTCTTGTCCTCGAAGCGCAGCTCGTTGCAGTTCGAGGCGCTGCCCTTGGGCGTGGAGCGCGTGCGAAAGCCGCTTTGCGTGTGCGAATCGAAGGGCTTCGGCTGGTCGTCGTTGTAGACGCGCCCGACGATGATCGGCCGGTCCGGGTCGCCGTTCAGGAAATCGACGATCACCTCCTGCCCGATGCGCGGAATGAAATAGCCACCCCAGCCCTTGCCGGCCCAGGGCTGCGACACGCGCACCCAGCAAGTGGACTTCTCGTCGCTCCCGTCGTAGCGGTCCCAGTGGAAATGCACCTTCACGCGGCCGAAGTCGTCGGCATGGATCTCCTCGCCCTTCGGGCCGACCACGATCGCGCTCTGCGGGCCGGGCATGGTCACGCGCGGCGTCAGCCGCGGTGGGCGAAACAGGGTTTCGGCCGGCAGCACGGTGAGCAGGAAGACGCCATTGCCGCGCACCGGCTGGTGCAGCTCCGGCGTCCCGCGCACGATGTCCTGCAACGCTTCGATCCAGTTGGCGTTGATCGGGTCCTCGCGCAGCAGCTCGAGCAGCAGCTGGCCCTGCCGGTCGACCTGGCTTTCGCTCTCGCTCATGCTCTCGTAGCCCGGATGCGTCACGACGAAGGCACAGCTCGCGATCAGGTAGTCGCCGTCGGCGCCGCCGGCCGGGTGGCCCTTGAAGCTGAAGTTCATGCCGGCGGCCACGTCGGGCCAGCGCGTGATGGCCCAGTTCAGGCGACGGCGCGCGACCAGCTCTTCGGTGCGCACCTTGGCGGCGTCTTCGGTATCGGCTTCGCGAAAGTAGCCGCCGGGAAACTCGAAGGCCTCGAAATCGGCCAGCTCGTGCACGTCGGGATCCCCCTTGTCGGCGCTGAGCTTCTTGCGGATGGCCTTGAAGTCGCTGTCCCGCGAGGCGAAGCTGCCGGTGTCGAGGCGGCGCGAATCCACCCACAGGCTGATCTCGTTGAAGCGCGCTTCGCTCGCGCCCGGGGCCACGTAGTTCAGCGTGTCGGTCACCGGCAGCTTCTTGTGCGCCACGTCGCTCGCGTCGGCGAGGTGCATCGTGCCCGGCGCGTCGTGCGCGTCGAACCAGTAGTAGACGCCTTCGTCCTCGAGCAGCCGCGAGAGGTACTGGTAGTCGCTCTCCTGGTGCTGCACGCTGTAGCGCCGCGCATCGTGCGTGCCGATGACCTTGTCGGTCTTGATCTTCTTGAAGCGCTTGATCGGGCTGTCCTCGAACACGGCATCGAGCAGGTCCAGCACCGGCTTGTCCTGCAGGATGCGCGAGTTGCTGCGCTTGGTGAGCAGCCAGAACCACGAGCGCAGCGTGAAGCGGTATTCGAAATAGCGCCCCACGCTGCCCTTGCGCATGAAGCGCACCGCATGCCCCTGACAATGGCGCTCGTGCTTGGCGCCGTCGGCATCGAGGAACTCGAACACCACGTCGAAGGCGCGGCCGAGAATGTCCTTGGCGTCGATCTTCTCGTTCGCCGACAGCACGGTCAGCTCGTAGGCCGCCGGACGCGACAGGCTTTCCTGGCCCACCACGCTCCAGAACATCAGGTCGTCGTTGACGGGCGAATCGCTCTTGATGATGAATTGCGTATCGGCCATGCGTTTTCTTTCTGTGTTTTCTAGGACGAATGGGAGGCCGCCGCTTCGCAGGCCTGCGCCGACACGATCCAGCCGTCGACCGGCTTGCCGCCTTCGATGCGCAGGTGCGCGGCCGTCACTGCACCGACGGCCAGCCCCGCTTCCGCGAGCACCTCGCGCAGGTAGCTGTCGCGATGGCTGTAGCGGCCGTGGTGGTGCAAATGGAAGCCCGCCTCCTTCACATCCTCCGGCGCATCGAGCGCTTCGACGGTGAACACCAGCCAGCCGCCCGGCCGCAGCGCCCTGGCCGTGGCCTGGGCCACCCCACGCAGATCGCCGAAATAGCACAGGGTGTCCGCCGAGATGACGAGGTCGTAGGAGGCCGGCGCCGCGCCTTCGATGAAGGCCGTGAGTTCGGCCTTGGCCAGCGCGTCATAGACCTGGCGCACCCGGGCCCGCGCCAGCATCCGCTCGGACAGATCGACGCCTTCCAGGCGCCGCGCGTAGGGTGCGAGCAGCGGGCCGCACAAGCCGGTGCCGCAGCCGGCGTCGAGCACGGCGAGCTCGCGCCGGGGTGCGCCCAGCAGCCCGGCCACGGTCTGCGCAATCAGCTCCGGCGCGCGGTAGTGCAGGTGCGCCAGCTTGGCATCGAAGCTGTCGGCGAAGCCGTCGAACACCTTCTCCACATAGTCGTCGGCGGCGCGCGCCGGCACGCCTTCGCCCGAGCAGGCCGCGAGATGATGGCGCGCCGCCGGGTTACCGGGCTCGTCCTTCAGCCAGTCGCGGTACACCTGCGCCGCCTCCTCGAAGCGCCCGAGCGTGTAGTAGGCCAGGCCGAGCGCCTCGCGCGCCGGCGCATGGCCGGGCTTCAGCAGCAATGCTTCGCAGAAGCAGCGCATCGATTCCTCTTCGCGTCCCAGGCTGTTGAGCAGGCGGCCGAGATTGGTGTGGGCCTCGACGTTCTTCGGATCCAGTTCGATGGCGCGCCGGTAAGCGCTCTCCGATTCTTCGGGCCGCCCCTGCTCGCGCCGCAGCACGCCGAGGTTGTTGTGGATGTCGGCCCGCGCAGGCGCCAGGCGCGCGGCCTCTTCGTAGGCATCCGCGGCGGCATCGACCTGGCCGGTTTCGAGCAGCACGTTGCCCAGGTTGTTGTGCCAGTCGGGCACCGCGGCATTCAGCGCGATCGAGCGGCGGATCAATCCGAGCGCCTCCTCGCTGCCACCGCGCTGGTGCCGCAGCACGCCCCTGAAGTGCAGTGCATCGGCGTTGTCCGGAGCCACCTCCAGGATGCGTGCGTAGAGCTCTTCAGCATCGTCGAGGCGATTGGCGCGGTGCATGGCCATCGCCAGCGCCAAGGCCTCGTCGAGGCGCAGATGGGTGGCGGGCTTGTAGCCTGGGGGGATCTTCATGCGGCTCACGGTAGTGAAGCGCGGACGCTCAAGGCACAAGGGCTGCCTGATGGTGCAGGTCGTTGGAATCCGTGCCGTGGACGAGCGCCCCTTGATCCAGCGAGACAGCGGCCCAGGCAAAACTGTCGGCGTTGTCGACCGCCTCCACGCAGTTGAGCTGCCGGTAACCCGCTGTCTGATGCGCGTAGTAGTAGTCTGCAACTCCCCAGTATTTATGCGATGCCTCGTGAATGATGACGCGAGCAACCGCCTCCGCCGTATAGCCGTGTTGTTGCATGAAGGCGAACGCCACATGAATTTCGCCGTTCTTGAAGCCGGACAGCAGACCGCAGTGAGGAGTGAACTTGCCGGTGGCGGGATTGTTCGCACCGCCGACAACGTAGCCCTCTTCGCCGGCGCCCGGCGTATCCGCAACGCCTCCGATGATGTTTCTCGTACCGATGTCGACATCGATCAGGTAGACACCCGTGTTGAGATGGAACGAAATGCTCAGCATGCCCATCCGGATCTTGTTGAGTATCCAGCGGCGATCCTTCTGCCCGATCGCCTTCAGCCCCAACGACTTGTCCACGGCGTTGCTCTTGAGCATCGGATTCAGGCGATTGGCGGCCAAGCCGAAGTGGTAGTTCATGATGCTCGTGAACGGTTCGCCCTCCGGCCGTCTCAGATACACGACGCGGTCCAACTCGGCGACGGCGGCCCTCATGATCCTTCTCGCGGCTGCCGCGCCGTTGAGGAGAAGATCCGTCTGGGCCTTTGTCGGATAGTTGAGTCGAGCCCCCTTGTTGTCGGAGTACGCAATGGCAAGCAGCGGACTCAGAACTTTCACTTTGTTGGTGTAGTGCGGCATGGCTGTTCACCTCATTGGTTCGGTCTTCAGAACCGATAATCGAATGCGCCGTTGTCGACCGTGACTTGCACCCGCTCGATCGGCTTGCCTTCCATCATCCGGTTCAGGAACTCGCGGCTGACGTCGGGCAGCATGGTGTTGGTGAGGATGGCATCGATCATCCGGCCGCCCGATTCGCTCTCGGTGCAGCGGCTCACCACCAGCTTGACCACCTCGTCCGAATAGTCGAAGGGGATCTGGTAGCGCGCCTCGACCCGCTTCTTGATGCGCTTCAACTGCAGCTCGACGATCTTGCCGAGCATCTCGTCGGAGAGCGGGTAGTACGGGATGGTCACCAGCCGGCCCAGCAGCGCGGGCGGGAAGATCTTCAAGAGCGGCTCGCGCAGCGCCTTGGCCATGCCCTCGGGCTCGGGCATCAGCTCCGGGTCCTTGCACATGCTCGCGATCATGTCGGTGCCAGCGTTGGTGGTGAGCAAGATCAGCGTGTTCTTGAAGTCGATGCTGCGGCCCTCGCCGTCTTCCATGAAACCCTTGTCGAAAACCTGGAAGAACAGTTCGTGCACGTCGGAGTGGGCCTTCTCCACCTCGTCGAGCAGCACCACGCTGTAGGGCCTGCGGCGCACGGCCTCGGTCAGCACGCCGCCCTCACCGTAGCCCACGTAGCCGGGCGGCGCACCCTTGAGCGAGCTCACGGTGTGCGCCTCCTGGTACTCGCTCATGTTGATGACGATCATGTTCTGCTCGCCGCCGTACAGCGCCTCGGCCAGCGCGATCGCGGTCTCGGTCTTGCCGACGCCGGAGGTGCCCGCCAGCATGAAGACGCCGATCGGCTTGCTCGGGTTGTCCAGCCCGGCGCGCGAGGTCTGGATGCGCTTGGCGATCATCTCCATCGCGTGGTCCTGGCCGATCACGCGCTGCCCCAGCAGCTTGGGCAAGTTGAGCACGGTCTCGATCTCGTTGCGCTGCATGCGCCCGACCGGGATGCCGGTCCAGTCGGCGACCACCGAGGACACGGCCTGCGAATCGACCGAGGGCAGGATCAGAGGGGACTCGCCTTGCACGCTGCTGATCTGGGTTTGCAGCTCGTGCAACTCCGCGAGCAGCGCGGCGCGGTCTCCGTCCCCTGGCGTCGACGCATCCACCGGCTTGTTCCCCGCCCGCAGCTTGCCGCGCAGTTCGAGCAGCCGGTCGACCAGCCCCTTCTCCTCCTTCCAGCGCGCATTGAGCTTTTCGAGCTCGGCATTGGACTCGGCAAGCAGCGCCTGCACCTGCGGCGCGCGCTTGCTCACGTCGATGCCGATCGCCTCTTCGCGGCCGATGATCTCGCTCTCGACCGTGAGCGCCTCGATGCGGCGCTGGCAGTCTTCCACCTCGGGCGGCATCGCATGCTGCGACACCGCGACGCGCGCGCAGGCGGTGTCGAGCAGGCTCACGGCCTTGTCGGGCAGCTGGCGCGCGGGAATGTAGCGGTGCGACAGCTTCACCGCCGCCTCGATCGCCTCGTCGAGCAGTTGCACGCGGTGGTGCTTCTCGAGCACGCTGGCCACGCCGCGCAGCATCAGGATGGCCTTGGTCTCGTCGGGCTCCGGCACCTGCACGACCTGGAAGCGCCGCGTCAGCGCCGGGTCCTTCTCGATGTACTTCTTGTACTCGGCCCAGGTGGTGGCGCCGATGGTGCGCAGGTTACCGCGCGCGAGCGCGGGCTTGAGCAGGTTGGCCGCATCGCCGGTGCCAGCCGCGCCGCCCGCACCCACCAACGTATGGATCTCGTCGATGAACAGGATGATCGGCGTGGGCGAAGCCTGCACCTCGTCGATCACCTGCCGCAGGCGTTGCTCGAACTCGCCCTTCATGCTGGCGCCGGCCTGCAGGAGGCCAATGTCGAGCGTGAGCAGCTTCACGTCCTTGAGCTGCGGCGGCACGTCGCCGCGCGCCAGGCGCTGGGCGAAGCCTTCCACCACCGCCGTCTTGCCGACGCCCGCCTCACCCGTGAGCAGCGGGTTGTTCTGGCGGCGCCGCATCAGGATGTCGACGATCTGGCGGATTTCCTCGTCCCGCCCGGTCACCGGATCCATCTCTCCCTTCTTCGCCTTCTCCGTGAGGTCGACAGCAAACTTCTTCAGCGCATCGCCCTTGCCCATGGCGGCCGGCGCCATCGCGCCGCTTTCTTCGCCGGGGGCGCCGCTGCCCATGCCGGTGCCGTCCTGCGCGCGCATCTTCGATTCGGGCGAGGCATCGCAGATCTTGGCGAAGTTGTCGGCCAGGTCTTCGACCTTGACCTTGTCGAACTGCTTCGAGAGGCCGAGCAAGGGATTGCGCAGGCTCGGCGTTTTCAGCATGCCGACCAGCAGGTAGCCGGTGCGCACCTGCGCCTCGCCGAACTGCAGGGTGGCGTAGGTCCAGGCGCGCTCGATCGCGTTCTCGATGTGCGGCGAGAAATCGCTGATCGCGGTGGCGCCGCGCGGCAGGCGGTCGAGCGCGGCCGTCATGTCCTTGGCGATGACGGAGATGTCCAGCTGGTAGTGCTGGATCACGCGGTGCAGGTCGGAGTCCTGCGACTGCAGCAGCTGGGCGAACCAGTGCTCCAGCTCCACATACGGGTTTCCGCGCATCTTGCAGAACACCGTGGCGCCCTCGATCGCCTTGTAGGCCAGCGAATTGAGCTTGCCGAACAAGGCAGTGCGGCTGATTTCACTCATGAGCTTCTCCGTATGTAGTCAAGACGAACGGCCCTGGGTTTTTTTATTGAAGTGCTGCGCGCGAAAGAGCGGCATCGCCATCGATGCGGACATCGGGCGCATCGCGCTTGCGCTTGCACTCGCCGAGCCACGAGGACCAGCCCAGCCGGGGCGCGTTGCCCCGCTGCCGGCCCAGGCGCGTGGGCGGCACTTCATGTTTTTCGAGAATCAGCTCTGCATCCCAGCACAGCTCGTCGCCCAAGAGCTGCTGCATCCAGCGCTGCAGCGCGGGCCGTGCCGAGCCGATCGGGAGGAACATGCGGTAGCGCTCGAAGCTGAGCGGACCGAGGTGCAGCCGCACGCGGTGCTGGCGATCCCAGGCGCGCCGGCCGAGCATCGCGCCCATGCCCAGCGAGCGCGAAGCTTCGCCGCGGCCCAGGCGCGTGAGTTCCTCCACGGGCAGCGTCATCCAGTGCCCGACCCAGGGCTCGAGCCGCACCGGCACGCCGAAGTAGCTCTGCAGCACCGCCTCCACGCCCTCGGAGTTGTGCACGCGACGTGCGAGCCAGCCCGAGAAGTGCAGCCGCGCGTCGTCGTGGATCTCGTCGCGCTCCTGCCGCGCGGCGGTGCCGATGCCGACCAGCGCGCCCACCTGGCGGCGGAAGGCGTCCTCCTTCGGCCGGTCCAGCCCCACCGCCGGCCTGGCCTGGGCCCAGGCGCGGTAGAAGAACAGGCTGAAGCGGTGCGCGAAGCTGTCGAGAAAAGCGAGCCAGGTCGGATCGCCATGGTTGATCGTGCGCTCGCGGATGAAATCGCTCAGGTGCACCGGCAGCGGGCCGTTGGGCCCGAGGTAGCCGAAGAAATGCTGGCGCAGCCGCGGCGGCGAATGCGCGCCGGCCGGCTCGAAGCGGCTGAAGCTCGCGGGCGCGAAGGACAGCGATGGCTCCTGCCCCACGCGCACCGGCTCGGCGCCGGGCAGCAACGCGCGGCCCCAGCGCGGCGACGGCGCCGCGAGCGCCTCCAGCCGCCGCATGAGGGCGAAGTAGTCGTAGGCCCAGGGCTCCGCCGCGCAGGCCTGCAGGCGCTCGGCCACGCTCTCGGGCCGCGCCGCCGGCACGGCTACAGGATCGGGCGTGCCCCGCACAGCGGCCTCCATCGCATGATCTCGCCCTTGCCCGAGGCCGTGAGCACGGTCTCGACGAAGTGGTTGACCTCCACGTGGCGCGCCAGGTAGCGCGCCATGACGGCCCCGAACAGGAAGGCACTGTGGCCGTGGAAGGCATTACGGTCGACCTCGAGCGTGACCTCGAGCCCGCGGCCGAAGGCGATCGGCCCGGCCAGCGGCAGCCGGCGCGCCACCGGCCTGGCGCGCACCGACAGCAGCCCACGCACCTGGCTCTGACGCACCTCGTCGGCATGCGTGGCATAGAGCATCAGCATCTCGCGCAGCGCGGCCGCGCCTTCTTCGCGCGAACTGTCGGCGAGCGACAGGTAGTTGAGAGCCAGGTGGTCGACCACCCGCCAGCCCAGGCCCTGGCCCACCACCGGCGAGACCGGCCGCGAGGGGCCGCGAACCATGCGCACGCGCTGCACCGGGGACGAGTCGATGCAGTCGAAGTCGCACTCGCGGCCCAGCGGCATCAGGAGCGGCAGGTCGCGGTTGGTCACCAGCGCGGTGACGGCCAGCTGCCGCAGCGCACCGGAGTAAGGCGCCTGTTGCGGATCGACGATCTGCATGTAGAGCTCGGAGCCGATGTGGCTGCTGCGATGCCCTTCGGTGCGCTGCTTGACCGACAGCATGCGCGGCTCGCGCGTGGTGGTGAAGTAGGCCGGGTGGCTGTGGCGCGCGCCGTGGAAGGCCGCATAGAAGGGCAGGAAGGGCTGTTCCAGCGCCGCGCCGGCTGTGCCCGAGTTGCCGTGGCCGACCACCTCGGTCACGGTGTGCACCTCGAAGTCCTGCGGGCGCGTGCGGTCGGGCACCAGGTGGAACTGGCTCACGCCCTCATTCACGGCCACGCGGTCGAGCCGCTTGCTGAAGAGATTGACGACCGGCACACAATGCAGTTGCACGTTCTCGGCGCTGACCAGTTTTTCGAGCGCCGCATCGCCGCGCGAGAACAGCACCACGATCTCCACCTCGGTCACGGCCATCGACGCGAGCACGCGCTGCAAGCCGGTGATGCGCGCGAACTGGAAGCGCTGCGGAAAGGCGAAGTACTCCTGTACCAGCCGATGGCCGGAGAAGCCGGTGGCGGTGACGGGCAGCAAGGCCTCGTCGTCCTCGAATCCCGCGGGCTGCACCGCGCTCGCGGGCAGGTGGCGCACCGCGCTGCCGGCCGCACCCGTGGCCGCGCCGCCGGCGGCCAGCGGCTGCACCATCACGCCGATGGCTTTGCCGAGCATGCACTCGTGCAGCTGCCAGGCCACATCCTCGGCGCCGCCGAAGTGAATCAACAGTTCGTCGAGCGGAATCTGGTCGAACTTGAGGCCGGCGGTGGCGTGCAGCGCGATGCGCAGGCCGCCGCGGATCTCGCGCGACTGCGCATGCTGGGCGAGCGGCAGGTCGGGCGCGTAGCTGAAGTACTGCGCCCGCAGCACTTCGACCGGCCAGAGGCGCAGCGCCCGCGCGGTGCGGAACTCGCAGTGCGTGTTCTGCCCCACGGCCTGGCGCGCGCGCAGGCCGCTGCCGCGCGGCAGCGCGGGCCCGGTCGCGAGATTGGCATCGTCGGGGTCGACCGCCATGGACACCACGGCCATCGATGGCGTGGGCGCCATGAAGTGCGGATAGACGATGTCGAGCAGATGCCCGGTGAAGCGCGGGTATTCGGCATCGAGCTTCAGGGCAACGCGCGCCGACAGGAAGGCGGTGGCTTCGATCAGCCGTTCGACGTAGGGGTCGGCGACCTCCTGGCCCTCGATGCCCAGCCGGTTCGCGATCTTCGGGAAGGCGCGCGCGAACTCCGCCGAGCTCTCGCGGAAGTAGCGCAGTTCCTGTTCGTACAGGGTCAGCAGGCGCGGGTCCATGGCTGGGCTACCGCTGAGGGCTTGTCATGTCCTCAATTTCGATCCGGCCCTCCTCCAGGTCGATTCGGCTGCGCATCAAAAACTCCAGCGGCACGGGCTGGGCCCAGAGCATGCCGCGGATCCGAAGGCCAATGCGGTTGTGGGAATCAAGTGCCGAGCCTTCCATGACGAGTTCAACTTCGAGTGTGCGAGGCAGGATGCGGGGCTCGAACTGCAGGATGGCGTTCTTCAGAGCCTGTTCCATGCTGACACGCTGAACGGAGGACGTGAACTGGCCGGACAGCATAGGCAATCCGTAGTTGAGGACCGAGCGCGCCGCATTCGGAAAACGCTTGTCGTCGAAGGCCAGGCCATGGCCGGTGGCATTGAAGAGCCAGCTCAGGTCGCGCAGCACGGCCTGGCGCAGCGCCTGCCGGGTCAGCGTGCGCTTGTCGTCGCTCTCGCGCTGCTCGCCGGGCGCATGGTCGACCAGGCGATCGAGCAGCGAGGGCTGCAAGCGTTCCTGTGCGGTGAGTTCAGGCATCGCCGGTCGAGAACAGGATCTCGCGCACGTCCATCAGCGCATGCTCGGCGCCATCGCTGCTGCTCAGCATGCGCTGGCCGAGCCCGGCCCAGACCTCGGGCTGCAGCTCGCGCCACTCGGTCTTGCGCGCGAGCTGCAATGCGCCGTCGCCGCTCTTCTCGGTGCCTTCGTAGCGCACGGGCACCAGCGCCAGCGTCTCGCCGCCGTTCTCGAACTGCAGATGCGCCGGCAGCCACACGCAGTCGCGCAGGTCTTCGGGCGGATCGAGCTTCACGTGTGCCAGCCGGGCATAGGGAATCCAGTAGTAGCGGCCGTTCACGAAGGCCTCGAGCACCGGGCCCAGGCGCATGTCGGCGTCGGCCAGCCATTCGAAGGGCTTGCCGTCGAGCGTGCCCGGCGTGGCGGGCGCGGCGTCGAAGGCGCGCTCGCGCAGGTCTTCGGCGAGCTGCGCGTCGCCCGCACCCTGGCGCAGCAGCGATTCGATCAGGAGCGCCAGCCATTCGTCGGGCTGGCCGAAGACCATCGGCGTGCGCGTGCCGGCGAACACGTCGGCGCGCAGGCCCTCGCAGCGCACGGCCTCGCCGTAGACCTGCTTCATCGGAATGGCCATCGCATCGAGCTCGGCCGCGACGTTGAGCTGGTTGAGCGCACGCTCCCACTGGCCGAGCACGCACAGCAGCTGGGCCAGGAAGACGCGCAGCTTGCTGTCGGCGGGCTTGGCGCGCACTTCATCCGTCAGTGCCTTGAGCGCGGCCGCGGGGTCGGCGGCCTGGAGGAATTCGGCAGAGTTCGTCATGTCCGGCCTCACTTTTTGATGGTGCAAGTGCGTACGGCGCCGCGCAGGCCCGTCTCGCTCTGCGGCGCGGAGCGGATCTCGAGCCCCTGGTATTCGATCTGGATGATTTCGCGCGGCCGCGCCGACCTGGCGGCGGTCAGCATCGTGTGGTTCAGCAGGCGCGCCTGGGTCAGCTCCAGCTCCAGGTGCGGCTGCAGGTCTTTGGAGGTATCGCCGCCGGCCTTGTACACCGAGATCACCACCTTCAGGTCGTTCACCTGGTCGCGCAGCAGGCTCGCGATCGAAGCGCTCGCGGCATCGCAATCGCGAACGACGAAGACCGCCGCTGCGCGCAGCTGCCCCTTGGTGGAACCCGGCGGCGAGAACACGTCCAGCTGGTAGCGGAAGCCACCGACCTCCAGGCGCGACTTGCCGTCCGCGAAGGGGCGCGTCGAATCGCCTTCGATCGCCTTGCCCTTGGATTCGAGCAGCATCCAGTAGTCGTCGCCCGCCTCTTCGGAGACCAGGTCGAGCAGGCGCAGGCCCTCGTCCGGGTCCACCGAGCCATCAGAAGTCCAGCCCATGTCGATCTCCTAGAAAAAAATCATCGCGGCAAAGACCTGCCGCTCTTTCGGTGCACCGAGTTGCCCGCGCACGCGCAGATCGGGGGCCAGGGCCGGATCGACGCCCGCGCCGAACAGGCGCGGCGCGCTGTGCGGCGCGGCCGGCGTCGCCAGCACGAAGAGGCGCGCACCCGGGCCCGCCAGCCAGGGCAGTTCGAAATGCTTGGCCGCCGGCAGCTCGCGCGTGCCGCGTTCGAAACGGTTGCTCGCGCCGGAGGCATCGGGGTACACCGGTCGCAGGCCGCCTTCCGGGTCGATGCCGACGATCACCATGTCGAGCGAAGTCCCGCCGGTATTGCGCACGCGCAGCACGCGTCGCTCGCCCGCGAGCAGCGGGCCCGGCGTGGCGCTGCGGGCGAGGGGCTCGCTGCGCAGCATGCGGTCGGCACGCCAGGTTTCCAGCGCGGCCTCGAAGCCGTCGAGTCGCGCGCCGCCGGCCAGCCGGTTCAGCTCGCCGAGCCACTTGAGACGCGCGAAGCCCTGCAGCCGCTCGCGCAAGGCTGCGGGGTCGGCCGCGACCTGGCCCGTGCCGGTTCCGAGCGCGGGCGAGAGCAGCTCCAGCCGATGGCCGGCGGGGCCGAGATCGGTCCAGCGCAGATCGGCTTCGCTCCCGTCCTCGCCCGCGCGCGCCAGGCGAATGGAGGCGGGGTAGTCGAAGCTCAGTCCCGCGGGCAAGGGCTTGTCGGCGCGCACGCGCAACGCGAAGGCGGCCGGCTCGGCCAGCGGCGTCACGCTCCACAGCGCGCTGCCCGGCACATCGCGCAGCGCGGCCGGCACCGGCAGCTGCGCGCCGGCCGGATCGAGTTGCGCCAGCACAGCGGCCGCGCTGCGCCGGGTGCCGTCTTCCAGGCTCGCGAGCACGCGCAGCTCCTGCCGCGGCACCAGCCCGTCGAGCTGGCCGGCCTGGATCGCGAGGCTCGCGCCGCTGCGCTGCGCACGCCACACCGGACGCGTGCCGAGCGGCTGAGGGCCGTTGGCGAACAGCGGCGCATCGAGATTGCCCTCGGCCACGGGCGATGGCAGCTCGCGTTGCGGAAAGCGCGCTTCGAGTTCGGAGATCACCGGCGGGTAGAGCGCAAGCACGCCGTCGAAGAGCTCGCGCCAGGTCGCGGGCCGGCGCTGCAGCGCCTCGGCCACGGCCCAGGTCAGCAGGCCCTGCGGCTGCGCGTCGCGGCCCTTGCGCGGCAGCCGCAGCTCGGGCGTGACCTGGTGGCTTTCGGATGCGAAGAAGGCCACGTAGCGGGCTCGAGGCACGGCCGGGGCCGCGGGTGCCGTCGGTGCGGCGGCGGAGGCGCCGGCCGCGCCTTGCGCGAGCAGGTCGGCGCGGATGCCGCGAAAGCGCACCTCGTCGTCCGGCGGACCCACAACAACCTCGGCGCTCGCGGGCGCTCGGCCGCGCGTCATCGAGGCGGCCGAGCAGGTGTCGAACACCGACCAGACGAACACGTTGCGCGCCAGGAAAGCCTGCACCCAGCCGTCGAAATCGACGTCGCGCAGGCCGCCCGGCAAGGCGCCGCTGCCGCCCACCGCGCCGCGCACGTCGCGCGCGAGAAAGTTCTCGGCCAAGCCGTCCGGCTCCTGGTAGCGCTTGCTCGCATCGCGCCAACGCGTGCCGTGGCCCGAGAAATAGAGCAGCACGAAGTCGCCGCTTTGCGACTGCTCCAGCAGCCGCCCCAGCGCCTCGTGGATGCGCTGCGCCTCGGGCAGCGCTGCGCCGCTCACGCCGTCGGCCACGACCGTGATGTCGGTGGCCGCGAAGCCCTGCTTCAGCAGGGCCTCGCGCATCAGCATCACGTCGTTGCGCGGCGCCTGCAGCCACAGCGACGCAGGCTGGTTGACCAGTTCCGACACGCCCACCAGCAAGGCGCGCTGCGCCGCACCCGCGCAGGTGGCTGCGGCCAGCATGGCCAGCAGCAGCACGGTGCGCAGGCGGCGCCTCGTCACGGCGGCCCCACCGATTCGACCAGCGGCGAACCCGCCAGCATGGCGCGGCCCTGCGCCGCATCGGCCAGGAAGCGCAGGCGCCAGCGGCCCTCGGCATCCGGTCCGCCCACCAGCTCGGCGCCGGCCGAGCGCAGCAGCGCGTTCGCATCGTCCATGCCGACGCCGGCCTTCCAGCGCAGGCTCAGCTCGGCCGGCGCGGCGGAAGTGACGGGGCCCTGCACCGAACGGAACCGGACCTCGTCGTCTCCGGCGCCGGGCCGCATCAGGGTCGCGTTCTGCACCACGACCACCAGTGCCAGCAGCGCCAGCGCGGGCCGCACCACCCGGTCGGCGCCGAACCAGGCCTTCACACGCGACCACCAGCCCTCCCCGGCCGGCGCCGCGACGGACAGGCTGCCCGGCTTCGGCGTGGCCTGCAGCGGCGTGGCGAGCCGGGCGGCGGCTTCGAGATAGAGGCTCTGGTAGTCGGCACGCGGATCGGCCACGCCCAGCGGCGTGCCCGAGAGCACGGAGAACACGCCGCCGGCCGTGCGCAGCGCGATGCGGCCGGGCTCGGGCTCGATGGCCAGCGGCTGCTGCACGGCCCATTCGTCGTGCACCGCACGGATCGCGGCCAGCCGCGTGGCCGACACCTCGCCGAGCACGCGGGCGCAGAGCTGCGGCGTCTGTTCGAGCGTGAGCACGTTCCAGGTCTGGATCAGACCGAACATCGGCTCGAAGGGTTCGTCGCCGGGCTCGAGCAGCACGTCGTAGGCGCTGGCCCAGTCGGCTTCGCTGGCGGCCATCCAGCCGCGCCACAGCGTGCCGTGCAGGCACTTGTCGAGCAGCACGCCGAGCAGCCGGCCTTCGTGCAGCACGCTCACCAGGCGGCCCGGCGCCCAGCGGGCCGGAAAGGCGCGCTGGGCCACGGCCTCGCGGCGGCGGGCGAGCTCGGTCAAGGGCAGCAGAAGGGTCTCGTCGAATTGGCGGGCCGGGATCGCGGCGGGCTCCGCCAGCGTTGCCGCGCCTTCGCCCGCAGGGGCGAGATCGCCGCCGCGTCCCAGGGTGCCGCGGATGAGGCTGAGCGGGGGCCAGAGATCGATGGGCATGGTGCGTGTTCCTGAAAGTCTTATGTCTTCAGGCATAAGACGCTTCAGCGCCCAGGATTTTGAAAACCTGCAGGATCGCGCCCATGTTGCCGGCCTCGATCGCGATGCCCAGGGTCTGCGTGATCCACTGGCCCAGCGTGGTGCGCGCATAGTCGGCCGGCAGGCCTTCGCGCTTGTGCACGAGGCCGAGCCGGCCGGCGCGGTAGTGGTAGGAGGCGATGGCGTGGCGCGAGGCCACGCCCGACAGCCCGCCCGCCGCCTCGCGGCCGAAGCCTTCGCACAAAAGGATGCGCTCGGGCTCGGGCAGACCCGCGATGAAGGCGCGCGCCGCGGCATGCACCGAGGGCGCGTTGAGGCCGTGCTCGGCCAGTTCGTCTTGCGCGTTGTCGGCCGCGCCAACCTGCGCCTCGAGCTGGCTCTCGGTGATCTGGTCGCCGATCGAGAGCTTGCGGCGGAAGGCGCTCGCGCGCGTGCAGTCGATCAGGTAGCGCCGGAAGTAGGCACACAGCGCGAAGGCGCTCGACGGCGCGCTGTGGCTTGCGGCCTCGCCGCGCGCGGCATCGTCCGCTTCGTCCGGATCGGCATCGAGCCGCAGCACCTTGACATAGATGAACTGCGCCACCAGTTCCTGACGGCCCTCGCCGAGCACGCGCAGCTCGGGCGGGTTGCAGCTGCGCAGCGCGCCGCCGACGATGCGGTACATCTCGCCCATCTCGCCGGGGGACAGCGTCTGCCTGCGCCGCCAGAGGCGGACGAGTTCGACGCTTTGCTCCGAAGACAGGGTCTCTTGCATGGTGTGTTTCGCGACTACGGTGTCTTTGCCCGTTGGGCTGTCCGCCCGGTATGCGGCGGCTGCGTGCGCTTCGAAGGCCTGGCGCCCTCACCCCCGCCCTCTCCCGGAGGGAGAGGGAGTAAGACCTGCGCGTGAAGCGTTCTGCCTTGTTCCCTCTCCCTCCGGGAGAGGGCTAGGGTGAGGGGTCGGCCGGCACAGGGCATACCGCCCGCCGACGCGCCCATCAGCCTTGCGGCGTTCCTAGTCATCGACGCACGCGCCTTCTTCAGGCACAAGGCATTGCGGCAAGTCTGCACCGACCGCCGCCCCACGCGTGCGAATGGTCGAGGTCGCGGCCGCCGCCACCGCGAGGCCGCGCGGCAGCAGGATCCACAGCTGGCCGCGCTCCTTCATGCGCCGGGCCTGGGTCGCGGCCTGCTGGCCGTTGCCGAAGAAATAGTCGGCCCGCACCGCGCCGCGGATCGCGCCGCCGGTGTCCTGCGCGATGGTGAGGCGCTGCATCGGCGTGCCGGTGCCGGGCGCACGCGTGGAGACGAAGACCGGATAGCCCAGCGGCGTGCTGCGCGGATCGACTGCGATCGAGCGGCCGGCCGACAGCGGCACGCCGAAGGCACCGACCGGCCCGCCGCCGCTGCCCGGCGACTCCTTGAAGAACACATAGCTCGGGTCCTTGATGCCGGTGCCGATCACCGGCCCGGCCACGCGCCGCCCCGGCACCATGACCGCACCGCTGTTGACCGGACGCGCGAGCGTGAAGCCGCGGGTGCGGATCACCGAGGTGTCGTTGCTGTCCTCGTCGTCATCGCCGTCGTCGAGTTCGAGCTCGATCGCGCCGCCGCGCACCTTGACGGGACTGCGCGTCTTGCCCGAGGAGGACTGCGCCAGCGTCGGCCGGAAGGGCTGGCCGTTCTGTTCGGCATAGGCGACGCGGATCACGTCGCCGTTGGGCAGCCGGATTCGGCCCGAGCCCTGGATCTGCATCTCGTAGAGCGCGGTGGCGCTGTTCACGAAGGCCAGCACGCGCGCGTTGGGCGCGCCCTTGGTCTCGATCTCTTCGCGCGTGTAGTAGGGCAGCAGGCGCCTGCCCTCGATGCGCAGGCGTACCTTGCGGTCCAGCGTGTCGCGCGTGATGGCCGAGAGGTCGAGCGCATAGAGGCCCGGCGCGCCCATGTCGCGCGTGCTGAGGCCGCTCTGCACCACCACGTTGCGGCCTTCGACGCGCGCCGCCACCGTGCCGCTGCCGGCCGGCAGCTTGCGCGCATCGGCGAACAGCATGTCTTCGGGCTGGCCGTACACCGGATAGATGAAGGGCGGCGCGTACTGCCGGCTGCCGGTGATCTCGGGCTCGAAGTAACCGGTGACCACGCCGTCGGGCCGGCGGTCGTCGTCGCGGATCTGGTAGGCCGAGAACTCGCGCTCGAAGAAGCCGCGGATGGCCGGATTGCTCTTGTCGTCGACGGCGCGCGCGCGATCGCAGACCTGCCGCCATTCGGTGCCGCGGCCGGTCAGCACCTTGCAGCTGCCGAGGAAGGCAGGCCAGCTTTCGGCGAAATCGTCGCGGCCCCAGCCCGGCACGGCGTCGAAGCCCACCGAGGTGTAGGTGGCAAGCTGGGTCGAGAAGGTGCGCGACTGGCCGGCCACGCTGGCGCCGGCGCTGGTCGAAGCCGGGCGCGAGGCGGAGGGCGCGGGCGTGACCTGCGCAGCCGCGGCTGCCGCGGGCGCGGCGGCGGGGGCACTGGCCGTGGCCGGTGTGGAGCTTGTGGAGCTTGTGGAGCTGACCCCCGGCATCGTGCCGCAGGCCGCCAGCGCGGCCATCGCGATGGCGGCGGCACCCCAGCGGGCGGGTGAAGCGAAGGGCAGTGAGGAAGGCTTGTTCATGAAGAACTCCTGGTCTGGGGGGCGGGGCCTGACGGGCCGCTGCCCCACAGACGATTACTTCTCGGTGATTTTGAAAAACGCGCTGCCATAGACGTCGTTGCACGGTGTGTTGGGCGCGCACACCGGCTTGCCCGCGAGCGGCGGCGGCCCGCTGCCGCGCGCGGCCTCGAGCGCTGCCAGCACGGGCAGCGGGAACTGTGGGAACACGCCGTCGTTCTGGATGCCCGAGGCGCTGAAGTCGCGCTCGTGCTCGCTGACCAGCACCGCGAACTGGTTGATGCCGGCCGGCCCGCCCGCGTCCATCGGCCACGAAGCGCGCGGCAGCGACAACGCAGCACCGGCGCCGATCTTGTTGTACTTGTCGAGCAGGTTCGGGAACAGCAGGAACAGCTCGCCGCCGCTGGACAGCAGGTAGACGTAGACGAAGCCTTCGCGCTTGCTGCGCACTTCGAAGCCCAGCCTGTCCTTGCCGATCGCGACCTCGGCCTTGCGCGGGTTCGCCGTCACCTCGAAGCCCGGCGCGGCGCCTTCGGCCAGCGACTGCAATGACTCGCCCGGCGTGCGCACCTTGGGTGGTGGCGGGGGCGGTGGAGGTGGAGGCGCCGGCGTCTGCGCGACTTCGGTGGACGGCGGCGGCGCTGCGCCGGCCGGCGTCGTGTCGGCCGGCTTGCCCTGGAACCACCACCATCCGCCCGCGGCGGCAATGACGGCCACGGAGGCCACGGCGGCGATGGCCGCGCCCTTGCCCTTGGGAGCCGGCGCGGGCGCGGGTGCCGCAGGACTCGCGCTGCCGGTACGTCCACCCGGTGCCGCCGCGGGTGCCGGCGCCGGCGCACGGATCACCGTCCGGTCGCCATCCAGACCCAGCGCCGCACGCAGCGCTTCCATCGACTGCGGCCTCGATTCGGGCCGCACGCCCAGGCCGGCATCGATGGCCGCGAGCAGCCCGGGGCTGTAGCGCTGCAGCAGCGCCTCGTTGCCTGCCAGCGGCACATAGCTGTCGGCCAGGAGGCGCGCGACCGAGGGCGGCGGCGCGCGGCCGCAGACGGCCACGTGCATCACGGCCGCGAGCGCATAGACATCGGTCCACGCGCCCTGCGACATGTCGGGCATCTCGGCGTACTGCTCGATCGGCGCGTAGCCGGGCTTGAGGATGACCGTGATCGCCTGCGTCTTGTCGGTGATCACGCGCCGCGCGGCGCCGAAGTCCAGCACCACGGGACGGCCCGAGCCTTCGAGCAGGATGATGTTGTCGGGCGCGATGTCGCGGTGGTAGCAGTGGGCGTGGTGCATCACCGCGAGCGCCTGCGTCACGCCGTCCATGATGCGCATCAGCCAGGCTTCGTCAACGCCTCCCGTCATGGCAGCCAGCGCCTGGCGCAGCGTGTCGCCGCGGTAGAAGGGCATCACCATGTAGGTGGTGCCGCGCTCCTGCCAGAAGCGGTAGACCTTGAGCAGCGAGGGATGGTCGAACTGGGCCAGGAGGCGCGCCTCGTTGATGAAGCTGCGCATGCCGAGCTCGAAGGTCTCGCGGTGCCGTTCGGACAAGGGCGCGACCGTGCCGTCGAGCTGGCGCGTCGAGAGCGAGGTCGGCAGGTATTCCTTGATCGCGACCACGCGTTCGAGCGTCGGGTCCCAGGCCTCGTAGACGACGCCGAAGCCGCCCTGCCCGACGATGCGCGTGACCTCGAATTCGGCGAGCCGGCTGCCCACCGGAAGCAACCCAGCCTCGGCGTTGCTCGGCGCTTTCTCGGCGCGCGTGATGCCGGCCACGGTGGGCATCTCGCTCGCCGGCAGCGCGGTGCCGCCGGAGATGACGGTCGCGCCCTCGTCCGGCGTGGGCGCAGCAGGCCGGCCGGTGACGACCTGCGTGCGGTCGTCGCCTTCTTGCGGCGGTGTGCCTGGCGGCCGGTCGTCGTCGGGGCTCATTGGCTAAGCTCCGTGCTACGCACTGCGGTATTCGCCTTGGGAGCGGCCCGGCGGCTCATGCTGCCTCCCCTTCCTGCGCCGCGGCATCGGGTCCGAAGCCGAACAGCGCATCGAACTGGTCATCCTGCGGCAGGCCCTGGCTGGTCATGCCCGGGCCTCGTTCGGCCACCGGATCGGTGAACCACAGCGAGTGGCGCGTCACCGGCAGCGCCAGCGACGGCCCGTCGCCCTCGCCCGCCTCGACCGAAAAGCCCGCAAACAATTCCTGCAGGCGCGCATCGAAGCGCTGCGCATCGAGATCGTGCTCCAGCCCTTCGAGCGCGGCCTGCGCGGCCAGCGTCCACCAGTGCTGCGTGCGCGCCAGCACAGCGCCATGCAGCTCGGGGCGCGAGGACACCAGCTCGGATGCGATTGTGAAGGGAAAGTAGCGCCCCACGCCGTCGACCGAGGGCATCATCACGCCGAGCCAGCCGCCGGCGCCGATCACGCCCTCGCCGAGCACGAAGCACCAGAGCGGCGCCTGGAGATAGCGCTCGGTCCAGTCTTCGCGCCGCGCGCGCAGCCGCGTGAGCCCATGCTGCAGCCAGCGGTCCCAGGCGTTGCGGAAGGGCTCGGGCAGACGGCGGCTCGCAAAGTCGCCCATGCCGGGCAGCTTGCCGAACCAGCCCGGCGCCATGTTCGAAGCGGCATCCTGTTGCGAATTCACAAGCCCTCCGGACACGCGAACTCCCGCAGCTCGCGCAAGCGGATCGGATGCTGCACGCTGTTGGTCGTCACCTCGAAGCGCGTTTTGCGGGCACCGATCTGGAAGGTGATGAAGAATTTCTCGGGCGCGTCGCCGGCTTCGAGCTGGCCGTCGTCGAGCACGCGGAACAGGGCCCACGGCCCGTCGACCGCCATGCCCGAGCTGCCGCTGGTCGACGGCGGGCTGACCTGCACGCGCACCTGGTTGCTGCCCTTGGGGCCGGGCCATTGCACCGCCATCGGCACCACCGGGCCGTGCGCGTATTTCACGAGCTGGCCGTCGACATCGAGGATGAACTGCGTGATGCCGGCATCCATCTCGACCGGCTTGAAGTCCAGCCGCATGGCGGGCGTGCGGCCGGCGGCGCGGAAGAAGATGTCCTTGATGCGCGCCGCGCGCTCGAACTGCGCGATCGCCTGCGCCGTGATCGCGCCCTGCTCCGCCACCGGCTTGTAGCGCCAGGGCCGCGTGCTGGTGTCGACCAGCGCAGCCAGCCGCTTCTGGAAGAAGTCGTCCATCAGGCCGCCGGGACCGAACATCTGGCCGAAGTCCTCGGGCAGCACGTCGCGCTTGCTGCTGGTGACGAAGGGATAGCGCCCGGCGATCGCGCGGGTGCAGAACTCGGTCACCGGACGCAGGTCCTGGCTCAGGCTGCCGCGCTCGGCCACGCGCGCCTGCGTGGCGCCGGCCTGGCTCAGGTTCTCGACCATGGTGCGCACTGGTTCCGGCAGGCGCCCGGCATCGGACTTGAGCTTGCCGGCCACGTCGCCGGGCGGCGGCGAGCTGCGGCTCTTGACCGCGGTGTCGACTGCGTTGAGGTAGACGTAGACCTCGTTGAAGAGCTTGAGCGCATCGTCGATCGGCGCCGGCCCGTTCGGCGTGGGCGAGGTGACGAGGCGGCGCAGCGGCTCGAAGCGGTCGTCGACGATGCTCTCGATGCGCCTGGGCGCGGCCGCCGGCTTGCTGGGGTCGCCGCCGAACAGGTCTTCCAGGCCCTTGCGCGTGTTGCGCACGGTCTCGGTGGCCTTGCTCACCACGTCCCTGCTGGTCTCGGCCGGCGTCAGCGTGGTCTCCTTGACCACCGCGCGCAGGAAGCTGGCGAGCGGCGAGCCGGTGCCCGAGAGGATGCGCGCGGTCTCGATGTTCTTCTCCAGGCCGGTGGCGCGCATCAGGCGCACGTCGGACAGGAGCGCCTCCCACACCTTGACGTACTCCTCGAGGTAGAGCCTGCGCACGCGGTCGGTCAGCGCGCCGAGCGCGGCGGCGTCACGCAGGCGGTCGGCCGTGCCGCGCTCCTGGCCGAGCACCCACGGGTCCTCGTTGGCGAGCAGGCCGGTGAGCACCGTGACCTCGTTCTGGAAGCGCTTGTGGTAGCCGTCGTAGGTGAACATGCCCGGCACGCCGTCGGCGAGCGGCTTGCCGCTGATGCGCTCGAACACCAGCGGGCCCGCGGGGCCGGCGGCGGTCGCGACGCTGAAGGGCGGGATGTCCTTGCCGAGGCGCTGGCGCTTCAAGCGGCTGAACACGCGCTGCTCCAGCGGATAGCTCGCGAGCACCGCGCGCACGTTGCGCACCAGGTTCTCGTCCATCTTGAGCGGCGAGCGCGGCGGGCCCTGGGCGATCAGCACGTCCAGCTGGTCCTCGAGCAGCTTGCGCTGTTCTTCGGGAATGCCGCGGTCGAGGCTGCGCGCCCAGTCGAGCGTGATCCAGGCCTTGAGCGCATCGGCATCGAAGCGCTCGGGCTGGTGCAGCATCAGGTAGGTCTTGAGCGCCTCGTAGCTGAACTCGAGGTTGTCCTTCTGCGCGGTGCGCAGCTGGTCCTCGATGCGCTTGGCGAGCTGCGGCAGGAAGGCCTCGTTGAGCGCGCGCTGGTGCGCCAGCATCGCGGCGGCATCGAGCTTGTCGCCCTGGTAGAGGCCGAGCGTCATCGACAGCGGCTCCTCGCCTTCGCGGTTCTCGGGCGCCTTCCAGATGTTGCGCAGCGCCTGCAGCACCGGCGCGACCTCGACCAGGTTCGACACGCGCGAAGGCAGCGCTGCCAGCGTCTGCCGCGCCGGCTCGACGCGCGCCTCGACGGCCTTCAGGTAATTCATGTTCTGCCAGGTGCTGTAGCCCCAGCCCGCGAGCAGGGCGACGGTGATCAGCGTCATCGCGGCCACGCCGGCCAGACGCAGCGTGTTTCGGCGTCGTTCGAGCTTGACGTCGGCGCCCGCGAGGCGCTGCTCGGGAAACACCACGTCGCGCAGCAGCGAGGTGAGGAAGTAGCTGCGCCCGCTGCTCTTCTGCGGCGGCAGCATGGCGCGCTCGAGCCCGAAGCTGCGCGCGAGGCTGCCCATCACACGGTCGATCGGGCTGCCTTCCTGCGTGCCGCTGGTGAAGTAGACGCCGCGCACCCACGGCGGCTGCGCGAAGCGCGAGCCGGTGAAGACCTGCTCGAGCAGGTCGGACAACAGCGGCCCGATGGAGCCGAACTGCGCCGGAAAACCGAAGATCGCGGCGCGCCGCGTGCCGTCGGTCTCGCGCTGCATGCGCTGGATCAAGGCGTCGTTGACGCGATCGTGCAGCAAGCCGAACTCGCGCTGGAAGGCGGTGGCGAGCCCCTTCTCGTCGACCTGCGCGCCCTCCTCGGCCGGCAGCGTGAATCCGAAGACCTGCGCGCGCTGCTCCTTGCCCAGATCGGCGAAGTATTCGCTGAAGCCGTAGAGCAGGTCGCTCTTGGTCACGAACACGTAGACGGGCAGGCGCGTCGTGAGCTTGGCGTCGAGCTCCAGCAGCCGCGCGCGGATCGAGGCCGCGAGCGTGCTGCGCGCCTCGGTGCCCTGGCTCAGCAGGTCGGCCACGCTGACGGTGAGGAACACGCCGTTGAGCGGGCGCCGCGGCCGCACCTTCTTGAGCAGGCCGAGGAAGCCTTCCCATGCGCTCTTGTCTTCCGTCTGGTGACTGTCTTGCGTGGTGTAGCGGCCGGCGGTGTCGATCAGCACCGCGTCGTCGGTGAACCACCAGTCGCAGTTGCGCGTGCCGCCGACGCCGCGGATGGCGCCGGGGCCGAACTTGTCGGCCAGAGGGAACGAGAGGCCGGAGTTGATCAGCGCCGTGGTCTTGCCGGCGCCGGGCGCGCCGATGAACACGTACCACGGCAGGTCGTAGAGGTAGCTGCCGCCCGAGAGCGAGAGCCAGTCACGCCAGCCGGGCTTCTTGCCGGCCGCGTGCAGGCGCATCTGCTTCAAGGTGGCCACGGCCTCGGTGAAGCGCGTGTTGAGCACCTTCTGCTCGCCGTTGTCGGCGGCCGCCGCGGGCTGCGCGGTGGGCGCCTTCATGAGGCCGTCGGTCAGATGCTGGCTGGCCTTGCGGGTGCGCCAGCGGCGGTAGACGGCGCGCAGCACCACCAGCAGCACGATGATGCCGATCAACACCGCGCGCGCGAGCTCGCTTTCGAGCGGGGCCAGCGCGCCGATCTTGATCAGCGGGCCGATCCACCAGATCAGCAGTGCGACGACGACGAGGGCCAGCGCGGTCAACAGGAGGGGATGGAAGAGCCATCCGAAAAGCTTTTTCATCGCTTCGCTCCCGCGAGTTCGGCGGCCACCTGGTCCGGCGGGCTCAGGAGCACGATGTCGACGCGACGGTTGCGCGCGCGGTTGGCCGGCGTGTCGTTGGCCGCGACCGGCTCCGCATCGGCCTTGCCGTCGGAGCGCATGCGGGCCGGCTCGATGAAGCTGGAGAGCGCGCCCTTCACCGCATCGGCGCGCGCGGCCGAGAGATGCCAGTTGGACGGATAGCGCATCGAGCGGATCGGCTGGTTGTCGGAATGGCCGGTGATCAGCACCTCGCCCTTGACCTCGGCCAGCGCTTCGCCGATGCGCTTCAGCACCGGCAGCGACTGCGCCATCGGGTCGGCGCTGCCGGAGCCGAAGAAGCTGTCGCCGCGCAGCCGCACGGTGCTGCGGTCGGCCTCGTCGGTGACGGTGACCAGGCCCTGCTTGATCTCGGGCTCGAGGAACTTCGCCAGCCGCGGCGACTTGGCCAGGATGGCGGGCGGCGCGATCTGCAGGTTGGGCACGCGCAGGCTGGAGACCGCCGCGTAGGTGGTGTCGGAGCGGTGGTTGAGCGTGAGCCGCAGGCCGAACCATGCGAGCGCCAGCAAGAGCGCGAAGCCGGCCGCGAACACCCACATCGGCAGCGACTCGCGCAAGCGCGCCGAGCCCGTGCCCTGCCCGCGCCAGTGCGGCGAGAGCTCGGCTTCGACCGGCGGGCGGTCTTTCGCGATCAGGTCGGCCAGGCGCTGGCGCACGGTGTCGAGCTGCGCGCGGCCGTTGTCGATCACGCGGTAGCGGCCCTCGAAGCCGAGCGCGAGCACGCTGTAGATCAACTCGAGCAGTTGCCGATGCGTGGGCACGTCCTGCGCGAGCTTGGCCAGGAGCTGGAAGATCTTTTCGCCGCCCCAGGTCTCGTTGTGGAACTGCACCAGGAGGCTCTGCTTGTTCCAGCCGCCCTGCACGCCCCAGGGCGTGTTGGCCACCGCCTCGTCGAGTGCGGTGCACAGGATGTAGCGCGCGGCCAGCACCGTTTCGTTGGAGATGCCGGCGCGGCGCGCGGCGGCGTCGAACTGGTTCACCGCATCGGCGGTCGATGCCCGTAGCGACTGCACGTTGGGCGCTTGCGCCAGATTGCGCAGCTTGCCTATCAGCACCAGCAGCTTCGCCGCGGCCGACACCAGCGGATTGAGCAAGCCCAGCTCGCCCACTTCGGCCGGCAGCGGATCGCCGCCACCGCCCATCGACGTGGGCGGCACGGCCGGCGTGTTGCCCCCGGGCGCGCGCGGCTTGGGCTTGATGACCGTGCGCTCCGACTCGAAGGCGGCGAAGGGGTCCGGGGTTGTCATGGTGGTGCTCCGGCAGGGGCGCGGGCGAGACGATTACGAGCGAATGGCCCAGAACGCGAGGTCGAGGCCGGGGAAGTCGCCTGCGATATGCATTGCGACGCCGCCCGACTGTTCGAGCTGGCGCCAGAGATCGCTGTTGCGCGTGTCGAGTTCGAAGTAGTTGGCGCCCGAATGAAAGGGGATCTGCCGCGGCGCCACCGGCAGCGGCATCAGCGTGACCCCCGGCAGCGCGAGGTTGACCAGGTCGCGGATGCGCTCCACCGGCGCGATTTTCACCTGCGTGGGGAAGCGCGCGCGCAGCGCCTCGCTCGGCATCTGCGCGTTGACCGCGAGCACGAAGGTGGCGTTGCGCTGCAGCTCGACATCGGGAATCACGGCCACGCGCACGCCGTGCTTGCGGTCGTGCAGCTCGATGCGGATGGCCGATTGCTCCAGCACCATCGACAGGCTGCGCCGCAGGTCGTCCATCACCGGCTTGAAGCTCATCGCCAGGTCGTCGTGGATGTAGGGGCCGAAGCGCGCGACGCGGCGCGAATCGCGAAAGCTCGCCAGGTCGCCGGCCAGCGCCAGCGCGTGTTCGTAGAAACGCTGCGGGTGCAGCATGGCGCTCTTGGCCAGGTGCGCGAACACGGCCTCGTTGCGATTGACCGTCTGCAGCAACATGAAGTCCGCGATCTCGGCCACGCCGCCGGTGCCGCCCTGGCTCATGCGCCCGGCCAGCGCCTCGCCGCGCTGGCGCAACAGGCCCAGCAGCTCGTCGAGCCACGCGCGGATGACGGCATGACCCGCCACGTCGAGCAGCGGCGGCAGCAGCACGCGATCGAGCTGCACCTGGTTGTCGACGCGCCGCTCGACCACACGCGAGACATTGAGCGTGGTCCAGGCATCGGTCGCGTCGCCGGCGCGCATCAGGCGGGTGTGCAGCTGGCCTAGTTGCAACATCGCGGTGCGTTCGCCGGCGGTGTTGGAATCGGGCACGTCGGACTCCAGCACGCGATGGCGCACCAGGTCGTCGTACGCCTCGGCATCGGCCTCGCGCGCGCCCGCGCGGCGCAGCGGCAGGGCCAGCACGACGGCCTCGTCGCGCATCGTGCTCGAGATGTCGATGGGTTCGGGCAGCGGATCGACCGCCGGCATGTCGAACACGGTGCCGTCGCCGAACACGCCGACTGCGCGCACCAGCGCCAGCTTGCCCAGCGAGAGCGCAGCCTGGTCGATCTCGAGCTCGGCAAAACCCCAGGCATATGGCGTGGTGCTTCGCAACAGAAGATGCCGCGCATGATCGGCATGGCGCTCGCTTTGCTGCAGGTGCTGAGGCTGCAGCAGCATCCCCTCGCTCCAAACCACTTTAGTTCGCCAACTCATCCGCGCTCCGTCGACGGCGGGGGCTCCCGCCTGGGTGGAAACATCTAGTTTCCGGCGCGCCGGAGGCGAGGCAAATCTGGCTAATGGCCTAGGCGCAGCGACCGGGATAGTGCTAAGGGGCTAGGCGCAATGAAGCACGAGCCCCTGCAGAAATACGAATTGCCATGGCGATAGCGCGGGCGGATATTCGTTGGCATGTCCGCCCCACGTGCCGCCGACGATCCAGCCGACATGGGCGCGGTCGTGTGCCGGCTGCTCGGAATGCTGGTGCTGGTGCTGGTGCTGGTGCTGGTGCTGGGGTTTGTCCTATTTGCACTGACGGCGGCCGCCCCTGCGCAGGCCCAGCCGGCCGACAAGCGCATCGCGCTGGTGATCGGCAATGCGCGCTATCCGAAGGTGCCGCTGGACAACCCGGAGAACGACGCGCGGCTGATCGCGAACAACCTGCGCAAGCTGGGCTTCGATGTCAACGAGCAGCTCAATGTCAACGTGCTGCAGTTTAGGCGCGCGCTGCGCGAGTTCGCGCGCCGGGTGCAGGAGGACGATGCCATCGCGGTGCTGTACTACGCCGGCCACGGGGTGCAGATCGACGGCCGCAACTACCTGCTGCCGGTCGACATTAACCTGCGCGACCAGGAGGAGGTCAAGGACGAGTCGGTCGACATCGAGGAGCTGTTCCTGAGTCGCATCGAGAAGGCACGCTCGCACCCGCGCATCGTGATCCTCGATGCTTGCCGGGACAATCCTTTCGCCGGCAAGACGCGCAACATCCGCTCCGCCGGCGGGCTGGCGGAGATGGGTGCGCGCGGCACCTTGATCGCGTTCGCCTCGGCGCCCGGCGCACCGGCCGAAGACGGCCCGAGCGGCCGCAACAGCGTCTACACCAAGCACCTGGCCGTGGAGATGATGGTCCCCGGCCTCGAGGTCGAGCAGATGTTCAAGAACGTGCGCGTCAAGGTGCTGCGCGACACCCGTGAGCGCCAGCTGCCCTGGGTCAACACCTCGCTGACCTCGAACTTCAGCTTCAACCCGCAACGCAACCCGCCGCCGGCCCAAGAGCAGCCGGGCCGCGAGGCGGCGCGGCAGCCTCAGGTTCGCGAGCCCGCGGGTCGGCGCTTCGAGCCGAACGAACTCGAGAAGCAGCTCGAGCGCGCGCAACGCGAACTCGACGCCGGGCGCGCAACGGCGCCGCCATCCATCCCGCCACCGGCGCCGCCGCCACAGCCGGCCGCAAAGCCGGCCGCACAGCCGCCAGCACTTCCGGCCCCACAGGTGGCCGCGCTATCGCCCCCCGCGAGCAGCACCACACCCGCCTCGGCAGCGCGCAAGTTCCTGGACCGCGCCGAGGTGGAGCAGCTCCTCGTCGGCAAGACGCACACCCTCAAGGACAGCACAGCGGGCTACCTGATGCGCTGGGACATGCGAAGCGGCGGCCTTATTTATTACAACAGCCAGAGCATCGGCAACGCGAGCAGCAACGGCTCGGGCCGCTGGGAGCTGAAGAGCGACGGGAGCCTCTGCGCCAGGTTCAACCCCGTGCCGCCGAGCCGGCTGACCGACGCGCGCAGGCCCGACGACGGCTGCTGGTATTTCTTCCGCGACGGCGAGAAGCTCATGCGCGCCGGCGCGGCGGCGCCCGAGGCGCAGCCGCAGGCGGAGATCGTGAAGATCCAGTAAGCCCGGCGCCTCACTCGGCGCGAATGTCGTTGGCCTTGACCACCTCGCCCAGCAGCTTGTAGTAGTCGCGCGTCAGCGCCCCCAGCTGCTCGGGCGTGCCGCCGCCGGCTTCGTCGCCGCGGTCGGCAACGGTCTTCTGCACGCCCGGGTCCTTGAGGGCGCTGTTCATCGCCGTGTTGACCTTCTTCACGATGTCGGCATTCAGGCCGGCCGGGCCGTACAGGCCGATGAAGGAGATGACCTGGAAGTCCTTGATGCCTCGCTCCGCGGCCGTGGGCACGTCCGGGAAGGCCGGCACGCGCTTGGGGCCGGTCGCCATCAGTGCCTTGAGCTGGCCGGACTTGAGGAAGGGCGCGACCACGGACGAGGCATCGAACATGCAGGGGACGCGCCCCGCGATCAGGTCGGTCATTGCCGGGCTGCTGCCCTTGTACGGCACATGGCTCATCTTTGGCTTGCCGATGCGCTCTCGGAACAGCTCCATCGCCGTCTGCACCAAGCTGCCGGGCCCGCCGGACGCGTAATCGACGGTCTTGCCCTCCTTGTCCTGCGCCTTGACCCAGGCGATGAATTCCTCGAGGTTCTTGACCGGCAGGCTGGCCGGCACCACCAGCATCAGCGACGAGGTCAGCGTGAGGCCGATGGGCGTGAGCTTGAGCGGATCCGCCACCGGCGTGTTGCGGTAGGTGTGCGGGTTGAGCACCATGTTGCTGCCGTTGCCCACCAGCAGCCTGTAGCCGTCGGGCGCTGCCTTCGAGATGAAGTCGGTGGCAATGTTGCCGTTGACGCCGGGCTTGTTGTCGATCACCACGCTCTGGCCCAGGCTGCTCTGCATGCCGGCGATGAGGATGCGCCCCGCGAAATCCGTCTGCCCGCCAGGCGGATAACCCACCACCAGCGTGACCGGCTTGGCGGGCCAGGCGCCCTGGGCGGCGGCGAATCCGGGCAGCATGCTCGCGCCGAGGCCACCCAGCCCGAGCTGCAACGCGGTGCGCCGCGAAAGAGAGACGTTCGACTCGATCGGCATCATGGTCTTCTCCAGACGTTGGCAAATTCGAACCGGCCCATCTTAGGAGCGTGCCGGGTGCCTCACAAGCCTCACCGGGCCGCGCCGGCGCCGGTCGAAAAGTTGAAGCTCCTGGCGAAGGACACGCCGTCGTTGGTGCCGGCGATCCTCACCGCGTAGGCCGTGTTCGGCATCAAGGAGGCGTCGGGAATGATCAGCGCCTTGTTGGCAGCCAGCACGCCGTTCGGATCGTTGTCACTGGTCATGGCCGGCCGGAGCACCACGGGCACGTTCCCCGACAGCGTCTGCATCGATGCCGAGGAGATCGCGAGCGTCTGTCCGGTTCGCACGGCCACCAGCAGGCCGTGGCCAAGCGGGCTGGCCCGCAGGTCGCGGCCCGGCACCGGATTGGGGGTCTCGTTGGTGATCTCGAAAAAGACGCCGCTGGTCCCTTCGCAGGGATAGGTGAGCACCTGGTCGCTGGCAGGCTCCTGGCGGCCGGCGGCCGGCGTGAAGCCCAGGTTGAACTGCTGCACGGTGCGCGGGCCGAAGATGGCAGTGGTGCCGAGTTCATCGCTGCCGCGCAGCGCGATCCCGATGTCGCGAAAGCCGCCCAGCATGCCGACCTGGTGGTACGGCAGCGCGAGCAGCGCCCGCACGCCGAAGACGCCCGTGCCCGCGATCGAGCCGGAGTAGTACAGGCTGGAGATTTCGTCGCCCACGCCGCCGGCCGAATAGCCCGCGGCCGAGACCCTGTCCACCGGGTTCACGCCCGTGAAGCCGGACGTGCCCGGCGTCTCCTGGTGGGTCAACTGGTTGTTCACGATCTGCCAGTCCGCGTGCGCTTTGGCAGCGGCATCGAGCTGGGCGTTCTGCGCGAGAAGGCCGAATCCGCAGCGCTCGCGCTCCGCGTTCAGCAGTGCAAAGGCCTGGTGGCCCTCCGAAGAAGCGCCGTAGGTGTCGGGGGGGACGGAAGTCACCAGCGTCGAGGGCAGCGCTCCGTCGGCCGGCGCGCTCGGCGGGGTCTGGGTCGACGCTGTAGAGCCCGGCGGCAGCACCGCCACGCCCCCACCTCCGCCGCCGCCCCCGCCGCAGGCTGCGATCAACGCACAGAAGATGGCTGCGAGCGCATGGCGCCAGCCGTAAGCGGATATGGAAAAGGAAAGCGAATGCGTCATGGCGCCATGACGTCACGAAATCGCGAACCTTCCTGTCAGAGCGCGGCCATCGTTGACGTAGGTAGGCCGAACTCGGAGCGATGCCAACGCTAGGCAAGTCCCGGGCAGACGCGAAAGGCATGCCCGGCTAAGCTGAGACCGACGGCGCATTCCTGCCGTAGCCACTCAACCAAGGAGCCGACATGCCTCGCTATCTGGTCGAACGCACCTTTCCCGAAGGCCTCGAGATCCCGGTGACCGATGTCGGCGCGCGGGCCTGCGGCATGGTGATCGCCAACAACGCCAAGAGAGGCGTGACCTGGGTCCACTCCTATGTGAGCAAGGACCATCGCAAGTCCTTCTGCGTCTACGACAGCCCGAACCCGGAGGCGATCCGCGAGACGGCGGGCGACAACAGCCTACCGGTGGACACCATCACGGAAGTCACCGTGCTCGACCCCTACTTCTATCGGGCCTAGGCGCGCACTCTCTTGATTCAAACCTCCCGCGCGGCAGACAGGAGCTTGGCGCCGAGCAGCGCCATGATGCCGCCAGCCGCGCGGTCGATCCAGGTCTTGTAGCGCAGGTAGGCCGAGCGCGGCGCGGCCGATGACAGCGCCAAGGCCACGATGGCATACCAGCCGGTCTCGATGCAGAAGATGACGACGGGCAGCGCGAGCGCCAGCGACAGGGGCACGTCGCGCGGCAGGAAGGCCGCGAAGATGCTGGCGTAGACCACGGCCGTCTTCGGGTTGCTGATCTGCGTGGCCAGGCCCAGCAGCAGCGCACGCCGGCCGGGCTGCCGGTTGCCGCCCGGCGCCTGCGCCTCGGCGACGTCCAAAGGTTGCTTCGCGCCGCGCCAGATGCGGATGCCGAGATACACCAGGTAGAGCCCGCCGAGCAGCTTGATCGCGAGGTACAACGCCGGCACCGCCAGAAAGGCCGCCTGCAACCCGACCAGCGCGGCGACCGCGAAGGCGATGCCGCCGAGCCCCATGCCCAGCGCCGCGGCGAGCCCGTCGCTGCGCGACGCAACGGCCGTGCGCGCGACCATGACGAAGCTCGGGCCGGGGCTCATGGCGCCGACGATCATGGCGCCGGCGATGCCGAGCAGCGGGAGGGTGATGTCCATGGTTGTGCTTTCGCTCCAAAAGCGCGATGGTAGGTGCTTGTCTTCAGGCCCGCGGATCACGGGAGAAAACCATGCTTCAGAAGTCACCGATGTACGCGTACATCCCGGCGCAAGACGTCGCCCGTGCGAGGCAGTTCTACGAGCAGAAGCTCGGCTTCAAGCCCAAGGCGAAAGTGGACGACGGTGTCGTCTACGAGTGCGCAGGTGGCACCAGCTGCTTCCTGTACCCGACGCCCAACGCCGGCACCTCCAAGGCCAGCCAGGCTTTCTGGCAGGTCGAGGACATCGAGAGCGAAGTGGCCGAACTGAAGACGCGCGGCGTCGTGTTCGAGGACTACGACATGCCGGGGAAGGACGAGAACGGCATCGTGAACCAGGGCGGGGCGAAGGCTGCCTGGTTCACGGATACGGAGGGGAACATCATGGCGGTGATACAAGGCGTGTGAGGTTCGCCGATCGACTTCTTGGCCCGGCCATGGGCGTCGAGACTCGCCGTTCCAGCCCCTGCGTCAGGGTCAGGTCAGTCGTGCTGAGAACGTGAGCCAGTCTGGATGACTCAGCTTCAAGTCGAAGAAGTCGTCGACATAGCTCAGGCCCAGCGACTCCAAGCGCTGGATGAACTCATCGCAAGCCTCTTGACCGAAAGACGGCCCGAACGATATCAACTCCGCGCTCTCATCCAGCGGCCGATCTACCTCAAGTGCTTCGAGGAGCGCCGCCTTCGAGATACCGCGAGCCAGCAACGCACTCTGCCGGATGACGATTCCGTGAAGGAAGGTGATTTCTATCCCATGTGATGGTCAGCAGGCTGTGGCTTTGCGTGTCAGGGCGCAGAAGAAACCCGCGCAGGCGCCGGCTCGAACTGCTCGCGAATGTTCTGCGCGATCCTCGCTGCCAGCGCCTCGACCGCAGCGTCATAGCTGCTCGTCACCTCCTGCGGCTTGCCAACCATCTCGTTGAAGCTCGCCCAGCGATGGCGAGCGTCTGCCGGAACGCTCCAGGACGCGTTGCCTTTCGAATCCGCGCCGTAGTAGATGGTCTCCCCATAGAGCGTGTCTGCATCCTGCGGACGAATCAGATAGGCGCTCAGGTTGACGCGCGGCACGTAGTCCATCGAGAAGCGCGAGGAATACATCCCGACTTCGTTGAAGTAGATGTGCAGCACCGGGTCGGTAGCCGGCAGGCCCGTGTAGTCGATGTTGTCAGGTGAGGATGCCGGCCGGCGAATACCCTCGATCACTTCTGCGTCGTAGCCCTGCGTACGCAGTTGCCTGACCAGCGCAGCCGTCATCCTCGTCCCCATGTCCTTGCGCATGGTCTCCATGCGGTCGTTGAAGTCCGAGCTCTTGATGCGATCGGCGATCGACTGCCACAACACGCCGAGCGGGATGCCCTTGTTCTCGGTGTGTAACTTGGCGATGGGCGTCACGGGGATCACCAGGATGCGCGTGAGGCGTGGCGGCTGGACGGGTTCGTCAGGCGTGACGGGGGATCGGGCGCAGCCTGCAAGCAGGCAGAGCGCGAGGACGGGTGTGAAGAAAGAGAAAGATCGCATGATGGCTTTGGTCAAGAACAGAGGGCAGCAACTACTGCTCGACCTCTGTGATTCTTCGCGAGTAGTAGGAAAACGCGGTCTTGCTGGATTCCGTCCGCACGACATGGCCGTAGTCCTGCAGGTAGTACGCCGTTTGAACCTGCTTGTACTTGTCGTTGACGACACGGCATTCGAGTTGCTTCGCCTTGCCGGCGAGCGCCGGATGCAGCGTTATCGCAGCCATCTCGGCGATGACCTGGCATTGGGTGGTGTACTTGCTTTCTGAAACGCCAAGGCTCGCGACAGCGGAGGCGTACTGGGTCGCCACGCTGAAGGCGATCTGCGAGCCGACGGGCATCCGGCTCCAATCGCCGCTGAACGAGGCTTCCGTCGTCAAGAAGCGGCTCTTGCGCTCATGCAGGGCAAACGCGGTTTCTGCGCTCAGCCCGAACAAGCCGAGGAATGTGATTCCGGTGCGTGTGTAGTCAGTGAGCTTGACCGTTTCGGACATGAGACCCGGTGAAGGCAACGCGGAGAGCAGATGCGCTTCGCGACTCGGTTTCGTGCGGCCCTCGAAGGTGTGCGTCCCTGCCAGCACGAGACGCTTCAAGGTTCTCGGCGCCCGTTGGATTTCGAGTTGCGCAATCGCTTGCAGCACCGCAGCCGCGGGAGCTTGCTGCACCGTCGCAGGGTCATCCGTTGCCTCTTTCTTGCGCACAGCGAAGGCCGGCAACTTGCCCCAGTTCGCCGCGTCACCGCAGACCGCCGCGAAGAGCGCCTTGTAGTCTTCGTTGATGTCGCTGCCGATGGCTGCGCGCGGGGCCCTGATATTGAACAGAAGGCCGTCCGTGACCCGATTCCGATTGTCGACGTCGTAGCCGCTGAGTTGCAGATAAGACCTCTCCGCACAAGAGAGGCTGAAGCGCTCGAACTTCTGACCGAAGGGTGCCCCGTACGGCGGATCGAATCCGATCTTGGGGTAGTCGAACGCGCCCCAGAAGATGAAATCGTCTTCCGCCCTCTCGATGCTCTTGACATCGATCAACGTGACGATGCCATCGCTGCTTCGGCGCACCTCGCGCCAGTCGGGCGCCGTCTGGCACGCGCCTTGAACCGCAGGGATGGCCTTGAGCTGACGCGCAGTCTCTTCCTTCAACTCGCGGCGCTCGCCGTAGCGCTTGCCGCCACCGGGATAGCGTCGCTCACCCGAGGACGTGAACAGCAGCCATGCCTTGACCGAGTCGCAAGATACCGCGAAGTTGCTGGAGAGCCTTCCTTGCTGTGTCGAGAAGGCGGCTTCGTTGCCTGCACGCAGAAGACTGTGGCGTTCCAGCCTGTTGCCGTCGATCAAAGGCTCGCTCGTGAAGCCGGCTGACTCTTGGCTCCCGGATGCGCAGCCCGCAAGGACGAGCACGGCTGCAGCGCAGAAGATGGTATGGATGACCTTCATGTACTTGCGCCGTGCAACGGCGCCTCTTTGTGTTTGTACGTATCGCAGGCACTCGCCGCGCCAATCAATCGAACTCGAACCGCTGGTCTCTCACCACGTGATGTCTGCCCCAGTGAAAGTTGCAGAGCCGAGCGACCTCCGCACCGTCCTTGCTCTCAGGGATGCAGCCTCCGGTGATCTTGACGGTCTTGGTGCCTTGCTTGGACAGCGGGTATTCGATGCCCGGGCCTTCGGGAATCGTGTGCTGGAGCTCCACCTGCTCCACATAGTCGTCGGTCAGCGCGAAGATCAAGGCGCCATCCAGCCGAAGCATGTAGGTGTCGTGCTGAAAAGCGGCGCCTCGAACCAGACAGAAGTCGACGCGTGACGCTTCTATTTGTTGGCCTCGGCACTCCGGTGCTTGGGGCTTGGGCTGCGCCATGGCGCAGAAGGCTGCGCCCGCAAGGACACAACCGAGGATGGCTCGAACAAGGTTCATGGAGTTGACCATGGGTTGACTCATGGAGAGGCGTGTGACTGATGTGGGAGTACCGACGCGTCAGGTATTGGCGCGGCAATTTCTGCTGCAGGATCTGCTTCAGCTCCCTCTTCTTTTCAAGCGGCGAATTCTGGTGCGCGCGCCCGCTGTTTTGGGCTGCGTCCGAAGAATCTTCACGCATTCGTGACTGAATGCGCGGCCATGCGACGAGTCGCGGTAGCTGTCTTAAGTCGTTCGTGCTAACGCACTGATTTGCCCGGCGCGGCTCTCGGTGAGGAAGAACATCTGAATGAATGGTCATGGCCAAGCCCCACGGTGATCACTTCTTGCCGGGCCGGATGATGCGCGGCCCCAGCTGATCGAGCACCTTCTGCGTCACGAACACGCGGTCCTCCGCTCCGGCGGGAACCGCCGGCAAGAGGCGAATGAGCAATGAGCGCTGATGCAGCACGATCGGCGTGGCAGGCATGTAGATGTAGGTCGGCACATAAACCGGCCTCGGCGGCGGCGACGGCACGCCGTAACTGCGGGTGCGCAAGATCGGCGCCGATTCCACGTTGACCACGCTGTCGGCGGGACCATCGCCGCGCCCGGGGTGGCTGACCGCCACGTCCTCGGCTTCGAAGCCGGCGCCGTTCGCGCGAGAGAAGGTATCCGTGCCCTCCAGAATTTGTCGATCGAACGAGCCCTCCAGGATCGAGAACGCCGGCGCGTTTTCTTCCTTGGCGATTTCCGCGGCCCGGTAGAGCGTGTAGGCCTGAACGGCTCTGAGCACCGTTCGTGCATTGCCTTGAAACTCGACGCGGACCAGCGCGTCTTCCACCTTGACGCTTCGATAGCCAAGAGAACCGCGCGGCGCCTCGCTCGCCGCTTGGTAGGGCGTTGGCGGCACCACGCAGCCTGATAGCGCGGCCGCCGCGGCCATGGTGAGCGCAGTCCATTGCTTCTTCATGGAAGTTCCTCCTTGATGGTTATTTGATACGCGATAAGCAGGGCCAGCGCCCGGCTGATTCATCTGCGGGATTGGCAAGACTGCTCCGGCGCCGTCTTGCCGCATGAATCGTCTTCAGAACCCGACTGCTGCTCGTGGGTGGCCGTTGCTTTGCAGCCAGACCTGGGTTGGTGACGCCTCAGTTCCTGAGGATGCGCTGGAGCTGAAGAGATTCCTTCGTCATCCCAGCGATTGCCTTGGTTTCGGCGTCGAACCGGACTACACGTTTGAGGTCCGGTGCATAGAGCACGGTAACTTCCATCTGTGAAGATCGCGGTGCTGCACCGTTGGACATAACCGTGTTGTTCTGCCAGCCGGCGTACTGAATCTTGACAACACGGACGTCCTCATCGCCGATCTTGTAGGAGCTTTCGCCGGACACGGTCGCGCGCAGGCTGTGCCTGGGATATTCCTCGCTCCATGCCATGCCCGGCCGAACGTTTGCGCGTGCCCAGCCACCGGGAGGGGAGGACGTATCAAAAATGCCCCCTGCAGGCGAACGGATCAACACAACCTGCCCATCGATTCTTTCGACACGAGCGCCTTGGTTAAAGGACATCTCGTTCGCAGTGACCTGATCCAGACGATAGATGACCGGCGACTTGTTCCCCGTCATCTGATCGATCAACACATACTCCAGCGCATCGCCTCGACGCAAGGGCGCCCTGATGCCGCTCGCTGCAACACTGGGCGCCGCCGCGACCGGTGGCACTGATGGATCGCTCGGCCTTGCAAGTTCCGCCGTCGTCGCGGGCCCCGTCGCCCGCACAAAGGTTCCAGAGACCGGCCCCTCATCCCGATGGCCGCTGCGGTCGAACAATCGCTCTTCCCCGAAGACCAGTTGCATCCACGTCGGATAGGTGTATGCCGCACCGGAGGTGGCGTCGATCACAGCGCCGATCCCGCCTCCGATCAGGACGTTGCCCGCCAAGCCGGCATTGGCGCGCGAGACTGCTTGGCCGACGGCAGAAGGTTGGCCGGCCAATTCGCAAAGCACTGAGAGGTCGCCGCCGGAACGCCGGACCAAAGCACTCTGCCCCGAAACTGCCATGGCCGTTCCCTTGTCGTTGGAAAGCTGGCATTGCGCGCCCTCGACGGCTTTTCCGGCACTGGTGAGCGTCTCGATTCGCACGGACTGCTCAAGCCCCTGGGTGACGGAAGCGCAGCCCGTCAATATAGACATCAAACCTGCAAATATACATACACCCACAAATCGCAATTTCCACCAAATCATTTTCAGCGTCCCAATTAAAAGCAAATTAGCCAAACCTTCGCTTAACACTAATTATGCGAACCACCCCCCTTGATCGACCTCAAGGACCAACGAGTCCTTGTTTTGAGAGAAAATCAAAGCACTCTTGTATGCAGCAGAAGAGGTTTTGCGCTCAAACTTCCAGCCACCGACCTCAGCACTCATCGTCAAATCGGCTTGCCGAATTTCCAGATTCTTGCAGGTTACTGAAATTTCTTGTTTCGCTATCATCCCGCAGTCATGCACCTTTACCGTTCCACCGGCCTTAAAGACTAAATCGGAGATTGCACTTAGCAACGCAAGACCGACGCTCCCGCTAGGCGGCGGCGGAGGCCCGATTTTGAAGAATAAATTTGCAGCAAGCCATACTGCAACGGCGACGACCGCCAACATTGCCACTGGAAGAATATTTTTTGACATGCAGCTCACTTCCAGATATTTATTACTGGCAATTCCATACACAGGTAGCTAGGCCGGTTCCCCCAGAGACACTAAAACCAGGCGATGTGAGCCCGATGTCAGTTGTTCCTCGAAAGGTACTCGGACCAGTTGGGGACCAAGAATTCCCGAATGTTAGCCCGAACATAGAAAAGGAAGTCGAGGTCGAGCTTCCTGCATAAAAACCTTCGATTTCGGCATTGGAGAGCTGGGTGTCAGAAATATTGAGTCGCACAGCCCATGAAGGGATAGGCGTATAGGGATAAGACAGAGTCAAGCTTTTTCCACCGCCTAAATATAGACTTCCATTGGCGCCATAACTGAGAGAAAGGTCGCCCACGAACGTGGAAACGCCTGCAGCAACTCCGATGACTACGCTGGGCCGGGTATCGCCGCCGGCGCCCGTTATGGCACAAGGGCCAACAGTGGCTCCTTGAATATTGCAGTAAGTACCATCCGAATAAGCCGTCTCACGATAGCCTGCGAGTCGCATGCCGTCGGGGAGATGAAGCAACTCGTTATTTGCGACGGCATCTTCTGCGGCTTGTAGTCCGATGCTTGCACTGCTGGCATCGCCTCCGATAAGCGCCCCCGCGATGCCACCCATAAGCGCCCCCAAACTGCTCACCGAGGCCGTGTCCTGAGGCCCATTGGCCAACATAAAGCCGGCGGTGAGGCTACCAACCACGGCGCCCACTGCGCCACTCGAACAGCCAGAGGCCGCACTGCTCCCACCCGTGCTGGCCCGTCCTGCGCCAACCGCACAGCCGACGATTGCATGAGCCACCTGACGGGTGAAGTCGTTAAGCGTGCCATTGGCCTTCATGTCCCCGATCTCGAACGCTCCTTGCGGCGCCACCGTATTCAGCAGCGCACTGGCCAGGCCATAGCTCAGCTCGTCCTCCAGGCTGGTGCCATTGATCGCACTGCGCACCAGCGAACTGGCCACCCCATCGATCAACTGGCGCTGTAGCTGGTCCGTGAACAGCGCCTTGCCGTTGGTCGCATTGGCCTGATTTGACGGCAGCAGGCCGGAGGCGCTCAGCCCCTCGATGACACCCGCCGTCAACATGGACGTAGCGATGGCCTTGATGCTCTCGCTGCTGCCCATCTCCTTGAGTACCTTGCCCAGGTCGCCGTTGTTGTTGGCCAGGCTCACGGCCAGGCTCACGGCGGCCCGGCTTGCAAGGGCGGTAACGCCTGCCTGTACCGCCGCGCTGGCACCGGCGGAGACGGTTGCACCCATGCCCGCCGTGGCGCTGCCTGCAGCCGCCCCCGCCTGCGCAGCCAATGGGGCCGCCGCCACTGCCGCCACCACGGTCACGATGAGCGTGGCCACCGGCCCCATGCCGCTCTGGTGGTAGGCCCACTTCTCGTGCTCTTCCTTCACGCGCTGCCACTCGACACTGTTGGCGAAGGCAGGGTCTTCGGTGAGCTTCTTCACCCACGCCATGCCGGGCTGCTGGCCCAGGGTGGCGAGGCTGTCTCGCTCGCCGATCTGTGCAGTCACGCCGCCATCGGCCTTGATGTTCAAGGTCGCCACGTTGAAGCGGTTGTACTGGCTGGCCTCGTCCACGCGCCCGCTGCCCGAGGCCGATACGAAGGCCGCGTCGCCTTCGTTCTCCTTCTGGCTCATCGCGCTGGTGGTGCTCTGCGTGAGCAGGTGGAGTTTGCCGCCGGCGTGGATGTCCAAGGCTTCGGCGTTCGCTTCGATGGCGCCGAGGGTCATGTCGCCGCCGCTTCGCAGCTTGATGTCCGTGGCGGTGAGGGTGGTGCGCGCCAGCGTGGTCTCCTGGCTGTCGGCGTCCAGGCTGTAATGGCTCATGCCCTTCTTGGTCGCGTGGCGGGTCTCGGCGCTGGCCTGGTTCTCGCCGGCGTACAGGGTGAGCTTGTCGCCGGCATCGAGGCTGAGCGTAGCCTGTCCTGAGCTTGTCGAAGGACCGGCGCTCAGGGTTGCGGCTCTGGCCGTGAGGTCGCCCCCGGCCTGCAGGCTCACGTTGCCGGCGCCGCTGACGATGCTGCCGGTCTCCTGGCTTTGCGGGCCCTCGCGCGCGTTGTGGAGCAGCACGCGATCACCTCACCATCGCCCCTTCCATTTGCCTTCCAGCCACATCAAGACGGTCGTAACCACGGTCATGCCGAGAACAAGCCAAGCCAACCACCAAAGGGAGCGACTGTCGATCGAGAAATAGAGCACCCCGTGGATCGCCCACCGGATCAGGGGCATGCCCAGAAGAATCAACATAGGCAAGCCGATGCCGTAGACAAGAAGAAACGCGACGAATAGGAGGCCGACCATCTTCAAGTTGTGCTTGTACGTAGGCTTCATCGACCACCCCGAGTTGGATTGCCTGCGTTGATCGGCGTACTTGGGTTATTGACCAATGCGTTGCCCACTTCCTGGCCGATACTGCCAAACGCGCTGCCGACGGCGCCAGGCACAGGACTCGGCCCAACCCACCGCTGGATCGTGAGGCCCATCTCCTGCCACATGGGTCGTGCCCAGTGATTCAGGTAGCCGTTCAATCCACTCTGAACCGCCGCACCCAGCGGATATCCGATTGCGGTTCCAAATGCCGCGCCGGCAATGCTCCCTGTTGAACCAGATGGATTGTTGTTGATCGCAGAAGTCACAACTGCACCTCCTGTATTGACGAATAGCGATGGCCAGAGCGTCGCACCGTTCAAGCCCAGTTCGGCGCTGACGAGCCTGAAGCGCGAGGTGCCTTCGCCGAAGGCTTCTTCGGGCGCCGGCAGGGCACCGAAGGCACCGGTGCCGCGGCGGTACGCAAGGTTGGCGTCGAGCGTGGCCTGGCCGATGAACTCGCGGTGCGCGAGGCCCAGCTCCCAGCCGCCGGTCACGCGCCGCTGCACCTCGATCTCGGTGTCGTTGATGAAGTTGCGCGCGCTGCGCCTGAAGCCGCGCAGGCCGAGCGTGGTCTTGCGGCGCTGGTCGCGGTAGATCAGGCGCGAGAGCTTGAGCTCTGCATTGCCCGACTCGCCGGCATAGACGTAGTCCTGGTCGGCGCCCTGCACGGTCTGGTGGTAGCGGTTGCGCGAAGCGGTGGCGCCGAAGAGCCAGTAGCCGTAGGGCACCGAGTAGTGCACGGTCTGCCCGCTGGTGCCCTGGCCGCTGTGGTTGAAGGCGTCGTGGTTCGCGCTGACGTAGAAGAGGTCGTTGAGTCCGAGCGGGTTGTCCCACGCGACGGTGGCGCCAGCCTGGGTCTTGCCGGTGGCCTGGGTGCCGCCGTCGTCCAGGCTGAGCGTGGTGCGCAGCGGGAAGCGCTGGCTGTACTTGACGACCAGGTCGCTGTCGCCGGGGCGCGCGCCCTCGGCCTTGGAGGGCTCGATCTGGATGTCGGCCTCGGCGGTCGGTGCGCGCTTGAGGTTTTCCAGGCCCTGCTCGATGTCGCGCAGGTTGAGCAGCTCGCCGGGCCGCGCCGGGATCGCGTTGTGGAGGCTGGTGCGCGCATCGCTGCCGGAGGCTTTGCGGATGGCGGCGATGCGCCCGGGGATCAGCGTGAGCGTCAGCGTGCCCTGGCTCAGGTCCTGCGGCGCCGCGAGCACGCGGGTGGTGACGTAGCCGCGCGCGACGGCGGCCTGCTGCAGCCGGGTCAGCACGATGTTGACGCCCTCGGTGCCGAGGCAACGGCCCAGCGGGTCGTCGCTGCCGTCTTCACCGGCGGCGGACGAGAGGAGGCCCTGGAAGTCTTCGGCGAGCTCGCCGTCGAGCACGATGCGCTCGATGCGAAAGCACGGGCTCTCGTCCTTGGCCAGGCGCCGGGTTTCGGGCGGCGCCGCGGGCTGCAGGCGGCTGTCGACCGCGCGTTCCTGCTGCTGGCGCAGCGCGCGTTCGCGCTCCTGCTGGCGCTGTTCTTCGACGAAAGGATTGGGCGCCGAAGGCAGCGGCGCGGTCTGCGCTTGCGCCATCGCCGTTGCGGCGCCCAGCACCGCCATCGTCCATGCATTGCGCCGCAAAAAAACGGCGCGCGTTTTCTCGTGGGCCTGTGGCCCTCGACCTCCCCTGAATACCATCGCTGGCCCCGACCTTCTTGCTTCTTGTTGAGGCGCGCATTCTGGCGGCCAGGGTCGAGGCTTCAAGCTGCGCGGCAAGAATCTGCGCGCTTTCGTGACCGAATGCGCAGCGGCGGGATCCCGCGTGAAAACTCGCTTAAGTCGTTCGTGTTATGAGGCCGAGGCCGCGCTCAGGGCCTGCCGTCGCGCAACACCGCCACCTGCTCCGCATGGCTGCGCTCGATGCGTTCCAGCCGGGCCGCGCGCGCTTCTGCATTGACCCACTTCGCGGCGAGCGCGCGCCGCTTCGCGAGCTGGTAGTCCAGCTCGGCCGCCGCCAGCAGCGCCGTGTTGTCCGCCGCAACGTAGCCGAAGGGCGCATGCAGCGACTTCAGCACCTCGCGCTCGCCGTCGCCGCGCGGCCCCTTGGTGCGGCCGTAGTCGACCAGAAAGTCCTGCAGCTTCTTCTGCAACGCGAGGGGATGGGCGCGCCGCATCACGAACACGGCCGGAGGAATGGGCTCGGACTGCCAGATCACCTGCAGCCGATCGGCCTCGGCCGGAAACTGCTGCCTGAAGCGCTCGAAGTCGATCGTGTTGTTGGTGGCCACGTCGGCATCGCCATTCGCCACCGCGAGCGCGGTGGCCTGGTGCGTGTCGACGATCTCGCTCTGGAAGCGCGTCTCCATCGCGATGCCGTTCGGCAGGAAGAGCTGGAGCTGCGGCACGATGAAGCCCGACACCGAGCGGCTGTCGCCGCGCGCCAGGCGCCAGCGTTCGGGGCGGGCCAGCAGCTCCTTCAGCGAATTGTGGGCGCCTGTCTTGCGCGCGAGCAGCACGGCGCGACTGTCGGGCAGGCCGTCGACCCGCGCCACCTGGGCCACCACGTTCATGCGCCGTTCTGCGACGGCATCGAGCGCCAGTTTGGCCGACAGCAGCGCGAAATCGACGTCGTCGCGCCGGAGGGCCTGGGCCAGCGATTCGTAGGAGGTCACGGAGAGCACGCTCACCGGCCGGCCGAGCGCGCGGCTCAGGTCGTTAAGGAGCGGCGTCCAGTTGCCGCGCGACTCGACCGCACCGCCGACCGGCAGCACGCCGAAGCGGATGGCCGGCGGCGGCTCGGCGCGAAGGCTTTGTGCGAGCGCGGCAGCGGCTTGCCAGCCCAGCGCGGCAGCCAGGGTGCAACGCCACGCCATGCGCAGCACGCACCGCCTCATGCGAGGCTCAGGGTGCGCCGTTGCGCAAGGCCGCCACCTGCTCGGCATACCCGCTCTCGATGCGCTGCAGCCGGGCCTGGCGTGCCGCCTCGTTGACCCACTGCGAGGTCATGGCGCTCTGCCTGGCGAGCTGGTAGGCCAGCTTGGCAGCCGGCAACAGCGAACTGTTGTCGGCCGCGACGAAACCGGCCAGGTCGTGCAGCGACTTCAGCACGGCGCGCTCGGCGTCGCCGCGCGGCCCCTTGGCGCGCGCGTAGTCGACCAGGAAGGCCTGCACCTTCTTCTGGAACTCGGGGCTGTACTCGCGCCGCACCACCAGTTGCGCGTGCGGGATCAGCTCCGACTCCCAGATCACCTGCAACCGATCGGCCTCGGCCGGGAACTGGAGCTTGAAGCGCTCGAAATCGGCCGTGTTGTTGGTGGCCACGTCGGCCTCGCCGTTGGCCACCGCCAGCGCCGTCGCCTGGTGCGTGCCCACCACTTCGCTGGCGAAGCGCGTCTCCATCGCAATGTGGTTCGGCAGGAAGAGCTGGAGCTGCGGCACGATGAAGCCCGACACCGAGCGGCTCTCGCCGCGCGCCAGGCGCCAGCGCTCGGGTTGTGCCAGCAGGTCTTTCAGCGTGGTGAACTTCCCGGTCTTGCGCGTGAGCAGCAGCGCGCGGTAGCCGGGCAGGCCGTCGTGGCGCGTGACCTGCGCCACGACGTTCATGCGGCGCTGCGTGACGGCATCGAGCGCCATCTTGCCGGACAGGAAGGCCATGTCGACCTGGTCGCGCTGGATCGCCTGCTCGAGCGCTTCGTAGGAAGTGACCGAGAGCACGCTGACCGGCCGGCCGATGGCGCGGCTCAGGTCTGCGAGGAGCGGCTCCCAGTCGTTGCGCGATTCGAAGGCGCCGCCCAGCGGCAGGATGCCGAAGCGCAGCGGCGCCGTCTTGGCGGCGGCAGCCGTGCCCGCGGTTTGCGCCGCGGCCGCGAGCGGCGCGCCCAGCAGCAACGCCAGCGCGCAGCGCCCCAGCAGGGCGGCGGCGCGCCGTGCCATCATCCGCAAACGCCCGGAATGCGGGGCGGGAGAAGCAAGGGGAGCACCGGCGGCGCAATGGACAGGAAATTGCATCTTCTTCTGGAACGCGTCGGCTGGGGGCCTTGGGGCTGGTCAAAGCGGTTCTGTCGAGAACACAATTAGAAACCAACTTCGATCAGATTCGTGACGTTTTTCCCTAGACATGTACTTAAGTCGGTGGTTGACACACAAGTCGCCAGGCGTCTGATGCGCCCATGAACTGGCCCTTTCGCGCCCTCCGCCTGCTGATGCGCCTGACGCTGGCGCAGCAGCTCGTGCTGCTGGCGCTCTTGCCCGCCATGGTGGCGACGCTGGGTGCGATCGCGGTGCTGACGCGCCAGCACCTCGCGAGCGTGACCGAGCTGATGCGCGCCAATGCGCAGACCGTGGCGCTGCAGGTGGCGACCGTGGCCCAGATCCAGCTCCACAGCATGGACCGCCGCGCGTTGCAGCGCACCGCGCAGTCCGGCAGCTACCAGCCGCACGTGCAGCAGGTGCAGATCTGGTCCGAAGACGGCGAGATCCTCGCCAATTCGGAAACCACCGACCGCGAGCGCAGCGAGGGCCTGCAGGTGGTGGCGCCGATCATCGGCGACGACGGCAAGCACACCGGCAAGGTGATGGTGGAGATCAGCCTCGACGCGGTGGAGCGCGCCAAGCGCTCGGTGTGGATCAACGTGGTGCTGGTGCTGGCGGCCAGCCTGGTGGGCGTGGGGCTGGCCGGCTGGTGGGCGGCACGCCGCATCAGCGCGCCGATCCGCGCCCTCGGCGAGGCGGTCGACCGGCTGGGCGCCGGCGAGGACGCGCAGGTGGCGGTCCAAGGCACGGCCGAGGTGCGGCACCTGCAACACGGCTTCAACGAGGCGGCGCGCGCGCTGTCGGAAAGCCGCGGCGAGCTGGAAAGCCGCATCGCCAACGCCACGGCCGAACTGGCCAGCAAGAACCAGCAGCTCGAGGTGGCGAGCCAGGCCAAGACGCGCTTGCTGGCCGCCGCCAGCCACGACCTGCGCCAGCCGCTGCACGCGCTGACGCTGTTCTCCGACGGCCTGGCCAACGGCGAGACCGACCCGGTGCGCCTGCAGCGCATCGGCCATATCCGCGAATGCGTCGAATCGCTGGACCGGCTGTTCTCGGAGCTGCTCAACCTCTCGCAGCTCGATGCCGGCGTGCTGCAGCCGCAGTGGGCGGACTTTGCGCTCGATCATCTGTTCGACGAGATCAGCCGCAACTTCCGGCCGGTGGCCGAGCAGCAGAACCTGCGGCTGGTGGTGCGCAAGACCGAGCTCTGGGTGCGCAGCGACTACGTGATGCTCTCGCGCATCCTGAACAACCTGGTGTCGAACTCGCTGCGCCACACCACCGAGGGCGGCGTGCTGATCGGCGCGCGCCGGCGCGGCCGCGGCATCCGCATCGACGTGGTGGACACCGGCGTCGGCATCGCGGCGCATCACCAGTCGCGGGTCTTCGAGGAGTTCTACCAGGTCGAGCCGCACGGCCGGCAGGGCCGCGACGCGCGCGGCATGGGCCTGGGCCTCGCCACCGTGCAGCGGCTGGCGGCGCTGCTCAACACGCGCGTCGAGCTGAGCTCGCAGCCGCACAAGGGCACCTGCGTGCGCGTGATGGCGCGTGCCGCCGAGCCCGCGGCAGCGGCGCCGGTAGGCCCGGCAGCCCTGCCCCATGGCGCCGGCGGCGAGGACGAGCCGAGCCTGCGCAATGTCCGGGTGCTGGTGATCGACGACGAGCGCACCATCCTCGAGGGCTTGCAGGTGGTGCTCTCGAACTGGGGTGCCGAGGTGATGGCCGCGCAGACGCGCAACGAGGCCCTGGCGCTGGCCGACGAGTGGGACCGGCCGCCCGACCTGGTGGTGAGCGACCTGCTGCTGCAAGGCGGCGACAACGGCCTCGACGTGCTGGCGGCGCTGGAGCGCCATCCGCGCGGCATCGGCGAGGCGACGGCACGCCTGCTGGTGACCGGCGAGACCAAGCCCGACCGGCTGCGCGAAGTGGCGAACTCGGGCGTCGCCGTGCTCTACAAGCCGGTGTCGCCGAAGCTGCTGCGGCAGGCGATCAATGCCCAGTTGGCGGCGGTGCGTCAGGCGGTGTTGTAGGAAGGTCCCGCCAGGGATACGACGTCGGAGATAGGCCGACAGGCCGCGAAGCCGTGCAGTCTTCCACGGCAATCCGGTGCCGTGCAGGCCGACATAAGCCCTCTGCCTTATCGCGCGAAGCAGGCCGCGTCCGTACATTGGGTCCATCACCCACTGCAGGTGCAGTTCATGTTTGCGAATCGATCTCCAGCGCTCTTTCAAGGGCTGCGCACCATCGCGGGCATGGCCATCGCCGTCCTGCTCGCCGGCGGCGCGAACGCGGCCGGGCTCACGGTGCTGGTGGCCGACGAGCTGGCGGCCCACACGGAGTTCGTTCGCCTGCTGCGCGAATCCCAGGAGGCCGGCAGCCGTTTCGATCTGGTCCGCCTGCCCGCCGGCGGCCCCGTCCCGGAGCTTGCGGGCGCCGGCGAAGACCGCGTGACGGCCGGCGTGCGCACCCGCGGCATGCGCCCGAGTGCTCCGGCGGAGGTTCCGGTCACGATGGCCGTCGGGCCGGTGGCGGCGCGCGCCGCCATCGAGCGGCCGGGCCAGGACCCGCTGGTGCTCGTGATGCTGAGCCGGCTCGACTACGAAAGCCTCAAGACAAGCCCCGCGCTGCGGCGCACCGACCGCCATGTCGGCGTGCTGCTGCGCGAGCCGGCGATGGCCGACCAGCTGACGCTCATCGACGCGGTGCTGCCGCAGAAGCGCCGGCTCGGCGTGGTGGCGACGGCCGAGTCGGAGCCGATCGTGCGCGAGCTGCAGCGCGCGGCCCAGGGCTGGGATCTGCAGGTCGAATACGCACCCGACGCGACCTCGCTGGCCTCGGTACTGCGCGTGCTGGTGCCGCGCAGCGATGCGCTCATGGTGCTGCCCGACCTGATCGGCGACAGCCAGGCCGCCACGCTCTCGGTGCTGCGCGCGGGCGCCGGCGCCGGCCTGCCGGTGTTCGGCACCAGCGACGGCCTGGTCCGCTCGGGCGGGCTTGCGGCCGCCGTCTCGACGCCGGGGCAGCTCGCGCTGCAGGCGCGCGCGCTCGGGCAGAAGGTGGCCGCCGCGCCGGCGGGCGCGGGCGTGCTGGTCGAGGCGGCGACGCCGGCCACGGTGCGCATCAACGCCACCGTCGCGCGCGGTCTGGGCCTGCGCATTCCGGAAGAGCGGGAACTGACCGAGCGGGTGACCGCCACCCGATGACCGCCCCGAGCCACGGTCTGGCCGTGCCCGCCTCCGCCGCACGACCGACGGACCCGCCCGCAACGGACGGCCGCACCGTCGTGGTCGGCGGCAGCCTCCAGCGCGACCTGTTCCGGCTCGGCGTGGTGCCCTGCGCGGCGGTGGCCATCGCGCTCACCGCCTGGTTCACCCACAGCCGCCTCGAGACGCTCGAAGCTGCCTTCAATGCCGAAGGCCAGGCCGTGGCGCGCCAGGTGGCCGCGATGTCCGACCTGAGCCTCTACGCCGGCGACCTGCCCGCGCTGCAGAACGTCGCCAACGCGGCGCTGCGCGGCGGCCAAGTGACGCGGGTGGAGATCAGCAACAGCGCCGGCGTCTACGTGACGGCCGGCCCCAAGACCGCGCCTCTGGCGCAGCTGCGCATGTTCACCGCGCCGGTCACGCTGCGCGAGGCCTCGCGCGCCAGCGCCTTCGCGCCCGAAGGCTCGACCGCCGCCGGCGAAACGCCCATCGGCCTGGTGCAGGCCTTCCGTGACACCACGGCCTATGCGCGCGAACGCACACGCTCGCTGATGGCGGGCATCGGCATCGCGATGATCGCGCTCCTGGCGGCGTGGGCCTGGGTGCGCCACACGGCGCGTGCGGTCGCACAGCCGCTGCGGCGCATCTCGCGCACCGTGGCGGCGCTGGAGGCGGGCCGGTTCGATGCGCGCTGCAACGTCGTCGCGCGCAACGCAAGCGAACAAAAGGGCGAAGCCGGCAAGCCGCGCGCGCGCCATGAGCTCGCCAACCTCGCCCACGACATCAACCGCCTGGCCGAGCGCCTGCAGCGCAACCGGCAGCAGAGCGAGGAGCAGGTGCGCGAAGCCACCGCCGTCGCGCTGCAGCGCATGGCCGAGGCCGAGCAGGCGGCCTTGTCGCGCGCCCGCTTCCTCGCCGCGGCCAGCCACGACCTGCGCCAGCCGCTGCATGCGATGGGCCTGTTCATCGACGGCCTGCTGCCCACGGCCACCGAAACGCAGCGGCCTGCCGTACTGCGCCTGCAGGAGGGCGCCGAATTCATGGGCGTGCTGCTCGACGATCTGCTCGAGATCTCGCGCCTCGATGCGCAGGTGCTGACGCCGGCGATCACCGACGTGTCGCTCGCCACGCTGTTCGACCAGCTCGACGCCCAGCATGCGGCGCGCGCCGCCGCCGCGCGCGTGCGGCTGGTGTGGATGGACCGCGGGCTCGCGGTGCGCACCGATTCGGCCCTCCTGCTGCGCATCGTCGGCAACCTGGTCAGCAATGCGATCCACCACACCTCGCCCGACGGCACGGTGCTGGTGCTGGCGCGACAGCGCGGCGGCAAGGTGCGCATCGAAGTGCGCGACAACGGCGTGGGCATCGCGCCGATCCACCAGGCGCGGATCTTCGAGGAGTTCTACCAGGTCGCGAACACCGAACGCGACCGCCGCCAGGGCTTCGGCCTCGGCCTCGCGATCTGCGCCCGCATCGCCGCGCTGCTCGGCACGCGCATCGCGCTGCGCTCGGCGCTGCAGGCCGGCAGCAGCTTCGCGCTGGAGCTGCCGCGCGCGAACCCGCGCGACGTGCTGCCGCTGGCCCCCGAGCCGCTGGCCGCGTCGCCGCTGGCCGGGCTGCGCTGCCTCGTGGTGGACGACGACCCGGCCATCCTCGATGCCAGCCGCGCGCTGCTCGGGCAATGGGGCTGTCTGGTGGAATGCGTGGCCACCGGCAGCGAGGCGCTGGAGCGGCTTGCCGACGCCGGCACGCGCTTCGACGTGCTGCTGTGCGACCTGCAGCTGGCCGGCGACGAGGACGGCATGGAAGTGATCGACGCCGCGCGCCGGCTGCAGCCCGATGCGCTGGCGGTGCTGGTCTCGGGCGCCACCGGGCCCGAGGTGCTGCAGCGGCTGCGTCAGGGCGGCGTGATGCTGCTCACCAAGCCGGTGGCGCCGGCCAAGCTGCGGGCCTTGCTCTCCACGCGCCGCAGCAATTCATGAGCCCCCGCGCTCCGTCACTGCGTGTACTCGCTGCCCCCGGAGGGGGCAGCAGGCCGCCTTGGGGCGGCCCGGCGCCGGCCTGAGCCTGAGTACACAATGCGCCGATGCTCGACATCACGGCCCTGAAAGACATCCGCCCCTTCATCGCGACGCCGAGCTACAACGGCGCGATGAGCTCGACCTACGTGCGCAGCCTGCTCGGCCTGGTGAACCTGGCCTGGAGCCACGGCTTCGCGATGCAGACCCGCTTTCTCGACGGCGACAGCCTGATCCCGCGCGCGCGCAACCGCCTCGTGGCCGAGTTCATGGCCGATGCACGCTGGACGCACCTGTTCTGGATCGACGCCGACATCGGCTTCGAGCCCGAGGCCGCGCTGCGGCTGCTGCTCGCCGGCCGCGAGGTGGTGGCCGGCGTCTACCCGCTCAAGAGCGACGGCTGGCCCGCCGAGGGCCTGCGCGCGCCGCTGCCCGCGGGCAGCACGCGCGAGGAGTTCGAGGTCCGCCATGCACGCTTTCCGGCCAACGCGCTGGAGGGCGATCGCACGGTGGACGCGGACGGCTTCGTCGAAGTGCTCGACGCGCCCACGGGCTTCATGCTGATCGCGCGCACGGTGTTCGAGCGGCTGGCCGCGGCCTGCCCCGAACTGCGCTACACGCCCGATGCCGCCACCGGCGACCTCGCCTCGCGCGCCTGGCCGCACTACCGCTTCTTCGACGTGATGGCCGAGCCGGACAACGGCCGCTACTTGAGCGAGGACTATGCGTTCTGCCGCCGCTGGCAATCGGTGGGCGGCAAGGTCTTCATCGATGCGCGCTCCCGCCTCACGCATCAGGGCCTGCGCACCTACACCGGCGACTTCGGCCGGGCGCTGGCGGCGCGATGAGGCGCGCGTGCGGAGGTGTAGGCGGGCCGCTCGTGCTCCTGCGGAAACTGCGGCCGCGTTCAACAGAATCGCCTCAAGCGTATTGCGCGAGGCCGTGGCCGAGGGACCAATTCTCTTTCGCGACCTCAACAAGGCTCACGAACACGTCCTCCGGCCGGATGCCGGGGCTTTCGCCGAGCAGCTCCGCGATCCGCCCGAACAGCGCCTTCTTCTGTTCCACGGTGCGGGTGTTGTTCACGGTCATCTGGATCAGCACGAGATCGTCGCTCCGGGCGATGCCAAGATAAGACGCGCCGTAGCGGAAGTTCGCAGCGTCATGCTCCCTGATGGTCATGAACTGGTTGTCTAAGGGCACGTTGAACGTTTCGTGCATCGCGCGGTAAAGGCTGTCGAAGATCGCCTGCCGGTAGGCTTCCGGCTTTCCGGCGCGCAGTGAGATGTGAGTGAGCGGCATGCAAGTCCTTTCCATGTCCTGGTCTTATGTTATCTATTTTGATATGCTATTGATATTTATATCAGCGATAACAAATAGAAATGACGGAACGCCCCCTCGACTTGGATGCCGTCGAGGCTTTCATCCGCATCGTCGAGCTTGGCAGCTTCACGCGCGCGGCTGAAGCCATGCAGACGACGCAGGCCGCGGTCAGCTTGAAGCTGAAGCGGCTCGAAGAGAGGCTCGGCTGCCGGCTCGTCGAGCGGACGCCCCGGTCGGTGCAGCTTTCGGCGCGGGGCGCAGCCTTCCTCGAACACGCCCGCGAACTCCTGGAGGTACACGACCGCGCGCTCGCCGAATTTGCCGGAGCCCGGCAGCGCCTCACCATCGGCATCAGCGACCATGTTGCGGGGCCGGAGCTCCCCGCGCTGATCGCGCGCATGAACGCGCAAGACCCGCAGCTGTTGATCGAAATCCGGATCGGATCGTCGGGCGACCTGCTTCAAAGCTTCGACCGGCGGGAACTCGACACCGTGATCGTCCGCCTGCATGTCGGGCGGAGCGACGGGGAAATTCTTACCGAAGAAAAATTCGGCTGGTTCGCAGCGCCAAGCTGGCAGCATCGCGCGGGCGAGCCCCTGCCGCTTGCCACGCTTGCCGAGCCCTGCGGCGTGCGTGTGATGGCCGGGCAGCTTCTCGATGCGGCAGCCGTGCCCTGGACAGAAATTTTCGTCGGCGGCGGCGTTGCGGCGGTCGCTGCGGCCGTCATGGCCGGGCTGGGCGTTGCTGCATTGGCTCCGCGCATGCTGCCATTTGGCGCAGTTGACGTGGGCGCCAAGCTCGGGCTTCCCGATTTACCGCGCTTGCCAGTTCTGCTTCACACAAGGGTCAAGGACGGCCGGCCGCGCGATGCGCTTGCCGCGCTTTCGGCTGCCTTCAGGAGCGCGGTGCGAGGCTAACGAAAGCTCACGAACTGTGAGCAGGCCGGGTCAGCAACTTGACCAAGGCTCACCCACTATGACTCCGGACAGGAGGCTTCGACAAGCTCAGCCCGAACGGATACGCAAGGTGCCTCAGAAGTCGGCGCAGCCGTTGCGGCGCTCCGTGTCGATGCAATTGGTGAGATTGGGCCGCGAGCGCACGCGCGACCATTCGCGCGCCAGCACGTCGCCGCCCTGCGCGGCGCGGTCGCCGCCCAGCGGCCCGGTCGCGAGGCAGATCGGCGCCGGCCCGATGTTGCGATCGTAGAGCCAGGTGCTCTGGTTCTCGCGCACCACGTCGGGCTTGATCAGTTCCACGAGTCCACCCACCGTCAACACGCCCGGCACCACGCTGACCGCATATCCCTCGGCCGAGCTGAAGCTGCCGTTGATCGGGTAGCTGCCCGGCAGGCTGAATTGCGTGGCGGGGCTCGACACGGCGCCGGCAAAACCGGCGCCGGTGTCGCCGAGGATCAGGCCGGTGATGCTGTAGGTGAACAGCGGATTCGGCACGCCGCCGGGCCGCGCGGCGTTGTGGACGAGGACGACGGCGCTCGGCTGCTGCGCGTAGATGAAGTGGTTGGCACCGGCGGGAATCGTCACCGTGCAGAGGCCCTGGTAGGCGCAGTGGTAGAGATTGGGCAGCAGGCCCGAGCCTGCGAGCCCGCCGCGCGTCTCGCCGACCCAGGTGTCGGCCCAGACGCGCCAGGGCGCGCCGGCGATGGTGAAGGCCCCGAGATTCTGGAAACGCGCTGCCGCCACCAGGTCGGTGCCGCTGCCGCTCGTGACGTTGGTGCCGAGCGAGAGGTCGCCGGCGAGCGTGCGCACGAACACGGTGTCGGCCGCCATCGAGGTGGCGGAGACCGGCTGCGGCAGGTTGCTCGCGGCGTCGAAGCCGGTCACCGTCACCGGCCCGACGGTGACCGCGTCTGCATCCACGTAGGCGAAGCTTCCCGCCGCACCGCCACCGACCGTGCCCACGTTGTTCTGCGGATTGCGCAACTCCACGTTGCCGCCGGTCGAGCGTGCGAGCAGGGTGCCGGCCGCGATCGCAGCAGCAGCCGCCTGCGTGATGTTGCCGGCGCTCAAGAGGCCGAGCTGCGGCGTCGACACCGCCGCGCCGAGGTTGATATTGCCGCCCGCGCCGTTCTGCAGCGTGAGCGCCGAAGCCAGCGCGAGCGGGCCCACCACATCGATGTTGGCCGCATGCGCGTTGCTGCCGGCCACGATGGTCGGCGTGGTGAGGCGCGTGAACTCGGCGGCCGAGACCGCGAAGCCGGTGGCCGCCGTGCCGCCGAGCGTGATCGGCACGTCCGGGCGGTCCAGCGCGTTGCCCGCGAGGTCCACGCCGCCGGGCCGCAGGTCGAGCGCATTGCCCGCGCGCACCGTGCCGCCGATCGCGAGCGCATCGGTGCTGCCGTCGTTGACCGCGCGCAGCACGACGTTGCGGTTGCCGTCGATGCGGCCGGCCGGCGGTGCGGTCGCCGATGCCGCGGGCGCGATGTTCACGCCCGCGGCACCGCCGTCGGACTGGCCCGTGACGATGATGTCGCCGCTGCCGGTGGTCTGCAGCAGCGCGCCGTCGCGCAGCAGCACGCCGTTGCCGGCCGTGCCGCCGGCCAGCCGGCGCCCCGTGACCGTGATGTTGCCGTCGACGGTGGTGATCGTTTCGCCGTTGATCACGACACCGTGGCCCGGCGCTTCGGAGCTGTTGCTGGTGAAGCTGCCGATGCCCGTCACCGACACGTTGCCGCTGGTGGTGACGATGGTGGCGCTGGCCCCGAAGTTTTCGATCTGGACGCCGCTGCCCGCGCTGTGGCTGCCGAAGATCGTCACGTTGCCCGTGGCGGTGGTGATCGTGCTGTTCTGGTAGAACACCGCGCCGTTGGTCGTGGCACCGTTGCTCGGGCCGGTGCTGACGCCGGTGAGCTGCACCGAGCCGCCCGTGCCTGCGTTGCTGCCGCCGGTATAGAACCCAGGAGTCCCGGGGATCAGCTGCTGGTTGCCGGTGCGCGTGTCGATCAGCGCGCCGGTCAGGCAGATGCTGCACATCTCGTTGCTGGCGTTGGCCCAGGCGCCGTTCATCGACACGATGCCGCCGTTGGTGTAGATGGCGCCGTCGAAGCTGACCTGGCCGCCGCCGACGGCGGCACCGGCGCCGTTCGCATCGGCGTTGAAGATCACGTTCAGCGGATCGCCGATCGACGCGATGACCGAGGCGCCGTTGCCGCGCACGCTGCGATGGGCATCGAGCTGGAAGGTGAGCGCGCCCTTGTTGCCGCTGTACTCGATCCGCACGTCGTCCATCACGATGTCGCCGACGGTCGCCGCACCGGCGGCGGGATTGCCGGTGGTGATGCGCACGCTGGTGCCGCCGTTGAGGGCGTTGTTGATGTCGCCGTCCTGGATGGTGGAGTCGGCGATCGGGGCGAAAGGATTGCTCGTGAGGCCGCCGTCGGCCGCGCCGTTGACGATGGTGACGTTGAAGGGATCGATCAGCCAGGTGCCCGCGGTGCCGCGCGGTGCCGACGCGTCGGTGCGCAGGCCCGCGAGATCGATGCCGCCGTTGCTCTCGCCTGCCGGCATGGCGTAGCCGCCCGAGGTCTCGATGTAGCCGCCGTCGCCGCCGTTCGGCCCGCCGCGGGCCGTAAGCGTCCCGTGGGCGCGCAGCGTGCGCTCGCCCATCAGGCGGATGTCGCCGCCATTGCCGGCCACGGTGGCATCGGCGCTGATGCGGCTGCCCGCGGCGACGGCGATCGCGCCGGTCTGCGGATCGCCGCCGACCGCCGTGGCCTGCAGCCGGATGCGGCCGCCGCCGGCGCCGCCGCCGGCATCGATGACTCCGCCATCGTCCGGCGCGCCGGGCTGCAGCAGGATCGTCCGCCCCTTGACGTCGACCGAGCCGCCCGTCAGACCTGCGCCGTTGCCGGCGGCGGACAGCAGACCGCCGCTGATGGTGACGCCCGTTGCCGAGCCGCCGCTGTCGAGCACGATCTCGCCGTTGCGCGAAGCCAGAGAATCGGCGCGCAGCACGCCGCGCGTGTTGACCACGCCTTGCGCGAGTTCGCTGCCCGCGGTCGCCATCATCACGACGCGCCCGCCATCGGCCTGCACCACGCCGCTGTTGGCGACGCCGCTGTAGAGGCCGGACGAGACCTTGAAGGTGGTGAGCCCGTCGCCCGCGAAATCGACCGTCACCGTGTCGCCCGACACCAGCCCGGCGGTGCCGCCCTGCGCGACGATGCTGCCGCTGTTGCTGACCTGCGCGCCGATCAGCGCGATGGTGCCGCCGCCCTGCGCCCTGATGCCACCGCGGTTCTCGACCGTGCCGAAGGCAGTGCCGTCCTGCTTGAATTCGAAGCGCTCGGTGCCGCTCATGAAAGCGCTGTCGCCGGTGCTCATCTTGAGCGTCGACGCGACCAGCCCGCCGACATTCACGCTCGCGCCGTTGCCGAACAACACGCCGTTGGGATTGACCAGGAACACGCGCCCATTGGCATTCAACGCGCCCGCGATGGTGGAAAGCTCGTTGCCCGTGACGCGGTTGAGCAGCACGCTGCTGGCGCCCGGTTGCGCGATGTTGACCGCATGGCCCGGGCCGATGGAGAAGCCCTGCCAGTCGACGATGGCGCGCTGCGTGCCCTGCACGATGCCCAGCTGCGTACCGCCGGCCGTCGGCACGCCGACCGCGACGGCGCCGCCGCGCACCTGGAAGTTGTTCCAGCTCGGCAGTTGCGCGAAGGCCGGTGCGGCGCCCATGCACGCCATGGCCAGCGCCACGGGACGCATGCTGAAGCGCGCGGAGTTGCGGGGGTGTTTCATGTCAGAACGCTTTCTGCGCTTGTACGTAGAGCCGCGGATTGCGGCCGCCGCCGTCGGTCTGCGCCGGCCGGGTGCCGTCGCGCCAGGCGAGCGTCGCGTTGATGGCGAAGTTGCCGGGCCGCGCCCACGAGACGCCGATGCCGTAGCCGCGCAGGCTCAGGCGGTTCACGCCGTCGAAGAGCGCCGGGTCGCGCGCCAGCTTGCCGCGCGCCGCGTCGTAGAACACGAAGGGCGTGAGCTCCTCGTTGTAGGACCAGCGCCATTCGACGATGCCGATCACGCCCTCGTCCGCCAGCACCTCGCCCGAGGGATAGGCGCGCACCGCGCGCGCGCCGCCGAGCGCGAGCTTTTCCGAGGCATCGAGGTTCTTGCTGGCCCACTGGCCGCCGAGCGACAGGTAGAGCGAATGGCGCGGCACGATGGCCTGCAGCCGCGAGACCAGGAAGCTCAGCTTGGTGAAATCACCTTGGGTGCGGTGGCCTCCGAGGCTCTGGTCGAACGCGAGGGTCTGCGGATCGCGGATGTCCAGCTTGCCGCGGTAGAGCGTGCCGGAACTGGCCCAGTAGCCGCCGCCCAGCACCTCGTCGCGCCGCTCCCAGGTCCAGCCGAGGCCGAGGCCCTGCACCCGCTTCTTCGTGGTGAAGCCCACCGCACCGAACTCGTCCTCGAGGTCCTTGACGTCGGCGCCCAGGCGCAGAAACAGGTTCTGCTGGCGCTGGCGGATCAGCGGGTAGTTGAGCGAGAAGTCGAGCACGTTGGCCGTGCCCTGCGCATCGAGGTCGGCGAACTGGCCGCCGAGCTCGTAGTTGACGCGCGCCAGGCCCACGCCGGCGCGCCACCCGTTGCTGCCGATCGGCGCCTCGTAGGCCACGCGGCCGAACACCAGCCCGTTGTCGTTGGACACCATCGCGCGCATGTCGAGGTTGTCGCCGATGCCGAAGGGACTGAGCCAGCGCGCGCTGCCACCGACGCGGTAGCGGCCGGACTCCTTGGTGCCGTGGTTGTCGGCCTCGGCGGTGAAGACCCAGCGCCGCGCCGCCGTCACCTCGACCGAAAGATCGGTGGTGCCGGGCTGCGTGCCTTCCTGCAAGCCGGAGGCGACACGGATGCCGGGCTGGTCCGACAGCAGCAGCATCGCGCGTTCGTAGCTTTGCGCACTGACCGCGTCCCCCGGCTGCACCGGCGCGAGGAAGGCGCGCACGCGGGCCTCGGCGATCGGCGCATCGGGCGCCACGATCACGTCGATCTTGCCGAGCCGGCCTTCGATCACGCTGATCTCCACCACGCCGCCCTGCACGGTCTGCACCGGCACCACCGCCTGCGCGAGGAAATAGCCGCGCTCGCGGTACCTGGCGGTGATGGCCTGCGCCAGCGCCTCCAGATCGCCGAGCGTCACGTCGCGGCCGATGTAGGGCTGCGTGATGCTTTGCAGCTCTTCGTTGCTGAGCGCCTTGACGCCGTTGAGGCGCAGGTCGTTGAGGCGGAACGCGGCCGCCGGCACGGGCGGCGCGGGCAGGCTTTGCGGCGCGGGCGAGGCCTGCGCGACCTGGCGGTCGCAGCTGCCGCACGGATCCTGGGTGGGCAGCAGCGTCGTGGCCTCTTCGTCCGCGGCCTGCGCGACCTGCGCGGCCAGCGCCAGCGCGACAGCCACCACCGAGCCGACGCCCCTCATGCCGGGCTCCCCACCTTCAACCGCCAGTTGCCGATCAGGTTGAACGGGGCCCAGAAGAACGGATGCGACATGCGGGGTTCCTTCAATACGGCCAGCTGCCCGGCCTGCATGGCCTGCTGGATGTCCCTGCCCTTGGCCAGTTCGGCATAGAGCGTGCTCATGAGAATGGCGGTGGCGTCGTCCGACACCGGCCACAGCGAGGAGATCAGGCTCGACGTGCCTGCGGAGAGAAAGGAGCGCGTGAAGCCCAGCACCTCGTCGCCCTGCGCGATGCGGCCCAACCCCGACTCGCAGGCCGACAGCGTGACCAGCGCGGTGCCCTGCATCGGCAGGCCGAGGATCTCGTGCGCTTCCAGGAAGTTCTGCTTGCCGCCTTCGTTGGCCAGGAGGATGCGCGAGTAGAGTGGATCGACCTGGTCGGCTTCGGCATGGGCCGCCACGTGCATCAGCGGTGCGCGCGAGGCCACGTCGCGAAACTGCGTCTTGGTGGCGGCGGCGCCCATGTAGACGTTGTTGCGCGGGAAGAGCTGCGCGAGCTGCTTGACCTCGACCTCGGCGCCGGGCAGGTCGTACTTGTCTTCGATGCGCGGATTGCCGAAGGCGATGAGCGCGGCGTCGACGCGCGGCGAGCGCTGCGCGAGCTGCACCGCGATGCTCATCGAGGGCGCGACCGAGACCGGATGCGTCTCGATCACGTAGCGCCCGTTCAGCCGCAGCGCCTGGAAAGGCAGGTAATGCAAGGGCCCGTGCGGCACGATGATGAGGCGCTCGCCCGGTTTCAACGCGAGCGGACCGAGCAGCGCGGCGCCCAGCTTGTCGGCATTGGCGATGGCGGCGCGCCGGCCGCGCACCACCGAGTTGCGGAAGGTCTCGACCAGTTCGGTCAGGTCGTCGCGCTTGATCGCGATGCTCTTCGCCTCGATGCCGGAGGGGCTGACCACCCAGGCCTGCAGGCGGTCGGGCAGCGCATGGAACTGCAGCACGCGTTCGTCGGGCGCCAGCGTGCGCTGCAGGGTCGCGAGGTCGACGGTCGCGGCCGCCTCGCTGCTCACGCGGGCCCGGCCGCGCACCGCGTCGAGCAGCGCACGCGAGCGGCTGCGCTCGCTGAGTTCGAAGGCCTGGCGCGCATCGCCCACCTCGCTGTAGAGGCCGACCCCGCGCTCGAACACGGCCTGCAGATCGGAGAACAAACCCATCTTGAATTCTTCGCTGCGGAACTTCGCGCGCACTGCATCGACGCCGCCGAGCGCGCGGCCCACCGCCTCGGCCGCGGCCTGCTTCTGCCCCAGCGCGAGTTCGCTGCGCGCCACGCCGTCCCAGGCCCAGAGCTGGTAGTAGCCGCTGTCGGTGCCGACCGAACGTGTGGTCAGCTGCAGGTACAGGTCGCGCGCCTCGGCCGGCTTGTTCTCGGCCAGCAGCAGCCGCGCGCGCGTGCGCTCGAGCTGCGCGGCCAGCGGCGCCTCGCGCGGCGGCGGCAGCGTGCCGAACAGCTGGCGCGCGCGTGCCGGCTCGCCCGACTCGATCAGCGCATTGACGAGCGAGGACTGCACCAGCGGCGCATAACGCTGCGAGCTGTTGGCGAGCGCGGTGTCGTAGCTCTGCACCGCGCCGGCATAGTCGCCGCGCCGGGTCTGCACGTCGCCGATGACCTTGTGCACCGGCCCGACGACCAGCTTGGGATCGCGCGCCGGATGCTTGAGCGCCTCGCGCGCGAACTCCTCGGCTTTCTCGAGCTGGCCCGAGTAGCTGTAGACGATGGCGAGATCGCGGTTCGCCATCGCGAGCAGGTTGGGGTCGCGCGTGGCGTTGGCCAGGTGCAGCGCCTTGCTCGCGGCGCGCACGCTCTGGCGGAACTCGCCGGCCTCGGCCAGCGCCACCGCCTGGCTGCAGTATTGATAGCCCGAGAGCTTGGGGCTGTCCTGCGCATAGAGCACCGCGCCGTCGTTGGTGAGCGCGAGCAGCGTGTCGGTGTCGGCGAGCCGCGCCTGCTCCTGCTTGCTGGCCGCCGCCTCGGCATCGGGTGCCTGCGCCATGGCCCACTGGCAGCCCACGAGCGCCCCGAGTCCGAGAGCGCCTGCGATCCACTTGCGCGCAGAGTGCGCCCACACGAACCTCGAAGAACCTTGCATTCGACCCCCGCGCGCAGTCTGTAGGCCCGCTTGGCGCAAGCCGCGACGCAGCGGAAGTGCGCGCCTCTCAGACCTCGTCGCGGGAGTCTAGGAGTGGCCTCAGGGGTCGCCTATTCGCAATACGGTCTAGCGCGAAGGGCGTAGGCCTCGGGCCTTGCTCCTGGCGCAGGAGGCTCAACCGGACGGGGCGCTGACGATGACCGCCTTGAAGGCCTCGATGAAATCAGCGGCCTGTTTCGGCGATCGTTCCCCCTGCGGCAACAGCGCCTGAACGCTGACCGGTACTTCCGGCAGCAGCGTGCGCACCTGCAAGGCATCACTGGTGGTGGCGGCTGCCGTGAACGAGTCGACGATGGCCGGCCCGAGCCCCTGTTCGGCAAACACCATGGCAATGTGATGCGTCTGCGCGGTCAGGCCGCCTTCGGGCTCCCCGCCATGGTGGGCACACTGCTCGGCCAGCATGGCGCCGATCGGATCGCGCTCGTCGATGCGGATGAAGCCGCTGCGCATGAGCTCGGTCAACTCCACCGTGGTACGCCGGTCGCTCGCGCGCCCGGACCGGAGGGACACGCAGACCAGACGGCCCGCGGCGATGGGGACCTGCTGGACGCCGGGATGCTGGATGGCGCCATAGACGATGCCCACATCGCCTTCGCGCAGCGCAATCGCCTGGGTCACCTCGTGCGAGTGCAGCATTCGTATCGCCACGGCCAGGTCGGGGTAGCGCTTGCGAAACAGCTTCAAGGCATCCGGCAGCGCGCGAACGGCCAGGGAGGGAACGATCAGCAGGCGCAACTCGGTGCGGCCGCCCCGGCGCAGGCTGGTGGAAAGCCGCCGCACGGATTCGAGCCGCGACACGAGCAACTGCACTTCCGGATAGAGCGCCTGGGCCTCGCTGGTGGGCACCAGCCTGTTGCGCTGGCGAGTGAACAGTGCATAGCCCAGCTGCAACTCGGCGTGCTGCAGCGTCAAGGTGACGGCGGGCTGTGTGACGTGAAGCAGGCGAGCCGCGCCGCTCACCGTTCCGGTCAGCATGATCGCGTTGAAGACCTCGATGTGCTTGAGCCGCATGATCAATCTTGTGCAGTCAGGGTATTAGATCACTTAATGGTTTGCAGCCATCTTTCAATGCGACAAAGGGCGTCTCGCCAATCAGAATCTCCATCCATGACACCGAGGCTCCGATCACTTCTCGTCGTCGGTCCGCCCGAGCATCTCGGGGCGGCCGATATCGCCGCGAAGATGGAAGCGATCTGCGCTGCCCAGGCGCCCCGGAAGTACCGAGTCGTGCTCGATCCGGATTCGGCATTCGAGGATGCACCTGCGACCTGCGAAGCCGAGATCGAGCGCGGCAAGATCGCCCTCTTCGACTCGATCTGGCGGATGGACGATACCGATCTCGCGGGCGTGTTGCTGCCGACGATCGAATCCCATCGATTCGCGTCCGAGCTGGCACCGGTCTCCGAAACGCCGATCGTGAGCATGCTTGACGCCTTGGCGAAGCATGTGTCGAGCCAGTACCCGCGCGTGCGAAGAATCGGCGTGCTCGCATCGGCTTCGGTCAAGTCGCTGGGCCTGTTCGAAAGCCGTTTCGACGGCGGAGCCCTGGAATTGATCTACCCGCGCGCCACGGCGTTGCGGGAGCTCACCGCAACGATCGAAACACTGAGTGCCTCATCCCTCGGGGGATATGCAGTGTCGGCGGCGGATCTTCAGGCTGTCGAGCGCGCGTACGACGACCTTGCGGATCAGGGCGCTGAACTGGTTCTGGTCGGAAGTACCGTGCTGTGCGTCGCAATGGACAGCTTGCACAGCAAGGCCGCGGCGGCCGGCCTCGCGGTCGTCGACTCGAACCAGGTCTACGCCGAGTTCGCCGCAGAAGCCAACCATGCCTCCGGAACGCGGCCGTTCAAGATCGGTGTGCTGGGCGGCGTCGGGCCGGCCGCCACGGTCAGCTTTCTTGACAACCTGGTTCGGGCGACACCCGCGGCACGGGATCAGGACCACCTCAAGTTCGTGGTGGAGCAGAACCCTCAGATTCCAGACCGCACCGAATACCTGATTCGGGATGGTCTCGATCCGACGCTGGCGTTGTATGCCACGTGCAAGAAGCTGCAGGATGCCGACGCCGACATCATCGCGATTCCCTGCAATACAGCCCATGCGTTCGTGAAATACATCCAGCCGATGCTGGACATCCCGATCGTCCACATGCTGCGGGAGACGGTCGAATTCATCACGAGGGAGTACGCGGGCCTCAGGAACATCGGCCTGCTCGCGACCACCGGGACCGTTGCGAGCCGCGTCTATCACGACGAGATCGAACGCGCGATGCGGCAAGTGACAACGCCTGAGCCTGTCGTCCAGCAGCAGATCATGGAGGTCATCTACGGACCCGGAGGCGTCAAGGCAGGCTTCCTGGACGATCACTGCCGGGCCGCGGTAGAGGACGCGATCGGGCACCTGGTGAGTAGCGGTGCAGAGGTGGTGATTCTGGGATGCACCGAGCTTCCGCTGCTGATTCAGCAGAACCTCGACTACGAGGTCCAGGGCAAGCGGGTCCCCGTCATTGACCCGGCCCAAGTGCTGGCCCGGCGATGCATCGAATTCAGTCAATCCGCACGTTAAAACTCTCATGCGCCCGCGCGCGCGGGTCGACCTGTTCTAGTAGCCTCGCGCCCAGTCGACCTGATTCAGCAAGCCTTGGCCTCGCATCGCGCGGCGTATGTTCTCCGCAATCTGCGGCGCGGCCGATTCTGGCGAGGTGATGCCGGCGATGTGCGGCGTGATCAGGATGCCGGGGTGGGCCCAGAACGGATGCCCCTCGGGCAAGGGTTCGACCTGGACGACATCGAGCGTGGCCGCGGCGATGCGGCCCTCGTCGAGGGCGCTCAGAAGATCCTGTTCGACAAGGTGCCCGCCTCGCCCCATGTTGATGAGGAAGGCGCCCTGCCTGAAGCTCGCGAACAAGCGCCCCGAGAGGATGCCCTCGGTGGCATCGGTCAGCGGCAGGACATTGATGACGATGTCCACGCCGGCTGCCATCGCGTGCAGGCCGGCGTCGCCGGCGTGGGTCCGGATGCCCGGCAGATCTCTCGCCCTGCGGCTCCAGCCCTGAACGCCGAAACCATCGACGGCCAGCGCGCTGGCGACGGCGCTACCGAGTTCGCCCAGGCCCAGGACGCCCACGGTGGTCTCGGCATTCGACTTCGGCAGCTCGAAGCGCCATGCGCTTTCCCGCGAATTGCGCTCGAACACGTGGAACCTTCGGTGATAGCGGTACACGGCGGCCTTCGCATACGCGATCATGTGCTGCGTGAGCGTCGAATCGATCGACCGCGACAAGGGCACGCCCGCAGGCAGCATCGCGGGGGAGAACTGGTTGATGCCGGCCGACAGCGAAACCACGGCACGCAGGTTCCTGAACGCCAGCAGGCCCTCCTTCGGCGGCTTGTAGACCAATGCGACATCGATCGCGGCCGGATCCGCGCAATGCGGCCCGACCGTGAAGCTGAAGTCGCCGAGGTGCCGCGCCAAGGCTTCGCGCCAGGCTTGCGGTGAATCGAGGTTGCTGCTGAAGAAGATATGGGGTGCGGTGGCGGTCATCCGGTAGGGAGCGTCGGGCGAATCCACCAATGCTAGGCAGCAGGGAACCAAGCCGGCGCAATAAATCTAAGCCGAGATGCTGAGATTTTCGAAGTCCGCTGCGCGCGCGTCTTCCTATGATCGTTCGATCCCATCGCCCGGTTCGCTCATGCCATCCTCGCACCTCCATCCTGAACGCACAGGCTTCAACCAGCCGCTCAGCGGCGACGCCGTGCCGCGTTTCGCGGGCATCGCGACGATGATGCGACTGCCCTTCCAGGAAACGACCGAAGGCCTCGACGCCTGCTTCGTCGGCGTGCCCTTCGACCTCGGCACCTCCAACCGTTCGGGCGCCCGCTTCGGCCCGCGCCAGGTACGCAGCGAGTCCGTATTGCTGCGGCCCTACAACATGGCAACGCGCGCCGCGCCCTTCGACTCGCTGCAGGTCGCCGACATCGGCGACGTGGCCACCAACGCCTACAACATCTTCGACTCGATCGACCGCATCGCCACGGCCTACGACGCCATCATCGCCAACGGCTGCCGCCCCATCAGCATCGGCGGCGACCACACCATCGCGCTGCCGATCCTGCGTGCGATGCACAAGCGCCACGGCCCGATCGGCGTGGTCCACGTCGACGCGCATGCCGACGTGAACGACACCATGGGCGGGGAGAAGATCGCTCACGGCACGCCTTTCCGCCGCGCGGTGGAAGAGGGCCTGCTCGACTGCCGGCGCGTGGTGCAGATCGGCCTGCGCGGCACCGGCTACCACGCCGACGATTTCGACTGGTGCCGCGAGCAGGGCTTTCGCGTGGTGCAGGCCGAGGAGTGCTGGCACAAGAGCCTGGTCCCGCTGATGAAGGAAGTGGTGGAGCGTGTGGGCAAGGGGCCGGTCTACCTCAGCTTCGACATCGACGGCCTCGACCCCGCCTTCGCGCCGGGCACGGGGACGCCGGAGATCGGCGGACTGACGGTGCACCAGGGCCTGGAGATCATCCGCGGCCTGCGTGGCCTCGACCTGGTGGGCGCCGACCTGGTCGAGATCTCGCCGCCCTACGATCCGCACGGAACGACGGCGCTGGTCGGCGCCAACCTCGCGTTCGAGATGCTGTGCGTGCTGCCCGGCGTCGTGTACCGCGACTGAAGCCGAGGCGTGGCGCGCCTATTCGCCGGTTCGCACCTTGCCGAGGATCCAATCGGTGAAGCCCGCGACCAGCGGGTTCTCGCACACTTCGTGGCGGCACACGAGGTAGTACGCGTGCTTGGCCGGAATGCGGTTCTCGAACAGCCGCACGAGCCGGCCTTCGGCCAGGTCGTCGCCCACCAGAAGGCTGTCGCCCAGGGCCGCGCCCTGGCCATGAAGTGCCGCCTCGATCGCGATGTGCGCGTTGCCCATCTCGGTCATGCGAAAGCCGCTGGCCGGCATGCCGGCCGCGAGCAGCCAGCGCGTCCACTCGGTGCCGCCGTCCTCGCACAACAGCATGTGATGCTTCAGGTCGTCGAGCGCCCGCACTCCCACCGGCCCGTTGATCATCGCGGGGCTGCAGACGGGGAACAACTCGACATGGCTCAGCAGCCGCACCTGCCGCTCGGGCCAGATGCCCGTGCCGTAGCGGATGCACAGGTCGACCGAGGGCAGGTAGACCTCCTTGTCCTCGTTGGAGGCGATCAGCTTGAGCCGCACATCCGGATGCGCCACCATGAATTCGCCGATGTGACGCGTCAGCAGGCGCGAGGCGAGCCCGACCGGCACCGACACCACCAGGTCGCCCATCATCACGCTGTCGCCCAGCCTGGCGGCCGCGGAAGCAATCATCTGGAAGGCCGCACGGATCGAGGGCAGCAACGCCTCGCCGTGGGGAGTGAGTTTCAGGCGCGTCTTGTTGCGCGTGAACAGCTGCACGCCGAGTGCGTCTTCCAAAGTGCGCAGCTGATGGCTGACAGCGCTCGGCGTCACGCTCAATTCGTCGGCAGCCTTGACCACGGTCAGGTGGCGGGCAGTGGCATCGAAGGCTCGCAAGGCATTGAGCGGAGGCAGCCGGCTGCGCACCGCCAGGCGCTTCGCAATGTCGTGCACGGAGTGTTCTTCTGTGGGTTTGTCCATGGGGGATGGGATGCCAGCAAGGTTCAGGCCACAACCCTCGTTTCCCCGCAGTTTCGGCAGGGCCGTGTCCTCCGGATGCTGAGATTTTTTGCAGGCAACCCGGTTCTTAATCTCGTTTTCCAGCGCTGGTCATTCTTACTACGATGCAGCCCATTGTCACTTTGTGGTAACGATATGGAAGCGCAAGAAGCGAGTGCCACGCAGCGTCTTTGGGGAGCCCGTTTCAGGTCGGAACCGTCGGCGGCACTGAAGGCGCTGTCGCGATCGGAGCCGAGTTTCTTCAGGCTCGTGCCCTACGACCTGGCCGGCTCCCGCGCCCATGCTCGCGAGCTGCAGCGCGCGGGCGTGCTGAAGGCCGACGAGCTGACCCAGCTCCTCGCGGCCATCGATGCCGTCGAGCGCGAGTACGCCGCCGGCGACCTGCATCCCTCCGAAGCCGACGAAGACGTGCACACCTTCCTCGAGCGCGTGCTGACCCTGCGGCTCGGCGCCATCGGCGGCAAGCTGCGCGCCGGCCGCTCGCGCAACGACCAGGCCGCCAACGACCTGAAGCTGTACCTGCGCGACCGGGCGCGCACCCTCGCCAGCGCCGTGCTCGAGCTGCAGCACGCGCTCGTGGCGCAGGCCGAGCTGCACATCGGCACGCTGTCGACCGGCTTCACCCATCTGCAGCCCGCGCAGCCCATCGTGTTCGCGCATCACCTGATGGCGCATGCCCAGGCCGTCGGCCGCAACATCGACCGGCTGATCGACTGGGACCGCCGCAGCGCACGTTCGCCGCTCGGTGCCGCCGCGCTGGCCGGCTCGGCGATCTGCCGCTCGCCGGAGCTGTCGGCGATGGAGCTCGGCTACGACGCACCGTGCGAGAACTCGATCGACGCGGTCGCGGCGCGCGACCACGTGTGCGAGTTCCTGTTCGTCGCCAGCATGCTCACGGTCGAGCTGTCGCGCCTGTCCGAAGAGGTGGTCCTGTGGTCATCGCGGCAGTTCCGGTGGGTGGAGCTGGACGACGGCTACTGCACCGGCAGTTCGATCATGCCGCAGAAGAAGAACCCCGACATCGCCGAACTGAGCCGCGGCAAGGCCGGCCGCCTGATCGGCAACCTGACGGGAATGCTCTCTGCCCTGAAGTCGCTGCCGCTGGCCTACAACCGCGACCTGGCCGAAGACAAGAGCGCGGCCTTCGACAGCATCGACACCCTGTCGCTGGTGCTGCCGGCCATGGCCGGAATGATCCGGACGATGCGCGTCGATGTCGAGCAGCTGAAGCGCCAGGCGCCGCTGGGCTTCACGCTCGCCACCGAGGTGGCGGATTGGCTGGCGGTGAACGGCGTGCCTTTCAGCGAAGCGCACGAGATCACCGGCGCGCTGGTCAAGGCCTGCGAAGCGAAGCAGATCGAACTGAGCGATGTCTCCGCCCTGCTGCTGGCCGAGGTCGACCCGCGGCTCAAGCCCGCAGTGCTCGAGCACCTGACGCTCGAAGCCGCCGTGTCGGCGCGCCACGGCCAGGGCGGCACCGCGCCGGAGCGCGTGCGCGAGCAGATCGCACGCCTGAAGACCCGGCTCGCGGAACATGGCGCGTGGATCGCCGACTACACGGGGCCGCGATGCTGACGGCCGCAGCAACCGCACCGCCGGATGCGTCCACGCCGGCCGGCATTTCCCATCTGAAGCATGTGCCGCGCCGCTACTGGGGGCGCTACATCGCCACCACGCTCATCGTGGTGGCGCTGCTGTTCGTGCTCAACGCCTTTGCGCGCGGCAAGATCGAATGGCAGTACGTCGGCAAGTTCCTCACGGCGCAATCGATACTCACCGGCCTGGTCAACACCATCGTGATGAGCGTGCTGGCGATGGGGCTGGGCATCGTGCTGGGCGTGATCACCGCGGTGATGCGCGTGTCGGCCAATCCGGTGCTGAGCTGGGTGGCACGCGGCTACACATGGCTGTTTCGCGGCACGCCCGTGATCCTGCAGCTGCTCCTGTGGTTCAACCTGGCGCTGGTGTTCCCGACCATCGGGATCCCGGGCCTGTGGGAGATGCGCACGGTCGACCTGATGACGCCTTTCCTCGCCGCGCTGCTGGGTCTCGGCATCAACCAGGGCGCCTACACCTCCGAGGTGGTGCGCGCGGGCCTGCTGTCGGTCGACGTCGGCCAGTACGAGGCCGCCAAGTCGATCGGCATGCCGCGCCTGCTCGCGCTGCGCCGCGTGATCCTGCCCCAGGCGATGCGCGTGATCATCCCGCCGATCGGCAACGAGTTCGTCGGCATGATCAAGCTGACCTCGCTGGCCAGCGTGATCCAGTACGCCGAGATGCTGCACAACGCGCAGAACATCTACTACGCCAATGCCCGCGTGATCGAGCTGCTGATCGTGGCCGGCATCTGGTACATCGTGGTGGTCACGGTGCTCTCGCTGCTGCAGTCGCGCGTCGAGTCCTACTACGCACGCGGCGCAGGGCGCGCTGCGGCAAGGCAGTGAGCATGCGCCATACCGATCCCATCGTGCGCGCGGTCGACGTGCGCAAGAGCTTCGGCGACTTCCAGGCGCTGCAGGGCATCACGCTCGACATCGCCGCCGGCGAGGTGCTCTGCGTCATCGGCCCGTCCGGCTCCGGCAAGAGCACCTTCCTGCGCTGCATCAACCAGCTCGAAACCGTGACCGACGGCGCGCTCTGGGTGAACGGCGAACTGGTCGGCTTTCGCCAGGTGGGCAACAAGCTCTACGCGCTGTCCGAAACCGAGATCGCCCGCCAGCGCCTGAAGACCGGCATGGTGTTCCAGCGCTTCAACCTGTTCCCGCACATGACGGCGCTGGAGAACGTGATCGAGGGCCCGCTGCGCGTGCAGCGCCGCCCGCGCGAGGAGGTGCTCGCCGAAGCGCGCGCGCTGCTCGATCGCGTCGGCCTCGCCCACAAGAGCGAGGCCTTCCCGATCGATCTCTCGGGCGGCCAGCAACAGCGCGTGGCGATCGCCCGCTCGCTGGCGATGCGGCCGCAGCTGATGCTGTTCGACGAGCCCACCTCGGCGCTCGACCCCGAGCTGGTCGGCGAGGTGCTGTCGGTCATGCGCGACCTGGCGACTAGCGGCATGACCATGGTCGTCGTCACCCACGAACTGGGCTTTGCCCGCGACGTGGCGACGCGCGTGATGTTCATGGACCAGGGGCAGATCGTCGAGACCGGCACGCCCGCACAGGTACTGTCCGCCCCGCAGCATCCGCGCACCCGCGAGTTCATTTCCGCCGTTCGCGGCTGACTTTTTTTCTTTGACCACCTCTGGAGCTCCCGCATGACTTGCCGCCCACTCACACGTCTCAGCCTCCTCGCCGCATCCTTCGCGCTGGTCCTGCCGCTGGCGCAGGCACAAACCGCACGCGCCAAGGGCGCGCCGATCTCCGCCGCGGTGGTCTCCAACTACCCGCCGCTCGAGTTCAAGGACCCGGCCAGCGGCAAGCTGAGCGGCTTCGACATCGACCTGGGCGAGGCACTCGCGGCCAAGCTCGGCACCACGATCAAATGGGAAGAAACCAGCTTCGACCAGATGATGAGCTCGCTCGCCACCGGCCGCGTCGACATCATTCTTTCCGGCATGACCGACTTGCCGGAGCGTCGCGACGCGGTCAAGTTCATCGACTACCTGAAGACCGGCCCGCAGTTCTACGTGACGAATGCGCGGGCGGCCGAGTTCTCCAGCATGACCGCGCTGTGCGGCAAGAAAGTGGGCGCGAGCCGCCGCACCTCGTTCCCGGTCGAGATCGGCAAGTGGAGCGACGCCCAGTGCGTGAAGGCCGGCAAGCCGGCGATCATCGTGACGGGCACCGACGGCTCGGCCGACGCGCGCACCCAGCTGCGCCAGGGCCGCCTCGACGCGGCGGTGCAAGGCGGCGAAACGCTGCCTTACATCATGGGACAGGAGCCGAACACGTACGCGACGGTCGGCAAGCCCTTCGCCTTCCAGTACGTCGGCCTGGCGATCGGCCGCAAGAACGAGGCGCTCGTGGCCGAGCTGAGCGAGGCCATGACCAAGCTCATCGCCGACGGCAGCTACGCGAAGATCGCCGTCAAGTGGGGCCTCGCCGACTACGCAGTGCCCAAGCTGATCATCGACAGCGCCAACTGAAGCGCATGCCCGTGCAAGCGATCGGCGACGCCGCACCGTCCCGTCTCTGGCCCGAAGGCGTGCAATCGAGCGTTGCGCTCGCCTTCGATGTCGACGGCCCCACCGGCAACGCGATGCTCGACGGCTCGATCTGGCGCAATCCTTCCTTCTTCACGCTCGGCGCCTACGGCCCGTGGCGCGCCGTCGGTTATCTGCTGGACATGCTCGACGAGTACCGCATGCCGGCGACCTTCTTCGTGCCGACCTGGGTGCTCGAGAACTGGCCGGCGCAGATCCGCGCCATCGTCGAACGCGGCCACGAGATCGGCTACCACGGCCATCGGCACGAGGCCTTCTGGCAGCTGACGCGCGAGCGCCAGCAGGAAGTGATGGCGCTGTCGCTCGCGCTGTTCCGCAAGCACCTGGACCTCACGCCCGCCGGCTTTCGCACACCCTCGGGCGACTGGGGCGCGGACACGATCGAGATCCTGCTCGACGCCGGCGTGTGCTATTCGAGTTCCATGCGCGGCGATGACCGGCCCTACTTCATCGAGCATGCGGCCAGCGGCCGCAGCCTGGTGGAGATCCCGGGCCGCTGGGAGCTGGACGACTACGCATCGCTGGCCTACCAGCGCAACCCCGACTATCCCGCCGGCCTCGACCGCATCGCGAGCTACGACGCCACCTTCGACAACTGGCGCCGCGAGTTCGACGGCTCGCACCGCGACGGCCTGTGCATGACGACGCTGTTCCATCCGAAGGTCTCGGGCAAGCCCGGACGCATCCTGCTGCTGGAACGCCTGTGCCAGCACATGCGCAGCCGCGAAGGCGTGTGGTTCGCCCGTTGCGGCGAGGTCGCGCAGTGGTGGCGCGAGCAGCATGCCGGCGCGAGGGTGCTCGCATGAAGCCGCCGGCACGCAGCCACTGGCCCGAGGGCAAGCGGATGGCCTTCGTCGTCACGGTCGACTTCTTCGACGCTGCCGGCATCCTTGCGCAGGAGCCGCGGATGGCGGGGCGCGAGAAGAGCCTGTCGGTGTGGCAGTACGGCGCCAGGCGCGGCGTGGACCGGCTGCTCGGCGTGCTGGAGGAGTTCAAGCTCGGCGCGAGCTGGTTCGTGCCCGGCAGCGTCGCGCTCGAACATCGCGCGACGGTGCGACGCATTCACGAGGCCGGTCACGAGATCGGCAACGCATCCTTCGGCTGCGAGAACTTCGACGCGCTGAGCCAGGCGCAGCAACGCGACAGCCTGCTGTCCGCGCAGGCCGTGCTGGCCGAGGTCATCGGCGAGGCGCCGGTGGGCTTTCGCTCGCCCTTCGGCAACTGGGCGCCAGGCTTCACGCAGCAGCTGCGCGCGGCGGGCATCCGGTGGTCTTCGTCCTGGCGCGGCGACGACCTGCCCTATCTGCATCCGCCCTCGGGCGATGCCGCGCAGGCGCTGGTTGAGATTCCGCTCCACTACGAACTGGAAGACGAGCCCTACTTCGCCTTCAACCTCTATCCGCCGGTGCCGGTGGGCCAGCCGCGCATCGCGTCGTACCGCGAGGTGCTGGGCAACTGGCAGCAGGACTTCGCGGGCTTCCGCCGCTTCGGCCTGTGCCTTCCCTTGCGCCTGCATCCCGAGATCATCGGCACGGCGGGACGCATCGACCTGCTGCGCGAATTCCTCGCCGGCGTGCTGGCGCACGACGACGTGTGGGTCGCGACGGGACGGGATGTCGCCGCGTGGTGGAGCAGCCGTCACACCGGGAACGAGGCCGGCCATCCGGTCGACGTCTTCTCACCGCTTCACGAAGCTTCCGTCGCACCATGAGCGACAGCATTTCCCTGCAGCTGGCGCACTTCTGCGCCGGCACGCGCTACGACGACCTGCCTGCCGAGGTGGTGGCGCGCGCCAAACGCCACATCCTCGATACCTTCGGCGCGACGCTGGCCGGCGCTGCCGCGTTCGAGCCGCGCCAGGTGCAGCAGATGCTCGGCGCCGAACCCAGTGCCGGAACATCGCCGGTGTGGGGCACGACGCGTTCGCTGGGTGCACGCGACGCGGCCTTCGCCAATGGCGTGGCGGCGCATGCGCTGGAGCTCGACGACACCGGCGGTTGCGACCATTCGGGCGCCGTCGTGCTGCCCGCGGCCATCGCGGCCTTGACCGTGCCGGCCGGGCGCGCGCGGCCCCGGCCTGTCTCCGGCCGCGATCTCATCACCGCCTTCGTGCTGGGATACGACATAGGACGGCGCGTGCTCGAGGCCTGCGGCGGCTATTCGGCGCACAACGGCAAGGGCTGGCATTCGACCGCCACCTGCGGCACCTTCGGCGCTGCTGCAGCAGCAAGTCATCTGCTGGGACTCGACGCGGCAGAGACCGCGGCCGCATTCGGCCATGCCGCCAGCTTCAGCAGCGGGCTGTGGGCTTTCATTCACGACGCATCGCAAACCAAGCGCCTTCATGCCGGGCGGGCGGCGGAAGGCGGGCTCACGGCAGCCTTGCTCGCGGCACAGGGCGTCAGCGGTCCGACGCAGGTGTTCGACGATGTGTGGGGCGGCTTCTTCAACGCCTTCGCGTCCGCGTCGAAGCAACCCGAGGCCTTGCTGGCCGAGGCGGGCAGCGTCTGGAAGCTGATGCGCTGCTCGATCAAACCGCATGCTTCGTGCCGCAGCAATCATTCGACCATCGACGCCGTGCTGCATCTGATGGCGGCGAATCCGGGGCTGGCGCAGCAGGTGGGCCGCATCGACGTGCGCCTCAGCGCGTTCGTGCACGACATGTGCGGCGGGCGCGACCTGGCCTCGCTCTCCAGTGCGCAGATGAGCATGCCGTACGCGATCGCCATCGCCTGGGTGTTCGGCGACGCCGGCCTCGCGCGCTATCTCGCGCCGGCACGCAAGGATGCGCGCCTGAGTGCCGCGATGTCACTGGTCCGCCTGCACGTCGACCCGGAGATGGCCGCGCTGGACGAGCCGGTGGTCAGCGTCACGCCCCAGCGTGGCGCGAGCGTTTCGCATCACGTGCCGATTGCGCTCGGCGCACCCGCCAACCCATTGAGCGATGCCGCGCTGCGCGCGAAGTTCAGTGAACTGGCCGCCATTGCGCTGCCGGCCGAGCAAGCCGATGCGCTGGCCGATCGCGTCCTTCACCTCGACGAGCTCGACGATGCCCGCGCGCTGCTGCCTCTCCTGGCCGGCCAGTCCGAACGGCACGAGTTGATTCGCTGAGAGGAACACCCCATGAATAACCCTCCCGAAGGAATCGGCCACGAGGAATGGGCGACGCGCTGCGAACTCGCGGCGCTGTACCGGCTGGTCGCGCACTTTCGCATGACCGACCTGATCGACACGCACATCTCTGCGCGCGTGCCGGGCCCGGAGGCGCACTTTCTCATCAACCGCTACGGCCTGCTGTTCGAGGAGATGCGTGCCTCCGATCTCGTGAAGATCGATCTCGACGGCAACGTGGTCGACGGGCGCGCGCACGGTGCGCCCGATGCGCGCTTCCGCATCAACAGGGCCGGCTTCACGATCCACTCGGCCGTGCACGCGGCGCGCGCCGACCTGCACTGGGTGATCCACACCCATACCGCTGCGGGCGCGGCGGTGTCAGCACAGGAAGCGGGCCTGCTGCCCATCAGTCAGCACGCGCTGAAGTTCCACGGGCGGCTGGCCTACCACGACTACGAGGGCATCGCGCTCGAGCTCGGGGAACGCGAGCGCCTGGTCGCAGACCTGGGGCGCTGCAACGCAATGATCCTGCGCAACCACGGCTTGCTGGTCGGCGGCGCCACCGTGGCCGACGCCTTCCATGAACTCTGGTTCCTGGAGCGGGCGTGCCAGATCCAGGTGAACGCGCTCGCGGGTGGCATGCCGATTCGCACACCGCCCGTCGAGGTGCAGGCCTTGACGGCCGAGCAGTTCGAAAGCGGGGAGTCCGCCGAGATCGTGCAGTTGACCTGGCAGGCGGCGCGCCGGCTCATCGAGGCCCAGGCGGGCCAGTACCAGGCCTGAAGAAACGAACCCATCCACAAAAAGGAAATCGCAGCAATGAAGCACTCCTCCCTTGTCCACGCGCTTCGGGCGTGCACGCTATGCGCAGGCATCGGCCTGGCGCTGTCGGGACCGCCGGCCGCCCTGGCGCAGATCGCAGCAACGCCTCTGTCGGAAAAGATCAAGGCCACGCGCACCCTCGTCGTCGGCATCGAGTCGACCTATCCGCCGATGGCTTACAAGGATCCCCAGTCCAACAAGCGCATCGGCGTGAATGTCGAGCTGGTGGAAATCATCGCCAAGGAACTGGGCGTCTCGGTGCAATGGGAGGAGATGAGTTTCGAACAGCTCTCGCCCTCGCTGGCGACCGGCCGCATCCACATGATCGGCACGGCGTTCACGGACCTGCCTTCGCGGCGCGAGAAACTCACATTCGTCGACTACCTCGCCACCGGCGCGCAGCCTTTCACGACCAGCGGCAAGAAGGATTCGCTCAAGGCCGCCGGCGATCTTTGCGGCAAGACCGTGGGCGTGCCGCGGACCACCAGCTACTACCCGGTGACCATCGCCTGGAGCGACAAGAACTGCGTCGGCGCGGGCAAGGCCGCCTCCACGGTCAACGGAACCGCCGGCGCCACGGCGACGCGTCTCGACCTCAAGCAGGGCCGGCTGGACGCGGCGGTTCTCGGCCCGGAGTACGTCTCCTATCTGATGAATGAGGAGCCCGGCGTCTACGCCCTGGTCGGCGAGCCCCTGAACAAGACGCTGTTCGGCTTTGCCTTCGACAAGAACGAGCCTGCCCTGCGGGACGCGGTCGCGACAGCCGTGACTGCTGCCATCAAGAACGGGAGCTACAAGCAGGTGCTGCAGAAGTACGGCATCGGGCGGCAGGCGCTCGCGGAAGTCACGATCGACGCGGGCAATTGATGGTATTGCAGCAGGAGCGGAGATGCGTGCGGTAGTTCTTGATCGCACCGGCGAGCCGGAAGTCCTGTCGCTTGCCGGGCTTGCGGATCCTCGTCCGGGCGCAGGGGAGGTCGTCATCGATGTCCATGCGACGGCGTTGAACTTCGCCGACCTGCTGCAGCGGCGCGGAAGCTACGGCACGCCGACGACCTTGCCGGCAGTTCTGGGCATCGAGTGCTCCGGAACGATTCTCGAGATCGGCCCGGACGTGGCGGATTGGGCGGTCGGAGACCGCGTGTGCGCGCTGGTTGCAGGCGGGGCCTACGCAGAGCGTGTCTGCGCGCCGGCAACCCAGCTGCTGCCCGTCCCGCCGATCGTGGATCTCGTGGATGCGGCGGCATTGCCCGAAGCGGCCTGCACGGTGTGGTCCAACCTGCTCGACATTTCCGGGCTCTGCGCCGCAGAGGTTCTTCTGGTTCATGGCGGGGCGGGAGGCATCGGCACCTTCGCCATTCAAACGGCGCGGGCCTTGAATGCACGCGTGTTCGCCACAGCGGGGAGCGCCGACAAGCTCGAGCGCTGCGTGGCGCTCGGCGCCGAGCGCGCCATCTCGTACCGAACGGAGGACTTCGTCGCCGTGGTGAAGAAGGAAACCGGCGGCCGGGGCGCGGATGTGATCCTCGACAACATGGGCGCCTCGTACCTGCCGAGGAACATAGACGCCCTCGCGCCCGATGGCCGCATCGCCATGATCGGCTTGCAAAGCGGCCGGGATGGACAGATACCGCTCGGCAAGATGATGGGCAAGCGCGGCTCTCTTTTCACCACCTCCTTGCGCGACCGGCCGCTGGCGGCCAAGGCACGGATCGTCTCAGGCGTCCGGCGCGCGCTGTGGCCTCATGTCGCGGCAGGCCGGATCTCTCCCGTCATCGACCGCATGTTTCCCCTGGACCGCATGAGCGATGCCCATCGATACATGGAAGAAGGCCGGCATGTCGGGAAGATCGTCGTGCGCATGAAGGATTGAGCTACTTGTCCAGCCCCGCCAGGCATACATACTTGATCTCGAGGAACTCGTCGAGCCCGTACTTCGAGCCTTCGCGTCCGAGCCCCGACTGCTTGACGCCGCCGAAGGGCGCCTCGGCGGTGGAGATCAGGCCGGTGTTCACGCCCACGATGCCGGCCTCCAGCTGCTCGGCCACGCGCATGATGCGGCCGACGTCGCGGCTGTAGAAGTACGAGGCCAGGCCGAACTCGGTGTCGTTGGCCGCGGCGATCGCATCGGCCTCGGTGTCGAAGGCGAAGATCGGCGCCAGCGGGCCGAAGCTTTCTTCGTGCGCCACCAGCATCCCGGGCGTCGCGCCGCCGATCACGGTGGGCTGGTAGAAGTTGCCGCCGAGTGCGTGGCGTTTTCCGCCGGCCAGGACCTTGCCGCCCTTCTTCACCGCATCGGCCACATGCTCCTCGATCTTGGCCACCGCCTTGTCGTCGATCAGCGGGCCCTGCGTCACGCCGGGCTCGGTGCCGGCGCCGACCTTCAGCGCATGGACCTTGACCACCAGCTTCTCGGTGAAGGCCTCGAGCACGCCGCGCTGCACGTAGATGCGGTTGGCGCAGACGCAGGTCTGGCCGGTGTTGCGGTACTTGGAGACCATCGCGCCTTCGACCGCCGCATCGATGTCGGCATCGTCGAAGACGATGAAGGGCGCGTTGCCGCCGAGCTCGAGCGAGAGCTTCTTGATGGTGTCGGCCGACTGCTTCATCAGCGTGCGGCCGACTTCGGTGGAGCCGGTGAAAGTGAGCTTGCGCACGATAGGGCTTCTCGTCATCTCGCCGCCGATCTGGGAGGCGGAGCCGGTGAGCACCGACAGCAGCCCCTTGGGCAAGCCGGCGCGGTCGGCGAGCTCGGCGAAGGCCAGGGCCGAGAACGGCGTCTGCGTCGCGGGCTTGACCACCATCGAGCAGCCCGCGGCCAGCGCCGGGCCGGCCTTGCGCGTGAGCATGGCGGCCGGGAAGTTCCAGGGCGTGATGGCGGCCGTCACGCCGACCGGCTGCTTCAACGCGAGGATGCGGCGATCGGCCTGCGGGGCGGGGATCGTGTCGCCGTAGACGCGGCGCGCTTCTTCGGCGAACCATTCGATGAAGGAGGCCGCGTAGGCGATCTCGCCCTTGCTCTCGGCCAGCGGCTTGCCCTGCTCGGTGGTCATGATGAGCGCCAGGTCGTCGACGTTGGCCAGCATCAGGTCGTTGAGCTTGCGCAGGATGGCCGAGCGTTCCTTGGCCGGGCGCCGGGCCCAGTTGCGCTGGGCCGTTTCCGCGGCGGCGATCGCGCGCACGGTTTCGGCGGTGCCGCACTTCGGCACGGTGCCGATCTGCTCGCCGTTGGCGGGGTTGGTGACGGGGATGGTTTCGCGGCTGTCCGCGTCCGCCCATTCGCCGGCGACGAAAACCTGCTGGCGCAGCAGGGTCGGATCCTTCAGTTTCAGCATGCCTGTGCTCCTTGTCTCGGGTTCCAGGGACCACGATAACCACGGCGGCTGCCTGTAAACAGGTGGACGGCGGTATCCCTTAAGGGCAATCCGGTATTCGTCCGGCCATCCGCACCCGATAAGATCGCGGCCCTTGAACTCGGATTGAACACGGAATGACCATGAAAAAACTGCTAGCCTTCACGGCCATTGCCGCCGCGGTCGTCGGCGTCAACGCCCAGGATTTCCCGGGCAGCAAGCCCATCAGCATCGTGGTGCCCTTCTCCGCCGGTGGCCCGACCGACCGCGTCGCGCGCGACCTGGCCGAGGCGCTGCGCAAGCCCCTGGGCGGCGTCAGCATCGTGGTCGACAACGTGCCCGGCGCCGGCAGCTCGATCGGTGCCGCCAAGGTGGCGCGCGCCAATCCGGACGGCTACACGCTGCTTTTGAACCACATCGGCATGGCGACCGTCCCGACCCTGGTGCGCAACGTGCCCTTCAAGGTGGAGAGCGACTTCGAATACCTGGGCATCGTCAACGACGTGCCGATGACGCTGATCGCCAAGCCCAGCATGAAGGCGAACAACTACAAGGAGCTCACCGCCTGGATTGCGGAGAACAAGGGCAAGATCAACCTCGGCAACGCGGGCGTGGGCTCGGCGTCGCACCTGTGCGGCCTGCTCTTCCAGAGCGCGACCAAGACCGAAATGACGCCGGTGCCCTACAAGGGCACGGCGCCCGCGATCACCGACCTGATCGGCGGCCAGATCGACCTCTTGTGCGACCAGACCACCAACACCTCGCCGCAGATCGAAGCCAAGAAGGTCAAGGCCTACGCCGTGACCACCTCGAAGCGCCTGACGACGCCGCTGCTCAAGGACCTGCCGACGCTGCAGGAATCGGGGCTGAAGGACTTCCAGATCACGATCTGGCACGGCCTCTACGCGCCCAAGGGCACGCCGGCCGCGGTGACCAAGAAGCTCAACGATGCGCTCAAGGTCGCGCTGAAGGATCCGGACTTCATCAAGAAGCAGGAAGGCCTGGGCGCCGTGGTGACCGCCGACAGCCGCGTCGAGCCGGGCGAGCACAAGAAGTTCGTCGCCGCCGAAATCGCCAAGTGGAGCCCGATCATCAAGGCTGCCGGCGTCTACGCCGACTGAAATTGATTCCCTCGCACGGCGCGCTCGCGCCGTGCCTTCGAATCCGGATGGAGCGGCCGCAGGTACTCGTGCAAGGCGAGTGCTGCCGCTCCAACCGCCGGCGCCCATTCCCCATGGCGCGCCCCGCGCACCACCGGTGGCGGCATGCCGGCACTCTCGGCATAGCGCCGCACCACCTCGATCGCCCCGTCCAGCAGTTGCGGATTCGCCTGGCATGACTGGCCGCCAACCACGATCGCGCGCGGCTCGAAGGTGACCCAGAGGTTCTGGAGCAGCACGCCCAGGAAGGCCGCGCCGCGCCGCGCGGCGTCGGCGCCCCTGCCCAGCACGCGCGAGCCGAGGAAGGCCTCGGCGCAGCCGCGCCGGCCGCAGGAGCACAGCGGCCCCTCCACCTGCAGGATGGTGTGGCCGATCTCGCCCGCCATGCCGTGCGCGCCGGTGAAGAGGCGGTCGTTGAGCACCACGCCGGCGCCCACACCCACATCGCAGCTCACGAAGACCAGCGGGTCCTCGCCCTCGCCGCACGCGAACTCGTACTCGCCCAGCGCCGCCGCGTCGGCATCGTTCTGCAGCTGGACCGGCACATCCGCGATGCCCTCCTGCGCCAGCGCCTCGACCAGGCCCGGCAGCAAGCTGACCTCCCGCCACCCGAGGTTGGGGGCGAAGCGCACCTGGCCGGTCGCGTCGTCCACCGCGCCGGGCACGCCGACGCCGATGCCCGAGGGCTGAAGCCCCGCGGCGCCCAGGTGCCGGTGTGCGGCGGCCACCATGCGCGCGACCTGCCGGCATACCGCGCGCGGCGCATGCTCGTGCAAGGGCCAGGCTTCCGAATGGAGCAGTTCGCCCAGAAGCGAGACGCACACCACACGCAAGGTCTCGACCGCGATCTCGACACCGACCAAAGCCCGCACGCCGGCGTGGATCTGCAGGGGGATCGAGGGCCGCCCCAGTCCGTCGGCGACGGCCGCGCCAGCCTCGCGCAGCCAGCCATCCTCGAGCAGCTCGCGCACGAGCAGGCTCACAGTGGACTTGGTGAGCCCGCTCTCGGCCGCCAGCCGCGCACGCGACAGCCCTGGCTTGGCGCGCAGGAGGCGCAGCAGCACGCTGCGGTTGATGCGCCTGACCAGCTGCTGGTCGACTATCGTGGTCATCAAGTAACCTTCGTGCTTCGCACTGCGGTGCGAGCTTGCTTGGGGCGGCCCGGCGCGGCGCTCATCCGGCGTGTTCGGCCTGCACCTTGCCTTCTGGCCGCTTACCCGCAATGATCATTCCCAGCACCTCGTCCTCGGTCACGTCGGCCGTGCGGTAGGTGCCGACCAGGCGGCCGTTCTTCATCACGGCCAGCCTGTCGCTCAAGCCGAACACATCGGGCATGTCGTGGGTGATCAGGAAGATGCCCACGCCGTCGGCCTTGAGCTGCTTCACCAGCCTGCCGACCATCGCAGTTTCTTCCGGGCCCAGCGCGGCGCAGGGTTCGTCCATGATCAGGATGCGGGCGTTGAAGTACAGGGCCCGCGAGATCGCGACCACCTGCCGCTGGCCGCCCGACAGGCGCCGCACCGGCACGCGGATGTTGGTGAAGTTCTTGTTCAGGCGCTGGAACACCTTGCGCGCCTGGTTCTCCATGAAGTGGTCGTCCAGCGTGCGCCAGGGCGTGAGCTTCTCGCGGCCGAGGAAGAGGTTGGAGACCGAGTCGAGGTTGTCGGCCAGCGCGAGCGTCTGGTAGATGGTCTCGATGCCCTGCGCCTGGGCCTCCGAAGGCGTGCGGATGTGGACCTGCTCGCCTGCGATCAGCGTTTCGCCCGAGTCGACCGGGTAGGCGCCGGCGAGCATCTTCATCAGCGTGGACTTGCCGGCGCCGTTGTGGCCCAGGAGCGCGACCACCTCGCCGGCATAGAGGTTGACGCTGACGCCGTCCACCGCTTTAACGCCGCCGAAGGCCTTGTGGATGTCGCGCAACTCGACCAGGGGTTGTGTCGCGGCGCTCATCAACGCTCTCCAAAGTATTTGCGGTAGAGCACGTCGAAGACGACCGCGACGATCAGCACCTGCCCGATGATCACCATGCGCTTGCCGATCTGCACGTCCAGCAGCAGCATGCCGCTGTCGAGCGACTGCATGATCAGCGCGCCCAGCACCGAGCCGAAGATCGAGCCGCTGCCGCCGGCGAGCGCAGCGCCACCGATGACGGCCGCCGCGATCACGTAGAGCTCCATGCCGCTGCCGAGCGAATTGGTGCCGGCGTTGAGCCGCGCGATGGAGACGATCGCGGCCACCGTCACCAGCACCGCGAGCAGGGCGAACAGCAGCATCGTCACGCGCTTGACCGGGATGCCGACCAGCGCGGCCGCGTCCGGGTTGCCGCCCATCGCGAACACGTAGCGCCCGAAGCGCGTGCGATGCACGATGAAGGACAGCACGACCGCGACCACGGCCCAGATCAGCACCGGGATCGGGATGCCCTGCGGCTCGGTCTTCGACGAGATCTGGTAGCTGTTCATCGTTGCGGCGAAGGCGAACACGACGGCCACCGGCACGGCCGTGAGCAGCAGGTCCAGCCACAGCGGCTCGACGGGCATCTCGTGGCGCTGGCGCGCGCGCCGCTGCTGCAGCTTGCGCGCGAACAGCACCACGCCCACGACCGCAGCCAGCACCCAGGTGGCCGTGGTGCCGATGCCGCCGTCGTAGCCGCCGCCCAGGCGCTGGAAGAACTCGTCGTTGACCGGCTGCGTCTTGCCGTCGGCCACCAGGAAGGCGGCGCCGCGGAAGGACATGAGGCCGCCCAAGGTGACCACGAAGGAAGGCACGCCCAGCATCGCGGTGAGCCCGCCCTGGTAGAGCGAGACCAGGAGCGCGACCGCCAGGCCCGCGAGGCAGGCCGCCGGCCAGGACCAGCCCGACGTGTACTGCAGGTAGGCGACCAGCACGCCGACGAAGCCCATCACCGAGCCGACCGAGAGATCGATGTGGCGCGCGACGATGACCAGCACCATCACGGTCGCGACGATGCCCACCACGGCGGTCTGCTGCGCGATGTTGTAGAGGTTCTCGGGCGACAGGAAGACGCCGCCCGAGAGCACGTGGAAGACGATGGCCATCACCACCAGCAGCACGCTCATCAGGAGCAGGCGCAGGTCGATGCCGCTCCTGCGCCACAGCCCCGGGGACTGACTCATAGCCCTATTTGCAGGCGGCCGGGGCTTTGTCGCCAGACACGCCCTTGCAGAGCTCGGCCTTCTTGATCCAGCCTTCCTTGACCACCACGTCGAGGTTGTCGCGCGTGATCGGCACCGGCGTGAGGAGGCGCGACGAGATCGCGACCTTCTTCTCGCCGCCGCTCCAGTTGGCGGCCTTCTCCGGCGTCTTGCCCTGGGTCAGGGCGATCGCGGCGGAGGCGGCCTCGCGACCGAGCTCGCGCGAGTCCTTCCACACCGTCACGGTCTGGGTGCCGAGCGCGACGCGGTTGAGCGCCGCGAAGTCGGCGTCCTGGCCCGATACCGGAATGCCGCGAATGCCCTTGGCCGTGAGCGCCGCCACCGCGCCGCCGGCGGTGCCGTCGTTGGCCGCCACCACCGCATCGACCTTGTTGCTGACCTTGGTGAGGATCTGCTCCATGTTCTTCTGCGCGACTTCGGGCTTCCAGCCATCGGTGTATTCGTCGCCGACGATCTTGATGTCGCCCTTCTTCACGGCCTCGGCGACGATCTCCTGCTGGCCGGCGCGCAGGAAGTTGGCGTTGGGATCGGTGGGCGAGCCCTTGATGAACACGTAGTTGCCCTTGGGCTGCACCTTGTAGACGGCGCGCGCCTGCATGCGGCCGACCTCGACGTTGTCGAAGGTGATGTAGAAGACGCCGGGCGCTTCGATCAGCCGGTCGTAGGCCACCACCGGCACCTTCTGCCGGGTGGCCTTGTTGACCGCCGGCAGGATGGCGTCCTTGTCCATCGCGAGCACGATCAGCGCCTTGGCGCCCTTGGACATCAGGCCTTCGATGTCGCCGAGCTGCTTCTCGGGCGAACCGCCGGCGTCGGCGCTGATGTACTTGGCGCCCAGCTTCTCCAACTGCGCCTTGATCGCGGCCTCGTCGGTCTTCCAGCGCTCCTCCTGGAAATTGGACCAGCTCACGCCGACCACCGTTTGCGCAGAGGCGCCGAAAGCGGACAGGGCGAGAGCCAGGGCGGTCAGGGTGCGGTCGAGCTTCATGTGCAGGGTCTCCGAATTAGTTCGAGGGACGAACTATGTCCACCGCGCCGGACGGCGGCCATCCGGGGAATCCCTGCGGGCAAATGGACTACCGGCCTTGTCCTACTTGGGCCGGATCGCGTCCGCCGTGCCCTGGATGAAGGCCTTGATCTTCTCCACGTCTTCGGCGCTCAGCTTGCCGCTGAAGTCGGGCATGCCGCGCTCGACGGCCGGGCCCTTGTAGACGAACTTGTCGAGGTTCTCGATGTAGCTCGGGTTCATGTAGCCCAGGTTGGGGATGTTGCCGCCGCGGTCCACGCCCGGCACGCCGTGGCAGAAGACGCAGTTGCTCACGTAGAGCAGCGTGCCGTCGGGCACCTTGGCCGGGTCGTACTTCACGCCCTGCAGCAGCTTGTCCATGCGGTACTGCACGAACTCCGGCTTGGGCGCATTACCGCCGACCACGAAGGTGTAGACCGTGCCCGGCCCCTGGCGCTCGGTGGCGCGCGCGGCCAGGCCGTAGACCCCGCCCCAGCCGACCGCGATCGAGACGTACTGCTTGCCGTCGACCATGTAGGTGGCGGGCGCCGCGACCACGCCGGTGCCGGTGGCGGTCTCCCACAGCTTCTCGCCGGTCTTGGCGTTGTAGGCCGCGAAGCGCCCGTCGGCCGTGCCCTGGAACACCAGGTTGCCGGCCGTGGTCAGCGTGCCGCCGTTCCAGGGCGAGACATGCTCGACGCCCCAGGCTTCCTTCTGCGCCACCGGGTCCCACGCGACGAGGCGGCCCATGGGCTTGCTCTTGGGCGGCTCGGCATTGATGAACATGGCGGTGTTCCAGCCGAGCGCTGCATGCGGCCGGGCCGGCATGTTCTCGTTGAACTTCCAGGCCTTGTCGTCCATCAGGCTCAGCGGGATGTTCTGCGCCGGCAGGTAGACCAGGCCGGTCTGCGGATTGAAGGACATGGAATGCCAGTTGTGCGCGCCGAAGGGGCCGGGGATGCTGTCGCCGGGCTTCTCGTTCTGGCGCGCGGCGGCCACCTCGATCGGCCGGCCTTTCTTGTCGTAGCCGGTGGCCCAGTTCACCTCGACGAAATTCTTGGCCGAGATGAACTTGCCGTTGCTGCGGTCGATGACGAAGAAGAAGCCGTTCTTCGGCGCATGCAGGATCACCTTGCGCGGCTTGCCGTCGATCTTCAGGTCGGCCAGGATCATCGGTTGGGTCGAGGTGTAGTCCCAGTTGTCGCCTGGCGTCTGCTGGTAGTGCCAGACGTATTTGCCGGTGTCGGGGTTGAGCGCGACGATCGAGGCCAGGTAGAGGTTGTCGCCGCCCTTGGGGCTGCGCTTGCTGCGCGCCCATGGCGAGCCGTTGCCGGTGCCCACGTACATGAGGTTGAGCTCGGGGTCGAAGGCGAGCGTGTCCCAGGCGGTGCCGCCGCCGCCCGCCTCCCAGTATTTGGCCGAAGGGTCCCAGGTCTTGGCGGCCTTGGCCATCGAGGCGTCCTCGAAGGGCTTGGACGGGTCGCCCGGCACGGTGAACCAGCGCCACTTCTGCTCGCCGGTGGCCGCGTCGTAGGCCGTGATGTAGCCGCGCACGCCGTACTCGGCGCCGCCGTTGCCGATGACCACCTTGCCCTTGAAGACGCGCGGCGCGCCGGTGATGGTGTAGGACTTCGAACGGTCGACGATGGTGTCCTTCTCCCAGACCGGCTGGCCGGTGGCGGCATCGAGCGCGATCAGGCGCCCGTCGTAGGCCCCCACGAACACCTTGCCCTGGTAGAGCGCGACGCCGCGGTTGACCACGTCGCAGCAGCCCTTGAAGCCCTTGGACTTGTCCACCTTCGGATCGAAGCTCCAGATCTTCTTGCCGGTGCGCACGTCGATGGCGTGCACCACGCTCCAGGAGGCGCTGACGTACATGATGCCGTCGACCACCAGCGGCGTGGCCTCCACGCCGCGCGTGGATTCGAGGTTGTAGGACCAGGCGAGGCCGAGCTCCTTCACGTTGCCGGCGTTGATCTGGTCGAGCTTGCTGAAGCGCGTTTCCGCGTAGTCGAGGCCATGGCTGGGCCAGTCGGCCGTCTTCGCGGCGTTGCTGCGGATGAAGTTGCCGTCCACGCGCTGCGTGACGGCCTTGATGTGCTCGGCGGAGCCCTTGGTCTGGGCCGAGGCGGGTGCTGCGGCCAGGCACAGCAGCGCGCCGAGCGCGAGCGCGGCGTGGGTCTTGTTCATCGTGCGTCTCCGGTCGTTGTGTATCGAAGAATGGTGCGCGCGCACGCTTTGTTCACCCTCGGGATTTCCCTAGACCTCGACTGTTCCATTGCGGAACAAATTCAGCCTCCTCGATCACAGGAGACGGCCATGCCCCTGTCCCCCTTCGCCAATACGCGCGCCGAGCGCGTGGCGCTGGCCCGGCAGCAGTTCTTCGAGGAAGGCGTGCGCCCTTCCGGCCTGGTCGGCGAGGCGGTGCTCCAGTCGTGGATGCGCTGCACGCGCTCCCATGCGAACACGCGCCGCGTCATCGCCTTCGACGCCGTCACGCCGAGCCGCCTGCACGGCACGCTGGGCCGCAACCGCGAGCTGCTCGAGGCCGCGCGCCACGAGCTGGCGAGCATGGAGAGCTCGCTCGCCGGCACCGACTGCCGCGTGCTGCTGACCGATGCGCAGGGCGTGATCATGCACGTCACGCACCATCCGGCCGCGGCGCAGCAGCCGATCCTGCAGAAGACCGCTCGCCTGGGCGTCAACATCGCCGAGAGCGTGGTCGGCACCACGGCGCCGGGCATCGTGGCAACCACCGGCCAGGCCTGCACGGTGCAGGGCGCCGAGCACTACTTCGAGTACCTGCGCGAGATGCAGTGCGCGGCGGCACCGATCCGCGACGTGCACGGCCGGCTGGCCGCGGTGCTCGACATCTCGGTCGAGGCGCGGCGCTTCGGCTTCGATGCCGCGTCGATGGTCGCGCTCTACGCGACGACGATCGAGAACCGCCTGCTGCAGGCGCAGTCGCAGGACCGGCTGGTGCTGCGCTTCCAGGCCAGCCCGGCGCTGCTGGGCACGCCGCTCGAGGCCTTGGCCGGCATCGCGCCCGATGGCACCGTGGCCTGGCTCAACACGGCCGGCATGCGGCTGATCGGCCGGCTGCCAGAGTCTGGGGCCTGCGATGCCGAGCAGCTGTTCGGCCTCGACCTCGAGGGCCTGCTGCACATGACCCGCCACGAGGCCGCGCAGCCGGTGCGGCTCGCAAGCGGGCTCGGCGTCTGGCTGCAGGCCCGGCTGCAGGCGCACGACGGGGTCGATTTCCGGCATGCGGTGAACGTGCCGGCCGAAGCGCCCAACGACTCGACGTCACTCGACGAGGTACAGCCGGTCGCGCCGACCCAGCCGCCCGCCAGCGACGGCACGCTGCGCGGCCACAGCCGCAAGCTGATCGAGGAGACCCTGGCTACGCACTACGGCAACATCTCGCATGCCGCGCGCCAACTGCGGGTGTCGCGCGGCACGCTCTATCGCCGTCTCAAGAGCTGGCAGCAGAACGCGCCTGAATGAAGGTCGGCCTCGCGGCCGGGTTAGCCCGCTCACGCGCATTGGTCACGCCCGATACGATTTTCGGCAAAGCGCAGATGTGTGCTGCGCTGGAGCCGATATGGATTTGTCGATTCCCGAGCCCGCGCGGCGCGCGCTCTACCGCACGATGCTGCGCATCCGCGCCTTCGAGAATGCCGCCGAGGCGGCCAGCCAGGGTGGCGTGAGCGCCTACGGCCAGGAAGCCGCCGGCGTCGCCAAGGTTCGCGGCCCGCTGCATCTGTCGACCGGCCAGGAGGCGGTGCCAGCCGGCGTCTGCGCCCATCTGCTCCCCGCCGACTACCTGACCTCGACTCACCGCGGCCACGGCCACACGCTGGCCAAGGGCGCCGACCTCGTGCGCATGATGTGCGAGCTGTTCGGCAAGGCCAGCGGCTTCAACGGCGGCAAGGGCGGCTCGATGCACATCGCCGACTTCTCGGTCGGCATGCTGGGCGCCAACGGCGTGGTCGCGGCCGGGCTGCCGATCGCGGTCGGCGCGGCGCATGCCCAGAAGCTGCAGAAGAAGGATGCGATCACGGTCTGCTTCTTCGGCGACGGCGCGATCAACCGCGGCCCCTTTCTCGAGTCGCTGAACTGGGCGCGCGTGTACCGGCTGCCGGTGCTCTTCGTCTGCGAGGACAACCGCTGGAGCGCAACCACCGCCAGCGGCCCGATGACCGCCGGCGAAGGCGCCTCCGCGCGCGCCGAGGCGATGGACATCGCCGCCACCCGGGTCGACGGCAACGACGTGTTCGCGGTGCATGCGGCCGCGGGCAGGCTGGTCGCCGAGGTGCGCGCCGGCGGCGGGCCGCGGCTGCTGCACGCGCTCACCTACCGCGTGAAGGGCCATGTGTCGGTCGACCTCGCCGCCTACCGCGACCCGGCCGAGCTGGCTGCGGCGCTGGAGACCGACCCGGTCGCGCGGGCGCGCGGCCGCCTGATCGCCGACGGCATGGACGCCGCTCTGCTCGATGCGATCGAGGACGAGGCGGAGGCAGAAGTCGCCGCCGCACTCGCCGCCGCCGATGCCGCGCCCTGGCCCGAGCCCGGCGCCGCCTTCACCGATGTGCAGACCACCGGAGCGGGCCAATGGACATGACGAGCGACATCGCGGGCGGCCGCGCCGCCGGCAGCACTGTGCACGAACTCAGCTATGCCGAAGCGGCCGCGCTCGCGGTACAGCGCGAAATGGAAGCTGATTCGCGCGTGGTCGTGCTCGGCGAGGACGTCGGCCGCGGCGGCATCTTCGGCCAGTACAAGGGGCTGCAGCAGCGCTTCGGCGCCGAGCGCGTGATCGACACGCCGATCTCCGAGGCCGCGATCATGGGCGCTGGCGTCGGCATGGCGCTGGCAGGACTCAGGCCGGTGGTCGAGATGCGCGTGGTCGACTTCGCGCTGTGCGGCATGGACGAGCTGGTGAACCAGGCCGCCAAGAACCGCTTCATGTTCGGCGGCCAGGGCCGTGTGCCGATGGTCGCGCGCATGCCGGGCGGCATCTGGGATGCCTCGGCGGCGCAGCATTCGCAGTCGCTCGAAGCCTGGTTCGCGCACCTGCCGGGCGTGGTGGTGGTGTGCCCTTCGACGCCGCAGGACAACCATTCGCTGCTGCGCGCCGCGATGCAGTGCGGCGACCCGGTGGTCTACATCGAGCACAAGAACCTGTGGGCCTCGCGCGGCGAGGTCGACGAAACGCGGGTGGTGCCGCTCGGCAAGGCGGCGCAGCTGCGCCGCGGCAACGCGCTCACGCTGGTGAGCTGGAGCCGGCAGATGCAGGCGTGTGGCGCCGCCTGCGACACGCTGGCGGCCGAAGGCATCGAGGTCGATCTGCTCGACCTGCGCACGCTGTGGCCCTGGGACCGCGAGTCGGTGCTCTCCTCCTGCGAACGCACGGGCCGCCTGCTGGTCGTGCACGAGGCGGTGCAGGCCGCCGGCTTCGGCGCCGAGATCGCGGCCAGTGCGGCGGAGGCCACCGGCTGCCGGGTCGCACGCCTGGGCGCGCCGCGCATCCCGGTCGGCTATTCGCCGGTGCTCGAAGCGCAATCGCGCGTCGGCGCCGAGCGGATCGTTCAAACTGCCAGGGCCTTGTGCGGATGAACACCGAGGCTGGCTTCGAGGACTCGGTCTTCTTCAAGCTGGTCCGGGTCGTCAACCTGACGGCGCGGCCTTTCCAGCAGCGGGTCGGGCGCCAGCACGCGCTCACGCTCAACGAGTGGCGCACGATGGCGGTGCTGGGCACGCAGCCCGGCCTGACGGCCACGCAGCTTTGCGAGCTCACCGGCCTCGACAAGATGGCGGTGAGCCGCGCGCTGGCGGGGCTGAAGCGCCACAAGCGCCTGCACCGCCACGAAGACCCGACCGACCTGCGCCGCAGCCGCCTCCACCTGAGCAGCGCCGGCAAGGCGCTGTTCGAGACGGTCCGCGTGCAGGCGTGGGAACGCGAGGCCGAGCTGTTCGCGTGCGTCGGCGCCGAAGATCTGAAGCACCTGAGTGCCACCCTCGACCGGCTGATCGCGTCGGTGGCCGGCCCGGACGCTCAGGCTGCAAACCCACCGTCGATGTTGAGGCCCGCGCCGGTCACGAAGGCCGCTTCCGGGCTCGAGAGGTAGGCCACCATGCCCGCGATCTCTTCGCCGCGGCCGTGCCGCGGAATGGCCATGAAACCATGCATGGCCGAGGCCATCGGGCCGTCCTTGGGGTTCATGTCGGTATCGACCGGGCCGGGCTGCACGTTGTTGATCGTGATGCCGCGCGGGCCGAGGTCGCGCGCGAAGCCTTGCACGAGCCCGGTGAGTGCGGACTTGCTCATCGCATAGACGCCGCCGCCAGGGAAGGGCATGCGCTCGGCGTTGGTGCTGCCGATGTTGATGATGCGGCCGCCCTCGCCCATGTGGCGCAGCGCCGCCTGGATGGCGACGAAGACGGCGCGCACGTTGACGTTCAGCGTGAGGTCGAAGTCTTCCAGCGAGATCTGGTCGGCGGCGCCCAGCTTGAGAACGCCGGCGTTGTTGACCAGGATGTCGAGCCGGCCGAAGGTGCGCGCGCTTTCGTCGATCGCCGTGCGCAGCGCATCGGCATCGGCGCTGTCGACGCGCAGCGCGATCGCGCGCCCGCCCGCGGCTTCGATGCTGCCGGCAAGTTCCTTGGCCGCAGCCTCGTTGCTGGCATAGCTGAAGGCGACGGCGGCGCCGTCCTTGGCGAGACGCCGCACGATGGCGGCGCCGATGCCTCGCGAGCCGCCGGTGACGAAGGCCGTCTTGCCGGCCAGAACGGGCTTGGAAGAAGTGCTTGGGGACATGGTGCGCTTTCGAAGTGGTTGTGGAATGCCTGAGTTTGGGGATTGCATTGCATTGCCGGTAGCCATAAAACTGCCCTAGCAATCTCAACCCGTGGTTGAAAATGCACCCATGCAGCCGCTGAGCCATCTCGAATCCTTCGTCCGCAGCGCCGAGGCCGGCAGCTTCTCCGCCGGCGCCCGACAACTCGGCCTGACGCCTGCCGCGGTGAGCAAGAACGTCGCGCGCCTCGAAGCGGGTCTGGGCGTGCGCCTGTTCCAGCGCAGCACACGCAAGCTGACCCTGACCGAGAGCGGCGAGCGGCTGCTGCTGCAGATCGGCGGTGCGCTCGGCACGCTGGCCGACGCCATGGCAGGCGCCGCCGAAGCCGGGGGCCAGCCGGCCGGCACGCTCAAGGTCAGCATGGGCCAGGCCTTCGGGCGCACGTACGTGGTGCCGCTGGTCGGCGAGTTCCTGGCGCGCTACCCGGCGGTCGTGCCCGACTGGCATTTCGACAACCGGCAGGTCGACCTGGTCGGCGAGGGCTTCGACGCCGCGATCGGCGGCGGCATCGAGCTGACGCCCGGCGTGGTGGCGCGCGAGCTCGCGCGCATCCACATCGTGGCGGTCGCGGCGCCCGCGTACATGGCCGGCAAGCCGGTGCCGGAGCACCCGTCCGACCTGGCCGCCTTCGACGCCATCATGCGGCGCTCCTCACCCACCGGGCGGGTGCGGGCCTGGACGCTGCGCAACGCGGCCGGCGACGAAGGCGCGGCGGATGCAAAGCCGCGCCTGGTCTTCAGCGACCCCGAGGCGATCGCCCACGCCGCGATGATGGGCCTGGGCATCGCGTTGCTGCCGATGGCTTTCGCGCTGCACGGCTTGCAAAGCGGCGAGCTGGTGCGCGTGCTGCCGGGCTGGTATGCCGACTCGGGGCCGATCTCGCTCTACTACCCGAGCAAGAAGCTGCTGCCGGCGAAGACGCGCGTGTTCGTCGACTTCGTGGTCGAGAAGTTTCGCGAGCAGCGCTTCGCGGCCCACATGCAGGGGATCTGAGCACACGGGGTTTCACCCGCGACGAACGAGGCGCTTCGCCTGTCAAACTCGGTGCCATGCATCAACAGGAAACACGCATGACCCTCTCGTTCCAATCCCGCCGCCGCTCTGCACTGGCCCTGGGCGCGATTGCCGCCCTGGTGCTGGCTGCCGGGCCCGCGGCGGCCCAAGGCAGCTGGCCGACCAAGCCGGTGCGCATCGTGGTGCCCTTCGCGCCCGGCGGTACCACCGACCTCCTTGCGCGCGCCGTGGCGCCGGAGCTCTCCAAGGCCTTCGGCCAGCCGTTCATCGTCGACAACCGCGCAGGCGCCGGCGGCAACGTGGGCGCCGAGATCGTGGCCAAGGCGCCGAACGACGGCTACACGCTGCTGATGGGCACGGTGGGCACGCACGGCATCAACCGCGCGCTGTACCCCAAGCTGCCCTACGACCCGATCAAGGACTTCGCGCCGATCACGCTGGTGGCCGCGGTGCCCAACGTGATGGAGATGAATGCCGACAAGGCGCGCGCGCTCAACATCAACAGCGTGGCCGACTTCGTGAAGTACGCGAAGGCGAATCCCGGCAAGCTCAACATGGCTTCGAGCGGCAGCGGCACCTCGATCCACCTGGCGGGCGAGCTCTTCAAGACCATGACCGGCAGCTTCATGACGCACATCCCCTATCGCGGATCGGGCCCGGCGCTGCTGGACCTGGTGGGCGGCAACGCCGACGTGATGTTCGACAACCTGCCCTCGTCGATGCAGCAGATCAAGGGCGGCAAGCTCAAGGCGCTGGCCGTGACCAGCTCGAAGCGCTCGCCGGCCTTGCCCGACGTGCCGACGGTCGAAGAGGCCGGCGGCCCCATGCTCAAGGGCTACGAAGCCAGCTCATGGTTCGGCCTGCTGGCCCCGGCCGGCACCCCGCCCGAGATCGTGAACCGCATTCAGCAGGAAGTGGCCAAGTCGCTCGGCACCGCGGCGATCAAGGAAAAGATGCTGGCCCAGGGCGCGATCCCGAGCGGCAACTCGCCGGCCGAGTTCGCCAAGATGATCGACAGCGAACACGCCAAGTGGGCGAAGGTGGTCAAGGCCTCCGGGGCCAAGGTGGACTAAGCCCCTGGCGTTCCTGATCCATTGGTGCGCGCAGCGCGCCGGACCGTGGGCCGCCGCGGAACCGGCTTCGCCGGGCCGCAGGCGGCGCCCCCGGAGAGGGGGTTGGCCCTTCGACAGGCTCCCTTCGACAGGCTCAGGACAGGCTCTACGCGAAGCGAGCAAGCCTGGGGGGTGATCACACCTCCCACATCACGTCCTTGCGGTCGGCCAGCGACGCCTTGAGCATGTGCAGCAAGGGCACGGCGCGCTGGTGCAGCGTGATGTGCTGCTTCTCGGCCGCCTCGTCATGGCCCTCGACGGCGAAATCGTCGTTGTTGTGGGCGTTGTGGGCTTCACGCGCCATGGCCGCCTCCAGCGCCGCGATGGCGGCCGGCATCTGCTCCACCGTCACGATGCCCTTGCGCTCCGGCGCCTTGCCGATGATGTCGAACAACTGACGCGCGTGGGTTTCGAGCATCACGAAGGGGGGGCTGGCCCGCGATTTGAATCGATACAGCATGGTGCCTCGCTCGGTTATTTGTAGATGTAGTCGCGGACAAAAGGGTACACCGATTGCGCGCCGCGCAGCGCGCCGCCCTCGACCTTTCCGTCGGGCCGGGTGGCGAGCATCTGGTGCAGCGAAATCCAGCCCTGCTCGAAGCACATCGCCGAACCGGCCAGATACAGGCGATAGGCACGCAGGATGCGCTCGGCATTGCCGCCCTGGTGGCCGCCGGCGCGCTGCAGGACCTCGCGCGCCTCGTCGAGCCGGGACTCGAGCGCATCCGACCAGGCCCAGAGCGTGCGCGCATAGTGCGGCCGCAGGTTTTCGGTGTCGACCATCTCCAGGCCCGCGGACACCGTCTCGCGCAGCACGTGCGTGACGTGCAGCAGTTCGCCGCCCGGGAAGATGTATTTCTCGATGAAATCGCCCATGCCGGCTCCGAGCTGCTTGTAGTCGAGCTGGCCCGAAGTGATGCCATGGTTCATGACCAGGCCGCCCGGCTTGAGCAATGAATGGATCTTGCGAAAGTAAGTCGGCATGTTGACGCTGCCGACGTGTTCGAACATGCCGACCGACGAGATCTTGTCGAAGGGCTTGTCGCTGTCGAGTTTTCGGTAGTCAAGCAGTTCGACTCGTACGCGGCCCTGCAGGCCCTTCTCCTCGATCATGCGCGTCACGTGCGCATGCTGGTTCTTCGACAGCGTGATGCCGGTCGCATCGACGCCGTAGTGCTCGGCCGCCCACAGCAGGAGCGCACCCCAGCCCGAGCCGATGTCGAGGAAGCGCTCACCCGGCTGCAGCATGAGCTTGCGGCAGATGTGGTCGAGCTTGGCCTCCTGGGCCTGCGCCAGCGTCATCCCGGCGTCTCGGAAATAGGCGCACGAATAGACGCGCCGCGGGTCGAGCCACAGCGCGTAGAAGTCGTCCGACACGTCGTAGTGGAACTCGATCTGCGCCGCATCCTTGCCCAGCGAGTGCGAGCCGCGCGACTTGGTGCGCCGCTGCAGCCGGCTCCACCAGTTGGTGTTGGTTTCCGCCGGATTGCCGGGCAGCAGGCTGACCGCGACATCGATCAGGTCGCGCATCTTCCCTTCGATCTGGACCCGTCCCTCGACGTAGGCCTCGCCGATGGCACCGATCTGCCGAGCGGTGAGCTTGGCGAGCGCCGACCATTCGGAGAAGGCGAGCGTGACGCGTGAGCCTGGCTTTGCGACCTTCCGCCCATCGGGCAATTGCAGCGTGATGGGAACCGGCAGCGTGGAAAGCTGGGACTCGATCTTCGGCAACAGGCTTGACATGGCTGATTTTTGCCAGCAGCGGCGAACTTCGTCAACCGACCTCGGCGAAAACCCTTGCCGGGTTGACAACAGATTGTTTAGGCCTAAACTATTGATCCATGAATAGCTTCGCAACAGATCTGCAGCACGTGCTGTGCATCGGCGGCGGTCCCGCCGGCCTCTACTTCGCGCTCCTGATGAAGGCCCGGCGGCCGGCGCTCGAGGTCACGGTGATCGAACGCAACCGCCCCTTCGACACCTTCGGCTGGGGCGTGGTGCTGAGCGACCAGACGCTCGCCAACCTCGCGGCCGCCGATCCCGAAACGGCCGCGCTGATCGGCCGTGAGTTCCATCACTGGGACGACATTCAGGTGTTCTTCAAGGGACGCCAGGTGCGCTCGGGCGGCCACGGCTTCTGCGGCATCGGCCGCAAGCGCCTCTTGAACATCCTGCAGGAGCGCTGCCTGGCGCTCGGCGTCAAGCTGGTGTTCGAGACCGACGCCACGGATGACCAGGCCCTGGCCGCGCAGTACGGCGCCGACCTGGTGATCGCCAGCGACGGCCTCAACAGCCGCATTCGCCAGCGCTATGCGGACGTCTTCGAGCCCGACATCGATCTGCGCCAGTGCCGCTTCGTCTGGCTCGGCACGCACCAGACCTTCGATGCCTTCACCTTCGCCTTCGAGAAGACCGAGCACGGCTGGTTCCAGGCCCACGCCTACCAGTTCGACGACAAGACCTCGACCTTCATCGTCGAAACGCCCGAAGCGGTGTGGCAGGCCCATGGCCTCGACAAGATGGAGCAGCCCGAAGCGATCGCCTTCTGCGAAAAGCTCTTCGCCAAATACCTCGGCGGTCACGAGCTGATCAGCAACGCCACACATCTGCGCGGCTCGGCCAACTGGATCCGCTTTCCGCGCGTGGTCTGCAAGCACTGGACGCACCGCGTCGAGGTGAATGGCAAGAGCGTGCCGGTGGTGCTGATGGGCGACGCGGCGCACACGGCGCACTTCTCGATCGGCTCGGGTACCAAGCTCGCTCTCGAGGATGCGATCGACCTCAGCGATGAGTTCGCGCGCGGCGGCAGCGTCGACCATGTGCTCGAAGCCTATGAGGCGCGGCGCAGCGTCGAGGTGCTCAAGATCCAGAACGCGGCGCGCAATTCGACCGAATGGTTCGAGAACGTGCACCGCTACACCGGCATGGAGATCGAGCAGTTCGCCTACTCGCTCATGACGCGCTCGCAGCGCATCAGCCACGAGAACCTGCGCCTGCGCGACACGCAATGGCTGGGCGGCTACGAGGCGTGGCTCGCGGGCGGCAAGCCGCTGCCTCCGATGCTGATGCCGCTCACGGTGCGCGGCCTCACGCTCAAGAACCGCATTCTGGTTTCGCCCATGGCGACCTACAGCGCGGTCGACGGCGTGCCGCAGGATTTCCTGCTCGTGCACCTCGGCGCGCGCGCGCTCGGCGGCGCCGCGATGGTGTTCGTCGAGATGACCAGCCCGACGCCCGAGGGCCGCATCACGCCCGGCTGCACGGGTCTCTACAACGATGCGCAGTCGGCCGCCTTCAAGCGCATCGTCGACTTCGTGCACACGCAGACCACGGCGAAGATCGGCATGCAGCTGGGCCACAGCGGGCCGAAGGGCTCGACCCAGCTGGGCTGGGAAGAGATCGACGAACCGCTGCCGCAAGACAACTGGCCGCTGATCGCCGCCAGCGAGCTGGCCTACGGCGAACAGAACCAATTGCCCGCCGCCATGACGCGAGCAGAGATGAACACTTTGCGCGACCAGTTCGTCGCCTCGACGCGTCGCGCGGCCGAAGCCGGCTTCGACTGGCTCGAGCTGCACTGCGCGCACGGCTACCTGCTGGCTTCCTTCATCAGCCCGCTGACCAACCTGCGCACCGACGAGTACGGCGGCAGCCTCGAGAACCGCTGCCGCTATCCGCTGGAAGTGTTCCGCGCGATGCGCGCGGCCTGGCCCACCGAACGGCCAATGAGCGTGCGCATCTCGGCCCATGACTGGGCGCCCGGCGGCAATACCGATGCCGACGCGGTGGTGGTGGCGCGGCTCTTCAAGGAAGCGGGCTGCGACTTCATCGACGTCTCTTCGGGCCAGACCACGCGCACGGCGAAACCGGTGTACGGACGCATGTACCAGACGCCTTTTGCGGACCGCATCCGCAACGAGGTCGGCATCTCGACCATTGCGGTCGGCGCCATCACCGAAGCCGACCAGGCCAACAGCATCATCGCCGCGGGCCGCGCCGACCTGTGCGCGATCGCACGGCCGCACCTGGCCGACCCGGCGTGGACCCTGCACGAAACGGCCAAGCTGCAAAGCCGCGACGTCGACTGGCCCAAGCAATACCTGAGCGGGCGCGACCAGATGTACCGCGAGATCGCCAAGCAGCAACAGCTGGCCGCCGCGGCGGCTGCGACGGCTGTGCCGCGCAACAGCGAGGAGGATCAATAGCATGGACCTCGAAGCAAGAGCCCACAGCGAGCACCCCGACGAGCTGCGCCTCTGGCTGCGGTTGCTGACATGCACCCAGCTTATCGAGAAGCAGGTGCGCAACGAGCTGCGCGAGCAGTTCGCCACCACCCTGCCCCGCTTCGACCTGATGTCGCAACTCGAACGCTCGCCGGACGGGCTGAAGATGAACGAGCTGTCGCGCCGCATGATGGTGACCGGCGGCAACGTCACCGGCATCACCGACCAGCTGGTGGCCGAGGGGCTGGTCGAGCGCGTCGACGTCGAGGGCGATCGCCGCGCCTGGCGCGTGCGCCTCACCACGCGTGGCCGCAAGCTCTTCAACGAGATGGCGCAACAGCACGAGGCATGGATCGTCGATGCCTTCGCGGGCCTGAACGCGAAGGAGGTCACGCAGCTCCACAAGCTGCTCGGCAAAGTCAAGCAGCATTCACATCAACAATTGGCGGAGGCCCTATGAAGCACTACATCGGCGCAAGCAGTCCCATGCGCGCGCAATTCGAGCCGAAGGCCGACTACGAGGCCGAGCATTTCAGCTGGTCCTTCGAGGACGGCATCGGCACGGTCACGCTGAACCGGCCGGAGCGCAAGAATCCGCTGACTTTCGACTCCTACGCCGAGCTGCGCGACCTGTTTCGCGCGCTGAATTTCGCGACCGACGTCAAGGCAATCGTCGTGACGGGCGCGGGCGGCAACTTCTGTTCAGGCGGCGACGTGCACGAGATCATCGGGCCGCTCACGCAGATGCACATGCCCGAACTGCTCGAGTTCACGCGCATGACGGGCGACCTGGTGAAGGCGATCCGCCATTGCCCGCAACCCATCGTCGGCGCGATCGACGGGGTCTGTGCCGGCGCCGGCGCGATGATCGCGCTGGCCTGCGACCTGCGATACGGCACGCCCGCAGCGCGCACCGCATTCCTCTTCACGCGCGTCGGACTGGCCGGCGCCGACATGGGTGCCTGCGCGCTGCTGCCGCGCGTGATCGGACAGGGCCGCGCCTCGGAGCTGCTCTTCACCGGCCGCGCGATGACGGCGCAGGAAGGCCACGCCTGGGGCTTCTTCAACGCGCTGCACGAGAGCAGCGCGCTGCTCGGCGCCGCCACCGCCGTGGCGCGCGAGCTCGCCGAAGGCCCGAGCTTCGCGCACGGCATGACCAAGACCATGCTGTCGCAGGAATGGGCGATGACCATCGACCAGGCGATCGAGGCCGAGGCGCAGGCGCAGGCGATCTGCATGCAGACCGAGGACTTCAGGCGCGCCTTCGAAGCCTTTGCGGCCAAGCGCAAGCCGGTGTTCGGCGGAGACTGACGCAATGGCTGCTTCGCCCGTACCTCCTTCCACGGCGCACCTGGCGCTGCCCTTCTTCGACGATGCGCATCGGGCGCTGGCGCGCGATCTGCTGCCCTGGGCAGCCGCCCAGTCGGTGGACGAGCGCGACGATCGCGCCGCTTGCCGCGACTGGGTGAAGCGGCTCGGCCAGGGCGGCTGGCTGCGCTATTGCGTGCCGGCTTCTTCGGGCGGCGCGCTGGAACGCCTCGATTCGCGCGCGCTGGTGCTGCTGCGCGAAACGCTGGCCTTCCATTCGCCGCTGGCCGATTTCGCCTTTGCGATGCAGGGCCTCGGCAGCGGCGCCATCACGCTGGCCGGCAGCGCCTCACAGCAGCGCGACTACCTCGGCGCCGTGGCGCGCGGCGACAAGATCGCGGCCTTTGCGCTCAGCGAACCCGAGGCGGGCTCGGACGTCGGCGCGATGGCGATGCAGGCTGTCGCCATCTCGGACGGCTGGCGGCTCACGGGCGAGAAGACCTGGATCAGCAATGGCGGGATCGCGGACTTCTACTGCGTGTTCGCGAAAACCGATCCGGCCGCCGGCTCGCGCGGCATCACGGCCTTCGTCGTCGATGCGAAGACGGCCGGACTCGACACCTCGGCACACATCGAAGTGATGGCGCCGCACCCGCTTGCCACGCTGCGCTTCGACGGCTGCGTCGTGCCGCGCGAGGCCCAGCTCGGCGAGCTGCATGGCGGCTTCAAGCTCGCGATGCGCACGCTCGACATCTTTCGCGCCTCGGTCGCCGGCGCTGCGCTCGGCATGGCGCGGCGCGCGCTGGCCGAAGCGGTCCACCATGCGAGCCGCCGGCGCATGTTCGGCCAGACGCTGGCCGACTTCCAGCTCACGCAGGCCAAGCTCGGCGAGATGGCGGCGCTGATCGACAGCGCGGCGCTGCTCACCTACCGCGCCGCCTGGATGCGAGACGACAGCGAAGCCCGTGGCGGGCCCGCCGTCGGCGACCTCACGGCCGCGGCGGCGATGGCCAAGATGTGCGCGACCGAGAACGCGAGCCGCGTGATCGACATGGCGCTGCAGATGCACGGCGGCCTCGGTGTGAAGGTGGGCACCAAGGTCGAGAGCCTCTACCGCGACATCCGTTCGCTGCGCATCTACGAGGGTGCGACCGAGGTGCAGCAACTGATCATCGGCAAGTCCGTCTTGCGGAGCCAGGCATGAGTGCGCAGACCGATCGCTTCGTTCACGACCGTCTGCCGCCGGCGGAGCAACTGCCCATGTTCCGGTACGACCGGCCCGAATTGCAGTTGCCCGACCAACTCAACCTGGTCGAGGTCCTGTTCGACAAGGCCAGCGCCAATGGCCTGGTGGACAAGCCGATGCTGCGCTCGCCGGCCCGCACGCTGAGCTACGCCGAGGCCGCGACCGAGGTCGACCGCATCGCGCAGGTGCTGGTGGAAGACCTGGGCCTGGTGCCCGGCAACCGCGTGCTGTTGCGCGGAGGCAATTCGATCGCGATGGCGCTGGCCTGGCTGGCCGTGGTCAAGGCCGGCCTGATCGCGGTCGCCACCATGCCGCTGCTGCGCGCGAAAGAGCTGGGCGACATCATCGAGAAATCGCGGCCGGTGGTCGCGCTGTGCGATGGCAAGTTGCTCGACGAGCTGCGGATCGCCCAGCAGGCGCATCCGGTGCTGCAGACCCTCGTGGCCTTCAACCAGCCGGATGCAGCCGATTCGCTGAGCGCGCGCGCTGCCGCCAAGAGCGGCGTGTTCAAGGCCTGCCCTACAGCCGCCGACGACATTGCGCTGCTGGCCTTCACCTCCGGCACCACCGGCAAGCCGAAGGCGCCCGTGACCACCCATCGCGACGTGCTCGCGATGTGCGAGACCTGGCCGCGTCACGTGCTGCAGGCGCGCAGCGACGACATCGTGCTGGGCTCGCCGCCGCTGGCCTTCACCTTCGGCCTGGGCGGCTTGCTGGTCTTCCCGATGTGGGCCGGCGCATCCGTGTATTTCCACGATGGCCCCTACACGCCGGAGACGATGGTCAAGGCGATCCGCGAGGTCGGCGCCACCATCTGCTACACGGCCCCCACCTTCTACAGGCAGATGGCGCCTTTCGCCAAGGCTTCCGGCGTGCCGAGCCTGCGCATCAGCGTGAGCGCGGGCGAGGCCCTGCCCGACGCGACCCGCCAGCTGTGGAAGGACGCCACGGGCATCGAGATGCTGGACGGCATCGGCGGCACCGAGGTGTTCCACATCTACATTTCGGCCGCCGGCGACCAGGTTCGGCGCGGCGCGGTCGGCAAGGTCGTGCCGGGATTCACCGCCAAGGTGGTGGACGACGAGGGCAATGAAGTGCCGCGCGGCACCGTCGGCCGGCTGGCGCTCATCGGGCCGGTAGGATGCCGCTACCTCGACGATCCGCGGCAGGCCGACTATGTGAAGAAGGGCTGGAACTATCCCGGCGACGCCTTCGTGCAGGACGAGGACGGCTACTTCTTCTACCAGTCGCGCGCCGACGACATGATCATCACCGCCGGCTACAACGTCGGCGGGCCGGAGGTCGAAGACGCGCTGCTGAAGCATCCAGCGGTCGCCGAATGCGGCGTGGTCGGCAAGCCCGACGAGGAACGCGGAATGATCGTCAAGGCCTTCTGCGTGCTCAAGCCCGGCCAGACCGGCGATGCTGCCCTGGTCAAGGCGCTGCAGGACCACGTCAAGGCCACCATCGCGCCCTTCAAATACCCACGGGAGATCGAGTTCGTCGCTGCGCTGCCGCGCACCGAGACCGGCAAGCTCCAACGATTCAAACTGAGGCAAATCACACCATGATCAAACTTTTGCAACCGCCCGGCTGGGCACCCCCGAAGGGCTATGCGAACGGCGTTGCCGCGCGCGGCACGATGGTGTTCGTCGGCGGCCAGGTCGGCTGGAATGCGCAGCAGCAGTTCGTGTCGGACGATTTCATCGAGCAGACAGGACAGGCCCTGCGCAACATCGCCGACATCCTGCGCGAAGCCGGCGCCGGCCCCGAGCACATGGTGCGCATGACCTGGTACGTGACCGACCGCGACGAATACAACCGGCGCCTGGGCGAGCTCGGGCCGGTTTATCGCGAAACGATGGGCCGGAACTTCCCGGCGATGACTTGCGTGCAGGTCGCAGCGCTGGTGGAGTCGCGCGCCAAGGTGGAGATCGAGGTCACGGCGGTGCTGCCCGACTGAGCCCAGCGGCTATCGCGCCCGCAGCCTCAGAGTACTTCCTCGTGGGTCGCTGCCTCGGCGCCCGGATCCGAGAGGATGAGCGCCGCGCGATAGGCAGCGCGCCCCGCAATCTTGGTTTCCGCGGCCAGCTTTTTCCACAGCTGTTCGCGCTCGACCGGCGACAGGGCTGCGGGCTGATCGATCAATGAATGCGCAATCGCCAGCAGCGAAATAGCCGAAGTCAGGCAAAAACTGAGCGCCGACGTCGTGGGACGGCTGCGGTAATTCGCCTGTTCGCCGCGACGAATCTGGTCTTCCTCGCTCGGACTGAGAGAAAGAAGATCGGTCGTCGGGTGAAATGGAACGGCAGGCTCGTCATTGAAAATATAGTCGACCGCCTGCTCGACAGCGCCCATTGCGTTTTCAATCAGATTCCGCGAAATCGAAGGGTCGATCATGAAAGTCCCTTATTTGCGCAATTCACAGACTTCTCGTCCTTCAACTGTTCTCGAATCGGCCAGATGTTACACATGTCACGCGCACGCATCCGTGATCTTTGTCACACGGCGTGGGCGTTTTAGACTCGTTTCACGGTGAAAAGAGTAATTTTGTACTAACAGAAAACTGGAAGCGAAACGCCCTTGGGACAGATCCCAAAATCGATGGCGCGCAGTCTTTTCTTTAGCAGCCGGAAAGCAAAACGCCCACTCGAAGTGGGCGTTTTGCTTTTTCAGCAACAACCTTTTGGGTTGCCGGAAATTTGGTTGCGCGAGCAAGATTTGAACTTGCGACCTTTGGGTTATGAGCCCAACGAGCTACCAGGCTGCTCCATCGCGCGGCAAGATGGAATTATAGCTTATTCTTCGCCGGCCTGCTCGTCGGCAGGGGCTTCCGTCACTTCGGGACGATCGACCAGTTCGACCAGCGCCATCGGCGCGTTGTCGCCCACGCGGAAACCCATTTTCAGGATGCGCGTGTAGCCACCCGGACGTGCCTGGTAGCGCGGGCCGAGTTCGCCGAACAGCTTGACCACGCTGTCGCGGTCGCGCAGGCGATCGAAAGCCAGGCGCTTGTTGGCGACCGTCGGCTTCTTGGCCAGGGTGATCATCGGCTCGATGACGCGGCGCAGTTCCTTGGCCTTGGGGACCGTGGTCTTGATGACCTCATGCTCGATGAGCGAGTTCATCATGTTCTGCAGCATCGCGAGGCGGTGCGAGCTGGTGCGGTTGAGTTTGCGGAGTCCGTGTCCGTGACGCATGGTGCTTTTCCTTTACTTTATAAAAACAGGCAGCCGTGTCAGGTACTGCCCGGTGCAACACACAGGTGTGGTGATTCTTAACGCTTATCGAGGCCGGCCGGTGGCCAGCTTTCGAGCTTCATGCCCAAGGTCAGGCCGCGCGAGGCGAGCACTTCCTTGATTTCGTTGAGCGACTTGCGACCCAGGTTCGGGGTCTTGAGCAGCTCGTTCTCGGTGCGCTGGATCAGGTCACCGATGTAGTAGATGTTTTCGGCCTTCAGGCAGTTGGCCGAACGCACCGTGAGTTCGAGCTCGTCGACCGGGCGCAGCAGGATCGGATCGAACTGCTGGGCGCTGCGCGGCGCGGGTGCATCGAACGCAGCGAGTTCGCCGCCTTCGAGCTGCGCGAACACGGCCAGTTGCTCGACCAGGATCTTGGCCGAGGCGCGAACCGCGTCTTCGGCGGTGATCGCGCCGTTGGTCTCGATCTCGACCAGGAGCTTGTCGAGGTCGGTACGCTGCTCGACGCGGGCGCTTTCGACCGTGTAGCTCACGCGCTTGACCGGCGAGAACGAGGCGTCGAGCACGATACGACCGATCGACTTGGTCGGCTCGTCCGCGTAGCGGCGCATCGTGCCGGGCACATAGCCGCGGCCCTTCTCGACCTTGATCTGCATGTCGAGCTTGCCGCCCTGCGACAGGTGGGCGATCACGTGGTCGGGGTTGATGATCTCGACGTCGTGCGGCGTCTGGATATCCGACGCGGTCACCGCGCCTTCGCCGTCCTTGCGCAGGCTCAGCGTGACTTCATCGCGGTTGTGGAGCTTGAACACCACGCCCTTGAGGTTCAGCAGGATGTTGACGACGTCTTCCTGCACGCCGTCGATCGACGAGTACTCATGCAGCACGCCGGCGATCGTCACTTCGGTGGCGGAGTAACCGACCATCGACGACAGCAGCACGCGGCGCAGCGCGTTGCCGAGCGTGTGGCCGTAGCCGCGCTCGAAGGGCTCGAGCGTGACCTTGGCCTTGTTGGCGGCAAGTTGCTCGACCTGGATGGTCTTGGGTTTCAGCAGGGTGGTTTGCATGCAGAACTTCCTCTCAATACCCCCGGCTCGTTACACCGGTAAGGCTGGTGAAGTGCCCGGCCGCGGTGTCCGCGGCAGGGAACAAAAAATCAAAGTCCGGGCCGCCGGATGGCGGCACGTTTTCGCCTGTTACCTCGAATACAGTTCGACGATCAGCGATTCGTTGATGTCGGCCGCGAATTCGTCGCGATCGGGCACCTTCTTGAAGGTGCCTTCGCCCTTGTCGGCATTCACTTCGACCCAGGCCGGAATGCCGACCTGCTGGGCGAGCTGCAGCGCTTCGGCGATGCGGGTCTGCTTCTTCGACTTGTCGCGCACGGCAATCACGTCGCCGGTCTTGACCAGGTACGACGGGATGTTGACCGACTGGCCGTTCACCGTGATCGCCTTGTGCGAGACCAGCTGGCGCGCTTCGGCGCGCGTGGAGCCGAAGCCCATGCGGTAGACCACGTTGTCCAGGCGCGATTCGAGGATGAACAGCAGGTTGGCGCCGGTGTTGCCACGGCGGCGATCGGCTTCCTCGAAGTAGCGGCGGAACTGCTTCTCGAGCACGCCGTACATGCGCTTGACCTTCTGCTTCTCGCGCAGCTGCAGACCGAAGTCGGAGGTGCGCTGACCAGAAGTGCGGCCATGCTGGCCGGGCTTGGAGTCGAACTTGGCCTTGTCCTGGATCGAACGGCGGGCGCTCTTCAGGAACAGGTCGGTGCCTTCGCGGCGGGAAAGTTTGGCCTTGGGGCCGAGGTAGCGTGCCACTTGATCTTCCTTTGTGTCATCTGCCGCAGAGGCTGTCTGCGGGAGCCATCAGCGGCGTGCCGATGGCGGTGGGCTTGTTGAAAAAACAAAACGCGCAGCCGGCTCGAAAGCTGACTGCGCCGGGCGTCCTCGCCTTAGATGCGACGGCGCTTTTGCGGGCGGCAGCCGTTGTGCGGAACCGGCGTCACATCGGCGATCGAGTTGATGCGGATGCCGAGCGCGGCGAGCGCGCGCACCGACGATTCGCGTCCCGGGCCCGGGCCCTTGATCTCGACGTCGAGGTTCTTGATGCCTTGTTCCACCGCAGCGCGACCGGCGACTTCCGAAGCGACCTGCGCAGCGAACGGCGTCGACTTGCGCGAGCCCTTGAAGCCCTGGCCACCCGACGACGCCCACGACAGAGCGTTGCCCTGGCGATCGGTGATCGTGATGATCGTGTTGTTGAACGAGGCGTGCACGTGCGCGACGCCGTCCGCCACGTTCTTGCGGACCTTCTTGCGAACGCGTTGCGCTGCGTTGTTGGCAGGAGCTTTAGCCATGCTGATCTATCCTTATTTCTTCAGGGACTGCGCGGCCTTGCGCGGACCCTTGCGGGTGCGGGCGTTGGTGCGCGTGCGCTGGCCGCGCATCGGCAGGCCGCGACGGTGACGGAAGCCGCGGTAGCAGCCGATGTCCATCAAGCGCTTGATGTTCATCGTCGTTTCGCGACGCAGGTCACCTTCGATGGTGAAGAGCGCGATCTGGTCGCGGATCTTCTCGAGATCGGCGTCGGTCAGATCCTTGATCTTCTTCGAATATTCGATGCCGCTCGCTTCGCAGATCTTGCGGGCGCGGGTGCGACCGATGCCGAAGATGGCGGTCAGGCCGATCTCAGCGTGCTTGTGCGGCGGAATGTTGATGCCAGCAATACGTGCCATGTGCGTCCTCTAATACTCTTTCAATCAACCCTGGCGCTGCTTGTGGCGCGGGTCGGTACAGATCACGCGCACCACACCCTTGCGGCGGATGATCTTGCAATTACGGCAAATGGTTTTGACCGAAGCCGAAACTCTCATTTCATTCTCCTAAAACTCTGTCCAACCCGGCGACTCATTTCGCCCGAAACACAATGCGCGCCCGGCTCAAGTCATAGGGCGTCAACTCGACGGTGACCTTGTCACCTGGAAGGATGCGGATGTAGTGCATCCGCATCCTTCCGGAAATATGCCCCAGCACGATGTGTCCATTTTCCAGCTTCACCCGGAAGGTCGCATTCGGCAGGTTCTCCTGAACCTCGCCTTGCATCTGGATGACATCGTCCTTCGACATCTCAATCGCCTAGGAAGTCTTGAAATTGGCTTTCTTTAGTAGCGATTCGTACTGCTGCGACATCATGTAGTTCTGCACTTGGGCCATGAAGTCCATCGTGACAACCACGATGATCAGCAGAGAGGTGCCGCCAAAATAGAACGGCACGTTGTATTTCAGGATCAGGAACTCGGGCAGCAGGCAGACGAAGGTGATGTACACCGCGCCGGCCAGCGTCAGACGAACCAGGATCTTGTCGATATAGCGCGCGGTCTGGTCACCTGGGCGAATGCCTGGAATGAACGCACCGCTCTTCTTCAGGTTGTCGGCCGTCTCGCGGCTGTTGAACACGAGCGCCGTGTAGAAGAAGCAGAAGAACACGATCGCGGTGGCATAGAGCAGCACGTAGATCGGCTGCCCCGGCGTCAGCGCGCTCGCGATGTCCTTGATCCAGCGCATGCTCTCGCCGGTGCTGAACCAGCCCACGACCGTGGTCGGCAGCAGGATGATCGACGACGCGAAGATCGGCGGGATCACGCCGGCCATGTTCAGCTTCAGCGGCAGGTGCGAGGACTGACCGCCGTAGACCTTGTTGCCGACCTGGCGCCGCGCGTAGTTCACGAGGATCTTGCGCTGACCGCGTTCGACGAACACGACGAAGTAGGTCACCAGGATGACCACCGCGACGATGAACAGCGCGACGATCACGTTCATGGCGCCGGTGCGCACCAGTTCGAGCAATCCGCCGATCGCGCTCGGCAGGCCGGCCGCGATGCCCGCAAAGATCAGGATCGAAATCCCGTTGCCGAGGCCGCGCTCGGTGATCTGCTCGCCGAGCCACATCAGGAACATCGAGCCGGCCGTGAGGCTGACCATCGCCGTGATGCGGAAGCCGAAGCCGGGCGAAATCACGAGGCCTGCCGACGATTCCAGCGCGACCGCGATGCTGAAGGACTGGAACAGCGCCAGGCCCAGCGTACCGTAGCGCGTGTACTGGGTGATCTTGCGCCGGCCGGCTTCGCCTTCCTTCTTCAATTGCTCGAAGGTCGGCACCACGTAGGTCATCAACTGCATGATGATCGACGCGGAGATGTACGGCATGATGCCCAGCGCGAACACGGTGAAGCGCGACAGCGCCCCGCCCGAGAACATGTTGAACAGGCTCAGGATGCCGCCCTGCTGGCCCTGGAACAGCTGCGCGAGTTGGTCCGGGTTGATGCCCGGCACCGGAATGTGAGCTCCGATGCGATAGACCACGAGCGCGAGCAGCAAAAAGACGAGCCGGCGACGCAGGTCGCCGAACTTGCCTGTTTTTGCGAGCGTTGCCGCGTTGGTTGCCACGAAGACTTCTTTCAGTCCGATCAGGCCACGCTGCCGCCGGCTGCTTCGATCGCAGCCTTGGCGCCGGCGCTCGCACCGATGCCGGTCAGCTTGACGGCCTTGGTGAGTTCACCCGACTTGATGACCTTGACGACCTTGGCGATCTGACCGACCAGGCCGGCTTGCTTGAGCGCCAGCACGTCGACTTCGGCCAGGCCGAGCTTCTCGAGCGAGGTCAGCGTTACTTCGGCGTTGTACTTGAGCAGCTGCGACTTGAAGCCGCGCTTGGGCAGGCGACGCTGCAGCGGCATCTGGCCGCCTTCGAAGCCGACCTTGTGGAAACCGCCCGCACGCGACTTCTGACCCTTGTGACCGCGACCCGCGGTCTTGCCCAGGCCGGAGCCGATGCCGCGGCCGACACGGCGCTTGGCGTGCTTGGAGCCGTCAGCCGGCTTGATGCCATTGAGTTCCATATACGTCTCTCTCAGCGACTCTGTTTAGAGCACTTTGACCAGATAACTGATCTTGTTGATCATGCCGCGCACCGCGGGCGTGTCCTGCAGCTCGCTCACGCTGTTGAGCTTGCGCAGGCCGAGGCCACGCACGGTGGCGCGATGCGATTCCTTGGTGCCGATCGGGCTCTTGACCAATTGCACCTTGAGGGTTTGTTGTTGCGTCGTCATGTCGATACTCCCGTTCAGGCGAAGAGTTGTTCGACGGTCAGGCCGCGCTTGGCAGCGACTTCGGACGCCGTCGTCGAATTCTTCAGGCCGTCCAGCGTGGCACGGACCATGTTGTAGGGATTCGAGGAACCATGGCTCTTGGCCACGATGTCGGTGATGCCCATGACTTCGAACACGGCGCGCATCGGGCCGCCGGCGATGATGCCGGTACCCTTCGGGGCCGGGATCATGACCACCGAGGCAGCGCCCCAATGGCCCGTCACGCGGTGATGCAGCGTGCCGTTCTTGATCGAGATCTTCGCGAGGTTGCGACGCGCTTCTTCCATCGCCTTCTGCACGGCGGCCGGCACTTCCTTCGACTTGCCCTTGCCCATGCCGACGCGGCCGTCGCCGTCACCCACCACGGTGAGTGCCGCGAAACCGAGGATACGACCGCCCTTCACCACCTTGGTGACGCGGTTGATCGCGATCATCTTCTCGCGCAGACCGTCTTCGGGGCCTTCGCTCTGCGTTCTTGCCTGAATCTTTGCCATTTTGAATCTCGTGTCCGGTTAGAACTGCAGGCCGGCTTCGCGAGCCGCATCGGCCAGCGCCTTGACGCGGCCGTGGTAGGCGAAACCTGCGCGGTCGAAAGCGACCTTCTCGATGCCGGCGGCCTTCGCCTTTTCAGCGATGCGCTTGCCGACCACGGTGGCCGCAGCGGCGTTGCCGCCCTTGCCGGAACCACCCAGCGAGGTACGCACTTCGGCTTCGGCCGTCGATGCAGTGGCAATCACCTTGGTGCCGTCGTCGGAGATGACGGTGGCGTAGATGTGCAGATTGGTGCGGTTCACCGTCAGGCGCGCCACGCCTTGCGTCGCAATGCGGATGCGGGTCTGGCGCGAACGGCGAAGACGCTGTGCTTTTTTGGTCAACATCATTTTGCTGCCCCTTACTTCTTCTTGGTCTCTTTGATCACGATCTTCTCGTCCGCATAGCGGATGCCCTTGCCCTTGTAAGGCTCGGGCGGACGAATCGCGCGGATCTCAGCGGCCACTTGGCCGACGCGTTGGCGGTCGGCGCCCTTGATCACGATTTCGGTCGGCGTCGCCGTCGCCACCGTGATGCCTTGCGGCATGTCGATGTTGACCGGATGCGAGTAACCGACTTGCAGGTTCAGCTTGGCGCCCTGCGCCTGGGCCTTGTAGCCCACGCCGATCAGGCTCAGCTTCTTCTCGAAGCCCTTGGTCACACCGACCACCATGTTGTTCACCAGCTGGCGAACCGTGCCGCTCATCGCGTTGGCTTCACGCGATTCGTTGGCGGGTTCGAAGCTCAGCTTGCCGTCCTTGCTGACGACATTGACCAGCGCGTTCAACGCCAGGTTGAGCGTGCCGCCCGTGCCCTTGACGCTGATCTGGTCTTCCTTGATCGACACATCCACGCCTGCGGGGATGGCGACCGGCATTTTTCCTACTCGGGACATTTCAGTTTCTCCTCGATGTCTCGTTTAGGCGACGTAGCACAGCACTTCGCCACCGACACCGGTAGCGCGGGCCTTGCGGTCGGTCATCACGCCCTTGGGGGTCGTGACGATGGCAACGCCGAGGCCGTTCTGGACTTGCGGAATCGCGGCGCTGGCCTTGTAGACGCGCAGGCCGGGACGGCTCACGCGCTCGATGCGCTCGATGACCGGGCGGCCAGCGTAGTACTTCAGTGCAATTTCGAGTTCGGTCTTGCCGGCTTCGGTCTTGACCTGGAAGCCGTCGATGTAGCCCTCGTCCTTCAGCACCTGTGCGATCGCGATCTTCACCTTGGAAGACGGGACCGACACGGTGGGCTTCGCCACCATCTGCGCGTTGCGGATACGCGTCAGCAGGTCGGCAATGGGATCACTCATGCTCATATTGTTTGCTCCTGCCTGGCTTACCAGCTGGCCTTGGTGACACCGGGGATGTCACCAGCGAAAGCCAGTTCACGGATCTTGGCGCGGGCCAGACCGAATTGGCGGAAGGTGCCGCGCGGGCGGCCGGTGATTTCGCAGCGGTTGCGCTGGCGCGTCGGGTTGGCGTTGCGCGGGAGCTTCTGCAGGCCCAGGCGGGCGGCTGCGCGCTCTTCGTCGCTCTTCTTCGCGTCGTTGGCGATCGCCTTCAGTTCCGCGTGCTTGGCGGCGTACTTTGCGACCAGTTTGTCGCGCTTGAGTTCGCGCTCGATCAAAGCTACTTTAGCCACAAATCACCTCAGTTCTTGAACGGGAAACGGAAGCCCGCGAGAAGCGCCTTGGCCTCTTCGTCGGTCTTGGCCGTCGTCGTGATGCTGATATTGAGACCGCGCAGGGCATCGACCTTGTCGTATTCGATCTCGGGGAAAATGATCTGCTCTTTCACGCCGATGTTGTAGTTGCCGCGGCCGTCGAACGCACGGCCGGAAATGCCGCGGAAGTCGCGCACGCGCGGCAGGGCCACGGTCACGAAACGGTCCAGGAACTCATACATCTGCACGCCGCGCAGCGTGACCATGCAGCCGATCGGCTGGTTCTCGCGAATCTTGAAGCCGGCGATCGCCTTCTTCGACTTGGTCACGACCGGCTTCTGGCCGGCGATCTTGGTCAGGTCGGCGACGGCGTTGTCGAGGACCTTCTTGTCGGCGACCGCTTCGCCCACACCCATGTTGAGCGTGATCTTGGTCAGACGCGGAACCTGCATCGGCGACTTGTAGCCGAACTTTTCGGTCAGGTCTTTCGCGACTTTTTCGCGATAGTGTTGTTGGAGACGTGCCATGTAAGTACCCCTTAGGCGGTCTTGATTTCGTCGCCGCTGGACTTGAAGACGCGCACGCGCTTGCCGTCCGTGACCTTGATGCCCACGCGATCGGCCTTGCCGGTCGCGGCATTGAAGATCGCCACGTTGGATTGGTGAATCGGCATGGCCTTCTCGACGATGCCACCGGTCGTGCCCTTGAGCGGGTTCGGCTTGGTGTGCTTCTTGACCAGATTGATGCCGTCGACGATCAGGTGCGAGTCGTCCTTGCGCAGCGACACCGTGCCGCGCTTGCCCTTGTCGCGCCCGGCCAACACGATGACCTGGTCGCCTTTGCGAATCTTGTTCATGGCGTTGTTGTCCTTACAGAACTTCGGGGGCCAGCGACACGATCTTCATGAACTTCTCGGTGCGCAGTTCGCGCGTGACCGGTCCGAAGATGCGGGTGCCGATGGGCTCCAGCTTGGCGTTGAGCAGAACGGCGGCATTGCCGTCGAACTTGACGAGCGAACCGTCGCTGCGACGGATGCCCTTGGCGGTACGGACCACCACTGCGCTGTAGATCTCGCCCTTCTTGACGCGACCACGCGGAGCGGCTTCCTTGATGCTGACCTTGATGACGTCGCCCACGCTGGCATAACGCCGCTTGGAGCCGCCGAGCACCTTGATACACAGGACGGATTTCGCGCCCGTGTTGTCGGCCACATCGAGCCGGGATTCAGTTTGGATCATGTCTAGTAGTTCCCAACTTGTACCGCTCATCTCCCCAGGATTTCCCTGCGAAGGCTCTGCGGTCAGTCTTGGGCCCGTCGTCCGCGCATCAAAACCACTTTGATGCGCCTCCGTTGGGCAGAAGCTTCGCCTTTTGAAAAGCGAAGCCCGCGATTGTTGCACGGCCTACGAGTACTGTCAACCGGCCAATCCGTGACGCCGCACAACACTCAGCGATTATTTTTAGATGTGAGCGCGCGCTTTCAAAAACTGCCTGCTTCTGCATTGCCGGGCACTGGCGAGCGGCGACAATTTCGGTCCGGCCGCTGCCGCGAGAGCGCTGGGCCATCGTTGAGTGTCACGGAACAAGTCATGAACATCGCAGTCACCTTCCTGCCCCGCCGGGAACCGACCCCTTTGCCGCCGATCGGATTCATCGGCGGCGGCAACATGGCCAGCGCCATCATCGGCGGGCTCATCAAGCGGGACGTCCCTGCAGAGACCTTCGAAGTGGTCGAACCTTTTGCCGAAGCCCGCGCACGGCTCCTGCACGACTTCGGCATCACCGCCCAACCCGAGGCCGGTGCCGCTCTCGCGCGTTGCGCCGTCGTGGTCTGGGCCGTCAAGCCGCAGAGCTTTGCGGAGGCCGCGCGACCGGTCCGCGCTCTGGCGAGCGAGGCGCTGCATCTCAGCGTCGCGGCGGGCATCCCCTCCGACAGCATCGCGCGCTGGCTGGCCACGGAGCGCGTGGTGCGTGCCATGCCCAATACGCCGGCCCTGGTCGGCCAGGGCATGACCGGCCTGTTCGCGCGCCCGGCGGTCGATGCCGCCGGCCGCAAGCTGGCCGAGCAGGTGCTGGATGCCACCGGCGACCTGCTGTGGGTCGATGCCGAAGGCGCGCTCGATGCCGTGACCGCGGTCTCGGGCTCGGGCCCCGCTTATGTCTTCTATTTCATCGAGGCCATGACCGAGGCCGGCGTCGAGCTGGGCCTCTCGCCCGAGCAGGCGCATCGCCTCGCCGTGGGCACCTTCAGCGGCGCATCGGCCCTGGCCGGCAATGCGAGCGAGCCGCCCGCGGTGCTGCGCGAGCGCGTGACCTCCAAGGGCGGCACCACCTATGCAGCGATCAGCTCGCTCGAGAGCGCGGACGTCAAGGCGAAGTTCAAGGCCGCGATCCGCGCCGCACACCAGCGCGCCGGCGAACTCGCCAAGGAATTCGGCCGCGATTGAGGCAGCGCGGCTTCAGCGCAGCGCGTAGCCGGCCACGACACCGGCAAACACGGTGAAGCCCAGCCAGTGGTTGAGCCGGAAGGCCTTGAAGCAGCCGTCACGCGTGCGGTCGCGAATCAGCCGCCAATGCCACAGCGCCTGCGCCGCCGCGATGCCGATGGCGGCGAAGAAGGCGGGGCCCAGGGCCTCGCTCGCGCCGGCCGCGGCCCACACCGCCAGAAAGATCGCGTAGCTCGCCATCACGGCCGCAACATCGAAGCGGCCGAAGGTGATGGCCGAGGTCTTCATGCCGATCTTCAGGTCGTCGTCGCGATCAACCATCGCGTACTCGGTGTCGTAGGCCAGCACCCAGAACAGGTTGCCCGCCAGCAGCCACCACGCGAAAGCCGGCACGCTGGAATGCACGGCCGCGAAGGCCATCGGGATGCCGAAGCTGAATGCGATGCCCAGCACCGCCTGCGGAATCGACACGAAGCGCTTGGCATACGGATAGATCAGGGTCACAGCCAAGGCCGCGAACGACCACAGCACGGTGACGCGGTTGGTCGTGAGCACCAGCGCAAAGGCGGCCAGCGCGAGCACCGCCCCCACGGCGAGCGCCTCCTTGACCGAGATGGCTCCGCTGGTGACGGGCCGCTGGGCGGTGCGCTTGACATGGCGGTCGAAATCGCGATCGGCCACGTCGTTGACGCAGCAGCCGGCGCTGCGCATGAGGATGGTGCCCAGCACGAACACGGTGAGCAGGTGCCAGCCCGGCCAGCCTCCGGCGGCAAACCACAGGGCGCCGAGCGACGGCCACAGCAGCAGCAGCCAACCGGCGGGACGATTCCAGCGGATCAGGTCCAGGTAGAGCGAGAGGCGGCCGCGCGGCGCGGCAGCAGTGGATGCGGACATGGGCCGATTTTGCGTCACGCCAAATAGACGCCCTCGTTTGCCACACTAGAATCCGGCGGTTCGCGCGACGCGATCACCCTTTGCATCGAGCCCGGCCCAGCGCCAGGACCGCGCAAAAGGCACCCAACCCAGACATTTCCAGGCAGGGCACATCCGGTTTAGTCATCGCTTCGATGGCGAGCCGCGTGGCGCTTCGCGATCCGGTTCTTGCCCTGAAGGAAATCCATGTCTCTACGCCCACGCGCGCTGCGCCCACGCCTGCGCCATCTGCCCCTGACCGCTGCCGCGCTCGCCTTGCTGCATTGCACGGCGCAGGCCCAGAACAACACGCTGAAGGAAATCACGGTCAGCACGGAGCAGGACGCCGGGTACGCCCCGGCCGCCAGCAGCACCGCCACCAAGGGCAGCGCACCGCTGCGCGACATACCGCAAGCCGTCAACGTGCTGCCGGCGCAATTGCTGCGCGATCAAGGCGTCACCTCGATGCAGGATGCGTTGCGCAATGCGCCGGGCGTCTCCTTCAGCAGCGGCGACGGCCAGCGCGACCAGGTGGTCATCCGCGGCTTCACCGCCATCGCCGACTGGTTCGTGGATGGTGTGCGCGACGACGCGCTGTACTTCCGCGACCTGTCGGATACCGAGCGCATCGAGGTGCTCAAGGGGCCGGCCGCAGTGCTCTACGGCCGCGGGTCGTCGGGCGGCCTGATCAACCGCGTCACGAAGAAGCCGGTATTCGGAGAGTCCTTCGGCGAGGTGTCGCTCGGCCTGGGAAGCCACGACTTCAAGCGCGCGACCGCGGACCTCAACACGCCCATCGGCGAGAACATGGCGTTCCGACTCAACGTCGCCCGCGAGAAGTCGGGCAGCTACCGCGACCAGCAATTCATCGACCGCTACAGCATCGCGCCCTCGCTCGCGATGAAGTTCAGCCCGCAGACCGACCTGCTGCTGCAATACACCAACGCCCACGACCAGCGGCTGACGGATTTCGGCATCCCGGCGCTCAACGGCCGGCCGGTCGGCGTGCCGATCGGCACCTACTACGGCTCCGCCCTGGCCAAGCGCGACGACACGAGCACCTCCAAGGTCCAGTCTTTCACCGCCACGCTGAACCATCGTTTCAGCGATGAACTGAACCTGCGCAACACGACGCGCTACTCCAGCTACCACCTGGATCGCTACAACACGCTGCCCAGCGGCACCACCGACCCCGTGCGCCTGACCGTGGGCCGCACCCGCGGCTTCGTCGATCGGGACGAGAGCGGCTGGTTCAACCAGACCGACTTGACGTGGCGCAACGACATCGGCGGCTTCAAGCAGGAATGGCTCGTCGGCACGGAGTTCGGCGTGCAGGACAAGCGCGCCTATTCCGTGTCCTCGGCCGTCGGTTTTCAGCGCGTCAGCATCTTCAATCCTGTCGCTGTTCCGCCACCCATCCCGCTCGCCAATTATCTGGCGACGAGCGCGATTCCCAGCAACTCCACCTTCAAAACCTCTGCGCTGTACGCGCAGAACCAGATCACGCTGGCGCCGCAATGGAAGGCGCTGGTCGGCGGGCGCTACGACGTGTTCGACCAGGAGACCTCGTTCGAGCGCAGTCTCCCGCCCCTGACGCGCACCGACAAGAAGTTCAGCCCGCGCGCCGGCCTGGTGTGGCAGCCCGGCGAGGCGCAGTCCTACTACCTGTCGTACAGCCGCTCCTTCCAGCCCTCGGCGGAAACCTTCGCGCTCTCGGCCAGCAACGCGGACAACGCACCCGAGATCACGGTCAACAAGGAGATCGGCGCCAAGCTGGACTTCCTGGACGGTGCGCTCAGCTTCACGGCCGCGGCCTTCAACCTGGAGCGCTCGGGCATCAAGAACAGCGATCCGGCCAATCCGGCGCGGCAGATCAACGTGGGCACGCAGCGCACCAACGGACTGGAACTCACGCTCGCCGGCAAGCTGCCGGGGCGCTGGGACGTGAGCGCGGGCTATGCCTACCTGGACGGGCGGATGGTCAAGTCGGTGGCCACCGTCAGTTCACTGCAACTGCCGGTCGGTGCACCCATCCCGGTCCAGGGCAAGGTCGCACCGCTCACGCCGCGGCACTCGGCCTTCGTCTGGCTCATGAAGGACCTGGGCCATGGCTTCAGCGCGGGCGGCGGCCTGAACTACGTGGTCGCGCGCTACGCCTCCCTGACCAACCTGGTGACCCTGCCAGGCTACATGACGGCCGACCTGGCGGGCAGCTACAAGACGGATCGCTACGAGTTGGCGCTGAACCTGAAGAACATCTTCGACAAGAAGCACTACATCTCGGCCCACGGCAGCGTCGACAACCTGATCATTCCGGGTCCGCCGCGCGAACTGCAGCTGACCCTGCGCGCCAAGTTCTGATCGGGGCGGATCAGTCCTCGAGCAGCGAACGCAGCATCCAGGCCGTCTGGTCGTGCACCGTGCAGCGCGCGGTGAGCATGTCGGCGGTCGGGTCGTCGCCGGCCTCCTCGGCCACCGGGATGAACTCGCGCGCGATGCGCGAAACGGTCTCGTGGCCCTTGACCAGGATGCGCACCATCTCCATCGCCTTCGGCGGATCTTTCGGCACGTCGGGCACGGTCGCGATCTTGCTGAACTCGGCATACGAGCCCGGCGCGTAATGACCCAGGGCGCGGATGCGCTCGGCAATGACGTCGGTCGAACCCCAGAGCTCCGTGTACTGCGCCATGAACATCGCATGCAGCGAGTTGAAGTGCGGGCCGGTCACGTTCCAGTGGAAATTGTGCGTGGTGAGGTAGAGCGTGTAGGTGTCGGCCAGCACGCGGCTCAGGCCTTCGGCGATGGCGGCGCGGTCCTGACGCTCGATGCCGATGTTGATGATCGGCGCATTGCGGCTGCCCGACTCCAGGGCCACCACGGCGCCGCCCTTCTTGGGCACTTTGCCGGCGGAGGCCGAGGGTGCAGCGGAGATCGGGGACTTGGATTTCTTCACGACTTTGGCCATGGCGCGAGTTCTTTCTTCAAGGTTGGATTGGCGGTCAGAAACTTTAGAAGCCAAGGGCGGGCTTCACAACAGCCAAACTCTATCGCAGCGATTGCCCTCGGCCGGGGTCGAACGCGCAGGCCGATGACGGCAAGTCCTACGAGAGTCGTTTGACGCCCGGCAGCTCGCAGGCGTAGATCGCGTTGCGCAGCGCCGCGATGGCCTCGTAGCGCGTGAAGCTGCGGCGCCAGGCCAGCACCACGCGGCGCGTCGGCTCGCCGCCCTGCTCGTCGCGCACGGGGAGGTAACGCACGATCTGCTCGGGCTCCTTGCCGCGGCCTTTGGCCTTGGACTTGAGCGCACCGTTCGGCACCGACAGGCGCGGCACCAGCGTCACGCCCATGCCGGCCGCCACCATGTGCTTGATGGTTTCGAGCGACGAGCCCTCGAAGCTCTTGCGGATGCCCTCGGCATTGCTTGAGAAGCGCGCGAACTCGGGGCAGACCTCGAGCACGTGGTCGCGAAAACAGTGGCCGGTGCCGAGCAGCAGCATGGTCTCCTTCTTGAGCTCGTCGGAGCTCACGGATTCGCGCTCCGCCAGCGGATGATGGACGGGCACGGCCGCCATGAAGGGCTCGTCGTAGAGCGCTGCCATCGCCAGGCCGGTGTCGGGAAAGGGCTCGGCCATGATCGCGCAGTCGATCTCGCCGGCGCGCAGCATCTCGAGCAGCTTGACGGTGAAGTTCTCCTGCAGCACCAGCGGCATCTGGGGGGTGCGCGCGATGTTCTGGCGCACCAGGTCGGGCAGCAGGTAGGGGCCGATGGTGTAGATCACGCCCAGGTTGAGCGGCCCCGACAGCGGGTCCTTGCCGCGCTTGGCAATCTCCTTGATGCTCGCGGCCTGGTCGAGCACGCTCTGGGCCTGCTGCACGATCTGCTCGCCCAGCGGCGTGACCGTGACCTCGCCCGCGCTGCGCTCGAAAAGCTTGACCTCGAGTTCGTCTTCCAGCTTCTTGATCGCGACCGACAAGGTGGGCTGCGACACGTAGCAGGCCTCGGCCGCCTTGCCGAAATGCCGCTCACGCGCGACTGCAACGATGTATTTGAGTTCGGTGAGAGTCATAGCCTGCGTCAATTATGCGCAGACGCTGCGACCTCTGCCGAATTCAGGCTTTGAGGTACTCCGCCTTGCTGCCGAGCCAGCGGTCGACGTGCTTGATTGCGAGTTCCGGATGGCGGTCGAGCATGCGCGGCGCCAGCGCCCGCGCCCAATCGAGCAGCAACACATCGGTGCTCAGGTCGGCAAAGCGCAGGAGCGGCGCGCCCGACTGCCGCGCGCCGAGGAATTCGCCGGGCCCGCGGATCTCGAGGTCGCGCCGTGCGATCTCGAAGCCGTCGCTGGTTTCGGCCATCGCCTTGAGCCGCGCGCGCGCCGCCTCGCCGACCCGGCCGCCTTCGTTCGGCGCATAGAGCAGCACGCAGGCCGAAGCGGCCGCGCCACGTCCGACACGCCCGCGCAGCTGATGCAGCTGCGAAAGCCCGAAGCGCTCGGCATGCTCGATCACCATCAGCGAGGCATTGGGCACGTCGACGCCGACCTCGATCACCGTGGTGCTGACCAGCACCTGGAGCCGGTTGGCCGTGAAGCTCTCCATCACCGCCTGCTTCTCGGCTGTCGGCATGCGCGAGTGCAGCAGCCCCACGCTGACCTGCGCGCCGAGTGCGGCGGCCAGCTCGTCACGCGTTTCGGTCGCGTTGCGCAAATCGACCGCCTCGCTTTCTTCGATCAGCGGGCAGACCCAGTAGACCTGCCGCCCTTGCGCAAGCTGGGCGCGGATGCGATCGATGACCTCGTCGCGGCGGTGATCGGCCACCAGCTTGGTCACGATCGGCGTGCGGCCCGGCGGCAGCTCGTCGAGCGTGGAGACGTCGAGGTCGGCGTAGTAGCTCATCGCGAGCGTGCGCGGGATTGGGGTGGCACTCATCATCAGCAGGTGTGGTTCGAGGTCGCCGACGGCCTTGCCGCGCAGGGCCAGGCGCTGCGCAACGCCGAAGCGGTGCTGCTCGTCGATGATCGCCAGCGCGAGCTTGTCGAAGCGCACCTTCTCCGAGATCACCGCATGCGTGCCGATCACGAGCGCGGCCTCGCCGTTCTCGACCGCGGCCGACATCGCGTCGCGCTCCTTCTTCTTCTGGCTGCCGGTGAGCCAGGCGACACGCAGGCCGCGCTCGGCCAGCAAGGGGTCGAGCCAGCCGACCAGCTTGCCGAAGTGCTGCGCCGCGAGGATCTCGGTGGGCGCCATCAGTGCGCACTGGTAGCCGGCATCGATGCAGCGCGCGGCGGCCAGCGCCGCCACCACGGTCTTGCCGGAGCCTACGTCGCCCTGCAGCAGGCGGTGCATCGGGACGTCGCGAGCGAGGTCGTGCGTGATCTCCTCGCCGACCCGATGCTGTGCGCCGGTCAATGCAAAGGGCAGCGTGGCCAGCAGTTCCTTGTACAGCGAGTCACCGGAAGCCGCCGCCGAAAGCACCGGCGCGCGCTGCGCCGCGCGGGCCCGGCGCGCCTGCAGTTGCGAGAGCTGCTGCGCCAGCAGTTCGTCGGCCTTGAGCCGCTGCCAGGCGGGGTGGCTGTGGTCTTCCAGCGTGGCCATCGCCACGTCGGGCGCCGGGTAGTGGAGAAAGCTCAACGCCCGGCGCAGTTCCCATGCGCCCGACGGCGCGAGCGCCGGCGGAATGGTCTCGTCGAGCACCGCCCGCGCCAAGCCGGAGCGCACTTCGCGCCGCAGCATCGGCTGGGCCAGCCCCGCGATCGTCGAGTACACCGGCGTCAACGCCTGCGGCAGCTCGGTGCCCGCGGCCTTGACCGTCGGATGCATCATCTGCCGCCCGACGAAACCGCCGCGCACCTCACCGCGCACCCGCACCCGCGCGCCGACCGCGAGCTGCTTCTGCTGCGAGGGATAGAAGTTGAAGAAGCGCAGCTGGCAGGTGTCGCTGCCGTCGTCCACCGTCACGATCAGCTGACGGCGCGGCCTGAACACGACTTCGCAATCCCTCACCACGGCCTCGATCTGGGCCGTGTCGCCGTCGCGCGTGTCGGCCAGCCGCACGATGCGCGTCTCGTCCTCGTAGCGCATCGGCAGGTACAGCGCGAAATCGATGTCGCGCAGGAGCCCGAGCTTGCGCAGCGCGCGCTGCACCGGGCTCAGGCCCGCGCCGGGCGCTGGCGCCGGTGCTGCTGCGGGCTTTTCCGGTGGAGACGACTTGGCGGCGGCGGGCATGGGACAATTCTGCCCGGCTCTTCGCCGCCTCTTCCTCCGCCTCCTTGGCACGGGCCCGTCCGGCCCTCAAGCACCATGCGCGCCTTCACGCTTTCCGATTTCGATTTCGACCTGCCGCCCGAACTGGTGGCCCAGCATCCCGCCGCCGAGCGCAGCGCCTCGAGACTGCTCGACGGCACGGTCGATCCACCCATCGGCCGCATCTTCAAGGACCTGCCCTCGCAGTTGCGCGCCGGCGATCTGCTGGTCTTCAACGACACGCGCGTCGTCAAGGCGCGCCTCTTCGGCGAAAAACCCACCGGCGGCAAGCTCGAGCTGCTGGTGGAGCGCGTGCTGCAAGGCAACGAAGTCGTCGCGCACATGAAGGTCAGCAAGAAGCCGCCGGCCGGCACCGCGCTGGCGATGGCCGGCGAGTTCCGGGCGACGCTGCTCGGCCGCTGGCCCGACGAGAACGGCGCGCTGTTCCGCTTCCGCTTCGACAGCGCCGCCGGTGAAGACCCCTATGCGCTAATGGCCCGCTGCGGCCACGTGCCCTTGCCGCCGTACATCGAACACGCCGACTCGCAGGACGACGAGCGCCGCTACCAGACCGTGTTCGCACGCGTGCCGGGTGCGGTCGCCGCGCCGACCGCGGCGCTGCACTTCGACGAGGCGCTGCTGGCCGAGCTCGAGGCGCGCGGCGTGCAGCGCGCCAACGTCACGCTGCACGTCGGCGCCGGCACCTTTCAGCCGGTGAAGACCGAGAACATCGCCGATCACGCGATGCATGCAGAGCGCTACGAGGTGCCCGAGACGACGCAACGCGCCGTCGCCGAAACCAGGGCGCGCGGCGGCCGCATCGTCGCGGTCGGAACCACCACCGTGCGCACGCTCGAATCGTGGGCCAAGAGCGGCGAAGCGGCGGGCGACACGCGCATCTTCATCACGCCGGGCTTCGCCTTCGAACACGTCGACCTGCTGGTCACCAACTTCCACCTGCCCAAGAGCACGCTCATGATGCTGGTGAGCGCCTTCGCGGGCTACGAGCGCGTGATGGCGCTCTATGCCCACGCGATCCGCGAGCGCTACCGCTTCTTCAGCTACGGCGACGCGATGCTTCTTTCGAGACAACCATGCTGAACTTCGAACTCCTCGCCACCGACCCCGCGAGCCATGCGCGCCGCGGCACGCTCTCGCTGAACCACGGCGTGGTGCAAACGCCGATCTTCATGCCCGTGGGCACCTACGGCACCGTCAAGGGCGTGATGCCGCGCAGCCTCGAGGAGATGGGCGCCCAAATCATCCTCGGCAACACCTTCCATCTCTGGATGCGTCCCGGCCTGGACGTGATGGCGAGCTTCGGCGGCCTCCACCAGTTCGAGAAATGGGACAAGCCCATCCTCACCGACTCGGGCGGCTTCCAGGTCTGGTCGCTGGGTGCGATGCGCAAGATCAGTGAGGAGGGCGTGAAGTTCGCGTCGCCGGTCAACGGCGACAAACTCTTCCTCACGCCGGAGGTCTCGATGCAGATCCAGACCATTCTCAACAGCGACATCGTCATGCAGTTCGACGAGTGCACTCCCTACGACACCCAAGGCCACCTCACGACCGAGGCCGAGGCGCGCAGTTCTATGGAGCTCAGCCTGCGCTGGGCGCGCCGCTGCCAGGCGGAGTTCGCGCGGCTCGAGAACCCCAACGCGCTCTTCGGCATCGTGCAGGGCGGCATGTACGAGAACCTGCGCGAAGAGTCGCTGGCCCAGCTCGTCGAGATGGACTTTCCCGGCTACGCGATCGGCGGCGTGAGCGTCGGCGAACCCAAGGACGAGATGTTGCGCATCATGGCGCACACGCCGCACCGGCTGCCGGCGCACAAGCCGCGCTACCTGATGGGCGTGGGCACGCCGGAGGACCTGGTCGAGGGCGTGGCACAGGGCGTCGACATGTTCGACTGCGTGATGCCGACGCGCAATGCGCGCAACGGCACGCTGTTCACGCGCTTCGGCGACCTCAAGATGCGCAATGCGCGCCACAAGAGCGACCCGCAGCCGATCGATGCGAGCTGCAGCTGCCATGCCTGCGCCGGCGCATCAGGCGTGTCGTGGAACGAAGGCGGCCGCGACGGCTTCAGCCGCGCCTACCTGCACCATCTCGACCGCTGCGGCGAGATGCTGGGCCCGATGCTCACGACCATCCACAACCTGCACTACTACCTAAACCTGATGCGCGAGATCCGCGCGGCGCTCGATGCCGGCGCCTACACGCAGTTCCGCGCGCAGTTCAAGGCCGACCGGGCCCGCGGCGTCTAGGAAGCGCCTACTTGGCGCCAGGCACCTTGATGGGCAGCGGCGTCGTGTAGGGCTCGATGCGCAGCAGCTCGTTCTTGAACAGCGCGACCTGCCGCAGCGGCGCCTGCACCAGCGCGCCGCCCGCATCCTTTTGCGACGCGTACTGCCACACCGTCAAGGGACTCTTGTCCGCCAGCAGCGCCGCGAAGCGCTGCACTTCCGGCGTGCTGCTGGCGCCGAGCTGAGCCGCCTCGATGCCGACCACGATGTCGTCGCGCGGCGAAACCACCTTGAAGAGACGGACGGTCGCCGGCTCCTGCGCATGGGTCACGAGGCTCGCCGCCGACAGCAAGGCAGCAGCGACCGACGCGACGTAAAGACCTGCGGCGGCATGGCGGCGAATGAGGTTCCTGAACATGATCGTGCTCTGAATCAAAGGCGTCGAGCGTAGCCAGAACCCGCTCGCGCGAGAACACGCCGGAAGCCATACGCCGCACGCGGGAGTGCCCGCGTCAGCGCTGCGGCAGCAGCGACCAGCGCCCTGAAAGCGAGGCCCCGGGCGCGAGGACAGTGCCGCCCACTTCGCCGAGCCCATGGCGGTCCCACAGGTTGAAAGCATCGGTGCACTGGCTCACCGGCTCGGCGCAGAAATGATCCGCGCCGCTCGGGCAGTACAGGACGAAGAAGTCGAGCGGCGCCTCGGCCGCCATCGCCAGCGCGCACGAAGCCGTCGGCCATTCGATGCGGGCCTCACGCAGCCATCCTGTGAAGTTGTTGTCCAGATCGAGCTCGGCCAGATCCACGCCTTCGCGCAGCCGGGCCACCTCTTGCGTCGGCTCGAGCGCGACCGGCATCACCTCCGCATCGCCACGCCACATGGCGCCGGTGTTCGCCGACAGGCGTGTGCCCGCGTGATGGATGAAGTAGGGGTGATGGCCGATGCCGGCCGGCATCGGGGCGCTGTCGCGGTTGATCAGCGTGATGGTGCAACGCAGCCCCGTCGCATCGAGTTCGAACAGCTGCGAGGCTTCGAAGCGCCAGGGCCACTGGGCATCGGCCTCGACGCTCAGCACGAGCTCCGCGCGGGTTGGCGAGGCCTCTGCCACCTGCCATGGCCGTTGCCAACCGATGCCGTGAAGCGGATGCCGGCCCGAGGGCCCCGCAGGATGGCCCGGCGCAATGGCGATGTCGCGCCCGCCGACATGCGCGCGGCCGTCGCGAAGGCGATTGCACCAGGGCAGGAGCGGAAAACTCGCCATGGCCAGGAGATGACGTGCGGCCAGCGCATCGGCCGTGGCCGGCCGCAACCAGTCGAAGCGCCGGCCGTCGCGCTCATCGTAGAGGGCTGCGATCGCGCCGCCGACCTCCGGCGCCAGCACCAGATGCAATGCGCCCGCCGCAAGATGCACCAGTTCGTCGTTGTCGTTCATGGGAGTGCGTGCCTTCGATCGTTGATGCGAACGCGGCATTCTCGGCCACCCGGGTGACACGCACCATCGTTGGCGTGGAGAATCGCAACTGGCACTTCGTTCCTGCACGGATCCTCCTCATGACGGCATCGCCCCCCTCCGCCCGCTATCCATCGCTCGCCGGCCGCAGCGTGTTCATCTCCGGCGGCGCCACCGGCATCGGCGAAAGCCTGGTGCGCGCCTTCCATGCGCAGGGCGCGCATGTGGGCTTCTGCGACATCGATGCGGCTGCGGGCTGCGCGCTTGCCGCCCGGTTGCAGGGCGAAAACGAGGTGCTGTTCCACGAGTGCGACGTAACCGACGTCGCAGCGCTTGGCGCAGCCATCGCCGCGGTGCGCGCGCGCTTCGGGCCGATCCGCGTGCTGCTCAACAATGCGGCCAACGACCGCCGCCACGAGATGGCCGACGTCACGAGCGAAGACTTCGATCGGCTGGTTGCGATCAACTTCAAGCACCAGTTCTTCGCCGCGCAGGCCGTGGCCGAGGACATGCGCGCGCAGGGCGGCGGGTCGATCATCAACTTCGGCTCGATCAGCTGGATGATCAAGGGCGCCGGCTACCCGGTCTACCAGGCCTGCAAGGCGGCCGCGCGCGGCCTCACGCGTTCGCTGGCGCGCGACCTCGGCAAGGCCAACATCCGCGTGAACTCGATCGTGCCGGGCTGGGTGATGACCGAGCGCCAGTTGAAGCTCTGGGTCAAGCCCGAATCCGAGGCCCAGATCGATGCCGCCCAGTGCCTGCCGGGCCGCGTGATGGCCGAGGACATCGCCAGCATGGCGCTCTTTCTCGCGGCCGACGATTCGAAGATGTGCACCGCGCAGGACTACGTGGTGGACGCAGGCTGGACCTGAGGCGGAATACCCGGCGCCGCCGCGGCAGCCGCACCGGTCCCGCAGGCGTGGCAGAAGCGCGAGAACGCGCTCTTGCGCGCTTCGCAGACGCCGCAGTGATCGAACAGGCCGATGCCGCAATGCGGGCAGAAATCGATCTCGGTGTTCTTCAGGTCCACCGGCCGTTCGCAGCCCGGGCACACACTCTTGGCGAGCCGCGCCAGCGCGGTGTCGTAGCTCAGCTCGTTGCGGCGCACCGTGTCGGGCTGCGCCTCGGCCAGCTTCTGGCGCGCGAGATAGCGGTTGAGCGCGATGATGGCGTAGCGCCCCACGAGCACGGTCACCACGATGCCGACCACGTAGCGCACATAGCCGCCATAGCTCGGCAGATAGGGCACGAGCTCGACGAAGAAGGCGAAGAGCGCGAAGTAGATGAAGCCCCACACGAAAGGCCAGTAGGTGCTCTTGCGCTTCTTCACGAAGAGCCAGCCGGCGATCAAGAGCAGCGGCAAGGTGAGCGCGAGCCGGTAGCCGAACACGCGCAGTTCGACGCGACGGTTTTCCGCCTCGAGCTTCTTGCGCGCTTCGTCTTCCAGCGGCGCGAGTTTCTGCTGCGCGCTCTGGCGCGCCTGCCGCGCATCGAGCGCGATCTGGCGCTGCGCGCCCACGGCCCTCTGGGCGTCGTCTTCCCTGGCCTTCAGCGTATCGAGCGCCTTGGTGCGCGCGATCAACTCGGTGTCCTGGTCGGGCTGCGCAGTGGCGCGCCGCGTCGCGAGCCAGTTGCCGAAGGTCTCGCGCGCCGCCCGGCTGGTCTGCTGGGCGGTCAGGAGCGCGAGCTCCGCCTGCTCGCGCTCGCGTGTCGACTCCTGCTCGGTGCGCTGCGCGTTGCGGATCGTGGCGCGAAGCGGCTCGGCCGCCGCCTTGTCGATGAAATCGTCGAGGGTCAGCGTGCGCTCGACCTGCGGCAGATCGCCGACGATCGTGCTGCCCAGCCCGACCAGAAAGCTCGCGAACACCAGCGCCACCACCCAGAGGCCGCGGCGAAACCACTTTTCGGACAAACGCAAGGACTTGCTCATCTCAATAGCTCCTGTTTCGATTCAAAGGTATCGCTGCCACAGCGCATTGCTCAGCCGTCCTTGAGGGTCTACCGCGCGCTTCACGGCCCGGAACGCATCAGCCTGAGGATAGGCGGCAGCAAATTGCGCCCGGGTCGCATGCAGCTGATAGGGCAGGTAATAGGTTCCGCCGCACTTCAGCGCAGCGTCGATCATGTCGCGGGTCCAGCGGCCGGCATCTTCCAAGGCTTGGGAGTCGGTGCGCTGCTTGTAGTACACGACGAATGAAAACACTTCCTCGCGTGCCCAAGCCAACATCGACACCTCGTCGGTCGGCGAATGCCGGATCGACACATTGAGCACTTTCGCCTGGTGCTTTCGGATGATCCGTGCCATCTCGGTTGCAAAGACGAGAAAGTGCTGCGTCGGAATGAAGTACTCCTGAAGCACGTAGGTGGATGCTCGCCGGCTGGCTGGCTCCAGCGAACGAAGGTCCAGGCTCGCCTCGTAGTTCAGCCAGACCACCTCCGGTCTATCGAGCAACGCAGGGCGGATGTATTTGCGCTGCAGCGCATCGCCGTTCGGCAGCTCGGTCACTGCCCAGACCATGCCCTGTTCCAGCCGATAGCTCCGATGGCGCGGAACCAGTCGTGCGGCCACCGTCAGTGGCTTGTCCGAGCGACGCCAGCTCACGGCCGATGCCTCGTCGAAAAAGGGCGGGACCAAGTCAGCGTTGTGCAGGAGGAATCCGTTTGCGGCCCGCACTTCCCGCTCGAACCAGGCCGGATAGTCCCGCAGCGCCAGTGCCTCGACCGTGCGTTCGATCCGCACGTTGTCGTCCAGTGCAAGCTCGACCTCCGTGATCACGCCGACGGCGCCGTAGCCGCCGATGGCCGCGCGAAAAAGCTCCGGGTGCTTCTGACGATCGACCTCGACGATCTCGCCATCGGCCAGCACCAGCTGCAGCGCTCGCACAGAGTGCCCGATCGGCCCATGGCCCACATACCGGCCATGAGCGTTCACCGACACGGAGCCGCCGACGGTGAAGTTGGCATAGCTCTGCATGGTCTGCACCGAGAGTTGATGTGCGTCGATGTGATCCTGCAGGTCGCGCCAGCGCATGCCGGCCTCCACACGCACCGTCTTCGTGTCGGGGCGCAGCCAGACCAGCCGATTCATTTCACGCATGTCGATGTGCAGGCCACCTGCGACTGCAACCTGGCCGCCCATGGAATAGCGTCCGCCGCCTACAGCGATCAGGCCGGGCCACTCGAGAAGCGCGTTGCGAACTGCTTCGCGCGAGCGCGGAGTCACCACACGTTCGACTTTCACCGTGTAGAGCCGCGTCACGTTCTCGACGGGGTGCAGCGTTCCGCTATGGACCTCCGTGGGCGAGACCAGCAGCAGGCCGGCCCCCATCAGTGCGGCGGCGAGCAGGGTGCGGCGCGATACTAGGATGCCGCTTGCCGGGCTCATAGGCGCAGCACCACCGGCGCGGCGCCGAGCCCCGCCCGCGGCAGCCAGGCGAACACCGAATCGACCGTCACCGTTTCGATCCGATCGGAGAAGCGCTTCTCGTTGGGATGGTCGTCGAAGGCCACGTTGGCCGAACCCACGCGTCCGCCGAGTCGCGTGAGCGGCCCGAGCTTCAGCACGCCGGGCTCGTAGCCCTTGAACTGCAGCCAGGCCTGCGCCTGCTCGCGGGTGCGGATGGTGCCGGGCTCCATCGCCGCAGCCAGCGTCTCGATCGCCCATTGGTTCGACTGCTGGTACTTGTGACCCCAGGCGTAGCTCACGATGCTGTAGGGCGCGGCGTGCAGCCGCGTGATGCGAGCGGGCGATTCGTTGAGCGCCGCCAGCACCTGCGCCTGCACGGCCGGCGCCGGGATCACCCAGGCGGCTTCATGGCGCCAGAGGTCATCGAGGAAGAATTCGCCCAGCCCTTGGCGATAGATGGCTGCCACCGCCGTGCCGCACTGGTTGAGCTTGTGGACCACGCGCCACGTTCCCGCCTCTGTCTTGTAGGCCAGGCCCAGATGCGAGTAGCGCAGGCCGTACTTGCTCAGGTCTTGCCCCGCACGCGCCAGCAGCACGACCCGCGCACCGCTTGCATCGAGCCTTTGTGCCGTGCGCTCGGCGAGCTGCATACCCTTCATGACCGCCGCCGCGCCGGGCTTCTGCTGTTCACAGGAACGACCGGCGTGCGCGTTGAGCGGAAACAGGAAGAGCCCCGCCAGCACCACGGCCGCCGCCGCCGCAAACACCTGAAGAATGGCCCGGAGCATTCGGCGCGGGCGGGAAACCTGGGCCCGGTACTCGATCTCGTAGGGGCCGAAGTTGGTGGGCGCGCGCCTCATGACAGCCTCTCGTTGTAGAGCAGCGCGCGGCCGACCGCATTGGGCACGAAGGCCAGCACCTCGCCGGCCGCCGACAGCACGATGCCCGAGCCGATCACGCTGACCGTGACCATCGTGCCGACAACGACCGAGGCACCGTGGGCCGCGCGGCCCAGTACCTTGACGCTGGCCCGGGCGCCATCGGAGGCACGTTCGAGCAGGTAGACGGTACCGTCGACCGATGCCTCTACCGCCACCACCGTAAGCACCGAGCCGCCCACCGACAGCGCCGCGGGCAAGGCCACCGCGGCACTCGCCGCGCTGCCGGCCACCGAGGCGACGCCGACGACCGAGGCCAGCGGCAGCATCGAGAGCGCTGCCGAGGCTTCGCTCTGTGCATGAGCGTGAAGCGGGGCGGCAACACCCGCCATCGCGGCGCAAGCCGCCATCAGAACCGTGACGAAGGACTTCTTCATGATGTGCTTTCGAAAGATGAGGTGTATGGAGTGCTTCATTCGCCCTGGCCGGCTTCGGCGCGGGCTTCGCGGCGGCCTTGGAGGCGCGCCTCGGCGAGATCGGTTTCATGGCGGTCGCGCAGGGTCTTGGCGAGCGTGAAGGCCGAGCTGATCAGGAACAGCCAGCTCACGCCGAGAAAGGCCTTGTAGGTCTCGCTGATCTCCATCCGCAGCAGGCCCCAGCCGGTCAGGCCCATCGCGGTGAAGAAGCCGCCCCAGACGACCAGCTTCCACATCGGCGTGTCGCCGGCACCGGGCGTCGTGCCGCGCTGGTTGTCACGCACGAACTTCGCCAGCACGAAGGCGGCCGAGAGGCAGAACACGTAGCCCATCACCATGAACGCGCGGTCCAGCGCCTGCCCCGGCAGCCAGCCGAGCCCGGTCGCGCAGAGGAACACGGCCATCCCGAAGGAGATCCAGACCTGGACTTGCCAGGCACGGGTGTCGCGTTCGATGGAAACGGTGGAAGAGAAGGGTTGCATGAATGCCTCGCGGCGTAGTGAAGGTGCGCGAATGATGGTTCGCACTTCCTCGGCGAGGCGCAAATTACTGCACCAGTGGCGCCTTGCGGCGCCTCCGGTATCTCTAGTCGATACCTTGGCGCACCCGACGGCGCAGCAGGTCGTCGCGCGTGAAGGGCCGCTCGGTACCGGCCAGCCGCACCGCGATCACCCCGAGCGCGTCGTGCGTGGGCGCGGTAGTGCCGGGGCGCAGGAAGAGCATCGGCGAGACCATGCTGATCAGCAGCAGGATCCAATGAAGCCGCGGCGGCGGCCGGTGCTGTTGCTGCCACAGGAAGAACGCGCTGACGGCCGCGCCCAGCGCGAATCCGGCGGCCACCTCCGACTTGGAATGGGCATAGATCGCCAGCCTCGACAGCCCGATGAGCGCAGCGAAGACCCAGCCGAGCGTGGCGGCGGAGACGCGCACGCGCGGTTCCCAATGCGCTGCGGTCAGCCAGAAGGCGACCGGCCAGACGCTGGCCGAGAGCATGGTGTGCCCGCTGATGCCGGTGAAGTTGAGCATGGCGCTGCCGATGCCCCAGCCCATGAAGGCGATCTTCGAAGCGGCCACCATGGCGCCGGCGGAGCCGAACAGCGCGAGCCAGCGCCATGCGATCGGCCGTGTGACCGTCCGCACGCCCAGCCACACGGCAATCCAGGCCGCGACAGGCAGCAGGAAGCCGCTGTCACCGAACCAGGTGATCGAATACCAGAAGCCGTCAGGCAGGAACAGCATCAGCTCGGCTGGCTTTCCAGCAGCCCGCTCACGCGCCGCTGCAAAGCCTCGGGCTGCACCTCGGCGTGCCGCATCGCACTGCCGACATGGAGCCCCACCCGGCTGAAAAAGCCGCGTCGGAACGGACGCACCATGGCCACGTTCTCACCGTCGCGCACCTCGACGCGGCTGAAGTAGGAGCCCCAGAGATTGGTCAGCGCCATCGGGATCACCGGCGGATCGATGCCCTCGGCACGCGCGGCCTCGAGGATCTTCATCACCCCGCCCTTGAAGGGCTGCAGGCTGCCGTCGCGCGTGATCGCGCCCTCGGGGAAGATGGCGAGCAGATCGCCCTCGCGCAGCACCTGTACCGCGCGCGCGAAGGCTTCTTCATAGGCTGCCGGGTCTTCCTTCTGCGGCGCGATCGGAATGGCCTTGGCCAACCGGAACAGCCAGCCGAGCACCGGCACGCGGAAGATGCGGTGGTCCATGATGAAGCGGATCGGCCGCGGGCTCGCGGCCATCAGCAGCACCGCATCGATGAAGCTCACGTGGTTGCAGACCAGCACGGCAGCGCCCTCGGCCGGAATGTGCTCCTCGCCCTTGACGTCGAAGCGGTAGACGATGCGCGACAGCACCCAGGCCACGAAGCGCAGCAGGTACTCCGGCACCAGCATGAAGATGTAGAAGGCCACCACCGCATTGGCGATGCCGGTAAACAAGAAGATCTGCGGGATCGTGAAGCCGGCCTTGAGCAGCGCGCCGGCGATGACCGCGCTGCCGATCATGAACAGGGCATTGAGGATGTTGTTGGCCGCGATGATCCGAGCCCGGTGCGTGGGCTGGCTGCGCAGCTGGATCAGCGCGTACATCGGCACGCTGTAGAGCCCCGCGAAGAGCGACAGCAGGCCGAGGTCGGCCATCACGCGCCAATGGACGGACTGGGCCATGAAGGCACCGAGCCCCATCTCCGCCGCGGGCGGCAGCGCGCGCGAGGCGAAGTAGAGATCGATGGCGAACACGCTCATGCCGATCGCGCCCAGCGGCACCAGGCCGATCTCCACCTGGCGGCGGCTCAGGGTTTCGCACAGCAGCGAGCCGATGCCGATGCCGACCGAGAACACCACCAGCAGCAGGGAGGCGACCTGCTCGTTGCCGTGCAGTACCTCCTTCGCGAAGCTCGGGAACTGGCTCAGGAACACGGCGCCGAAGAACCACATCCACGAGATGCCCAGGAGCGAACGGAACACGACCAGGTTGCCGTGCGCCAGCTTGAGATTGCGCCAGGTTTCGCTGAACGGATTCCAGTTGATCACGAGGCCCGGATCGGTGGCCGGCGCGGGTGGAATCGCCTGCGCCACCGCGCGCCCCGCGAGCGCCAACAGCACGCAAGCCACCGCCACCGTGGTGTGGCCGACCTGCGGCAATGCCACGAGAAGGCCCCCGGCCACCTGTCCCAGCAGGATGGCGACGAAGGTCCCCATCTCGACCATGCCGTTGCCGCCGGTGAGCTCCCGCGCATCAAGCACCTGCGGCAGGTAGGCGAACTTGACCGGACCGAACAGCGTGGAATGCAGCCCCATCAGGAACACGCAGCCCAGCAGGACCACGGCGTCCGCACGCATGAAGCCCCACGCCGCCACCGCCATGATCGCGATCTCGAGATTCTTGACGAAGCGGATCATCTTCGTCTTGTCGTACTTGTCGGTGAGCTGCCCCGCGGTCGCCGAGAACAGCAGGAAGGGCAGGATGAAGAGTGCGCCGATGGCCAATCCCGCCATGGCCGGCGGCATCCAGCCCAGCTGCAGCTGGTAGGTCACCATCACGGTGAATGCGAACTTGAAGAGGTTGTCGTTCGCCGCGCCAGCGAACTGGGTCCAGAAGAACGGGCCGAACCTCCGCTGCCCGAGCAAGGCGAATTGATTGGCGTGCGCATGCGCTTCGGGCGCGATGGCAATGGAGGCGTCGACCGGTGCTGTCATGCGAATTCCCTGGCGGGTTCCTCAGGCCGTCACCGCGGCCGCGCCCGGATTGTGCCGCAGCGTCTGCCGCCCCATGGACTGCAACGCATGCAGCACCGGCAGCGCCGCCAGCGCCGCGACCAGGTGCTTGAGGCTGTGGCCCGACATCAGATGATGCGTCGCTTCGTAAATGGCATGGTCCGACAGCTCGAGCAACTTGGCCAGCGCGTAGAAGAAGATCACCCAGCCGAGCCTGAGGCCGATGGCGCCGTCCAGGGGCTTGGCAAGTGCCAGCGCGAGCACCAGCGCCATGCCGCCGAACTGGACCAGCGCCCACGGCAGCACGTTGCCGCTCACCTGGTGGACGGCCACCGCCAGCAGCCCGCCGGTCAGCGTGAACCAGGCGGCCGGCCAGCCGGCGCGGGCGCTGACTCGCTCGCAGACGGCACAGCCGATCAGGCCGGCGAAGGCCACCGCCATGCCGGCGCGGTCCGCCGCCAGCCGCAGGCCGTCGGGCTGCAGGTGGTAAAAGGCCGAGCCGGCGGCGATGAGGATCAGGCCCGCGAAGAACATCCAGGCGCAGTCGAGCGTGTTGACCGGCGGCTGGGCCGTGGCCTGGGGCAGCGTCGCGGCGTCCTGCGCCTCCTCGTGCGCCCGTTCCAGCCAGCGCAGCCAGCGCAGCCCCCAGACGCCGATCACCGCGAAAGGCAGGTTGCTCAGCACGTCCATCGCATAGGGCACGCCGTGCCAACCGCGGTCGTCGGCGAAAGGCGCGCCGCCCAGGCCGGGCGCCGGCAGGGCCGGGCCGGCGATCGCAAGCAGCAGGAGCAGGACGAAGAGGGACAAGAGGCCAAGTTCGCGGCGGGTCAGAGAAGGCAGAGGCATGGCGGGCTCCGGGTGATGTGTGTGCGGCGGAATGTAGGTTGTCAACCGCTCCGGGAGCATCGAGAATCGATACGGAGTACTTTTTCACGACCTCAGGTATCAAATCCCAATACTCCCGCCATGAGCACCACCGTCGACCTTGTGCAGGCTCTCAAGAACGAGCTCAAAACCGCCCGCATGACCTATGCGGATCTCGCCAAGTCGCTCGACATGGCCGAATCCAGCGTCAAGCGCATGCTCGCCAAGGGCGACATGCCGCTCACGCGGGTCGATGCGATCTGCCGTGCACTCAAGATCGACTTCGCCGAACTCGCCCGCCGCGTGGCCGATGCGCAGCCGCTGCTCAAGGAATTGACGCTCGAGCAGGAAAAGGCCGTGGTCAAGGACAAGAAGCTGCTGCTCCTGGCCATCTGCGTCCTGAGCCAGTGGACGCTGGAGCAGATCGTGACCGCCTACCGGATCAGCGAGGCCGAATGCATCGGTTACCTCGCGCAACTCGACCGCATCGGCATCATCGAGCTCCGGCCGCTGAACCGCTACCGCCTGAAACTCGCCAAGACCTTCCGCTGGCGCCCGCACGGGCCGGTGATGGACTTCTTCCGCGAGAACGTGGTGCTCGACTACTACCGAGGCGGCTTCGACGGGCCGGCCGAAGGCCTGCTGCTGGTTCACGGCTCGATCAGCCGCTCGCTGGCGCCGGCCTTTCTGGACCGGCTGCAGCGCGTGGCCCAGGATTTCGCCCAGCAACACCAGACCGACCAGAAGCTCTCGCCCAAGGAGCGCGAGGGCTACACGCTGCTGCTGGGCATGCGCAATTGGGAGTTCGAGCTGTTCACCCGCCTGCGCCGCGCGTGACGGCCAGGAAACCGGTTTCTAAGCTAAGATTCTTACCGCAGAAAAACGGATGCATCGACATCCCACCGTTGGCGCAAACTCCCATGAACGCTCAGGTGAACCTCGCATCGGTTCGAATCACTGCTCATTTAGTCAATTGCCGTCTGGAGAGTCATCACGCCAGGTGATGCGCCGAAGGAGCAAGTCCGTTGCAGGTCGCAGCGGATGAATCTCTCAGGTACCAAGGACAGGGGGAGCGGCATCTGAACCCCGGGTTACGGCAGCTCCGCACAGTGAGCGCCCAATCCCGCCGTTCATGCCATCCCAAAAGGATCTGGACATGCGCGTGGTTGTACTCGGCGCCGGCTTGCTCGGCGTGACATCGGCCTATTACCTTCAACAGCTGGGCCACGAAGTGACGGTGGTCGACAGGCATGCCACGCCGGCCGCCAAGGCGCGCGGGCGCGTCGACACGGTCGTCACGGCCGCGGCCGCGGCCGCGGCCGACCAGCTTCTTCGGCAATCCGCCGCTCGCCGTGCCGCCCGCGCGAAATGGGTGGGGCTGTACGTGCGCCTGCGGCGACGCTTCGCGAAGCTGCTCGATCGCGCCATCGGCGAGGCGCCGAAATCCAAGCCGATCGAACACCTCGTCCGGCTGGGCGCCTACAGCCGCGACATCGTGCGTTCGTTGCGCGACGAAGCCGGCGTGCCCCCGGGCCAGCGCAACCCGGGCCTGCTGAGCATCTACACTGATGCCGACGCCTTCAACGCCCGGCTGGCGCGCGCCTCTCATTGGAAAGATCTGGGATGCGAGGAGCGCCTGGTCTCGGCCGAAGAGGCGCTGCGCATCGAGCCGGCCCTGCAGGCCCTGCGCGGCGAGCTCGCCGGCGCAGCCTATTCGCTCGACGATCCGGCGGCGCGCGACCCGGCCCAGTTCGCGGCCAGCATGGTGTTCCTGTGCCGCGCGGCCGGCGTGCGCTTCCTGACCCAGCACACGGTGATCTCCCTGGAGGAGCGCGCAGGCCGCATCGACCATGTCGAGCTGCTCGATGCCGACGGCCAGCCCGTCGTCCTGCGCGGCCAGGCCTATGTGCTGGCGCTCGGCATCTCCAGCGCGATGCACGCCGAAAAGCTGAAGATCGCCATGCCTTTTCGCTTCCTGCGCGAATACATCGTCACGATCCCTCTCAAGGACGCGACCCGCGCACCGCGCGTCGCGCTGCGCGACCGGCAGGGCAAGCTGGGCATCCGGCGCATCGAAACGCCGGGCAGCGACTGCCTGCGGGTCTCCGCCACGGTACGCGCCAGCTTCGACGAAGAGAGCGAGCCCGATTCGGACCGCGTCGACGCCATCCTGCGCCGCATCGAAACGCTGCTGCCCGGCGCGGCCGACACGGCGCATGCCTCCCTCGAGACGGTCGTGCATGCCGTCAGCCGGGACGGGCTGCCGATGATCGGCAAGACCCGCCTGTTCAACCTGTTCCTCAATGTCGCGCCGGGCGCGCGCGGCTGGATCAACGCCTGCGGCGCCGGCAAGTCGATTGCCCGGATCGTGAGCGGCCTCAGGCCCGAGCTCGAGTTCGCCTTCAGAAATCCGTAGCCGCGCGCGTCCTCGCCGCCTTACAATTGCTGCACTGCAGGAGAGCGGGCCGCGGGAAGCGGCTCCACCGAAGGCGCAAACTCCCATAAACGCTCAGGTCGGCTCACGCGATGAGCCTGTACTGCATCAACTGTCAAAGCCGTCTGGAGAGCCATCACGCCATGTGATGCACCGAAGGAGCAAACCTGCTGCGGGCGCAGCGGGTGAATCTCTCAGGTACCGAGGACAGGGGGAGCGGCAACTTGGACGCATGGTCCGGTTGCTTTCTTTTTCGAGCTTCCGTTTCCGTTGCGTTCAAGCGCTGCAACCTCAAAGGTTCTCGAAATGCGCGTGATCGTTCTCGGCGCCGGCCTGCTCGGCGTGACCTCGGCTTACTACCTCCAGCAACTCGGCCACGAAGTGACCGTGATCGACCGGCAGGCCACACCGGCTGCCGAAACCAGCTTCGCCAACGGCGGCCAGATCTCGGTCAGCCATGCCGAACCCTGGGCCAACCCGAGCGCGCCGCTCAAGGTGCTGCAATGGCTCGGCAAGGAAGATGCACCGCTCCTCTTTCGCATCCGCGCCGACATGCGCCAGTGGCTCTGGGGCCTGCAGTTCCTGCGCGAATGCACGCCGGCGCGCACGCGCCACAACATCGAGCAGATCGTGCGCCTGGGCACCTACAGCCGCGACACGCTGCAGCAGCTGCGCCGCGACACCGGTCTCAGCTACGACCAGCGCACCCAGGGCATCCTGCACTTCTATACGACACAGAAGGAATTCGACGGCGCACTGAAGCCGGCCGAGCAGATGCGCGCACTGGGCTGCGAGCGCCAGGTGATCTCGGCCGACGAGGCGGTGAAGATCGAGCCCGCGCTAGCTCACATCCGGCCCCAGTTGGCCGGCGCCACCTACACGGCCGAAGACGAATCTGGCGATGCCAACCGCTTCGCGCGCGAACTGGTCGCACTGGCCTCTGCGGCCGGCGTGAACTTCCTCATGAGCCACACCGTGACCGCGCTGCGCGAAGCAGGCGGCAGCATCGACCACGTGGAAGCGACAGACAACGAAGGCCGCTTCCAGCGCATCCGCGGCGACGCCTTCGTGCTGGCGATGGGCTCGCTGAGCCCGCTCTACGCGACGCCGCTGGGCATCCGGCTGCCGATCTACCCGGCCAAGGGCTACTCGGTCACGCTGCCGGTGAAGGATGCCTCGAAGGCGCACCAGGTCTCTTTGACCGACGACGAGTACAAGCTGGTGTTCTCGCGCTACACCTCGGCCACCGGCGACCGCCTGCGCATCGCCGGCACGGCCGAACTCAACGGCTACGACCGCGACCTGAACCGCGTGCGCTGCGAGGCCATCGTGCGGCGCGTCGAAGAGCTGTTCCCTGGCGCCGGCGACAGCACGCAAGCCCAGTTCTGGACCGGACTGCGGCCGGCGACGCCCAGCAACGTGCCGCTGATCGGCAAAACGAAGCTGCCGAACCTGTTCCTCAACACCGGCCACGGCACGCTGGGCTGGACCCACGCCTGCGGCTCGGGCAAATCGATCGCGCGCATCGTGAGCGGCCTCAAGCCCGAGGTCGACTTCGCTTTCGCCACCTCCTAGGTCTCAGTCTCAGTCGCGCAGCAACTCCTGCATCAGCTCGCGCAGGATCGGCAGCGCCGGCGCCTCGGTGCGCCGGCGCAAGGTCACGAGGCCGAAACGCGCGACGCCATTCAGCTCGGGTTTCATCTTCAGCTCGACCAGGTCTGGCGCCGCCGCGCGAATGGCCAGCAGCACGGCGTCGCTCCGGCGCACCACCTCCACCAGGCTCGGGACTTCCTCGCACTGCAGCGTCACGCAGAGTGCCGGGTGCGCCTCGGGTCCATAGGCTTCGACCAAGGTGCGCGCCACCTCGTCGCTCAGCGGCGTGGAGGCTACGGGATAGCGCTGAACCGCCTCGAAGCTCACCGCGCTGCGAAGCCGCGCGAGCGGATGGCCGCGGCGGCACATGAAGACGCCGCGCATTTCGTGCAGTGCGCTCAGCTCCAGGTCGGCCGCGGGCTTCAGCGAACGCGCATCGACAACCAGCGCATCGAGCGTGCGCGCGCGCAGCGCCTGCGCCAGCAGATCGGTGCCGCCGCGCGACACGACCACGCGCATCTTCGGATGGCGGGTCGCCATGCGCATCAGAAAAGGCGTCATCAGCATCGCGCCGGGACCCGAGCCCATGCCGATGCGGATCACGCCGCCCTGCCCCTCGCGCATTAGCCGGCCGCTGTCGCGCAACTCGTCGGCCTCGAACACCAGCTGGCGCGCGCGGTTCAGCACTTCGCGCCCGAAAGCGGTGAGTTCGTTGCGGCGTCCGACCCGGTCGAACAGCGGCATACCCAGTTCGTCCTCGAGCGCGCGGATGCTGCGGCTCAACGCCGGCTGGGTCAGGTGCTGGGCCTGTGCGGCCTTGCTGAAGGAGCCGCTCTTTGCGAGCGAGATCAGATGCCTTAGTTGAACCAGCGTCATCGTGGGTGCCCGACAAAGTAGTGCATCGAAGTCATGCTAATGCAGACAACAATGCATTGGACGTTCGGATTGAAGACTCCTACGATTCGCTCGCATCCACCGGAGCCCCGATGAAACCGTTGTCCCGACCTTCGCGCACCCTACTTCTTGCCGGCCTCATGTTCGCCGCAAGCACGGCCTTCGCGCAGACCTATCCAACGAAGCCCGTCAGCCTGATGGTTCCCTACCCGGCCGGCGGACCCTCCGACGCGGCCGCGCGCATCTTCACCGTGCCGCTGGGCAAGGAACTGGGCCAACAGGTCGTGGTGGAGAACCTCGGTGGCGTCAGCGGCGCGATGGCTGCGCAGAAGGTGCTGGCGGCGCCCGCCGACGGCTACTACATCTTCCAGGGCTCGCCGAACGAGGTGATCCTCTCGCCGCTGGCCAATGCGGCCGTCAAGCTCAAGGCCGAGGACTTCCGCCTCGTGCATCCGGTGACCGACGCCGTGATGGTCTTCGTCGCGCGCAAGGACCTGCCGGCCAACACCGTCGACGAGCTGATCGCGCTGGCGCGCAAGTCCGGCGACGCGCCGCTGAGCTACGGCAGCGTGGGCGTCGGATCGCTCTATCACCTGATCCTCGAGAGCGTGCAGCAGCAGGCCGGCATCAAGCTCATGCATGCGCCGTACAAGGGCAACGCACCGCTCCTGCAGGACATCGGCGGCGGCCAGGTGGACTTCGCGGTGCTGGTCTACAGCGCGGCCATGGGCGCGCTGGCCGAGCAGGGCCGGCTCAAGGTGATCGGCCAGCTCGGCGCGCAGCGCTCCGAGCTGCTCAAGAACGTGCCGGCCGTGAGCGAAGGCAAGGAGCTGAAGAACTTCTCCTACAAGATCTGGAGCGGCTTCATGGTGCCGAAGAACACGCCGGAAGAAGTGGTGCAGCGCCTGCACAAGGCGATCGGCGCGACCCTGAAGGACCCGGCCGTGCGCGCCCAGCTCGCGGCCCAGACGCAGGTGGCTTCGGCGCCGATGTCGCTGGCCGAATCGGCGAAGTTCTTCGAGGCCGAAACGGCGCGCTACCGCAGCATCGCCAAGTCGATCAACCTGCAGCCGCAGTAAGCTGGCCTCATGAGCACACTCCTCGAACAATTGCACGCGCAGGCCGGCGAATTCATCGGCCTCAGGCGCGACATCCACCACCATCCCGAACTGGCCTTCGACGAGCACCGCACCTCGGCGCTGGTCGCCGCGAAGCTGGAGAGCTGGGGCTACGCGGTCGAGCGCGGCCTCGGCGGCACCGGCGTGGTGGGCCGGCTGGTGCGCGGCAAGGGCAAGCGCCGGCTCGGCCTTCGCGCCGACATGGATGCGCTGCCGATCGACGAAGCCACCGGCCTCGCCTACGCGAGCAGCCACGCCGGCGTGATGCATGCCTGCGGCCACGACGGCCACACGGCCATGCTGCTGGCCGCCGCACACCATCTCGCCGAACGCGGCCGCTTCGACGGCACGCTGAACCTGATCTTCCAGCCGGCCGAGGAAGGCGGCGGCGGCGCGTTGCGGATGATGGAGGACGGCCTGTTCGACAAGTACCCGTGCGACGCGATCTTCGCGATGCACAACATGCCGGGCCTGCCGCAAGGCCGGCTGGCGCTGCGCGAAGGCCCGGCGATGGCCTCGTCGGACTACGCCACCGTCACGCTCGCCGGCATCGGCGGCCATGGCGCGATGCCGCACCGCACCGCCGACCCTATCGTCGCCGCGGCCAGCATCGTGATGGCGCTGCAGACCGTGGTGTCGCGCAACATCGACCCGCTGCAGATGGCCGTGGTCACGGTGGGCGCCATCCATGCCGGAAAGGCCAACAACGTGATCCCGCAGAGCGCCGTGCTGGAGATCAGCGTGCGCGCGCTCGACCGCGAGGTGCGCGGCAGGCTCGAAGAGCGCATCAAGGCGCTCGTCGCGGCACAGGCAGAGAGCTTCGGCGTCAAGGCGCAGATCGACTGGCGGCCCGGCTATGCGGTGCTGGTCAACGCGCCCGAGGAAACCGCCTTCGCGCGCGAAGTGGCGCTCGAACTGCTCGGCCCGGAGCGCGTCACGCTGCAGGCGCCGGCGCTGCCCGGCAGCGAGGACTTCGCCTTCATGCTCGAGCGCGTGCCCGGCAGTTATCTGCTGATCGGCAATGGCGAGGGCGACAGCCACGGCGCCTGCATGGTGCACAACCCCGGCTACGACTTCAACGACGACAACGTCGCCATCGGCTCCGCGTACTGGGTGCTTCTGACCGAACGCTTCCTGCGGGATTGAACTCACCCCCAGGCTCCCCCACTTCGTGTGGTCCGCCAACCCCCTCTCCGGGGGCAACACCAGCGGCCCGGCAAAGCCGGTTCCGCGGTGTTCCCCGCCGGACTCTCGCGCTTTCGCGCACGCAGGGCAGTGAGTTTTCAGTCGTCCGCGGTGAACACGGTCAGCACGCCGGTGTAGCCGTAGAGGTGATGGCGTGCGATCTCCCCGGCGGCGAAGAAGCCGACCAGCGGCACGTCGCCGAGCGCATGGCGCACGATCTGCAGCTCGGCCCCGGGCGCACCGAAATGCGGGCCGCCGCGGCCCGAGCAGCTCACGTACACGGCGCCGGCGATGCGGCGCGCCGGATGGGGCGCGGCCTCGGCTTCGCCGGCCGCGACGGCGCGTGCGGTCGCGAGCGTCTGCTCCTGGGGTTCGAGTTCTTCGCGGACCTCGGCGCACACGCGCATCAGGTCGGCGCGCGCGGCCTGCGCATTGCGGCGGCAGAAGGTCATGCGCATGCCGGCTTCGGCCGTGTCGGCGATCGCGACGCCGCGACGCGTGGGGTCGAGGCCGATGATGTGGCGCACCAGCACGTCGGCGCCGAGGTCGCCGGTGCGACGGATGCTGTCGCTGCCGGCATCGACCAGGCCGACCAGCGTGGCGCGCACGGCATCGATCGCCTCCTGCGGCGCCTCCAGCGAAACGCCGAGCTCGGCCAGCAGCACGTCGAGCGCCGGCTCGCCGTCGAGCCGCAGCAGCAGGTTGCCGTCGGCTTCGGTGATCACGCGCTCGCGCGACACAGGCTGGCAGCCCTGGGTAACCCTGGACACCACACGCACGCCCTCGCCGAACACCACGCCCGAAAGCCCGCCCGAGAACACGCCGCCCGCGGCGCCGTGGCCGCGGATATTGCCGTTGCCGCCGATGGCGAACTGCAGCGATCCGGCGCGGCCCGAGGAGAGGCCGCCGAACAGGTAGCCGGTGTCGGTGCGGCCCGCCATCTCGGCGATCAGCTCGGCGAGTTCGGGCGTGGCCGGGTCGGCATGCACGAGCGCCGTGTGCGCCGCGAAGCCGCTCATCTCGGTGCTGGCGAGCGGCGCCACGCCCGAGAACACGCGGTATTGGTCGCTCGGGAGCTGGCACAGCATCACGCTGAGTGCCGGCTCGTCGAAGTACTCGGCGTTGTTGGCCGAGACGCCGATGCCCACGGTGCCCGACCAGTCGGTGATCTCGGGCAACTCGGCGCCGAGGTGGTCGAGGATCTCCTGCGCATCCTCGGCGTAGTGGTCGGTGATGTAGAGCAGGCCCAGCGTGGGCGAACGTGCGTAGTCGGGCAACGCCATCTGCGCCCGCAATTGGGCCAGCACGAGCCCGGCCGCCATGCGCCATTGCGGATGGGTGGCGTGACCGGAGGGAAACAGCTTCATGGACTCGGCTCTCTGGCGTGATTCGGTGTGGGGATCAGCGTCCGCGCGCTCGCTTGCGCGCCGGCGCCGTGGATTTCTTGGCCGCGCCGGGCGCAGCCGGCGCCTTCTTCGTGGCGGCCGCGGCCGTCTTGCGTGCCGGCTTCTTGCCCGATGCGGTGCCCATCGCATTGCCGACCGCATCGGCCAGCGGCTTGGCCATGTCCGGCATTTTCAGCTGGGACGCGTCCTGCAGGGCCGAACTGGCGATCTGCTGGAACTGCTGCGTGAGCGCGCCCCACCATTGCAGCGGGTCGACCACGCCGGCGGATGCGTCCGACGATGCGACGGCAGTCGCCGATGTCTTGCCGCGCCCGTTGCCCCGGGCTGCCGCGACCGGCGTCTCGATGTCTTCGGGTTCGTCTTCCGGCTCGTCCTCCGGTTCCGGCACAGGCGGCGGAGCCGGCGGTGCAGCGCGCGGCGCCGGCGCCGGCGCCGGCGCGGCGACAGGTGCCGTCGCTTGCCGCGTGAACGCGTTGGCCAGATCCTCCATGCGCACATTCATGCCGCGCAGCGTCGAGAGCGTCATCTTCTGCACCTCGAGCGCCTGGATGGTGGCCTTGAGCGCGTGACCGTTCTGCTCCAGCCAGTACTGCACGGTCTTGAGTTCCTGGATGCGCTTGTCGACCTCTTCGACGCTCAAGGTCGGCGCCACCCAGCTCGACAGGCTCGGCATGCCGGGCACCGTGCTCGCGCTCCCCGCAGCACCGCTCGCAAGGCTCTGGAGGAAGTCGAAGCCCGGGACGAACTGGCTGAAGGCGAAAGGCTTGCTCGCGTCGCTCATGGGGAGGTCTCCTGGAGAGTGATTCTTGTCCGGGCAGCTTACTCCAAGGGGATGCGCTTTTGTCGCCGCGGCAGGCGCTAAAGCTAGTGCTTGTGGTTGTGCGCCGGCGCCGCCGCGCCATCGGCCGGCGCGCCCACCAGCAGCTTGAGTTCCAACGTGCTCGTTTTGCCCTTCGCGTCCTCGAAGTGCAGCGTGACCGGCACGCTGGCACCCTTGGCCAGCGGCTGCTTGAGGTCCATCAGCATCAGGTGGTAGCCACCAGGCTTGAGCTCGACGGTCTTGCCGGCCGGCAGATCGAGGCCCGGCACGGCGCGCATGCGCATCGTGTCGCCCTCCATCTTCATTTCGTGTACTTCCGCTACACCGGCCGCGGGCGTCGAGACGCCGACCAGCCGCGCGCCGGCCGGCGCGGTGAGCTTCATGAAAGCGCCGGTCCCGCTCTGGCCGGGCACCGACTGGCGCACCCAGGCGTCGCGCACCTGGACGGCGGCGGGTGTTTGCGAAAAAGCACCGGCGGCACCCGTCAAGGCGGCGCAGAGCGCGAGGGTTCTGATGGCGATCGAGAGGTTCATGGGGACGGTCCTTGGGAGTGTGAGTCAAAGTCAAAGGTCGAACTTGAGTTCGGCCACGAAGGTGCGTTGCGGGTAGGGGTGGAAAGCCCAGTACTTGTTGTTGTTGAGGTTGTCGATGCCGAAGGCTGCGCTCCACTGCCTGTCGATCCGATAGCGCACGCGCACGTCGGCGACGAAGTACTTGCTGAAGCCCATGTAGGCGGAACCGTTCGGATCGCTGTTGTCGAGCGAACCGTACTGCCTGCCGCTGTAGCGCGCGCCGATGGAGTATGACCAGCGGGCGTCGGGCCGGTAGGTGGCGAGCAGCGTGGCGCGGGTGCGCGGCACGCGCGGCTGCGCTTTGCCCACGCTGGCGGGAAAGCCGCGGTTGGCGGTGATCTCGGAATCGGCCAGCGTCAGGCTGGCGGAGAGCTCCAGCCCCTGGATGCCGACGTCGACGCCCTGGAAGGCGAGCTCCAGTCCGCGGGTGCGGATCGCATCGACGTTCTGCACCGTGGTGACGCCCGGGCGCAGCTGCTGGCTGTAGAGCGCGTCCTTCGTCCGTTCGAAAAACAGCGTGGTGCGCAGCAGGCCGTCGATGCCCCAGCGCTTGAGATCGCGTTCCGCGCTCAGCTCGGTCGTGACCGAACGCTCGGGCCGCAGCGTCGGGTCGCTGTTGAGGATGGTGTTGCCCTCGATCGAGCCTTGATAGAGCTCGCTCACCGTGGGCATGCGCACCGCGCGGCCGGTCGATGCCTTGAAGAGCCACTCGGGCGAGGCCTGCCAGGCGATCGCGGCCTTGGGCGAGTTGTAGCTGTCGGTACGGGTCGGAAAGGCTCGCACGGCCGTCGCGTTGGCGAGCGTGCCGCCGTCGGCTTGCCAGCGCTCGTGGCGCAGGCCGAGCGTGGTCTTCCAGTTCCGGGCGAAGCGCCACGTGTCCTGCGCGTAGAGCGACTGCAGCTCGGTGTTGCCGGTGAAGGCCGAGAAGCGGCTCGTGGCCCCGCCCTCGATCCAGTCGGGCGTATTGCTCACCAGCGTGCGCAGCTTGTAGCGCTCCTGCTGGAATCCGAAGTCGAGCACATGGGCGCCGATGCCCTCTGCGGACCCGCTCGGACGCCAGGTGCCGGCGGCCTTGAGGGTGTTCCAGCCGGTGCCGTCCATGTCGGTGATACGCCCCGCGCCGCCGTAGAAGGCAGCGGGCAGCGCCGCAGTCGGCGTGCGCGCGATGTCGCTCGCGTAGTCGAACAGGCTGGCCGCGACCTCCCAGTCGAACTGCCCCAGCGTGTTGCTCTTGACCGAGAGGCCATGCATGGTGTGCCGCAGATCGGTCTGGGTCGGGGCGAAGGCGGCGCTGGGCGTGTCGAGGTTGTAGACGCGGCCGGCGATGTTGACACGGCCCGAATAGACCGGCTGGCCGAAGCGGTCGCGCAACCAACTGTCGACCGTACCGCTCGTGCTGTTGTTCCAGGTGCCCAGCGTGTAGGTGGCGCGCAGCGTGGGCGAGAAATCGTAAGCCAGCTTGATCTTGGCCTGCTCCTGGGTCGTGTCGTAGATCGTCGTGCCGCCGAGCAGCCACCAGGGCTGGTTCAAAGGGTTGAGCCCCGGTACCGCGCCGGTGACCGGCGTGCCGGCACTGCCCACCGTGCCCGCGCTCAGCAGACGGTTGGCGAACACCAGCGCCTGGCCCTTGCTTTGCGTGCGGCTCAGGCCGAGCCACCACGACCAGTCGCCGCTGCGGCTGCCGAGCGAGAGATCGACCTGGTTGCCGGCGGGCGAGGAATGGCTGCCGTAGAGATCGAAGTTCGAGCGGAAACCCGTGAGCTTGGCATGCGCCTCGAACTGCGTCGGCATGCGCGTCACGTAATCGACCACAGCGCCGGCCGAGTTGCCCGAGTAGGCGACCGAGAACGGGCCGTAGAGCACATCGACGCGCTCGATCTCCTCCGGCGAGACCATGCCCCAGCGCGGCGCGAAGGTGGCGCCGTTGCCCAGCAGGTTCGACAAGGGGATGCCGTCGGCAAACACCAGCGAGCGGGCGCTGTTGCCGGTGCCCGAGGCACGCGTCGCGAGCACCGCGTGGTTGAAGTCGCCGATGTAGCGCTTGCGCACCAACAGGCTCGGGAGGTACTTGAGCGCGTCCTCGCTGTCGGTGGCGTTCACCGTCTCGCCGATCTGCTCGCGCGTCACGCCTTCGATGGTGGTGGGAATCTGCGTCGGCAGCGAACTCGGCCGGCCACCGGTCACGGTGACGATGCCGAGGGAACGAATCAGGCCTTCAGGCGGCGATGCCGCGTCTTGCGCCATGGCCGGCGCGGCCCAGGGAACGGCCACGGCGAACGCCAGGGCCAGGGATTTCTCTCTCACGGATTCTCTCCAGAACTTCAGGCCAGGTCGGCCGGCAGCCGGCACCCCGCGGGTGCTGCGCTGCGACGAATGAAAAGTTCAGGAGAAGGAAGGCGGCCCGCGCGCGGGCAGCGGCGCGGCGGTGGCCGCGGCGATGCGTGCGGCCGGAATGGGCTGGACCGCATGGGCCAGCGGGAGAGGACTCGGCAGCGCAACCGCTGCTGCGGGTGGCGGCGCGCCGGTCAACACGCACAGCGGGCAGTCCATGTGGCTCATGCCCAGCTCCTGCGCGCCGTCGTCGGTCTGCACGACCATCTTGACGGCGCCGGCACTGGAACAGACCAGCTCCACCGCCTGCGGATTCACGATCGGCGAGGCGACCGCCACGCCCAGCGACAGCGCGAACCACAGCAGCACGAAGCGGCCGAGGTGGCGGGCGTGGCGCAGGCAGGACATGAGGCGGCGATTATCGGCCAGTCCTGCGCTCAAGGGCCGGGCACTACCGCCGTCACGCGAAAGCCGCGCGCCGCCAGCAGCGCCGGCAGGCCCGTCGGTCCGACCATGTGCAATGCGCCGACCGCGCCGAACACGCGCTGGCCCCGCGCATGCAGGCGCGCGATGCCCTCGGCCAAGCCGGGGTTGCGATCGTCGAGCAGGCGCTTGAGCGCGCGCCGATCGGCGGGCGTGCGCATGCAATCGCACCATTGCGTGTAGCTGTCGAGCCGGGCCCAGTCGTTGCGCGCCCAGGCCTGCGCCAGCTCGCCCGCCAGCGCGCCGGTCCGGCCCGATTCGAGTTCGTCGAGGGCCTGGTCGATCTGCTCGCCCTCCTCCGCCTCGGAATCGCCGCCGAGCATCTTCAACTGGTCCGCTGCGGTCTCGAGCGCGACGATGGGCTTGCCGCGGGCGCGCGCCAGGCCGGCGAGAAAGGCCTCGCTGCCGTAGTCGCCATACAGCCCCTCGGAGCGCGCCGCGAGCATCGACAGCGTCGTGACCTGCAGGATCGGCCGCAGCCGGGCCAGCGCGCCCTGGGGCAGGCAGGCGGCGGCAGCTTGCCGGTCCAGGCGGCGCTGCCGTTCCGGCGTGAGCACGCGCGCGCTGACCGCCTGGTCAGCTGGCGCGCTGAACACGGCCAGCGTCGCCGGATCGAGCAAATCGAGTTCGAGCGCCAGCGTGTCGCTCTGCATCAGCGCGCGCAGCACGTGCGGCCCCGGCACCATCCACTCGGCCTTGCCCAGGTGCATGGTGCCGTAGAGCCAGGAGCTGCGGCCGTCCTTCTCGATGCGCCACAAGAGGCCGCGGTCGATCGCCTGCTGCATCGCGCGCCGCATGGCCTCGGCTGACAGGTCGGGCATGGCGGCCGGCGGCGGGCAGAAGGGCTTGGCGCTGCCTTCGTCGGCCGCAAAGGCGGGCGCGGCGCCGGCGCACAGGAACGCGAAGCCGAGGGCACACAGCGGACGATGCCAGCGCAGGCGGGAAAGCCAGCCGGTCATCAGGCAACCTCCGCGCTGCGCGCTGCGGTATTCGCCTGGGGAGCGGCCCGGCGGCTCATGCCAGCGCCGCCGCGAAATCGGCGACCAGATCGCTCTCGCGCTCGAGCCCGACCGAGACGCGGATCAGCCCCTCCGCAATGCCCATCTCGGCCCGCCTCGCGAGACCGGCCTCCCAGAAGATGGTCGGCGCCACCGGAATGATCAGCGTGCGCGTATCGCCCATGCCGGTCGCCTTGATCGGGATCTGGAGCCGGTTGATGACGGGTATGCAGGCCTGCGGATCCTGCAGCTCGAAGGACAGCAGCCAGGCGCCCGAAGCGAAATGTGCGCGCGCCAATGCATGCTGCGGATGCGATTCGAGCATCGGGTAGTGCACGCGCGCCACCGCCGGATGGCTCTCCAGGAAGCGGGCCAGCGACAGGGCCGTCGCGCTGCTCTGCGCGACGCGCAGGGCCAGGGTTTCGGCGCCGACGGCGATGCGATGGGCATGGTCCGAGCTCAACGAGCCGCCCAGGTCGCGCAGCCCCTTCTTGCGCAATTGCACCAAGCCCCACTGCTTCGCATCGCCCTGGCGATAGCCGGCAAAGATGTTGGGGAAGCCGCTCCAGTCGAAGAGGCCGGTGTCGGTCACCGCACCGCCAAGCGCATTGCCGTGGCCGGCGATGGTCTTGGTCAGCGAGTTGAGCGACAGGCTCGCGCCCACCGTCTTCGGCCGGAACAGGGCCGGCGAGGTGATGGTGTTGTCCACCACGTAGACGAGGCCGCGTTCGGCGCAGAGCCGGCCGATGCCCGCCAGGTCGGGCACCTGCGTGCCGGGGTTGGCGATGGTCTCGACGAACACCATGCGGGTCGCGGGCGTGAGCGCATCGGCCACCGCTGCCGCCGACGACGCGTCGACCAGGCCCACTTGAATGCCCAGCCCCTGGAGCGTGCCCAGCACGCTGTGGGTGTTGCCGAACAGATGACGACTCGCGACCAGGTGGTCGCCTGCGCGCAGCAGCGTCAGGAACACGGCCGAGACCGCGGCCATGCCGGTCGCGAAACAGACGGTGCCCACGCCCTCCTCGAGCGCCGTGAGCTTGGCCTCCAGCGCCGCGGTGGTCGGCGTGCCCTGGCGCGCGTAGTTGAAGCGGTTCTTCAGCGTGCCCTGGAACACGCCGATCAGGTCTTCGACGCGCTCGTAGCCGTACTGCACCGACGGGTGCACCGCCATGTGCACGCCGCCCTGCTCGACGCCGAAATGACGGTCGGCGTGCAGCAGCCGAGTGGTGGGATCAGGGGCGGGAGAGGCGGCGGGCGAGGTCATCGGAGTTGTATCCATGGGTGTCAAAGCGAAGCAGCGCGGCTATGCTTGTTACATGCGCAGCATATTTCACCTTGCCTTCCATGTCCGCGATCTCGATGAGGCGCGGCGCTTCTACGGCGGCCTGCTCGGCTGTGCCGAAGGCCGCAGCACCGACACCTGGGTCGACTTCGACTTCTTCGGCCACCAGATCTCGCTGCACCTCGGCGAGCCCTTCGCCACCTCGCGCACCGGCCACGTCGGCGAGGTGATGGTGCCGATGCCGCACTTCGGCATCGTGCTCGAGCTGCCCGCGTGGCGCGCGCTGGCCGAGCGCCTGCAGGCGGCCGGCACCGACTTCGTGCTGAAACCGCAGGTCCGCTTCGAAGGCCAGCCGGGCGAGCAATGGACGATGTTCTTCTGCGACCCCTTCGGCAACCCGATCGAGGCAAAGGGATTCCGATCGCTGGACACCGTCTACGACGCATGACCTGAACTTCATCCGCTTCGCCATGGTCACTTCTCTGCGCATTGCCGGACTCGTTGCCGTATTCGCCGCCCTCTTCCATCCCGCTGCGCACGCGGTGCAGGACTGCGAGCTCAACGGCCAGAGCGTGAATCCGGCCAACGGCAACACCACCGCAGGCAAGACCGGCCTCATGCGCTGCAAGGACCGCGACAGCGGCGAGCTGATGCGCGAGCAGCAGATCCAGAACGGCGTCTTCATGGGCCTGGTGCGCTACTACGACAAGGGCAAGCTCGTGAAGGAGCACAGCGTCGACGCCAACGGCAACATGCAGGGCCGCGCACGCGAGTTCTCGCCCACAGGCCGCGTGCTGCGCGAGGCGATCTACGAGAACGGCCATGAAACCGGCCTGACGCGCAGCTTCCATCCGGGCGGCCAGGTGCGCCGCATCGCCTTCTATGCCGAGCCGGGCGAACGTGCCTCGGCCGAGTTCACCGAGCGCGGCCAGTTGTCGGCACTGCGCTGCGGCGACAAGCCGATGTTGGCGCCGGCGGTCGACGATGCACGGCTGTGCGGCTTCGTGAACGGGCCCTCGCAGGTGGAGCTGTTCGACAGCAAGGGCACGCTGCGTTCGCGGCTGGCCTATGCGGCCGGCAAGCGGGTGCGCAGCGAGGAGCTCTACGACAACGGCAAGCCTTCGGTGCAGGACGAGATCAGCGGCAACCAGCGCACCGAACGGCGCTGGTCTTCGGATGGCATCAAGCGCCGCGAAGTGGTCTTCCTGCTGGTCGAACGCGGCGCGATCAGGCAGCGCGAGCAGGAGTTCTCGGAAAAGGGCACGCTGGTGCGCGACCAGCGCTGGAACGCGGCCGGCGAGCCGCAAAGCGACGAGAGCTACTACCTCAACGGACAGCCGCGCAGCAAGGCCCGCTACGGCACGGCCGGCGATGCGCGCCAGCTGGAGATCACCGAGTTCCACGACAACGGCCAGCGCGCCGCGCTCGGGCGCTACCTGCTCATCGACCGGTTCCGCCGCATCGCCGTCGGCACGCACCAGCGCTTCAGCGACAAGGGCACGTTGATGGCCGAATCGATCTACGACGACAAGGGCCGCGTCACGCGCGAACGGACCTGGGATGCCGACGGCAAGCCGGAGCGCGACGACGAGGTGTTCGAGGACGGGTCGCGCAAGGCCTTCGCGAAGTAGCGCTCACCCCCCAGGCTCCCCCACTTCGTGTGGTCCGCCAACCCCCTCGCCGGGGGCAACACCAGCGGCCCGGCAAAGCCGGTTCCGCGGTGTTCCCCGAACAGGCCTGGCTTCGCCGGCCGCGAGGGGGTCATCGCTGCAGACCTAGCCACCGAGCTGCTGGTGAAGTCTTCAATCCAGCTTGATCCCCGCCGACTTGATGATCGGCCCCCAGCGCTTCGACTCGGCGCGCGACAGCGCAGCGAATTGCTGAGGCGTCCCCGGCATCGCCTCCATCCCGAAATCGCTGAAGCGCTTCTGCACTGCCGGCACGCCGAAGGCGCGGTTCAAGTCGGCGTTGAGCTTGGCGACCACGGGCGCCGGCAAGCCGGCCGGGCCCAGAATCCCCTGGAACGCGAATACCTCGCTGTTGGGCACGCCCACTTCGGCCAGCGTCGGCACCTCCGGCAGCAGCTTCGAGCGCGCGCCCGAACCGATGGCCAGCACGCGCACCTTGTTGCCCTGCATGATCGGAAGGCCCGAGGCCAGGTCGAGGAACATGCACGGCACCTGGCCGCCCATCACGTCGGCCATCGCCGGCGCCGCGCCGCGGTAGGGAATGTGCGTGATGAAGGTCCCGGTGCGGTTCTTGAACATCTCCATCGCCAGGTGGTGCGGCGAGCCGTTGCCGGGCGAGGCGTAGTTGACCTTGCCGGGGTTGGCCCTCACGTAGGCCAGGAAGGCCTTGAAGTCCTTGGCCGGGAAGTCCGGATGGACCACCAGCGCGAGCGGGAACCTGCCGATGGCGCCGATGTAGCTGAAGTCCTTTTCGGGGCTGAAGGGCAGCTTGCTGAACAGGTATTCGTTGAAGGCCAGCACCGCGTTGTCGGCCGACATGATGGTGTAGCCGTCGGGCTTGGCCTTGGCGACCAGGTCGGCGCCGATGTTGGTCGAGGCGCCGGGGCGGTTGTCGATGACGATCTGCTGGCCCAGCGTCTGCCGCATGGCTTCGGCCAGGGTGCGCGCGATCACGTCGGTGCCGCCGCCGGCCGGATAGGGCACCACCCACTTGACGAGCTGCTCGGGGTAGTTCTGCGCGCGCGCCCACGGTGCGGCAGCGGCAGCCGCGCTGGCGGCAAGGGTGGTGAGCAGGGTTCTGCGATCCATTGGAAAAGTCTCCTGGGTTTTAGTGAGTTGGCGTGAAAGGGTCAGCTCGCGCGCTCGTCGGCCGGCGCGGCAGACAGCGAGGGTGTGGGCAGTCGGTCCAGCGCATGCGCCAGCGCGGCCCGGCAGCGCGCTTCGTCGCCGACCTGCTCGAACAGCAGCAGCGCGAGCCGGGCAAGGAACAGCGATTCTCGTTCCACGCCCGCCTCGCTGATGGCGCGCGCGCAGTCGGCGTAGAGACGGTCGCGCGCTTCGGGGCTCAGTGCAGCAGTCATGCGGCCTCCTTTGTTGCCAATGCGGACGCACGCGCCAGGGCCTGCGAGAGCGCGCCCGGCGGCACGCGGCGCCAGCGCGCGGCGACGTGGCCGTCGGGGCGCAGCAGATAGACGGCGCCGTCCTGCGCGCCCAGGGCCGCGAACACCGCGGCATCGGCGGCGCCCGGCGGCAGCTTGCGCAGCACCGCCTTCAGCGGCCCGGCCTGCGCGGCCGCGAGTTCGGCTTCGAGCGCGGCGTCTTTTTTGCGATCGATGTTGAGCACGAGCACGGTGAACATCGGACCCAGCCAGTCGGTAAGATGCAGCTCGGCCGACAGCTGCTGCTCGGGCATCGCTTCGCCCGGCTTGGGTCCGGCCGAGAGTTCGTCGCTCGCGCTGGACAGCGCCGAGGCCTCGTATTGCACCGCCTGCGTCTGCCGCGGATTGATCAGGTTCGCGATCTCGCGGTGCGCGCCCGAGAGCGAAAGCGCGGCTTCGCGCAGCAGGTCGAAGCCGCGCGACGGCGGCGACATGAATTCGGTGCTGCGCATCGCGCTTTCGGCATTGATGTGGAAGGCCGCGATGCGCTCCTGCGAGTAGCTGTCGAGCAGCGCGGCATCGGACACGCCGCGCGCCACCAGCGCCAGCTTCCATGCGAGGTTGTCGGCATCGTCGAAGCCCGAATTGAGGCCACGCACGCCGAAGATCGGCATTGCGTGCGCGGCATTGCCGGCGAAGAGCACGCGCCCGTGGCGGTAGCTGTCGAGAGTCATCGCGCCGGCGCGGTAGACCGAGGTCCAGACCGTCTTCCAGGGCAGGTGGCCTTCGCCGATGGCTTCCAGATGGCGCTGCACGAATTCCTGCACCGCAGCGGGCTGCAGCGCCTCCTCGGTGCTCTGGCCGGCGCGCAGCTGGTAGTCGATGCGCCAGATGTCGTCGGGCTGGCGATGCATCAGCACGGTCGAACCCGGGTTCCAGGGCGGATCGAACCAGGCGCGGCGCTCGGTGGGGTGCGTGCTGTGCAGCTCGATGTCGATGATCACGTAGCGGCCCTCGTAGGCCGTGCCCTCGAGATTGAGGCCCAGCGACTTGCGCACGAAGCTCTGGCCGCCGTCGCAGCCGACCAGCCACCGGGCCTGCAGCGCGTAGCTGCCGAGCGCGTTGTGCGCCTGCAGCCGCAGACCTTCATCATCCTGCGCGAAGCCGGCGAGCTCGGTGCCCCAGCGGATGTCGATCGTTCCGGGCGATGCTTCGTTGCGGCGATGGATCGCGTCCAGCAGGTACTGCTCGATGTAGTACTGCTCGAGGTTGATCATCGGCGGCAGCTTCTGGCGCTCGTCGTGCGGCATCTCGAAGCGGAACACCTCGTCGGTCTTGTAGAAGCTACGCCCGCCGGTCCAGGGCAGGCCCTTGGCCAGGAAGGCCGGCAGCGCGCCGAGGCGTTCGATGATCTCCAGGCTGCGGCGCGAGACGCAGGCCGCGCGGCTGCCGACGCAGACCGTGTCGTCGGCTTCCAGGATCACGCTCTTCATGCCGTGGTTGGCCAGGCCCAGCGCGAGCGACATGCCGATCGGGCCGCCGCCGGCGATCACGACCGGATGGCGGCCCGGTTCGACGCCGTCCTCGAGCGCCGGCAACCGCGGATCGAAACGCGTGTAGTGGAAGTCGCCGACCGACGGCGGCAACTCGCCGGCCACCGGAGGCAGCGGCCCGGTGGCGGCATCGCCGGCGCGCGCGGCGGGCTTCGGGGCGACAGCGGTGTTCATGCGAAGGGATTGTCCCGATGCCTTCCTTCCACCGATGTCGTAACTTCGTACGAAGTGTTAACCCTGATATCCCCATGAGGCGCTGGCCTCTTCGCGCCGCCGAGCATGCGCTGGCGGCCCCCGTGGTCAGCGGCGTGCTCGCCGGCATCGGCACGCCGCACCTGGCGGCCAGCTACCTCGGCGCCATGCACCGCGTGCTGCCGGTAACCTTCTGCACCGTGTTCGCGGTGAGTGCCACCGGCCGCATCGAAACGGTGTCCGCCGCGAGCACCTACGGCAACACGGCCGAGCGCACTTCGGAGCGCTACGTGGCGCAACGCTTCGACCTGCTCGATCCCAACATGGTCTGGCTGGCGAAGCGCAAGCTGCCCAAGCGCCCGCAGCTGTGGCTCGGCCACCAGCGTGCCGAGGAGGTGGCAGACCCGGCCTATCGCGCCGCCTGCTACGGCGACGTCGGCATCCGCGAGCGCGCCTCGATCCTGCTCTTGTTGCCGACCGGCCAGCGCACGGCGGTGAGCTTCTACCGCAGCCTCGCCCAGCCCGACTTCGGCGACGCCGATTTCGCGCTGCTCGAAACGCATGCCACGCTGCTGGCCGATGCCACGCTCGCGCACGGCCGCAGCGCCATGGCCGCGCGCGAGGCTGCCGAGCCCACGCTGGCCACGCGCCTGCTCGCTCTGAGCCTGCGCGAGCGGGAGGTGATCGGCCACCTGATGGCCGGCAAGACCGCCAAGGAAGCGGCGCGCGAGATCGGCATCGAGCTCACGACGGTGCGGACCCACCAGTACCGCGCGTTTCGGCGGCTGGGGATCGGAAGCCTGAAGGCCTTGCTGCGCGGTGCCTCTCAGCCGATCGTGTCGCCAAAAGCGCAAATTTGTGACACGTTCCAACTTCATGTCGCTGGCAGCGACGCGCAAGGGCCGACATGTTGTCAAAATCAAAAAATGACGACACGTTGAATTGACCTGTCGCCGCATGGCGGTGGGCCACTACCAGTTCGAGCCCATCCACCCCTTCACCGACGGAAACGGCCGCCCCGGCCGGGTGATCAACATCCTGGTGCTGATCCAGGAACAATTGCTCGCGCTGCCGGTGCTCTACCGCTACATCATTGCTCACGAGGCCGACTACTACTGCCTGCTGCAGAAGGTCACGCGCGAACAGGCCTGGGAGGAATGGGTGCTCTACATGCTGCGGGCCGTCGAAGAAACCGCGCGCTGGACCACGAACAAGATTGCAGCCATGCGTGGTCTCGCCGAACACACCGATTACGTGCGCCAGAAGCTGCCCAAGATCTACAGTCGCGAGCTCGTCGAGACGATCTTCGAGCAGCCTTATTGCCGCATCGGCAACCTGGTCGACAGCAGATCGCGCAGCGCCAGGCGGCGTCACGCTACCTGAAGGATCTGGTCAGCGTGGGCGTGCTGGCAGAAGTCCAGGCGGGCAAGGAAAAGCTCTTTACCCATCCCAAGCTCATTCAGCTTCTGAAGCGAGATGGAAACGAATTCGCGCGTTATGGCTGACCGGTGCTGCCCGGCGCCGACACTTCCTGATCGATCGCCCCGAAGATCGACTGCCCGTCCTTGCCCTTCATCTCGATCCGGATCGTGTCGCCGTACGTCATGAACTCGGTCGCCGGCTGGCCGTCCTGGATGGTCTCGATGCAGCGCTTCTCGGCGATGCAGCTGTAGCCCTTCGGCCATTCGGTGCGGCCGTTCTTCTCGACACCCTTGTTGCTCACCGTGCCGCTGCCGACGATGCTGCCGGCGCGCACGTTGCGCGTCTTGGCGATGTGCGCGATCAGCTGGCCGAAGTGGAAGGTCATCTCCTCGCCCGCGTCGCACATGCCGACCTTGCGGCCGTTCCAGGTGCTCTGCAGCGTGAGGTGTACGCGGCCGCCCTGCCAGGCCTCGCCCAGCTCGTCCGGCGTAACGGCCACCGGGCTGAAGGCGGTCGCGGGCTTGCTCTGGAAGAAGCCGAAGCCCTTGGCGAGCTCGGCCGGGATCAGGTTGCGCAGGCTCACGTCGTTGGCGAGCATCACCAGGCGGATGCCGTCGAGCGCTTGCGCGGGGCTCGCGCCCATCTTCACGTCGCCGGTGACGACGGCGATCTCGGCCTCGAAATCGATGCCGAAGGCTTCGCTCGCGACCACGATGCGGTCGCAGGGGCCGATGAAATCGTCGCTGCCGCCCTGGTACATCAGCGGGTCGGTGTAGAAGCTTTCGGGCACCTCGGCGTTGCGCGCCTTGCGCACCAACTCGACGTGGTTGAGATAGGCCGAGCCGTCGGCCCACTGGTAGGCGCGCGGCAGCGGCGCCATGCATTGCGTGGGATCGAAGGGGAAGGCGTTTCGCGCGCGGCCGGTGTTGAGCGAATCCGACAGGTCCTGCAGCTGCGGGCTCATGAAGCCCCAGTCGTCAAGCACCTGCTGCAGGCGGCTGGCGATGCCGGTGGCATAGTGGGCGCTGGCCAGGTCGCGCGAAACGACGACCAGTTGGCCGTCGCGCGAGCCGTCTTTAAGGGTGGCGAGTTTCATGGGTGGCGGCGGATGCCGGCACGGCATCGCTACTAAACTGATTGAACGGGCGGCAGTGTACCGAGCGAACCTTGGCGCCGCGTTCCGATCCACATCCGATGCCCCCGCACGCCCTCCCCGCCCAGCCCCCTGTTCCGCGCCCGCCCTGGCGCGGGCTGGCGCTGCTGGCGGCTGCCGTGCTGCTCGCCCACTTGGCGCTGCTGGGCCTGGCACCCATGGCCGTGGGGCCGCATCCTTCGCCGCTGGCCAACAAGTTCAGCACGCGCACCATCGTCATCGCGCCGCCGGCTGCGGAGCCGGTGGCGCCGCAGCCTGCAGCCACCGCCAAGCCGCCCCCCCCCAAACCCGCGCGCCCGCGCCCTGTGGCCCGTCCGCAGGCGCCCGCCCCTGCGCCCGAGAGTCCGGCGGCGGCCGAGGCGGTCGGACCGGATCTGACGGCCCAGGCGCCGGTCGAAGCCGGCGTTCCCGCGGAGCCCGCGCCGGAGGGGGCGGCCCCGGCACCCACTGAGGGCGCATCCGCTGCGGCCGGCAGCAGCGCCGCAGGCCAGGCCGAAGCACCGGTACCGCAGCGCATCCCGGGCTCGGTGCGGCTCGCCTTCGCGGTCACCGGACAGCAGGGCATGGCGCCGATGCAGGGCGTGTTCGGCAACCTGACCTGGCTGCAGGATGGCCAGCAGTACGACGCCCAGCTGTCGCTCAACTTCCTCTTCCGGACCATCCGCAGCCAGCACAGCAACGGCGTGATCGGCGCCAACGGCATCGAACCGGCACGCTTCTCGGACAAGCGCAGGAACGAGGTGGCCTCGCACTTCATGCGCGATCAGGGCACGGTGGTGTTCAGCAACAATGCGCCGAGCGTGCCGCTGATGCCGGGCGCGCAGGATCGGCTGAGCGTGATCCTGCAACTCGGCGCCTTGATGGCCGGCGATCCGGGGCGCTATCCGCCCGGTGCGGCTTTCGCGATCCAGACGGTGGGCCCGCGGGACGCCGACATCTGGATCTTCAAGGTCGAAGACGATGAAAAACTGAGCCTGCAGGCCGGCGAATTCGCTGCGCGCAAGCTCACCCGCAACCCGCGCAAGCCCTTCGACGACAAGGTCGAGCTCTGGCTGGCGCCTGAACTCGGCTATCTGCCGGTGCGCATCAAGCAGACCCAGAGCAACGGCGATTTCGCCGATCTGCAACTGCGCAGCGTGGAGTCGATGCGTCCCTGAAGCCGAATGAAGCACAAAAAATCACGGCCTGTACCTACAAAACAACAGCCCATATTGAAACTGGCGCGTTGATTGCTATCTAACCAACATGAATGCCATCGACATCCTCACTGGACCCGCCATGCAAATGCTTTACGACTCCGACTCCTTCGTCGTCGTGCACGTGCAGCCGACCGAAGGCGACTCGCCGGTAGCGCCCGACATTCCGGTGCTGGCGCGCCACGGCTTCGAGATTGTGGACAAGCGCTCCGGCAAGGAGGTCTACCTCGACGGTTCCTGGGCCGAACTGTTCCAGCAGCAGATTGCCGCCTGGCAACTCAACACGCCGACGCAGGAAGAAGTCGAAGACACGCTCGAGGGCTACGCCGAACTGGCGCACACGCCCGTCCTCGTTCACTGAGCGCCGCGGCGCTTTCCATAGAGCTCACCGTACATCGGTCCGACGATCAAGAGCACGGCCACCAGCCGGCACACCTGAAACGCCGTCACCACCGGCACCCCCAGCTGCAACACCTTCGCGGTGATCGCCATCTCGGCGATGCCACCGGGCGAGGTGCCCAGGATCATGGTGGCCGGATGCAGCCCCGTGCTCAAGGCCAAGAGCCACGCGAACGCGCCACAAAGCGCGATCATCGCCAGCGTGCCGAGCGCCACCGTGGCCAGCCAGCGCGGCGCCGTGTGCAGGAACTCGCGGCTGAAGCGCACGCCCAGGCTCACCGCGATCACCAGCTGGGCCGCATTCGACAGCCACACCGGCACGGCCGACAGCTGCTGGCCGGCCATGGTGAATCCCATCGACACCACCAGCGGCCCCATGAACCAGGGGTTGGTGCGCCCCGCGATCCGCATGACCAAGCCGCCGATGCCGGTGGCCGACGCGAGCAGCGCCAGCCCGCCCCAGCGCACCTCGCGCACGCTGGCCACATTGATTTCGAGCCCGTGCAGCCCCCTCCATTGCATCGCGAACGGAATCGCGATCGTGACCAGCACCAGCCGCAGGCTGTGCGCGGCAGCGACCAGATCGGTGCGCGCGCCAACGCGTTCGGCCAGCAGCGTCATTTCGGACGCGCCGCCGATCGCACCTGCGAAGTAAGTCGTGGCTCTCATGGAACGTGCAGGCACATGCGGCATCCGATCCGCATGCAAGCGCTGCAAGCTCCAACCGAAGGCCCAGCCCAGCGCCAGCGCCCAGACGATGGCGAGCACGATGGCCCACCACACGCCAGCCACCAGAGCGACCACCTGCGGCGTGAAGTAGAGGCCCAGCGCGACGCCGATCACCCACTGCCCCGCATTGCGCAAGGGCGTGTGGCTGGCGGTCGGCGCGCCGGCGATCGAGGCCAGGGACACCGCCAGCAGCGGCCCGATCATCCAGGGCAGCGGCGTGTGCAGGGCAAGGCAGAGGCCGGCCGCCACGAGTGCAAGCAAGAGCGTGGCGAGGACGCGAACCGAAAAGCGGAGGGACACGGACAGGAAAACGGGGAAATGGACGGCGGCGCGCTGCGGCCGCCGTCGCATAGTATGGCTCGATGCTGTTTCGACGCTCTTTCACACCGTCCTTGATCGTGGCCGCGGCCATCCTCACCGGTTGCACGGTCTTCGCGCCGCGCGCGGATGCACCGGTCGCCCAACGCGCGATGGCGCTGCTGCCGGCCGACGCGCTGCTGCTGGGCGAACAGCACGACGCCGCCGAACACCAGGTGATCGAGCGCGAGACGGTCGAGACACTGGCCGCACGCGGCCGCCTGGCCGCCTTGGCGCTCGAGATGGCGGAAGAAGGCGCGACCACGGCTGGCCTCGCGACCACTGCGACCGAAGCGCAGGTGCAGGCCGCGCTGAACTGGAACGAGAAGGCCTGGCCCTGGAGCGCCTACGGCCCGGCCGTGATGGCCGCGGTGCGCGCGGGCGTGCCCGTCGTCGGCGCCAACCTTCCGCGCGAACGCATGAAGGATGCGATGGCCGACGTGTCGCTCGATGTGCAGCTCGGCAAGGAAGCGCACAAGACGCAGCAGGACGCGGTGCGCAACGGCCACTGCAACCTGCTGCCCGAATCGCAGATCGGCCCGATGACGCGCATCCAGATCGCGCGCGACCGCGCGATGGCGCAGGCGATCGTCAAGGCGCGGGTGCCGGGCAAGACCGTACTGCTGCTGAGCGGCGCCGGCCATACCGCCAAGGCGCTCGGCGTGCCGCAGCACCTGCCGAGCGACCTGGCGGTGAAGACGGTTCAACTGCAGGCCGGCGTACCGATGACAGCGCGCGAGCCCGGCGCCTTCGACGCCGTGTGGCTCACGCCTGCCTTGCCGGAAAAAGACTACTGCGCCGGGGTCAAGCGTTCTTCTTGATGGAGTCGGCCAGCGTGTTGACCAGCGTGTCGATATGCGACTTCTCGACGACGAAGGGCGGTGCGATCACGATCACGTCACCCGCCGGCCGCACCAGCGCCCCCTTGTGATAGCAGTCCAGGAAGATGTCGTAGGCCCGCTTGCCCGGTGAGCCCGCGATCGGCGCGAGTTCGACCGCAGCGGCCAGGCCCAGGCTGCGGATGCCGATCACGTTCGGCAGGCCCTTGAAGGTGCTGTGGAAGGCATCGCCCAGCACCTTGCCCATTTCGCCCGCGCGCGGGAACAGCTGCTCCTTCTGCAGCAGCTCGAGCGTCGCAATCGCTGCCGCGCAAGCCACCGGATGGCCCGAATAGGTGTAGCCGTGGAAGAACTCGACCACATGCTCGGGCGCCGAGGTGTTCATCATCGCGTCGTACAGCTTGTCGCGGCAGATCACGCCGCCCAGCGGGATCACGCCGTTGGTCACGCACTTGGCAAAGTTCAGCATGTCGGGCACCACGCCGTAGTAGTCGGAGGCGAAGTTGGTGCCCATGCGGCCGAAGCCGGTGATGACCTCGTCGAAGATCAGGAGGATGCCGTGCTTGTCGCAGATCTCGCGCAGCTTCTGCAGGTAGCCTTTGGGCGGCAGGTACCAGCCGGCGGAACCCGCCACCGGCTCGACGATGATCGCGGCCACGTTGCTCGGGTCGTGCAGCGGCAGGATGCGCTGCTCCAGGTCGGCCAGCGGATCCTCGGCCCACACCGGCTCCTGGTTGTGGATGTAGGCATGGTTCACCGGATCGTGGATGAAGCGCATGTGGTCCACGCGCGGCAAAAAGGCCGAGCCGAACACCTTGCGGTTGCCCGGAATGCCGCCCACCGACATGCCGCCGAAGCCGACGCCGTGGTAGCCCTTCTCGCGGCCGATGAAGAGATTGCGGTGCCCTTCCCCGCGCGCGCGGTGGTAGGCCAGCGCCACCTTCAGCGAGGTGTCGGCGGCTTCGCTGCCGGAGTTGCAGAACAGCACCTTGTTGAGGTCGCCCGGCGCCATCGCGGCGATCATCTCGGCGGCCTTGAAAGCACGGTCGTTGCTGACCTGGAAGGCGGTCGCGTAGTCGAGCGTGTCGAGCTGCTTCTTGATCGCCTCGTTGATGGGCTTGCGGTTGTGGCCCGCGCCCACGCACCAGAGCGAGGAGATGCCGTCGATCACCTTCTTGCCGTCATGGGTGGTGAACTCCATCCCGTCGGCGGCCACGAAGACCCGCGGGTCCTTCTTGAAGTGGCGGTTGGGGGTGAAGGGCAACCACTGGTTGTCCATGGTGAAGTCGTTGTAGGCCATGGGTCACTCCTGCCGGGGAGGCGCTGAAGGGGAGAAGGGCATTTTGGCACCGGCTGCGTTGCCCGGCAGCCCTGCGACAATCTCCGCCCTTATGACCCCCGCGTATATCCTCACCCTTTCCTGCCCCGACCGCACCGGCATCGTCCATGCCGTCTCAGGCTTTCTGCTCGAGCGCGGCGGCAACATCGAAGAAGCGGCGCAGTACAACGACCACGGCACGGGCCTGTTCTTCATGCGCGTGCGCTTTGCCTGCGACCAGAGCGAAGCCGCCTTGCGCGAGCAGATCGCCGGCCTGGCCCAAAGCTTCGACATGCGCTGGAAGCTGCACGCCGCGGCCGAGCCGATGAAGACCGTGATCCTGGTCAGCAAGGAAGGCCATTGCCTCAACGACCTGCTGTTCCGCTGGAAGAGCGGCCTGCTCGCGATCGACGTGCGCGCCATCATCTCGAACCACCGCGACTTCTACCAGCTGGCCGCCAGCTACAACGTGCCCTTCCACCACATCCCGGTGACGGCCGCGACCAAGGCCCAGGGCGAGGCGAAGCAGCTGGAGATCATCGAAGCCGAAGGCGCCGAGCTGGTGGTGCTGGCGCGCTACATGCAGATCCTCAGCAACGAGCTGTGCACCCAGCTGGCCGGCCGCGCCATCAACATCCACCATTCCTTCCTGCCCAGTTTCAAGGGCGCCAAGCCCTACTACCAGGCGCATGACCGCGGCGTGAAGCTGATCGGCGCCACCGCCCACTACGTGACCGCCGACCTCGACGAGGGTCCGATCATCGAGCAGGACGTGGAACGCGCCGACCACACCGACACCGTCGAAGACCTGACGGCGCGCGGCCGCGACACCGAGAGCCAGGTGCTGGCCCGCGCCGTGAAGTGGCACAGCGAGCACCGCGTGCTGCAGAACGGACACCGGACGGTGGTGTTCAAGTAGTAGAGTCCTTTCCATGAACGCGCTCCACGCCTCCGAACGCCAGTCGCAGGTGGTGCGCGCGCTGCAGGCCCACCTGCCGGCGCATGCGCTGATCTGGAACGCCGAGGACACCACGCCCTACGAGTGCGATGGCCTCACCGCCTACCGCCAGCGGCCGCTGGCCGTGGCCTTGCCGGAGACCGAGGCGCAGGTTGCGGCCGTGCTCAAGACCTGCCACGCGCTCGGCGTGCCCGTCGTGGCGCGCGGCGCGGGCACCGGACTCTCGGGCGGCGCGATGCCCAACGCCGTCGGCGTCACGCTCTCGCTGGCCAAGTTCAACAACATCCTGAAGATCGACCCGGTCAGCCGCACCGCGGTCGTCCAGTGCGGGGTGCGCAACCTCGCGATCAGCGAGGCGGCCGCGCCTTTCAACCTCTACTACGCGCCCGACCCTTCGAGCCAGATCGCCTGCACCATCGGCGGCAACGTGGCAGAGAATTCGGGCGGGGTGCACTGCCTCAAGTACGGCCTCACGCTGCACAACGTGCTGCGCGTGCGCGGCTTCACCGCCGAAGGTGAGGCGATCGAGTTCGGCAGCGAGGCGCTCGATTGCGCGGGCCTGGACCTGCTCGCGCTCGTGATCGGCAGCGAAGGCATGCTGGCCGTGACCACCGAGGTCACCGTCAAGCTGGTGCCCAAGCCGCGGCTCGCGCGCTGCATCATGGCCAGCTTCGACGACGTGCGCAAAGCCGGCGATGCGGTGGCGGCCGTGATCGCGGCCGGCATCATCCCGGCGGGTCTCGAGATGATGGACAAGCCGATGACGGCCGCGGTCGAGGACTTCGTGCGCGCCGGCTACGATCTCGACGCCGAAGCCATCCTGCTGTGCGAATCCGACGGCACGCCCGAGGAGGTCGAAGAAGAGATCGGTCGCATGAGCGCCGTGCTGCGCGATTGCGGCGCCACCGCGCTCTCGGTGAGCCGCGACGAGGACGAGCGCCTGAAGTTCTGGAGCGGCCGCAAGAACGCCTTCCCGGCCTCGGGCCGCATCAGCCCCGACTACATGTGCCTCGACTCGACCATCCCGCGCAAGCGCCTGGCCGACATCCTGCTCGCGATCCAGCAGATGGAGAAGAAGTACAACCTGCGCTGCTGCAACGTGTTCCATGCCGGCGACGGCAACCTGCATCCGCTGGTGCTCTTCGATGCCAACGACCCCGACGAGCTGCACCGCTGCGAGCTCTTCGGCGCCGACATCCTGGAGACCAGCGTCGCGATGGGCGGCACGGTGTCGGGCGAGCACGGCGTGGGCGTAGAGAAGCTCAACAGCATGTGCGTGCAGTTCACGGCCGAGGAGAACGAGCAGATGTTCGGCGTCAAGCGCGCCTTCGATCCGGCAGGTCTGCTGAACCCCGGCAAGGCCATTCCCACACTGCAGCGCTGCGCCGAGTACGGCCGCGAAGTGGTGCGCGGCGGGCGCGTGGCGCATCCGGACCTCCCTCGCTTCTGAATGAGAAGGCACGCACGATGAACGGCTTGCGCGGCCTGGCCTGGCTGCTCGTGTTCCAGTCGATCGGCGAAGTGCTCTCTCGTGGCTTGTCGCTGCCGCTGCCCGGGCCGGTACTCGGCTTGATGTTGCTGCTCGGCGCGCTCTACTTCCCCGCGGTGCGCGAGCCGGTGGCCGAATGCGCGAGCTTCATGCTCGCGCACCTGTCGCTGCTGTTCATTCCGGTCGGCGTCGGTGTGATGACGCATCTCGCGCTCCTCGGCCAGTACGGTGGGCGCATGCTCTTCGTCGTCGTGCTGTCGACCTGGATCGGGCTGGCGGTGACCGTGCTGGTGCTCCACGGATTCAACCGCAAGAAGAACAAGACCTGAGCCGTGCCGCGCTTCGTCGAACTCTGGATCTATCTCTCGGCCACACCGCTCTTCGGCCTCACGGCCACGCTGGTGGTCTACCTGCTGGCAAACGCGGCCTACGCGAAGCTGGGCAGCGCGCCCTGGGCCAACCCAGTGCTGTGGTCGGTGATCGCGCTCGCGGGCGGGCTGCTGGCCACGGGCGTGGACTACCCGAGCTACTTCGCGGGCGCGCAGTTCATCCACTTCCTGCTTGGTCCGGCGGTGGTGGCGCTGGCCTGGCCCTTGTGGCAGCGGCGCGCCGAACTGCGCGCGCGCTTTGGCCGCCTCTTGCTCGCGGCGCTGGCAGGCGGCGTGGCGGCGGGCGGATCGGCCGTCGCGCTGGGCTGGGCGGTGGGCCTGCCGCACGACGTGGTGCTCTCGCTCGCGCCCAAGTCGGTCACGGCGCCGGTGGCCATGGGCATCTCGGAAAAGATCGGCGGCATTCCGGCACTGTCTGCAGTGTTCGCGGTGCTCACCGGCATGATCGGCGCGCTCTCGGGGAAGTACCTCTTCGACGCGCTGCGCATCGGTACCGATGCCACCGGCTATGCGGCGCGCGGCTTTGCGCTCGGCACCACGGCCCATGGCATCGGCGCGGCGCGTGCGTTGCACGTGGATGCCGATGCGGGCGCGTATGCAGGCTTGGCGCTGGGCATGCAGGTGGTGCTGGCTGCGTTGCTGATGCCGATGGTGTTCCGGATGCTCTAGAAAGAAAAACGCCCGGCGAGGCGGGCGTTCTTCCTGGCTACTCAATTTCTGTTCGGATTGTTAGGCCGGCTGTCGTAGCGATTGGGCACGCCGTCGTTGTCGCGGTCGCGGTCGTAGCGGTTCGGCACGCCGTCGCGGTCGCGGTCCCAGCGGCCGCGGTTGTATTCCCAGCGGCCATCGCGTTCACGCCATTCCGGCGCACGGTAGGCATAGCCGGATCGTGCGCGAACCCATCCGCCGCGAACCCAGACATGGCGCCCACCATGCCACTCGTAGTGGCCGGGCGCCCACACATAGCCGCGGCGCGGCGGCGGCATGCGTTCGGAGCGCGGCGGCGGTGGCGGCGTCTGGATGATGACCGCGGGCTGGGCCTGCGCGGTGGTCGGTATCGTCACGGCGGCGCCCACCGAAAGAAGGGACGCGGCGCCCACGGCCAAGGTGACAGCAAGTTTTTTCATGGGGGGGCTCCTCATGAGTTGTTGGAGCCTTCATCGTCCCTGGCCGATGTGAAGCCGGTGTAAGCCTCACGCGAAATCTTGTGTAAAGCTGTGTCGCCTCTTGCTGCCTGCCGAAGGCGCTATTCCCGCAGTTCGCGCACGTCGATGGCATCCGCCATCGCGGCATAGCCGGCGTTGCCGGGATGCAAGTGATCACCCCCGTCGTGGAGCGGATCGAGCGCCGCCGGATCGGCCGGATTGCGCAAGGCCCGATCGAAATCCACCACCGCATCCACGTCCTGGCGGCCGCGGATCCAGCGGTTCACCGCCTGCCGGCGAATCTCCTTTTCCTCGCTCCAGGAGACCGCGCCCTTGAAGGGCGTGATGGTGCCCAGCAGCACCTTCACGCCCTTGGCATGCGCCTCCTCGATCAGCTGCTGCAAAGCGGCCGTGATCTGTTCGGCGCTGGGCGGATGGAACACCGGCGCGAGCCCCTGTACCGCGATGGGCAAGCTGAGGCCGATGTCGTTGATGCCGATCAGGATCACCGCATGCGTGACGCCGCTTTGCGCCAACACGTCGCGCCGGAAGCGCTCGATGCCCCGCGGGCCGACGCCATCGGTGAGCAAGCGGTTGCCGGCGATGCCGGCATTGATCACCGCCACGGACCCGGCACTGCCGGGCTGCTCACGCATGCGCGTCGCGAGCCGGTCCGGATAGCGCGAGGGCAGCGCCTGCCCCTCGCCGGCACCCAGGCCTTGGGTGATGGAGTCGCCGAATGCGACCACCACGCGCGGCGCGGCCGGGCTGGCGACGTCGAGGCCGGTCACGATGTGGTTCCATGACGACGGCGTTGCATTGCGCCACTTCGGCTGCATGAGCGCAGGCCCCGGCACCATCGATGTGCTTCCAAGATGATGCACGGTCGCGAAGGACGTGCGCGCCTCGACCTGAAAGCTCACCGCCACGGCCTGCCCGGGCTCGACACCGAGCCGTGCGCCATCGCTCCAGAGCTCCTCGCCCGGAGCGATCGTCGCGCTCGCCAGGCCACCGAAACGCAGGTCTTGCAGCGTCGCCGGCGACACCGCATCGGGGCCGGTGCTGCGCGCCACGCTGGCGCCGACGATGCGCAAGGGCTCTTTGCCGAACAGGTTGGAAAAGCGAACACGTACACGCTCGCCGCCCAGCGTCGGCAACACGCGCAGGCGCAGGGTCTGGCCGTCGATGACAGGGGGCGGCGCACCCGCCGGCGAAGTCTGGATGCCGGGGAGCGCGGGCGCCTTCAGGTAGTCCTGCGGCGCGGCGGCCCAGCTGGCGACCCAGCGAATGGCGGGCACTGCCCGCGGCTGGGCCGGCAACGCGACGGGCAGAAGGCTCAGCAGCAGCGCGGTGCAGGCGGCGAATCGTGAAACCAGGTTCATGCGCAAAAGCACCCCAGTTTACGGAGCCTTCGCGGCCCCCGTGTAACTCAGGGCCTTGCGCGCCTCACCAGGTATCGACGTAGGGCGCGACCGAGTGCTGTGCAGCAGCGGACGATGCCAGCCCGCGCACCAGCCAGGCGCGCGTGTCGGCGGGGTCGATCACCGCATCGATCTCCAGCGTCTGCGCCATGTGGATCGCTTCGCCGTTCGCATACTGCTGGGCCACCAGCTTCTTGAACAAGGCATCGCGTTCCACGCCCTCGGCCGCGGCCTCGAGTTCCTTGCGGAAACCAAGCCGCACCGCGCCCTCGAGCCCCATGGCGCCGAATTCGCCCGTGGGCCAGGCCACGGTGAAGACCGGCGCATCGAAGCCCCCGGCCGTCATCGCCTGCGCGCCCAATCCATAGCCCTTGCGCAGCACCACGGCGAAATAGGGCACGCGCAGGTGCGAGGCCACCATGAACATCCGGCACACGTGGCGCACTTGCGCCTCGGCTTCGATCTCGGGCCCGACCATGAAGCCCGGCGTGTCGCACAGCGCGACCAGCGGCAAGCCATGCGCGTTGCACAGCTGCATGAAGCGCGCGGCCTTGTCGGCCGCTTCGACGTCGATCGCGCCGCCGAGATGGTGCGGGTTGTTCGCGAGCAGGCCCACGGGCTTGCCCTCGATGCGCGCCAGCGCCGTCACGATGCCGGCGCCGAAACCGGCGCGCAGCTCCAGCAGCGAGCCGCTGTCGGCCACGCCGCGCATCGCGGCGCGCACGTCGTACACGCGCAACCGGTTCTCGGGCACCGCATGGCGCAGCGCACGTGGATCGGCGCACTGCCAGTCGCTCGTCGGACCCTGGAAGTAGGAGATGTATTGCTTCGCCGCGGCGACCGCATGCGCTTCGTCCTTCACCAGGATGTCGATCACGCCGTTGCGCGACTGCACGCTGCTGGGCCCGATCTGTTCGGGCGCGAAGGTGCCGAGGCCACCGCCTTCGATCATCGCGGGTCCGCTCATGCCGATGTTGCTGGCCTCGGTGGCGATGATCACGTCGGCGCAGCCGACCAGCGCCGCGTTGCCCGCGAAGCAGCGGCCGTGCACGATGCCCACCACCGGCACCTTGCCCGACAGCGCCGCGAACTGGCTGAACGTGTGGTTGTTGAGGCCGGCGACGATGGGCATGTCGGTATCGCCCGGCCGCCCGCCGCCGCCTTCGGCGAACAGCACCACCGGCAGCTTCAGCTGGTGCGCAATGCCCAGCATGCGGTCGGTCTTGTGGTGGTTGCGCATGCCCTGCGTGCCGGCCAGCACCGTGTAGTCGTAGGCCATGACCACGCAGCGCGACCTCTCGGGGCCGAACTGCTTCGCGTTGATGCTGCCGATGCCGGTCACCATGCCGTCGGCCGGCGTGTTGGCGATCAGGTCTTCGAGCGTGCGGCGGCGCGTCTGTGCGGCGATGGCGAGCGCGCCGTATTCGGTGAAGTTGCCGGGGTCCTCGGCCAGCTCGCACAGGTCCGCGATGTTGGCGCGCGCGGTGCGGCCGCCCTGCGCGTGGCGCTTCGCGACCGCGACGGCGCGGTTGGCGTCGAGCGTGGGCGCATGGCGGTCGATCACCTTCTGCAGGTCGGGCCGGATGGCATCGAGATCGTGCTCGGCGCGCGCCTCGGCCTCCACGGCCTGCGCATCCACCGCTTCGAGCCGCACCAGCGACTGGCCCTCGACCAGGTAGTCGCCGGGCACGGCCAGCAGCGCAAGCACGCGGCCGGCCGCGGGCGCGTGCAGCAGATGCTCCATCTTCATCGCCTCGAGCACGCCGAGCTGTGCGCCGGCCGGCAGGACGTCGCCGACCTCGACCTCGAACTGCACCAGCCGCGCGGGCATCGGGGCCTTGATCACGAGGTCGTTTTCCTCATCCTCCTTCGGCACGGCCACGTCGTTCGTGCCAGAAACGGGCCCTGCCGACTTCGCCGCATCGATGTGCACGGCCGCGGCGAGCAGATCCGCCAGATGCTCTTCGACGAAGCGCGTGTGCACCTTCTGCGTCGCGAACTCGGGCCGCGCTCCGATCGCGCGCAGCAGCGCCAGGTTGGTCGTCATGCCCTCGATGGCGCATTCCCCGAGCGCGCGCAGCGAGCGCCGCAGCGCGTCGGCGAAGCTCGGCGAGGACGAATGCACGATCAGCTTGGCGAGCAGCGTGTCGTAGTGGGGCGAAGGCGCGAGGCCCGCGTAGCCGTGCGTGTCGACACGCACGCCGGGACCGGCCGGCAGGTCGAAGCGCGACAGGATCCCGCCGGACGGCCTGGCGTTGCTCTCTACGTCGAGCGTTTCGGCATTGATGCGCCATTGCACCGCGAAGCCGCGCTGCGCCGCGCTTCGATTCGCATCGATGCCGAGCGCGGCCAACGGCTGCCCGGACGCGACCGCGATCTGCAACTGAACCAGGTCGAGCCCGGTGACGGCCTCGGTCACCGTGTGCTCGACCTGCAACCTCGGATTGGCTTCGATGAAGACGAAAGGAAGATTCTTCGACTGCTCGTCGACCAGGAATTCGAAGGTGCCCAGCCCCTCGTAGTCCACGGCCTGCGCCATGCGCAGCGCCGCCTGCGTGATGCGCTCGCGCAGCGCGGACGAGAGCGAAGGGCTCGGCGCGATCTCGACCAGCTTCTGGAAGCGCCGCTGCAAGGTGCACTCGCGTTCGCCCAGGCTGGCGACCGCGCTGCCGTCGCCCAATACCTGCACCTCGATGTGGCGCGCATTGCGCATCAGCCGCTCGACATAAACGCCCTCGACGCCGAAGGCCGCCTTCGCTTCGGACACGCAGCGTGCATGCGCTCCCGGCAGATCCGCCGCGTTCAGCACGGCCCGCATGCCGCGACCGCCACCACCGCCGATGGCCTTCACCATGACGCCGGCACCCTCTGCCTGCTGCGCGGCAAAGAAGGCCTGCGCTTCGGCCAGCGTCACCGCGCCGGCGCTGCCCGGCATCACAGGCACATCGCACTGCTCCGCCAAAGCACGCGCACGCGCCTTGTCGCCGAAGAGGGCAAGCTGCTCTGGCGTCGGGCCGATGAAGCGCAGCCCGGCCTTCGCGCAAGCCTGCGCGAAGTCCGAGCGCTCGCTGAGGAAGCCGTAGCCGGGATGGACCGCATCGCAGCCCTGCTCGCGCGCGATTGCGATCAGCGCCGCAATGTCCAGATAGGCCGAGGGGCCCGTGGCGCCGAGCGCGATGGCCGTGTCCGCCAGTTGAACATGCAGCGCATTCGCATCGTCTTTCGCATGGACGGCAACGCTTTCGATACCAAGGTCGCGCAGCGCGCGCACCAGGCGCACCGCGATCTCGCCGCGATTGGCAATCAGAATTCTTCGGAACATCAGGGTTGGTCTTTCAGCAGCCGGCGCAGCACCTTGCCGGCACCCGTGGTGGGCAAGGCATCGATGAAGCGCACGGCGCGCGGCGCCTTGTAGCTGGCCATGTTCTCGCGCGACCAGGCGATCAGCGCATCGGCGTCGAGCGCCAAGCCCGGCTTCTTCACGACGAAGGCCTTGACCACCTCGCCCTTCTCCGCATCGGGTTGCGCGACGACCGCGGCCTGCGCCACCGCCGGATGCTTGATGAGAATGGTCTCGACCTCTTCCGGAAACACGCTGTAGCCCGAGACCTTGATCATCTCCTTGAAGCGGCCGATGAACGTGAGATAGCCGTCGGCATCGAGCTTGCCCATGTCGCCGGTGTGCACCCAACCCTTGCGCAAGGTCGCGGCCGTGGCCTCGGGCTTGTTCCAGTAGCCCTTGAAGGTGCCCGGGCTCGTGAGCACGATCTCGCCGACCTCGCCCACCGCCTTGTCTTCGCCGGTGTCGGCATCGACGATGCGGATCGTGACGCCTGGCACCGCGACGCCCTGCGTGCCCCAGCGCGGCGCGTGGTGCGGCGTGTAGGTGTCGCAGGTGTGGGTTTCGGAGAGGCCGTAGGCGGCTTCGAAGGAGGTGCAATTCTTCGCGAAGCCGCGCCATTGCGCAGCCAGCGGCTCGGTGAAGGTGATGCCGAAGCTCGTGACCGGGTTCATGCGCAGGCTAGCCAGATCGAAGCGCGTGATGCCTTCCACCTGCATGCAGGCCACGTTCATCGGCGCGATGCTGTACCACCAGTTGACCTTGTAGCGTTCGATGGCCTGCAGCACAGCGCGCGGCTCGAAGCGGTGCAGCAGCACCGAGGTGGCGCCGGTGAGCACCGGCACGTCGACCCCCATCAGCATGCCGGCGATGTGATAGAGCGGCGCGATCGACAGCAGCACGTCGCTCGCGGCAACGCCGTTGCAGTCGGCGGCGGCGCGCGTCTTGAAGAGCGCATTGCCGTAGCTCAGCATCGCGCCCTTGGGCAGGCCGGTGGTGCCGGAGGTGTAGGTCATGAGCGCAATGTCGTCCATCGACAGCGCGACCGGCGACGGGCGCGCGCCGCTTTGCATCACGGCGAGGAAATCTTCGCAGCCCGCCGGCACGTTGCGCGGCTCGCGCTGCGTCGCAGCGAGGTCAGCCGGGAGGTCGAGCGTCGGGTCATCCGCCAGCAGATCGGCGTAGTGCACCACGAACACATGTTCCAGCGCACTCGCCGGCTTCACCTTGTCGACCACCGGCAAGAGCGACGAAGCCGCGACGATCACGCGCGCCTTCAGGTCATTGACCTGGTAGGCCAGCTCATGCTCCTTGTTGAGCGGCCCGCTCGGACACACGATGGCGCCGATCTTCTGGATGCCGAAGTGCGCCGCCAGGTACTGCGGGCAGTTGTTGAGGAAGAGCACCACCGGATCGCCTTTCTTCACGCCGATGGCCTGCAGCCGCGCCGCGAAGGCATCGCTCGCGGCATCGAGCTCGGCGTAGCTCATCGTGCGCCCGTACCAGATGCAGGCTGCGTGATTCCCACGCTCGCGCGCATGGTTGCGCAGGTACTCGTGCAGGGGCTGCTGCGGGCGGTCGGGAAGCGCGGTTGTCTCCATGGCGTCAGTCTCACAGGGTTATCGATAGGGCTGGCCGCTTGCCATCGCCGCATGGTGCTCCAACAATCCTACTCATGGGTATAACTTCGGCGACACCGCACAAACCCCACCTGCCGCAGGGCACCGGCCGCCAGCGCGCCGCGACGCAATCGACCGACGCGCAGCGCGAGCGGATCCTCCAGGCCGCGACCGACCTCTTCGCGCGGCAGGGCTACGCGAACACCACGATGGCGCAGATCGTGCGCGCGCTCGGCGTGACCAAGCCCTTCGTCTACTACTACTTCCGCGACAAGCAGGAAATCTTCGAGACGCTCTCGTGGCGCCCCGCGGTCGACTGCTTCATCTCGCTGGACTTCGCCGACGCCGACGAGCGCCCTGCGGTCGAGAAGGTCAAGGAAGGGATCGAGCGGCTGATCCGCGCCACCGTCACGCACCATCCCTGCGCCTTCTTCCCTTATCGCGAGCCGCAGGTCTACCGCCCCGAGTACATCGCCGCGCAGAAGAAGCTCGCGCACCACTTCTACGACCGGCTCTTCCCGCTGCTCGAGGAAGCCCGCAGCGACGGCGACCTGGACTTCCAGGACACCCGGATCACGGCATTCGCCGCGCTCAGCCTGCCGGGCTTTCTCTACAGCTGGTACCGGCCCGACGGCCGTCTTTCCCCCGACGAGGTGATCGCCCAGTTGTCGAAGCTTGCATGGCGCGTGCTGGGCCTGCGCACAACGACCTGATCCTCACCGACGACCCCAAGGAGACAACGCATGATTTCCCTTCGCCTCGCGCCCCTCGCGCTGGCAATGCTGGCCGCATCGGGCCTCGCATCGGCCCAGCAGACCTACAAGATCGCCTACATCGACCCGCTCTCGGGCCCCTTCGCGAACGTCGGCGAGCTGATGCTCACGCACATCCAGTACGCGGTCGAAGACCTCAATGCCAAGGGCGGCGTGCTCGGCGGTACGAAGCTGCAGCTGCTGCAGTTCGACAGCAAGCTTTCCGCGCAGGAGAGCCAGAGCGCGCTACAGGCCGCCATCGACCAGGGTGCGCAGGCCATCATCACGGGCGGCTCGGGCTCTTCGGTGGTGACGGCGCTGGTGCAGTCGGTGAACCGCTGGAACCAGCGCAACCCGGGCAAGGAGCTGCTGGTGCTCAACCACTCCTCGATCGACCCTGAGATGACCGGCAAGGGCTGCAGCTTCTGGCACTTCCAGACCGAGGCCAACACCGCGATGAAGATGAAGGCGCTGGCCAACTACATCAAGAAGACGCCGGACATCAAGAAGGTCTACCTGCTCAACCAGGACTACGCGCACGGCAAGCAATGGGCGAGCTACGGCCGCCAGCTGGTGGGCCTGGCGCGGCCCGACGTCCAGTTCGTCGGCGAGGCGCTGCATCCCATCGGGCGCGTGAAGGACTTCTCGCCCTACCTCGCGAACGTGCGGCAGGCCGGCGCCGACACGGTGATCAGCGGCAACTGGGGCCAGGACATGACGCTCTTGCTCAAGGCCGCGGGCGACGCCGGCTACAACCTGCGCTACTTCAATCACAGCGCCGGCTCCGTGCCGGGCACCGTGCTCGCGGTGTCGCAGGCCAAGCTGGGCCAGCTGACCTGGGTGGCCGAATGGCATCCGGGCGAGGCCGACACGCCCAAGGCCGATGCGCTCGCCAAGGCCTACAGGGCAAAGACAGGCAAGGACTTCCTCGCGCCGCGCATCGAGTTCACGCCGCGCCTGCTGGCGGCCGCGATCAACAAGGCCGGCAGCACCGATACCGTGAAGGTCGCGCGCGCCCTCGAAGACCTGAGCTTCGACTCGGTGGTCGGCCCCGTGCGCATGCGCGCCGAGGACCACCAGTTGCTGCTGCCCCAGGTCGTCAACACCATCGCACCGGTGGACGGCAAGACGGTCAAGGTGGGCTGGGAAGGCACGAACTATGGATTTCGCACCGACGCGGTCTACACCGGCAACGAGCTGGCGCAAGGCACGGAATGCAAGATGGTCCGACCTGCCTCCTGATGCCCTCGCGCTAAGGGATAGCCCTGCCTGCCGCGCGCAGCGGCATCGAGATACTGCGATGTCGCACGCAACGGGCTGACCGGAGGCATCAGAACACCATGGCAGGCAAGAACGCGCTCTACCCGATCCCGCATCCGGCGAAGAAACCCTTCGTCGGCAACATCCTGTCGATCGGCTCCGACTCGCCGGTGCTCGACATGTGGAAGATCGCGCAGGAGCTCGGTGCCATCTACTGGCTCGACATGCCGGGCATGCCGGTGATCGTGGTGTCCTCGGCCGCGCTGGTCGACGAGCTGTGCGACGAGAAGCGCTTCGACAAGAGCACCAAGGGCACGCTGCGCCGCCTGCGCGCGCTCTCGCATGGCCTCTTCACTTCCGACACGCACGAGGCGACCTGGTCGAAGCCGCACAACATCCTGCTAGCCAACTTCAGCCAGCGCGCGATGCAGGCCTACCACCCGATGATGTTGGACATCGCCGAGCAGCTCGTCACCAAGTGGGAGCGGCTCAACTTCGACGAAGAGGTGGACGTGGTGCGCGACATGACCGCGCTCACGCTCGACACCATCGGCCTGTGCGGCTTCGGCTACCGCTTCAATTCCTTCTACCGCGAGGGCTTCCACCCTTTCGTCGACGCGATGGTGCGCACGCTCGAGACGGTGCAGAACCGGCGCGGCATCCCGCTCGAGGAGCTGATGCTCAAGAAGGAGCTGGCGCAGCAGCGCAAGGACATCCGCTTCATGCACAAGATGGTGGAAGACATCATCCAGGAGCGTCGAACGAGCGGCGCCGATATCGCGACCAAGCCCGACCTGCTGAGCTACATGATCGCCGGGGTCGACAAGAAGACCGGTGAGCGGCTGGACGACCGGCAGATCCGCGACGAATGCATCGAGTTCCTGATCGCCGGCCATGAGACCACCAGCGGCCTGCTGTCCTTCGCGATCTACTTCCTGCTGAACAACCCCGAGGCGATGGCCAAGGCCCAGGCCGAGGTCGACAACGTGTTCGGGTCCGACCTCTCGGTGAAGCCCAGCTACGCGCAGGTGAACCGCCTGGTCTACGTGCTGCAGGTGCTCAAGGAATCGCTGCGCATGTTCCCGACCGCGCCGGCGATCGCGATGGCGGCGAAGGAAGACACGACCATCGGCGGCCAGTACACGATCAAGAAGCGCAACATGGTCATCATGCATGCGCTCGCGCTGCACCGCGACAAGACGGTGTGGGGCGAGGATGCGGAACGGTTCAACCCCGACCACTTCAGTCGCGAAGCCGAGCGCGAGCGGCCCGTCAATGCCTTCAAGCCCTTCGGCAACGGGCAGCGCGCATGCATCGGGCGGCAGTTCGCGCTGCAGGAGGCGGTGCTCACGCTGGGCATGATCCTGCAGCGCTTCACGCTGGTCGATCACACGGGCTACAAGCTCAAGATCAAGGAGGCGCTCACGATCAAGCCGGAGGGCTTCAAGATCAAGGCGCTGCTGCGCGATCCGGCCACACGGCCGCGCGGCGAGGCCTCCTCGCAGCCGGTGCAGGCCGCGGTCGAGCGCCCTGCCGCCGCGAAGCCGCAGGCCGCGCGCCACGGCACATCGCTGCTGGTCCTTCAGGGCTCCAACCTCGGCACCGCCGAGGACCTGGCGCGCCAGCTGGCCGAGGCCGGCGAGATGCGCGGCTTCTCGACCCAGCTCGCCTCGCTCGACGACTATGCGGAGCGGCTGCCCGCGAACGGCGCCGTCGCCGTCGTCTGCGCCTCCTACAACGGCGTGGCGCCCGACAACGCGGCCGAGTTCCATCGCTGGCTCGACAAGGCCGACGACTCGCTCAACGGCGTGCGCTTCAGCGTGTTCGGCTGCGGCAACACCGACTGGGCCTCGACCTACCAGGCCGTGCCGCGGCGCATCGACGAACGCCTGGCGGCGCTCGGCGCGACGCGCGTCCACGCACGCGGCGAAGGCGATGCGCGCGAGGACATGGACGGCGCTTTCCAGGACTGGAGCGATGCGCTGTGGCCGCAGCTCGTCGCGGCCTTCGACCTCAAGCAGGGCGACTACACGCCGGCGCAGAGCGAGCCGCTCTACACGCTGGAGGAACTGCCGCCGCCGCAAAAAAACGCGCTGGTCGATGCGCTGGGCGCCGTGGGCATGCGCGTGATCGAAAACCGTGAGTTGCAAAGCGCCGGCAGCAGCGATGTCGAAGGACGCTCGACGCGGCACGTCGAACTGCAGCTGCCCGAGGGCGTGAGCTACCGACCCGGCGACCACCTGAGCGTGGTGCCGCGCAACGGCCCGGCGCAGGTGGAGCGCGCGATGGCGCGCTTCGGCTTCGACCGCAAGGCGCATGTGCGCCTGCAGGCGCAACCCGGGCGAAAGGCCGCGCTGCCGGTGGACCAGGTGATCGCGGTCGACCGCCTGCTGGGCGACTACGTCGAGCTCCAGGACGTAGTCACGCGCAAGCAGATCGCCCAACTCGCGGCGCACACCGAATGCCCCTTCACGAAGCCGAAGCTGGCGGCGCTGTCGGGCGCCGACGAGGCCTCCGCGGCGCTCTACAAGAGCGAGGTGCTGCAAAAGCGCAAGTCGGTGCTCGACCTGCTGGAAGAGTTTCCGGCCTGCCAAGTGCCGTTCGCCGTGTTTCTGGAAATGCTGTCGCCGCTCTCGCTGCGCTACTACTCGATCTCCTCATCGCCCTCGGTCGACAGCGTGCGCTGCAGTGTCACGGTGGGCGTGGTGGCGGGCCCTGCGCGCTCCGGTTTCGGCCAGTTCGAAGGCGTGTGCTCCAACTATCTCTCGCGCACCGAGGCCGGCGAAATGGTGCATGGCGTGGTGCGCGAAACCACGGCCGAGGGCTTCCGCCTGCCCGACGACCCGCAGCGTCCGATGATCATGGTCGGGCCGGGCACCGGCCTCGCGCCCTTTCGCGGCTTCCTGCAGGAACGCGAGGCGCAGATCGCCAAGGGCGCGACGCCAGGCAAGGCCATGCTCTTCTTCGGCTGCCGGCATCCCGATCAGGACTTCATCTATGCCGACGAGCTCGAGAGCTGGGCCGATCGCGGCGTGGTGCAGCTCCACACCGCGTTCTCGCGCGCGGGCGACCGCAAGGTCTATGTGCAGGACCGCATCCGCGAGCAGTCGGCCGAGGTCTGGCGGCTGCTGGAACAGGGCGCGATCGTCTACGTCTGCGGCGACGGCTCGCGCATGGAGCCCGACGTGCGGCGCGCGTTGTCGGACATCGCGCGCGAGCATGGGCAGGACGGCAACGCCTGGCTGGACAGGATGATTGCCGAGAAGCGCTATGTGCTGGATGTGTGGGCGGGGAACTGAAGTCGCGATGATCAGCTTCGCCGCTTCCCCGCCTTCGCGCTTGCCTTGGCCAGGTTCTGCTTGACCCTGAGTTTCACGATCCGCTCGATCAGCCCGTACGGCATCGGCTGGTCGAGCGGGAATCGCAGGTTGCCCTTCTCCCCCGCGTAGACGGACACGGCCTTCTCCAGCCGCGCGTCGCCCCGCACCGGCGGATAGAAGCCGATGTGCTTCTTGAAGGCCGCGAAGTACACCAGAACACCGCCCAGCGTGAAAGCGGGGATCTGGTAGCTGATCGTCTCCTCGGCGTCGGGTGCGGCCTTCCTGATCGTCGTTCGGATCTCTTCGAGGATCGCCTGCACCTCGGGCGAAAAGGCCGCGATGTACGCGTCGATGTTCTTCGGCGTCGTCCGGGTCGTCGCCATGCTGTGCGGAAGCTCAAGCCTCCGGCGCGTGGCACACGGCCTCGACGTTGTGCCCGTCGGGACCGATGACGAAGGCGCCGTAGTAGTTGGCGTGATAGTGCTCGCGCAGCCCTGGCGGGCCGTTGTCCTTGCCCCCTGCGGCGAGCGCTGCGTCGTAGAACCGACGGACCTGCTCGCGGTTCTCGGCCGCGAACGCGATGTGAATGGGACCCGGGCTGCTGCCGAACGAGCCGATCCAGAACTGGGGTCTGCCGGGGCGGCCGAGCATGACCCAGCCTTCACCGTCCATCGCGACACCGATGCCGAGCGGCGCCAGCGCCCGGACATAGAAGGCCTTGCTGGCCTGCAAATCGCTCACATTGAAGCCGATGTGATCGAAGATCATGGCCACCTCCAGAACAGCAGGACTATTCCGGCCGCGCCGGATCAGGAAACACCAGCGGCCCGAGCGCGCCTCGATTGAAAGGCTTCCACGCCCCTTCCGGCTGCGCCAGCCGATCCGCCAGCGCATAGAGCACCGCCGGATGCGCACCCAGCCCCAGGTGGCTGGCCACCACTTCGATGTTCTCCGAGCTCGGCCCGGTCTCTTCCACGCTGCATTGCCACGCGACCACGCCGTCGCTGCGGCTGAAGATCGAGGTGGTGGGCACCTTGGGCGTCGGCCGCACCTGCTTCATGCGCCGCGGGTCTTCCGAGCTCTGGCCGCTCACGCCTTCGTAGACGCGCCATGCGTTCGTTGCGCGTGCGCTGCCCGTGAAGGGGCTGCCCAGCGTGACCACGCTGCGCACGAGATCCGGCCGGGTCGACGCGAGCAGGCGCGCGTAGACACCGCCCAGGCTCCAGCCGATCAGGCTGACCTTGCGGCCGGTTTCGGTGTGCAGCGATTCGAGCTTCTCGATCATGCCGTCCTCGATGCCCTCGCGCGGGCCGAGGTTGCGCCCCAGGCCCCAGCCGTGGGCGTCGTAGCCGCGGCTTCGCAGGTAGTGCCGCAGCAGCTTGGTGGACATGTCGCTCGCCACCAGGCCGGGCAGCACCAGCACCGGATGACCGTCGCCGCGCGGCGTCAGTTGCAGCAGCGGCCAGAGGGCGACGGCAGCGCCGGCCTCCCAGAGCGCGCGCGCCTCTGCAAGAAGCAGCAGGCGCGAGGGCGGCGGGATGGGGTTGTGGGTGGCTGCCATCATGAAGTTCTCCTTTGTCGTTCTGAGTGAATGTGCGGTCGCGCAGGCCGAATACCAGTCGGACGGCAAGCTCATTTATCGGAGGTATTTGCCCCGGAGGTAATCAAGGTAAGCCCTCGATTCGCGGGAAACGTAGGGGGAAACCAACGTCAGCGTGTAGAAGGCCGCCAGCCCCGGATCGGCCTGCTGCAGGGCGTCGCGGCCCGGCACCAGCCGCTCGAAGGAAAGCCAGCAGGTGGTGGTGAACACCATCTGCAGCGCGAGCATCTGCGCCTCCTCGGCTGTCGCATCGATGACACCGGCGGCCACCAGCGTTTCGCACAAGGATTGCGCCGCCAGCAGGTTCTGCGCCGTCAGCCCCTGCGCCCGCTGCCCGAGTTCGGGGTACTCGCCGGAGAGGTAGGCCATGTCGCGGTAGACGAAGCGGTAGGCGTCGATGGCCTCGAAGCGCAGGTGCAGCGCGAGCCAGAGGTCGTCGATCGCGCGCACGGTATCCGACGAGGCGTTGAGCAGTTCGAGCCGGTCCTCGAAGCGCCGGAACAGCCGATCGACGATCAGCTGCTTGGCCTTGAAGTGGTAGTGGAGGTTGCCGGGGCTGATCTCGAGCTCGGCCGCGATCCTGTGCGTCGACACCGCCGCGAGCCCTTGCGCGTTGAACAGCGCCAGGCTGGTCTGCAGGATGCGTTCGCGCGTCGTGTTGGAGCTGGCCACGGGCTGAAGGGCTCGAAGCGTTGAGCCTCAGCGCTTGCGCCGGCCGGATTCGATGCGCTCGAGATGCTCGAGCAAGAGGCGCATCTGCTCGCGCAGTTCTTGGATTTCCTGTGCGCTGGGCATGCCCAGTCGCTGCATCGCCGTGGCGACGCGCTGGTCGAACACGTCTTCGAACTTGCGGATACCGAAGCTGTCGAGCCCCGGAAAGCCGCGCGCCGGGGCATCGGGCTTGGGTTGCCCGATGCCGAGCAGGCTTTCGATGACGTTGGTCTGGCGCTTGACGACGTCGTTGCGCACGTTGCCCAAGGCCTTCAGGCCTGCGCGCAGCAGGCCTTGCGCGCCGGCCTTCTTTGCAGGCGCGGCGGCTGTCGCTTTCTTGGCTGGAGCCGCCTTGCGCGGCGCCGACTTCTTGGCCGGCGCCGCTTTCTTGGCGGCCGCCGCCTTCTTCTTCACGCTGACAGTTTCATCGCGGCGAGTCGCCATCGTTGCTCCGGAGGACGTTGAAAGAAAGGCGGCCGGCCGCCACGGCCATCAGGCCTTGCGCGTGGTGCTGCGCACGGCGCGGCGCACCACCGGCTTGGCCTTGGCCTTCACGGTCTTGACGACCTGGGCGGCGCTCGTGTCGCCGGCCACGCGGCTTTCGATCTGCTTGGCACCGGCGGCGATCTTGTCGGCGATCTGCACCGAAACGTTGGCGATCGGCATGTGGACGCTGCCCAGCGTGTTCAGCACCGAGCTGCCGAGCGGCGACTCGACGCGCGCCGCGACCTTGGCGACCGACTCGATGCCGCTCGTGGTACCGGCGGCGACACGGTCCATCACCGAGACCACGCGGCCGGTGTCGATGTCGAGGCGGTTGGCCAGGAAGCCGTTGATCTTGTCTTGCGCGCCGATCAGGCGGGCCTTGATGTCGTCGTTCAGGAGCGGCAGTTGGCGTTTGCCGAGGAAGGCGCTGTAGCGCGAAGCGGCGCCGTTCAGCAGCCGATGCGCGCCGGTGCGGTAGGCGCTGACCAGCGTCTTGCCGGCCTCGTTGTACTGACCGACGACATGGATGGCGGCCGTGGAGATGTTTTGCGTGGACATGGTGGTTTCCTGGTGAAGTTGATGAGGCTCATCTTCTTCGCAAAGGCCTAGGCCTGAAAAACTAGAACGGTTCGATAGTTAGTCCAACTGCCCCAATTTTCTTCGGCCCCCGCGATGCTACGACGAGACGCCCTCGGGGCTTACCCGCTATCCGGCGCCTCCCACATTGCCGATCATTTTGACGCGCAAGACACAGGACACCCGAATGAAACACCTGAGCGGCCTCGATGCAACCTTCCTCCACACCGAGACGCCGGAGACGCCCATGCACGTCGGCGGCCTGCACCTGCTGGAGCTGCCCGCCGGCTACAAAGGCGATTTCTACGAGGACGTGAAAGCGCACATCGCGAGCCGCATGCACCTCTCGGAGATCTTCACGCGCAAGCTCGCGCTGATGCCCTTCGAGCTCTCCAACCCCGTCTGGGTCGAAGACGACGATGTCGATCTCGACTACCACGTGCGGCGCGTCACGCTGCCGCGACCCGGCACGATGCGGCAGCTGGAGCAGTACGTGGGCCGCCTGCATTCGACGCTGATGGACCGCAGCCGGCCGCTGTGGGAGTTCTTCGTGATCGACGGCCTGCAGGGCGGCGGCATGGCGATGTACTCGAAAGTGCACCATGCCGGCATCGACGGCCAGGCCGGCGCCGCCTTCGCGCAGGCGATCATGGATCTGACGCCCCATCCCGACCCCATCAAAGCGCCGCGGCAGATCGCGCGGCGCAGGAACTACCAGCTCGGCGTGGCCGAACTGGCGGGCGCCGCCTTCACCAACACGCTGCAGCAGTACGTGAAGCTGGTGAAGACGCTGCCCGACATGGCGCGCGCGGTGCGCAGCCTCATCGTCCCGCAGCCGACCAGCGAGGGCAGCAAGGCCTGGGCGCTGCCGAAGAATCTCAACGTGCTCGGCCCGCGCACGCCGCTCAACGTGGCAATCACCAACCAGCGTTCCTATGCGGTGCGCTCGATCCCGCTGGCCGAAGTCAAGCAGGCCGGCAAGAAGCTCGGCGCCAGCCTCAACGACGTGGTGATGGCCATCTGCGCCGGCGCGCTGCGGCGCTACCTGTCGGACCACGGCAAGCTGCCGAAGAAGCCGATGAGCGCAGCCATCCCGGTCACGCTGCGCGCGCCGGGCGACACTTCGTCGAACAACCAGGTCTCGATGACCGTCATGACGCTGGCGACCGACGTCGCCGATCCGATCGAGCGCATCAAGGTCATCTCCGAATCCTCGGCCGCCGCGAAGAACCTGATGGGCAGCATCAAGGCCGCGATCCCGACCGACTTCCCTTCCTTCGGCGCGCCCTGGCTGATGTCGGGCCTGGCCTCGATGTACGGCCGCTCCCGGCTGGCGGACCGGCTGCCGCCGGTGGCCAACGTGGTGATCTCGAACGTGCCGGGCGCGCAGACCGCGCTCTACTTCGCGGGCGCCAAGCTCTTGACCTACTACCCGGTGTCGATCCCGAGCCATGGCATGGCGCTCAACATGACGGTGCAGAGCTACAACGGCATGCTGGACTTCGGCCTGATCGCCTGCCGCCGCGCGGTGCCGGACGTGGAGGACATCGCGGACTACCTGCTGGAAGAGCACCACGCGATCCTGGCGCGCATCAGGTCGCTCGAGGTCGCCGAGGCGACCCCGCATCTGGCGGCCGCCACGGCGGCCAACGCTGCGAAGCCGCTCAAGGTACCTGCCCGCAAGAAAGCCGCGCCCGCCAAGGCCGCGGTCCGCAAGGCGCCGGCGCGCAAGAGGACGGCGACCGCTGCCGCGGCTACGCGCTGACGCGCAGGCCGGCCGGCCCGGCTTCCATGCGGCCGATCACGCGCGCGGCTTCGAAGCCCTGCGCATGGAACAAGGCCAGCACCTCATCGACGGTGTCGGGCGCGCAGCTCACGAGCAGGCCGCCCGAAGTCTGCGGATCGCTCAGCAGGTCCTGCACCACCGGCGGCAGCGCCGCATCGAGCTGCACCTCGGCGCCATAGCCGGCCCAGTTTCGCCCCGAGGCGCCGGTCACGAAGCCCTGCGCCGCCATTTCGGCGACACGCGGCAAGAGCGGCACCTGCGGCCAGTCGATCACCGCCCGGAGCCCGGCGCCGCGCGCCATCTCGAGCGTGTGGCCCGCCAGACCGAAGCCGGTCACGTCGGTCAGCGCATGCACGCCTTCGAGCGCGGCCAGCGCGATGCCGGGCTTGTTGAGCCGCGTGGTGTTGGCGATCAGCTGCGCATAGCCCTCGGCATCGAGCTTCTCTTTCTTCAACGCGGCCGAGAGCACGCCCACACCCAGCGGCTTGCCGAGCACGAGCAGGTCGCCGGCCTTGGCATCGGCGTTGCGCCGGACCTTGTCCGGATGCACCAGGCCCATCACCACCAGGCCGTAGATCGGCTCGACCGAGTCGATGGTGTGGCCGCCCGCGATCGGGATGCCGGCTTCGCGGCAGACCGCCTGGCCGCCGCGCACGATCTCGCCGATCACCTCCACCGGCAGCTGGTTGACCGGCATCGCGACCAGCGCGAGCGCCATGATCGGCGTGCCGCCCATCGCGTACACGTCGCTGATCGCATTGGTCGCCGCGATGCGGCCGAAGTCGAAGGGGTCGTCGACGATCGGCATGAAGAAATCGGTGGTGGCGATCAGCGCCTGCTCGTCGTTGAGCCGGTAGACCGCCGCATCGTCGGCGGTCTCGATGCCGACCATGAGCTCGGGCGGAATCAGGCCCCCGCCGCTGTTGCGCAGGATTTCCGACAACACGCCCGGCGCGATCTTGCAGCCGCAGCCGCCGCCGTGGGAGAAGCTGGTGAGCCGGATGCCTGGAGAGAGGATGCGATCGTTCATGTGGCGCTTTCGTGAGTCGCGACGATTATGGTGGCGCGAGCAGATCGCGCAGCAGGCGCCGCACGCTTTGGCGTTCGGCCTGTGGGGTGAAATCGGGCTCGCGCAGCGCGCACTGCGCTGCCAGGCGAGCCGCGAATGCAGGCTCTGCCGCGAAGCGCTGCATCAGCGCGGCAAGGGCCGCGTCGTCGCCGGCGGCGAAGCAGCCCTCGTAGTCTTCGCCCAGCAGGCCCAGATTGCCGCCGATGCGGCTCGCCAGCACCGGCACGCCCGAACGCACGGCCTCGATCACCACCTGCGCGCCACCCTCCATGCGGCTCATGTGCACCAGTGCGCCGGCGCGCGCGATCCAGCGCCGCGCGGCTTCGCGCGGCAGCCCGCCGAGCCACCGGTAGTGCGGGCACTCGGCCATGGTGCGGCGCGCCGCTTCGCCCAGCTCCGGCGCCAGCGCGTCGCCGATGTGCACGATGCGGATCGGCGTCTCCGGAGGCAGTCGGCGCGTCGCAGCCATCAGGGTGAGCGGGTCTTTCTCGTCGCGCAGATGGCCGACCGCCACCAGGTCGACCCTGCTGCGGGCGCCGTCGCGGCGGCGCATGCGGCTGGCCGATTGCAGGATCACGCGGGTCTTGGCGCGTTCGCCGGCACCAAGGCGATCGAGCGCATCGGGCTGCAACACCACGAGTTGGCTGGCACACTGGAGCGAATGCTGCGCTGCCTTGCTTTCGTCGATATCGCGGTACACGTCGGTGCCGGTCAGGATCAGCGCGATCGGGCATTCCGGTCGCGCTGCGTAGAGGCGCGCGATCGAATCGGCGGAGCGGCGCGCATGCAGCGCGATCATCGCGTCGCAATGGCCACCGTCCCAGGCGCGCGCGATGTCGACCTCGGCCACCCCCGACAGGAACTGCGCCCAGCGCGAGGCGGTGCGCCAGTTGCCGTTGTTGGCATCCGCCAGCGCCGGCGAAACGATCAGGACATGCGGTTTGGCCACCGGCGCATTCTGGCAGGCCCGCGTGTCCTGCGTGATCATGGCTGAGGCGCGAACGCTCGCCGGCGAAGCGCTCGCGGCCGCGCTGCGCGAGTGCCGCGAGCGCACGCGCGCCTGGACCTTCGACCTGAGCGAAGCGCAATGGCGCGTGCCTCAGCAACCCGGCGTGAACCTGGTCGCCTGGGAGCTGGCGCACCTCGCATGGTTCGCCGAATTCTGGGTGCTGCGCGGCCCGCACACGGTCGACACCGACGGCTGGGTTCAGGCCAGCGAGCCCGCACGCCTGGCGGGCCCCGATGCGCTGTTCGATTCGGCGCGTCTCTCCCACATCGCGCGCTGGGCTGCGCCACTGCCTTCTCGTCACGAGCTCGGCGCGCGGCTCGACGCGCAACTCGACGCCTGTCTCGCCGCGCTCGCGAGTCAAGGCGACAGCGACGAGGCCCTGTACTTCCACCGCCTGGCGCTGTTCCACGAGGACATGCATGGCGAGGCCTTCGCCTGGCTGCGCGCGACGCTGGGCTACGGCGTACCCGCGGGCCTGGCCCTGCCGCGCCTCGCCGCGGCGCCCGCGATCAGCGTGCCCGCCGCGCAGGTTCGCATCGGCTGGCCGGCGACCCGCGACGGCTTCGCCTTCGACAACGAGCTGCCGGAGCATCCTGTTCCCCTGGCCGCCTTCGAGATCGATGCCACGCCGGTCACGGCCGGCCAGTACCTGCGCTTCGTCGAGGCCGGCGGCTACGACGATCCGGCCTTCTGGCCCGGCGATGCAGGCCGTTGGCGCGCGGCGCAGTCGCGCAGCCATCCCGCGCGCTGGCGCCGGCAGCCGCAATGGCAGACGCGATGGTTCGACCGCTGGCTGCCGCTAGACCCCGACCAGCCCGTGATCCATCTCAGCGCCTGGGAGGCCGAAGCCTATGCGCGCTGGGCCGGACGCCGCCTGCCCACGGCCGCCGAATGGGAACATGCGGCCGCCTCGCAGCCCGACTTCGCCTGGGGACACAGCGTATGGGAATGGACGGCCAGCACTTTCGAACCCTACGCGGGTTTCGCGGCCGGGCCCTATCGCGACTATTCCGCCCCCTGGTTCGGCGACCATCGCGAATTGCGCGGCGGGGCCTTCGCCACCCATGCGCGGCTGCACGACCTCCGCTACCGCAACTTCTTCCAGCCCGATCGCAACGACGTCTTCGCGGGCTTCCGGACCGCCGCTCCTTAAACTGCAGCCCTCCCTCCAACCGGCAGCGCGCCATGAAACGACAACTCCTCCAGCTCGCCCTCTTCTCCCTGCTCGCATTCGCCGCCGGCACGCCTGTCCATGCGCAGAGCGGCGTACTGCGCGTGTCGGCCATTCCCGACGAGGCGCCCACCGAGCTGCAGCGCAAGTTCAAGCCGCTCGGCGACTACGTGAAGAAGGAAACCGGCCTCGACATCCAGTTCACGCCCGTCACCGACTACGCCGCGGTGGTCGAGGGCCTGGCCACCAACAAGATCGACCTGGCCTGGCTTGGCGGCTTCACCTTCGTGCAGGCCAAGCTGCGCACCAACGGCGCGGCCGTGCCGATCGTGCAGCGCGCCGAGGACGAGAAGTTCACCAGCAAGTTCATCGTGCCGACCGACAGCAAGGCCAAGACGCTGGCCGATCTCCGAGGCGCCACCTTCGCCTTCGGTTCGCCCTCCTCGACCTCGGGCCACCTGATGCCGCGCTATTTCCTGCTGCAGGCCGGCATCAATCCCGACAAGGACTTCAAGACCGTCGCGTTCTCGGGCGCGCACGATGCCACTGTGGCCTTCGTGGCCGCGGGCCGGGCCGAGGCCGGCGTGCTGAACGCCTCGGTGATGGACAAGCTGATCGAATCGGCCAACCCCAACGCCGCCAAGGTGCGCGTGCTGGCGACCACGGCGCCCTACTACGACTACAACTGGACCGTGCGGCCCGGCCTCGATGCCGCGACGACGAAGAAGCTCGCCGATGCCTTCCTCAAGCTCGACGCGGCGAATCCGGAGCACAAGGAGATCCTGGCGCTGCAGCGCGCCTCGAAGTTCATCCCGACCAAGGCCTCGAACTACGCCGGCATCGAAGCCGCTGCCAAGTCCGCCGGCCTCATCAAGTAAGGGCTTGGGGCAGCCGTTGAACGCCGAAGCCGCGCTGGCGCTCGAGGATGTCGGCCTCGTGCATCTCAACGGCCAGCGCGCGCTGCAAGGCGTGACGCTGGCCGTCGAACGCGGCGCACGCGTGGCCGTCATCGGTCCATCGGGCGCGGGCAAGACCAGCTTGCTGCGCATCGCGGCGACCGCGCTGCGCGCGAGCGAGGGCCGCGTCGAGCTCCTGGGCGCGCGGCCATGGCAGCTCGGGGCCCGGCCGCTGAAGGCGCTGCGCGCACGCATCGGCCTCGCCCACCAGGCGCCGCCGATCCCGCCGCGCCTGCGCGTGATCACGGCAGTGCTCGCGGGCCGGCTCGGCGCCTGGTCGAGCGCTCGCGCGCTGGTCTCGCTGCTGGTGCCGAGCGACATCGCCGGCGCGCAGGCCGCGCTCGCGCGGCTGGACCTGGCCGACCGGCTGTTCGATCGCTGCGACCGGCTTTCGGGCGGCCAGCTGCAGCGCGTCGGCATGGCGCGCGTGCTCTACCAGGCGCCCGAACTGATGCTCGCCGACGAGCCGGTCTCCGCGCTCGACCCCGCGCTGGCCGACATGGCGGTCGGCGAACTGATCGCGCAGAGCGAAGCCACCGGCGCGACGCTGGTGGCCTCGCTGCATGCGGTGGACCTGGCCTTGAAATGGTTCGATCGCATCGTCGGCCTGCGCGCCGGCGTGGTGGTGTTCGACGCACCGGCCGCGGCGGTCAGCCGCGCGATGCTGCAGGAGCTCTACGCCACCGAAGGCGGTGTGCTGCCGACCCAGGCACAGGGCGGCTTCAACGACATCGAACGCGGCAGCCGCGAGCCCGTGCTTCCGGCCGCCTGCCGATGAGTGCCGCGAGCCCGCCCGCAATGCGCGATCCGCTCGCACGCCGGCGCCTCGGCGCGCTGCTGCTCGGGTTGCTGGTGTTGTGGCCGATGCTGGTGATCGCAGAGTTCAAGCCGCAGGCGCTGCTGGCCCCCGCCAGCCTGCGCGTGATGGGCGGCTTCCTGGCCGGCTTCCTGCCACCGGCGCTGTCGGCCGACTTCCTCGGCCTGCTGGCGCGCGCGACGCTGGAAACCCTCACCATGGCCACGGCCGGCGTCGCGCTCGCCTTCGTGCTCGCCGTGCCGCTGGCCTTCGCGGTGACGCAGGCGCTGTCGATCTCGCGCATCGGCCCCGGGCCGGGGCGCTGGCGCGGCCAGGCGGTGCGCACGGCAGCGCGCGGCGTGCTCACCCTGCTGCGCGCCATCCCCGAAGTGGTTTGGGCGCTGGTGCTGGTGCGCGCCCTCGGCCTCGGCCCGGCGGCCGGCGTGCTCGCGCTGGCGATCACCTACGGCGGCATGCTCGGCAAGGTCTACGCGGAGATCCTCGAGTCGGGCGACACGCGGCCCGCGCGGGCGCTGCTGGAGGCCGGCAGCGGGCGCGTCGCCGCGCTGTTCTACGCCCTGTTGCCGGGCGCCGCGCAGGAGCTGGTCTCCTACACCATCTACCGCTGGGAATGCGCGGTGCGCGCCTCGGTCGTGATGGGCTTCGTCGGCGCCGGCGGACTCGGCCAGCTGATGGACCAGTCGATGAAGATGCTCAACGGCGGCGAGGCCAGCAGCATCCTGATCGTGTTCCTGCTCTTGGTCCTGTTAGCCGATGCGCTGAGCGCCGTGCTTAGAAAGTGGCTGGCATGAACCCGGTGCAGCCGACGGCTTCCGAGCGCGCGCGGGCCGCCGGGCCCTGCCTCGGCTGCATCGCGGCGACTTCCGCGGTGGCGATCGCGGTGGTCGCGAGCTTCATCTACCTCGGCATCGACTTCCGCGCCCTGTTCGCGCGCGAGTCGATCGCGGCGATGGCGAAGTTCATCGCCGAGTTCTTCCCGCCCGACCTCTCGCCCGCCTTCCTGGCCAAGACGGCCTGGGGCGCGCTGCAGACGCTCGCGATGTCGGCGCTCGGAACGCTGCTCGCGATGCTGGGCGGCGCCGCCTTGGCGTTGCCCGCCTCGGGGCGCTTCGGGCTGGCGCTGCGCCAGGCCTCGCGCTTCGTGCTGAACTTCCTGCGCAGCGTGCCCGAGCTGGTGTGGGCCGCGCTGATGGTGCTCGCGGCCGGGCTCGGCCCCTTCGCGGGCGTGCTGGCGCTCGCTTTGCACATCACCGGCGTGTTCGGCCGGCTCTTCGGCGAAACGCTGGAGAACGTGCCCGAAGCGCCGGAGCGCGCGCTGCTCGATGCCGGCGGCGGCGCGGTCGCGGCCTTCGCCTATGGCAGCCTGCCGCTGGTCTGGCCCCAATGGCTGGCCTATACGCTGTACCGTTGGGAGATGAACATCCGCATGGCGGCGGTGCTCGGCTTCGTCGGCGCCGGCGGGCTCGGGCAGATGCTGTACTTTCATCTTTCGCTGTTCCAGCAGGCACAGGCGTCGACTGTGATCGGCGCCATGTTCGTGCTGGTTTTCATCGTCGACAGCGCGAGCAGCCGACTGCGCCGCGGACTGGCTCCGGCCTACGCCTGATATCCATCGGAGGTTTTTTCCAATGAACACTCCCACCATCCAGCTGATCGGCGCGCCCACCGACATCGGCGCCAGCGTGCGCGGCGCCGGCATGGGGCCCGATGCGCTGCGGGTCGCCGACATCGCCGGCACCCTCGCGCGACTCGGCTTCGCGATCGTCGACCGCGGCAACCTGGCCGGGCCGGCCACGCCCTGGACCGAGCCGGCGAACGGGCTGCGCCATCTCGACGAGGTGGTGACCTGGAATCGATCGGTCTACGCCGCCGTCGACGAGGCGCTGCGTGCCGGCCACCTGCCGCTGCTGATGGGCGGCGACCACTGCCTCGCGATCGGCTCGATCAGCGCCATCGCCTGGCATGCGCGCCAGCGCCGCAAGAAGCTGCGCGTGCTGTGGCTCGACGCGCACTCCGACGTCAACACCGAGCGCACCAGCCCGAGCGGCAACATCCACGGCATGCCGGTCTCCTGCCTGCTCGGCCACGGGCCGGCGGCGCTGACCGGCTGGAGCGGCGAGGCCGCAGCGCTCGAGCACGACGCGATCCGCTTCCTCGGCATCCGCAGCGTCGACGCCGACGAGAAGGCCGCGATCCGCGCGCTCGGGCTGCACGTGTTCGACATGCGCCACATCGACGAGCACGGCATGCGCACGACCATGACCGAGGCGCTGCAGGACATCGACGAAGACACGCACCTGCACGTGAGCTTCGACCTCGACTGCCTGGACCCCGACTACGCGCCGGGCGTCGGCACCGGCGTGCGCGGTGGGCCGACCTGGCGCGAGATGCAGCTGTGCATGGAGATGATCGCCGACACCGGCCGGCTGGGTTCGCTCGACGTGGTCGAACTCAATCCGGCGCTGGACGTGCGCAACCGCACGGCGGAAGTGGCGGTGGAACTGATCGAGAGCCTGTTCGGCAAGTCGACACTGGTGCGCTGAGGGAGCGCAAAAGCCACCGGAGCGTGACTTTTTCACCTCCGCCAAATAGACACATAGTCTTACATTCTTTAGTACTCATTTTGAAAACGGAGTACCGAGATGGACGTGCGAAAGATTGGCTTGCTGGTGGAACAACCCTTTGACGGTTCCTACTACTGGGTGATTCACGAGGACGTGCGCCACGACGGCCATTTCGAGCCGCTGCACCGCGCCGACCGCGCCTTCGCCACCTATTCCGCGGCTCTGGCGCAGGGCTACGGCGTGCTGCAGCGCCTCTGCGGATTGACTGGTCTGCCGGCCTACGCGGCGCGCTCGGTCGCGCTTTGAGTTCTCAACCTCGGGAAGACGACAGGGGCACCGGCCGCAGCGGCGCGTCGGTGCTCGGCTTCGGCGGCTCGGGCGGCGCGACCGGCGTGACCTCGACCGATTCGGGCACGAGAAAGCGGTCGATCAAGGCAAAGAAGCGGTCGTAGAAACGTACGTCGGTCAGCGTCTCGCTGGCCACCTTGACCAGCGCATCGTCGCTGGACGAGAACGGCAGCGACAGGGAACCCAGCGCGCCCACGCCCACGCTCGCCGAGTTGTTGACCTTCTTCAGGCTGTAGCGGTCCTGCAGCGCGCTGGCGAAGGCGACCGTGCTGTTGGCGCTGCCCTCGCGCGCGCAGACCACGCGCAATTCGACCTCGACATGCACCTCGCCGGTCGGCTGGAAGCTCTTGCGGCCGGCCACCAGGTCGGCATTCGCCGCCGTCACCAGATAACCCTGGCTCAAGAGCGCGCGCCGCGCGGCCTCGCAGGTCTGCGCCTGCGTGGCGCGGAAGACGCGCGTGTGCGTGGTGGTCGAATCGAACTCCTCGGGGTCGTAGGAGACGCGCTTGGCAGGCGAGATGCAGCCCGCCAGGAGGAGCGAGAACAGCAGCGCGGCGGCGGTGCATGAAGACGAAAGGCGCATGACAGGCATCGAAGCATCGGAATGGGCGAGCCGCAGATGCTAGCGGCATGCCACCGGCGTAACCGGCTTCTTTTGGACGTCCTGATCCGCGCCGCGTTCCCGCCTCAGGCGTCGCGATGAATCACGCGGTGCGCCCGGCCGCGCGTGGCGGCGATGCGGCGCGCGTTGGGCTCGTCCGTGTCTGCCACCCAGGCCAGCGCGGCTTCGCGGCTGCGGCCGAACTGCTGGTGGCGCTGCACCAGGCGCTCCATGCGCAGGCCGTCGTCGACTTCCACGTACCAGACCTCGTCGAGCAAGGGCGCAACCTCGGCCCACGGGCCTTCCTGCAGCAGCAGGTAGTTGCCTTCGGTGATGAGCAGCTGCGTCTGCGGCAACACCGCGATCGCAGCTGCGATCGGTTCCTCGATCTCGCGCCGGAATTCGGGCGCGTAGACGATCTCGTCCTCGCGCTGCTCGCGCAGGCGCCGCAGCAGCGCGACATAGCCCGCGCTGTCGAAGGTGTCGGGCGCACCCTTGCGATCGGCCCGGCCCAGCCGCTGCAGCTCCGCGTTGGCCAGGTGGAACCCGTCCATCGGCACCACCTGCGCGCGCCCGGGCAGGGCGTGCCGGAGCGCCAGCGCGAGCGTCGACTTGCCCGAGCCGGGCGCCCCGACCAGGCCGAGCAGCTTGCGCCGGCCATCGGCCAACAGGGCATCGATGTGCGCGCTGTAGTCAGGCGTCATGGATAGAGGCCGCGTTCCTGCCGTGCCATCAGGATGCGCTCGCAGGCCACCGCGAAGGTCGCCGTGCGCAGCGTGATCCTGTGCTTGTCGGCCGTGTCCCAGATGTGGTTGAGCGCGTTCATCATGATGCGGTCGAGCCGCACGTTGATCTCGTCCTCGTCCCAGAAGAAGGAGGAGAAGTCCTGCACCCACTCGAAGTAGCTCACCGTCACGCCGCCTGCATTGCAGATCACGTCGGGCACCACGAGCACGCCGCGCTCGGCCAGGATGTCGTCGGCCGTCGGCACGGTCGGGCCGTTGGCGCCTTCGAGCACCAGTTTGGCAGTCGTCTTCTGCGCGCGCTCGGCGGTCAGCTGGCCTTCCAGCGCGGCCGGGATCAGGATGTCGCAGGGGATTTCCCAGAAGGCCTCGTTGTTGATGACGTCGCCGCCCTTGAAGCCCACCACGCCCTCGGTGCGCGAGAGCGGCACCAGTTCTTTCAGATCGAGGCCCTTGCTGTTGACGATGGTGCCGGTGTGGTCCTGCACCGCGACGATCTTGGCGCCGGCCTCGGCGAACAGCTCGGCCGCGACCGAGCCCACGTTGCCGAAGCCCTGCACCGCGATGCGCGCGCCGCGCAGCTCCAACCCGAGGCGCCGCGCCGCCTCGCGGCCGGTGACGAAGACGCCGCGGCCGGTGGCCTTGACGCGGCCCAGCGAGCCGCCCAGGTGCAGCGGCTTGCCGGTGACCACGCCGGTGGCGGTGCCGCCGACGTTCATCGAGTAGGTGTCCATCATCCACGCCATGATCTGGGCGTTGGTGTTGACGTCGGGCGCCGGGATGTCTTGCTGCGGGCCGATGATGATGCCGATCTCGCTGGTGTAGCGACGCGTGACCTTCTCGAGTTCCTGCAGCGAAAGCTTCTTCGGATCGACGCGGATGCCGCCCTTGGCGCCGCCGTAGGGCAGGTTCACCGCGGCGGTCTTCACCGTCATCCAGGCCGACAGGGCCATCACTTCTTCGAGCGTCACGTCGGGGTGGAAGCGCACGCCGCCCTTGCCCGGGCCGCGCGACATGTTGTGCTGCACGCGGTAGCCCTCGAAGTGGGCGATGGTGCCGTCGTCCATCTCGATTGGCACGTCGACGATCAGCGCGCGCTTGGGGCGCTTGAGCGTCTCGACCCAGCGGGCCAGGCCGCCCAGGTAGGGAACGACGCGGTCGACCTGCGAGAGATAGGTGCCCCACGGGCTGTTGGCGGTCGGTTGAACGTAGGACAGATCGGCGCTCATGGCACTCCTGGTTGCTGTTGGGATGCGGCGGACGATAGCTGCGCGGCGCCCGCTGCGCCATGGCCTATGCGCGTTGCGTTGCCCCTTATGCGCTTGCGGCAAGCAGCGCGACATTGCCGCCGGCCGCGGTGGTGTTGATGGTGAGCGTCTGCTCCGCGCAGAAGCGCAGCAGGTAGTACGGCCCGCCCGCCTTCGGGCCGGTGCCGCTCAGGCCCTCGCCGCCGAAGGGCTGCACGCCGACCACCGCGCCGATGATGTTGCGGTTGACGTAGATGTTGCCCACGTGGGCGCGCGCAGCCATGGCCTGGGCACGGCTGTCGATGCGCGTCTGGATGCCGAGCGTGAGGCCGAAGCCGAGCGCGTTGATCTGGTCGATCACGGCCTGCGGCTCGCCCGACCAGCGCACGATGTGCAGTACCGGGCCGAAGATCTCGGTCTTCACGCGCTCGATGGAGGGCAGCAGGTAGGCATGCGGCGCGATCAGGTTGGCCACCGCCGGTGCGGAGGACGCCGGCGCGACCAGCACGCGGGCTTCCGCATTCAGGCGCTGCAGGTGGCGCTGGATGCCCTCGAAGGCTTCGCGGTCGATCACCGGGCCGACGTCGGTCGCGAGCTCGGACGGGTCGCCCGCCGCAAGCTCCTGCGCCGCGCCGCGGATCATCTCGATCACGCCGTCGGCGATGCTCTCGTGCAAGAGCAGCAGGCGCAGCGCCGAGCAGCGCTGGCCGGCCGAGCGGAAGGCGCTCTGCACCACCGCATCGACCACCTGCTCGGGCAGCGCGCTGGAGTCGACGACCATCGCGTTGATGCCGCCGGTCTCGGCGATCAGCGGCACGATCGGGCCGTCTTTGGCGGCCAGCGCGCGGTGGATGATCTTCGCCACCTGGGTCGAGCCGGTGAACACCACGCCGGCCACACCGGGCGCCGCCACCAGCGCGGCGCCGACGGTCTCGCCGGGGCCGTGCAGCAGTTGCGCCGCATCGGCCGGCACGCCCGCCGCATGCAGCAGCCGGACGGCTTCGAGGGCGACGGCCGGCGTCTGCTCGGCCGGCTTGGCCAGCACCGTGTTGCCGGTCGCGAGCGCGGCCGCCACCTGGCCCAGGAAGATCGCGAGCGGGAAATTCCAGGGGCTGATGCAGACCCAGGGCCCGCGGCCCGTCAGCCGCAGTTCGTTGCTCTCGCCGGTGGGGCCGGGCAGCACGACCGGCCGCATGACGCGCTCGGCCTCGTCGGCGTAGTAGCGCAGAAAGTCGACCGCCTCGCGCACCTCGGCGACCGCATCGCCCCAGGTCTTGAAGGCTTCCTTGACCAGCAAGGCGCAGAAGCGCGGCAGCTCGGCATCGAGCGCATCGGCCGCGCGGCGCAGCACCGCGGCGCGTTGCGCGACCGGGGTCTTGCTCCACGTGCGATAGCTGGCCGCCGAAACGGCCACTGCGTGGGCGGCTCGCTGCGCGTCGAACTCGGCCACGGCCGGCACGGTGCATTCATCGTAGGCGGCAAGAAGCGGCGCACGCATCGATTCGACCGCCAGATCCACGCCGTTGCTGTTGCGGCGTGCCGGCGGCGGACCGTAGAGCGTGCTCGGCAGCGGCAGCGAGGCATCGCGCTCCAGCCACAGCGGCGAGACCAGCAGCTCGTCGATCGCGATCGCCTCGTCGCCCAGCTGGTTGACGAAGGAGGAGTTGGCGCCGTTCTCCAGCAGCCGGCGCACCAGGTAGGCCAGCAGGTCCTTGTGCTGGCCTACCGGCGCATAGATGCGCACCGGCGCGGTGGTGCTTTTCATCACCTCGCGATAGACGCCCTCGCCCATGCCGTGCAAGCGTTGCAGTTCGAAAGGGGTGTCTCCGGCCATCTGGAGAATGGCCGCAATGGTCCCCGCGTTGTGCGTCGCGAACTGCGGGTAGACCGCATCGGGCGCGGCCAGCAGCGCGCGCGCGCAGGCCAGGTAGCTGATGTCACTGTGGTGCTTGTGCGTGAACACCGGGTAGTGCGGCAGGCCCAGCTCCTGGGCGCGCTTGATCTCGGCATCCCAGTAGGCGCCCTTGACCAGGCGGCACATCAGGCGCAGCCGATACTTGCGGGCGATCGCGGTGATGTGCTCGACCAGTTCCAGCGCGCGCGTCTGGTAGGCCTGCATCGCAAGGCCGAAGCCGCGCCATTGCGGACGCTCGGCCGCCACCTTGGCGGCCAGCACTTCGAACACCTCGAGCGAGAGCTCGAGCCGGTCGACCTCCTCGGCGTCGACGGTGAGGTTGAGATTCGCATCGGCCGCGAGTTCGCACAGCTGCCACGCGCGCGGCACCAGTTCGCGCATCACGCGTTCGCGCTGCGCATCTTCATAGCGCGGATGCAGCGCGCTGAGCTTGATCGAGATGCCGTCGTTGTGCTCGGGCGTGCCCCCGCTGTCGGCGCCGGCCGCGATGGACCGGATCGCGTTGACGTAGCTGTCGAGGTAGCGAAGCGCATCGACATCGGTGCGCGCGCCCTCGCCCAGCATGTCGTAGCTGAAGCGCAGGGCCTCCTGCTTTCTGTGCGCCGATCGGGCCTCGGCCATCGCCTCTTCGATGGTCTGGCCCAGCACGAACTGGCGGCCCAGCAGTTGCACGGCGCGCAGCGTGGCGGCGACCACGGTGCGCGCGCCGAGGCGGGCCATCAGGCCGGGCTCCGATCCGGGGTGCCCGGGGTCGGGCAGGAACCTCTTCGACAGCGCGATCGCGGAGGAGGACAGGCGCGACAAGGTCGAGTCGGCGGCACCCTCGAAATCGGCGCGGCCCAACTGGTCTGCGGTGAGCGCGATGGCGGTCTCGGCATCGGGCACGCGCAGCAGCGCTTCGGCCAGGCGCATCAGCGCCAGGCCCTCAGCGCTCGAGATCGGGTACTCGCGCAGCAGGCTTTCCATGGCCCAGAAGGGCGGCGGCCGGTCGCGCACGGCACGCACCCAGGGCGCGGCGGCACCGGCCGCCGCGGTCCAGTCGAGCGCACCCTTCAGGGCTGCGAGGCGGTGCGAAACGATGTCGGCTTCCGGCCGATAGGGGGTAGGCAGGCGCATGGGAAAAGCTCCGGTATCGATGCAGCGATGGTCCGCCTTTCGCCGCCGAGTTATTCACCAAATATCGGCCTTTCGCTGGATAATTCTCCAGTCATGAGCACTGAAGCAGCCAGTCTGGATCGGATCGATATGAAACTCCTGAAGATTCTTCAGGAGGATGGACGCATTTCCAACCTCAAGCTGGCCGAGACCGTCTCGCTATCGCCCACCGCCGTGCTGGCGCGCGTGCAGCGGCTCACGCGCGAGGGCTTCATCCAGGGCTACGAGGCCCGGCTCGATCCGCACAAGCTCGGCCGCGGCTTCACCGTCTTCGTCGAGGTGCTGCTCGACCGCACCACCCCCAACGTGTTCGATCAGTTCAAGGCCGCGGTGCAGGTGCGCGACGAGATCATGGAATGCCACATGGTCGCGGGCGGCTTCGACTACCTGCTCAAGACGCGCATGGCCGACATGGCGGCCTACCGCGAGTTCGCGGGCACGGTGCTGTGGCAGCTGCCGGGCGTGCGCGAGACGCGGACCTATGCGGTGATGGAAGAGGTGAAAAGCAGCGCGCGGATTCCACTCTCGATGTGACTTGCGGCCAGCGCGCGCGCACAATCCCCGGCGGCGCAAGCGCCATTGCGCCGCTGTCTTGGGCCAGGAGCAACCAAGAGCGCAAAGCATGAAAGAGATCTTTGAAAGGCTCGTCGGTCTGATCCCGACCTACTTCGAGGCTCTTTTTCCTCTGTTGACCGGGCCGAAACGCTTCATCGCCGAACGTCTTTCCAGCGACGAATCGGCGACGCAGAAAGCACTGATCTTCCTGGCGATTTCCTTTGCGATCGGCTGGATCCTGAAGATCCCCTTGAGTCGGGGCGACCCCTTGCTCGAGCTCGGCACCGACAGCGTGTTTGCCCTGATGAACGTCCTGGCGTATGGAACTGCGCTGTACCTGGCGTGGCGCGTTGCCGGAGGCAGGGCAGGACTTCAGAAATTCCTGACTATCCACTTCTACTACGCCGGCGTTCTCCTGCTCCTCGCGACAGGTCTTTATCTGGGCTTTGCCGGGACGATCAGGGCCTTCGATCCCGCTCTGTTCAAGGAACTGCACGACGCCGCATACGCTGGCAATCTTGCGGCTTTCCTCATCGAGAACAAGGAGCGATTGCTCGCAAGCTCCGCCTACCGGGCGTCGCTGCTGGTGCAATTCGCCGTATTCGGCGCCATGCTCGCGTGGATCTTTGCCGGATGGGGCGCCTATCGAGAGCTGAATCGACTCTCGCGGCTGCGGTCGATGGGCGCCGGCCTCTTGTTCTTCGTCTTTTGTTTCCCTGTGACGGCATTTATCTTTGTGGTGGGGAACGCCCTCGTCAAGTAGACACCCGCCCCCCGAAGATCGCCGTGCCCACCCGCACCATCGTGCTGCCGGCCGCGACCGCCGCTTCGAGGTCGGCCGACATGCCCAGCGAAAGCGTGTCGAGCTCGAGGCCCGCCGTGCGCAATGTCTCGAAAAGCACCGCCGCATGCAGGAACACCGCGCGCTGCGCCTCGAAATCCGGCGCCGGCTCCGGGATCGCCATCAGCCCGCGCAGCCGCAAGCGTGGCAAGGCCGCCACAGCCCGCGCCAATTGCAGGGCCTCCTCGGCCGGCACGCCGGACTTGTTGGCGCCGCCGTCCACGTTGACCTGCAGGCACACCTGAAGCGGCGGCAGATGCGCCGGCCGCTGCTCGGCCAGGCGCTCGGCGATCTTGAGGCGATCGACGCTGTGCACCCAGTCGAAATGCTCGGCCACGGGCCGCGTCTTATTGCTCTGCAGAGGGCCGATGCAGTGCCATTCGAGCTCGCTGCGCAGATCGGCCAGTGCCTGGATCTTGGCCACCCCCTCTTGCACGTAGTTCTCGCCGAAGGCAATCTGTCCGGCGGCGCGGGCCTCGCGCACGGCCTCGGCGGGGAGGGTCTTGGACACCGCAAGCAAGCGCACGCTCGCCGGATTGCGGCCGGCCGCCGTGCATGCCGTCACGATCCGGGCCCGAACTTGCTGGAGCTTGTCACCAATCATCGTCATAATCGTCAAAAGCGTATCAAAACGTCACCGAGGAGCTTCGTGGACATCACCCAACTGTTGGCCTTCAGCGTCAAGAACAAGGCATCGGACCTGCATCTGTCGTCCGGCCTGCCGCCCATGATCCGGGTCCATGGCGACGTGCGGCGCATCAACGTCGACGCGCTCGATCACAAGGCGGTGCACGCCATGGTGTACGACATCATGAGCGACACGCACCGCAAGCACTACGAAGAATTCCTCGAGGTCGACTTCTCGTTCGAGATCGACGGCCTGGCGCGCTTCCGCGTGAACGCCTTCAACCAGGCGCGCGGCGCGGCGGCGGTGTTCCGGACCATTCCTTCGAAGATCCTCACGCTGGAGCAGCTCAACGCGCCGAAGATTTTCGGCGACCTCGCGCTCAAGCCGCGCGGCCTGGTGCTGGTGACCGGGCCCACCGGCTCGGGCAAGTCGACCACGCTGGCGGCGATGGTCAACTACCTGAACGAAACCGAGTACGGCCACATCCTGACGGTGGAAGACCCGATCGAGTTCGTGCACGAGTCGAAGAAGTGCCTGATCAACCAGCGCGAAGTCGGGCCGATGACGCTCTCCTTCGCCAACGCGCTGCGCTCGGCGCTGCGCGAAGACCCGGACGCCATCCTGGTCGGCGAAATGCGCGACCTCGAAACCATTCGCCTCGCGATGACCGCGGCCGAAACCGGCCACCTGGTGTTCGGCACACTCCACACCTCCTCGGCCGCCAAGACCATCGACCGGATCATCGACGTGTTCCCCGGCGAGGAGAAAGAAATGATCCGCGCCATGCTGTCGGAGTCGCTTCAGGCCGTGATTTCGCAGACACTGTGCAAGACCAAGGACGGCCAGGGCCGGGTGGCGGCGCACGAGATCATGCTCGGCACCTCCGCGATCCGGAACCTGATTCGCGAAGGCAAGGTCGCGCAGATGTACTCGACGATCCAGACCAGCAGCGGCCAGGGCATGCAGACCCTCGACCAGAACCTGACCGACCTGGTGCGTCGCAGCGTCATTTCCGCGGCCGAAGCGCGCGGCAAGGCCAAGATTCCCGAGAATTTCCCGGGCTGAAGAACAGCCCCGCCCGCACCGGAGTACCGACATGGAACGCGATCAGGCCAGCCAGTTCATCAACGAACTCCTCAAGCTCATGGTGAGCCGCAACGGCAGCGATCTTTTCATCACGGCCGAGTTTCCGCCCGCGATCAAGGTCGACGGCAAGATCACCAAGGTCTCGCAGCAGGCCCTCGGCGCGCAGCACACGCTGGCGCTCACGCGCTCGATCATGAACGACCGCCAGACGGCCGAGTTCGAGCGCACCAAGGAGTGCAACTTCGCGATCTCGCCTACCGGCATCGGCCGCTTCCGCGTCAATGCCTTCGTGCAGCAGGGCAAGGTGGGCATGGTGCTGCGGACCATTCCGGCCAAGCTGCCGACCATCGATGCGCTCGGCATGCCGCAGGTGCTCAAGGACGTGGCGATGACCAAGCGCGGCCTCACCATCCTGGTGGGCGCTACCGGCTCGGGCAAGCCGACCACGCTGGCCGCGATGATCGACTGGCGCAACGAGAACTCCTACGGCCACATCGTGACGGTGGAAGATCCGGTCGAGTTCGTGCACCCGCACAAGAACTGCGTGGTGACGCAGCGCGAAGTCGGCATCGACACCGACAGCTGGGAAGCCGCGCTCAAGAACACGCTGCGCCAGGCGCCCGACGTGATCCTGATGGGCGAGATCCGCGACCGCGAGACCATGGAGCACGCGGTGGCCTTCGCCGAGACCGGCCACCTGTGCATGGCCACGCTGCACGCCAACAGCGCCAACCAGGCGCTGGACCGGATCATCAACTTCTTCCCCGAGGAGCGCCGCGCCCAGCTCCTGATGGACCTTTCGCTGAACCTGCGCTCGCTGATCTCGCAGCGCCTGGTCCCGACCGAAGACGGCCATGGCCGCATCGCCGCGGTCGAGATCCTGCTCAACACGCCGCTAATTGCCGACATGATCTTCAAGGGCGAAGTGGGCGAGATCAAGGAGATCATGAAGAAGAGCCGCAACCTCGGCATGCAGACCTTCGACCAGGCGCTGTTCGACCTGTTCGAAGGCAATGCGATCTCCTTCGAAGAAGCGATCCGCAACGCCGACTCGGCCAACGACCTGCGCCTGCAGATCAAGCTCAACAGCCAGCGCGCGCGCAGCACCGACTTGTCCGCGGGCACCGAGCACTTCGCGATCGTCTAGCAGCACCGCGGGCCGGTTCGGAGCGCTCAAGCCGGCGCCGGCAGCTGTTCGCGCAGAAAGCCCAGGAAGGTTCGAACCACCTCCGGCAGCGTGCGGCCGGTGAGGGTTTGCAGCTCGATCGCGCGGCCGCGCATGCCGCGCTCGCGGATCTCGGCGGCGTGCAACTCGCCGCGCCGCACCCGATCGCGCACCGTGATCTCGCCGGAGATGGACAGGCCGCCGCCGTACAGCACGAAGTTGGTGAGCGTCTCGAAATGGTTGCTGACCAGCACCGGCTCGAACACCATGCGGCGCTCGCTGCAGCCGATATCGAAGAGCTGGCGCACGGTGTTGTCGCCCTCGGGCAGCGCGATCGGGAAAGCGCGCATCTGGGCCAGCGTCACGCTGCGAAGGCGGGCCAGCGCATGGTCGGGCCGCATGATGGCCAGCACGGAGGCCGGCTGCCGGTGTTCGATCCGGATGCCTTGCTCGGCCGTGCGGCTGTAGGTCAGGCCGATGTCTGCATCACCGTGCAGCACGGCGGTGGTGACGTCCATCGGGCTGGCCACTCTGAGATGAAACTGGATGCCCGGGTAACGCTCGCGGAACTCCGCGATGGCGCGCGGCAGGAACTCAATCGCAAAGCCCGCGGAACTGGCGATGCGCACCCGCCCGCGGCGCAGCCCCTGCAGGCCCTGGATGTCCGAAACCACGCGATCGGCTTCCAGCGCTCCGCGCCGGGCATGCGCGGCCAGCAACTCGCCCGCGGCGCTGGGCACCATGCCGCGCGGCCGGCGGTCGAACAGCGGCACGCCCAGCAGGTCTTCCAGTATCGCGACCTGGCGGCTGATGGCCGAGGCGGTCACGTTCAGGCGAACCGCGGCCTCGGTGAGGGAGCCGCAGCGCACCACTTCGAGAAAGTAGCGCAGCGAGGTTTCCTGCAGGCGATGGGACAGCATGGGCACGGCGGGTCCGGTTTGCGTAAATTGCAAAGATAACTGGAAAAAACAGCGATTGTTCAAAGGCTGGGGCCTGCCCTATCCTGCGCCCGTGCATCCATCCTGCCGCTGCCGAACATGCTGTTGAAACCCGCTTCGCCGACCGGCGCGCGCGCCACTGGCGCGCCCTCCTCCGACATCGTGGCGCTGGAAGCGACCGCGCTGTCTCGCGCCATCCACGCTAGGGAGCTTTCCTGCGCCGAGGTGCTGGACGCCTACCTCGCGCAGATCGACAGGCTCAACCCGAAGGTCAATGCCATCGTCGCGCTGCAGGATCGCGACGCGCTTCGCCGGCTGGCCGCGGAGCGCGACGCGCAGCTCGCGCGCGGCGAGAGCCTGGGCCTGCTGCACGGCTTTCCGCAGGCGCCCAAGGACATCATGCCGGCGGCCGGCATGGTCACGACGCGCGGCTCCCCGATCTTCAGCGGCAAGGTGTCGACAACCGATGCCGTGGTGTTCGAGCGCATGCGCCGCGGGGGTGCGATCTTCATCGGCCGAAGCAACTCGCCCGAATTCGGGCTCGGCGGCCACACCTACAACCCGGTCTACGGCACCACCCGCAATGCCTTCGATCCCTCGCGCTCCGCCGGCGGCAGCAGCGGCGGCGCAGGCGTGGCCGTGGCGCTGCGCCTGCTGCCGCTGGCCGACGGCTCGGACATGATGGGCTCGCTGCGCACGCCCTCGGCCTTCAACAACGTGTACGGCCTGCGCACCTCCGTCGGCTGCGTGCCGCACGGCCCGACCGAGGAGGTCTTCTTTCAGCAGTTCAGTGTCGCCGGCCCGATGGCGCGCAACATTCCCGACCTGGCCCTGCTGCTGTCGGTGCAGGCCGGCTTCGATCCTCGCCTCCCGCTCACCCGCCGGCAGGACGACCCCGCCGCGTTCACCGGCGCCCTGGAACGAGACTTCCGCGGCGCACGCATCGGCTGGCTCGGCGATCTGGGCGGCCACCTGCCGACCGAGCCCGGCCTGCTGGGCACCTGTGCGCAGGCGTTGAGGCATTTCGAGACCATCGGCTGCACGGTCGAACCCGTGCTGCCGGACTTCGACTTCGAACGCCTGTGGCGCGCCTGGATCGACCTGCGCAGCTTTTCCTTCACGGGCGCCAACGCGGCGCTCTATCACGACCCGGCCACGCGCGCGCTGCTCAAGCCCGAAGCGGTATGGGAAATCGAGCGCGGCCTTCGGCTCTCGGGCCAGGAGGTCTACCGCGCCGCCAGCGAGCGCTCGGCCTGGTACCAGGTGTTGCGCGGCCTGTTCGAACAGTTCGACTTCCTCGTGATGCCCGCGGCCCAGGTGTTCCCCTTCGATGCCGGCCTGGACTGGCCGCACGCCATCGACGGACGCGCCATGGACACCTACCACCGCTGGATGCAGGCCGTGGTGCCCGCCACCATGGCCGGACTGCCGGCGCTGGCCGCGCCGGCGGGCTTCGGGCCCGGCGGCCTGCCTGCGGGCATCCAGATCATCGGCCCGGCCCAGGCCGATGCGGCCGTGCTGGAGATCGGCCATGCCTACGACCAGGCCAGCGGCCATGCGCGCGTGCCGAGCCCGCTGCTGGCCTGACTTCTTCCACTTTCCCTCTCCACAGGAGCTCACATGAGCACGCCACCCCTGCGCCGCTTCCTCCAGTTTCTTCTGACCGCCTGCACGCTGGCCGCCGCATGCACCGGCGCCTTCGCCCAGGACGGTTATCCGGCACGGCCGATCAAGCTGCTGGTGCCCTTTGCGCCCGGTGGCGCCACCGATGTGCTGGGCCGCATGCTGGCGATCGGCCTCGGCGAGAAGCTGGGCCAGCCCGTGGTGGTGGAGAACAAGCCCGGCGCCAGCACGGTGATCGCGGCCTCGATCGTCGCGAAGGCGCCACCGGACGGCTACACGCTGCTGCTGGGCGCCAGCACGACGCTCACACTGAACCCGGCGATCCGCCAGTCGCTGCCCTACGACCCCATCCGCAGCTTCACGCCCATCGGCATGGTCGCCGACATGAGCCTGATCCTGGTGGCCGGCGACACCACCGCCGGCAGCACGCTCAAGGACATCGTCGCGCAGGCCAAGGCGGCGCCGGACAAGTTCTCCTATGGCTCCTTCGGCACCGGCTCCTCCGTGCACTTCGGCGGCGAAATGCTCAAGTCGGCGGCCGGCATCCGCATGGTGCATGTTCCCTTCAACGGCAGCGCCCCCAGCCTCACCGCGCTGATGGGCGGCCAGGTGCAGGTGGCGGTCGACACCGTGGTGGCGGCCACTCCGCTGATCAAGGCCGGCAAGATCAAGCCGATCGCGGTGCTCTCGGCGCAGCGCCTGCCCCTGCTGCCCCAGGTGCCGACCGTGGCCGAGAGCGGTTATCCGGGCTTCGCCATGGGCACCTGGTTCGCCCTTGTGGCGCCGGCCGGCCTTCCGCCTGCGGTGCAGCAGAAGCTCGAGAAGGCCCTGGCCGAGGTCGCGAGCACGCCGGAGATGAGGAAGAAACTGGCCGACATCGGCTTAACCTACGCCTACGGCAACGGCGCGGCACTGAAAGCACGGATCGAAGAGGAACTGCCCAGGATGCGTGCCATGGCCGCGCGCTCGGACATCAAGGTGGACTGATCGAGGCCGCAAAAAGCAGAATAAGCTCGAGCGATGACCTCCTCCATTGCCTCCAAGTCCTACGACTCCACGCCCTCACGCAAGCTCGCCTTTCTCGGCCTCGGCGTGATGGGTTACCCCATGGCCGGCCACCTTGCGCTGGCCGGCCACAGTGTCGCGGTCTACAACCGCACGGCCGCGAAGGCCGCCGACTGGTACAAGGAATTCGCGCCCCAGGCCAAGGGGGCGCTGCGCCCTGCGGCCACGCCGCGCGAAGCCGCCGCGGGCGCAACAATCGTCTTCTGCTGCGTCGGCAACGACGACGACCTGCGCTCGGTCGTGCTCGGCGACGACGGCGCCTTCGCGGGCATGGCCCAGGGCTCGGTGTTCGTCGACCACACCACGGCTTCCGCCGATGTCGCGCGCGAGCTCGCGAAGGCGGCGCTGGAACGCGGCCTCCAGTTCATCGACGCTCCAGTCTCCGGCGGCCAGGCCGGAGCGCAGAACGGCGTGCTGACGGTGATGTGCGGCGGCGACAAGGCGGCCTTCGAGCGCGTCAAGCCGGTGATCGCGGCCTTTGCGCGCGCCGTCACCCTGCTCGGCGACAGCGGCGCAGGCCAGCTTGCGAAGATGGTCAACCAGATCGCGATCGCCGGCCTGGTGCAGGGCCTGTCGGAGGCGATCGCCTTCGGCCAGCGCGCCGGCCTGGACATGAACGAAGTGCTGGCCGTGATCGGCAAGGGCGCAGCGCAGAGCTGGCAGATGGACAACCGCGGCAAGACCATGATCGAAGGCAAGTTCGACTACGGCTTCGCAGTCGACTGGATGCGCAAGGATCTCGGCCTGGTGCTCGACGAAGCCAAGCGCAATGGCGCGCGGCTGCCGGTGACCGCGCTGGTCGACCAGTTCTATGCCGACGTGCAGCAGGCCGGCGGAAACAGGTGGGACACCTCGAGCCTGATCACCAGGCTGCGCTGAGCCCACCCCCAGGCTTCGCGCACTTCGTGTCGCTACGCCAACCCCCTTGCAGGGGGCAACACCAGCGGCCCGGCAAAGCCGGTTCCGCGGTGTTCCTGGAATTCCTATCGAACCGGCGTGGCAGTGGCGCCGCCCGCTGGCGGTGAACCCGCCGGCGGCAGCGGCTCCATCGGCGGCAGCGGCACGTTGGAACGCGAGGCCGGCGCCGGACCGGTGCCGCCCTGCTGCGCCTGGTTCGCGAGCTCCGCTTCGCTGACGATCTCGACCACCCGCACCACCTTCTCCACGCCCGAGACGCCGCGCGCGATGTCGGTCGCGCGATCGGTTTCGCGCCGCGTGGCTAGGCCCATCAGGTAGACCGTGCCGCGGTCGGCGACGATCTTGAAGGAATTGGCGAAGACGTCCTTGGCATCGAGCAGCGAGGCCTTGATCTTGCCGACGATGAAGGCGTCGTTGGAACGCTGCTGGAAGGTGCTCGGCGGCCCCACCGTCAGTTCGTTGACCACCGAACGCACGTTGTCGACCCGGCGCACCACCTCCTCGACGCGCCGCCGGTCGGCCTCGCTGCCCACCGCGCCGGTCAACAGCACCTGCCGATTGAAGCTCGTGATGCTGACGTACATCTGGTCGTTGGCGATCTCGCGCACCCGTGCGCCGCCGCGCAGCTCGATGCCCTGGTCGTCGATCTGCGCGCCCGAGCTGCGGCGGTCGGTCGCGACCATCCCCGCACCAACGACCGCGGCCCCTCCGACCACCAGCGGCACGCAAGCGGAAAGGCCGGCAACCAGTGCGGCGCCGGCGGTCAGGGTCAACGCGATGCGCCGGATGGATGTCTTCGTCATATGGAACCTTCCTGTTCTCCGAGTAGCTGGGCGTCCACGCCGTCGCACAGGCAGTGCAGCGCAAGCAGGTGGACTTCGTGGATTCGCGCCGCGCGTTCGTGCGGCACGCAGATCTGGACATCGGTTTCGCGCAATGCACGCCCCACGGCGCCGCCGGGGCTGCTGCTGGCGCCGCTGCCCGCGGCGTTGCCCAGCAGGGCAACCACCGTCATGTCGCGTGCATGCGCTGCCTCGACCGCGGCCAGCACTGCGGCCGACTGGCCGCTGGCGCTCAGCGTCAGCAGCACGTCGCCGGCCTGGCCGAGGGCACGCACCTGGCGCGCGAACCGGTCCGCATCGCTTGCGTCGGCGGTGTCCGCGGCGGGGTCGGTGGTGTCGCCCGGCAGCGCGATCGCGCCCAGCTCGGGCCGTTCGCGCTCGAAGCGGCCGACGAACTGGGCGGCGAACAGCGCGGCGAGAAGCCCCGAGACGCCCGCTCCGCAGGCCAGGATCTTGCCGCCGCTGGTCACGCAGGCGAGCAGGGCCTGCATCGCCTGCCCGATCGGTTTGCTCAGGAGCGGACCTGCCTGGTACTTGAGGTCCGCGCTGTCGATGAAGTGCTGCTGGATCCGTTGCTCGAGCATGGGCCGGGATGATAACTGTGGGTTCTGAAACAAGACGTAGGTGCTGCGCTTGATGCACTTGAGTATGGGGCAACGCATCGGTTCCCTCGGCGGAGGCTCAATCCGCGTCGAAGGCGGCCTGGATCCAGGCGATGCGCTCCTCCACCAGCACGACGTCGAAACGGCAAGGCGGCGGCGTGCGCAGCCGGCTCAGGGTAGTGCCGCGCCGCGAAGACGATGCGCCGCTTCTTCACCGCGGTGATGCTCCCGGCCGCGCCGCCATGCGTGGCGCCGGCGCGCTGGCGCACCTCGACGAACACCAGCGTGCCGTCGCGCGGATCGCGCACGATCAGGTCGATCTCGCCGCCGCCGCGGCCCGGGGTTCGATAATTGCGCGCGACCAGCACCAGGCCGGCCGCTTGGAGATGGGCGAGCGCGGCGTCTTCCGCCGCATCGCCGCGCTGCTTGGTCGTCACTTGAAATGCCTCCCCGCCATCTTGTTCTGGAGAAAACCCATTGAACTCTCTCGCCCCCGCTTCGTTCGGCGCCGCCCTGCAGGCCGCGCGCGATGCTGCGGGTGCGCAGCATTATCCGCAAGCGACGCTCTATGTCGTCGCCACGCCGATCGGCAACCTGGCAGACATCACGCTGCGCGCACTGCAGGTGCTGCAGCTGGTCGATGCCGTCGCCTGCGAGGACACGCGCCACACCCAGAGCCTGCTGCGCGCCTATGGCATCGATCGCCCCTCGGCCCAGCTGCTCGCCCTGCATCAGCACAACGAGGCCGAGGCGGCACAGGCGGTGATCGCGCGGCTCGCGCGCGGTGAACGCATCGCCTATGTCAGCGATGCCGGCACGCCCGGTGTGAGCGACCCGGGCGCGCGCCTGGTCGCGGCCGTGCGCGAGGCAGGCTACCGGGTGCTGCCGCTGCCCGGCGCGAGCAGCGTGACGACGCTGATCGGTGCGGCCGGGCTGGTCGCGGCGGGCGATGCGGGCAGCGCTTTCGTGTTCGCCGGCTTCCTGCCCAGCAAGTCCGGTGAGCGCGATGCCGCCGTGCAGGCACTGGCCGCCGAGCCGCGCAGCGTGGTGCTGCTCGAAGCGCCGCACCGCATCGAAGCGCTGGCACGCGCGCTGGCCATTCTGGGCGAGCGGCGTGTGACGGTGGGCCGCGAACTCACCAAGCAGTTCGAGGAGATCGCCACGGTCGCCGCTGCCGCCCTGCCCGACTGGTTTGCAGCCGGCCGCGACCGCACGCGCGGCGAGTTCGCGCTGGTGCTGCATCCGAAGGCCGTGGCAGAGGACGATGGCAATGGCGAAGCCGAACGCGTGCTGCGGCTGCTGCTTGCCGAGCTGCCGCTCAAGAGCGCGGTGCGGCTTGCGGCCGAGATCAGCGGCGCGCCGCGCAATGCGCTCTACGACACCGCGCTGCGCCTGCGCGACGAGCCCAGCGACTAGATGCTATGAAGGCCTGCCTCAGGCCAGTCCCGTTGAGCTAGAACGGGAACCCCCAGGCAGCGAACCAAAGGAGCACGGCCATGTCTGCACCCAAGACAGTCCTTCAAGGCAAGGATAGGACGAATGCGCACGATCTGTATATGAGTTTGGAGCTGAGTGACAAGCGTTGGAACCTGACCTTCGGCGACGGCATCCGCAACCCCAGTCGCAGCGCTGTGGCCGCTGGCGATTGCGCGGCCGTGCTGGAACGTATTGGCAAGGCCCGAGTGCGCTTTGGGATACCAGCCGAGGCGGCGGTTCACGCGTGCTACGAAGCAGGCCGCGATGGCTGGTGGCTGCACCGCTGGCTGCTCGAGCAAGGCATCGACAACATCGTGGTCGACTCGGCCAGCATCGAGGTCAACCGGCACGCCAAGCGCGCCAAGACCGATCGACTCGATGGTGACAAGCTGTTGGCGATGCTGCAGCGCTACCGCGCAGGCGAGACGCGCGTATGGTCGGTGCTGCGCGAACCCACGCCCCAGCAGGAAGACGAGCGCCGGCTGCACCGCGAGCTGCAGCGACTGTCGCACGAACACACCGCCCACACCAACCGCATCGGCTCGTTGCTGGTGCTGCACAACCTGCGAGTGCATTCCATCGGTGGACGGAACTGGCAGGCGTGGTGGGACAGCCACGGCGCGCAGGTACCGCCGGCGCTGCGCGGCGAGATCGAGCGCGAGTGTGTGCGGCTGATGCTGGTCAAGCAGCAGATGCGCACGCTCCAGGCGACGCAGCGCAAGGAAGTGGACGACCGTGCGCAGCCGCAGGTAGCGCAACTGGCCAAGCTGCGCTCGATCGGGGTCGCCAGCGCCTGGTTGCTGGTCAAGGAGTTGTTCGGCTGGCGACGCTTTGCGAACCGGCGCGAACTGGCAGGCTGTCTGGGGCTCGCACCCACGCCCTATGCCAGCGGCGACAGCCAGATCGAGCAAGGCATCAACAAGGCCGGCAACAAACGAGCGCGCACCTTGCTGGTGGAACTGGCGTGGAGCTGGTTGCGCTATCAGCCCGACAGCGTCTTGAGCCAGTGGTTCGCGCGTCGCTTCGGTGCAGGCGCCAAGCGTATGCGCCGCATCGGCATCGTGGCGCTGGCGCGCCGACTGGCGGTGGCGTTGTGGCGCTACCTCGAGCATGGCGAGATCCCGGCCGGCGCCACTCTCAAGCCGGTCGCGTAGAAACCGTCCGGCCCTGGCTTGGTATGACGAAGGCATCTTCATGATCACAGGTCGACGCGCCCGAAACAGGCCCGGGTCACCGCATAGGGACCGTCCTACTAGATGGGGCGCGCCGGTAACAGGGGTAAGCCCAAGCGCATTGCGCGCATGCTGCATGTGGTGCCGGATGCGCACATTCGGCACGGATAGAAGGTTGTCCGAGCCTTGGCTCGAACGCTTGTCACTCCCCCGACCTCGGATCTCGATGCACCTCCTTCCAGCGGCCACCGCACACAGGCACTTATCGCAATCAACGCCACTGATCGATGTCTGCAGCGAAAAGCCCTTGACAATTCAGTCCTCATAGAAGGGCCTGTCAACGCTATTTGCGGGGTCGCGAAGGCATGCCAGGGCGTGCCAATCAAAGCGCGCGACGCCGTGCGTGCGGTCCCTGCAAATAGCGTTACAGGCCCTAACCGTCGAGTTCCGGATAGCGCCTGAAGATACCGTCTTCGTTGAAGGCGATGCGACGCGGGCTCTGCAGGTAGTCGTGCACGCGCTGGCGGCGGCCCACGTTGGCATGCAGCTTGGCGACCGCGGGCGTCTCGGCCAACACGCGCGCCGTGGCCTTCGAAAAGGCATAGCGCAGACCCGCCACCAGCTGGAACAGCGACAGGTCGGCGTAAGTCAGCGTATCGCCGACCAGGTGGAGGTCGCCCGCGGGATTGCGCTCGAGCACGCGCTCGAACCAGCCGAGGAATTTCGGAATCCGCTCTTCGCGAAAGCACTTGGCGCGCTCCAGCGCGGCCTCGCGCTGGTCTTCGTAGTAGCGGCCGGCCGAGATCGGATGGTGCGTGTCGTGCACCTCGGCCACCATGTCGGCGATGGTGAGCTGCAGCTGGTGCGTCCAGAGCCCGTCGGCCTCGCCGATGCCGGCGAGCCCGAGCCGCGGGCCGAGGTAGAGCAGGATCGCGGCGGTCTGGCCGACCACGATGTCGCCGTCGACGAGGAAGGGCGGCGCGAAGGCCGCGCGCGGATTGTCCGGATCGCTAAGCCGCCGCGCGAGCGCGGCCTCGCCGCCGCCTTTGCCCGGCGGCTCGCGCGCCACGTCGACATACGCGGCGCCAGCTGCCTCGAGCGCGAGGCGCACGAATTCGCCGCGGCCCTGGATGGTGGGCCAGTAGTGGAGTTGGTAGGTCAAGAGGCCCTCCGCGTGCAGATGGGAAGGCCTGAAGGAAATGCCGCGAGGAATCACAACCCCCTTGGCACCCCGCATGAATGCTGAACCTTGGCGACTTCGGCTTCCCGGATACAAAAATACCGACGAAATTCAAGATGTCGCGCTGGCGCAACGCCCCAAGCGAGCGACGATGCGCCACAGCATAGCAACTTCATTAACAGGTGGAGGCCACGGCGCCATGCCGCTAGCGCCCAGACGTGCGGGTGCGCTTCCCCTCTGTTTCCCCTACGTGCCCCGCTGTTTCCCTACGTGCCCCGCTGTTTCCCTACGGCCCCCGCGCGTTCGGGGCAACGCAATCGAAAAAGGCCGCTATCAGCGCTCTGAATGACAAACATCAGGAAGCTGAACTTCCCAGGCATAAGGGAAAACCCTAATATTCCATCTTCGGCCTCGGCCACTCGTTCCCGGGAGGAACACGATGACTTCTTTCGTCGACCTGCGTCCGCAGCGCGCAATGGGAAACACCGCGTTTTCCTTGGTCAACCAGATTTGGGGCCGTGCCGCCGCCGCGGTGCAGGATTTGGCGCGGCGCCGTGCCAGCGCCTTGGCCGACGAGCGCTTCCTGGAGCGCGCCACGCACGATCCGCGCCTGCTCGCAGAACTGCAGGCAGCGATTGCGCGCCATCAATCCAGCTCCTGAAGGTCGGCCGCCGCAGCATCCAGTCGCCGAGGCTGAGGTTGCGGCAGAGCAGGTCCGTGGCGCACGAACCCAGGGAAGACTATCCACCTTTGCTGGACGCTGAGGTCAAGCCAAGGATCGGTCAGTCGGCGAAGTAGCTCGCGGGCGCATATTCGCGCAGCGCCGTGAGGTGTGCGGTGATGTGATTGATGTGGGCGGCGACGCTCGCGCCCAGACCGGCCACGTCGCGCGACGCCATCTGCGCCAGCATCTGCTCGTGTTCCTTCAGCGCGCGCTCGGCATGGCCGGCCACGTGGCCCAGCAGCAGCCAACGCACGCGGTCGAACTGGCGCTTGATAGGTTCCAGCATGGCCCAGACGTGTTCGCGACCTGCAAACTCGAACAGGCGCCGATGCATCAACTCGTCCAGCTCGGAAAAGCGATCGATCTCGCCGCTCGCGACGGCGTCGCGCTGGCGCGCGACGATCTGGCCGAATTCGTTGAGTTGCGCCGGTGTGATGGTCTGGGCGAGTTGCACATGGCTCGCGCATTCCAGCGTGCTGCGCACGAAGCGGCCTTCCTCGAGCAGCGACATGCGCACGGGTGCCACGATCGTGCCGACCTGACGGTAGATCAGCACCATCTGTTCATCAGCCAATTGCGCCAGCGCTTCGCGCACCGGCGTGCGGCTCACATCGATCAGCTTGGAGATCGTCGCTTCCGAAAGCGCCGTGCGCGGGGGCAAGACGCCGCGCACGATGGCTTCTTGCAGCTGGCTGTGCACCTGCGCGGTATAGGAGCGCGCGGGGTCGAGCTTGAAACCGGCCAGCGCCGCAACCAAAGGGTCTTCGGGATGCTGCGCATCGGCGTGGTGGGGGTTGCTGGCAAGGACTCGGGCGGTCATCGGATGGGTGCTTCTCTGGTGGGATGAGTCACTTTACACCATGGTAGTGCACGCCATGATCGCGGCCCTATCCGGGTTTCTACCGGTACTTCACACCCGGATTGATTCGTAGACTCCTCGCATCGTGCCATGCCACCATGGTACTGTGGTGAATGATCGGAGACGCCGAAGTGCCCTTGTCAGCAGATCAGAACTCGCGGCTCTCGCAGCGCGGCCTGCGCGATCTCGGCGACGGCATCGCGCGCCCGCACTACGACCGCGGCGGCCTGGCGCGGGGCATCGTGCATCTCGGACTGGGCGCGTTTCACCGTGCCCATCAGGCGCTCTACACCGAGGCGGTCGTCGCGCGGGGCGACCTTCGCTGGGGCATCGTCGGGGTGAGCCTGCGCGACCCGCGCGTTTCCGAGGCGCTGGCAGCGCAAGACCACCTGTATTCGGTGACCGAGCGCCACGGCGACGATGCACGCACAAGGGTTGTCGGTGCGTTATGCGACGCCCTGTACGCACCCAGGCAACTTGAGCAGGTCATCGCGTCCATCGCCAGTCCGGCGACGGCCATCGTGACCAGCACCGTCACTGAAAAGGGCTACAGCCAGAACCCGGCCAGCGCCGACCTCGACATCGACGACGTCCTTGTGCGCCACGACATCGCGAATCCGCAGACGCCGCGAACGACGCTGGGCGTGCTGGCCGCAGGCATCCGCCGCCGCCCCGCCGGCGCCCCGTTGACGCTGGTGTGCTGCGACAACATGGCCAGCAATGGCGACACCTTGCGCAAGCTGCTGGTGCAGTACGCGGACCTGTTCGATGCGAAGCTTGCACGCCGCATCGAAGCCGAGATCGGCTGCCCCAACAGCATGGTCGACCGCATCGTGCCGGCGGCAACGCCCGTCTCGCTCGAATGGGCCGCCGCTCGGCTCGGCCTTCGTGACGAGGCGGCCATCGTCTGCGAGCCGTTCACCCAGTGGGTGATCGAAGACCGCTTCGCCGGCATTCGACCGGCCTGGGAGGACGCTGGCGCCCTGCTCACCAGCGACGTGCATCCCTATCAGGCGATGAAGCTGCGCCTGCTCAATGGCACGCACTCGGCGCTCGCCTACGCCGGCCAGATGGGCGGACTGGAGACGGTGTCCGACGCCATGGCGCATCCTCTGGTCGGCGGCTTCGCGCGTCGGCTGATGCTGGAGGATCTGCGCGCGAGCGTGGCGGCCCCATCGGGTTATGACGTACTGGCCTATTGCCACGAATTGCTCAGGCGTTTCGAGAATCCGGCGCTGGCCCACCGCACGCAGCAGATCGCCATGGACGGGACCCAGAAGATACCGGTGCGCTGGCTGCCAGCCTTGCGCGAGAGCCTGGCGGCGGATGTGGAGCGCCCGCAACTCGAGCGCGCATTGGCGATCTGGCTGCACTACCTGGCTGCCGGGCACGGCGACAACGGCGCAGCACTGGTCATCAGCGACCCGGGCGCCGAGGCACTCGCTGCGCGCCTGCGGCGGGCCGCCAACGACACCGACGCGGCGAACGCCGCGTTGGCGCACAGCGCCGTCTTCGGCACGGGGCCTTGGCCGCCGGTCTTTGCCGGCCGTCTGGCGCGGCACCTGTCCACGCTGCGCCAAGGCGGCATGACGGCGTTGCTGTCCACCTGAATCGCGCATCCTGCACCACCGACCCAGAAGACCCAACGGAGACCTTGTCATGACCTTCGCGCCCACTCGCCGCCAGTTCGCCACCGCCGTCGCCGTCACCGGCGTGGCCGCCACGCTCCCAGCCCGCTTCGCTTTTGCGCAAAGCGAGATCAAGCTCAAGTACGGCACCGCCTTCCCGGCCGACCATCCCGGCACCTTGCGCATCAAGGAAGCGGCCGAAGCGATACGCAAGGACACCAGCGGCCGGGTCGACTTGCAGGTCTACCCGACCAGTCAGCTCGGCAGCGAGCCGGACATGATTTCGCAGACGCGCGCCGGCGCGATCGACATCATGTCCACCGCCGGCACCAATCTGCAGACGCTGGTGGCAACCGCTGGCATCAACGGCGTGGCCTTCGCGTTCAAGGACTATGACGCGGTGTGGGCCGCGATGGACGGCGATCTGGGCGCCCATGTCCGATCCGCGCTGGCCAAGGCGAACCTGCATGCCTACGAAAAGTGCCTCGACAACGGCTACCGCAATATCACGTCGGCCAGCAAGCCCATCGTCTCGCCGGCCGACCTGAAAGGTTTCAAGATCCGTGTGCCAGGCATCCCGCTGTGGATCTCGATGTTCAAGGCCATGGGCGCATCGCCGACCGCGATTCCGTTCGGCGAGCTCTACTCGTCGCTGCAGACCAAGGTGGTCGACGGCCAGGAGAATCCGCTCGCGCTGATCCAGAGTGCCAAGCTCTACGAAGTTCAGAAGTACTGTTCGCTGACGGCTCATACCTGGGACGGCCACTTCATCTTCGGCAACGCGAAGAAGCTGCAGGCCTTGCCGAAGGAGGTTCAGGAGTCGCTGTCGAAGAATCTCAACGCTGCCGCCCTCAAGCAGCGCGAGGACATCGCGAGGCTGAACGCCGACGCGCAGGCCCAACTGACCAAGCTGGGCGTGACCTTCAACAAACCCGATCCGGGACCGTTCCGCGACATGCTCAAGACCGCGGGCTTCTATACCGAGTGGAAGGGCAAGTACGGCGACGAGGCCTGGGCCAAGCTCGAGAAGTATTCGGGCAAGCTCGTTTGACGCCCGCGCGGCCAACCATCCCGATCAGGAGCGCCCCATGCAGTCCACTGTCGATCCGCTCGCTATTGCCACGCCTTCCACGTCGCGCTGGTTCGACCGGTTGCTGGCTTGGGTGACCGAGATTCCCGCTGCCGCCATCGTGGTGGCCGAAGTTCTGATCCTGGGTGGCGGCGCCTTCGCGCGCTACGCGTTGCATGACCCGATCACCTGGACCGACGAACTCGCCAGCATCCTGTTCCTGTGGCTCGCGGTGCTCGGGTCGTGCATTGCATTGCGGCGCACCGCCCACATGCACCTGACGACCTTCATCAAGGATCTGCCGCCCGCAAGGCGCGCCTGGCTCGATGCGCTCGGCATGTGCCTGGTGGTCGCGTTCCTGGTCATGTTGGTCGGTCCGGCCTGGGAGCATTGGCACGGAGAGATCGAGGTCTCGACGCCGGTGCTCGGGATCAGCGAGGGATGGCGCGCAGGGGCTGTGTTCGCAGGCACGGCGCTGATGCTGGTGACCGCCGTGACGCGGCTCTTCGAGCAGGCGAGCTGGAAGCAGATTGCGCTCACCGGTGGTGCTGTGGCGCTGGGCGGCGCGGCGCTGTGGCTGCTGTCGCCGACGCTGGCCGGTTTGGGAAACATCAACCTGGTGATCTTCTTTCTGGTCATGCTCGTCGGCGCGATCGTGATCGGCGTTCCCATCGCCTTCGCGTTCGGCCTGGCAACGATGTCGTACCTGGCGTTCTCCACCAGCACGCCGATGTCGATCATGCCCAACCGCATGCAGGAAGGCATGTCTCACCTGATCCTTCTGGCCGTGCCGCTCTTCGTCTTCCTGGGCTCGCTGATCGAGATGACCGGCCTGGCCCGCGCGATGATCAATTTCCTCGTGAGCCTGATCGGCCACGTACGCGGCGGCCTGCAGTACGTGCTGCTGGGCGCGATGTACATCGTGTCCGGCATCTCGGGTGCCAAGGCGGCCGACATGGCTGCGGTTGCCCCGGCGCTGTTCCCCGAGATGAAGAAGCGCGGCAGCAAGGATGGCGACCTGATCGGCCTGCTGTCGGCCTCGGGCGCCATGTCGGAAACCATCCCGCCGAGCATCGTGCTCATCACGGTCGGCTCGGTGACCGGCGTGTCGATCACCTCACTGTTCATCGGCGGCCTGATGCCGGCCGTCGTCGGTCTGGTGCTGATGGCATGCGTCGTCTGGTGGCAGACGCGCCGCGAAGACATGTCGGGCGTCACCAAGGCGACGCGCCAGCAGGTCGGCAAACTGCTGCTGGTGGCGCTGCCGGCGCTCGCGCTGCCTGTGATCATCCGCACCGCGGTGGTCGAGGGCGTGGCCACCGCGACCGAGGTGTCGACGATCGGCATCTTCTACACCGTGCTCGCGGGCATCTGCATCTACCGTCAGTTCGACTGGCGCCGAATCTACCCCATGCTGCTCGACACGGCGTGCCTGTCGGGGGCGATCCTGCTGATCGTCGGTTGCGCCACCGCCATGGCGTGGGCGCTGACGCAGTCGGGCTTTGCGCAGGACCTTGTCAAGATCATGACCGCGGTGCCGGGCGGCAAGGTGGGCTTCCTGCTGGTGTCCGCTCTGGCGTTCGTGGTGCTGGGCAGCCTGCTCGAGGGCATCCCCGCGATCGTGCTGTTCGGGCCGCTGCTGTTCCCCATCGCCAAGCTCGTCGGCGTCAACGAGGTGCACTACGCGATGGTCGTGATCTTCGCGATGGGCCTCGGCCTCTTCGCGCCGCCGTTCGGGGTCGGCTTCTATGCGGCCTGTGCGATCGGCCGGGTGCCGCCGGACGTCGCGATGCCGCGTGTCTGGCCCCACATGGCGGCGCTGTTCCTCGCGCTCCTGCTGCTGGTGTTCGTGCCCTGGTTCTCGGTCGGATTCCTCTGAGCATCGTCGTACTTCCTGGAGACTGAATTGAAGATCGAACGCATCCAGACGATCGTTACCTGCCCCGGCCGCAACTTCGTGACGGTGAAGATCGTCACGGACGAGGGCATTCACGGCCTGGGCGACGCAACGCTCAATGGCCGCGAGTTGGCCGTCAAGTCCTACCTGGACGAACACGTGTTTCCCTGCCTGATCGGGCGCGACCCCCGCAACATCGAGGACATCTGGCAGTATCTCTACCGCGGCGCCTACTGGCGGCGCGGGCCGGTCACGATGACGGCGATCGCCGCCATCGACATGGCGCTGTGGGACATCAAGGGCAAGCTCGCGGGTATGCCGGTGTACCAGCTGCTCGGCGGCAAGAGCCGGCACGGCCTGATGGTGTACGGCCACGCCAATGGCCGCGACCACGCCGAAGCGATCGAGGCGGTGCACAAGCACGCGCAAGAGGGCTTCAAGGCGATCCGCGTGCAGTCCGGTGTGCCGGGTCTGGCGAAGACCTATGGCGTTGGCAAGACCAAGGGCTTCTACGAGCCGGCCGAAAAAGGCCTGCCGCCGGAAGAGCCGTGGGACACCTCGCTCTACCTGCGTCACACGCCCGAGCTGTTTCGCAAGGTGCGCGAGGCGGTGGGCTTCGAGACGCATCTGCTGCATGACGCCCACCATCGCCTGACGCCGATCGAGGCCGGCCGGCTCGGCAAGGAACTCGAGCCCTATGGCCTGTTCTGGATCGAGGACGCAACGCCGGCCGAGAACCAGGAGGCCTTCCGCCTGATCCGCCAGCACACCACCACCCCGCTGGCCGTGGGCGAGGTCTTCAACTCGATCTGGGACTGCAAGAACCTGATCAGCGAGCAGCTGATCGACTACATCCGCTCGACCATCACCCATGCCGGTGGCATCACGCATGTGCGCCGCATCGCGGACTATGCGGCGATGTATCAGGTGCGCACCGGGTTTCACGGTGCGACCGACCTGTCGCCGGTGTGCATGGCGGCAGCCGTCAACTTCGGCCTGTGGGTTCCCAATTTCGGCATCCAGGAGTTGATGCCGCACACGGCGCTCACCGACGAAGTCTTTCCGCACAACTATCGCTTCGAGGATGGCTACCTGGTGATGGACGAAGTGCCCGGACTGGGCGTCGACATCGACGAGGCGCTGGCGGCCAGGTATCCCTACGAGCGCGCTTATCTGCCCGTGGCGCGGCTCGCCGATGGCTCGATGTGGAACTGGTGACCACGCCCCACGGCATCTCAAACCAACAGGAAATTTCATCATGCTGAGCGTCGTCGTCGATCAACCCAACAGCATGGCCGTGCGCGAGCGGCCCATTCCCGAGCCCCAGGCCGGCGAGGTGCGCGTGCGCGTGCGCTACGCGGGCATCTGCGGCTCTGACCTGCACATCTTTCACGGCCACAACCCGTTCGTCTCCTACCCGCGCGTCATCGGCCACGAGTTCGTCGGTCGCATCGAATCGGTGGGCGCCGGCGTCAGCGCCGCGCGCATCGGCGAGACGGTGGTCGTGGACCCGGTCATCAGTTGTGGGGAGTGCCATGCCTGCCTGATCGGGCGGCAGAACGTTTGCAGCCGCCTGCAGGTGATCGGCGTGCATCGCGACGGCGGCTTCAGCCAGTACGCCTGCGTGCCGGAGAAGAATGCCTACGTGGTGCCCAAGGGCTTGGCCGATGCCAGCGCATCGGTGATCGAGCCCTTTGCCGTGGCCGCGAACGTCACCCAACGTACTGGCGTCTTTCCCAGCGATGTCGCGCTGATCTACGGTGCCGGGCCGATCGGCCTCAACCTGATGCAGGTGCTCAAGCGCGTCTACGGCATTCGCGCGCTCATCACAGATCACTTCGACGAGCGGCTCGCCTTGGCGCTCGACTGCGGCGCGGCGGAGGACGAGATCATCAATACCGCGCGTGAATCGCTGCCGGAGGCACTGTCCAAACGCGGTGTCGCTGGCGGACCGACCCTCATCTACGATGCTGTATGCCATCCGACGATTGTCGAAGAGGCGGTGCGCATTGCGGCGCCTGCGGGCCGAATCGGTGTGCTGGGCTTCTCCGCCACGCCTTCTGCCATTCCGCAGCAGGAACTGACAAAGAAGGAGCTCTCGCTCTACGCCTCGCGCCTGAACTGCGCGATGTTCCCGACCGTGATCGACTGGATCCAGCGTGGGCTGGTCGACCCCGGACGCATCATCAGTCACAAGGTGGACTTCCGTGACGTGGCCGGAGCGTTCGACATTGCCGAGCGCAATCCACGCTACAGCTGCAAGGTGCTGCTGGACTTTGGCGAGAACGCGTGATCGCCCGCCGGTACTCGGCTTCGACTGACAAAGACACCCCTCAGCTCGCAGCGCGAGCGGCCCAGTCGAGCAGTTGCTGCAGTTCGGCCAATGTTTCTCGTAGCTTGCCAAGCGCCTTGAGCGCCGCCGCGAACTCGCCTACTTCGACGCCTTGGTCGCTCAGGAGCTGAAACACGAAGCGCTCGAAGGCGTCCCCCACTTCTCCTTCGAGCAATTGATGGTCTTCGAGGATGACATTGCCGAGCAGCAGGAGCTCGGGCGAGCGCGCGTAGGCCGACGATGCGATCGTTCGAAGTCAGCCCTCAGGGCGGCGATAGTGGCCGCAGTTCATCGCCTGGGGTCTTGACGTGGCACAGTATTCACGACGACGCAGCTTCCTGGATGTCGTTCTCGTTGGGTACGCTCGACACGCCATTTACCCCATTGAAGCAGCGGCATATTCACATTGCGTCCAAGGCTCCTTGGCACGAAGCTGATGATGTGTTGTCACGGAGAAAATGACCGAGGTCGGCCCATAACCAGACGTTCGACGAGAGCATAGGACAGATGGAAAAACGAACCATACGCGAGCAGCTTGGTGAGCCGACTCACCGCGAATCGACGCCGAAAAGGACCATCGGGGGGCGCATCGCTGCGCTTCTGTCAATACTGCTTGCAGTAGTGGTCGCGGGCTGTCTTGTGTTCATGGGAGTCATATTTGCCCTCTCAGGCATGCGAGACGTCCCTTAAGAGTTCAACCACCTGACCGCCTTTCCGCAGCCTGCCTAGGACAGCCTAGAACATGAGCATCGGGTCAGAATGCGGCCCATCTCCGGACGCTCGGGAGTGGCTTCTTTCAGGCGGTCTATCAGCGGTTGATCAGTTCAAACGACAGTTTTCTCCGCAGCCGGTACCACTTCTCGTCGGGCCTCAGGATCACTTCCAGCAGGTTCGGCAAACTGAAATGCGAAGGCTCCACGTCGGTGATCTCCCAGCCGGGAAACGCGGCTTCGACGTCGCTGCGGTAGGCGCCACGAATCAAGGGCCGAATCCGTCTTGGCCACACGAGCAGCAGCGCCGTTGCGTCAGGTGCGGACACGGCTGTGACTTTCTGCCCCATCGCGATCTGCTCTTCCGGTTGAAGGCCATGGAATGTTCCCGTATCGAGGATCAAACGGAAACCGTCGCCGATGCCTGCGCGGCCCAGCGCAGTCACGTCACCCTGGACGAGCTTCATCTCCACGCTCGCGCTGCGCACTCGATCATGTGCACGACGCAATGCTTTCTCGACGAGATCCACGCCAGTCACCTGCCAGCCACGCTTCGCGAGCTCGATGCCCCAGATGCCGCTCCCGGTGCCGAGATCGAGCGCACGTCCGTAAGGCGGCTGGCGGCCCAGCTCTTCGCGATCGAACATCTGCGCTGCCTTTGCGACGAATGGCGGATCGGCGGCGGCATCCTCCCACGGATGGAAGCCGATGGCGTAAGCCAGCCGGTAGTTCATGAGGCGCCGCCGCCCCGTTGCAGGTTCGACATCACGACCTTGATCGTCTCCTGCAGGACGTCGGTCGGGCTGAATTCCACGATCTCGGTCCCCGTGTAATGCACCGGAATATGACCCGGAGGAACGTAGTACGCGTCCCCGGCCTCGAAGGTTTCCTTGTGGTGGGGAAAGACGAAGCTCACCTTGCCTTTGAGCACGTAGCCCCAGCGCGGCAGTGGGCAGCGGTCGCCGGGCAAGCCGCGGAATAATGCACCGAGCTCCGCATCCGCCGTGTGCTTCTCGAAGCACACCGAATATCCGCCTTCGAGGTGGCCGAGTTGCACATCCAATCCATCGAGTTCCACTGAATGTGAAGCGGTGTTGCGCGATACCTTTGGCATGTCGTGTCTCCGTTGCGAGTCGGGATGGAGGCAAAGGTACCGATGCGGTGCGCTGCCTACATCGCGTGAACCGCCCAGCGTGCTGAGCGAAGCCATGGATGTTTCCACCCATCCCACGTCAGATCAGCCGTTCGCGGTAGGCGAAGGCCGTTGCAGCTGAGCGTGAAGACACGTCGAGTTTGTCGAAGATGTTGCTGAGGTGGCGATCGACCGTTCTGCTGCTCAACGCCAAGTCCCGGGCGATTGCCTTGTTCGATAGGCCCGCGGCGACGTGGCGGAGCACTTCGAGTTCGCGTTTGGTCAGTCCATGCTCCGATCCGGACGTGGTCCCCCGAGCGAGTGCATCCACGCGAGCGATGTCAGGCGCCGCGCGCAATTCGGAAAAGGCACCGCGTGCGGCGTCCAACTCCAGTGCCGCGGTTTCCTCGTCCCCGAGGATGCGGCAAGCCTTTGCGATCAACACGCGCACGCGCGCGGCTTCGTAGGGGACCTCGAGCTGCCGCCATGCCTCGAAGGCGCGCCGCAGAGTACCGAGCGCCGCGTCCGGCTTCGCCTCGGCGAGTTCCAACGCACCGCGGGAGTGGGCGGCCAATGCGTCGAGCAGTTCGCTTCTGCGGCCCTTGGATGATTGTTCGATCTCGACGCACGCCGCCCGGGCCTGATCGGTACTTCCCTCGGTCAGGAAGATCTCCACGCTTGCTGGAAGCAGTTTGGCGCGACGAACCGGATCAGTGGTCTCCGAAAGCGCCCGCCGAATTGCGCTGGCCGCAGCAGTCATTCTGCCCTGGACGAATCGCAACAGCGCGAGGCCGGGCTGCGGCTCGTAACCGTACCGGGCAGCCTCGCGATACGCGGCTTCCGCCTGATCGAAGTGCCCCCGCATCCGGTGCACCTCGCCCTGCCGGTACAGTGCGGGACCGGCGGCGGAAATGTTCATCGCCTTCGCGAATTGTGTCTTCGCCCGCTCCGCTTCCTGCAACGCCAGGCGCCAGTCGCCCCGCAGTTGCGTGACCTCGGCGCGGTGGAGCAGGCATTGCCCCGTGTGCGCCACCATTTCCGGCTGCTGCTCGCACCATTCCGTCAGAGCTTGGGTCCAAGCTTGAGCGCGGCTCAGCTGGAACATATCCTGGCAGTAGGCGATGACGCTGCAGTACACCAGGCCCGTCACGACCGGGGAGAGCTCGCCGGCCGAGACGGATACCATCACTTCGTCCACGAGTCGCAGGCCCTCCTCGACGCGGCCCAGCTGAACCAGCGCATGTCCACGCTCGTGCGCGGCAAGGGCGAAGAGATCCGCATCGCCGTGACGTTCGGCGATGCGTTCCGCTTTCTTCGCAATATCCGCCACGCCTTTCCAGTCCCGTTCCCCCGCACGCTTCAGAAGCGTGGGGACTTTGAGGTAGCCGTGCTCCACGCTATCGCGCGGTCCGCTTTCGGCGAGGCGCTGCGCGCGACCGAACCAGCCAGCCGCGTGGCTGACCCGACCACGCACCGCGAGATTGATGCCGACCCAGAATGCACAGCGCGCGGCACGCGGCAGGTTGCGAGCGTGCTGGTGTGCGCGATGCGCCCGCTTCATGCATTCCAGGTGATCGTCGTTGCGGCCCAGCATGTACGCCGCGACGGCCAGATGCTCCAAATCCTGCGGACCGAGGGGACGCGTCCGGTCAGCCCTCGCGAACGCGCGGTAGGCGCGTGCCCACGCCCGACGCGCCACGGCTTCGCGGCCCTGTTCGATTGCGTTGGGTACGGTCATCACCTTCAGAGAGTGTGATCTCCGGTAAGGATAGCCCCCGGACGCTGCGGCTGTCCCAACTGACGGCTCACACGAGTCTCATTCAGGCCCAATCAGGCAGATCGCTTCTCGGCAGCAGGGGCGGCCCCTGACGGCCATACGCTGTTCTTGCCAATCGATTCAACGCTCGCAATGAATCAGAGCCTCTACTCAAAGCTGCCCTATGACCCAATCAGCAGCTTCGGTGATCCGGGCGTCGGGTGAGTACGCCGATTGACCGGCCAGGACGCGCGCGCCTGGCGAAGTCGTCGAACAGATTTCTCGCACCCAGGACGAGGCAGGAATGAAGAAGGACGAAGCGTTCGATCGCAAGGCGCTGCAGCGCGAGGGCGCGCCATGGCCTTCGCGTCGTACCCGACGCGGCCTTTGGCAATGCGGCGCCCGACATCCTCGTCGTGCCGGGCGGCATAGTGACGACGGTCATGCAACACGCCGGCACCATTCGGTGGATGCGATACACGCTCGAAGGGCCCTGGTCGCCGGCAGAAGCTCGAACGGCAGAGGCCGCCTAAGTTCGGGCGCCCTGCGGCATGTTGGGTATCGGGCCCACATAGCGCCCGCGTGGGCGGATCACTTGCGCCACGCCCAGTTGTTCCAAGCTGTGCGCCAGCAACCCGACACTGCGCGCCGTTGCAAACAGGCCAAAGGCCGCGTCGGCGGGCAGTCGATGGTGCGCAACCAGGGCGGCCAGGGCCACATCGATGTTGGGCTGCAAACCGGTCAGGTTCGTCACCTTCTGGATGAAGCGCGCGATCACCTCCGAGGGCTCGAACAACGCCAGCAAGGCGGCTGCGCGCGGATCGCCATCGGGATAGAGGTGGTGACCAAATCCTGCCAAGGGCAAACCGGTCGACAGGTAGTGGGCCACCACCTGGTCCTCTCCAAGTCGTTCCACTTCGCTGAACAGCGCCTGGACGCGGCCTGAGGCATCACCATGCAACGGGCCCGACAGCGTGGTCAATCCGGCCAGAAGGCATGCCGGCAACGAGGCGCCTGTCGAAGCCGCAATGCGCGCGACAAAGGCTGAACTTGTCAATTCATGGTCGACCAGCAACACCATGGCAGTTCGCAGCAAATCAGCCACCTGGGTCGATTGTTTCCACCCTTGCGCAAAGCGCACGTGCAGCGGCTGGCGCCCCGGCTGGGCACCGAATGCATTGGCCAACTGACCCACCAAACTCTGGCCCTCGTTGTGCAGCACCCGTGTCAGACGTCCACGGGTGGAATGCCCGGCGGCTGCCAGACCGGCCAAGGCAGTGAAAGCAGCGACTCGTCCAGGCTTGCCCGAGCGCATCAGCGCAGCGGACGAAAAGTCGGCGGGTTGCTCCGCGCCCCACAACAGTTGAGCCACATCTTCCAGGGTGGCCGACCGGGCCAGGCTCACGGCATCCTGGCCGCGGTAATACGGGCGCCCGCGAAAGAACGCACACAGGGCCGTCGGGATGCTGGGCTCCGAGCCGAACAGCGTGTTGGCGGCCAGGGTCTCGTGTTTGCGGCCGGCCTGTTTGCGCTTGGCCAAGCTTGCTACGTCCTCGGCGCGGTACAGGCTACGGCGCGTATCGGCCGGATCGGGCATGACTTCGAGCTTGCCGCGGCTCACGTAGGCGTAAACCGTCTGGGGTCGCACCCCGAGGAGGTGGCACACCTCGTCCATCGAAATCCAGGAAACCATGGTCGGGTGCGAGAAAGTTTATATGTTGATTTTATATATCAATATTGACTTATTAATCAATCATTAACAACATGCTCCCCTCCTGAAGAAGCCGTCTTGGACACAGGGGACACGTCTGCCCCGTTGAACGAATTCACATGAAACCCCAGGTCCTCCAACTCAATCCGATTCTGATCCCTGCGATCAACGACAAGCTGGCATCGCTCTACACGGTTCACAAATACTTCGAGGCAACCGGCCGCGAGGCCTGGCTGCGTGAACGTGGCGCATCCGTCGACGCCGTGATCACCGGCGGGCACACCGGCATTTCGCGACCGATGCTGGAGCAGTTGCCTGGCCTCAAGGTCGTGGCCGTCAACGGAGTCGGCACCGACGCTGTGGATCTGGCGTACTGCCGAGGCCGTGGCCTGCCCGTCACCGCAACCCTGGGCGCGCTGACCGAAGACGTGGCCGATCTGGCCATCGGGTTGCTGATCGCTGCTTGCCGAAACCTGTGTGCCGGCGACCGCTTCGTGCGCGGCGGCCAGTGGGAACTTAGCCCCCAACCCAGCGCCATCCCACTCGCGCGCCGGTTCAGCGGCATGCGCGTTGGAATCGTCGGAATGGGAAGGGTGGGCCGCGCCGTCGCGGCTCGGGCGGCGGCCTTTGGCTGCCCGATCAGCTATACCGATCTGCACCCCATGGACGACATCCCCCACCGGTTTGTGCCGTACCTGGTGGACCTCGCGCGTGACTCCGACGCGCTGGTACTGTGCGCGGCGGCGGACACGGCCGAAGGCATCGTCAACGCGGCCGTGCTCGAAGCGCTCGGCCCAAGCGGCTTCCTGGTCAACGTCGCCCGTGGCCGCCTAGTCAATGAGGTTGACCTGACAGAGGCGCTGGCCGCCGGTCGCATTGCCGGTGCGGGCTTGGACGTGTTCGTCGACGAACCCCGCGTTCCCCTGACGCTGCGCCAGTCCGACAGCGTAACCCTCCAGGCCCACCGCGCCAGTGCCACCTGGGAGACCCGAACCGCCATGGGCGAGATGGTGCTTGACAGCCTCGCTCAGGCCCTGGCAGGCGAACGCCCGACGATGAGCCTGACCACCTGAGCCCGCCGGCGCTTCATGACGATTTACCCACCCACAAGAGGAGACTCCTATGCAACTCACAGCCCTGTTCAAGATCCTTGCCGCCTCGGCGTCCCTGGCCGTGGTGCCGACCTTGGCATCGGCCCAGGCCTACCCGACCCGCGCTATCAAGATCATCGTGCCCGCCCCGCCGGGCGGCGCTATCGACACCATTGCGCGCGTCGTCGGAGACAAGCTCGCGGTGTCGATGGGTCAACCGGTGGTCGTCGACAACAGGCCTGGCGCATCCAACAACCTCGGCACGGATGTCCTCGCCAAAGCCGCGCCCGATGGCTACACGATCGGCATCGTGGGCGGCAGCCACAACATCAACAAGTTCCTGTTCAAGAACCTGGGCTGGGATCCGGAGAAAAGCTTCGAGCCCATCGTCTACACCCACGAGGTTCCGCTGGTGTTCGCGATCTACCCGCAGATTCCCGCCAAGACACTGCCCGAGTTCGTGGCCTGGATGAAGGCCAATCCGGACCAGTCCAAGGTCGCCACCTCTGGCCGCGGCAGTGCTCAGGAAATGGCGGCAGAGATGTTCCGCATGGCGAGCGGCGCGCAGGTGCTGCTGGTCCCTTACAAGGGATCTGCCGCTGCCCACCCGGATCTGCTGGCCGGGCGCACTGCGCTCTACATCGACACGATCAGCGCCATCCAGTCGCAGGTGAAGGCCGGCAACGTACGCGCCATTGCGGTGTCGACCCGCAAGCGAACAACGTCTCTGCCGGACGTGCCGACGGCGGACGAACAGGGGCTCAAGGGCTACGACGCCAACACGAATGGCGGGTTCCTGGCGCCTGCCGGCACGCCCAAGGCGATTGTCACCAAGCTCAATGCCGAGATCAACGCGGCGCTGAAGCTGCCTGACGTGCGGGCCAAGCTGGAGGCTGCGGGCATCGAGATCCAGGGCGGAACGCCGCAGGAGTACGCCGCGCTGATCAAGTCCGACCTCGCAAAGTGGGGCAAGGTCGTCAAGGAGGCGGGCATCCCGTCGGAGTGAGTCCGAGGGCTACGTGCTTTGCGAAAGCATGTATGATGCACATCATGCGAAACGCAAAGCACAACGTCAGAACGGCAGCCAAGGAAGCTTCACACGAACGCATCGTGTGCGCAGCTGCACGGGCGATCCGTCGTAGCGGCTATGACGGCACCGGAGTCGCCGACATCATGAAGGAGGCCGGCCTGACCCATGGCGCCTTCTACGCCCATTTCGAGTCGCGCGAGGCCATGTTGGCAGAAGCAGCGAATCGGGCGTGCGCCGAGTCAGCCGCCGTAGCGGCGGACGTTGTCGCCAGCGTGCCCCCCGAGCAGGCTTTGGCATCCATGCTTCGCACCTACCTATCGCGGGAGCACCTGGAGCAGGTTGAAATGGGATGCCCCCTGGCCGCACTGGGCTCGGAGACGCCGCGCCAGGCATCCGAAGTACGCCGAGTGACCACCCGGCACATCAAGGAAATGATCGATCTTGTCGCCCGTCAGTCGCCTGACTGGGGGCAGCCCGGTGCCCACGAACGAGCACTCGTGACCGTCGCCACCATGGTGGGCACGTTGCTGTTGGCTCGTGCGGTCGACGAGCCCGCACTATCGGCCAGCCTGTGCGAGGCCGCACTCAAGCACCTGCCCCCCGCCTGAATCCATCGAGAAACGACGCTTTTCGTTCGACCACAAATATGATGATCATCATGCGACATAAATATAAATCCTCTGGCAACCCTCGCTCTCTTGCCCTCCCGCTCCTGCCCGCGCTCGCGTTCAAAGCCTTCACCGCGGCCGCAGCCCTCACGATGCCGCCAGTCTGGGCAAACGAGGCGTCGCCCATTGGCCTGTGGAAGAACGTCGACGACGTCAGCGGCAAGCCGAGGGCACTGGTCCGAATCACGGAATCGAATGGAGCCCTGCTGGGCAAGATCGAGAAAGTGTTCCCGGCTCCGAATGAAGACCTGAATCCGAGGTGCGACAAGTGCGAAGGCGCAAACAAGAACGCACCAGTCATCGGGCTGGTGATTCTGAATGGCCTGACGAAGGACGGCGACGAATATGTCGGCGGCCAGATTCTCGATCCGGACAACGGCAAGGTCTATCGCAGCAATGTGCGCCTGATCGACAGCGGCAAGAAGCTCAGCGTGCGCGGCTACTTCGGTGTGCCAATGCTGGGCCGTTCGCAAACCTGGTTGCGCCAGGAATAAGGAAGAACCGTGAACGCATTTGTTCTCGAGCGATATGGAAAGAAGCGCGCGTTGCGGTTGGCAGACATGCCGGATCCGGAGCTGCGCGATGACGAGGTCCTGGTCCAGGTCCACGCCGCTGGCGTGAACCTGCTGGATTCCAAGATCAGGGATGGTGAGTTCAAGCTCATCCTGCCCTATCGCCTGCCCCTCGTCCTGGGCCACGACGTAGCTGGGGTGGTCGTCAAGGTCGGCCCGCGCGTGCGGCAGTTCAAGCTGGGCGATGAGGTCTATGCGCGGGCGGATGATTTTCGGATCGGCACGTTCGCTGAATTCGTCCCCGTCAAGGAAGCTTCGCTGGCGCTCAAGCCCAAGGGTCTCACGATGGAAGAAGCCGCTTCCATCCCCCTGGTGGCCCTGACGGTCTGGCAGGCACTGATCGAGAAGGCCGATCTGAAGAGGGGCCAGAAGGTCTTCATTCAGGCGGGCTCCGGCGGCGTAGGCACTTTTGCGATCCAGTTGGCCAAGCATCTGGGCGCAACCGTTGCCACGACGACGAGCACGACCAATGTCGCGCTCGTGAAGAGTCTGGGCGCAGACGTCGTCATCGACTACAAGACGCAGGACTTTGAGGATGTCTTGCGCGACTACGACGTGGTCCTGAACAGCCAGGACGGCAAGGCGCTCGAAAAATCCCTTCGCGTGCTCAAGCGCGGCGCAAAGCTCATCACCATCTCCGGACCGCCTGATCCCGAATTCGGCAAGGAAATCGGGGCACCGGGGTTCGTGAAACTGGTCATGCGGCTGCTGAGCTCTGGAATCAGACGAAAGGCAAAGAGCCGCGGGGTCAGCTTCTCGTTCCTCTTCATGAAGGCGAACGGAAGCCAACTGCGCGAGATCACCCGTCTCTTCGATGCTGGCGTCATCCGCCCCGTGATGGACCGGGTGTTCCCGTTCGAATCAACCAATGAAGCCCTGGCCTACGTCGAAGCCGGCCGCGCAAAGGGCAAGGTCGTCGTCAAGGTGAGATAGAGGCAAGTCCCGCCAAGGGAAATGCCGTCGCCAAGTTCAAGTGCGTTTTGTTCATTTCGGTGTTGCTGGAAGACCTGAAAGCCGGCAGCTGAATCTGTTTGTCCCCCCTCTTTGGAGATTCCCATGAAGATTGAGAATGCAGTTGCCCTCGTCACAGGTGCCAATCGCGGCATCGGCCTGGCGTTCGCGCACGAACTGCTCGCCCGCGGTGCCCGCAAGGTCTATGTGGGAGCACGCGATCCCGCGGCCGTCACCCAATCCGGTGTTCAGGCCCTGCGACTCGACGTCACCAAGTCGGAAGACGTGTCGTCCGCCGCAGCGCTGGCGTCGGATGTGACGCTGGTGATCAACAACGCCGGCATTGCCCAAACGGGAGGCTTTCTCGCAGCCGATAGCGAAGACGCCGCACGGCGCATCTTCGAGACCAATTTCTTCGCCGTGTTGCGCGTGAGCAAGGCCTTCGCGCCGGTTCTCAAAGCCAACGGCGGCGGCGCGTTGCTCAACGTCCTGTCGGTCGCCTCGTGGGTGAACGGCGGCGAGCTGGCGGCCTATTCGGCAAGCAAGTCCGCAGCCTGGTCGCTCACCAATGCCCTTCGCAGCGAACTGGCCACGCAGAAAACTCAAGTGCTGGCACTGCACATGGCCTACGTCGATACCGATCTCACGCGCGGGTTCGATGTCCCGAAGTCCAGTCCTGAGGAGATCGTCAAGCGTGCGCTCGACGGACTCGAGTCGGGCTTCGACGAGGTGCTGGCCGATGAGCTCACGCTGCAGGTCAAGCGCGGGATGACGGCGCCGAGGCCCAGCTACCTCCCGCAGGCGTCCTGAACCCGAAACCTGACTGGATCACCAGCCAACAACAAGGGCTCGAGCGCCCCGCATTCAACCAAGGATCACAATGCTCTTCGAACCTCTCGTCGCACCTTCAATTCAATTCGCCAACCGCGCCGTCATGGCACCAATGACGCGCAGTCGCGCCGTCGATGCGAACACACCCAACGCACTGATCGCCGAGTACTACGGCCAGCGTGCAACGGCCGGCCTGATCATCACCGAGGGTACCTCGCCGTCGCCCAACGGCCTGGGCTACGCACGCATCCCGGGGCTCTTCAATGATGCGCAGGTGCGCGGATGGAAGGCAGTCACAGATGTGGTCCATGCCAAGGGCGGCAAGATCTTCGTGCAACTCATGCACACCGGTCGCGTGACCCATGCGGCCAACCTGCCCGCAGGCGCGGAGGTGGTCGGACCGATGGCCAATGTCTGCCCCGGCGAGATGTACACCGACTCACAGGGCATGCAGCCGCACAGCGCCCCTCGGGCGATGACCGCGACCGACATCGCCCACGCCGTGGAGGAGTACGCCAAGTCGGCGCAGCTCGCCATCGAAGCGGGATTCGACGGCGTTGAGTTGCATGCCGCGAACGGCTATCTGATCGAGCAGTTCCTGAACGCCAATGTGAACCAGCGCACCGACGCCTACGGCGGCAGCATCAATGGCCGCAATCGCTTTGCGCTCGAGGTCGCCCGCGCCACGGCAGCCGCCATCGGTGCCCATCGCGTCGGGATCCGGCTCTCGCCCCAGGGCGTGTTCAATAGCACGGGCGCCTATCCCGACGTCGAGGCTCAGTACCTGGCGCTCACCGAGGAACTCTCGCAGCTGGGCATGCTGTACGTCCACCTGCTCGATCACTCGGCGATGGGCGCGCCGCCGGTGCCTGCCGAGTTGAAGCTTCGGCTTCGCGCTGCGTTCCAGGGCTTGTTCATCCTTGCCGGCGGCTTCGATCGTGCAGCTGCGGAAAGTGCGCTCGAGGCAGGCCAGGCAGACCTCATCGCCTTCGCCCGCCCGTTCCTCGCCAACCCCGACCTGATGGAGCGCATGCGGGCCGAAGCGGCGCTGAATGCCGTGGACATGGCGACCTTCTACACCCCAGGCCCAAGGGGCTACACCGACTACCCGACCCTTGCGCAGCAATCCAGTGTGCCGGCATGAACTGACCGACTGTTTCCAACCCTGGAGATCATGCAATGCGTCGTTTACCCAAAGCAGGCGTCCTGGCTATCGCGCTGGCTGCACCATTTATTTCACCGGCGGCAGGGGCAAGCGATGGTCCGCCCGACGGCGCGAAGACCAGTCCACCGCCAATGGACCAGGCGGTGAGCATCCACTGGACAAACGTTCCAACGAAATCCATCTCCGCAGGCGGAGTCAATTTCGCATACCGCGAGTTGGGAAAGCAAAATGGCGGAACGCCGGTGGTGTTTCTCGTCCATCTGGCCGCCGTGCTGGACAACTGGGACCCCCGGATCATGGACGGCATTGCGGCGAAGCATCACGTGATCGCCTTCGACAACCGCGGCGTCGGGGCATCCAGCGGCTCGCCGTCCAGTTCGATGGAGCAGATGGCCGACGATGCCATCACCTTCATTAAGGCGAAGGGGTTCGAGCAGGTTGACCTCTTCGGCCTCTCGATGGGTGGAATGATCGCCCAGGAAATCGTGCTGAAGGAGCCGCAACTCGTCCGCAAGATGATTCTCGCGGGCACAGGTCCCGCTGGTGGCGAGGGCATCAGCACCGTGGCCAGAGTCGCGAACTACGACCTTCTCCGGGGTTTCTTCACCGGCCAGGATCCGAAGCAATTCCTGTTCTTCACTCGCACGCCCAATGGCATCGAGGCTGGCAAGGCGTTTCTGCAGCGTTTGAAGGAACGCTCGGAGAACCGTGACAAGGAGATCACCATCACCGCGTACGTGGCGCAGTTACGAGCGCTGAGCGCCTGGGGCCAGAAAGAACCTGCCGATCTTTCAGTGGTCAAGCATCCCGTGCTCATCGTCAATGGTGATGATGACCGGATGGTCCCAACGACGAACTCGCGCGACCTGGCGCGGCGGCTTCCGAACAGCACCCTGCTCATCTATCCCGATGCCGGCCATGGCGGAGTATTCCAGTTCCATGCCGACTTTGTGCCCAAGGCGCTCGAATTCCTTGCTCGATAGAAATCTGAGGACAGCTGTTATTCAGGGGCCCGGTCGCCGCAGACAACATTGATGCTTTAGGCTCTCACGAAGGTGAGCCGCGCCTCGTGCGCCAGCCCATCGCGAACGATGTCTCGGGCATCGTCGTCTGCAAACTCGAAGAGTGCATCGGGGATATCGTCCTCCTCGAGCGCGAAGAGGATCTCGATGGCCCCTTGCTGGGCTTCGGAGAAGGTGCCGACCTGGATCAAGCGGTTGAACTTCGCAGCAGTCTCCTTCGGCGCCAGCTGGCGCAACTCGAGCAACTCGAGCACGAGCTCGGTCTGCGATGGGGTGAGGGGCTTCGGGGCAGCGGAAGGTCCCCCTTCTCCTTGTCTAAGTACTGAATCACGCCAAAGATTCCACCAAGGGCGCAGGTTCAGACCCGGGCGCCGGCGGTCGACATTAGGCCGACTCCGGCGCGACTCCACCCGCTGCGCGCGCATCATCCTCGCCGGCATCGAGACCATCCACACGATCCGCAAAGGCCGGCTTGCGACCCGAAGGGCGCGTTACGCCCGCGGCCAGCCAGTTCTACGCACTCGCCCTCTGATTTGCTCCCGGCTTCGCCGCTTCCTTCCCTTGGCCTCCTCCGCATACTGCGACGGAGCAGCCATTGGCACTGCCTGGCCGCCGGATTCGACGATTGGCGTAGTGGCTTCTGGCGTGCTTCCTGCGGCAGGCCATGGCGGGGGCCCAGGTGTGACGACGCGCGGGCGCTGGGCCGCCAACCGCACGCGCGCTCCTGCCGAACGCGCCACCGGGGCAGGCGTTGCGTCGACGAACCGACGGCGGATGGTGATTGCATCGCGGGCGCGCTGCGAGGGCCTCGCTGCACCCAGCAAGACGACGGTCACCGTCCGTCCACCGGCTTCGGCACGCATGGCCAAGCAGCGACCTGCATCGTTGGTAAAGCCCGTCTTCGACAAGAGCACATGCCACCCCGGTGCGCCGACGAGCCGGTTGGTGTTGCGCACGGTCCAGCGCCGACCGCCGACCAGCACGGTATGGCTGCGCTGGCTCGTGATATGCGAGATTACGGGATAACGCGCGGCTGCGCGCAGCACCTTGACCATGTCCTGCGCGCTCGACACGTTGTTCGGCGACAACCCCGTCGGCTCCTCGATCAACGTGCTGGTCAGGCCGAGTGAGTGAATCTTCCGCCGCGTGGCCGCAGCGAACGCCGCCAACCCTCCGGGATAGTGACGAACCAGTGCCGAGGTCGCGCGGTTGTCAGAGGCGAGGAGCGCCAGTTCGAGCAAGTTGCCACGCGACACCACGGATCCGACCGGGATGCCCCCGCGGCTGTGCCTGAAGCGGTCCGTGTCCGCCGCCTCGATCCGCAGACTCTCGTACGGGTCCTGCTGCGCATCGAGCACCACCATCGCCGTGATCAGCTTCGTCAGCGACGCAATCGGCGCGGCGCTCGCGGCGTCCTTGCTCAGCAGCACCTCGCCGCTGGCGTCGTCTACGACCATGACATGCGCCGAGGCAAAATCGGTGCCTGCCCGCCCGGTGGAACAGACCAACAGCAGGCTCCAGGCGAGGGCGTAACGCAGGAGCATGATCGGGTACTCCTCGGCCGGAATAAGGCCGATGTCCTATTAACGCGAGGGTGGCGAATTGGACTACAACGGCGGCGTGGCAGCCATCGCCGATCAGCGCAAATTCCCAGTATGTCCCAGCGAGTATCTGCCAGGCTGCGGCCACACCGTCAGCCCGTGCGGTTCGCGACCGACCTTAATCTTGTCGACGCTGCCCGTCGTGGTGTCAAAGCGGTACACCACATCGTCGTACCGGCCGGAGAGCCACAGGTGTTTTCCGTCGGCGCTGACGTTGCCCATGTCAGGGCTGCCGCCTCCCGGCACGGGCCAGGTCTTGGTGACGGTACGGGTCGCGAAATCAATGACCGAGACGCTGCCCTTGCCGCCCGGCGTGCCGTGGATCTTGTTGGTGCCACGGTTGGCCACGTACAGGCTTGTGCCGTCGCGGCTGGGGTACAGGCCATGCGCGCCGATACCGGTGGCTATGAAGCCGATCTGCTTGAACGATTCGCCATCGACCACATGGACACCGTCGTCCATCATGTCGGCCACGAAAAAAACCTTGCCGTCCGGCGATACCCGTATGTCTTGCGGCATGCCATGGGTAGTACGGATTTCGCCACCAACCTGGCCCGGGTCGGGTATCTTGGCGGGCTTCTTGCCGGGTGTCGCGATCCGCGCGAGGACATCCGGCCGATCGAAGTATTTGCTCAGCTTGAGGGTGCCCACGATGCTTCGATTCACTAGGTCGATCTTGGTGACCGCCCCGTCAAACTCGCAGGTGAACAGCGCGAACCTGCCGTCGATCGAGAAGTCGGCGTGATTGATGCCGTCGCACTTCGGCGTGGCAATCGAATACTGCAACTTCATGCTGCGTGGGTCACGAAAGTCCAGACGCTTGTACGCCTCGGCCACCACGATGGCCGATTGACCGTCTGGAGACCAGTACATGTTGTACGGGTCTTCCACCGGGATCGGTTGACCCGGTTTGCCGGTATTGGGATCGATCGGCGTCAGGCTGCCATCGCGCCGACCTTCTGCATTGTTGGCTACCCACAGCGTGCGCAAATCCCACGCAGGCACCACGTGCTGCGGGTTGACGCCCACCTTGAACGTATCGACCACTTTCAGCGTGGCCGGATCGATCACCGACACGGTATTGGACGTGTGGTTGGGCACATACACCCGCTCCAGGGCCCCAGCGACCGCCGGGCTCATGCGGTTGGCACCCGTCTCGCTGTAAAGATTGCTCCGGTCGGGTACAGCCGGCATGCCCGGCACCGTCGCCACGGGGCTGTTCTGCGTGGAAGCCCCGGATGGCGGCGCGTTCGCCGGGGTCGCGACGGCCTGGTTTGTGACCCACCAAGCGGCCGCCGACACGGCGACCATCCCGGAAACGACGACAACGGGATTCTTGCGCATGCTCAAGCCCTCCACCGGTTCACACATCATGCAATGAAATTGGCGCGCTCAACGCGAAGCACCCCGCGCGGTGCGGATGGCGGCCACCGTTTTCGCCACAATCAAATCGACGCCCAACTGACCCAGCGCCGCGCTGGAGGCGCGCGGATCGCCAGCGACGCCATTGGCCGCACCTTCGAGCGGGTCACGTGCCATTTGATCTGGCCTGACCAACGTGGCGTCGATGGCCATCATGAGCGAAGTATCGGCCGTGCCCGCATGCATGCCGATCTGCGCATCGCTCAATCCTTTGGCTTTGAGTGCCTGTACGTAGTCGGTTTGCGTGATCCGGTAGTAGTCCCCGATGAAGTGGGCACGGGCAGGCGTCGCCGCCCAATCGTGATTCAGGCGCGTCGCCACCGCCTTGAGCTGGGCCTGATAGCCGCCGTGATCACCGATCAGCACCATGTCGACGAAGCCATGCTGCTTGAAGCTGCGCGCGGCGCCATCCAGTACGCTCTTGAAGGCGTCTTCCGGCACCGAAATCGTGCCGGCAAAGCGCATGTGTCCAGCAGGCGGGGATATGCTGCCTTCGGGCACATAGGTCAGCACCGGCGCGACCAAGGTATGACCCAACGATGTGGCAATCCTGCCTGCCAGCACCTTGACCCGCACATTGTGCTTGCCCAGCGCCATGTGCGGTCCGCTCTGCTCGGTGCCGCCGACCGGAATGATGATCGTGGTCGTGCCGGCGTGGATGGCATCGCGGATCTCGGTCGAGGTCAACTCCTCGAGATAGACGCTGCTGGAGGCGGACCACGCAGCGGGGCTGAAAACGGCCACCCAAAGAGTGAGCAAGGCAAACAACGTACGCATCAATAGTTGGTGTCTAGTGGTTGATGAAGGGATCTCCACTCCCACTGTGGCACAAGAGAAGCCTTGTGCTTGCTCGACCGCAACAGGGAAAGTGTGGATAGCTTCCGCGCGAAAAGGCTGTAGCTCAATTAACTGCGTCTGGTCACAGAGTGCCGGAAGGCGGATGCTACGTGTCCATGTAGATCAACGTGGACACATATGTCAGAGGTCGATTCAGAGTTGGTGAGCAGATTGGTCACGCGGCTTCATTAGCGGAGACCCGGAGTGAATCCGTCAGACCTGCAATGCTGATGGACTCACCTCTAACTCACGTCCATCGGATGGTCCATTCCTTGGTGTAAGCGAGCACCGAGTCAGCGTCGAGCATCCAGTTCAGGTGAGTGACGCTTTTCTTCAGCACGTCGATGGTATGGGGTCATGCATCAATACTGTTCGTTTATGGCATGAAGCTCCTAAATCGACGCGGTATGTGGGCATCGGCTGGCTTGGGTCGAGGTCCAGGCGGGTCGATGATCTTGGGAGTGCAATCCGTGGACACGCGCGTCGGTGCGCGGTGGTCGAATGATGCGTAAGGCGAGTGGCGCCGCTTGACCATCCGCGGCGAGCGCTTGTTCAGCGTGCGCGTGGCGCGGATCCGGGCGCAGGCTTCGAGCAGTTCATTGAACCATCGTCGTCGACGCCTCGGGCGCGCTGGGGGGAAATGCCCCGGAGCGGGGCTGTGCGCGGCGAAGCAGCTGTACGTGCCCTGTGAAGGACAGCTCGGCGTGCGGTATTCGGTGCCGCGTGGCGCCCTGATGCAGCAGCCAGCGCACCGAGTAATGCGCCAGCACCCAGCCGTAGAACTCCTGGCGCACGAGCTCCGCAGTTTTGCTGCGCAGCACGCGCCGGCTCTGCCGCAGGTGCGTCTTGAGCTCGTCGAACACGCCCTCGATTTCCCAGCGCTGGTGGTACATCGCTGCCAGTTCCAGCGCCGGGGCGACTTGCGGGTCCAGCAACGTGGTCAACAGACGGTAGCGCGGTTGTGCATCGGCCAGTCCCGGCAAGGCGTATTCGATGACACGCACCACGATGGCTTGGCTCATCGCCTCGCTGCGGCTCACACCGGTGGGGTAGATGGCGCTGAGGTACGAACCATCGTCGAGCATGCGATGCACCGGCAACTGTCGGCTGCGCATGCAGCGCCAGAGCAACTGCGCCCCGGTGGCTTGTGCCTGCTGCCAGTGCTCGAAGCCATTGAACCCCCGGTCCGCTATGCACAGCATGCCCGGCTCCAGCCGGGGCAAGAGCGGTTGGAACAGCTCCCACTCGCCGCTGCGGTAGGGCCCCAGGTTGGCGCCCAGGATCGCGTGCGTGGCGCACTCCACCAAGACCATGCATCGTGCCTGCGGGTAGCCTGCGCGGCCGATCCGGCTGCCCGGGTAGCCGAAATGCGCCGCGTTCTCCGCCTCGTCAGGCAGCTCGAAGGTGCTGCCGTCAATGGCGACCAGCCTCAGGCCGGCATAGAACGCGTGGTGGTGCGCCCGGGCGTCGGCCATGGGCACACAGCAGCGCTCGACCAGGTCACGCATCGGCGCAGCGCCGATCTTGCTGCGCAGGCCGCTGATCGAGGACTTGGTCACCCGAGGCGGCTCGGCGGCGCCGGCGGCCCACGCCAGGCCCTGCGACACGGCGGCGAACACTTCCTCGTAGGCGGCCTCGGGGTAGAGGCTCAGCGCCATGCAGTAGTACGCCCCTGCGACGGCCGGAAAGCTGCGCACGCGCTGCGAGTTGCAGCCGTGGGCGTCCAGCACAGAATTGACCAGCTCGGCCGGCACCACACGCGCCAGCAGGCTGGCGCTCAGAAAGTCAGCCAGCCTTGCTCCGCTGCCCAGGACCGCCTTGGTTCGCGCCATGCTCGACTCCGTCGTTGCGACGGCAGTCATTCTGCATCATATTCCACAATCCGAACAGTATTGGGTCATGCATCGTCCCTCATGAGCAGCCTTGCATCGCCGTCAACACAGATCACGATCATCTGCCTCAGTCATGGCGAATGGCTATCGTCTTCAAGACGGTGAATCCATGCAGCGCCTCGAGACCCTTTTCCCTTCCGTATCCGCTGGACTTCATGCCACCGAATGGAAGCTCCACGCCACCCCCCGCCCCATAGTTGTTGACAAACACTTGTCCACATCGCAGTTTCCGTGCGAGCCGCATCTGCCTGCCTCCGTCTCGCGTCCAAATGCCTGCAACGAGGCCATAGTCGGTCCCGTTGGCAAGCCGGATCGCATCCGCCTCATCGTCGAAGGGCATGGCTGCGAGTACCGGCCCGAAGATCTCCTCCTGCGCGAGACTGTGTTCGTGCGGCACATCTCGCAACAGCACTGCCTCCTGGTAGAAGCCAGCGGCGGCAGCATCCGCGTGCAACTGCCCTTTCGCCATGACCCGTATGCCATCTGCCTCCGCCCTCTGGATGAATCCTTTTACCTGTTCGAACTGCTTGCGGTTGATCAGCGGTCCCATCTCGAGCTCCAGGACCGGGGGCCCCGCTCGCAGCGCGGCGAACCGATCCGCGAGGCGACTGAGGACTTCCTCGTAGATGCTCCGCTGCACAAGCAGGCGACTGCCGGCTGAACATGTCTGTCCGGCGTTCTGTACGATTGCGTCGACGATCACCGGCAGTGCCGTTTCGATGTCGGCGTCCTCGAAGACCAGTTGAGGCGACTTGCCCCCGAGCTCGAGCGTTACAGGGCAATGGCGCTTGGCGGCGGCGGCGGCCACCAGTCGGCCGGTCTGCGCGGACCCCGTAAAGGAGATGTGGTCGATCCCCTCATGAGCCGTCAGGCACGCGCCAACCTCGTGTCCGTAGCCCGTCACTACATTGATGGCGCCTGGAGGGAAGCCGATCTCCGCCGCGATCTCCGCTAGCCTCAGCAGCGAAAGGCTCGCATCTTCAGCAGGTTTGACCACGCATGCATTCCCTGCCGCCAGCGAGGCAACCACCGTTCGACCGAATATCTGCATCGGATAGTTCCACGGGATGATGTGCGCAGTCACCCCGTGAGGTTCCCTGAGTGTCAGTACGGTATAGCCTCGTTCGTACGGCAGCGTTTCACCGTGCAACTTGTCGCAGGCGCCTGCGTAGTATTCGAGATAACGGGCCAAGGCGACGACGTCGGCACGCGCCGTTTTCATGGACTTTCCCGTATCGCGTGCTTCGAGCGAAGCCAGTTCCTCCGCTCGCTCGGATACAGCTGCCGAGAACTTGTAGAGCAGGCGCCCACGCTGCGCCGCGCTCAGGATGCCCCATGGCCCGTCGAACGTTTCCCCGACGGCGGCCCGGGCCGCGGCGATGGCAGCCCCCGCGTCGGGTTCTCCGCCTCGAGCGATCTCGCCCACGGCTTGGCCGTTGGACGGATCGACGACGGGAATGTAATCGCCCGTGCTCGGGACAATCCAGGTGTTGGCAATGTAGTGCCGCATGCGCATGGTTCGACTCCCAGACAGAGGTTTGCGACAAGCAAAACCCCTACTCGACTTTCTGCCCGGCATCCCGCGGTTCAATCCAGGGCGCGGGCCGAGTGCAATGACTACACCGGTCACCCGGCGAGCCCCGACCTTCAAATGGGTTCAACGCGTTCAGTCAGCAGCGATGCCAACTCGGGCACCAGGGCACGCGGGCCCGCTTCCTGGACTCCAAGCCTGAGCGTCGAGGCGACCGAATCCGCGATTTCGTGGAAGGCTCGCTGATCCGAAGCCATCTCGACGTAATACCGCAAGTCTTTCAGCGCGTTGGACATGTAGAACTGGAGTCCCGTCGGATCACGATCGATGATGTAGGGTCTCATGCGGTCAAGCGCCGCTCCGCCACCCCCGCCACCCGAGAGGACCTCAACGAACAGCGAGGGATCGATTCCTACCCGCGCCGCACATGCCGCGGCCTCTGCGATCACTGCGGCCGCGCCGAGCGACACAAAGTTGTGCAGCAACTTCAGCGCGTGCCCGGCGCCCACAGGCCCTGCGTGCACGATGCTCTCCGCGAAGCATTCGAGCACCGGCCTTACCCCAGCGAGCACCTCGGCATCCCCTCCGACCAGAAGATTGAGTCTTCCTTCGTGTGCGTGTTGCGCTGTGCGGGTCATGGGCGCATCAATGAAGCTGGACCCGACAGCCGTCACAGCTTCCGCCATGCGGGCCGTGGAGGCAGGAACAGAGGTTGAACAGTCGATCACGACCGATCCCGCGCGCAATCCCTCCAAGACGCCCCCACCCTGCGTGAGGACCGCTTCGACCTCGGGTGAGCCGGTCACGCAAAGGATCACGATATCGCTTGCTTCGGCGAGGGCCTTGAGGCTCGGGGTCGTCTTGGCACCCTGCCGCGTCAACTCTTCCAAGGGCTGATTGCCTGGACGCTCGAGCGCGGTCAGCGTGTAGCCATGGGCAACCACGTTTCTCGCGATCCCTTGGCCCATCAGGCCGACACCAACGATCCCTACCCGATCCTTCACGGTCGTTCCTTCTGCCGGGCTAGCCAGGATTTCGGGGAGACAGATGTGCAATCGAGGCGATCTCGACCAATGCGTCCGGCTTTACCAAACCGCACTGAATGCAGAATCGAGCGGGCTTTGTCCCGGGAAAGAACTCTGCATAGACGGAGTTCACCGCAGCATAGTTCGCCCAATCGGTTAGGAATACGTAGTTGAAGGCGACGTCATCCATCGACCCGCCAGCGACCCCTATGATGGATCGAATAGTCTCGAGAACGTGGCGTGTTTGCGCTGCCGCATTGCCAACGTGTACGACGTTGTTGTTTGCATCCAGGGGCAACACGCCCGACGTGTAGACGACGCCGTCGGCCAGGGTGCCAGGCGAGAATGGCGCGATAGGGTTCCCGGAGCCGACGGGGACAAGAACTTCTTTTGGCATGGCGATTGTGGTGTAAGCGTGAGATCAGTTAAGCGCCGTCGGCTGATGCCGCTTGCTGAGCCTTGAGCCAGTCGTCCGCGCGGGGTAGTCCTCGCGGATTCGATCGGTGCAGCTCGTAATACGGGACCAGAGGACTGAATATTTCGTAGAGCCGAACCAGTTCGGCTACCGGATCTGCGTTCAGATCGATGCGCAGATCGATCAGCGGCCCCTCTCGATCGCCGAAAACCGCCATGTCCGAGGATCGTTGTCCGCCGTGCTGGCCTCCAGCATCCCGGCCCCCCTCCAGGCTTGCGAGCAGTCGGCGGGCAAATGGCAGGTCTTTGGATGCCTCGTACGCGGCAGCCATTGCCTCTATCGTTGCGGCGCTGGTCAACACATTGCCCAGCACAGCAAAGTTGTCGCCGATGATGTGGCCTGCGTATGGGAAGCAGCTCTCGCCAGTGAACGCAGCTATGCGGCCGTGGTTGTCGATCGCAGCCAGCTGGCGATTCGCAATGAACTCGTCGCTGCCAATCATTGCTTTCATGGCTGCTTGCGCATCCAATCCATTCTGGATCATGACTGCGCCAACTTTCTGGCATCGCCCTACGGTGCTGATGCCCAGGCAGAGTCCCATCATTGGTATGTGGCGGTAAAGGTCGAGTCCGCCCGCTGCGATCGTACGGGTGGTCTTGGCGACGCCGAAGTGACCGGTCTGCGGGTCACGCGCGATGATTGCGAATGTCATGCAGTCTTCCCAAGAAGTTGGATTACTCGCCGAATTTCACCGGCGTTGTTTCGAGCGTTTTCCGGATGGTTTCGGCGTCTCGCGCTGTGATTCGTGCCATCTCTGACGCAGCCAACGGCTGAAGGCCAAGTCCAAAGCCAGACAGCCGCTCCTTCATTCCAGGCTCCGCCAGCACTTGCGCCAGCGCCTCGCTGAACTTGACGACCGCTTCTGCCGGAATGCCCGCTGGCGCGAAGAATCCGAAGTTGATGTCTTGAACGTAGCCCGGGATGAATTTGGCGATCGGGTCGACGCCTGGAACCAAACTGGATGACGATGCTGAGGTCACGGCTATCGCCCTCAGCTTTCCGGCGCTGATGTTCTCGGTGATCACCGGCGACGGGGTGCTGAAGAAAGCCTTGATATCGCCAGCCAGCGCCGCCTGGACCACCGGCGCGGTACCTCGAAATGGCACGTACACCAGCCTGACGTTTGCACTTCGCGCAAGTACAGCTGTTGCGATTTCTACGATTGGGCCACCGCCTCCGATGTCGAGTCCCGCGGGCTGCTTTCGCGCCCATTCGATGAATCCCGGGAAATCCGTGACAGGCGTGCTGGCGTGAACGAATAACCCCATAGGGGTGCTTCCGATCCCCATGACCGGCACGACGGATCTCAATGGATCGAAGTTCTGGTTCTTGCTTACCAGTGGCACCTGGACCACGCCAGTCACCGTCGTGTACAAGAACGTGTATCCGTCGGCCTGGGCATTGGAGGCTGCGAGTATGCCGACTGCGCCAGCTCCTCCACTTCGGTTTTCGACGAAGACTTGCTGCCCGAGGATCGCGCTCATACGCTGCGCGAGATAGCGAGCAATCGCGTCGCCGGGGCCGCCAGCAGGAAAGTTGAGGATGATCCTGACTGGCTTGCGAGGCCAGAGCTCTGCTCGCGCGATGGCGGAGCAGGCGACCCCCATGGTTGCCACCAGGATGCTGCGGCGATTTAGCAACATGATTCCTCCGACAGGCGTGTTGACAAAGTTAAGCTGACGTCGTCCAGCAGATAGCCACAAACTTGCCCACCAGCTTCGATCCGGCAACTGGAGTCATCTCCAACGGGTTCAGAAGCTTGCGGATTCAGAATTAGTATTCTTATTCTGTTATTGGCGGGTGTCAAGCCGTTTCGACCTGACTCAGGCGACCCGGAACACGACCGGCACAAAAGTTCTATACAAAGTGACACGATGCGACCTTCCCAAATCCCGTTAGCTGAGATCGAAGCATGGGCCTCCCAGGGGTGCCTGCCTGAGATGAAGCCCTCACGGCAAAAGCGCAGTGCGAATACAGCTGCCGCGCTGATCGAAGCTGGCCGCAAATTGCTCCACGACCGCTCTCTGGAAGATTTGTCCATCGAGGCCGTTTGCGCGAGCGCGAAGACGACTGTGGGTGCGTTCTATGGTCGATTCGAGGACAAGCAGCACTTCTTCCTGACGTTGCAGCGCGTGCAGACGATGCGAACGGAACAGTCGATCCGGGAATTTGTTGCTCGCCACCCGCCTGGCGCGTCCTCGCTCGACGCCCTTTGCCGTGCCATCGTGGACGAGGCGATTGGAAACTTCCGGTCGAACCTCGGCGTGATGCGTGCCTCTTTGCAGCACAGCAAAGAGGGTATGTGGGAAGTCATCAAAAAGTCGGGAGATCGCTATCGCGTGATCTTGGTCGAGCTACTGAGCCCTTACCTGTCGTCAGTCCCGCCTGGTGAGCGTCGCCTTCGGATCCTGTTTGCTTATCAGGCGCTGGCCGGGGTGCTCGTCCACGCGGTGCTCAACAACCCTGGACCGCTGGGCCTTGATGATGACCAGATCCGTGATGAGCTTTTTCGGCTGGTAAAGGCCTACCTGCTCGCCGAGTAGTCGTTCGGCAGACGAGACCCGGCAAGCGAGCGCTGCGATCGGGGCTGAAATCCCGCGGCGGAGCTACAGTGCCCCTGGCCACTACGCTGCAAGACTACCCTCGCCTTACGGGGCATGAACACCGCTTCTTGCGCACCGCATGACTTTGAGCCACAATCAGAATGATAATTCTCATTCTTTACTGCGACTATGCACCAAGTCAATCAAGGAAGGGGCAAGTGGCCCGCCAGCAGCACCTCCAGGAAGGGGGCGCCAAACGTAATCGTGGTACTGACTGACGACGTTGGATACGGGGCGTGCAGCACCTTCGGCGGCCCAATCGCCACCGAGAACCTTGACGCTCTAGCCTTAGGCGGGCTACGTTTTACTCAGTTCCACACCACTGCCATGTGCTCACCAACGCGCGCGGCGCTCCTGACAGGACGCAATCCGCATCGGGTGAGCATGGGGAGGGTAACCGCACGTCCGTCGTATTACGATGGCTACACCAGCGTCATTCCGAAATCTGCCGGGACCATCGCCGACGTGCTGCGGGCTCATGGCTACAGCACCGCCATGTTTGGGAAAGGCCACATCACACCGGAATGGGAGATGGGTCCGCTCGGGCCTTACGATCGATGGCCCACGGGCATGGGGTTCGACTATTTCTACGGATTCCTTGGCTTTGACACAAACATGTGGTCGCCAGATCTGGTAGAGAACACGTCTCATGTGCAACCCCCTAGGGGTGACACTCGCCACTTCGACGAGATCATGGCGGATCGCGCAATCGATTGGATCGCGCAGCAGAAAGCCGTCGCCCCGGAAAAGCCGTTTTTTGTCTACTACGCCACTGGTACGGCACATTCACCCCATCATGCGCCGCGGAAATGGCTTCAGAAGTACCGTGGGAAATTCGACATCGGGTGGGATGCCGTCCGCTCGGAAACCTTCGAACGCCAGAAAGCCTCGGGAGTTATTCCCGAAAGTGCGCTTCTCACGCCTCGCCCAGACAACCTGCCAGCCTGGGCCTCGCTCTCCGCCCAACAAAAGGCTCTTGCCACGCGACTGATGGAGGCATACGCCGCTGCTCTGGATCACTTTGATTACCAATTTGGCCGCGTGGTGCAGACGTTGAAGGACTGGAAAGAGTTCGACAACACCTTGATTCTGTTCATTCAAGGCGATAACGGCGGCAGCGCGGAAGGAGGGTTCAACGGCTTGCTGTTTGAGCAGTCCTGGGCGAATGGCTTTGAGGAGAAGCTGGAAGACCAGCTAGAGCTGATCGACAAGATCGGTGGACCTGATGCATACAACCATTTCCCCGCCGCTTGGGGATGGGCGATCAACTCCCCGTTCCAGTACTACAAGCAGGTTGCATCCCATTTCGGAGGTACACGAAATGGCCTGGTAGTTTCCTGGCCGAGCCGGTTGAGCGATCGAGGCTCGATTCGGACACAGTTCCATCACGTGGCGGATGTTCACAGCACGGTTCTGGCTGCTGCCGGCATCGAGCCGCCCAAGACCATCAACGGGGTTGTCCAAGACCCCCTGGACGGGGTGAGCATGCTGTATGCGTTCGATAGTCCCGAGGCAACTTCCAGTCGAAAAACCCAGATCTTCGAATCGATGCAGAACTTCGGGATCTATCACGACGGATGGATGGCGTGCACTACTCCCGAGAATGATCCGTGGGAAAGTTTTGCTCTGAGAAGAACCAGAGCACCCGACGACCGACGGTGGGAGCTCTATGATTTGCGTGACGACTATAGCCAGTCGATTGATTTGGCGAACCAAAGCCCGCAGAAACTTCAGGAGCTCAAAGAGCTCTTTTGGATGTTGGCGGCAGAAGGCAAAATTCTTCCCATTCATTCGCCAACAGAAGGCGCCGAGGGACGACCCAGCCATGGAGCATCACGCAACTCATTCAAGTTTCGTCGCCGCTTGCGAAATCTGCACGCCGACGCAGCGCCTCACACAGTAGGCCGTTCGTTTCGCATAAGCTGCGACGTCGTCGTGGGGGCGAATGGTGGGCACGGAGTACTCGCATGTCACGGCAGCTCGATCAACGGCTACGCTTTCTATTTCCTGCACGGCGTCCCGGTTTTCTACTACAACGCGATTTTTCCAATGAGCTGCCGTGTGACTGGCGTGAAGCTTTCACCTGGTCGCCACACATTGATCGCCAAGGTCGATCTAGACGAGAGGAAACCTGGCTCAGCTGCATCAATCTCTATTGAAGTTGATGGGTTCTTAGTGGCAACCGGGCGCATCGATCGGACGTTAAAGACCTTTCTCAATCAGAATGGCTTCAACATCGGAGGCGACAGTGTGAGTCCCGTGTCGCCTGACTACCGGCTGGAAGAGAGCGAATTTGATGGCGAGCTCCCTTACCTGATCGTGGACCTAGACTAGCGAGCCGCCAGGAATCGAACCTGGATCTCAGCCTTCGGAGGGCCGAATTCTATCCGTTGAAATACAGCGAGATGGGGCTCCGGCCAGCGACCGGAGCCGGTCATTATCGCCCATCAGGCGGCGGCCTTGCAGGCTGCGTCGACAACCATCGACGGGCGCTCGAACCCCAGGCCAGCCAGGTAGATGCGGAAGATGTGGCGGCCGGCCGGCACGAGATCGAAGGCCTCGGGCTCCAGCAGCCAGTCCTGGATCAGCCCGCTGATCACTGCATGCAGGCCGTAGGCCGCGGTCTTGACCGGAATCGGCAGCTGAATGTCCGCCTGGCGCGCCGCGTGCTGCAGCGCATTGCCGAAATCGACCACGCATTCGTTGCGCGCGCTGCGATGGCGCTGCAGCACCGCGTCCATGTCGCTGGTGTATTCAACCTTGAGCGTGGCGACCTCGAACACGCGCCGCACCTGCGGATCGCTGACCATCAGGCTCAGGGCCTGGACCATCACCCGCTCGATCGCCGCCAGCGGATCCTCGCCTGTCGTGCTCGCCTCACGCGTCGCCGCCTCCAGCGGCAGCGTGACGCGTTCCATCATCGCGTTGAAGAGGTCCGCCTTGTCCTTGAAGTGCCAGTAGATCGCGCCACGCGTGGCGCCGGCCTGCTGCGCGATCTGCTGCAGCGAGGTCTGCGAAACGCCTTGTCTTTGAAACAGCACTTCGGCAGCATCGAGCAGCCGGTGCCGTGTCGCCTGCGCCTCTTCCTTGGTACGTCGGACCACTATGCCCCCTTATGGATATGAGGTTAATGACTATACATGCATGAATGTATGTAAACTAGAAGGCCTCCCGATGGCCTGACTCGCCGTGATGCTTTAGGCACCCGCGCCGCGACGTACCGTCCCCCTTCTTTGCTCAAAGGAATCGCATGCCTGTACTGCATGTCTCGCGTCATTCGTTGTTTTCGCCGCGCGGCGCGGCCGTCACGGCCGCGGTCGCTGCGGTGCTTGCGCTCGCGGCCTGCGGCAAGAGCGGAGCACCGGCCGCCGCCGCCCAGGGTGGCGGCGGCGCACCGCCGCCGCCCGAAGTCGGCGTGGTGGTCGCCACGCCGACCGATGTCGGACTGGTGACCGAGCTGCCCGGCCGGCTCGAAGCTTCGCGCGTGGCTGAAGTGCGCGCCCGTGCCGCCGGCATCCTGCAGCAGCGGCAGTTCCGCGAAGGCAGCGACGTGAAGGCGGGCCAGCCGCTGTTCCGCATCGACCCCGCGCCCTACGCCGCTGCCGCGCAGAGCGCCGAGGCGAGCCTGGCGCGCGCCGAAGCCAATGCGGTGCAGGCCAAGGCACTGGCCGAGCGCTACAAGCCGCTGGTGGAAGCCAACGCGGTCAGCAAGCAGGAATATCTCAATGCGGTGGCCGCGGCCAAGACCGCCGAAGCGGATGTTGCGGTGGGCCGCGCCTCGGTGCAGACCGCCAGAATCAATCTCGGCTACGCGAGCGTGACGGCGCCGATTTCCGGCCGCATCGGCCGCGCGCTGGTGACCGAAGGCGCACTGGTGGGCCAGGGCGATGCGACCGCGCTGGCCGTGGTCCAGCAGATCGACCCGATGTACGTGAACTTCACCCAATCGGCCAGCGACGTGCTCAGACTGCGCCGCGCGATGGAGGCCGGCCAGTTCAAACGCGCCAGCGGCGCCGACGCGGCCAGCGTGCGCATCCTGCTGGAAGACGGCAGCGAGTACGCGCTGCCGGGCAAGCTGCTGTTCTCCGACCTGACGGTCGATTCCACCACCGGCCAGGTCACGCTGCGCGCCGAAGTCCCGAATCCGAAGGGCGAGCTGCTGCCCGGCCTTTACGTGCGCGTGAAGGTGGAGCAGGCCCAGGTCAGCAACGCGATCACCGTGCCGCAGCAGGCGGTCACGCGCACCCAGCAGGGCGACACGCTGACGGTGGTCGATGCCGAGGGCAAGATGCACAAGCGCACGGTGAAGATCAGCGCGGCCCAGAACAACCAGTGGATCGTGCTCGATGGCCTGAAGGCCGGCGAACAGGTCATGGTCGACGGCTTCCAGAAGCTGATGATGATGCCGCCCGGCGCGCCGGTGAAGGCAGTGCCCTGGAAGGCGCCGACGCCGGCTTCCGCCGGCTCTGCGAACGCTGCTCCTGATGCCGCGGCAGCCGCTTCGGCTCCCGCTGCGAAGCAGTAAGGAGCGTCCCCGCATGGCCAAATTCTTCATCGACCGCCCGATCTTCGCGTGGGTGATCGCGCTGTTCGTCATCGTGGTGGGCGCCGTGTCCATCACGCAGCTGCCGATCGCGCAGTACCCGCCGGTGGCACCGCCGGCCATCGTCGTCAACGTCGCCTATCCCGGCGCCTCGGCCCAGACGCTGGAGGACAGCGTGCTCTCGGTCATCGAGCGCGAGATGAACGGCTCGCCGGGCCTCATCTACATGGAATCGGTGGCACAGGCGGACGGCACCGGCACCATCACCATCACCTTCGAGACCGGCACCAACGCCGATCTCGCCCAGGTGGACGTGCAAAACCGGCTGTCGCGCGCCACGCCGCGGCTGCCGGCGGCCGTGACGCAGCAGGGCGTGCGCGTGGACAAGTCGCGCAACAACTTCCTGCTGTTCACGATGCTGTCCTCCGACAACCCGGCGATCGACACCACGGCGCTGGGCGACTACGCATCGCGCAACGTGGTGCCCGAGCTGCAGCGCGTGGCCGGGGTAGGCCAGGCCCAGCTCTTCGGCACCGAGCGCGCGATGCGCATCTGGATCGACCCGGCCAGGCTGCAGGGCTACAACCTGTCGGCGGCCGAGGTCAACGCGGCGATCCGCGCGCAGAACGCGCAGGTGTCCTCCGGCACCATCGGCGACTTGCCCAACGTGGCGGGCCAGGCGATCGCGGCCACCGTGGTGGTCAACGGCCAGCTCACCACAACCTCGCAGTTCGGCGACATCGTGCTGCGCGCCAACACCGACGGCTCCGCCGTCCGGCTCAAGGACGTGGCGCGCATCGAGCTCGGCGGCCAGGGCTATGCCACCTCAGCACGCCTCAACGGCGAGCAGGCGGTGGGCATCGGCGTGCAGCTCGCTCCCGGCGGCAACGCGCTGCAGTCGGCCAAGGCGATCCGCGCCAAGATGACCGAGCTCGCGCGCTACTTCCCGCAGGGCGTGAAGTGGACCATCCCCTACGACAGCTCTCGCTTCGTGAACATCTCCATCACCGAGGTGGTGAAGACGCTGTTCGAGGCGGTGGCGCTGGTGTTCCTGGTGATGTTCCTGTTCCTGCAGAACTGGCGCTACACGCTCATCCCGACAGTGGTGGTGCCGATCGCGCTGCTGGGCACCTTCGGCATCCTGCTGGCGCTGGGCTTCTCGATCAACGTGCTGACCATGTTCGGCATGGTGCTGGTGATCGGCATCGTAGTGGACGACGCGATCGTGGTGGTGGAGAACGTCGAGCGCATCATGAGCGCGGAAGGCCTCTCGCCGCTGGAAGCCACGCGCAAGGCGATGCGCCAGATCTCCGGCGCCATCATCGGCGTGACGGTGGTGCTGATCTCGGTGTTCGTGCCGCTGGCCTTCTTCGCCGGCTCCACCGGCAACATCTATCGCCAGTTCTCGGCGGTGATGGTGGCCTCGATCGGCTTCTCGGCCTTCATGGCGCTGTCGCTCACGCCGGCCCTGTGCGCCACGCTGCTGAAGCCGGTGGAGGCCGGCCACCACCACGAGAAGCGCGGCTTCTTCGGCTGGTTCAACCGCAGCTTCGCCCGCACCGCCAAGGGCTATGAGAGCCTGGTGGCGCGCATCCTCAAGCGCGCGGCGCGCTACCTGGTGATCTACGTGGCCATCATCGGCGCGGTGGTGCTGGTGTACCGGCAGCTACCCACCTCCTTTCTGCCGCAGGAAGACCAGGGCTACATCATCGTCAACGTGCAGCTGCCGCCGGGTGCGACGAAGGAGCGCATGCTGTCGGTGATGCAGGATGTCGAGAAGTACATCCTGAAGCAGCCCGAGGTGGAGAGCATGGTCGGGGTGCTGGGCTTCAGCTTCTCGGGCCAGGGCCAGAACGCCGGCCTCGCCTTCGTGACCCTGAAGGACTGGGAGCAACGGCACGACCCGAGCCATTCGGCCGAGGCGGTGGCCGGCCGCGCCTTCGGGGCGCTGTCGGGCATCCGCGATGCCTTCATCTACCCGCTGTCGCCGCCGCCCATCCCCGAGCTCGGCAACGCCAGCGGCTTCAGCTTCCGCCTGCAGGACCGTGGCGGCGCGGGCCACGAGGCGCTGGTCAACGCGCGCAACCAGCTGCTCGGCATGGCCGGCAAGAGCCCGATCCTGACGCAGGTGCGCCCGGACGGCCTGGAAGACGCGCCGCAACTGCAGATCGACCTCGACCGCGACAAGGCGAACGCGCTGGGCGTGAGCTTCGACGCCATCAACAGCACGATGTCGACGGCGCTGGGCTCGACCTACGTGAACGACTTCCCGAACCAGGGGCGCCTGCAGCGGGTGGTGGTGCAGGCCGACGCGCAGGCGCGCATGCAACCTGACGACCTGCTCAGGCTCAACGCCAGCAACACCAAGGGCGAGCCGGTGCCGCTGTCGGCCTTCGCGAGCACGCGCTGGATCACCGGCGCGCAGCAGACGGTGCGCTACAACGGCTACCCCGCGGTCCGCATCTCGGGCTCGGCGGCGCCAGGCTACAGCTCGGGCGCCGCGATGGCGGAGATCGAAAAGCTCGCCGCGCAGCTGCCGCCGGGCTTCGGCTACGAATGGACCGGCCAGTCGCGCGAAGAGAAGCTCGCCGGCGCGCAGGCGATCATCCTCTACGCCTTCTCGATCCTGGCCGTGTTCCTGTGCCTGGCCGCGCTCTACGAGAGCTGGACGATTCCGCTGTCCGTGATCATGGTGGTGCCGCTGGGCGTGCTGGGCGTGCTGCTCGCGACCTTGCTGCGCGCCTATTCGAACGACGTGTACTTCCAGGTCGGCCTGATCACCATCATCGGCCTGTCGGCGAAGAACGCGATTCTGATCATCGAATTCGCCAAGGACCTGCAGGCGCAGGGCAAGGGCGTGGTCGAGTCGGCGCTGGCCGCCGCCCATCTGCGGTTCCGCCCGATCATCATGACCTCGCTGGCCTTCGGCCTCGGCGTGCTGCCGCTGGTGCTGGCCACGGGCGCGGGCTCGGCGAGCCAGCGCGCGATCGGCACCGGCGTGATCGGCGGCATGGTGACCGGCACCGCGCTCGCGGTGATTTTCGTGCCGGTGTTCTTCGTGGTGGTGCGCAGCCTGTTCAAGGGCAGCGAGCGCCAGCACGAGGTCGACAAGCGCCACGCGCAAGCCGCAGGCATCGAGGAAGCCCCAGCCCATGACTAAAAAGAAATTCGTCTCCACCGCGCTGACCGGCGCCGCAGCCATGGTGCTGGCCGGCTGCTCGCTCATCCCGGCGTACGAGCGCCCTGCCGCGCCCGTGCCGGCCGTCTACCCGGGCGCGCAGCCCGCCAGCAGCGCGCAATCGCCCGCCTCCACGCTCGCCTGGCAGGACTTCTTCACCGACCCGCGCCTCGCCAGGCTGATCGAGACCGCGCTGGCCAACAACCGCGACCTGCGCGTGTCCGTGCTCAACATCGAGCAGGCGCGCGCGCAGTTCCAGATCCAGCGCGCGGCCCAGTTTCCCGCGCTCGATCTCACGGCCAGCGGCTCGCGTTCGAGCCCGAACGCGCTCCAGGCGATAGGCGTGGGCGGCAGCGTGGCATCGAGCTATTCGGTCAACCTCGGCATCACCGCCTGGGAACTCGACTTCTTCGGCCGCGTCGCCAGCCTCAAGGAGCAGGCGCTGGCGCAGTACCTCGCCACCGAGGAATCGCGCAAGGCGGCGCAGATCAGCCTGATCGGCGCGGTCGCCAGCGGCTGGCTCACGCTGATCGCGGATGACCAGCTGCTCGAGCTCACGCGCCAGACCCTGGTAACGCGCGAGGAGTCGCAGAAGCTCACGCGCATGCGCTTCGACAGCGGCGTGGTCTCGGAGATCGACCTCCGCCTGGCCGACACGCTGGCCGAATCCGCGCGTGCGTCCTACGCCGAGCAGCAGCGCCTGCGCATGCAGGATGAGAACGCACTGGCCCTGCTGCTCGGCGCGCCGGTGCCGGCCGCGGCCACCGAAGGCGGCCGCGGTCTCGATGCGATCGCGCCGATGCCGGACCTGCCGGCCGGCCTGCCCTCCGACCTGCTGGGCGAGCGGCCCGACATCCGCGCCGCCGAACAGCAGCTGATCGCGGCCAATGCCAACATCGGCGCGGCGCGCGCGGCCTTCTTCCCGCGCGTCACGCTGACCTCGTCGATCGGCACCGCGAGCAGCGAGTTCTCGGGCCTCTTCGACAAGGGCTCCAAGGCGTGGTCCTTCGCACCGCAGATCACGTTGCCGATCTTCGATGCGGGCCGCAACCAGGCCGGGCTGGATTCGGCACGGACCGGCCGCGAGATCGCGGTGGCGCAGTACGAGAAGTCGATCCAGACGGCCTTCCGCGAGGTCGCCGACGCGCTCGCCGGCCGCGCCACGCTCGGCGAGCAGCTGCGGGCCCTGCGCGCGCAATCGAACGCCGAGGAGGTCCGCTTCAAGCTCTCCGATTTGCGCTACCGCAACGGCATCGCGAGCGCACTCGACCTGCTCGATTCGCAGCGCTCGCTCTACAGCGTGCAGCAGGCGGCGGTGCAGACCCGGCTGCTGCAGTTGCAGAGCCAGGTTGCGCTCTACAAGACACTGGGCGGCGGCTGGGCTACACGATGAGAGGGTCAGAGAGGCGCCCCCGGGGCGCCTCTCTATAATCTCCGGTTGATTTCGAAAACGCCCCCGAAGAGCCCCCGATATTGAGGACGCCAATGAGCGACGACCCGCACTACCAGGCCACAGAAGACGCCCACACCGGCCCGATCAAGAACCCGAAACAGCTGCTCCTCGCGGTCTTCTTCTCGTTCATCGCTCCCATCCTGATCATCGCGGGCCTCGTCTCCTACGTGGTCTCCGGCACCCATCCCTCGGGCGATGCGCAAGGCGACAACATGTCGCTCTACGGCGTGTCGAAGGAAGCGCGCGATCGCGAGATCGCCGAACGCCTCAAGAAGGTCGGCTCGATCGAGATCCGCGATGCCAACCGGCCGCTCGCCGCCGGCGAAGCCGTGTTCAAGGCGCAATGCGTGGCCTGCCACGGCGCGCCCGGCATCCCGACCGCTCCGCACCTCAACGATGCCGCGGCCTGGGGCCCGCGCATCGGCCAGGGCTACGCCACGCTGCTCGAGCATGCGCTCAAGGGCAAGGGCGCCATGCCCCCGCAGGGCGGCGGCGACTTCGAGGATGTCGAGATCGGCCGTGCGGTGGCCTACCTGGCCAATTCGGGCGGCGCCAAGTTCCCGGTGCCGGACCGTCCCGCGGCAGCGGCACCCGAGGGTGCGGCGTCCAATGCCGCGGCCGCACCGGCGGCTGCAACAGCGGCCAAGTAAGAAAGCCCATCTCCTCGAACAAAGAGCCCGCATACGGGCTCTTTTTCATTGGCGCGCGAGATGGATTCAGTGCGCCGGCTGCTTGACCGGCTGGCCCGCGGCCGGGCTCATGACATGGCCGAAGCGCGCAGGCAGTTCCGCGGCGCGCACGTTCTCCGGCGCCCAGCGCCCCGCTTCGACCGCCTCGGCCGCCACGCCCACGTCCTGCGTATGGACCAGCCCGAGGCCGAGCGGCGCCACCAGGTAGAGCTTGCCCTCCTCGTCGAGCAGGCAGGCCGAGGGCTCTACGCCCAAGCCGCTGTGCGAACGGACCGAGAAGTCCTCGGCCACGCGCCAGATCCACGGCGCAGCTTCGAGCTCGACGTACACGCGCTGCGGGCCGTTCTGGAAGAACCACTGGCCGCGCTCGTCGTGTTCGTAGTTGCGCTGGATGAAATCGATCAGCTTGTCGTGCTTGAGCAGCGAGCCCTTGGCCACCGGAAAAGGCCCCATGGCCTGGGTGCGGTCGTCACGCATGTACCAGTTGCCGCGCGCGTCCAGGCCGAGCCAGCCGTAGCAGTGCGGCACGTTGGGCCACTTGGCGAGCGCCTGTTTGACGATGTCGTCCATGGCGCTCATTCTGGCGCGGATCGGGCCGCGCGGCTGTAGTTCAAGCGCTCAAATGCTGTGCAAGCCAGCCGCCGACGCGCTCCGGCATGCCGCGCACATGGCCGGGCGGCGCGCCCAGCGGAAAACCCACATGGCCGCCATGGGCCGGCTGCCACAACGTGACGTGGCGGCCGACCTCGTCCTGGCGCGGCAGGCTGGCCGCCGGCACGAAGGGGTCGTTGGTGGCATTCACCGCCAGCGCGGGAATGCGGATCGCGTGCAGATGCGGCTTGGCCGAGCCCCGCGTCCAGTAGTCGTCGGTGTCGCGAAAGCCGTGCAGCGGCGCGGTGAACACGTTGTCGAAGGCGTAGAGATCCTGGGCCTCGAGGAGCTTGTCGCGGTCGAACAGGCCCGGATGCTGGGCCAGCTTGGCCAGCGCCTTGGGCTTCATGGTCGACAGGAACATGCGCGTGTAGACCAGCCGGTTGAAGCCGCGGCCGATCGCCATGCCGCCGGCGGCCAGATCGAGCGGCGCCGAGATCGAGGCCACGGCGCTGACCAGCTTCGAGGCCTCGTCACCCGCCTCTTCGGTCCAGCGCAAGAGCGCATTGCCGCCAAGCGAGACACCTGCCGCCAGCATCGGCCCGCCATGCTGCGCGTGCAAGCGCCCGAGGATCCAACCGATCTCCTCATAGTCGCCCGAGTGGTAGGCGCGCGGCGCGAGATTGAGTTCGCCGCTGCAGCCGCGGAAATGCGGCACCGCATAGTCCCATCCGCGGACCATCGCAAAGGCCGCGAAAGCCTCGGCGTAGTGGCTCTTCGACGAGCCCTCGAGGCCGTGGAACAGGATCAGCAGCGGCTTCGGCCCGGAACCGGCCGCATCGAGAAAGTCCACGTCGATGAAGTCGCCGTCCGGCGTGCCCCAGCGCTCGCGCCGATAGGCCGGCAAAGGGGCCTCCACGCGCCGCGCATAGAGCGCGGGCCAGATGGTTTGGAGGTTGCCGCCGGGCAGCCAGAGGGGCGCGACGTATTGCATGTCAGTGAAGCGTCTGCGGGGCAGCGTCGTCCTCGTCTTCGGGCGCGTGCACGCTGCCCGGGCTTGCATGGTGCGCCACCATGCGCCAGCCCTGGGCGGTCTTGTGATAGACGTTGGTGGCCAGCACGAAGGCATGGCGCGGCCCCTCGGCGGTAAGCACCTCGATGCGCTCCAGCACGTTGTGCACCGCGCTCGCGAGCGATTCGACCCGGCGCACGCGTGCCGGCGTGGCGTGGATCGCGCCATTGGCGAACATGTGCTCGAAGGCGGCGCGGATCGCCTCGGTGCCCACCAGCCGCGGGCCGCCGGGATGGACGCAGAACACCTCGTCCTCGTCGGCCCAGCAGACCATCAATGCATCGATATCGCCGCGCTGCAGCGCTTCGTAGAAGGCGGCCTCGACGTCGTCGGCGGTGCCGCCGACGGCAGCGGCGCGGAGTTTGGTCTTGGGCATGGAAGAGGAAACAGGCAACTGACGGTGATTGTGCGGGGTCCTTGCACCAAAGCCGGCCACGACCGCACAGACCAAACGCTCCATTTTGGACCATTTGGTCCAACCTCTACCGACGGAAACCTGCAAGTGGTTGATTTTAAAAGACTTAACCAAATGGCACGGCCTATGCGTAAGACCGTCGGCGCGCGTCCTTCGGCGTTGCGCCCACAGCCCATCCCTCACCTTCGGTCCAGGAGCGCAACGCATGAACGTCGGCATCTTCATCCCCATCGGCAACAACGGCTGGCTGATCTCGGAGAACGCTCCGCAGTACAAGCCGAGCTTCGAACTCAACAAGCAGATCACGCAGAAGGCCGAGCACTACGGCGTGGACTTCGCGCTCTCGATGATCAAGCTGCGCGGCTTCGGTGGCAAGACCGAGTTTTGGGATCACAACCTAGAAAGCTTCACGCTGATGGCCGGGCTGGCCGCCGTCACCTCGAAGATCAAGCTCTTCGCCACGGCGGCCTCGCTGGTCATGCCGCCGGCCATCGTGGCGCGCATGACCTCCACCATCGACTCGATCTCCAACGGCCGCTTCGGGCTCAACCTCATCACCGGCTGGCAGAAGCCCGAGTACTCGCAGATGGGCATGTGGCCCGGCGACGAATTCTTTGCGACCCGCTACCGGTACCTGTCGGAATACGTGCAGGTGCTGCGCGAGCTGTGGACCACCGGGCAGTCCGACTTCAAGGGCGAGCACTTCAAGATGGACGACTGCCGCGTGAGCCCGAAGCCGCAGGCCGACATGAAGGTGATCTGCGCCGGCCAGAGCGACGCCGGCATGGACTTCTCCGCGAAGTACGCCGACTACAACTTCTGCTTCGGCAAGGGCGTCAACACGCCCAAGGCCTTTGCGCCGGCGGCCGAGAAGCTCATCGAGGCGACGAAGAAGACCGGCCGCCACGTGACCTCCTACGTGCTCTTCATGGTGATCGCCGATGCCACCGACGAAGCCGCGCGCGCCAAGTGGGAGCATTACAAGGCCGGCGCCGACCAGGAAGCGCTGGCCTGGCTCACGCAGCAGAGCGCGGCCGACACCAAGTCGGGCGCCGACACCAACGTGCGGCAGATGGCCGACCCGACCTCGGCGGTCAATATCAACATGGGCACCCTCGTCGGCTCCTATGCGACGGTGGCGCGCCTGCTCGACGAAGTCGCCGAGGTGCCCGGCACCGAAGGCGTGCTGCTGACCTTCGACGACTTCGTGCTCGGCGTGGAGGCTTTCGGCGAGCACATCCAGCCGCTGATGAAAAGCCGCACGCACATCGCGAGCCCCGTGCCTTCGCGCGTCGCCGTCGAGCGCCTGGCCGCCTGATTCGAAGTGACCCCGCCATGAAGAACACCACCATCGCCTCCAGCACGCCGGTGGGCGTGCCGAACGCACCGGGCGCGCCCGCGCCGCTGGTGCTGCCCGCCCGGCCCGAACCGCTGGCGCTGCATGCCGCCAACTCGGCGCTGATCGTCGTCGACATGCAGAACGCCTACGCCTCGATCGGCGGCTATGTGGATACCGCCGGCTTCGACATCTCGGGCGCGCAGGGCGTGATCGCCAACATCGCGCGCACCATCGCCGCCGCGCGCGCGGCCGGCATGCTGGTCGTGTTCCTGCAGAACGGCTGGGACGCCGATTACGTGGAAGCCGGCGGCCCCGGCTCGCCCAACTGGTACAAGTCCAACGCGCTCAAGACCATGCGCAAGAAGCCCGAGCTGCAAGGCAAGTTCCTCGCCAAGGGCGGCTGGGACTACGCGCTCGTCGATTCGCTCCGGCCGCAGGCCGGCGACATCGTCATTCCCAAGACCCGCTACAGCGGCTTCTTCAACAGCACGCTCGACAGCAGCTTGCGCGCGCGCGGCATCCGCAACCTGGTCTTCACCGGCATTGCCACCAACGTGTGCGTGGAGTCCACGCTGCGCGACGCCTTCCACCTCGAGTACTTCGCCGTGATGCTCGAAGACGCAACGCACGAGCTCGGCGGGCCCGCTATCCGGCAGGCCGCGGTCTACAACGTCGAGACCTTCTTCGGCTGGGTCTCGAAGGTCGACGATTTCTGCAGCACCTTCGCGCCCGAGGCCGCCACCCAACCCGCAGCGGCCGAAGCGGCCACTGCCTGATTTCACTTTCCCGAAAGGAGCAACGAACCATGCCCAAGCAAGCCATCATCCCGCCCGGCACCGGCGTGCCGCTCGCACCCTACGTTCCCGGCACGCTCGCCGACGGCGTGCTCTACGTGTCGGGCACCCTGCCCTTCGACAAGGACAACGACGTGGTCCATGTCGGCGACGCGAGCGCGCAGGCGCGCCATGTGCTCACCACCATCCAGGGCGTGGTCGAGGCCGCCGGCGGCACCATGGACGACGTGACCTTCAACATGATCATGATCAAGGACTGGGCCGACTACGCGAAGATCAATGCGGTCTACGCCGAGTTCTTCCCCGGCACCAAGCCGGCGCGCTACTGCATCCAGTGCGGGCTGGTGAAGCCCGACGCCTTGATCGAGATCGCCTCGATCGCGCACGTGGGCAAGAAGGCCTGAGCATGCCGCTGCACTACGAGGCGCACGGGCCGGCCGAGGGCGAGGCCGTGCTGCTGTCCTCGGGCCTCGGCGGCTCGGCGGGCTTCTGGCAGCCGCAGCTCGCTGCACTGATCGGGGCCGGCCACCGCGTGATCGCCTACGACCAGCGCGGCACCGGCCGCAGCCCCGCCGACCTGCAGGCCGACTATGCGATCGCCGACATGGCGCGCGACGTGATCGAGATCCTCGACGCCACCTCGACGGCGCGCTGCCACCTGGTGGGCCACGCGCTCGGCGGCCTGGTCGGCCTGCAGCTCGCGCTCGACGCACCCTCGCGCGTGGCCAGCCTCGTGCTCGTCAACGCGTGGTCGAAGCCCAATCCGCATTCGGCCCGCTGCTTCGACGCGCGCCTGGCGCTGCTCGGCGCCTGCGGCCCACGCGCCTATGTCGAGGCGCAGCCCATCTTTCTCTACCCCGCCGCCTGGTGCACCGCCCACGCGCAGCGCGTGGGCGACGAAGTCGAGCATGCGCTCGCGCATTTCCCCGGCGAGGCCAACATGCGCGCGCGCATCGGTGCGCTGCGCGCCTTCGATGTCGACGCGCGGCTGGTCGAGATCGCCGCGCCCGCGCTGGTGGCAGCCGCCACCGACGACGTGCTGGTCCCCTGGACCTGCTCGCAGCGCCTCGCCGAGGGTCTGCCTCACGCGAGCCTCGAGTGCGTGCCCCATGGCGGCCATGCACACAGCGTGACCGAGGCCGAGCTCTTCAACCGCAGCCTGCTCGCCTTCCTGGCGCGCGTGGGCGCACCTGGAGTCCCCGCATGAAACCCTCCCTCGACGACGACGCCCTGGCACTTCTTTTCACCGAGGCCCGCTCGCACAACGGCTGGCGCCCTGAGCCGGTCTCCGACGCCTTGCTCGAACAGGTCTACGCGCTGGCGCGCACCGGGCCGACCTCGGCCAACTGTTCACCGGGCCGCTTCGTCTTCGTGCGCACGCCCGAGGGCAAGGCGCGCCTGGCGCCGGCCTTGTCGAAGGGCAATCTGGCGAAGACGATGAGCGCGCCGGTCACCGTGATCGCGGCCTGGGACAGCGCCTTCTACGACAAGCTGCCCACCCTGTTCCCGCATGCCGACGCCAGAAGCTGGTTCACCGGCAGCGTCGAGGCCGCCCGCGAAACCGCCTTTCGCAATGCCACGCTGCAAGCCGCCTACCTGCTGCTCGCCGCGCGCGCGCTGGGGCTGGATGCGGGGCCGCTGTCCGGCTTCGACAGGGCGAAGATCGACGCCGCCTTCTTCACCGGCACGCCCTGGACCACCAACTTCCTGATCAACCTGGGCCACGGCGACCCCTCGAAGCTGTTCGGCCGCCTGCCGCGCCTGGATTTCGCAGAAGCCTGCGCGCTCGCCTGAGGAAAGCACCGCCGCCATGAACGCCTTGCCCAAGAGCGACTACCGCGATGCGATGGCCCGCCTCGGCGCGGCCGTGCATGTCATCACCACCGACGGCCCCGGCGGCCGCGCCGGCTTCACCGCATCGGCCGTGTGCAGCGTGACCGACGAGCCGCCGACGCTGCTGGTCTGCCTCAATCGCTCGGCCTCGGTCTACCCGGCCTTCCAGGCCAACGGCGTGCTCTGCGTGAACGCGCTGGCCGCGGGGCAGCAGGCGCTGTCGGGCCTGTTCGGCGGCAAGACGCCGATGGACGAGCGCTTCGCCGCGGGCCGCTGGAGCCGCAAGCGCACCGGTGCGCCGGTGCTCGAGGACGCGGCCGTGTCCTTCGACTGCCGCGTGTCGCAGGTGACGCGGGTGGGCACCCACGACGTGCTGTTCTGCGAGGCCGTTGCGATCGCGATCGGCGGCACCGCGCACGGCCTGATCTACTTCGACCGCCGCTACCACGACATCGTCGCCGCGCCGCACTGAGCGCGCGGCGCGCTCAGCGCGTGGTGATGCCGCTCAAGACGATGCGCTGCACGTTGTCCACCGTCTCTTCGAAGAACTCCGGGTCATCCAGCGTACGACCCGTGATGGCCTGCACCTGCACGCCGAAGTCGGCGTAGTGCTGCGTGGTGGCCCACAAGGCGAAGATCAGGTGATGCGGATCGACCGGCGCGAGCTTGCCGGCGGCCACCCAGGCGCGGATCACTTCGGATTTGCGCGTCACCAGGTCGCGCAGCTCGCGATCGAGTTCGTCGCGCAAGAGCGGCGCGCCCTGGATCATCTCGAGGCAGAACAGGCGCGAGGCATCGGGCTGGTCGCGCGAGATCACCAGCTTGCGCCGGATGTAGTCGCCAATCGCCTGCCGCGGGTCCTGCTCGGCGCTGAAGCCGCGCAGCGGCTCCAGCCACACGGCGAGCAACTCGCGCAGCACCGAGACGTAGAGCTCCTCCTTGTTGGCGAAGTAGTAGAGCAGGTTGCTTTTCGAGACATCCGCACGCGCTGCGACCTGGTCGACGCTGGTGCCGTGCAGGCCGAAGCGCGAGAAGAGCCCGAGCGCCGCGCGCAGGATCGCCGCGCGCTTGTCCTCGATCTGGCGCAGCCGCCGGTTCACCGACGTGACGCTGCGCGCCACGGGCGCGCGCTTCGGATGCACGCGCTTGGATGGCGGCGCTTCGACGGCCAGCACGGACGGCGGCTTGATGCTGCTGCTGCGAGTTTTCGGCATGTGTTGCTTTGCTTCTTTCTCCACCCGGGATTCTCGTTGTCTGCGATGCAGCCCGCATGCACGAGCCATACCGCCCATGGTACGCACCATGGCAACACACCCAGCGCACGCATTCGCCGTGCCGCACCGCTGCCCGCGCACCACGCCGATGCAGCAAAGCGCATTTGTCCATTTGGTCCAACTGGCATGGACGTTGCATGTCGAAGCGCCGCCACCGTCACACCGAAGGATTGAAAGCATGACCCTGCTGTCCGTACCGATCATCGATCTGGCGCCCTTCTTTTCCGGAACGCCCGAAGGCAAGGCCGAGGTGGCGCGCAAGGTCGACGAGGCCTGCCGCAGCATCGGCTTCCTGGTCATCACCAACCACGGCATCGCCCCCGAACTCATCGCGCGCGTCTCCGCGGTCTCGCGTGAATTCTTCGCCTTGCCGCTGGCCGACAAGCGCAAGGTCGATCGCCCGCGCGACGACGCGGTGCGCGGCTACAGCGCGGTGGGCGAGGAAGGGTTGTCGTACAGCCTCGAAGAAGCGGCGCCGGGCGACCTGAAGGAGTCCTTCTCCATCGGTCCCTCCAATGTGCCGGCCGACGACTACCACCGGGGCGTTGCGGCCGGCCCGCACTTCGAGCCCAATGTCTGGCCCGATCTGCCGGGCTTCCAGCCGGCCTTCGACGACTACTTCGAGGCGATGAGCGATCTCTCGCGTTCGCTGATGCGCATCTTCGCGCTCGCGCTGGAACTTCCCGAGACCTTCTTCGACGACAAGATCGACAAGCACATCAGCATGTTCCGCGTGCTGAGCTACCCGCCGCAGACCGAGGCTGCATTGCCCGGCCAGCTGCGCGCCGGCGCGCACAGCGACTACGGCAGCCTCACCGTCGTGCTGCCTGACGACAAGGGGCTGCAGGTCTTCAACAAGGCCGGCCAATGGGTCGACGTGCCGATGGTCGAGGGCGGCCTGGTGGTGAACATCGCCGACCTCATGATGCAGTGGACCAACGACCTGTGGGTCTCGACCCTGCACCGCGTGGTCAACCCGCCGCCGGATGCGGCCGCCACCAACCGCCGGCAGTCGCTGGTGTTCTTCCACCAGCCCAACTACGACGCGATGGTCGAGTGCCTGCCGAGCTGCCTCGCGCCGGGCGAGGCGCCGAAGTACGCGCCGATCTCTTCCGGCGACCACTTGAAGTCGAAGTTCCTGAAACAGACGACCTTCGGCGGCACCAAAGTGACAGCCTGAACATGCCTCATCTTTCCTACGTCAACGTCTTCGCGAAAGACGTCGTCGCGCTAAGCGGCTTCTACCAGCGCGTGTTCGGCTTCCCCGAGATCGAGGCCATCCGCTCGCCGATCTTCCGCGGCCTCGACGCGGGCAAGGCCAAGCTGGGCTTCAACGCCTTCGATGCCTACGAGCTCTTGCAGCTGGCCGAGTTCTCCGACACGCGCGGGGTCAAGTTCCTGCTGAACATCGATGTCGATTCGCAAGAAGAAGTCGACCGCATGGTGCCGGTCGCCGTCGCTGCCGGCGCCACGCTCGTCAAGGCGCCCTACGTCACCTACTACCACTGGTACCAGTCGGTGCTGCTCGACCCCGAGGGCAATGTGTTCCGTATCAATTTCATGATGAAAGGTCCGAGTGATGTTGCGTAAATCGATTCCTTGCGCGGTCGCAGCGCTTGTCGCGGGCGCCGCGCTGATCGGCCCGGCGGTGGCCGCCGACGGCTTCACCCTGAAGGGCAAGCCGAAGATCGCGATGCTGTACTTCGGCCCCAAGAACGACGGCGGCTGGACGCAGGCCTTCGACGAGGCGCGCATCAAGGTCGAGAAGGAAACCGGCGAGAAGATCCAGTTCGTCGAGAACGTGCCGGAAGACGCATCCGCCATCAAGCCCGCGGCCGAGAAGTTCATCCAGCGCGGCGCCAACATCATCATCGGCACCGCCTTCGGCTATTCCGACAGCTTCAAGGAGCTCGCGGCCAAATACCCCGAGGTGGCCTTCCTCAACGGCTCGGGCACCAGCAACGGCGCCAACCTCGAATCCTTCTACGGCCGCACCTACGAGAGCCAGTACCTCTGCGGCATGGCTGCAGGCGCAGCCTCGAAGACCGGCAAGCTCGGCTTCGTCGCGGCCAACCCCTTCGGCGTCGTCAACTGGACCATCAACGCCTTCGCGCTCGGCGCGCAGAAGATGAACCCGAATGCCACGGTGAACGTGATCTACACCGGCTCGTGGAACGACCCGGTCAAGGAACGCGCCGCCGCGGCCGCGCTGATCGACCAGGGCGCCGACGTGATCGGCCAGCACGTCGACAGCCCGACGCCGCAGATCGTGGCGCAGGAGCGCGGCGTCTACGGCACCGGCCATCACCGCGACCTGCGGCAGTTCGCGCCCAAGGCCACGCTGTGCTCCTCGGTCTGGGTGTGGGACAAGTTCCTCACGCCGGAGCTGAAGAAGATCATGGCCGGCAACTGGAAGCCGGCGCAATACGGCGCCTTCATTCCGATGAGCGCGGGCGGCACCGACATCGCGGGCTTCGGCCCCGGGGTGCCGAAGGACAAGGCCGCCGCGATCACAGCAGAACGCGACGCACTGCTCAAGGGCAAGCAGATCTATGCCGGCCCGCTGGCCGACCGCGACGGCAAGGAGCGCGTCGCCAAGGGCGCCGTGCTGTCCGATGCCGATCTCTGGAAGATGGACTGGTTCGTCAAGGGCGTCGTCACGCAGAAATGACCACGGCGCTGCAGCTCCATGGCATCCACAAGTCCTTCGACGGATTTGCGGCGCTGACCGACGCGCACTTCTCGGCGCGCTGGGGCGAGGTGCATGCGCTCTTGGGCGAGAACGGCGCGGGCAAGTCCTCGCTGATGAACATCGCGGCCGGCCTTTATGCGGCCGAGGCCGGCACGATGTCGGTCGACGACAACCCGGTGCGCTTCAGCGGGCCGCGCGATGCGGCGAAGGCGCGCATCGGCATGGTCCACCAGCACTTCCGGCTGGTGCAGCCCTTCACGGTGGCGCAGAACATCCTCCTGACCGCGCCGCGGTCCGAGCGCTTCGAAAGCCATGGCAAGCGCCTGCGCCGCGTCGAAGAGGCGATCCGCGACAAGGCGCGAGAACTCGGCTTCGACATCGACCCGGCGCAGCGCGTGGACCGGCTGTCGGTGGCCGAGCAGCAGCGCGTCGAGATCCTCAAGGTGCTCTTGGCCGGCACGCGCATCCTGATCCTCGACGAGCCCACCGCCGTGCTGACCGACCAGGAGGCCGAGCGCCTGCTCTCGACCGTGCATGGGCTCGCGCGCCGCGGCGCGGCGGTGGTGCTGGTCACGCACAAGATGGCCGACGTCAAGCGCCATGCCGACCGCGTGACCGTGATGCGCGGCGGCCGCACGGTCGCGACGGTCGACCCGCAGCAGATGCCGGTGGGCGAGCTGGTCCGGCTCACGGTCGGCGAATCGATCACCGCGCCCGCAGCCGGGTCGACGCGCGCGACGCCGGGCCCGGTGCGGCTCACGGTGCGCGGATTGCGTTCGCCCGAAGTGCAAGGCCGCCGCGTGCTCGACGGCATCGACCTCGACCTGCGCGCGGGCGAGATCTACGGGCTGGCCGGCGTCGGCGGCAACGGCCAGGGGGAACTGGCGGGCGCGATCATGGGCCTGCCGGGCCGGACCGAAGGCGAGATCGCGCTTGATCGCCATGGCGATCTCAAGGCGACGCCGACGACGGCGCGCCGTGCACTGAGGCTGGCGACCATTCCCGCCGACCGCTACGGCCTCGCGCTCGCGGGCGGCCTCTCGGTTTCCGAGAACTACGGCATCGGACAGGTCCACAGCGGGCGCTACGGCTCGGCCTGGCGCCTGAAGCGCCGCGAGATGGACCAGGACGCGCAAGCCGCCGTCGCCGCCTTCGACGTGCAGGGCGTGCGCTCGATCGCGCAGAAGGCTGCGCTGCTGTCGGGCGGCAATGCGCAGAAGCTCGTGCTGGCGCGCGAGTTCGGCAAGTCGCCGCGGCTGGTGCTGGCCCACAGCCCGAGCCGCGGGCTGGACGTGCGCGCCGGCGCCGAAGTGCATGCGCGGCTGCGCGCCGCGCGCGATGCCGGCGCGGCCGTGCTCCTGATCAGCGAAGACCTCGACGAGGTGCTCGCACTGGCCGACCGCGTGGGCGTGATGACGCGCGGCCGCATCGTGGCCGAGTTCGCGCAGCCGGCGGACCGGCAGGCCATCGGCCAGGCGATGGTGGACCATGGCTGAGCCCTCGCTCGCGATGCCCATTACGCACCTCGCGGACACACCGGCGGCGGCATCCGCGCGCCAGCCCTGGGGCGCGCGCCGCTATGCGCTCGAGATCCGCCAGCACATGGCCTGGCATTGGCAGGCGCTGATCCTCGCCGCCGCCATCGGCGTGGGGCTCCTGCTCTCGGCCGCCATCCTGGTGGCCGCGGGCGTGCCGGCCGGCGAGTTGCTCAACGAGTTCATCGTCCAGACTTTCCTCGATGGCCAGAACTTCCGCGCCGTGCTGTTCCAGGCGGCACCGATGATCCTGGTCGGGCTGGCCGGTGCGATGGCCTTTCGCGCACGCTTCTGGAACCTCGGCCTCGAGGGCCAGATGATCTGGGGCGCGATCGGCGCCACGGCCGTTTCCTTCTTCGAGATCGGCCCGCCTGCGCTGCGGCTTCCGCTGATGTTCGTCGCCGCGCTGGCCGCCGGATTGCTGTGGGTGCTGGGCCCGGCGCTGCTCAAGCTCAGGCTGGGCGTCAACGAGATCATCTCGACCTTGATGCTCAACTACATGGCGGCCAACTTCCTGCTGCACCTGGTGTACGGCAGCTGGAAGGACCCGAAGGACAACTTCCCCTATTCGCCGCAGTTCCGCGCCTTCGAGCGCTTGCCCGATCTCTTCTCGGGCGTGAACAGCGCGATTCTGCTGGCCGCCGTCGTCGCACTCCTCGGATGGTGGCTGGTCGGCGTGAGCCGCGCCGGCCTGTACCTGCGCTTCGTCGACGCCAACCCGCGCATGGCGCATGCAGCCGGCGTGCCGGTGGCGCGCGTCATCTACGGCGCGGTGCTGCTCTCCGGCGCGATGGCCGGCCTCGCGGGCTTCGCCGTCGCCGCGGGGCAGGAGGGCCGGCTCACGCAGGCCTTCTACCAGGGCTATGGCTTCTCCGGCATCCTGATCGCCTTCCTCGCGCGCAACAACCCGCTGGCCGCCAGCGTGGTCGCGCTGATGGTCGCGGCGCTGTTCGTGACCGGGCGCAGCCTGCAGGTGTTCTACCAGGTGCCCTTCTCGATGGTGCAGCTGATCCAGGCCGTGATCGTGGTGTGCGTGGCATCGAGCGACTTCTTCATCAGGCATCGCCTGCGCCGCGTGGGCACCGGAGCAGCGTGATGGACATCGTCCTCAACTGGCTCGCCAACACGCCGGATTTCGCAGTGCCCTATGCGCTGGCCGCGCTGGGCCTGATCGTCTGCGAACGCGCGGGCGTGCTCTCGCTAGGCGCCGAAGGGCTGATGCTGGTCGGCGCGCTGGCCGGCATCGGCGCGCAGCTGGCCTTCGGCGAGCCGGCGGTGTCACTGCTGCTGGCCATGCTCGCGGCTGCCGTCGTCTCGCTGCTGTTCGCGGTGATGGTGATCTGGCTGCGCGTCAACCAGGTGATCGCGGGTCTCGCGCTCGTGTTCTTTTGCCAGGGGCTCACGGCACTGGTCGGCACGCTGGCCCAATGGACCAACCAGGCCACGCCCGGCATCGGCACGATGGCGCTGTGGCCCTTCTCCTCGCTGCCCGTCGTCGGGCGCCTGTTCCAGCAGAACGCGATGGTCTGGCTCACGCTGCCGATCTTCGCGGCCGTCACCTGGTTCCTGCTGCGCACCGATGCGGGCCTGCGGTTGCGCGCCGTGGGCGAGAACCCGCAGGCCGCCGATGCGGCCGGCATCTCGGTTTCGGCCTGGCGCTTCGCGGCGGTGCTGGCCGGCTCCGCGCTGGTCGGGCTGGCCGGCGCCTACATCTCGGTGGTCAGCACCAAGCTGTGGATCGCCGGCATGACCGGCGGGCGCGGCTGGATCGCAGTGGGCCTGGTGATCTTCGCGCGCTGGTCGCCGTGGAAGGCGCTGGCCGGCGCGCTGCTCTTCGGCTGCATCGAGGCGCTGATCCCGCAGCTGGCCGCGGCCGGCGTGCAGCTGCCGCAGTACTTCGTGCTGATAACGCCCTATGCAGTGACGCTCGGCGTGATGGTCTGGGTGGCGCTCGCCCGGCGCGGCGGCGACGGCGAACCGGGCGCCCTGGGCGTGCCCTATGTGCGGGAGGAAAGACGATGAAGGCCTACGTCTACGAGCAGCCGCGCGAGCTGGGCGAGGGCTTCGAGGACTATCTCGACCCGGCGGCCACCGCCGTGATCTCGATCGACATGCACCGCGGCCATCTGGATGAAGGGCCCGACTGCCCCTGCCCGGCGCCGCGTGCACGCGAGTTGGTGGCGCCGATCGACGCCTTCCACGACCTAGCCCGCGCGCTGGGCATACCCATCGTGCACGTCAAGTCGGTGCTCCGGCCCGGCGGCGCCGACGACCTGCGCGGCATCCCGGCCGCATGGCGGCGCACGTTCCCGCTGCATGTCGGGGAAATTCCGAATGCCGATGCGCACGCGATCGAGGGCAGCCGGTGGACCGAGTGGGTCACGCGCGTCGAGCCCGGCGACCTGCGGGTGGAGAACAAGCGCCGGCTCTCGGCCTTCTATCCGACCGACCTCGACTTCCTGCTGCGCAACCAGGGCATCCGCACCGTGGTGCTCAACGGCGGCTTCACCGACTGTTGCGTGCTCAACACCGCCTTCGACGCCAACAACCACAACTACCGCGTGATCGTGCTGCGCGACCTGGTGCGCGGCACCGACGCGCACCTGGAGGCCGCGGCGCTCAGCATGGTGTCGCTGCACCTGGGACTGGTGGTGGAGGCGGCGGACCTGCTGGCGCACTGGCAGCAGTACTCCTCGTTCGAAGTTCATCCATGACATCCATTCCCCTCATCGATCTACACGGCAACATCGACTCCGAGGCGCCTCTTGCGCGCGAGACTGCGGCGCGTCTGTACGAGGCGCTCAGCACCATCGGCTTCGCCTACATCGCGGGCCACAACGTCGCGCCCGCCTCGCGCGACGCGGCCTTCGCGGCCTCGCGCGAGTTCCATGCCTCGCCGCTCGAACGCAAGCAGTCGATCGCGATCAACGGTTTCCATCGCGGCTACATGGGCATGGCCACTTCCACCATCGTCACCTCCTCGGTGGCGAAGGTGACGCGGCCGAACATGAGCGAGTCGCTGATGCTCATGCACGAGCTGCCGCCGGACGATCACCGCCTGCTGGCCGGCCTGCCGCTGCAGGGCCCCAACCAGTGGCCCGGCTGGGTGCCGGACTTCCAGGTGCGCATCGAGCGCTACATCGCCGAAGTCGACGCGCTCTCCCGCTACCTCGTGCAGCTGATCGCCATGAGCCTGGGGCTGCCGGCGCATGCGCTGGATCATCACTTCGACCATCCCACCACCTTCCTGCGCCTCTTGCACTACCCGCCGCAGCCGCCGCTGGAAGACGAGCAGATCGGCTCGGCCCCGCACACCGACTACGGCGTCATCACGCTGCTGGCGCAGGACGACGCGGGCGGCCTGCAGGTACGCCCGCGCGGCGTCGACTGGATCGAGGCGCCGCCGATTGCGAACACCTACGTGCTCAACGTCGGCGACATGCTCGCGCGCTGGACCAACATGCGCTTCGTCTCGACGCCGCACCGCGTGATCAACCGCTCCGGCGGCGACCGCTATTCGCTGCCCTACTTCTTCGACCCGGGCATGGACGCGCTGATCGAATGCCTGCCGACCTGCACCGACGAGGCCAACCCGCCGAAGCATGCGCCGGTGCACTACGGCGACTACCTGCTCGACCGCCTGAACCGCAACTACGACTACCGCCGCACATCGGCCGGCGATGCCGTCACCGCCTGATCCTTCCACTGCCGCCCGAAAGTCTTCCCATGCTCGCTCTTCAAAATCGCCGCGACCTCCTCCTGCGCAGCCTCGGCGCCGCCGCCGGCCTCGCGCTGCCCGCCCTGTCCTCCTTCGCCGCCGCGCCGCTGGTGGTCAACACCTACGGCGGCCGCTGGGAGAAGTTCTGGCGCAGCGACCTGCTGCCGATGCTCGACAAGACGAGCGGCGTGCAGCCCACGCTCGACGTCGGCCTGGGCAAGAACTTCATCGCCAACCTGCGCGCCGCCGGCATCGAGAAGCCGCCCTACAGCGTGCTGATGGTCAACGAGAACATCGCGAGCGTGGTGCGCGGCGAGGGCTACTTCGAGCCCATCCCCGCGGCCAAGGTGCCCAACCTTGCGAACGTCTACCCCAACCTGCGCAACCCGGGCGACAACGGCGTGCGCGGCATCGTCTCGACCATCGGCATCGGCTACCGCAAGGACCTGGTGAAGACGCCGCCCAAGTCCTGGACCGACCTCTGGAGCAACCCCGAGTTCAAGGGCAAGATCGGCCTCTACCAGATCGGCAACACGGCCGCGATGCTGTTCCTCCTGATGACCGCCAAGATCTACGGCGGCTCGCAGGACGCGATCGACCGCGCCTTCGTCGAGATCAAGAAGCTGCTGCCCTTTACGCAGGCCGACTGGAGCGGCACGCTCTCGACCATGCTCACGCGCGGCGACGTGACGGTGGCGGTGATCGACTTTCCCGAGATCGTCGCGCTCAAGAAGAAGGGCGTGCCGGTCGAGATGGTGGTGCCGAGCGAGGGCGTGGTGGCCTTCGAGCAGTCCTTCAACATCCTCAAGAACGCGCCCAACAAGGAGGATGCCTACAAGTACCTGAACTTCATCCTGCAGCCCGAGGTGCAGGAGATGATGGCCAAGGAATTCTTCACCTCGCCCACCAACACCAAGGTGCAGCTGGCATCGGCGATGGCGGCCGACGTGCCGGTCAGCGGCCAGGCCATGGCCTCGATCGTCGGTTTCGACTGGAGCAAGGTCAATCCGCAGCTGCCTGCCATCACCGACCGCTGGAACCGGGAGATCAAGTGAGCGCGGTGCTGCCTGCCGGCACGCGGCCGGCGGATTCGGACGCGGCCGCCGCGGTGCGCGCGCGCCGCATGACGCGGCTCACGCTGCAAGGGCTCTGCAAGAGCTTCCAGGCCACGACCGCGCTGCACGCGCTGGAGCTTCACACCGAGCCCGGCGAGTTCATCTCGCTCCTGGGCCCGAGCGGCTGCGGCAAGACCACCACGCTGCGCTGCGTGGCCGGCTTCGAGTACCCCGACGAGGGCGCAGTGCTGCTCGACGGCGAAGACATCACCGGCCTGCCGCCCGAGCGCCGCGACATCGGCATGGTGTTCCAGAACTACGCGCTGTTCCCGCATCTCACGGTGCGGCGCAACCTCGCCTTCGGCCTGGAGATGCGCAACGTGCCCAAGGCCGAGATGGCGCGCCGCATCGACGCGGTGCTGGCGATGGTGCAGCTAACGAGCATGGCCGAGCGCTATCCGCGCCAGCTCTCGGGCGGCCAGCAGCAGCGCGTGGCGCTGGCCCGCGCGCTGGTGATCGAGCCGCGCCTGCTGCTGCTCGACGAACCGCTGGCCAACCTCGACGCGGTGCTGCGCGAGGACATGCGCGTCTTCATCCGCGAGCTGCAGAAGCGCGTCGGCATCACCACGCTCTACGTCACGCACGACCAGGCCGAGGCGATGGTGATGTCCGACCGCGTGGCGGTGATGCTGGGCGGCCGGCTGCAGCAGTTCGACGTGCCCGAGGCGATCTACCTGCGCCCGCGCAGCGTCGATGTCGCGCGCTTCATCGGCCGCTCGAACCTGATCGAAGGCCGCGTCGAGTCGAAGCTGCCCTACGAAGGCGCGTGGCTGCGCTTTCGCATCGAGACTGCGCTCGGCACCGTGGAGGCCGACCATGACCAGCCGCTCGCGCCCGGCCAGGCCGTGCACGTCACGATCCGGCCCGAGGCGATCCACTTCGACGGCAGCGGCCCCTACCAGGGCCTGGTGGCCACCAGCTACTTCCTCGGCAGCAGCGTGGAGCACACGGTGCAATGCGCGGGCGGCCAGACGCTGCTGGTGCAGACCGCGCCGGGCCAGCGCGTCGCGGCCGGCGCCTCGAGTGGCATGCGTTTCGAGCCGGGGCACGCCTGGATCATCGCGGGGCAGGAATGAGCGCCATCGCCTCCGCCGCACCGGTGCCACGCGCGATGCAGGCCGTGCCGCTCGCGCGCCGCGCCTTCTGGCTGATCGCGCCGGCGCTGCTGCTGATCGGCGTCTTCCTGGTTCTGCCCTACCTCAACATCGTGCTGATGAGCCTGCGCCCGCCGGCCGTCGGCGCACCCTACGGCGCGGGCCTCACGCTCGCCAACTACGGCCGCGCGCTCTCCGACGGCTACCTGCTCGGCGTGTTGGGCGACACGCTGCTCCTGGGCCTCACCGTCACGCCGATCTGCCTGCTGCTGGGCTACCCGGTGGCCTACCACCTCGCGCGCACGACTTCGCGCTGGGGCAGCGCGCTCTACGTGCTGGTGCTCTCGCCGCTGCTGGTGGGCGTGGTGGTGCGCAGCTTCGGCTGGCTGATCCTGCTGTCGGGCAACGGCGTGGTCAACCGCGTGCTGCTCGACCTCGGCCTGGTCGAGACCGGCCTGCAGCTGATGAACAACCGGCTCGGCGTGACCATCGCGCTGGTGCACGTGTTCCTGCCCTTCATGATCCTGCCGCTGGTCGGCGTCATTCAAAGCATCGACCCGTCGCTCGAAGCGGCCGCGCGCTCGCTCGGCGCTTCGCGGCTCAAGGTGTTCTGGCGGCTCGTGCTGCCCTTGTCGTGGCCCGGCATTCAGGCCGGCACGATCCTGGTCTTCGTGCTGGCGCTGAGCGCCTACGTGACGCCGGTGATGCTCGGCGGCGCGCAGGTCAAGACCATGTCGGTGCTGGTGGTGCAGAACCTGATCGACAACTTCCAGTGGCCCTCCGGCGCGGCACAGGCGCTGGTGCTCACGGCATGCGGCATGGCGGCGGTGGCGCTCTATGGGAAGCTGACTGGCCGCTTCATGAAGGGCCTGGCATGACGCGCCGCGCACCGCTGTCGCATCGCATCGCCGACGGCTTCGGCCTCTTCTACGTCGGCGCCGTCTACGCCTTTTTGCTGCTGCCGATCGCGATCATCGTACTGATGTCGCTCAACGCCGGCGAGTTCATGACTTTCCCGCCGCAGGGCATCTCGCTGCGCTGGTTCGGCGCGCTGTTCGTCAACGAGGCCTTCATGCGCGCCATCCGCAGCTCGCTGCTGCTGGCGGCGATCGCGACGCTGATCTCCTCGGTCATCGGCATCGCCGGCGCGCTCTACGTGGTGAGGTATGCGCAGCGGCTGCGCGAGCCGCTGCGCATGCTGCTGATGATGCCGCTCATGCTGCCCGAGATCCTGACCGCCATCGCGCTGCTGTTCTTCCTCTATGCGAGCGGCATCGGCACGCGCACGATGTTCGGTCTGGTGGTCGGCCACGTGCTGGTGACCCTGCCCTACGTGTTCACCAACGTCGCGTCGGCGCTCTACAACCAGGACGCCTCGCTCGAGCAGGCGGCGCGCAGCCTCGGCGCCTCGCCCTGGCGTGCCTTCCAACGCGTGACGCTGCCGCTGATCAAGCCCGGCATCATCACCGGCGCGCTGTTCGCCTTCGTGATCTCCTTCGACCTCTTCAACATGTCGCTGCTGTTGAAGGGCATCGGCATGACGACGCTGCCGCTGCAGCTCTTCGACTACCTGCGATGGGACTTCGACCCGACCGCGGCCGCCGTGTCCACGGTCAGCATCGTGCTCACGCTGGCGGTGGTGGTGTGGGTGGACCGGACGGTGGGGCTGCGCTCGCTGCGCTTCGGCTAGCGCGCACGCAGCCAGCCCTCCGCCACCGCGCGCAGCTCGCCCTGCGCCGCCTGCCACACCAGCTCGGGCGCGGCCACGTGCACGCCCGGCGGCGCGACGCGCAGCGCGACGTCGACCAGCTCCGCCACCTTGGTCGCGCGCACCGGCTGCTCGCTGGTCGGCACCATGAAGCGCGCGATGGACAGCATCCAGGCCGCCAGCCGCTCGGCCGGATTCGCGAAGCGGGCCGCGGCGGGCTTCTGCGCCGAGCGCACGATGATCACGCGCTCGAAGCCCAGAGCGACCACCGCCTCTTCGTCGAGGCTGGCGAGGCCGCGCTTCAGCGCCTCCGGCAGCCGGCCCTGGTCGTGCGGCTGCACGATGGCCAGCGTGCGCACGCCGCAGGCCCGCAGCCAACGGGCGAGCGCGGGCAGCTGCGCCGGCTCGGGCGTCCACAGCGCGCGTTCGCGGTCGTAGTAGAGACGCGGCGGCTCGAACAGGACCAGCGCCGTATCGGCCGCGACGAGCGGCCACTGCGCGATCTCCGCAACCGGTGCGAGCAGGGTCTCGACGCCGCGCAGGCCGTCGCGAATGGGTTCGCGTGCGAGCACGCGCGTGTGGTCGAAGCGATGCCGGCCCGCCAGGCGCCGCACCAGTTCCTGCCCCAGCGCGCCGGTGGCGCCGGCGATCAGCAGCGTGCCCTCGCCCGATGCGATGGGCTGCGCTCCACGGCTCGCGGCCTGCAGGGCTTGAAGAGGGTCGGCCGACATGCATCTATGCTAACTTCGCCCACTTCGCACCTCGGAGAGTTCGACATGGTGAAACGCTGGCTCTTGATCATCCTCACGGCGCTGTCGCTCGCCGGCTGCGGCTACAACGACTTCCAGCGCCTCGACGAGGCCAGCAAGTCGGCCTGGAGCGAGGTGCTCAACCAGTACCAGCGCCGCGCGGACCTGGTGCCGAACATCGTGGCCACGGTCAAGGGCGAAGCCAACTTCGAGCAGGAAACGCTGACCAAGGTGATCGAGGCGCGCGCCAAGGCGACCTCGATCCAGGTCACGCCCGAGACTCTCAACAACCCCGAGGCCTTCAACAAGTTCCAGCAGGCACAGGGCGAGCTCTCCAGCGCACTGTCGCGCCTGATGGTGGTGGCCGAGCAATACCCCAACCTCAAGGCCAACCAGGCCTTTCGCGACCTGCGCGTGACGCTGGAAGGCACCGAGAACCGCATCACCGTGGCGCGCAACCGCTACATCCAGACGGTGCAGGAGTACAACGTGCTCGCGCGCAGCTTCCCCACCAACATCACGGCCAAGGTGTTCAGCTACGACGCGAAGCCCAACTTCAGCGTCCAGAACGAAGCCCAGATCTCGACGCCGCCGACGGTGGATTTCGGCGCACCCAAGAAGTAACTTCCTAGATGACGGCCGCCCGCATCCGGCGCGCGCTGACAGCCCTCTTCCTGGTGGCCGTCGCGCTCGCCGGCGCACAGGCCCAGGACCTGTTGCCGGTGCCGGCGCTCAGCGCGCGGGTGATCGACCAGACCGGCACGCTCGATGCCTCGCAGCGCCAGGCGCTCGAAGCCAAGCTCCAGGCCTTCGAGCAGCAGAAGGGTTCGCAGATCGTGATGCTGATGGTCGCGACCACGGCGCCCGAAGACATCGCGAGCTACGCCAACCGCGTCGGCAATGCCTGGAAGATCGGCCGCAAGGAGGTGGGCGACGGCATCCTCGTCATCGTCGCCAAGAACGACCGCAAGATGCGCATCGAGGTCGCGAAGACGCTCGAAGGCGCGGTGCCCGACATCGCGGCGGCGCGCATCATCGACCATGCGATGAAGCCGCGCTTTCGCGAGAACGACTTCGCGGGCGGACTCGACGCGGCGGCCGACCAGCTGATTGCGCGCGTCAAGGGCGAGGCGCTCCCCGAGGTCGACAACAAGAGCGGTGACTTCGGCAACGGCGAACGCGACAGCGACAGCGGCTTCGACTGGCAGGACCTCGCCATCTTCCTGTTCTTCGGCGTGCTGATCGGCGGACCGATCGCGCGCGCCATCCTCGGCAAGGTGCTGGGCCCGCTGGCGCTGGGCGGCGCGACGGGCGTGCTCGTGATGGTCCTGACCTCGAGCCTGGTGGTCGCGGTGCTCGCTGGCCTTGGCGCGCTGCTTTTCACGCTGCTGTCGACGGCCTTCGGTGCCGGCGCCGGCCGGCGCGGCGGTGGCTTGGGCGGAGGCGGCCTCGGCGGCTGGGGCACCGGTGGCGGCGGCTGGAGCGGCGGCTCCTCGGGCGGCGGGGGCTTCAGCTCCGGCGGCGGCGGCGATTTCGGGGGCGGCGGCGCCTCGGGGGACTGGTAGCGATGGCCGGCCCATCCTTCTTCTCGAAGCTCGCGCGCCTCTGGCGCCATCGCTGGATCGACGCGGCCGACGTGCGGCGCGCACTGCCGCCGGAAGCACTCGAGCGCCTGGGCCGACGGGTCGCGGCCAGCGAGCGCCGGCACAGCGGCGAGGTGCGCATCTGCGTCGAGGCAGGCCTGCCGATGTCCTACCTGTGGCGCGGCGCGCCGGCACGCGAGCGCGCGATCATGATGTTCGGCAAGCTGCGCGTGTGGGACACCGCGGACAACAACGGCGTGCTGATCTACCTGCTGATGGCCGAGCACGCGATCGAGATCGTGGCCGACCGCGGCATCGATGCGCTCGTGAGCGCCGAGGAATGGGCTGCGATGGCGCAGCGCATGACAGCCGCTTTTCGCGAGGGCCGTTTCGAGGACGGGCTCACGCAGGCGTTGGAAGAGATGTCGGCGCTCTTGGTCGCGCACTTTCCGCTGGCCGAGGGCCAGGCCGACCGCAACGAGCTGCCCGACGAGCCGGTCATCCTGATCTGAGGCTCAGCGACGGCCCTGCGCATCGAGCAGGCGGCGGTTCACCGCATGCGCTGCATCCAGCTCCGACTGCAGCGCACGCGTGACCCGCGACAGCGTGCGCAGCCGCCGGTTGCCCTCGCGCAGCCGCTCGGCCAGGCCCTTGGCAACGCCCAGCATCAGGCGGGCCGCGGCGCCGGGGTGCGTCTCGATCAGCTCCAGCAGCGAGGTACGCGACAGCACGCCGAGCTTGACGTCGGTCAGCGCCGTGCAGCTCGCGGAGCGCGGCCCGCCGTCGATCACGCCCATTTCGCCGACCAGGCTGCCCGGGGCGATGACCGAGATCACGACCTCGTCGCCGGGGACGCCGTTGCTGCTGACCACACGCAGCTGGCCATCGAGCACCAGGACCATGTAGTCGTTGTCGACCGCATCGCCTTCCTCGAACAGCAGGGTGTCGGCCAGCAGGTGCAGCGGCCGCATGGCATCGACCACGACCCGCGCCTCGTGCAGCCCCATGCCGGCCAGCGGTGCGGCCTGCATCAGCAGATGAACGGCGTGCTCGCGCAGATCGACGCCGGGACGAGGGTTGCGGTGATCGTGCATGGATGGGAGTGCCGAGTTTCTCAGAACTGCGTCATTGGGTCCTGCAGTTTGCCGCGGTGCGCTCAGGTAGCGGCCGAAGCTGAGAACTTCTTCTCTATCTGCGCGATGCGTCTTCATGCGGGCAGCAGCGCCGCCAGCGTCTGCAGGGTATCGGCCTCCTCCACCGGCTTGTCCTCGCGCCAGCGCAGCATGCGCGGAAAGCGCACCGCGATGCCGCTCTTGTGGCGCGTGCTGCGCGCGATGCCTTCGAAGCCGAGCTCGAACACCAGCGTGGGCTCGACGCTGCGCACCGGCCCGAAGCTCTCGATGGTGGTCTTCTTGATGACCGCATCGACGCGCGCCATCTCGGCGTCGGTCAGGCCCGAGTAGGCCTTGGCGAAGGGCACGAGCCTGCGTTCTGGCGCTTCGGGCGGCCCGTCCCAGACGGCGAACGTGTAGTCGCTGTAGAGGCTGGCACGGCGGCCATGGCCGCGCTGCGCGTAGACCAGCACTGCATCGACGGAGAGCGGATCGATCTTCCACTTCCACCACAGCCCCACGTCCTTGGTGCGGCCGACGCCGTAGTGCGCCTCGCGCTGCTTGAGCATCATTCCTTCGACGCCCATCGAGCGCGCGGCTTCGCGCTGGCGCGCCAGGTCCTGCCAGCTCTCGCCGTGCAGCATGGGACTGGCAACGAGCGAAGGGTGCTGCGCGGCGGTCAGCAGATCGTCGAGCAGCACGCGGCGCTCGGCCTGCGGCAACGTGCGCAGGTCGCGGCCCTCCCATTCGAGCAGGTCGTAGGCCAGCAGCACCGCGGGGATCTCGCGCAGCAGCTTCGGGCTGAGCGTCTTGCGGCCGACGCGCTTCTGCAGCTCGGCAAAGGGCTGGACGCGACCCTCGCCAATAGGCGAGGTCGAATCCCTGCGCCAGACCACCACCTCGCCGTCGAGCACCGTGCCGTCGGGCAAGGTCTCGCCCATCTGCGCGAGCTCGGGGAAGCGCTCGGTCACCAGCTCTTCGCCGCGCGACCATAGCCAGACCCGGCCGGCGCGCTTGACCAGCTGGGCGCGAATGCCGTCCCACTTCCACTCGACGAGCCATTGCGAAGGCGGCCCGAGCGCCGCATCGAACTGTTCGAGCGGCAGGTTGAAGGGATGCGCGAGAAAGAAGGGATAGGGCTGTCCGCTCGTCTGCTGGTCGAGCTCGCCGCCGCTCTCGGGCGCGATCAGCGCGGCGTAGTCGGCCGCGGTGGGCTGGCCGGCGATGTGCGTGTAGCCCATCAGCCGCTGCGCGACGCGCTTGGGGTCGAGCGCACCGACCGCCGACAGCGCCTGCGTGACCTGCAGGCGCGAGACGCCGACGCGAAAGCCGCCGGTGATGAGCTTGAAATAGACCAGCCGCTCCTCCGGCGCGAGGCGGCGCCATTGCGCACGCAGCGCGTCGGAGAGCTGCTCGGGCGCCATGCCGCGCAAGGGCAGCAGGTGCTTTTCGACCCAGACCGCGAGCCCCAGGTCGTGCGCATCGGTCGGCGACGGCAGCAGCAGCGAAATGGTTTCGGCCAGGTCGCCGACCGCCTCGTAGCTTTCGACGAACAGCCATTCCGGCAGGCCGGCGGCCTCCTGCGCGAGCAGCCGCAGCAGCTTGGTGGGCACCAGCTGCCGCGGTTTGCCGCCAGCCAGGAAGTACACGGTCCAGGCCGCGTCGGCCGGCGCGGCGCTTAGCAGATAGCGCTGCAGCGCGGCCTGCTTGGCCAGGCTCGAGGTGCTCGCATCGAGCTCGCGATAGAGCGCGGCGAACTGCTTCATGGGAGGGCTGTTTCACCTTCCCCTTCCGGGGGAAGGCCGGGATGGGGGCTCGCGGCCGTCGGAGCACCCTCCATGTCCTCATCTCCGTATTCGGTCTTGAAGCCCTGCGCCTGCAGCCCGTTCTCGCTCAACCAGCGCACCATCACCGCCACGCTGCCGTGCGTGACGAACACGCGCTCGGCCCTGGTGCCGGCGATGGCCTGCTGCAGCCCCGGCCAGTCGGCATGGTCGGACATCACGAAGCCGCGATCGACACCGCGCCGCCGGCGCGTGCCGCGCAGCTGCATCCAGCCGCTCGCGAAGCCATCCGAGTAGTTGCCGAGGCGCCGCATCCACGGCGTGCCATGGGCCGAGGGCGGCGCGAGCACCAGCGCGCGCTGGAGCAGCGCGGCATCGACGCCGGGATCGGTCACGCGCAAAGTCGGCGGCAGCGCCACGCCGGCCGCGCGGTAGACCGCATTCAAAGGTTCGACCGCGCCGTGGACCACGATCGGCCCGATGCCCGCATCCACGCCGTGCAAGATGCGCTGCGCCTTGCCGAAGGCATAGCACAGCAGCACCGAGGCGCGGCCCTGTTCGGCGTTGGCGCGCCACCAGCCGTTGATCTCGGCGAACAGCTCGGCTTGCGACGGCCAGCGGTAGATCGGCAGGCCGAAGGTGGATTCGGTGATGAAGGTGTCGCAGGGCACCGGCTCGAAGGCCGTGCAGGTGCCGTCGGGCTCGGTCTTGTAGTCGCCCGAGGCGACCCAGACGCGGCCGCCGTGCTCGAGCCGCACCTGCGCCGAGCCCAGCACGTGGCCGGCCGGATGCAGCGAAAGCTTCACGCCCTGGTGGGCGATGGCCTCGCCGTAGTCCAGCGTCTGCAGCGTGATCTCGCCCAACCGCGCGCGCAGCGTGCCGGCGCTGTCGCGGTGCGCGAGGTAGTGGCCGTGGCCGGCGCGCGCATGGTCCGAGTGCGCATGCGTGATGACGGCGCGGTCGACCGGCCTCCACGGATCGACGTAGAAATCGCCCGGCGGGCAGTAGAGGCCTTCGGGGCGGGCGATGACCAGGTCGTCGGGCATGGCGCAGATCGTAGGCCGATGCCCCATCCGTCGCGCAGACGGGCCGACGCGAAGCGCTGTCGGCGGCAGCCTACTTCTTCTTTTGAGCGCCCATCATGTCCAGCACGTTCATCTTCATGCCGTTCGACATCACCATGTCACCCGGCTTCTGGCCCGCCTTGCAGGGCCCGACCCACTTGGCCTCGATGATGGCCGTGCCCTCCTTGCGGCCCGCGAGCGGCGGGTTGTAGCTGGAGCGGCTTTCCATGCGGTAGCCGGTGCCCATGTCGCCCGAGACCACCGAATGCGTGGTGGCGGTGGTGGTGCCGATCTTGCACACCGAGTCGACCACCATCTTGCCGCCCTCGGTGCGCATGTCCTGCTTCGAACAGGCTTGCTGGCCTGTGCTGCTGCCCATCTCGCGCATGGCCTTGTCGGTGGCGGCGTCGATGCATTGCTGGGTCTGCATCGGGGGCGCCTTGGAGGCACCGTCGTCCGACTGGATCGTCATTTCCCACAGGCCGGGCTTGCGCGGCGGATAGTCGAGTGCGCTCGCCGCGCCGGCGTACAGAAGGCAGATCGCAGCGGCGACGCTCAAGCGGGTGGGAATTCTCATCGTGTGCTCCAGCAAAGACGGATTGGAAATGAAAGCCAGCCGCTTTCTAACCCACATGCCGGATCGGCGGAATAGAGCAATCGGCCGGCAGCCCCCAGCCTTCAGCGAGGTTGACGCGGCGGGCAGTCCCGTGGCCTGATTTCCTACAAGCGGGAGATGGTGCATCTCCTAGGGTGCGACAACCGACAGGAGCAAACGAGATGAAAAAAGCAGCCATAGCAGGCGGCGGCATTCACTCCGACCGCATCGACATCAGCACCGCCCGCGAGCTCGACAAATGGTCCAGGAAACTGGACGTCACACACGATCGGCTGCGCGAAGCCGTCCGCGCGGTGGGCAGTCGCGCCTCGGACATCGAGTGGCATCTGCGCGGAAGCCGCCAAGCCGGCGCCGGACGGCATTCCAGCGCATCGCACTGACATCCGCCCTCAACCGGACTCGGGAACCCGCCTTAGATCCTCCAACCAGACCTCCGCTTCCGAATCGCTGGGCGCGCGCCAGTCGCCGCGCGGCGAGAGCGATCCGCCCGAACCGACCTTGGGCGCGTTCGGCACGCACGAGCGCTTGAACTGGCTGATCTTGAAGAAGCGGTAGAGGAAGGTGCCGAGGTGGCGCTTGATGTCGGCCAGCGCGTACTCGTTGCGCGCCGGCTGAAGCTCGTCCTCGGGCCAGCGGCCGCGCGTGCGGTCGCCCCAGGCCGCATGCGCGAGGAAAGCGACCTTGGTCGGCCTGAAGCCGTAGCGCAGCGTGTAGTAGAGGTGGAAGTCCTGCAGTTCGTAGGGGCCGATGACGTCCTCGGTCCGCTGGCCGGGCTGCGCCGACGCCTCCGCGCCGTCGGCGGCAGCGGTTGGAATCAGCTCGGGGCTGACCTCGGTCTCGAGGATGTCGCGCAGCACCGCGCTGCCCGCGTCGCCCAGCACCTGGGTTGCAGCAACCCAGTGCACCAGGTGCTTGATCAGCGTCTTGGGCACGCTCGCATTCACGTTGTAGTGCGACATGTGGTCGCCGACGCCGTAGGTGCACCAGCCCAGCGCCAATTCGCTCAGGTCGCCGGTGCCGACGACGATGCCGTTGTGGTGGTTGGCCAGGCGAAACAGGTGGCTGGTGCGTTCACCGGCCTGCACGTTCTCGAAGGTGATGTCGTACTGCGGGACGCCCTGGTCGAAGGGATGGCCCAGGTCTTCCAGCATCTGGCGGCAGCTCGGACGGATGTCGATCTCGCGCGCCGTACAGCCGATGCTGGCCATGAGCCGGTGCGCCTGCGCCAGCGTGCGCCCGCTGGTCGCGAAGCCGGGCATGGTGAAGCCGAGGATGTTGGCGCGCGGCAGGCCGAGCCGGTCCATCGCCTGCGCACAGACCAGCAAGGCATGGGTCGAATCGAGCCCGCCCGAGACGCCGATCACGAGCTTGTCGATGCGGCTGGCCTCCATCCGCTGCACCAGCGACTGCACCTGGATATTGAACACCTCGCTGCAGCGCTCGTCGCGCCGCGCCGGATCGGCGGGCACGTAGGGAAAGCGCTCCACCGTGCGCAGCAGGCTGCGCGGCACTTGAGGCGGCGGCGCGAGGTCGAATTCGACGGTGCGCCAGTTCGCCAGCGCGCTCTTGTGCTTCTGGACCGAGGTGCCGAAGCTGTTCTGCCGCATGCGCTCGCGCGACAGGCGCTCGAGGTCGACGTCGGCCGCGATGAAGTGCGAGCGGTTGCTGAAGCGTTCGCTCTCGGCCAGCATGTCGCCGCTCTCGCAGATCAGCGCCTGCCCGTCCCAGGCCAGGTCGGTGGTCGATTCGCCGATGCCCGCCGACGAATAGAGGTAGGCCGCGAGACAGCGCGCCGACTGCAGGCTGACCAGCCGATGCCGGTAGTCCGACTTGCCGATCGTGATGTTGGAGGCCGAAAGATTGACCAGCACCGTCGCACCGGCCAGCGCCGCGTAGCTCGACGGGGGAATGGGCACCCACACGTCTTCGCAGATCTCCACGTGCAGCTTGAAGAGCGGCATCTGCCGCGACCGGAACAGGAGCTCGGTGCCGAAGGGCACGCGTTCGCCGCCGAGCTCGACCTCGGTGGAGAGCGCGCTGTCGGCGCCGTTGAACTGCCGGCCTTCGTAGAACTCGCCGTAGTTCGGCAGGTAGGTCTTCGGCAGCACGCCCAGCACCCGGCCGCCTGCGACGACGGCGGCACAGTTGAAGAGGCGGTGGTCCACGCGCAGCGGCAGGCCGACGACGGCGACGGCGCCGATGTCGCGCGAGGCCGCGGCGACCTCCAGCAGCGCGCGCTCGCAGGCATCGAGCAGGGCCGCCTGGTGGAACAGGTCGTCGCAGGTATAGGCCGAGAGGCCCAGCTCGGGGAAGGCGACCAGCACCGCGCCGTCGGCCGCCGTCTCGCGGTACATGCGGATGGTCTCGGCCACGTTGAACACCGGATCGGCCACGCGATTGCGCGGCACCGCCACGGCGAGGCGCGCGAAACCGTGGGTGTAGGGATTGAGGAACTCGTGTTCGGTCATGGGCCGGATTGTGGGCCTTGTGCCAGCGCCTGCCCGGCAGGCTCGGCAAAAGCCTTGGCCTTGGCCCGAATGCCGGCGCTCTTGCGACGAGGCCGCCTAGAGCGAGTGCAGGCGCTGCAGGAAGGCGCGATAGCGCCGCAGCGCCATGCGCAGCTGCTCCGTCGACGCCCGCTCCACTTGGTCCGTCTGCCCCTCGAGCGCGCCGCGCTGCTTGGAGAAGGTCTGGCTCAGGTTGTCGAGGACCTGGCGCACCAGCTCGTCGGCCTTGCGCACCGCCTGCTGGGGGTCGTCGACGAAGCCGATCTGGACCGCATCCCAGCTGGCGCGAAAGTCGCGTGCCACGTCGGGAGAGAAAAGCGGATCCAGCGACTCGTCGCTGCTCCCGGCGGGCGCCTGCTTCTCGGCCGCGGGCTGCTGCAGGTCGTCCGTCGCGATGCCTCGCTGCCCGTGCACCAGTTGATCCGCCTGGCCGACCACCCCCGCCGGGTTGTCGACGAACTCGGCCTGCAAGCGCTTCCAGTCCCGGCTGAACCTGGCGGCTTCGCCCGGCGCGAGCGCCACGAGGTCCAGGGCTTCGACGCGCGCTTCGCGCCGCCTGAGCTCGGCCTCGGCCTTGCTGCGGCTGCCGAGCTCCCCGACGGCATGACCGTACTCCGAGCCGAAGCGGTCCGCGAGCCGGCGCGACTGTCGTCTTCGATAGGAAAAATAAGCGGCCAGCGCGGCCAAAACGAGGATCACGACGATCCCGAGGGCCAGCCATGCCTGCGTGTTCGTGGCATCCATACGCATCTCCCTTCGCATCGGGACACTCGCGGTCCACCGCGATCGGCGGTCATCGCGGGCGTCTCCTTGGGGATGCTGTCCGGCGGCCGCGCCAAGTCAGCGGCGCAGCGGACATTCAACTGTGGGAGGGTACCTACAGCGGCAGCGCGGCATGCGGGGCGCGCGCATGCAGGCTCACCAGGCCGTCCACTTCGCCTCGCTCTTCGCGGAAGCCACCGTGCGCTCGATGAAACGCACGCCGCGCGCGCCGTCCTCGACGCGCGGGTAGTCGGCTTCCAGCGGATCGGCCGCAAGGCCCGCGAGCCGCGCGCGGATGTCGCCCACGACGCCGCCGTACACGTTCGCGAAGGCTTCGATGAAGCCCTCGGGGTGGCCGCTGGGCAATCGGCTCGCGCGCTTCGCCGCCTCGCCGAGCCAGGGCGATCCGCGTGTCAGGATGCGGCGCGGTCCGTCGTGCGGCAGGTGCAGCAGTTCGCTCGGCTGCTCCTGCCGCCACACCAGCGTGCCCAGCGTGCCGGAGACGCGCAGGCGCAGGTCGTTCTCCAGGCCGGTGTTGACCTGCGAGGCGATCAGCACGCCGCGCGCGCCGCCCTGGAAGCGCAGCAGCAGGCTGCCGTCGTCGTCGAGCGTACGGCCCGGCACCAGCGCGCTCAGGTCGGCGCAGAGGCTCTCGATCTCGAGGCCGGTCACGGTCGCGACCAGGTTCTCGGCGTGCGAGCCGATGTCGCCGATGGCGCCGGCCGCACCGCTCATGGCCGGGTCGCTGCGCCAGGCGGCCTGCTTGTTGCCTTCGCTCTCGAGCTGGGTCGAAAGCCAGCCCTGGTTGTATTCGACCACCACCTTGCGGATCTCGCCGAGCCGGCCCGAGCGCACGATCTCGCGCGCCTCGCGCACCATCGGGTAGCCGGTGTAGTTGTAGGTGACCGCGAACATCGTGCCCTTGCGCGCCACCGCGGCGACCAGGGCATCGGCCTGCGCGCGCGTGTGGACCAGCGGCTTGTCGCACACCACGTGGAAGCCGGCTTCGACGAAGGCCTGCGCGACCGGGAAGTGCACGTGGTTGGGCGTGACGATCGAGACGAAATCGATGCGCTCGTGTTCCGGGCGCTTCAGTTCGTCGTCGAGCAGGCTTTGCCAGTCGCCATGGTTGCGGTCGTCCGCCAGCAGCAGGTCGCGGCCCGAAGCCCGGGCCTTCTCGGCGCTCGACGACAGCGCACCGGCCACCAGCTCGGCCTGGCCGTCGAGCGCGATCGCCTTGCGGTGCACCGCACCGATGAAGGCGTCGCGCCCGCCGCCGACCATGGCGTAGCGCAGCCTGCGAGAAGGGATCTCGGTCATCGGCCTCAGAACGGTGAATTCGGGTGGTAGAAGTCCTTGGCGTTCTCCTTGGTGATCAGCACCGAGGGAATGATTGTCGTCGCCGGCAGCTTCTCGCCCTTCAGGCGCGCTTCGGCCGTGAGCTTGATCGCGTCGTAGATGAACTTGGGCGAGTAGCTCACGTCGGCGTCGATGCGCTTGTCCTTGCCGTCGAGGATGGTCTTGACCATGCCCTTGGCGCCGGCGCCGCCGAAGATGATCTTGATGTCGTCGCGCTTGGCCTGCTCGATGGCCTTGAGCACGCCCACCGCCATGTCGTCGTCGGCGGCCCAGATGGCATCGAGGTTCTTGAAGCGCGTGAGGTAGTCCTGCGTGACCTTGAAGGCATCGTCGCGATTCCAGTTGGCGTACTTGGCGTCGAGCAGCTTGATGTCGGGGTAGTTCTTCATCACGCCGTTGAAGGCGTCCATGCGCTCGTTGTCCAGCGTGGTCGCGATGCCGCGCAGCGCGACGACGTTGCCCTTGCCATTGAGCTTCTTCGCGATGTACTCGGCCGGAATCTTGCCGAAGGCGGTGTTGTCGCCGGCGACATACGCGTCCTGTGCGCTGGTGTCGGTCAGGCCGCGGTCGACCACGGTGACATAGGTGCCCTTGGCCTTGACCTGGGCCACCGGCTTGGTGAGCGCGGCCGATTCGAAGGGGAAGATCACCAGCGCGTTGATCTTGGTCACAGTCGACAGGTCCTGCAGCTGGTTGGCCTGCTCGGGCGCGTTGGCCGCCGTCTTGATCGTGATCTTGAGGTCCTTGTGCTGCTTCTCGAGATCCTTCTTCGCCTGGTTGGCCCAGTAGTTGATGCCGCCCATGAAGCTGTGCGTGGCGGCGGGGATCGAGACGCCGAGGTTGACCTTCTCGGCGCCGAAGGCCGGGAAGGCCGCAAAGCTCGCGGCTGCGACGGCGGTGAGTGCGATGCGTCGGGTGATGAGAGTCATGCTTGTTGTCTCCGTGGTTGAAAAAGGGAAATGAAAAGCCGGGGGCTCACCTTCTGCCTCGCTGAAGAAAGGCGACGACGATGATCACGATCCCCTGCACCGCGGCGTTGAGGTACACGCTGATGATGCTGGTGAGGTTCAGGATGTTGCTGATGACCGAGAGCAGGATGGCGCCGATCACGGTGCCGGTGATGCTGCCCGCGCCGCCCTTGAGCGCGGTGCCGCCGACGATCACCGCGGCGATGGCTTCGAGCTCCCACAACAGGCCGGTGGTCGGCGACGCAGAGCCGAGGCGCGGCACGTAGAGCAGCGTCGCGATGCCGACGCAGACGCCGAGCAGCACGTAGGTGAGGATCTTCACGCCGTCGACGCCGACCGCCGCATAGCGCGCGACCTGCTCGTTGGAGCCGATGGCCTGCACGTAGCGGCCGTAGGCGGTGCGGTTCAGGATCAGGCCACCGATGACCGCGACGATGAGGAACACCCACACCGGCACCGGAATGCCCAGCAGGCTCGCGTAATAGACCGGCGCGTAGAGGTCCGACAGATCGTTGTCGAGCGTGAGCGCGCCGCCGTCGGCGAAGTAGGTCAGGTAGGCGCGGAAGATGCCGAGCGTGCCCAGCGTCACGATGAAGGGCTCGATGCGCCCCTTGGTGATGAGCAGGCCGTGCGCGAGCCCGAACGCCGCGCCCAGCGCCACGGCGAGCACGGCGCCGAGCACCACCGCGAGGAGCGGCGAGCCGAACATGGGACCCATCGCGTTGATGAACATGATCACGCAACCCGCGATCAGCGCCGCCATCGAGCCCACCGAGAGGTCGATGCCGCCCGAGATGATCACGAAGCACATGCCGACCGCGATGATGCCGATGAAGGCGGTGCGCGTGAGCACGTTCATCGCGTTGTCGAGCGTGGCGAAGTCGCCGTTGAGCAGCGCGCCGGCGATGCACAGCAGCACCAGGCCGATGACCGGGCCGAGGCCGTGCAGGCGCTCGGTCCAGCGCGGCTTGCTTTCGCTGCGGTGCGCTGCGGCGGCAGCCGTAGCGGCTTCAGGCGTGGCTTGTTGCGGTTCCGGTGGCATGAGCGATGAGCTCCTCTTCGGTCAATTGATCGGCATCGAGCGTCGTGACGAGCCGGCCCGCGCGCATCACCGCGACGCGGTGGCACAGGCCGATCAGCTCCATCAGCTCCGACGAGACGACGATCACGGCCAGCCCCTCGCGGGCCAGGCGCTGGATCAGGAAATAGATGTCGCGCTTGGCGCCGACGTCGACGCCGCGCGTGGGCTCGTCGAGCACCACCACCTTGGGCTGCGGCTGAAGCACCTTGGCGAGCGCGAGCTTCTGCTGGTTGCCGCCCGAGAGCGAGGAGGCGCGCGCGTCGAGGTCGCCGGTCCGGATGCCGTAGTCCTTCACGGCCGTGGCCAGCGCGCTGCGCTCGGCCTCGGGGTGCAGCCAGGGCGTGGCATAGCGCTCGAGCGCCATCAGCGTGAGGTTCTGGCGCAGGCCGAGGTGCACGTGCAGGCCCTTGCCCTTGCGGTCTTCGCTCAAGTAGGTGAAGCCGTGCTTGGCGGCATCGCGCGGGTTGCGCAGCTGCACGGGCTTGCCGCCGATCTCGACACTGCCGCTCGCCGGCCGCAGCCCCATCAGGCCTTCGAAGAGCTCGGTGCGGCCGGCGCCGACCAGGCCGGCGAAGCCGAGGATCTCGCCGGGGCGCACCTCGAAGCTCGCATCCTCGGCCCAGCCGGGCACGCTGAAGTGGCGCACCTGCATCGCAGGCGCCGCGTCCGCGACCACGGCATCGCGCGGCGGATACAGGTCGGCGAGTTCGCGGCCTACCATCAGGTTGGCCATCTGGTGGCGCGTGAGTTCGGAGGTCGGCGCGCGCGTCACGAAGCGGCCGTCGCGCATCACGATCACTTCGTCGGTGATGCGCTCGACCTCGTCGAGCTTGTGCGAGATGTAGACGACGGTCACGCCGTCGGCGCGCAGCTGCGCGATCAGCTTGAACAGACGCTCGGTCTCGCCGGGCGTGAGCGTGGCGGTCGGCTCGTCCATGACGAGCAGGCGCGCGTGGCGCGAGACCGCCTTGGCAATCTCGACCAGCTGCTTCTCGGCGACGATCAGGCGGCGCACCTTGGTGCGCGGGTCGACCTGGAGGCCCACTGCGGTGAGCGCAGTCGCCGCTTCGCGCTCCATCGCAACGTCGTCGAGCAACCAACCTTTTCTCTTTTCGTGGCCGAGGAAGATGTTCTGCGCCACGCTCAGGTCTTCGGCCAGGTTGAACTCCTGGTGGATCAGCACGATGCCGAGCGCTTCCGCATCGCGCGAACTGCCGAAGTGCTGCGGCTCGCCGTTCACGCGCACGACGCCACCGGTGATCGATTCGTAGCCGGCGAGGATCTTCATCAGCGTGGACTTGCCCGCACCGTTCTCGCCGAGCAGGCCGTACACGCGGCCCGGTTCGATGGCGAAGCTCACGCCGTGCAGCACCTGCACCGGGCCGAAGGCCTTCACGACCTTGTCGAATTCGACGGCGACGCTGCGCTTGGGCTGCTGCTGCGTCATGGCGCGACCCCGCGAACCTTCAGCGTCTCGTGCATGGCCAGCACGCCGGCGCCGATCAGCCCGGCCTGCGTGCCCAGCGGCGTGTACTGGATCTCGAGATGCCGTGTCGAGAGCGCGAGCGAGCGCTGGTACACGCTCTGGCGCAGGGCCGCGAGGAACAGCGGTCCGATGTGCGTGATGCCGCCGCCGATGAACACGTGCGAGGGATTGAAGAAGTTCACGATCGACGCCAGCATCTGGCCGATCAGGTTGCCGGCGCGCTGCACGATCGCGTTGGCCGCCGCATCGCCGGCACGGCTGGCCTGGCCGACATCGATGGCATCGATGCGGCCCTGCGCGCGCAGCCGCTCGGCCAGCGCGGCGCTCTCGCCGGCTTCCGCAGCCTGTACCGCCATGCGCGTGATGGCCGGGCCGGCCGCCATCGCCTCGACGCAACCGACATTGCCGCAATGGCAGCGCGGGCCTTCCTGGTCGACGCAGATGTGGCCCACGTCGCCGGCTGAGCCCGCGGCACCGCGGTACACCTCGCCGTGGCACACGATGCCGCAGCCGATGCCGGTGCCGATCTTGATGACGAGGAAGTTGGAGAGCGAGCGCTTCAGGCGCCAGAGTTCGCCGAGCGCCATCAGGTTCACGTCGTTGTCGACGAAGACCGGCGCCGCGTAGTCCTCGCGCAGGTAGTCGCGGATCGAGAAGCTGTCCCAGGCCGGCATCAGCGGCGGGTTCACGAGCTGGCCGATCTCGAAGTTGACCGGGCCCGGCACGCCGATGCCGATGCCGATCACCTGCTTCGCGTCGAAGCCGCATCGGCTCAGCAGCTCGCGCATCAGCACGCGCACGCGGGCCAGCACCACGCCGGGGCCTTCGCGCACGTCGGCCGGCTCCGCATGCTGGGCCAGCACCGTGAGGTCGGGCCGCAGCACCGCGACGTCGAGGCTGGTGGCGCCGATGTCCACCCCGACCAGCACGCCGAGGCCCGCATGGAGCTGGAGGTTCTCGGCCCGGCGGCCACCGGAGGAGCGCTGCAGGCCGGCCTCGGCCAAGAGGCCCTGCTCGACTAGGCCGGCGATCAGCGCGTTGGCCTTGCTCTTGGAGAAGCCCAGCTTTTCGGCCATGCCATGGCGCGAGCCGCCGGCCGACCAGAAGGTCGTCTCCAGCAGCCGCATCTCGTCGGCAGTGAGGCCGCTCCAGGTGCCCAAGCTTTGTCTCCAGTGTTCGTTCTTCGTTACCCTGCGGCCTCTACGGACCGGGGCGAAGGCGAATACTAGGCGCTGGGCTTCAGCCGAACAAGATTGAACTTCGACCTGATTAAGACCGAAGGACGTGAAAAAAGCCGCCCGAAGGCGGCTCTTTTGAAGGACAGCACTGCTGCCTTACTTTTTTTGGCGGTATTTGCGGAGTGCGGCGATCTGCGCGGCCATCACGGCCAGTTCCGATTGCGCCATCGCGATGTCGATGTCGCTCCTGGCGTTCTTGAGCGCTTCCTCGGCGGCGGCCTTGGCCACGTTGGCCTTCTCGTCGTCGAGATCCTTGCCGCGGATGGCGGTGTCGGACAGCACGGTCACCGTGCTGGGCTGCACTTCCAGGATGCCGCCGGCCACGAAGACGAATTCCTCGCCGCCGTCGGCCGTCTCGATGCGCACCGCACCCGGACGGATGCGCGTGATCAGCGGCGTGTGGCGCGGATAGATGCCGAGCTCGCCGGCTTCGCCGGGCAGTGCGACGAACTTGGCCTCGCCCGAGAAGATGGACTCCTCGGCACTGACCACGTCGACGTGAATGGTGTTTGCCATCTGGATTCCTATGCCGCCTTAGGCGACCTTCTTGGCCTTTTCGAACGCCTCGTCGATCCCGCCCACCATGTAGAACGCTTGTTCCGGCAGGTGGTCGGCTTCGCCGTTCACGATCATCTTGAAGCCGCGGATGGTTTCGGCCAGCGGCACGTACTTGCCCGGCGAGCCGGTGAACACTTCGGCCACGTGGAAGGGCTGCGACAGGAAACGCTGGATCTTGCGGGCGCGGGCCACGGCCAGCTTGTCGTCCGGAGCCAGTTCGTCCATGCCCAGAATCGCGATGATGTCGCGCAGTTCCTTGTAGCGCTGCAGCGTGCCTTGCACGGCGCGGGCCACGTTGTAGTGCTCTTCGCCGACCACGTGCGGGTCGAGCTGGCGCGAGGTCGAATCGAGCGGGTCCACGGCGGGGTAGATACCGAGCGAAGCGATGTCGCGCGACAGCACCACGGTGGAGTCCAGGTGGGCGAAGGTGGTGGCGGGCGACGGGTCGGTCAAGTCGTCCGCCGGCACGTACACGGCCTGGATGGAAGTGATCGAGCCGACCTTGGTCGAGGTGATGCGTTCCTGCAGGCGGCCCATTTCCTCGGCCAGCGTCGGCTGGTAGCCCACGGCGGAAGGCATGCGGCCCAGCAGAGCCGACACTTCGGTACCGGCCAGCGTGTAGCGGTAGATGTTGTCGACGAAGAAGAGCACGTCGCGGCCCTCGTCGCGGAAGGATTCGGCGATGGTCAGGCCGGTCAGCGCCACGCGCAGACGGTTGCCCGGGGGCTCGTTCATCTGGCCGTAGACCATGGCCACTTTCGACTCGCCGAGGTTCTCGAGGTTCACCACGCCCGAGTCGGACATCTCGTGATAGAAGTCGTTGCCTTCGCGGGTACGCTCACCCACGCCGGCGAACACCGACAGACCCGAGTGGGCCTTGGCGATGTTGTTGATGAGTTCCATCATGTTCACGGTCTTGCCGACGCCGGCGCCGCCGAACAGGCCCACCTTGCCGCCCTTGGCGAAGGGGCAGACCAGGTCGATCACCTTGATGCCGGTTTCCAGCAGGTCAGTCGACGGCGAGAGCTCGTCGTAGGCCGGCGCCTTGCGGTGGATCGAAGCGGTGACTTCCTGGCCGACCGGGCCGCGCTCGTCGATCGGGCGACCGAGCACGTCCATGATGCGGCCGAGCGTCGCCTTGCCGACGGGCACGGTGATCGGCGCGCCGGTGTTGGTCACGACGAGGCCGCGGCGCAGGCCGTCGGACGAGCCGAGCGCAATGGTGCGCACCACGCCGTCGCCGAGCTGCTGCTGCACCTCGAGGGTCAGCGTGCCGCCTTCGTATTGCAGCGCGTCGTACACCTTGGGCATCTGGTCGCGCGGGAATTCCACGTCGACCACGGCCCCGATACATTGAACGATCTTGCCTTGCGCTGTATTTGCTTGAGCCATCATCTGCTCCGGTAAAAATTAAATCTGGTTGAGGTCGAAGGACCGAAGGTCTTCAGACGCCTGCGGCCGCCGCAGCGCCCGAAACGATCTCCGACAGCTCTTTGGTGATGCCGGCCTGGCGGGTCTTGTTGTAGACCAGCTTGAGTTCGTCGATCACGTTGCCGGCGTTGTCGGTGGCGGACTTCATGGCGACCATGCGCGCCGACTGTTCCGACGCCATGTTCTCGGCCACGGCCTGGTACACCAGCGACTCGACGTAGCGCACCAGCAGTTCGTCGATCACGCTCTGGGCATCGGGCTCGTAGATGTAGTCCCACGAGTGCTGGCCCTTTTCCATCTTCATCGACTCGGCGGCCAGCGGCAGCAGCTGCTCGACCACCGACTCCTGGCGCATCGTGTTGATGAACTTGGTGTAGCAGAGGTAGACCGCGCTGAGCTTGCCCTCGGCGTACGCGTCGAGCAGCACCTTGACCGGGCCGATCAGCTTGTCGAGGTGCGGCGTGTCGCCCAGCTGGGTGACATGCGAGACCACGCGGGCGCCGATGCGGTTCAGAAAGCCCAGGCCCTTGTTGCCGATCGCCACCGCCTCGACGGCGACGCCGGCCGACTGCTGCTCGCGCAGCTTGGTCGTCACGACGCGCAGCACGTTGGTGTTCATGCCGCCGCACAGGCCCTTGTCGGTCGTCACGACGATGAAGCCGGCGGCCTTCACGTCGTTGACCTTCATGAAGGCGTGCGTGTACTCCGGGTTCGCCTGGCCGAGGTTGGCCGCGATGCTGCGGATCTTCTCGCTGTAGGGGCGGGCCGCGCGCATGCGTTCCTGCGCCTTGCGCATCTTCGACGCGGCCACCATTTCCATGGCCTTGGTGATCTTCTTGGTGTTCTCCACCGATTTGATCTTGCCGCGGATTTCCTTACCAGCTGCCATTGGGGCTCCTTGCGTGGTCGATCAGGCGAACGACTTCTTGAACGCCGTGACGACGGCCGTCAGCTCGGCCTCGGTGTCCTTGTCGATCGCCTTGGCCTGCTCGATCTTGTCGAGCAAGGGGGCGTGGCTGGACTTGAGGAACTGGTGCAGGCCGTGTTCGAACGACAGCAGCTTCTTCACGTCGATGTCGTCCAGGAAGCCCTTGTTCACCGCGAACAGCGAGGCACCCATCAGCGAGATGGGCAGCGGGCTGTACTGGGCCTGCTTCAGCAGTTCGGTCACGCGGGCGCCGCGGTCGAGCTGCTTGCGGGTGGCTTCGTCGAGGTCGGAAGCAAACTGCGCGAAGGCCGCGAGTTCACGGTACTGCGCGAGGTCGGTACGGATACCACCGGACTGGGCCTTGATGACCTTGGTCTGCGCTGCCGAACCCACGCGCGACACCGAAATACCGGCATTGATGGCGGGACGGATGCCGGCGTTGAACAGGTTGGTTTCCAGGAAGATCTGGCCGTCGGTGATCGAGATCACGTTGGTCGGAACGAAAGCGGACACGTCGCCGGCCTGGGTTTCGATGATCGGCAGCGCGGTCAGCGAACCGGTCTTGCCCTTGACTTCACCTTTGGTGAAATCTTCAACGTACTTTTCGTTCACGCGAGCGGCACGTTCGAGCAGACGGCTGTGGAGATAGAACACGTCGCCGGGGTAGGCTTCGCGGCCCGGCGGGCGGCGCAGCAGCAGCGAGACCTGGCGGTAGGCCACGGCCTGCTTGGACAGGTCGTCATAGACGATCAGCGCGTCCTGGCCGCGGTCGCGGAAGTACTCGCCCATCGTGCAGCCCGAATACGCGCTCACGTACTGCATGGCGGCCGATTCGGAAGCCGAGGCGGCCACGACGATGGTGTAGTCCATCGCACCGGCCTGTTCCAGCGCGCGCACCACGTTCTTGATCGACGAAGCCTTCTGGCCGATCGCGACGTAGACGCAGGTCATGTTCTGACCCTTCTGATTGATGATCGCGTCGATCGCCACCGCGGTCTTGCCGGTCTGGCGGTCGCCGATGATCAGCTCGCGCTGGCCGCGGCCGATCGGCACCATCGAGTCGATGGACTTGAGGCCAGTCTGCATCGGCTGGTCGACCGACTTGCGGGCGATCACGCCCGGGGCGACCTTCTCGATCACGTCGGTCATCTTGGCGTTGATCGGACCCTTGCCGTCGATCGGCTGGCCCAGCGCGTTGACCACGCGGCCGATGAGCTCGGGGCCGACCGGCACTTCCAGGATGCGGCCCGTGCACTTGACGGTGTCGCCTTCCGAGATGTGCTCGTACTCGCCCAGAATCACGGCGCCGACCGAGTCGCGCTCGAGGTTCAGCGCCAGGCCGAAGGACGGCGTGCCGTCCGCCGTGGGCGGGAACTCGAGCATTTCGCCCTGCATCGCGTCCGACAGGCCGTGCACGCGCACGATGCCGTCGGTCACCGACACCACGGTGCCCTCGTTGCGGATGTTCGCGCTGACGCCGAGGCCTTCGATGCGGCTCTTGATCAGTTCGGAAATTTCTGCGGGATTGAGTTGCATGACTCTTTCCTTCTTTCTTTAAGGGGGCTGGCGGCCTCAGGCTGCCAGCGCAACTTTCATTTGTTCAAGGCGCGCTTTGACGGAAGTGTCGAGCACCTCGTCGCCGACCACCACACGAATGCCGCCGATCAGTGCCGGCTCCTGCTGGACCGTGACCTGCAGCTTGCGGCCGAAGCGCTTCTCGAGCGCCGCAGCAACGCCATTCAGCGCCGTGGCATCGATCGGGAAGGCGCTGTACACGACGGCATCGGACGAACCGCTTTGCGCATTCGCCAGGGCCCGGAACTGCTTCGCGATTTCCGGCAGCGCGGAAAAGCGCCCGTTCTCGAGCAGGGCCATCAGGAAGTTGTTGGCGGCGGGCGGCAACTCAGCGCCGTAAGCGCCGGCGATGACGCCGAGCACCTGCTCGGGCGTGACCTTGGGGTTGTCCGCGAACTGCTGGAGTTCGGGGCTGGCGGCGATGGCTGCGACTTTTTCGAGCCAGGCGCCGGCGCCTGCCAGGTCCGACGACGACGCCTTGAAAAGCGCTTCGGCGTAGGGACGTGCAATGGTGGCGAGTTCTGCCATGGCTTTGATCAGAGTTCGGTCTGCAGGCGGGCGAGCAAATCGGCGTGCACGGCCGGATTCACTTCCTTGCGCAGGATCTGCTCGGCGCCCTTGACGGCCAGCGCGGCCACCTGCTCGCGCAGCACCTCGCGCGCCTTCACGGCCTGCTGCTCGGCTTCGGCGCGAGCGGCGACGACGATCTTGTTGCCTTCTTCCGTGGCGCGGGCCTTGGCCTCTTCAACGATGGCCTGCGCACGACGTTCGGCATCGGCAAGACGTTGCGCGGACTCGTTGCGCGCCTTGCCCAGTTCGACTTCCACCCGCTTGTCGGCATCGGACAGCGCGGCCTTGGCCTTGTCGGCAGCAGCCAGGCCATCGGCGATCTTCTGGGCACGCTCATCCAGCGCCTTGGCGATCGGCGGCCACACGAACTTCATCGTGAACCCGACAAGAATCAGGAACACGATCATCTGGACGATCAGGGTACCGGTAATGCTCACTTTTTACCCTCTCTGTGGGATTGAATCCGAAGCCGCTCCCCGAGGAACGACAGGGGTTCGACGAGAAAGCCTGGACCCGATTACTTCGGCAGGTTGGCGATTTGCGAGAGGAACGGGTTGGCCGTTGCGAACCACAGCGCGATACCGGTACCGATAATGAACGCGGCGTCGATCAGACCGGCCAGCAGGAACATCTTGGTTTGGAGTTCGCCCATGAGCTCGGGTTGGCGTGCGGCCGACTCGAGGTACTTGCTGCCCATGATGCCGATGCCGATACATGCGCCCACAGCGCCCAGACCGATGATCAGGCCGGCGGCCAGTGCAACAAAGCTAATAACTTCCATGATGACTCCTAGAGGACTTTGGTTGAAGAGAAAAGAAAAAACGAAAAACTAAAAGAGCGGATCAGTGGTGATCGTGCGCCTGGCCCACGTACACCAGCGCCAGCATCATGAACACGAAGGCCTGCAGCGTGATGATCAGGATGTGGAAGATGGCCCACGCGGTGCCCGCGATGATGTGGCCCAGCGCCAGGAACACGCCCGTGGCCGACAGCGTCCAGGCGCCGCCCATCAGTGCGATGAGCAGGAAGATCAGTTCGCCGGCGTACATGTTGCCGAACAGACGCATGCCGTGCGACACGGTCTTGGCGATGAACTCGATCAGCTGCATCGCGAAATTGAAGGGATAGAGCGCCCAGTGATTGCCGAAGGGCGCGGTGAACAGCTCGTGAATCCAGCCGCCGAGGCCCTTGATCTTGATGTTGTAGAAGAGACAGATCAGCAGCACCGAGACCGACATGCCCATGGCGACCGACAGGTCGGCGGTGGGAACGACGCGCAGGTAGGCATGGTGCGGGTCGCCGCCGGCCACGCCGAAGATCCAGCCCCAGATCGCCGGAAACAGATCGACCGGGAACAGGTCCATCGCATTGAGCATGAAGATCCACACGAAGATGGTCAGCGCCAGCGGCGCGACGAACTTGCGGCTGTTGGCGTTGTGGACGATGCCCTTGGCCTGCTGGTCGACCACTTCGATCAGGATCTCGACCGCGGCCTGGAAGCGACCCGGGACGCCCGAGGTCGCCTTGCGCGCAGCCAACCACAACACCCAGCAGCCCAGCACGCCGAGCAGGATCGAGAAGAACAGGGAGTCGAAGTTGAAAACCGAGAAGTCGGCAACACCTGCCGGCTTGGAGCTCTGAAGATGCGTCAAGTGGTGAACGATGTATTCACCAGCGGTCTGACCATGTTCCGCAGCGTTTTCAGCAGCCATCCGTTACTCGTCTTTAAGTTTCAAGCGCCCGGGAGCCAGCATCACCGCCACCCACGCCGCCTTCATTGTCACCACCAAGCCCACCAGCATCGCCGGCCAGCTCAGCGCCGTTACCAGCCTTGGCGCGGCGATCAACATCGCCACCGTCAAGGCCATCTTGACCATTTCCCACAAAAAGAATCCGAACACCGCAGTGCCCGGATTCAGGGAAGAGAACCTTCCGGTGAGCCCCCGCGCGAACACCGCAGCGGGAATGACCACTGCCAGTGCGCCGTATCCGGCGGACCACCCCAGATTTTGCCTCCCTGTCAGGCCCCAGGCGGCCAACGCCACCAGCAGCCCCGCTCCGACCTGAATCGCGATCACGCGCCAGGGCGAGATCGACGGCTTCTTTTCGCGCAGCCGCTGGGCCTCTTCGGCGGTCAACGGCTTGAAGTCAGCATCCGGGTCTTGAGCGTCCTCTCGGACTTCCCTGTCTCTCACATCGCGGGCGATTGTTTTCATTTCGAATGAAGCCCGGATGACGACCCAGAATTTCTACAAAGCCATTGATTATAAGTAAAAACCCATGGCTCTCCGCCATGTTCCGGGCCGAGCTCGCAAAACATCCTTGCCCCGCGCTGCGGCAAGCGCGAGACGTTGGAAAGCACGGGAGTGCCCCCACCATAATCTCTTATGCACCCGATCACCAACGCCCTCCCCGACTCGCTCTGCTACCTCGACGGCAGCTACGCGCCGCTCTCCGACACCAAGGTCAGCGTGCTCGACCGCGGCTTCATCTTCGGCGACGGCGTCTATGAAGTGGTGCCGGTCTATGGCGGCGTGCCTTTCTGCTTCGAGGAACACATGGCGCGGCTGGACCGCTCGCTGGGCGAGCTGCGCATCGCCAATCCGTTGACGCATGGGCAGTGGCACGCGATTGCGATGCGTCTCGTCGAGGCCAGCCCGCCTTCCGAGCGCGCGGCCGTGCAGGCCATCTACATCCAGGTCACGCGCGGCGTGGCCCCGCGCGAGCATGCGATGGTGCAGGGTCTCGTGCCCACCGTCTTCGTCATGCTGAACCCGATGAAGCCGGTGTCCGATGCGGCGCGCGTCAAGGGCGTCGCTTGCGTGAGCGCGCACGACTTCCGCTGGCAGAAAGCCCACATCAAGAGCACCAGCCTGCTGGGCGCGGTGCTGGCGCGGCAGATCAGCGTCGAGGCCGGCGCGGCCGAGACCATCATGTTCCGCGGCGACTGGCTCAGCGAGGCCTCGTCGAGCAACGTCTGGGTGGTGAAGGACGGCACGGTCTATGGACCGCCCAAGGACGAGCTGGTGCTGGCCGGCATCCGCTACGGGCTGATCGAGCGCATCTGCGCCGAGGCGGACATCCCCTTCTCGCTGCGCCGCATTGCACGCGACGAAGTCTTCGGCGCCGACGAACTGCTGCTGTCCTCGGCCAGCAAGGAAGTGCTGCCGGTGGTCACGCTCGACGGCCAGACGATCGGATCGGGGCGTCCCGGCCCGGTCTTCCAGGCGCTGCATGCGGGCTACCAGAGGGCCATCGAGCGCAGCGCACAAGAGCAAGGAGTTCCTGCATGAGCACAGCCCCCGACACCTCACCGATCGACGCACGCAAGGAGTCGCTGATCGAGTACCCCTCGCAGTTTCCGATCAAGGTCATGGGCGTCAAGGCCGATGGCTTCGTGCATGCGGTCACGCTGATCGCCGAGCAGTTCGATCCGAACTTCGACGCCAGCACCATCGAACTGCGCAACAGCAAGGCCGGCAACTACCTCGGCGTGACCATCACCGTCACTGCCACCAGCCGCGAGCAGCTCGACGCCATCTACATGGCGCTGTCCGCGCATCCGATGGTCAAGGTGGTGCTCTGAGCAAAGCGCTCGAGGCCGTGTGGCTCGGCCGCGTCGCCTACGCGCCGACCTACGCGGCGATGCAGCAGGCGACGCGGGAGCGCACGCCCGACACCGCCGATACGCTCTGGATCTGCGAGCACCCTCCGGTCTACACCCAGGGCCTGGCCGGCAAGGCCGACCATGTGCTGAACCCCGGCGACATCCCCGTCGTGCAGACCGACCGCGGCGGCCAGGTGACCTACCACGGCCCCGGCCAGGTGGTGGCTTATCCGCTGGTCGATCTGCGGCGCGCCGGCTACTACGTGAAGGAATACGTCTTTCGCATCGAGGAGTCAGTGATCCGCACGCTGGCGCACTTCGGCGTCACCGGCCACCGCGTGGGCGGCGCGCCGGGTATCTATGTGCGGCTTGACGACCCGTTTTCGCATGCCGCACTGACCGGCCCGACGCAACCCGCCGACCCCTTCCGCGGCCTGGGCAAGATCGCCGCGCTGGGCATCAAGGTCAGCCGCCATTGCACCTACCACGGCGTCGCGCTCAACGTCGCGATGGACCTGGAACCCTTCTCGCACATCAACCCCTGCGGCTACGCAGGGCTCGAAACCGTCGATCTTTCTACAATCGGCGTTCAAACAACCTGGGACGAAGCCGCGCAGGTGCTGGCCAACAAGCTGGCCGCCTACCTCGCGCCTTGAGCCCCACTCAAGAGAAGCCATGAGCACCCTCGAAGTCGTGCGCGACGCACAAGGCCCCGAAAGCTACAACCCCCTGGCCAAGCAGAAGGCCGCGGCCAAGCTGTCGCGCATCCCGGTCAAGGTGATCCAGCAGGGCGAGGTGCTCAAGAAGCCCGACTGGATCCGCGTCAGGGCCGGCAGCCCGACCACCCGCTTCTACGAGATCAAGCAGATCCTGCGCGAGAGCAACCTGCACACGGTGTGCGAGGAAGCCTCCTGCCCCAACATCGGCGAGTGCTTCGGCAACGGCACCGCGACCTTCATGATCATGGGCGACAAGTGCACGCGGCGCTGCCCCTTCTGCGACGTCGGCCACGGCCGGCCCGATCCGCTGGACAAGGACGAGCCGCTCAACCTCGCGAAGACCATCGCCAAGCTGCGCCTCAAGTACGTGGTGATCACCAGCGTCGACCGCGACGACCTGCGCGACGGCGGCAGCCAGCACTTCGTCGACTGCATCCGCAACATCCGCGAGCTCTCGCCGCAAACGCAGATCGAGATCCTGGTGCCCGACTTCCGCGGCCGCGACGACCGCGCGCTGGAAATCCTCAAGGCCGCGCCGCCCGACGTGATGAACCACAACCTGGAGACCGCGCCGCGCCTCTACAAGGAAGCGCGCCCCGGCAGCGACTACCAGTTCAGCCTCAACCTCTTGAAGAAGTTCAAAGCCCTGCATCCCGAGGTGCCGACCAAGAGCGGCATCATGGTCGGCCTCGGCGAAACCGACGAAGAGATCCTGCAGGTCATGCGCGACATGCGTGCGCACGACATCGACATGCTGACCATCGGCCAGTACCTCGCGCCCAGCAGCAGCCACCTGCCGGTGCGCCGCTACGTGCATCCCGACACATTCAAGATGTTCGAGGAAGAGGCCTACAAGATGGGCTTCAGCCATGCCGCGGTCGGCGCGATGGTGCGCAGCAGCTACCACGCCGACCAGCAGGCGCACGCGGCCGGGGTCTAGGCCTCGAGCGCAAGCCTGCCCGGGGGCTTCAGCGCGCGAGCGCACACACCTCACACGCCAGTGCCAGCAAGTGCCTTGCGCGCTCGGCCTGCTCAACGTAAAAAACCCACTGCGGAATTCTCGAGGCGCAAGCTGATCGCGTGAGCCGCGTCCTGTGCGCGCGCCTCGTTTTTCGTCCATTTGGCAGGCCCCGAAGGCTGCGCCTTCATCTGGCCCTGCCCAGGCGTGAACTTGTGCGCGAAAAGCCTTCTCACGCATGAGCGATCGTTGAATGTGAATTTTTCACATTGTTACCATATAGTCACGTTTTGAAATTTCTGGGCGCTCGAAGGGATTGGCCTCCATGCATCAGTTTCTGGAACTGCCGTCGACTGCATTCACGCTGCCAAGCCGGCGTGCCCGCTGCAATGGGCGACGGCAATCGCGTGGCTTCACCCTGATCGAGTTGATGGTGACGGTGGCGATCGTCGCCATCCTGGCAGCGATCGCCTATCCCTCGTACACCAACTACATCGTTCGTTCTAATCGATCGGCCGCCCAGGGCTACATGCTCGAGCTCAGCAACTTGGAGCAGCGCTACCTCTTGGACGCGCGGAGCTACGCCCCGAATCTGGATGCGTTGAACTATCCAATTCCGTCGAATGTGTCGCCCAACTACACCGTCACGGCGGTCCCCAAGGCCGGCACGACACCGCCGGGATTCACCATCACCGCCACGCCGAAGATCGGCAGTAGTCAGGCCGCGAGCGACACCGCCTGCGCAACGCTGAAGATCGACGAAGCGGGAAAGAAGGAAGCATTAGGCACAAGCGGGGCTGCGGGATGCTGGTAAGCCGTCGCCGCACGCGCCGCCACGTCCGCGGCTTCACCCTGATCGAACTGGTCACCGTGATCACGGTAATGGGCGTCCTCGCTGCGCTTGCGCTGCCCTCGTTCAGCACCTTCGTTGCGAACCAGCGCATCCGCAACGTTTCGTTCGACTTGATGGCGGAGCTCACGCTCGCTCGCAGCGAAGCCGTGACCCGCAATCGCAACGTCAATCTGGCGAAGACAGGCAGCGCCTGGGACGAAGGCTGGGAAGTGAAGGACAGCTCTAACGTCCTCCACAGCCAGGAAGCGTACAAGAACATCGCCATCAGCGACTCGAGCGACCTTGACGTCATCACCTATGGCAAGGACGGCCGCACCGTGACCACCAGCACCAAGTTCACCATCGCGCCGTCGGCCACCATGGCAGGCGTCAATTCGCGCTGCATCTCCATCGGGCTGAATGGCCTGCCGAGCAGCAGCATGGGGGCTTGCTAGATGGCACCGCGCATTCCGGCTCGCCCGCGCCGCACGGCCGCCCCCCAGCATGGCGTCGCACTGATCGAAGTCCTGATCACGCTCGTGATCCTGCTCTTCGGGCTGCTCGGCCTGGCAGGCGTGAGCAGCCGCGCCAACGTTGCCGAGATGGAGGCCTACCAGCGGATCAAAGCCCTGCAGCTCGTGCAGGACATGGCCGATCGTCTCAATGCGAACCGGAAGGTCGCGAGCTGCTATTCGAATGGTGCCACCGGCTTGCAGTTGAGCGCGGCCAGCGCCACCGTGCCGGCCTGCACCGCCGGCAACGTGCAGCAGCAAACCCAGGTTGCTGCCGATCTCATGGCCTGGAAAGACTTGATCAGTGGCCAAGCCGAAACCCAGTCGGGCGCCAAGCTCGGCGCCATGATCGGAGCCATCGGCTGCGTGACCGTCGACGACGCCGCCAACAACATCTATCTGATCGCCGTGTCGTGGCAAGGCCTGGCCAAGACGGCCGCGCCGACCCTGGCCGATGGCAGCACGGCATTTCCCTGCGGCAACGGAGCCTACGGCGACGAAAAATTGCACCGGGTTGTCACGACCAAGGTGCGGATCGGGGCGTTGTCGTGAGAGCGCGCATGCATTCCGGCTACCGGCGGCACAACCGCGGCTTCACGCTGGTCGAGCTGATGGTGGCCATCACGCTCGGCCTGTTCCTGATGATCGGCCTGATCAGCTTGCTGGTCTCGACCGTGGGCTCGCGCTCCGAGCTCGACAAGACCGGGCGCCAGATCGAAAACGGCCGCTACGCGCTCCAGGTGCTCAGTGAAGACATCCAGATGGCCGGTTTCGTCGGCGCTTCTTCGAGCACCGCTTTCGCGACCGTGGCGCCGGTGGCCTGCCCCACGAATGTCGCAGCCCTCGGCTACTTTGCAATGACGAGCCCGGGCACCTCCACAGTTCCGTTGCCGATCTACGGACTGAGCAGCACGCCGAGCTGCATCAGCAATGTCATGGCGGACACCACCATGTTGATCGTCACGCGCGTCAGCACCAAGGACCCCGAGAGTCTCGCATCGGCAGTCGCGGCCGAGGCCTACCTGCAGGTTTCCACCTGCTCGAACGACACGCTGCCCTTTGCGGCTGCAGCCGGCGCCTCTGCGGCCAGCTTCCCGCTGATGCAGAAGGACTGCCTGCCGAGCAACCTTGCGCCACTGCGCAAGATCGTGCAGCACGTGTACTTCGTGAGCACCTGCAATGTGTGCGGCACCGACACCATTCCCACGCTCAAGATGGCCGAGTACCTGAACGGCGAGATGAAGATCACCCCGCTGGTCGAAGGCATCGAGAACCTGCAGCTCGACTACGGAATCGACATGGACGCCAACGGCTCTCCAGACTGCTACACCAGCAATCCGGCCAGCCCGCCTGCGGCGGAAATTGCCGTCGCCGTATGCCCGCAAACCACGCCGGCCTACGACTGGACCGTGGCAATGGCCAACTGGGCCAACGTAATGGCCATTCGCATTCACGTGCTGGCGCGCAACACCGAGCCCAGCGGCGGCTGGACGGACGCCAGAACCTACAACATGGGCCTGGCCGTGCCGGTCGCGGGCCCCTTCAACGACCGCATCAAGCGCCACGTCTACAGCACGGTCGCGCGTCTGTACAACAGCTCGGGCCAGAGGGAAACACCATGAACCGCTCCAGGCGCAGCGCCTCGCCGCGCATGCAGGCAGGCGCCACCTTGCTGATCTCGATGATCTTTCTGATGGTGATCACGCTGATCGTCGTCTCGTCCATCAAGGCCGTGAACGTCAACACCAAGCTGGTCGGCAACATGCAGATCCAAAAGGAGGCCGCCGCGGCCGCGCAGCATGCGATCGAAAACACGATCAGCGCCGACTTCACTTCGCTGCCGGTGGAGAGGGTGTGGCGGATAGACATCAACAACAGCGGCCAGGCCCCCTACACCGTCAAAGTGGAGAAGCCGCTTTGTACCGCTGTCAAGCCGATCAAGCTGAGCGAGCTGGACGCCACCAACACGGACGACCAGCCCTGCTATGCCAGCGGCGCTTCGCAGAACACGGGCATCGTCGGCTCGGGCGCGAGCGGCAATTCGCTGTGCTCGAACTCGAACTGGGAAGTCAATGCCAACGCCAAGCCGCCGGGGCGCACGGAGGAGGAGGAGGAGTCGACTCCGACCGTGCACCAGGGCATCGCCGTGCGCGTGGCCGTTGGCGCCGCGTGCTGATCAATCAGGAGTAGGACCGATGCGCCCCTCACAATTTCCACAACTGGGCGCCTTGGCCCTGCTGACGCTGGCCAGCGCCGCGGTACAGGCCGAAGACATCGACATCTACCAGGGCACGTCCGGCGGCGGCATCCCGAACATGTTGATCATTCTCGACAACGCGGCGGCGGCCAGCGCGAGTTCGAGCTTCACATGCCCATCCCTGACGGTCAACGATCCAAACAAGAACCTCGGCTTCGAACAATGCGGCCTGCACGGCGCGGTCTCCAAGATCGGGAGCAACGCGGCACTCAACGGCAACATCAATCTGGGCTTGATGTACTTCCCGGGGGGCCCCACCGACGGGGGCACCTTCGTCATGCCCGCTCCTTCGCCGGCGCCCGGCTCGCTGCTTCTCATGGAGGGCACCAGCTCCGACAACAGCAAGAACGTCGGCAAGATGCTCCGGCGCATCGAGGCGCTGAGTCTCAACGATGACAAGGGCAACAACAACCAGATCGCACAGGCGATGCAGGAAGCCTGGGCCTTCTACCAGGGCAAGACCGGCCTCTCGGGCACCACCTACCCGGGCCTGGCGAACCAGCAAGCCTGCGGCAAGAACTTCGTTCTCTACATCACGCTCGCCACCAACAACCAGAAGCCGCAGGACGCCGGCACCCGGGGCGGCACGGCCTTGCAGGCCGCAGCAGGCTTGAGCGCACTTCCTGCGCAATTGGATCTGCCGGCCTGGACGTCGGCCTCCGGCAAGTACCGCAGCGACTATGCGGACGAATGGGCGAACTTCATGTACACGGGCAGCTCGCCCAATCTTGCGACGACCTACCCGGGGATCAGGACCTACACCATCATCCTCAGCGATGGCAGCAATCCTGACTACGAACAGCTCATGGTCAGCATGTCCTCCGAACATGGCGGCGGAAAGCATTTCCTGGTCGAGCTCGGAGATGTCCAGGGCCTGATCGATGCCATCGTCCAGATTTTCAACGAGGTGCAGGCCGTCAACAGCGTGTTCGCGGCGCCGGTGCTGCCGGTGAGCGCCAACACGCAAGGCACCTACCTCAACCAGATCTACATGGGCATGTTCCGCCCCGACGGCGACGTCAATCCGCGCTGGCAGGGCAACCTCAAGCAATACCAGTTCGGCGTCGACATCACCGACCCGACGGCGCCGCAGTTGTTCCTCGCCGACGCCTCCTGGGGCACGTACTCGATCGGCACCAACGCCAACCGGGCACTGAGCGCAGCGGGCACGGGCTTCATTTCGCCCTCGGCAGTGAGCTTCTGGACCTCCAAGGCCATCGCTTCCCTGCCCGACTCCAAGGGCGGCTTTTGGCTCAACGCCTTCAAGGAGCAGGGCGCCAAGGACGGGTACGACTGGGAGGATGGGCAGGTCGTCGAGAAGGGTGGCGTCGGGCAACAGATTCGGCTCAAGTACCTGACAGACACCTATTCGGCGACCGCGGCCGTCACGACGCCCACTACCGCGCGCAACGTATTTACCTGCATCGGCACCGGTTGCAACGCCAATGCGGCTTTGAGCACGATGCCCTTCAAGGCCGACAACACGAATCTCAGCTCGACGGCCCTGGGTATCACGGACAGCAAGGTGACCGCGGCCAACCTGATCAACTGGGCACGCGGCGAAGACACCAATGCGGCCGGCGACGCCGCAGCGGGCGGGGAGTCGAGCAGCCCGCCCGACGCCAGCATCAAGATCCGCGGCTCCGTCCACGGCGACGTCCTGCATTCCCGCCCCGCGGTGATCAACTACGGCGGCACGACCGGCGTGGTGGTGTTCTACGGCGCCAACGACGGCATGTTCCGCGCCATCAACGGCAACCAGCCGAACAACCCCACCGACAGCAGCAAGCCAAAGGGCAACTGCACGGTGTCGTCGACCTGCGCCCTCACCATGAAGGACGCGACCGGCGCCACTACCAGCATCCCGCCGGGCGGCGAGTTGTGGAGCTTCGTGCCCTCGGAGTTCTACCCGGGCCTGCAGCGGCTCTACGAAAACAGTCCGACCCTGAAGCTGGGCACCTTGACCACCGGCACCCCGAAGAATTACTTCTTCGACGGCGCACCCAGCGTCTACCAGAACAGCGCCACCGGGAAGGCCTACATCTTCCTGTCGGCGCGCCGCGGCGGCCGCCTGCTCTATGCGCTCGACGTGAGCGATCCCACGAACCCCAAGTTCATGTGGAAGCGCAGCAATGCCGACACAGACTTCGCGGAACTCGGGCAGACATGGTCGCAGCCGAAGGTGGCCATGATCAAGGGCCATGCCAACCCGGTGCTGATCTTCGGTGCGGGTTACGACATCAACGAAGATGTCGAGCCGCCGAACGCCGACACCATGGGCCGTGGGATCTTCATCGTCGACGCGGTGAACGGCAACGTGCTGTGGCGGGCGGGCCCGGGCGGCGCAGGCAGCAGCTGCACGGGTAACCCTTGCAAGCTGGCCGAGATGACTTACTCGATCCCCGCCGACGTCACGCTGGTGGATCGCGACTTCGATGGCCTCATCGACCGGCTCTATGCGGCCGATACCGGCGGCAACATCTGGCGCGTGGACCTGCAGCCCACCGGCAGCGGCGACATGAGCACCTGGCAGGCCACCCACTTCGCCGCTCTGGGCGGAAGCGCCGCCAGCGCCACCAAGCGCAAGTTCTTCTTCCCCCCGGACGTGGTGCTGACGAAGAACTACGACGTGGTGCTCGACATCACCGGTGACCGGGAGCACCCGCTGCAAACCCATAAGGCCACCGGCATCGTGAACCGCTTCTACATGATCAAGGACACCAAGGTCGGCATGAGCGCGAGCGGCTGGACGCCGGTGCGCGACGCCACCAGCAGCATCCTCGACGACGCGCCGGCGACGCTGTTCAAGGCCACCAACACGATTCCGTACGACGGCTCGCTGAACGGCTTCTACATCACCCTGGCCGGGGCTGGAGAAAAGGGCGTGAACGCGCCGACGACCGTCGGCGGCCTGGTCTACTTCGGCACCAACCAACCCATCGTTCCCAGCAGCACCACTTGCCAGGCCAATCTCGGCACGGCACGCAGCTATTCGGTGAACTTCCTCACCGGCGCTTCGAGCTTCAGTGTGCTCGACGGCGGCGGGCTGGCGCCGTCGCCCGTGTTCGGCATCGTCACGGTCAACGTCGGCGGCACGGACCGCCAGCTGCCCTTCCTGATCGGCGGCGGCGGTGGCTCTGGCGCCGACGGCAAGTCCGGCCTGGGGGCGCAAAAGCCGGTCATCCCGATCAAGAACATACGGAAACGGACCTACTGGTATCGAGAGACGGACCGCTGAGGCGGCGGATGCCGAAGCCGGCGTCCGATCACCTCCTGCCGTTGGCATCCTTGGCAGCCAGGACTTCGGTATCCTGTGCGTGCCACATCCTTCTCACCACGTATGACCGACTTCCAGGCGGCGATGAACCGCGACTTCGGCGTGATCGCCGAGCTGATCCGGATTCATGCGCATGAATCGCCCGAACGGGCCGCGCTGATCGACGGCACGCGCACGCTCAACTACGGCGCGCTCGACGCGCTGATGGACCGCGTTGCCGCCAGCCTTCAACGCGACGGCCTGCGCGCAGGCGATGCGATCGCGGTCTGTGCCGCGTCGAGCGTGAACTACGCGGCGGTGTTCCTGGGCGCCCTGCGCGCCGGCATCGCGGTCGCGCCGCTGGCGCCGGGCTCCACCCCCGCCAGCCTGGCGCGGATGATCGAGGACGCCGAGGCGCGCATCCTGTTCGTCGATGCGGCCGCTGCCGAGGTGATCGGCGATGCGGCAGCAGCAGGCGGCCCGCGCATCGCGCTCGACGGCTGCGCGGCCGGGTGCGCGCTCGAAGCCTGGCTCGCGCCGTCCGGTAAGCGGCCCGCGGCCGTCGAGCCGGAGCCCGCCTGGCCCTTCAACATCATCTATTCGTCGGGCACCACCGGCGAGCCCAAGGGCATCGTGCAGGGGCATGGCATGCGCTGGGCCCATGTGCGGCGCGGCGCGAAGTACGAATACGGGCGCGGCACGGTGACGCTGCTGTCGACGCCGCTCTACTCCAACACCACGCTGGTGGTGTTCTTTCCGACCATCGCGTACGGCGGCTGCGTGATCCTGATGCCGAAGTTCGACGCGGCCGGCTATCTGAAACTGGCCGAGCAGCATCGCGTGACGCACACGATGCTGGTGCCGGTGCAGTACCAGCGCCTCATGGCGCATCCGGCCTTCGATGCGCACGATCTCTCGAGCTTCCGCTTCAAGTTCAGCACCAGCGCGCCTTTCAACGCGGCGCTGAAGGCCGACGTGCTGAAGCGCTGGCCCGGCGGCCTGATCGAGTTCTACGGCATGACCGAGGGCGGCGGCACCTGCATCCTCGAGGCGCACCTGCACCCGGACAAGCTGCACACGGTCGGCCAGCCGGCCGAGGGCAGCGACATCCGGTTGATCGACGAAAGCGGCCGTGAAGTCGCACCCGGCGAGGCCGGCGAAGTGGTGGGCCATTCGGCCGGCATGATGGTCGGCTACCACCGCCAGCCGGAGAAGACGCGCGAAGCCGAATGGTTCGACCCCGCGGGCAAGCGATTCATCCGCACCGGCGATGTCGGGCGCTTCGACGACGAAGGCTTTCTCACGCTCTTCGATCGCAAGAAGGACATGATCATCAGCGGCGGCTTCAACATCTATCCGAGCGATCTCGAGGCGGTGTTGCGCGGCCATGCGGCGGTGGCCGATGTCGCGGTGATCGGCGTGCCCTCCGAGCAATGGGGTGAGACGCCGGTGGCCTTCGTGGTGCGGCGCGCGGGCGACGACACCGGCGCCGATGCGCTGCTGCAATGGGCCAATGCCCAGCTCGGCAAGACCCAGCGCCTCGCGCGCCTGCAGCTCATCGACGAGCTTCCGCGCAGCGCGATCGGCAAGGTGCTCAAGCGCGAGCTGCGTGAGCGCGACGCCGCGCGCTGAAGCCGCGCCCGTGCACGGCGGCAGCAACACGCTGCTGTGGGTGCTGGCGCTGGTCGCCTTCGGGTTCGCGATCGCACGGCCGCGTGCGCCGGCGGACTACCTGCTGCTGATCGACTGGCAGACCATCGGCGCACTGGCCGGCCTGCTGGTCATCACCCAGGGCGTGGAGAAGAGCGGAATGCTGCAGGCCGCCGCCGCGCGGCTGCTGTCGCGCACCGCCGAGCTGCGAAGCCTGGTCTTTCTGCTCACCGCGAGCGCGGCGCTGCTCTCGGCGCTGGTCACCAACGACGTGAGCCTGTTCCTGCTGGTGCCGCTCACGCGCGTGCTGGCGGCGCAGGCGCATCTGCCGCTGGCGCGGCTGGTGGTGCTGGAAGCGCTGGCCGTCAACGCGGGCTCCGCGCTCACGCCGATCGGCAATCCGCAGAACCTCTTTCTCTGGCATCGCTCGGGCGAGAGCTTCGTCGGCTTCATGGGCATGATGGCGCCGACCGTGGCGCTGATGCTGTTCTGGCTCTTCCTCGCCATCCGCTTCCTGGTGCCGCGCGCGCCGATCCTACTTAAGCCGGCCGGCGACGCGGCGCCCATGCAGCCGCGGCTGCTTGTGTTGTCTGCCCTGCTCTTCATCGGCTTCGTGATCGCGCTCGATCGCCATTGGCTCACGGCCGGGCTGGCTGTGGTGTTCGGTGCCTTCCTGCTGCTGCGCCCGCGCGTGCTGCTCGGCGTCGACTGGGCGCTGCTCGCGATCATCGCGCTGATGTTCGTCGACCTGCGCCAGCTGGCCGAGCTGCCCGCCGTCGCATCGCTGCTCGGCCAATGGACTATCGCCGAGGGCTGGCGTGCCTACCTCGCCGCGATCCTCGCCTCGCAGTTCATCAGCAACGTGCCGGCGGCCATCCTGCTGGAGCACTACGTGCACGACCTGCCGGCGCTGGCGGCCGGCGTCAGCGTCGGCGGCTTCGGCTGCGTGCTGGGGTCGCTGGCCAACCTGATCGCCTTGCGCCTGGCCAAGGTGCCGCACGGACTGCGCGAGTTCCATCGCATCAGCATCCCCTTCCTGCTGGTGTGCGCCGCTTCGGCACTGCTGCTCAGGCTCGGCTAGCCACCGGCTTGCCTGGAAGCCCGGCCATCGCCGACGGATCAACCAGCCGGTCGTAGTCCGCGGCGCTCAGGAAGCCCAGCGCGACGGCCGCATCCCGCGGGCTGATGTTCCGTTCGAGCGCGGTCTTCGTGATCTGCGCGACCCGGTCGTAACCCAGCACGGGATTGAGCGCGGTGACCAGCAGCAGCGCATGGTCGACATGGGCGGCAAGGCGCGGCCTGTCCACCTCGATGTCCTTCACCATACGCTCGGAGAACACGCGGGCGCTGTCGGCCAGCACGCGGATCGACTGCAGCAGGTTGTGGATCAGCACCGGCTTGGCAACGTTGAGCTCGAAGTTCCCCGACGCGCCAGCCATCGTGATGGTGACGTGGTTGCCCATCACCTGCAGGCTCGCTTGCACCACCACTTCAGCGATCGTCGGATTGCGCTTGCCCGGCATGATCGAACTGGTCAGCCCGTCGTCCGGAATCACGAGTTCGCCCAGCCCGCAGCGCGGCCCCGAGCCGAGCAGGCGGATGTCGTTGGCGATCTTGACCAGCGAAGCCGCGACGACGTTGAGCGCGCCCGAGACCTCGACCAGCGTGTCGTGCGCCGCCATGCCTTCGAACTTGCTGGGATTGGGCGCAAAGGCCATGCCGGTCAACGCGTTCAGCTCCTCGCAGAAGGCGGCATCGAAGCCCAGCGGTGCATTGAGCCCGGTGCCGGCCGCGGTGCCGCCCTGCGCCAGCAGGCACAGGCGCGGCAGCGTGGCGTCGATGCGGTCGATTCCGTGGCCGATCTGGCGGGCGAAGGCATCGAAGGCCTGCCCCATGGTCATCGGCACGGCATCCATCAGGTGCGTGCGCGCGATCTTCAGCACGTCGGCGAAGGCCGCTGCGCGCTCGTCCAGCCGTTGACGCAACAGCATCAACGCGGGCCCCAACCGATGCATGAGTTCCAGCAGCGCCACCAGGTGCATCACGGTCGGGAAGCTGTCGTTGGACGATTGCGATGCGTTGACGTGGTCGTTGGGATGCACCGGCGCGCGTGTGCCCAGCGGCTGGCCCAGCAACTCGTTGGCGCGGTTCGCGATCACCTCGTTCGCGTTCATGTTGGTTTGCGTGCCCGACCCTGTTTGCCAGACGGTGAGCGGGAAGTGATCGTCGAAGCGGCCGACGCGCAGCTCTTCGGCGGCGGCGACGATCTTCTGCGCCAACGCCGCGTCGAGCGCGCCGCAGCGCAGGTTGGCGCGCGCGGCGGCCATCTTCTGCAAGCCGAAGGCATGGATCAGGCAGGCGGGGAAGCGCTCCTCGCCGATCTCGAAGACGCCCAGTGCGCGCTGCGTTTGCGCGCCCCAGTAGCGGTCGGCCGGAATCTCGACCGGACCGAAGGCATCGTGCTCCACCCGCAGGGCCGACATGGGGTTCAGTCCAGCGAGATGTTGGTCTTGGCCGCGACCGCTTTCCAGCGCGCCACCTCCGCCTCGGTGTGCTTGCCCAGCGCGGCGCCGGTGTACTGCTCGGTCGGCAGCATCTGGATCGCCTGCGCGCTCATCTTGTCGGTGAAGGCCTTGTCCGTCATGACCTTCAGATAGGCCTGCTGGACCTTGTCGAGCGCGGCCTTGGGCGTTCCCTTGGGCGCGTAGATGCCGTACCAGGTCGACGCCTCGAAGCCGGGCAGCACGGTCTCGGCCAGCGTGGGCACGTCCTTCAACTGCGGCAGGCGCACCTTCGAGGTGACGGCGAGCGCACGCACCTTGGACTCGGTGATCTGCGGCAGCGCCGTGTTGGTCTGGTCGAAGATGCCGTCGACCTGGCCGCCGATCACATCCACCAATGCCGGGCCCGCGCCCTTGTATGGCACCAGCGTGACCTTGACGCCGGCCGCGCTCGCGACCAGCGCCGCGATCAGGTGCGAGCTGGAACCCACGCCGGCATTGCTGATGAAGAGCTTGTCAGGATTCTTCCTGCCAAAGTCGATCAGCCCCTTGATGTTCCTGGCCGGATGCTCCTTGCGCACCATCAGCACCAGCGGCGTATCGGGAAAGCGGAACACGGGCTCGAAGTCCTTCACCGGGTCGTAGTTCAACTTCTTGTAGAGCGCCGGCGCGGCGCCCATGTAGCCCATGTGGCCGACCAGCATGGTGTAGCCGTCGGGCGCGGCGCGCGCGGCCTTGGCTGCACCGATGGTGCCGCCTGCGCCGGGCGCGTTGTCGATCACGATCGGCTGGCCGACCTCGCGCGCCACGCGCTCGGCGATGCTGCGCGCCAGCGCGTCGGTCGGGCCGCCCGCGGCAAAGGGCACGATCCACGTGATCGGCTTGGCGGGGTAGGCCTGGGCGTGCGCGGCACCCACGGCGGCGGCGGCCGCGAGCGCGCACAGAAGAGTCTTGATGAAACGCATGCTCATGTCTCCTGGAATGGAATGAAGGGTGGGGTCGGGAGAATTCAGTGCTGCGCCTTCGCAGACAGCGCAAGCGCGCGGTCCACCATCTGCGGCGCGAGGCCGAGGTAGTTGGCGGGGTCGGTCAGGCGGTCGATCGCGGCGCGGTCGAGGTGCTTCGTGACTTCGGGCAGCGCGGCCAGCGCCTCGGCCAGCGTGCCGCCCTTCTCGTTCACCGTGCGGCAGGCGTCGTAGACGAGGTCATGCGCGTGCTGGCGGCCGGTGTGGGGCGCCAGGCCCATCATCACCGCCTCGGCCACGATCAGGCCGCGGCTGATGCCGAGGTTGTGCTTCATGCGTTCGGCATCGACGACCAGGCCGCCGAGCGCGAACTTGGCCTGGTGCAGCGCACCCGCCGTGAGGATGAAGCTCTCGGGAATCGCGATCCACTCGGCATGCCATGGGCCGGTGGCGCGCTCGAAGTCCTGCACCATCGCATCGACCATCAGCCCGGCGTGCTGCCGCACCGCTTTCGATGCGGCCAGCATCAGTTCGCTGGAGATCGGGTTGCGCTTCTGCGGCATCGTGCTGCTGGCGCCGCGTCCCTTGACGAAGGGCTCGTAGACCTCGGCGAACTCGGTCGAGGCCATGATCATGATGTCGAGCGCGATCTTGCCGAGCGAGCCGGTCACGAGCGCCAGCAGGTTCACCGCCTCGGCGAAGCCGTCGCGTGCCACATGCCAGGTGGTGGCCGGCACGCCCAGGCCGAGCTCTTCGGCCATCGCCTGCTGGACTTCGAAACCCTTGTCACCGAGCGAGGCCAGCGTGCCCGCGGCGCCGGCGAACTCGACCAGCGCGACGCGCGGGCGCAACTCGGCCAGGCGCTGCTGGTGGCGATCGAACATCGCGAGCCAGATCGCGACCTTGTAGCCGAAGGTCACAGGCAGGGCCTGCTGCAGGTGGGTGCGGCCGGCCATCGGCGTGTCGCGGTGCTTCTTCGCGAGCCCGGCCAGGATGGCGCGCAATTCGCGAATGTCGGCGTCGATGCTGTCGAGCGCATCGCGCACCTGCAGCGCCACCGCGGTGTCCATGATGTCCTGCGTGGTCGCGCCCCAGTGCACATAGCGGCCGGCCTCGCCGCACATTGCCACCAGTTGATGCACCAGCGGCAGGATCGGGTAGCCGACGATGTCGGTCTCCTCGCGCATGTGGTCGAAGTCGATGCGCTCGATGGTGGATTCGCGCGCGATCGTTTCGGCCGCCTCCTGCGGGATCACGCCGACGCGTGCCTCGGCCTTCGCGAGCGCGACCTCGGCATCGATGTAGCGCTGGATCAATGCGCGGTCGGAGAAGAGCGAGCGCATCTTCGCGGTGCCGAAGGCGTCGCGGAACAGGATCGAATCGACGACGGTGCTGGCCATCGGCATGGATGAAGAGGACATGTGGACCTTCATATGTTCGGACATATTTAACTTTAATATGTCCGAACATAATCACAACTCGGTGTTAACCCTGAGCCTCAGAATCACGCCCACGATGAACAAGCCCCGCTTCTCCGATATCGCGCGACACCTCAAGGAAGGCATCACTTCGGGCCACTACCCCGTAGGCACGCTGCTGCCGACCGAACTGGAGCTGCGCGACCACTACAAGACCAGCCGGCACACGGTGCGCGCCGCGTTGCAGGAACTGCAGCAACTGGGCCTGGTGTCGCGCCGCAAGAACGTCGGCACGCGCGTGGAGTCGGCAACGCCGCAGGTCGGCTTCCAGCAGTCGCTGGCCTCGGTCGAGGACGTGGTGCAGTTCGGAGCGACGCACGTGCGGGTGGTACGCGAGGTCGAGACGGTCGAGGCCAAGGGCGCCTTGGCGCGCCTGCTCGGCTGCGCGGAAGGAACGGCGTGGCTGCGCATCTCCAGCCTGCGGATGGACGAAGAGCAGCCCGAGCTGCCGATCTGCTGGACCGACCTGTACATGGACCCGGCCTACACCGACCTGGTGGAGCGGGTTCGCGATTCGCCGGAGACGCTGGTCAGCACCTTGATCGAGCAGCAGTACGGCCGGCGCGTGGTCGAGATCGTGCAGCAGCTGCAGGCGCTGGAAGTGCCCGCGGCGATGGCGCGGCAGTTGGGCGTGGAAACCGGCTCGGCGGCCCTGCAGATCGTGCGCCGCTACCTCGATGCCGGCGGCGAAACGATCGACGTCACGGTCACCGTCCACCCCGCGGATCGCTTCTCGCTCACCATGCGGCTGCAGCGCTCGGCCGGCTGAACGGGAGGACAATCGGCGCCCCGTCCATGCAGTTCAACAGCACGTCCTCGTCGCCTCCGCACGGTCTTTCGCTGCGGCGCTACGGCGCCTCGCGCGGCAGCCATGCGCACGAGCACTTCCAGGTGCTGGTGGGACTCGATGGCGTGCTGGACCTGGAGGTGGAGGGACGCGGCCGACGCATCGGCGCGGGCGAAGGCTGGGTGGTGACGCCGGGCGATCGCCACGACTTCGAGTCGCGCACGGGCAGCCGATGTCTCGTGCTCGACACCACGCAGGACCTGTGGGCGCAGTGCGCGGGACGCTCGCCGATGACACCGCAGCTGCTCTCCCTGGCGCGCTACCTGGCGCTGTGCGTGACGCAGGCTTCGCCGCCCGCGGCCGCGCTGCACCATGCGCCGGCGCTGCTGCTGGAGGCCTGGGGGCCCGTGGTGCCGAACGGCCGCAGGCGCGCCATCGACTGGCCGGCATTGGCCGCATGGGCGCAGGCGCGCTGGCATCGGCCTCTGAGCGTCGCCGATCTCGCGGCGGTCGCGTGCCTGAGCCCCAGCCAGTTCGCCCAGCGCTGCCGCGATGAGCAGGGCATGGCTGCGATGCAATGGCTGCGAAGCCAGCGACTGCTGCAGGCGCGGCAACTGCGCAGCGGCGGCATGAGCGTCGCGGAGACCGCGCGGCGCACGGGCTACCGCTCGCCTTCGGCGCTTACCGCCGCCCTGCGGAGGAACTGAAGACCGTTGTCCCTCGACGACGGACCGTCGTTGCGCGACGAGCCTGCCGCTTAAGCTCGGGCGCATGTCCGCCACGCTGTACGCACTCGCCGCCATCGCCCTCTGGGGCACGCTCGCCTCGCTGGGCACTTCGCTCTCGCACCTGCCGCCCTTCCTCCTGACCGGGCTCGCGCTGATGATCGGCAGCGTGATGAGCTGGCCCGCCGTGCTGCGCGACCGCCGGGCCTGGACAGTCCCGCCGCGCACGCTGGCGCTGGGCGTCTACGGGCTGTTCGGCTTCCACTTCCTGCTCTTCATCGCGCTGCGCTATGCGCCGCCGGTCGAGGCCAACCTGGTCAACTACCTGTGGCCGCTCTTCATGGTCGTGCTGGCGCCGGCGCTGCTGCCGGGCGTGTGGCTGCGGCCGCTGCATGTGGTCGCGGCCCTGCTGGGCTTCGCGGGCGCTGCCATCGCGATCCTCGGCACGCGCGGCGCTGGCGCGGCCTCGGCCAGCAGCGCCTACTGGGGCTTTGCGCCGGCCCTGGGCTCGGCCTTCATCTGGGCCAGCTATTCGCTGTGGACCCGGCGCGTGCCCACGTTCCCGACCGCGGCCATCGGGCTCTTCGGCCTGGTGTCGGGCGCGCTTTCGCTCTTGTGTCACGCCCTGCTGGAGCCGGCCGCGGCGCTCACTTCGCGCGACTGGCTGCTGGTCGCGCTGTGCGGCCTCGGCCCGCTGGGCGCAGCCTTCTTCCTCTGGGACATGGCGCTCAAGCGCGGCGACGTGCGCCAGATCGGCATCCTGAGCTACATCACGCCGCTGGCATCGACGGCGCTCCTGCTGATGGTCACGGCGCGGCCACTGAGCTGGACCATCGCGCTCGCGGCGGCCTTGATCATCTCCGCGGCGGTGATGGGGTCGCGCGCCCGCTGAGCTCAGCCCGGCGCCGGGCCGACCCAAGGCGGGCTGCGGCCCCCTCGGGGGGCAGCGAGTACACGCAGTGACAGAGCGTGGGGGCCATTTACTCTGCGACCTTGAGCACCAGCTTGCCGAAGTTCTGTCCGGTGAACAGGCGCGTCAGCGCCTCGGGGAAGGTGTCGATGCCTTCGACCACGTCCTCGCGGCTCTTCATGCGCCCGTCCTTCAGGTAGACCGCCATTTCGGCCACGGCCAGGTGGTAGCGGTCGGCATAGTCGAACACCACCATGCCCTGCATGCGCGCCCGGTTCACCAGCAGGCTCAGGTAGTTCTTCGGGCCCTGCGCGGGTGCGCTGTTGGCGTTGTTGTACTGGCTGATCGCGCCGCAGATGATGATGCGCGCGCCGCGCGCGAGCCGCGCCAGCGCGGCGTCGAGGATCTCGCCGCCGACGTTGTCGAAGTAGATATCGATGCCCTTGGGGCAATGGGCCTTCAGGCCGTCGCGCACGGCCGAGGGGCCGGCCTTGTAGTCGATGCAGGCATCGAAGCCGAGCTCCTTCACCACCCAGTCGCACTTCTCCTGGCCACCGGCGATGCCGACCGCGCGGCAGCCCTTGATCTTCGCGAGCTGGCCCACCGTCTGGCCGACCGCGCCAGCGGCGCCCGAGACGACGACCGTCTCGCCGGGCTTCGGTTGGCCGATGTCCATCAGGCCGAAGTAACCGGTCATGCCCGGCATGCCGAGCACGTTGAGCCACTGGGTGATCGAACCCGCACGCAGGTCGATCTTGGTGAGCCCGTTGCGCTTGATGTCCTCCTGCGGAATCAGGATGTATTCCTGCACGCCGAGCGTGCCGTAGACCGTATCGCCGACCGCGAAGGCCGGGTTGCGCGAGGCCGTCACGCGGCCGATGCCGCCGGCGCGCATGACGGCGCCGATCTCGACCGGCGGGATGTAGCTCTTGCCCTCGTTCATCCAGCCGCGCATGGCCGGGTCGAGCGAGAGCGACAGGGTCTTGACGAGGACGCCGCCTTCGGCCGGCTCGCCGACCGGCTCGGTCGTGAACTGCCAGTTGTCGCGCGTGGCCTGGCCTTCGGGGCGCTTGGCGAGGCGGACCTGGTGGTTGGTGAGGGTGCTGCTGCTCATGGGCGTGTCTCCTGCTGCTTGTCTGCGGGAGCGCATCGTAGCCCCGCCCCCCGCGCAAGCCGGTAGCGCAAGCGACACGACGCGTAGCCTAGAACGGGTAATGCCGCGGCGTGGTCTGCACCGTGAGCCAGCGCAGCTCGGTGAAAGCCTCCACGCCGGCCTTGCCGCCGAAGCGCCCGTAGCCCGAGGCCTTGACGCCGCCGAAGGGCATCTGCGCCTCGTCGTGCACCGTGGGGCCGTTTACATGGCGCAGCATCTGCGCGATCCTTCTTTGTCCATCGACGGCATTGCGCAGGCGCTGCGCTGCAGCAAGCGCCATCTGCACAACGCCTTTGCCGGCGACGAGGACACGCTGGCCGGCTACATCCTCCACCAGCGCCTGGCCTGCTGCATCCGCGACCTGGTGGATCCGGCGAATGCGGCACGGCCGATCACCGACATCGCACTGGCCTCGGGCTTTTCCAACCTCTCGCATTTCAGCCGCGTGTTCCGCGAACACACTGGCGGCAGCCCGAGCGAGTTCAGGCGCCAGGCAGCACGACGCTGACCGCGAGGCCCGGCTGCGCGTTGCGCACGCGGAGCGTGCCGCCATGCGCTTCGGCCACCAGCCGGCACAGGTACATGCCGAGGCCGACGCCGCCGGTCGCGCGCTGGCGTGCGCTGTCGGTGCGGTAGAAGGGCTCGGTCAGGCGCTCGAGCTGCGCGGGCTCGACGCCGGGCCCGAAATCGCGCACTTCCAGTTCGATGCCGCCCTGCCCCGCCGCGCGCAGCGCGATGTGCGGCGGCTCGGCGGCTTCGGCGCCGTAGCGCAGCGCGTTGTCGAGCAGGTTGCGCACCAGCAGACGGATGCGCAGGCGGTCCAGCGCCAGTGTCGGCAGCTTGGAGGCCAGGTCGAGCACGACGCGCTCGCCTTCCGGGTGTTCGCCCGCCACCTCGCGCACCAGCGCCGCCAAGTCCACCGGCTCGCGCTGCAGCGCCGCATGCGGGCTGGCCAGGCGCTCGCTTTCGAGCAGGTCGCTGATCAGGTCGCGCATCTCGGCCAGGTCGCGCAAGAGCGCGGCGCGTTCGGTCTCGCCTTCGGGCGTGGCCGGCAGCAGCTCGGCGTTGAGCCGGGCGCGCGTCAGCGGCGAGCGCAGCTCGTGGCTCAGCGCCAGCAGCAGCGCGCGCTTGGCATCGAGCATGGCCTGGATGTCGTGCGCCATGGTGTTGATGCGCTGCGCCAGGTCGCCCAGCTCGTCGCGCCGGCGCAGCGGGATCGGCTGGTCGAAGGCGCCGCGGCCGAAGCGCTCGGCGCCGGCGCGGATGTCGTCGAGCGGCCGCAGCAGCCGGCGCACATAGACGTAGGCGAGCACGATCAGGCCCAGCAGCAGCGCCAGCGTGATCCAGCCGATGCCGTGCGGCTCGCGCTGCCACGGCAGGGTGCCGAGGCCGAAGCTCACGCGGTGGCCGTCGGCGGTGCTGCGCGTGAGCCAGTCGCCGCTGCGCGGGCCGAAGCCGCGCCAGCGGCGCTGGGGATGCGAATCCCAGTTGACCTTGGGGCCTTCGATGCGGATCGAGATCGGCAGCCGCACGACCATCGCCTCGGCGCGCGCGACATCGGGCGGCGTGCCGAGCTCGGCCACCAGCCGGTCCATGTAGTCGGCGACCAGCGGCTGGGCCGCCTCGCGCCAGCCGCTGGAGAACGCACGCTGCATGCCGCTCAGGAACACGGCCGCCATCGCCATCGCGAGCAGCACGAACACCGTGATCAGCCGCAGCCGCAGCGAATGGCGCCACCGATGGCCCCACTGGCGCGGCGTGCCGTGCTTGCGCCTCACGGCGGGCCCTTGCCGACAGCGAGCGTGTAGCCCGCGTTGCGCAGGGTCTTGATGCAGTCCAGCGGCTCCAGCTTCTTGCGCAACCGGCTCACGACGATGTCGACCGCGCGCGTGTAGAGCTCGGCCTCGTGGCCGCGCAGGCGGTTGAGGATGTCGTCGCGGCTCCAGACCTTGCCGGGCTGGTCGGCCAGCAGCGCCAGCAGTTCGAACTCGGTGCCCGTCAGTTCCACGCGCTCGCCCTGGCGCAGCACCTCGCGCTTGTCGAGGTCGATGGACAAACCCTCGAACACGCGACGCTGCGTGGCCGCGGCCGGCGCCGGCGCGCGCTGGCGGCGCAGGATGGTCTGCACGCGCGCCACCAGCTCGCGCGGCTCGAAGGGCTTGGGCAGATAGTCGTCGGCGCCGAGCTCGAGGCCCACCACGCGGTCCATCACGTCGCCGCGCGCGGTCAGCATCACGATAGGGATGTCGCTCTCCTTGCGGATCTCGCGGCACAGCGCGAAGCCGTCCATCTCGGGCAGCATCACGTCGAGGATGGCGGCGTCGTAGTGGCCGGCGCGCAGCTTCGCGAGGCCTTCGCTCGGGCGCGTGACGCTCTCGAGCGCGCAGTCGAAGCGCGCGAAGTAACTGGCCAGCGGCGCGGCGAGGTGCTCGTCGTCGTCGATCAGCAGGATGCGGGGCATTCCGCGATTGTGCATACCGGCGAACACATAGCTCGGGATCAGGCCCGCCGGCATCGGATCGCCGTGCTCACCATGGGTCGGCGCGCCCGATGCGGCCAAGGTGCGTGGCACCGAACTCGTTGCCGTACTTGAGCCCATAACCGAGCGCATGGTCGAGGCCGATGTGTGCGCACCAGATCAGCCCGAGGGCCAGTGCGGCAGGCACGTCGCCGACGAAGCCCAGCACCAGCAGCGCGACCGGCCCGATGTACGAGTGCGCAGCGTTGTAGGCGATGGCGCCCACGCGCGGACCGCCGAGGTAGCCGAGGAAGGACAGATCGGGCAGCAGGAACAGCATCGCGAAGGCGCCCCAGCCCGCGCCCAGGTGCATGTAGGCGGCCACGGCTGCCGCGAGCACAACGAGGCCTTCGAGGCGCAGCACGATGCGCACGCCGCCCAGCGTGGCGCCGGACGACGAGCCTTCGATCGGGGCTTGCCGGGCCCAGGGCGCGCCCGACGCCCGCGGTGCGACGAAACGCGGCGCAGATGCTTCAGCCATGGCGCCCCCAGCGACCGCGGCGCTCCATGAACTCGCGCACCTTCTGCTGCTGTGCCGGGTTCAGGTTGTCGAAGAAGTCGGCCGCGGCCGCGATCACCTCGGGGCTGCCGACCTGGATGGCGGCGGTCTTGTCTTCCACCAGCTTCTTCGCTCGCTCCTGGTCGAGCTTGGCACCGGCGAACAGGGCGCGGAACTCGGCGCGCGGATCGCCGCCGCCGCGCAGCGCGGCACGCTGGGCCTGCAGCTTCTCGGTCAGCACCGTGAGCTTCTGCTTCTGCGCGGCATCGAGATCGAGCTTGCTGCCCACGCGCTCGACCATCCTGGCGCGGAACTCGGCGCGGTCCTGCTCGGAAGCGCCGCTCCAGCCATGGCGATGACCGCAGCCGACCAGGCTGCCCGCGACGAGTGCCGCACCGGCGAAACCGAAAAGTGAACGTTTGAACCAGGGTTTCATGAGAGTCTTCCTTGAGAACTGATCGGACGTCGATCAGGAAGACTCGATGGTGCGATTCAGGCGCCGCGAAGTCCTTTCGCGGCGGTTTCGCCGTGTTTCGTTTTATTGCGGCGCAGCGGCCGGCGTGAGCGCGGCGGCCGGCTCTTCGGCCTCGAGCACCTGCTGCGCCCAGGCTTCGAGCTTGCTCGTGTCGGCGCGCAGCACCTCCTGCTTGACGGCCAGGATCTGCGAGGGGTGCATCGAGAAGCTGCGCAACCCCATGCCCAGCAGGAGCCGCGTGAACATGACGTCGCCCGCCATTTCGCCGCACACGCTCACGCCCTTGCCCTGGCGCCGGCACTCGGCGATGGTCTCGGCCACCAGGCGCAGCACCGCGGGATGGGCCGGGTCGTAGAGGTGCGCCACCGACTCGTCGGCGCGGTCGATGGCCAGCGTGTACTGGATCAGGTCGTTGGTGCCGATCGACAGGAAGTCGAAGTACTTCAGGAAGGTCTTGAGCGTGAGCGCCGCGGCCGGGATCTCGATCATCGCGCCGAGCTTCACGTTGCCGTGCACCACGCCGCGGTTGTCCAACTCGGCACGCGCGAAGTCGATCAGCGAGAGCGTCTGGCGAATCTCGCTCGCATGCGCGAGCATGGGGATCAGCAGATGGATCTCGCCGTGGGCGGCGGCGCGCAGGATGGCGCGCAGCTGCGTGAGGAACATGGCCGGATCGGCCAGGCTCCAGCGGATCGCGCGCAGGCCCAGTGCCGGGTTCAGATGCCCGTCGTCGCGCACCGACTTGCCGTCGAGCGGCTTGTCGGCGCCGACGTCGATGGTGCGGATCGTGACCGGCATGCCTTGCATGCCCTCGACCGCGCGCTTGTAGGCCTGGTACTGCTCTTCCTCGTCGGGCAGGCGCGTGAGGCGTTGCGCTTCGCGGCCCATGAACAGGAACTCGCTGCGGAACAGGCCGACGCCGACCGCACCGGCCTTGACCGCGCCGATGGTGTCCTCGGGCATCTCGATGTTGGCCAGCAGGTCGACGCGCTGGCCGTCCAGCGTGACGGCCGGCTTGTGGCGCAGGCGCGAAAGCCGCCCGCGCTCGAGGTCGTTCTGGCGCTGCTTGAAGCCGTACTCGGCCAGGATGATCGGTGAGGGGTCGACGATCACCACGCCGCCGTCGCCATCGATGATGACCCAGTCGTCCTGCCGAACCAGCTGGCTCGCGCTGCGCGCGCCGACCACGGCCGGGATGTCCATGCTGCGCGCGACGATCGCGGTGTGCGAGGTGCGGCCGCCGACATCGGTTACGAAGCCGGCGAACACGCTCTTCTTGAACTGCAGCATGTCGGCCGGCGAGAGGTCGTGCGCGATCAGCACCAGCGGCGCGTCGATGGCGTCGTTGGCGGTCGGATCGGCGTCGTCGTCCTCGGCCCTGCGCTTGCGCCGCGGCGGGGTCGGGGCCAGCACGGCGGCCGTGCCTTTCATGCGGTGCAGCAGGCGTTCGACCACCTGCTCGAGGTCGGCCTTGCGCTCGCGCAGGTACTCGTCCTCCATTTCGTCGAACTGGCGCGCGATCACCTCGAGCTGCGTGGTGAGCGCCCATTCGGCGTTGTAGAGGCGCTCGACGATCCAGTGCTTGACGCCGCCGGTCAGCACCTCGTCCTGCAGCAGCATCTGGTGCACTTCGAGCAGCGCCGCGAGTTCGTGCGGCGCGTCGTTCGGCCCCATCAGCGCGACGCTGGCTTGCAGCTTCTGCAGTTCCTCGGCCACCGCGTTGCGCGCCGTGCGCACGCGGTCGATCTCGGTGTCGATCTGCTCGGGCTTGATGAAGTAGTGAGCCACATCGATGCGGCTCGAGACCACGAGCACGGCACGTCCGATCGCAATGCCACGGGCGACCGGCAGCCCATGGACGGCAAAGGTCATTCGCCTTCTCCGAATTTGTCGTTCATAAGGGCAACGATGGCGTCCAGCGCCTCCTGTTCCCGTTCCCCGTTGGTTTCGATATCGACCGTCACGCCGATGCCCGCGGCCAGCATCATCACGCCCATGATGCTCTTGGCATTGACGCGGCGGTCGCCGCGCGAGAGCCAGACCTCGCACGGATAGCTGCCGGCGAGCTTGGTGAGTTTGGCCGAGGCGCGCGCATGCAGCCCCAGCTTATTGCTGATGGTCACGGATGTCTTCGTCACTGTGCTTTCTTCTTGCCTGATTCTGGGGTGCCGCCACCGCCACCTGCATCACGCCCGCGGTGCCGCCGGTGAGCGCGCGCTGCACCAGGGTTTCGAGCGGCTCGTTGCGGTAGCTCACCGCGCGCAGCAGCATCGGCAGGTTGACGCCAGCCACGAGGCGCGAGCGTACGCCGTCGACCAGCTTCTGCGCCACGTTGCAGGGCGTGGCGCCGAACACGTCGGCCAGCACCAGCACCTGCGAGCGCGGCGTGCGCTGCAGCTGGGCCAGCGTGATGCGCGCCGCCGCCAGGGTTTCGTCCGGCGACACATTGGGCAGCACGTCGAGCGCGACGACCGAGGCCTCGCTGTCGGGGAACACATGCAGCGCGCACTGCCGCAGCGCCTGGGCGAGCGGCGAGTGGGCGATGATGAAGATGCTGTTCATGCGGGTCGGAGGGCAGTCCGTCGATTATGCGGGGGCGCCCACAGGAAGTAGAAATAAGACAACAGACAGCATCCCAGAAACAGGCCCAGCGCGCCACGGAAGGCGCCCACGGTGTCGAGGCCGGCGCGACCGAACAGGTCGACCAAGAGGCCGACGCCCCACTGAACCACGAAAACGCCGAGAAACACCACCAGGTTGTACGCCGAGAGGGCGCGCCCCGCCAGCGAGGCGGGCAGTGCCATCGCGACCGCGGGCTGGGCCAGCGCCACGACGGTCGAGCTGCAGAGGAAGATCGCCCAGGCCACGGTGCCCGCCGCGGGGCCGAGCACCAGAATGGCGGCCAGGGCCGCCATGGCGAGCGGCAGGCCCCAGCCGATCAGCCGGGCAGCGGCGATGCCGCGGCGCACCAGCCACGGGTTGGCGGCACCCCAGAGCCAGTAGGTGACGAGCATCGCGATGCTGATCCAGAACAGTGCATCCGCGGCCTGGGCCGACGCATAGCCGGCGACACGCGTGAGCCACGGGACGACCCAGAGCGTCAGCATGGCGACGAAGCCGCCGTAATTGAAGAAACCGATCGGCATGAGCTTGCGGAAAAAGGGATCGCGCCACACGGCGGCGTAGCCGGCGTCCTGGCGAGGCGTCGCAACTTCCTGAACGTTCGCGGCGTGGGCGGCGTTGTCCCAGGTCGGCGCCGCCCAGGCGATCACCAGCATCGAAACCAGCACGCCGGCCGCGAGCAGCCAGAAAAGCGGCCGCCAGCCCACCAGCGGCATCAGCCATTGCACCGGCAGCGTGGCGGCGACCAGGCCGAGCGAGCCGATCATGAGCATCCAGGAGTTGCTGCGCAGCTGCAGCGCCGGGTCGAACCAGCGGCGGTAGCCGGTCAACGGCGCCATGAGGCAGGCGCTGACGCCTACGCCGGTGAGCACGCGCGCCGCCAGCAGCAGCCAGAACTGCGTCGCCACCGAAAACAGCAGGCAGCCAGCGACCGCCACCGCCAGGAAGCAGAGGATCACGCGCTTGGGGCCGTGGCGATCGAGCCAGTTGCCCATCGGCAGTTGCGTGAACGCGAAGCCGAGGAAATAGCCCCCCGCGAGCAAGCCGAGGTCGCGCGAATGGAGCTCGAAGTCCGCCGTCAGCGTGGGCGACAGCGTGGCGGTGATGGCACGCACCAGCGCCGAGAGAAAGTAGGCGAAAGCAAAGGCCAGGAAGACCGCGGCGATCCGGCCGCGGCCTGCAAGAACGCCGCTCACGGAAGACGCAATCCCTCGAAAAAGATGGCGCGCGCCTCGGGCGAAGAAGGCTTGCCGAGCACGGTCGCCTGGTAGAGCGCCATCTTTCCGGCGCGCTGCTGGGCGAACCAGAGCACGTGGGTCGGCGCGCTGGCGCCGGCCTGGGTTTCGAGCCGCATGGGCCCGGGCGAGTCGGTGGCCCGGGGCAGCACGGCCGGCGCCTCGGCCATCGGGGCACCGGCCAGCTGCGTGCGCGTTGCCGCACGCCAGGCGTGCATCCAGGACTCGGCCTGCGCCGCATCGCTGGCCGCGGCATGCGCGACGGCGAATGTGGCGCCGCCGGCCTCGCAACCGGTCACGTCGACGCTGATCAGCTCGGCGCCGAGCGGCAGCATGCGCGTCGCGCGGTCGGCCTTGCAAGGCAGGAGCGCGATCAAGCCGTCGTCCCCGATCGGGACTTCGCGCCAATTGAAGACCGGGCTGCAGGCGCCGAGGGCGGCAGCGGCCAGGGCGAGCGCCGCGAATCGGGGACGGAACGAAAAGAGCATCAACGCAATGCGCCGAACACCTTCTGGAGAATGGCGCTGCCGCTGCCGACCGGGTCCTGGCGGATCTTGCGTTCTTCCTCGCCGATCATGAGGTAGAGCCCGTCGAGCGATTTGCCGGTCACGTAGCGCTGGATGTTGGCGTCTTCCTTTTTCACCAGGCCGTAGCCGGCCGCCTTGCCGGCGATGTGGTTGTATTTCTCGGCCAACTTGACCTTGACCGTGGCGTAGGTCACGACGGGCAGAAATTTCTCCGTGAGCGGCGCGCGGGTCTTGTTGGCGAAGAACTGGGTGACCGAGGTGTCGCCGCCGACCAGGATGCCCTTGGCGTCGGCCACGCTCATGGTGCGCACCGCATTCACCAGCAGGTCCTTGGCGGCCGGAACCGACTGCTCGGCAGCGCGGTTCATCGCGGTCACGAGTTCGTCGATGCGGCCGCCCTGGCCCACCACGCGCAGCATCTTGGCCGCGTCTTCGAGGTAGCCGGGCAGCGGAATGCGGACCTTGGGATTGCCCAGAAAGCCGTCCTGCCGCCCCAACAGACTGACCGCCGCGGTGGCGCCCTTCTCGAGCGCGGCCTTGAGCCCCTTCGAGGCGTCGCCGGCGCTGAGATCGTCGATCGTCAGCGCATGAGCGTGCCGCATGGCCAGCAATGCCAGGGCGGCGGGCGCGGCCAGGAAGGCGGAACTAAAATGTCGGCGGTCCATCCATCGTTCTCCCATGAAAAAAATCATCTACGCCGCCGCCATCGCGATCGCCCTGGCCATCGGCGTGGGCGTGTACCTGAGTACGGGAGTGTCGGCGGCGCCGGCATCGACCTTCGTGCTGCTCGACGGCAGCAAGAAGAGCACGGACGATCTTAAGGGCAAGGTCACGCTGGTCAATTTCTGGGCCACCAGCTGCGTCACCTGCGTGGCCGAGATGCCCAAGGTGATCGCCACCTACGACAAGTACAAGGGCCGGGGCTACGACACGCTGGCGGTGGCCATGAGCTACGACCCGCCGAGCTACGTGGTCAACTTCGTCGAAACCCGCAAGCTGCCGTTCAAGGTGGCGATCGACAACACCGGCGCGGTGGCGCAGGCCTGGGGCGACGTGAAGCTCACGCCGACCACCTACATCGTCAACAAGCGCGGCGAGATCGTGAAGCGCTACGTGGGCGAACCCGACTTTGCCGAGCTGCACAAGCTGATCGAGAAGCTGCTGGCCGAAGCCTGAGCGGCGTCCAGGAAGGCCCTCGGATGCTCAGTCCTTGCGGAAAGTGTCGTGGCACGACTTGCACGTGTCACCCACCGATGCCATCGCGGCCTTGAGCGTATCCAGGTTGCCGGCAGCGGCCGGGAGTTTGCTGGTCTCGGCCATCAGCTTCTCGTTGAACTCCTTGAATTTCGGCTGCTCTTTCCAGATTTCCGGCTTGGCCTTGCCACCCTCGGTCCCGGGGCCGAACCCGGCCCAGGGCAGCTTGGAAATCTCGGCCACCACCTGGGCATTGGCGATCGCCGCCGCCGCGTCATAGGGTGCGCGACCGCTGGCCATGGCGCCCAGACGGCCCACGTGCTGGTTTTGGATGAACATCGCACTCTGGCGATACTTGATGGCGTCTTCTTTCTTGGCAAACTGGGCGATCGCAGGCAGGCAGAGCGCGGCACCGGCCGCAGCCAGGGTAAAAGAGGCAAGGCGATTCATCGTGTTTCCTTGTTAGAAAGCGCCATGGGGCCGGCGCCGCGACAAGTGTCCCGGGGCTGGGCGAGCACCGTGCATAGAGACAACCCGAAGGCGCGACGGCCGCGACTTTGCTAATCTGCGTTTCCCGCAGCCTCGCGCACCCCATCCTCCCGATGTCCGACACCTTCGAGCCCAGCACGCGCCGCGCGAGCCTGGGTGACGCCAGCGCGACCCGTACGCGGGTCTGGGACCTGCCGACGCGCGTGTTTCACTGGGCGCTCACGGCGGCGGTGATCAGCCAGGTCGTGACCGGCTTTGCCGGCATCATGGAGTGGCACTTTCGCGGGGGCTACACGGTGCTTTCGCTCCTGCTGTTTCGCCTCGTCTGGGGCTTCATCGGCGGGCGCTGGTCGCGCTTCGCTGCCTTCATCTATTCGCCCGGCTCGGTCATGAACTACCTGCGCGGGCGTGCTCACCCGGACCACCTCATCGGCCATTCGCCGCTCGGCGCATTCTCGGTTTTCGCGCTGCTTGCGATCCTGGCGCTGCAGGTCGCGAGCGGCCTGGTGGCCGACGACGAAATCACCGCGTCCGGCCCGCTCACACGCTTCGTCTCCGGCGCGACGGTGAGCCTGGCCACAGGGTGGCACACCACGCAGGGCAAATGGATCGTGATTGCACTGGTCGGCCTGCATGTGCTGGCGGTGCTCTATTACGTGCTCATCAGGCGCCGCCGTCTGGTGCGGCCGATGATCTCGGGCGACAAGCTGGTGACGGACGGCAGCGCCGCACCAAGCCGCGACGATGCCGCCTCGCGGCTGCTGGCCCTGGTGGTGTTCGCGGTGTGCGCGGCCTTTGCGGCGTGGATCGCGTCGCTCAGAGCATGAGCTTCTCTGCTTCACGCCCCCTGCCCCTGGCGGACACGCCGGACATCGTGCTGATCACGCCCGACGAAAGGCAGGAAATCGAGGCGACGCGCGCGATCTTCAAGGACTACGCGGCCTCGCTGGGCATCGATCTGTGCTTCCAGAACTTCGACGAGGAGCTCGCCAATCTGCCCGGCGATTACGAGGAGCCGCGCGGCGCGCTGCTGCTGGCGCTGGTCGACATCAAGGACGCGGCCGCGATGGCCGATGTGCCTCTGATTCAACGGGCGCAGGGCGGCCTGGCCCATGTCGCCGGTTGCTGCGCGCTGCGCCCCCTGGACACGTCCGACTATCCGAACGCGGCCGAAATGAAGCGGCTCTACGTGCGGCCCGCCTTCCGCGGCCTGGGGCTCGGCCGCCAGTTGGCCGAAGCCATGCTGGACGCGGCACGCGGCGCTGGCTACGCCTGCGTGTTGCTGGACACGCTCGACGACATGGAATCGGCGCGGGCCCTCTACGAAGATCTGGGCTTCGAAGAGGTGCCGCCGTACTATCACAACCCCATCGCGGGGTCGCACTACCTCAAGGTGGATCTTTAAGCTCGCGAGCGCTCAGCCGCGTGCTTGTGCGAGCAGCGTGTCGGCGTCGCTGACCTCGAACTTGCCGGGCGCTTCGACGTTGAGCGTCGCCACCTTGCCGTCCTTCACCAGCATCGAATAACGGTTGCTGCGCACGCCCATGCCGCGCGCCGTCAGGTCCAGCGTCAGGCCAGTCGCATTCGCGAAGGCGGCGCTGCCGTCGGCCAGCATGCGCACCTTGGCGCCGGTCTTCTGGTCGCGCGCCCAGGCGCCCATGACGAAGGCGTCGTTGACGCTCACGCACCAGATCTCGTCGACGCCGGCAGCCTTGAAGTCCTCGAAGTGCTGCACGTAGCCCGGCACGTGCTTGGCCGAGCAGGTCGGCGTGAAGGCGCCGGGCAGCGCGAACAGCGCGATGGTCTTGCCTGCGGCCGCCTTGGCCACGTCGACCGGATTCGGCCCGATGCTGCAACCCTCGCCTTCGACTTCGGAATATTCCTGCAGGGTCGCGGGAGGAAGGGTGTCGCCGACTTTGATCATCTGAACTGCTCCTGAAAAAGAAAAACGGCCCACATTGTGGGCCGCTTTTGCTTTGGCTGTATCGCCGGGGGATCAGACCAGCACGGCCTTTTCGACCAGGCGGGTCACGACCCAGTTCTTCGACTTCGAGATCGGCCGGCTTTCGGTGATCTCGATGGTGTCGCCCATCTTGTACTCGCCCTTTTCGTCGTGGGCGTGGTACTTGCTCGTCTTGGCCACGATCTTGCCGTAGAGCTCGTGCTTCACACGACGCTCGACCAGCACGGTCACGGTCTTCTCGCGCTTGTCGCTGACCACCTTGCCGATCAAGGTGCGCTTGAGGGATTTTTTAGCTTCCGTCATGTTCACTCCTTACTTGGCGGCTTGAGTTTCTTGCTGCTGCTTCTGCGCAAGAATGGTCTTGGCACGAGCGATGTCGCGGCGTGTGACGCGCAGCGTCGACGTGTTCGACAGTTGTTGCGTAGCCTTCTGCATGCGCAGGCCGAAATGGGCCTTCTGCAGATCCTTGATTTCGGTCTGCAGGCCGGCGACGTCCTTGTCGCGCAGCGCTTGCGCCTTCGACACCTTGGCCGGCGTGGCCGCGGCGTCCTTCTTCTTACGTGTTGCCATCAGTGTTCTCCTCGATCAGGCGCCGAGCTGGCGCGCGACGAAGGTGGTGCGCAGCGGCAGCTTGGCGGCAGCCAGGCGGAACGCTTCGCGGGCGAGTTCTTCGGGCACGCCGACGATCTCGTAGATCACCTTGCCAGGCTGGATTTCGGCGACGTAGTACTCGGGGTTGCCCTTGCCGTTACCCATCCGCACTTCGGCGGGCTTGTGGGAGATCGGCTTGTCGGGGAACACGCGAATCCAGATGCGGCCACCGCGCTTGACGTGGCGCGAGATCGCGCGACGAGCGGCTTCGATCTGGCGCGCCGTCAGGCGGCCGCGGTCGATCGACTTCAGGCCGAAGTCACCGAAGGACACCGCGTTGCCGCGGGTCGCGATGCCGGTGTTGCGGCCCTTTTGTTCCTTGCGGAACTTTCTGCGTGCAGGTTGCAGCATGTTTGTTACTCCGTGGATCTAAGAACGATCACTCGTTCTTGGCACCGTCAGCTGCTGCAGCTGGCGCGGGCTTGCGCACGCGCTTAACGGCGGGTTTCGAGTCTGCACCCGGTGCTGCCGGGGCACCACCAGTGGCTTCTGCGGGCTTGTCGCTGCCGTCGGCCGGAGCGACGTTGCCGCCGATCGGACCACGGGCACCGGCGCGCGGGCCGGGGCCGCGGCGGTCGGAACCGGGACGGTCGCCACCGGGGCGGCCATCGCGGCGCGGGCCACGCGGGCGGCGCTCTTCTTCGGGACGCGGCGTTTCGACGGCCGGCAGGTCGTTACGACCCAGCGTATCGCCCTTGTAGACCCAGACCTTGACGCCGATGACGCCGTAGGTGGTCTTGGCTTCCGAGGTGCCGTAATCGATGTCGGCGCGCAGCGTGTGAAGCGGCACGCGGCCTTCGCGGTACCACTCGGTGCGGGCGATTTCGATGCCGTTCAGGCGGCCGGCCGACATGATCTTGATGCCCTGGGCACCCAGACGCATGGCGTTCTGCATGGCGCGCTTCATGGCGCGGCGGAACATGATCCGCTTCTCGAGCTGCTGCGTGATGCTGTCGGCGATCAGCTGCGCATCGATTTCGGGCTTGCGCACTTCTTCGATGTTCACTGCGACCGGCACGCCCAGCTGCTTGCCGAGTTCGCGCTTGAGGTTTTCGATGTCCTCGCCCTTCTTGCCGATCACGACGCCCGGACGTGCCGAGTAGATCGTGATGCGTGCGTTCTTGGCGGGACGCTCGATCAGCACGCGCGACACGGACGCGTTCTTGAGCTTCTTCTTCAGGTACTCGCGCACCTTGATGTCTTCGGCCAGCATGCCCGCGAAGTCGCGGTTGCTTGCGTACCAGCGGCTGGACCAGTTACGGCTGACCGCGAGGCGGAAGCCGGTGGGGTGGATTTTCTGTCCCATATTTCTTCCAGCCTCTTAGTTGCCGACCGTCACGTACACATGGCACGTCGGCTTGCTGATGCGATTGCCGCGACCCTTGGCGCGCGCGGTGAAGCGCTTGAGCGTGGCGCCCTGTTCGACGTAGATGGTCTTGACCTTCAGTTCGTCGATGTCGGCACCGTCGTTGTGCTCGGCGTTGGCGATGGCCGACTCGAGCACCTTCTTGACGATCACAGCGGCCTTCTTCTGCGTGAACTGCAGGATGTTGAGCGCTTGATCGACCTTCTTGCCGCGGATCAGGTCGGCGACCAGACGGCCCTTGTCGACCGAAAGGCGGACGCCGCGGAGGACTGCACGTGTTTCAGACATGGTCGTTCCTTACTTCTTCTGGACTTTCTTGTCCGCGGGGTGCCCCTTGAACGTGCGCGTGAGCGCAAATTCGCCGAGCTTGTGGCCGACCATCTGGTCGGTGATATAGACAGGCACGTGCTGCTTGCCGTTGTGCACGGCAATGGTCAGGCCGATGAACTCGGGCAAGACCATCGAGCGGCGCGACCAGGTCTTGATCGGCTTCTTGTCCTTGGTCGTCACGGCCTTGTCGGCCTTGGCCACCAGGTGGTGGTCGACGAACGGACCCTTTTTGAGAGAGCGAGTCATTGTGCTGTCCCTTACTTCTTGCGACGCGACACGATGAAGACCTGCGTGCGCTTGTTGTTGCGGGTGCGATAACCCTTGGTGAGATTGCCCCACGGATCGACAGGATGACGGCCTTCGCCGGTCTTGCCTTCGCCGCCGCCGTGCGGGTGGTCGACCGGGTTCATCACCACGCCGCGAACGGTCGGGCGGATACCCATCCAGCGCTTCACACCGGCCTTGCCGAGCTGGCGCAGGCTGTGTTCTTCGTTGGCGACTTCACCGATGGTCGCGCGGCACTCGACGTGCACGCGGCGAACTTCACCCGAGCGCATGCGGACCTGGGCGTAGACGCCTTCGCGGGCCAGCAGCGTGGCCGAGGTACCGGCCGAACGGGCGATCTGCGCGCCCTTGCCGGGCTGCAGTTCGATGCAGTGGATCGTCGAACCCACGGGAATGTTGCGGATCGGCAGCGTGTTGCCGGCGCGGATCGGGGCTTCCGCACCGCTCAACAGCGTTGCACCGGCTTCCAGGCCGCGCGGGGCGATGATGTAGCGGCGCTCGCCATCGGCGTAGCACACGAGCGCGATGTGGGCGGTGCGGTTCGGGTCGTACTCGATGCGTTCGACCTTGGCCGGGATGCCGTCCTTGTTGCGCACGAAGTCCACCACGCGGTAGTGGTGCTTGTGGCCACCACCCTTGTGACGGGTCGTGATGTGACCGTTGTTGTTGCGGCCGGCCTTCTGGAACTGGGGTTCCAGCAGGGCAGCGTGCGGCGCACCCTTGTAGAGGTGGTCCCGCGAGATCTTCACCGCGCCGCGCTGGCCCGGCGAAGTGGGTTTCATCTTGATGACGGCCATGATTAAGCGCCTTCCCCAACGAGATTGAGCTCTTGACCGGCCTTCAGCGTCACATAGGCCTTGCGAACGTTGTCGCGGCGGCCGACGGACTTGCCGAAGCGCTTGGTCTTGCCCTTGGTGTTGAGCACCGACACGCCCTGGACTTGGACCTTGAACATCAGTTCGACGGCGGCCTTGATCTCGGGCTTGGTGGCGTCCTGCAACACCTTGAAAGTGACTGCGTTCGACTTCTCGCCGACCATCGTGGCCTTTTCGGACACGATCGGGGCGACCAGAACGCTCATCAGACGACCTTCGTCGAACTGACGCTGCTGCGGAGTCGGGTTCATGCGGCTCATGCGAACATCTCCTTGAGCTTGTCGACGGCGCCCTTGGTGACCAGCACCTTCTTGTAGTGGACCAGCGACACCGGATCGGTGTAACGCGGCTCGACGACGAGCACGTTCACCAGGTTGCGCGAGGCCAGGTACAGGTTCTCGTCGACTTCCTCGGCGATCACGAGCACGGACTCGAGATTCATCGCCTTGAACTTGGCTGCCAGCGCCTTGGTCTTGGGCGAGTCGACCTTGATCGAATCGACCACGGCCAGACGGCCTTCGCGAGCGAGCTGCGAGAAGATGGAGGCCATGCCGGCGCGGTACATCTTCTTGTTGATCTTCTGCGAGAAGTTTTCGTCGGGCATGTTCGGGAAAATGCGGCCGCCCCCACGCCACAGCGGCGAGGAAGTCATACCGGCACGGGCACGGCCCGTTCCCTTTTGCTTGAAAGGCTTCTTGGTCGAGTGCTTGACCTGTTCGCGGTCCTTCTGGGCGCGCGTGCCTTGGCGTGCGTTGGCCTGGAATGCGACGACGATCTGGTGAACCAGGTCCTCGTTGTAGTCACGGCCGAACACGGTCTCGGGGGCGTCGTACTTCGACGCGGCCTGGCCTTGTTCGTTCAGGAGTTCGAGTTGCATTTACTTCGCTCCTTCAGCCGCTTGCGGCTTGGCCTTGACGGCCGGACGCACGGTGACGAAGCCACCCTTGGAGCCCGGGATCGCGCCCTTGATCAGAAGCAGCTGGCGTGCTTCGTCGATACGGATGACGTCGAGGTTCTGGGTCGTCACGGTGACGTCGCCCAGGTGGCCCGTCATGCGCTTGCCCGGAAACACGCGGCCGGGATCCTGCGCCATGCCGATGGAGCCGGGGACGTTGTGCGAACGGCTGTTGCCGTGCGACGCCCGCTGCGAGCTCATGTTGTGGCGCTTGATGGTGCCGGCGTAGCCCTTGCCGATCGAAGTGCCTTGCACGTCGACCTTCTGGCCCACCGCGAACACGCTGCTCACGGCGATCGCGCCGCCAGCCTTGTGCTGGGCGGCCGCATCGGGGGTGACGCGGAATTCCTGGATGATTTCGCCGGCTTCGACGCCAGCCTTGGCGAGATGACCGGCTTCGGGCTTGGTGACGCGCGATGCCTTGCGCGAGCCGAACGTCACTTGCAGTGCGACGTAGCCATCGGTCTCTTGGGTTTTGATCTGGGTCACGCGGTTGTTCGACACATCCACCACCGTGACGGGAACTGCATCCCCGTCATCGGTGAAGAGACGCATCATCCCCACCTTGCGGCCCAGCAACCCGAGGGAGTTGCTCAGACTCATTGGTTTTTCTCCAAAACTCCCGCCGCTGCCACTTCAATTGGCGACAGCGTTTGGTATGCGGAAGAAGGTTAATAAAGCTCTGCGCAACGAACACCCAAAAAGCGCAAGTTAGGCAGAGCCAAATATTATAGCCCGCGGACGGCCGCAAGAGCAAGCGGCCGGAAAGGAAGGGTGGGTGGTGTCCCCGTTCGAGCTGTAACAGCCCTAGTAGAGCTTAGGGCCCGGGCGGGTTAAGCCCGGTGTCCAAGACCAGACGGAAGCGCGCAGCGACCCTATTTCACCGGCATGGCGTGGATCTTGTCGCCATCCGGGGTCTGCTTGAGGGTGCCGCTGGCAGGCAGCGCGGAAGGCGTCTTGCCTACCTGGACGGGCACCGAGGTCGCGCTGGTCGCGCCGCGCTGGGTCGTGAACACATGGAGATAACCGATACCTTCGGCACCGGGCACGACCTGGACCGTCAAGGTCGTCGTCTCGCCCGCCGGCAGCGGCTGCGTTCCTCCAGCGCCGATCAGCGACAGGCCGCCCTCGGCCGTCAGGCGGACCGAAGCGCCGGCGGAATCGGTGATGCCGTCGAAGCTCAGCACGACGGAAACCGCGCTCCCGGCCTGCGGCGTACCGTCGACGCGGTACTGCACTGAAACGCCGGAGCCGTTCGACTTGGCCGCAGCAGCGGTCATCTTGGGTCCGCTGCGCTCCGGCTTGCTGTCGGCGCAGGCTTGCAAGGACACCCCCATCGCCAGCGACGCGACGACGATGGCTGCCAAGCTGCGATGTGCACGCATGGATGCGCTCCTCAATTGATGGTGACGTTGAAGCATGTGTTCGACGACGAGTTGTTGAAGTCGTTCAAGACCAGAACGCTCTCGCCGGCGGCAAGGGGGACAGAAGCAGCCTGGACGACAGTTGTTTCTGCCCTCGCGTCGACGACCTGGCGTCCCTGATAGACGACGAAGTCGGGATCCGAGCCGGCAGGTCCCGTGGCGCTGATGGCGTAGTTGCGCGCGGCAGGGGTGGTGAACCGCAGGTACGCATAGCTGCCCAACTTGTTGCCGGCGCGCGGCACCGGGTCCGCCTGGTTCGTCACGCAAGCCTGCAGGGGGACGCCCACGGTGGCCGTCGTGTACATCGGCAGGGCGAAGGTAGTGAGCCCGCCATGGTTTGTCTCGTTGGTTCCGAATGGATCATTCGGAACCGTGATGCCCTGGCCCGTGAGCAGCGCGTTCAGCGCAGATGCGCCACCCGGCGCCGTCGCATTGAAGGCCACGGCAAAAGGATGAATGGACGTCACCGCCACGCCACTCTTGAAAGAGGCAGCGGTGAGCGTGTCATGAATCGGCTTGAAGCCGACCTGGTTGTTCAGGTTCCACAGGATCGAGTGGATCGAGGCCTCGCGGTACCAGCCGGCGGGGGACGACGCACCCGCGCGCAGATCGAGGTTGCCCCCCTGCGCCTGGCCCGCATCGGTGGAATCGGTGTAGTTGCTGCGTCCCAGCGCGATGCCTGACCAGGCATTGCCCCAGCCTTCCGAAAACGCCAGCCGCCGGTCGAGAAGCCCGCTCAGGGAATGGCTGCCGCCCGGCGAATCGTCGCGGCTGAAGGCCGACTGGTAGTAGTGCCCCCACTCGTGCGCCACGACGGGGGCGTCGTATTCGTCGGTATCGACATTCTCCTTGCCCAGCACGTAGATGGCGCGGCCCGTGCTCCTGTTGGTGAAGAAGGTCGTTCCGATCTGCCCCAGCGCCAGATTGCCCGACGCCGGTACGTTGTTGACGCTCCAGAACACGCGCAGCAGCGGGAAGGCAGTGCCCGGCGCCACCGAGAGAACTTTGGCCTGAGTCGTATAGATCGTGTCGAGCAGCGCGAACGGCCCGCCGACGCGGGTCGAGGCATAGCTCGTGCCGTCCCAGCCGGAGGGTGCGTGGACGTCGCGCGTGAGCGTGGCCACCACGCCGGTGGGAAACGCGGGCGTTTCCATCGCGTAGATCGCGTCGGACTGGGTGTTGTCGCGGACTGTGACGTCCCAGCTCGCGCCCGAGCCGGTTTGCAGCATCTGGGCCTTGACCCGCACCACGACGGTTGTGTTGGAAGGCACGGAAACGGAATAGGCGCCGCTGGCGTCGGTGCTCGCCGTCGCCACTACCGCCGACGCGCCGTTGACGACTTCGACCACAGCGCCACGAACCGGCTTGATCGCGATGGCCGAATAGTTCAGCGTCCCTGTCGCATTCGGCACCGAATCGAAAGTAACGGTGCCGTTCAGCGTGACGGTCGTCGCGCCCGGCAGTCCCGCGATCGGAAAACCGCCGCCGCCCCCGCCTCCGCCGCCACATGCGCCAAGCACCACCGCGACAGCCACCGCAAAGGCCCGCAAGAGCCATGTTCTAGTCTTCATCTTCGCCCTCTGAGCGTTCACGTCCCGGCCAATCGCCGCCCCCCCCGGAGAATGCCACAGCCAAGTGTCAAAAAACAAAGCCCGCCGGCATTTCTGCGGGCGGGCTCTTGTGAAAGTAACCGAAGTTTCTTATTGAAGCTTGATCTCGACGTCCACGCCGGCCGGCAGGTCGAGCTTCATCAGCGCGTCCACGGTCTTGTCGGTCGGGTCGACGATGTCCATCAGGCGCTGGTGCGTGCGGATCTCGAACTGGTCGCGGCTCGTCTTGTTGACGTGCGGCGAACGCAGGATGTCGAAACGCTTCATGCGGGTCGGCAGGGGCACGGGGCCCTTGACGATCGCGCCGGTGCGCTTGGCGGTGTCCACGATCTCGGCGGCCGACTGGTCGATCAGCTTGTAGTCGAACGCCTTCAGGCGGATGCGGATTTTTTGCTTGGTGGCCATGGTGATTCCTTTGTGCGCTCGAATCAGATGTCGAGGATCTTCGCCACCACGCCCGAGCCCACGGTGCGGCCGCCTTCGCGGATCGCGAAGCGCAGGCCTTCTTCCATGGCGATCGGGTTGATCAGCTTCACGGTGATGCTGACGTTGTCGCCGGGCATGACCATTTCCTTGTCCTTGGGCAGCTCGATCGCGCCGGTCACGTCCGTCGTGCGGAAGTAGAACTGCGGGCGATAGTTGTTGAAGAACGGCGTGTGACGGCCGCCTTCGTCCTTGCTCAGCACATACACCTCGGCGGTGAAGTGCGTGTGCGGCTTGATCGAGCCGGGCTTGCACAGCACCTGGCCGCGCTCGACTTCTTCGCGCTTGGTGCCGCGCAGCAGCACGCCGACGTTGTCGCCGGCCTGTCCCTGGTCCAGCAGCTTGCGGAACATTTCCACGCCGGTGCAGGTGGTCTTCACCGTCGGGCGGATGCCCACGATCTCGATTTCCTCGCCGACCTTGATGACGCCGCGCTCCACAGCGCCGGTCACCACCGTGCCGCGACCGGAGATGGAGAACACGTCTTCCACGGGCATCAGGAAGGTGCCGTCGACCGCGCGCTCGGGCGTGGGGATGTAGGTGTCCAGCGCGTCAGCCAGCTTCATGATGGCTTCCTCGCCCAGCTTGCCCTTGTCGCCTTCCAGGGCGAGCTTGGCCGAGCCATGGATGATGGGGGTGTCGTCGCCGGGGAATTCGTACTTGTCCAGCAGCTCGCGCACTTCCATTTCGACGAGCTCCAGCAGCTCGGCGTCGTCCACCATGTCGCACTTGTTCAGGAAGACGATGATGTAGCCCACACCGACCTGGCGGGCCAGCAGGATGTGCTCGCGGGTCTGGGGCATGGGGCCGTCGGCGGCCGAGCACACGAGGATGGCGCCGTCCATCTGGGCGGCACCGGTGATCATGTTCTTGACGTAGTCGGCGTGGCCGGGGCAGTCGACGTGGGCGTAGTGGCGGTTGGCCGTTTCGTATTCGACGTGGGCGGTGTTGATGGTGATGCCGCGCGCTTTTTCTTCAGGCGCCGCGTCGATCTGGTCGTAGGCCTTGGCTTCGCCGCCGAACTTCGTCGACAGCACCGTCGCAATCGCCGCCGTCAGCGTGGTCTTGCCATGGTCCACGTGACCGATCGTGCCCACGTTCACGTGCGGCTTCGTGCGGGTGAATTTTCCTTTTGCCATTTTCTATCCTTGAAAGAGCAGTGCCCGTGTATGGTTTAACGTCTGCACCATGTTGCTGGTTCTCTCGCCACGGGCAACGAGAGGCACACGGTCGCAGACAGAACTTCTTACTTGGTGCGGGAAGCGACGATGGCTTCGGCCACGTTGCGCGGAGCTTCGGCGTAGTGCTTGAACTCCATCGTGTAGGTGGCGCGGCCTTGCGACATCGAACGCAGCGTGGTCGAGTAGCCGAACATTTCCGACAGCGGGACCTCGGCCTTGATGGCCTTGCCGCCGCCCATCATGTCTTCCATGCCCTGCACCATGCCGCGGCGTGAAGACAGGTCGCCCATCACGTTGCCGGCGTAGTCTTCAGGCGTCTCGACTTCCACGGCCATCATCGGCTCGAGAATGACCGGGCTGGCCTTGCGGCAGCCTTCCTTGAAGCCGAAGATCGCGGCCATCTTGAAGGCCATTTCGTTCGAGTCCACGTCGTGGTACGAACCGAAGTGCAGCGTGACCTTGACATCGACCACCGGATAACCGGCGAGCACGCCTTGGCCCAGCGCTTCGATCACGCCCTTTTCGACCGCCGGGATGTATTCGCGAGGAACCACGCCGCCCTTGATCGCGTCGACGAACTCGAAGCCCTTGCCGGCTTCCTGCGGCTCGATCTTGAGCACGACGTGGCCGTACTGGCCCTTGCCGCCCGACTGGCGCACGAACTTGCCTTCGGCCTCTTCGACCGTCTTGCGGATGGTTTCGCGATAAGCCACCTGCGGCTTGCCGACGTTGGCTTCCACGCCGAACTCGCGCTTCATGCGGTCCACGATGATTTCGAGGTGCAACTCGCCCATGCCGGCGATGATGGTCTGACCCGACTCCTCGTCGGTCTTGACGCGGAAAGACGGATCTTCCTGCGCAAGACGCTGCAGCGCGATGCCCATCTTTTCCTGGTCGACCTTGGTCTTCGGCTCGACGGCCTGCGAAATCACCGACTCCGGGAACACCATGCGCTCGAGCGTCAGGATGGCAGCGGGGTCGCACAGGGTTTCGCCCGTGGTCACTTCCTTCAGGCCAATGCACGCGGCAATGTCGCCGGCGCGGATTTCGCTGACTTCCACGCGGTTGTTGGCGTGCATCTGCACGATCCGGCCGATGCGCTCCTTCTTGCCGCGCACCGGGTTGTAGACGCTGTCGCCCTTGGTCAGCACGCCCGAGTAGACGCGCACGAAGGTCAATTGGCCCACGAACGGGTCGGTCATGAGCTTGAAGGCCAACGCCGAGAACTTTTCGCTGTCGTCGGCTTTGCGGGTCGTCGGCGCTTCGTCTTCGTCCATGCCTTTGACCGGCGGAATGTCGGTCGGCGCTGGCATGTATTCGACGACGGCGTCGAGCATCGCCTGCACGCCCTTGTTCTTGAACGCGGAGCCGCACAGCATCGGCTGGATTTCGCCGGCGATGGTGCGCTGGCGGATGCCGGCCTTGATTTCGGCCTCGGTCAGCGCGGTGCCTTCGAGGTACTTGTTCATGAGCTCTTCGCTCGATTCGGCGGCGGCCTCGACCAGCTTCTCGTGGTACTCGGCGCAGACGGCGGCCAGGTCGGCGGGGATCTCGCCATACTTGAAGGTCACGCCCTTCTCTTCGTCCCAGATGATCGACTTCATCTTGACGAGGTCGACGACGCCTTGGAAGCGGTCTTCGGCGCCGATCGGGATCTGGATCACGACGGGATTGGCCTTCAGGCGGTCCACCATCATCTGGCGCACGCGCAGGAAGTCGGCGCCGGTGCGGTCCATCTTGTTGACGAACGCGAGACGCGGCACCTTGTACTTGTTGGCCTGGCGCCAGACGGTTTCGGACTGGGGCTGCACGCCGCCGACGGCGTCGTACACCATCACGGCGCCGTCGAGCACGCGCATCGAGCGCTCGACTTCGATCGTGAAGTCCACGTGGCCCGGGGTGTCGATGATGTTGATGCGGTGTTCGTCGAAGTTGGCGCCCATGCCCTTCCAGAAGCAGGTGGTGGCAGCGGACGTGATCGTGATGCCGCGCTCCTGCTCCTGCTCCATCCAGTCCATCGTGGCGGCGCCATCGTGCACTTCGCCGATCTTGTGATTCACACCGGTGTAGAACAGGATGCGCTCGGTGGTGGTGGTCTTGCCGGCGTCGATGTGCGCAGAAATACCGATGTTGCGGTAGCGCTCGATGGGGGTCTTGCGGGACATGAAAATTACTCCGTTAACGGATGAAAGCCCGCCCACCGCATTCGGTGGGTCGGGCTTCCAGCCTGTCTGACTAGTGGGCTGTTGTTAGAAGCGGAAGTGACTGAAGGCCTTGTTGGCTTCGGCCATGCGGTGCACTTCATCGCGCTTCTTCATGGCACCGCCACGGCCTTCCGTGGCTTCCATGAGTTCGTTGGCCAGACGCAGGGCCATCGACTTTTCGCCGCGCTTGCGGGCGGCTTCCTTGATCCAGCGCATCGACAGCGCCAGGCGACGCACCGGGCGCACCTCGACGGGCACCTGATAGTTCGCACCGCCGACGCGGCGCGACTTCACTTCGACCATCGGCTTGACGTTGTTGATGGCCATGGTGAAGGCTTCGACCGGGTCCTTGCCCGGGTTCTTCTTCTCGATCTGGTCGAGCGCGCCATAGATGATGCGCTCGGCGATCGCCTTCTTGCCGCCTTCCATGATCACGTTCATGAATTTGGACAGCTCGACATTGCCGTACTTGGGATCCGGCAGGATTTCACGTTTGGGGACTTCGCGACGACGTGGCATTTTTCTAACCTCTTTGCTTCAGTTGGCACCGTTTCCGGCACCGCGAGAGCCAACAAGAACTCTCACTTACTCGACCCAACAGCGGGTCACTTCGTCCGATGCGCCTGCCAGGGCACGCCGAACACCGTTGAACGACAGAAAGCCTTAAGCCTTCTTGGGGCGCTTCGCGCCGTACTTGGAACGCGACTGCTTGCGATCCTTCACGCCTTGCAGGTCCAGCGAACCGCGCACGATGTGGTAGCGCACACCGGGCAAGTCCTTGACACGACCGCCGCGAACCAGCACGACGCTGTGTTCCTGCAGATTGTGGCCTTCGCCGCCGATGTAGGAAATGACTTCGAAGCCGTTGGTCAGACGCACCTTGGCGACTTTCCGCAGCGCCGAGTTCGGCTTTTTCGGGGTCGTGGTGTAGACCCGGGTGCAGACGCCGCGACGCTGCGGCGAGTTCTGCATGGCAGGGCTCTTCGACTTGATCTTTTCGACCTCGCGACCCTGACGCACCAGTTGATTGATGGTTGGCATGAATGAATAAGTCCCAAAACACCCCGGCAAGAATCCTTGTCGTGACACAAGGGGCCGGGAGATGACGAAAACGTGAATCCCTTCGGATTTTTCCGAAAAGCCCACGAGTATAGCAGTGCGGCCGTGACGCCGCAATCTCAGCTGCACCGGGGCGCCCGCCGGGCGGGCGCCGGCCTCACTTGATCCAGAGACGGACGGCGTCCCAGGCGCGGCCGAGGACGCCAGCTTGCTCGACCGGCTCCAGCGCCACGAGCGGCACTTCGGCGACCGGTTGGTCGGCCAGCGTGATCTTGAGCGAGCCGATCGGCTGGAAGCGGGAGAACGGCGCGACCAACGGGTCTGGCCGTGCCACTTGCGTCTTGATCTTGCTCGCCGAGCCGGCCGGGACCGCTACCACGATCGCCTCGGGACGGCCCAGCTTGACGGTGTTTTCCTTGCCCTTCCAGACCGCCGGCGTCGCCACCGCCTGGTTGGCGTCGAACAGGCGAACCGCGTCGTAAGCGGTGTAGCCCCAGTTCAGCAACTTCTGCGACTCGTTGGCGCGTGCGTTCTCGCTCGCCGCGCCCAGAACGATCGACAGCAGGCGCCGGCCGCCGCCGAGGTTCGGGAAATCGCGCTTCGAGGTCACGATCATGCAGTAGCCGGCCGCATCGGTGTGGCCGGTCTTGAGGCCGTCGACGGTCGGGTCGCGGAACAGCAGCAGATTGCGGTTGGTGTCGTTGGTCGAGGGGGTGCCGGGATAGCGGTACTTCTTGATGGCGTAGTAGTGCACATACTCCGGAAAGTCGCGCATCAGGCGCGTCGCCAGGATGCTGAGGTCGCGCGCCGTGGTGCTATGGCCCGGCGCCGTGAGGCCTTCGGGATTCTTGTAGCTGGTGTTCTTCATGCCGAGCGCCTTGGCCTGCTCGTTCATGAGTTCGACGAAATGCTCGACCGTGCCGCCCACGCCTTCGGCCAGCGCGACGGTGGCGTCGTTGCCCGACTGGACGATCAAGCCCTTGACCAGGTCTTCGACCGGCACCTGCATCTTGGGGTCGATGAACATGCGCGAGCCGGGCATCTTCCAGGCGCGCGGGCTGACCGGCAAGGTCTGCTGCAGGCTGATCTTCTTGGCCTTGAGCGCGTCGAACACCAGATAAGCCGACATCAGCTTGGTGAGCGAGGCCGGTTCGACCGGGCTGTCGATGTCCTTTTGCGCGAGCAGCTGGTTGGCCGTGATGTCGAGCAGCAGGTAGCTGCGCGCCGCGACTTCGGGCGGCGCCGGCACCTGGGCGTGGACGACCATGCAGAAGGATGCGGCAGCGGCCACCGCGAGCGCGCGCAGCGCGTCGAGAAAACGATTCATGGGGATGCGAAGAGACGAAAAACTAGCCCGCGCGCAGGTGGCGGACGACCAGACTTTTGAGCAGCGGCAATTGTCCGTGAAAGAAATGACCGCCTCCGGGAACGACTGTGACAGGAAGTGACTGCGGCCGCGCCCAGTCCATCACGGCAGCGAGCGGCACGGTGTCGTCGTGCTCGCCGTGCACGACCAGCGTGCGTTCGTGCGCCTCCGCCGGCAACGTAGCAACGGAAAAGCGCGAGGCGGCCGTGCCGACCAGCACCAGGTGCCGGATGTCCCTCGTCGCCCAGAGCTTCTCGGCCGTGCAGCTCGCCACGAAGGCGCCGAACGAGAAGCCGGCGATGGCCAGCGGCCCCTCGGGCGCCAACTGCTCGACGACGGCCAGCATGTCGTCGCGCTCGCCGCGTCCTTCGTCGTGCGCCCCTTCGCTGGCGCCGACACCGCGGAAGTTGAAGCGCACGGCGGTCCACCCGCACGAAACGAAGGCGCGCGCCAGCGTCTGCACCACCTTGTTGTCCATGGTGCCGCCGAAGAGCGGATGGGGATGGGCGATCACCGCCACGCCGAGCGCCGGCGAGCCCGCGGCCGCCGCGTCGCGCAGCACTTCGATGGCGCCCGCGGCGCCCTTCAGCTGGATTTTTTCGGTTCTGGAATTCATCACCGCCCCACCTCGGGCGGCAACAGCAGCCGCTCGACCACTTTGCCGTTCTTCAGATGCGATTCGACGATCTCGTCGATGTCGTCCTCGTCGACGAAGGTGTACCAGACGGCTTCCGGATAGACCACCGCCACCGGCCCGCCCGCGCAGCGGTCGAGACAGCCCGCCTTGTTGACGCGCACCTTGCCGGGCCCGGCCAGTCCGGCCTCCCTGATGCGGGCCTTGCAGCGATCGAAGCCCGCCTGGGCGTTGTGCTTCGAGCAGGAGTCCTCTTCGTTCTTGCGTTCGTTCAGGCAGAAGAAGATGTGCCGAGCGTAGTAGCCGCGCGGCGGCGGGATGCTGGAATTGGACATCGAACCATTCTATTGAGCGTGCGACGCGAACACTGGGCGCCGGGGTATGGACTACGCCGGCCGCGTCCGGCGCGACAGCGCGGCCAGCACGTAGGCCAGCGTGGCGAAGGGCCAAAGCCAGCCCAGCCACTGCGCGAGCCCGTGGAAACGGATGAAGCGCCCCTGCTCCCAGGTCGCCAAGGTTTGTGCGAAATAAGCGCTCTCGGGCGCCTGGTTGAGCAGGCTCAGGTGAACCACGAGCGCGATCAGCAGCAAGCCTGCACAGAACCGGCGCGGCGCGGGCAGCAGCAGCACGCCCAGAACCAGCGCCGCCACGATGCCGACCTGCACCGGCAGGCTCAGCCAGGCCCAGGCGTGCTCGGGGCCGTAGCTCAGCGCGGCCGACAAGGCAGTGGCCGCCATCCCGGCCACAAGCACCAGCGGCAGCAGGACGGCCCGGCGAGAGATCGAGCGCGTGACCAGGAAGGCCAGCAGGCAGGGCACCAGCGCTCCCAGCATGACGCACAGCAGTTCGACGCCGGGCACCAGCGGCTCGAGCTCGAACTGGCGCACCGGCATCCAGTCGATGAAAGGGGTGTCGAGGAGCCATTCCGAAATCGCCGCCTCGAGCCGTTCGTACACCTGGCCCAGCCCGAAAGTGACCGCTGCCGGAAATAGCAGTGCGAGCGGCCACAGCGCCAGCAGCACCAGCGCGCCGCGCGACTCCTCGACGAACCAGTTGGAGCGGGTCCGGTGCCAATGCGCCACGGCGCCGAAGCGCTCGAGCGCCGCCGCGAGCACGGCGCCCGCCAGCGCGCCCGCACTGTTCAGTCCGAGGTCGACATTGGAGGGAATGCGCGAGGGCAGGTAGCTTTGCAGGGTCTCCATGGCGAAAGCGATCGCGGCGCCGGCCGCCGTGGCGCGCAGCACCGCGCCCGCCACGCCGACGCCCGGCCGAGTTCGCAGTACTGCGATCGCCGCCAGGAAACCGAAGGGCATGTAGCCCGCGACGTTGACCCCGAAGTCGAAGCCGGTCCAGTACTTGGGCCACGGCGCCGCCAGATAGGCCCAGGGCGCGATGCCCTGGTCGCGCCAGTCGGCGAAGGGATAGAGGCTCGCGTAGACGATCAGCGCCGCATAGGCGAGCGCGAGGGGCAGTGCGGCGGACTTGTGCTGGGTTCCCACCGTGCTCAGAACGGCTTGACCACGACCAGCACCACGATCCCGAGCAGCAGCAGCACCGGCACTTCGTTGAACCAGCGGTACCAGCGCTCGCCGCGCCGGTCTGCGCCCGAGACGAACTTGCGCAGCAGCACCCCGCAGGCATGGTGATAGCCGATCGCGAGCAGCACCAGGGCCAGCTTGGCATGCATCCAGCCGTTGCCCGGACCGCGTCCGATGCCATAGCCGAGCCAGAGCCAGAGCCCGAAGCCGAGCGCCGGCACGGCCAGGAAAGTGGTGAACCGGAACAGCTTGCGCGCCATGAGAACCAGCCGCGCGCGTTCGGCCACGGATTCGGGCGCCACCATCGCCAGGTTCACGAAGATGCGCGGCAGATAGAACAGTCCCGCGAACCAGCTCGCAATGAACACGATGTGCAGTGATTTGACCCAGAGCATGGCGGCAGTTTAGTGGCGCGCCCCATTGGCGCAGGGCGATTGAAAGGGGCAAAAAAAAGCCCGGCGTCAAAACGCCGGGCTGGGAAGCCCTTTTGCTGTCACACATCAAGGCACCCGCTCAGGGAGGAAAAGCGGGGGGCGGCAAGCCGCCCAACGCGGAATTTAGCAAAGGCATTACAACCTATCAAGCGAGTTCTAATCTTTTTCCCCGAATTGGTAGAGCACATAGTTCCAACGTATTACTGCACCGAAGCCGCGGAAAGACCGCTCGAGGGGCTGTATCAGAGGGCAATCCCGGCACTTCAGGCACAATTTTCCGCATGACCCTCCACGCTCCTTTTCCTGCGGGCCGACCGCGCCGGCTGCGCCGCGACGCCTTCACACGCAATCTCGTACGTGAGCACACGCTCAGCGTTCACGACCTGATTTACCCGGTGTTCGTGCAGGAAGGCCAGAAGCGGCGCGACGCCGTGCCCTCGATGCCCGGCGTCGACCGGCTCAGCCTGGATCTGTTGCTGCCGGTCGCCGAACAGTGCGTGGCGGCAGGCATCCCGGTGATGGCGCTGTTTCCGGTGATCGATGCCGGCCTCAAGACGCCGGCCGGGGACGAGGCTTTCAACCCCGAGGGCCTGATCCCGCGCGTGGTGGCCGCCCTCAAGTCGCGCTTCCCGGAACTGGGCGTGATGACCGACGTGGCGCTGGACCCCTACACCAGCCATGGCCAGGACGGCCTGCTCGACGACACCGGCTACATCCTGAACGACCCGACCGTCGAGGTGCTGGTCAAGCAGGCGCTCGTGCAGTCGCAAGCCGGCGTGGACATCGTGGCGCCTAGCGACATGATGGACGGCCGCATCGGCGCGATCCGCAGCGCCCTCGAGTCGGCCGGCCAGATCCACACGCGGATCATGGCCTACAGCGCCAAGTACGCGAGCGCCTTCTACGGCCCCTTCCGCGACGCCGTCGGCTCGGCAGCCAACCTCGGCAAGAGCAACAAGAAGGTCTACCAGATGGACCCCGGCAACAGCGACGAGGCGCTGCGCGAGGTGGCGATCGACATCGCCGAGGGCGCCGACATGGTGATGGTGAAGCCCGGCATGCCCTACCTCGACATCGTGCGCAGGGTGAAGGACGCGTTCCAGGTCCCGACCTTCGCCTACCAGGTCAGCGGCGAGTACGCGATGCTCAAGGCCGCGGCGCAGAACGGCTGGCTCGACCACGATGCCGTGATGCTCGAAAGCCTGCTGGCCTTCAAGCGCGCCGGCGCCGACGGCGTGCTCACCTACTTCGCGCTCGATACCGCCCGGCTGCTGCAGCAACAGTAGCGGACCGGTCGGGCACCATGCGCGTCTTCGAAATCAGCGGCTCGCGAATTACCGAACACGAGGCGCTCGCGCCGATGGCCGTGCCCGGCGCCTGCGCCGGCGGCTATCTGTGGATCTCGCTCACGCGGGACGAATTCCGCAGCTCGCTCGCCGAGGTGCAGGGCATCCTGCAGTCGCTCTGCGGCACCCAGCTGGTCGACCTCCATGTGGCCGACCTGGTCAACGACCAGTTGCCCTCGCACTACGACTACACCTCGCAGTACGACGTGCTGGTCTTTCGCCGGCTCGCGGCTGCCAACGGCACGGCGCCGAAGAGCGCGGAGCCGACGCTGGCGCGCGGCGGCCCGCCGGTGCTGCGGCGCGTCGATACGCGGCCGGTCGGCTTTGCGGTCTTCGACCGCGTGCTGCTGTCCGTCCATCCGGAAGACGGCGCGGTGCGCGATGCCTTTGCCGCCCGCCTGCTGGCCGCTGCGGCCTCGGAGGGGCGCGGCGGTGCGGCTGCCCCGGCGCTCGACGTCCGCGCCGTTTCCACGCGCGTGCCGCCGAATCCTGCCGACCTGATGCTGCGCGTGGTGAACCTGATCGTCGACGCCTACCTCGACCTGCGGCGCGAGCTGACGCGGCAGCTGGACCACTGGCAGGCCGAGCTGATCGACCCCCGCAGCCGCTTCACGAACTGGAGCGCGCTGATGGATGCGCGCCAATCGCTGCACCACCTGGACGAGATTTGCGAAGACCAGCGCGCAGCCATCCAGGACTGGATCGATGCGCTCGAAACCCTGCCGCCGCCCGAAGGAGCGGCCGCGTTGCGCGAACGCGAACTGATCATGGTGCGCAGCCGCGACGTGCTCGAGCACATCCAGCGCGTGGTGCACCACGTGCGGCGGCTCGAACAGAACGCCGAGACCGCCGTGCAGATGCACTTCAGCGTGCAGAGCCACCGCGCCAACGACATCATGCGGGTGCTCACGGCGCTCACGGCGATCTTTCTTCCGCTCAACCTGATTGCCGGCATCTTCGGCATGAACTTCGAGTTCATCCCGCTCGTGCACAAGGCCGACGGCTTCTGGATCGCCATGGCCTCGATGGCCGTGATCGCGCTGCTGCTGGTGGTCGTGTTCTGGCGCAAGCGCTACCTGGCCCGAAGCAGATAAACAAAAAACCGGGCAGCGCACTAGCGCTGCCCGGTCCTTCTGTGGGGTCGGCGAATTTACTTGGCCGCGGGGGTGCCTTCCTTCTGCGCTTGCTGGAGCGTGGCGGCGCGGTTGGGCATGGTCGAGATCACGCGGCTGTTGACGCGCGAGCCGCTGGTCACGTTCTGGTCGGGCGCATTCGCCGTGGCGACGGCTTGGGCACGCACAGCCGCCGAATCAGCCACCGAGGTGAAGGGATCGGCGCCACGCGAACCGCGCGTCACGTTCTGGTTGGGGGCGGCAGCCGCACGGACGGCTTCGGCTTCGACGTCGGCGCGGTTCATGCCCGACACCGACTTTTGAACGCCTTCGTAGCTTTCGGCCTGGGCGCCGGCAGCGGCCAGAAGGGAGAGAGCGGCGGCGGCGATGATTTGCGAGGTCTTCATTTCAGGTCCTTTGGAATTCGTCGGAGTGGTTGCTGACCAGGCTCGCGGGATGGCTGGCCTGTGCGACGAAGTTTCCGGTGGAATGACCTCGGGAAATTACCTAGAAAAGAGACACCGCGTTTCCGGGATCGAAACAATAAAAAACCGGGCCCATGCTTTCGCATGGCCCGGCTTTGTCGCTCGTCGGCGAGCTGGCGAATTACAGCCCGGCTTGGCGCGTCGTCACGAAACGCGGGTTCGAGAACTGCGACGGAATCACGCTGCCGGCGAAGGATTCGCGGCGCACGTTCTGGTTCGGCCTATGGGCATGGGCCACGGCTTCGGCGCGAACCTCGGCAGGGTCACGAGCGCTCACCAGAACCGTCGCGGGGCCCGCGACGTAGCCTTCGGCATACGGGTTTGCGCTGCGGGCAGCGACGACCGCCTGGGCATCCACTTCGGCGCGGCTGTTGGCCGACACCAGCGAGTGCACGCCGTCATAGGTTTCGGCCTGTGCGCCGGCAGCGGCGAGAATCGAGAGAGCGGCGGTGGCGATGATCTTCGAGGTCTTCATTTCAATCTCCTTTGGTTGGTGTGGGATGAAGTTTGCGCCTGAATCTAGGTAAAAACCCTTGGCTTTCTGAACCACCGCATTCACGAAATTGAAACAATGGAAGCCCGATGGACGGCCTGGACCTGCTGAAAGCCTTTCGTGAAGTTGCCGAACGCGGCAGCTTCTCCCGCGCTGCCAAGGTGTTGGGCACCTCGAAGGCCACCGTCAGCAAATACGTCGCGCAGCTCGAAGAGCGCTTCGGGGTGCGCCTGCTCAACCGCTCCACGCGCTCGGTCAGCCTGACCGATGCCGGTCAACTGCTGCTCGAGCGCAGCAAGCCGCTGATGGAGATGGTCGAGCTCACGCAGAGCGAGCTGCAGGAACATGCGGGCCATCCGCGCGGGCGGCTTCGCATCACGGCGCCGCACGGGTTCGCCCAGAGCGCCTTTCCGGACATCCTGAGCGAGTTCATCAAGAACTATCCCGACGTTCATGTGAGCCTGCACCTGAGCAACCGCGTGATCGATCTGGTGGAGGAAGGCGTGGACATCGCGCTGCGCCTCGGGCGTATCCGCGACGAGAACCTGATCGTGCGGCGCCTGCGCCAGATGGACCTGGTGCTGTGCGCCGCGCCTTCCTACTGGGCCCGGCGCGGCCTGCCCAAGAAACCCGACGACATGCGCAGTCACGACGTGCTGACCTACTCGCTCGCCGAGGGCGCGCCGCACCTGCCCTTCGAGGTCGACGGCAAGCCCTACATCGTGCCGGTGCGAAGCCGCATGGATGCCAACGATGCCGCGCCGCTGATCGGCGCCGCGCTCGCCGGACTCGGCGCCGTCTGCGTGCCGGCGATGATGGCGCAGTCGCATGTCGAGCGCGGCGCGCTGGTGCCGGTGCTGAAGGAATACATGCCGCGCGACCTGTGGCTCTACGCGGCCTATTCGCAGCGCCGCCACAACAGCGCGGCGCTGCGCGCCCTGCTGGATTTCCTCGAGGACCGCGTGCGGAACTCGGCAGCGGCGCTGGCTCCTCCCGAGGCCGCCGCCGTCAAGCCTGCCAGGCGGGTGCGTCAGCCGGTGAGCGCCTGACGACAGGGTTCAGCGCAGACCGAACAGCGCCGCCGCGTTGCCCCACGCGATGCGCTGCGCCACCTCGGGCGGCACGTCGCCCAGCCATCGGCGATAGCCGCCCATGATCTCGTCGTAGGCGCTCCAGCGCTGGTTGACCCAGGTGTCGGAGCCGACCAGGAAACGCTCCGGATACTTGAGGATCAACGCGCGCCACTCGGGGCACAGCGTGCCGCCCTCGCAGGTGAGGCCCGGCCGGTAGGAGAGCTCGCCCATCAGCAGCGGATAGCGCTCCAGCAGCGCCTGCACGCGCGCCACCGGCGCGCCGCCGATGCCGGTGTGGGCCCAGATGAGCCGCAGCGCCTTTCCCTTGGATGGCGCGTGCGCCATCAGCAGATCGATCGCGACGTCGTCGACATGCGCCAGCACCGCGAGCTTCTTTTCTTCCGCCAGAACGATCAGCTTCCTGGCGACCGGCCCGTTGGCGTTGGCGCTGTCGTAGAGATGGAACTCCCCCAGCCCCCGGTAGGGCCCGCTCGCCGTGCCGCGCGCCAGTTCGGCCTGCACCATCTCGTAGATGCTCTCGTCGCGGAACCAGTTGCCGTAGTCGTCGCGATTCCGGTTGAGCCGCACGAAGGGCACCACGGTCACGCCGGCCTCGCGCGTCTCGCGCGCCGCGGCCAGCGTCTGCGTGCCGGCGTTGGGCCGCGAGTTGGCGATGATGGCTTTCACGCCGTTGCGCTGCATGCGCGCCAGTGCCTCGGCGGGCGGGTACGGGCCGGAGTCGCCGTCCCAGGCTTCCTGGTTGTAGTGCAGGTGGGTGTCGAACAGCGGGCCGCCGTAATCGGCCGCCTGTGCGCCGAACGCGGCAGCCGCCAGCAGGGCCGGCACCCAACGCATCAGATGCCGCGTCACGCCATACCCCCGCTCAGCCGACGTGCTTCGCAAAAAAGGCCAGCGTGCGCTCGCGCGCCAGCTTGGCGGCCTCGGCGTTGTACGAGCCCCGTTGGTCGCAATTGAAGCCGTGGCCGGATTCGTAGACATGCACCGCGACCTCCGGGTGGGCCTTCTTGAAGGCCTCGATGGTGTCGAGCGGAATCCAGTGGTCGTTGTTGCCGAAATGGGCGAGCACCGGCACCTTGGGTTGGATCGCGCTCTCCTCCGGCGCCGTCATTCCGCCGCCGTAGTAAGGCGCCGCCGCCGCGAGGCCGGAGACCTTCGCCGACGCGCGCCACGTGAGCAGGCCGCCCCAGCAGTAGCCGACGATGCCGACCTTGCCGGCACGGGCCGCGTATTCCACCGCCGCCTGGATGTCCTGCAGCACGCCCGGTGCCGGCAGCGCCTCGACGGCGGTCTTGAGCTCGAAGCCGGCCTTCATGTCCTCGTCGCTGTAGCCCAGTTCGACGCCCGGCTTGACGCGATGGAAGGTCGAGGGCGAGACCGCGAGATAGCCGTCGGCCGCATAGCCGTCGGCCACCGATCGGATGTGCGAGTTGACGCCGAAGATTTCCGGCACCACGACGATCGCGCCCTTCGGCTTGCCCGCGGGTTCCGCCACGTAGGCCGGAAAGCCAAAGCCGTCCTTGGCGGTGAGATCGATGAACTGGCCCATGGTCATGCTCCTGAGGTGGATGGTTGTTGAATCAATGCGCGTTCGACGAAATCCAGCCGGTCCTGGCCCCAGAAGATCTCGCCGTCGATCACGTAGCTCGGCGCACCGAACACCTTGGCGTGGATGGCCTGCTGCGTGTAGTCCTCGTAGCGCTCCTGGACCGTCTGGCTTTGCGACTGCTCGCATCGTTTGGCCGGCAAGGCGCATTCGCCGACCAGCACTTCGAGCACCTTGGGATCGGCGATGTTGCGCTCCTGCACCCAGACCGCGGCGAACACCGCGCCGCAGAGCTTCATCGCGGCCTCGGTGCCGTCGTGCAGGTCGACCGCGATGATGAGCTTCGCCGCGTCGTCGGCAGCGACCGGAAAGAACTTGGGCTTGGGGTTCAACGGAATGTCGAGGTGGCGCGAGAAGCGCGCCAGCTCCAGCAGTCGGTAGGCCTGGCGCTGCGGTGCGCGCTTGCCGAGCGGCAGGCCGCCCGAGACCGGATACACGGCGCCGAGATCGACCGGCCGCACCCGCACCGTGGCGCCGTTGGACTTGGCGAGCGCAGCGAAGCGCGCATGCCCCAGGTAGGCCCAGGGGCTCTGGGGCGTGAAGTAGTAGTCGATGGTGTGGGTCACAAGCCGCTCCCGATGATGTAATCGTGCGCACGGTTTTAACTGAGGCACGGCTTTCGTGCAGGAGGTGGGATTTGGACCAGGTGCTCTTGATCACCGGCGGCAGCCGCGGCATCGGTGCCGCGACGGCACTGCTGGCCGCGCAGCGCGGTTTCGCGGTGGCCGTCAACTATGCCAGCAACTCGCTGGCCGCCGACGAGGTGGTGCGCACGATCCGCGACGGCGGCGGCCGCGCGATCAGCGTGCAGGCCGACGTCGGCGACGAGGCGCAGGTGCTCGCGATGTTCGAGAAAGTCGATGCGAAGTTCGGCCGCCTCACGGCGCTGGTCAATAACGCCGGCGTGGTCGACGTGCAGGCGCGCGTCGACCAGATGAGCGTGGCGCGGCTCGACCGCATGCTGCGCATCAACGTGATCGGCAGCTTCCTCTGCGCACGCGAGGCGGTGCGGCGCATGAGCACGAAGCACGGCGGCAGCGGCGGCGCCATCGTCAATCTCTCCAGCGCCGCCGCGCGCCTGGGCTCGCCGGGCCAGTACGTCGACTACGCGGCCAGCAAGGGTGCCATCGACAGCTTCACGATCGGGCTGGCCAAGGAGGTCGCCGACGAAGGCATCCGCGTCAACGCGGTACGACCGGGCCTGATCGACACCGAGATCCATGCCTCGGGCGGCCTGCCCGACCGCGCCGCCCAGCTCGCCCCCACCGTGCCGATGAAGCGCACCGGCAGCGCCCAGGAGGTCGCCAACGGCATCGTGTGGCTGCTGTCGGAAGAAGCGAGCTACGTGACGGCCACCTTTCTCGACGTGACAGGCGGAAGGTGATGGCAACACCGACGATGGACCTTGTCAAGCCGATGATCACGCTGCTGGCCATCGTGAATCCGCTGGCGATCGTGCCTTTCTTCATCCACTACACGCAGGGCTATACCGAGGCCCAGCGCAAACGCACCGCGTGGGTGTCGGCCTTCAGCGCCTTCGTGGTCATCGCGGTCTGCGCGCTGCTCGGGCTTCAGTTGCTGTCCTTCTTCGGCATCTCGATCGCGAGCTTCCAGGTCGGCGGCGGCATGCTGCTCCTGATCAGCTCGCTCAGCATGCTCAACGCGCAGCCGGCCGAATCCAAGACCAACAAGGAGGAGATCCGGGCCACGGAAGTGAAGGCCTCGCTGGGCGCCTCGATCGCGGTGGTGCCGCTCGCCATTCCGCTCCTGACCGGGCCGGCCACCATGTCGACCGTGGTCATCTATGCCGAGAAGACGCAGCACCTCTGGGAGCTCGCGGTGCTGGTCGGCTACGGCATGGTGATCGGGCTGGCGACCGGCCTCACCTTCTCGCTGGCCGAGCCGATCGCACGCGTGCTCGGCAAGACCGGCATCAACGTGATGACGCGCTTGATGGGCCTGATCCTCGCGGCGCTGGCGGTCGAGGTGATGGCCGACGGGCTCGGCACGCTGTTTCCGGCGCTCGCGCGCGCGCCCTAGCCCTTCACCAGTTCGACGATGCGCGGCGTGACCACGCCGTCATCGATCTTCAGCTCCGCCGCCGAAATCGGCAGCCTGAAGCGGCGCGGGCCGGCGCTGCCGGGATTGACGTAGAGAACCCCATCGCGCTCTTCGGTCCGCGGCCGATGCGAGTGCCCGGACACCACCACCCGGACGCCCGCGGCGACCGGGTCGATGTCGAGCAGCGCGAGATCGTGGATCGCATAGAGACGCAGGCCGCCGAACTCGACCAGCGCCGTGTCGGGCACCGCCTCGGCCCACGCCCCCCGGTCGTTGTTGCCGCGCACCGCCGTCAGCGGCGCGATGGCGGCCAGCGCTTCGAGAATGTTCGCATCGCCGATATCGCCGCCATGCACGATGTGCTCGCAACCGCGCAGGAACGCGAGCGCCTCGGGCCGCAGCAGGCCATGCGTGTCGGAGATGAGACCGATGCGGTGCATGCGGCCGGCCTCTGCTCAGCGGGGCTGGTCCACCCATGTCACCAGTTCCGCCACCGCCGCATCGCTCGCCGCTGCCAGCCCCTTCACGCCGCCGGGCGCGTCGGCGCTCGGCGCGGGCCGCTGCACCATGAAGCTCTGCTGCGCGAGCACGCGGTCGCCGCCGGCATTGCTGCGGATCAGGGTCGCGCGCAGGCGCACCAGGCCAACGCTCCGGGTCGGCGATTCGAAGTAGTGGCTGAATTCCTCGAGCGACACCCTGAGCGTGTCGGGCACCTTGCCCTCGCTGCGCGCGATGGTGGCGCTCTCTTCCGGACCGAGCACGGTGCGGCGCGCGGCCAGCGCGTCGCGCAGGCGCTGGTGCAACAGCTGCGCCGGCGCCAGGCTCCAGCGCGATTGGCCATAGGGCCGCAGCTGGTTGGCATCGGCATAGCCCAGGCGGTAGAGCAGCTGCGTGCCCTCGAGCCGCGTGCCGGCCTCGATCTCGGCCAGCGCGATGAGCGGCAGCGCGTGCGGATTGACAGGTGCCGGCGCCGTGGATGCGGCGAGGTTGGGGCCGAAGTCGTACAGCGTGGCGCGAGCGGGCTTGTCGGGCAAGGCGCCGCAGCCCGCCGCCAACAGCACGGCGGCGATGCCTGCGACGGCCGAGAGGCGCGCCCGCGCTGCGCGAGCGGCCATGTTCTGGAGTACGTCGTTCATGGTCGTCACTTTCAAGGCCGCGCCGGCGCGGCGGCCGGCGCGGAAAATCCGGGCTCGCCCGGCCCGGCGACCACGCCGCCGCTGCCGAACAGCAGCGATTGCGGGTTGTCGTTGATGCCGTCGGCCGCGCGGCCAAGGCGGCGCACCGCGCGCGAGGTGTCCTCGGCGACGCGGTTCACGCGCGGCAGCGTGGCGCTGTTGAAGGAGTCGACCGCCTGCGCCAGGGACTTGGTGCCGTCGCCCAACCGGTCGATCGGGCCGTCCTTCGCATTCAGCCGGTTCACGGTGCCGTTGAAGTTGTTGGCCACGCGCGAGACGTCGCCGGCGGCCGTCTTGAGCGAAGCCATGGTATCCCTCGTGCGGTCCACCAGCGGCGGCAAGGTGGCCAGCGTCGGGTTGAGCCCGTTCTTCACCGTGTTGTCGAGCGAGCGCGTGAGCTGGTTGGCGCTGGCCGAAGCCTGCGCGATGTTTTCCAGCGCGTCGGCGATGCGTTTCTGGTTGTCGTCGCCCAGCAGCGTGTTGGCCTTCTTCGTCACCTCGTCGATCTGGTTGATGATGGCCTCACCGCGGTCCTGCAGCTGCGCCAGCACCGAGGGCTTGAGCGGGATGCGCGGTGGATCGTCGTTGTTCGGCGTGAGCGCCACCTGCGATTCGCCCTTGTCGTCGATCGCAATGAAGGCCAGGCCGGTCACGCCCTGGTAACTCAGCGTGGCATAGCTCGAGGTCGTGAGCGGCACGCGCTCGTCGACCGTGATGCGCACGCGCACATTGCCCTTCACCTTGGGATCGAAATCGATCGAGGCGACCTTGCCGACGGCGATGCCGCGGTAGCGCACCGTCGCCTGCGGCTGTAGCCCGCTCACCGGGTCGCGGGTCGAGAGTTCGTAGATGTTGCGCACCGTGTTGTCGCGCGTGAACCAGACCACCAGCGCGATGATCGCGGCGATCAGGCCGAGCACGAAGGCGCCGGCGGCGATGGCATGGGCCTTGTTTTCCATGGCAGCTACCTTTCAGTGAGTGGGGTCCCGGCCGGCGCCGGCAAGCCCCGAGACGGTCGAGGGCCGCACGCCTTCGTGGAGCGCCTCCATGGCGCGCTGGCCGCGGCCGCCGAGAAAGTATTCGTGGATGAAGGGATGCGGGTAGGCGATGACGTCGCGTGCCGTGCCGGCGACGATCACGCGCTGGTCGGCCAGCACCGCGATGCGGGTGCTGAGGTCGAACAGCGTGTCCAGGTCGTGCGTGACCATCACCACCGTGAGCCCCAGTTCGCGATGCAGCCCGCGCAACAGGTCGCAGAAGCCGTCGGCGCTTTCGGGGTCCAGGCCGGCCGTGGGCTCGTCGAGCAGGAGCAGCGGCGGATCCATGATCAGCGCGCGCGCCAGTGCCACCCGCTTGATCATGCCGCCCGACAAATCGGCCGGACTCTTGGTCGCCTGCTGCGGCTCGAGCCCGACCATCTGCAGCTTGACCAGTGCGGCATCGCGGATCAGGTCGTCGGGCAGGAGCTTGAGTTCGCGCAGCGGGAACGCGACGTTGTCGAGCACGCTGAAGGCCGAGAACAGCGCGCCGTGCTGGAACAGCATGCCGACGTTGGCGGCGCCGGTGGCGCTGAGCCGGCCCGGCGGATGACCGAGCACGGAGACCTCGCCCTTCGAAGGCCGCTCGAGTCCCAGGATCTGGCGCAGCAGCACGGTCTTGCCGGTGCCCGAGCCGCCCACCAGCGACAGCACCTCGCCTTTGCGGATCGTGAGGTCGAGGTCGCGGTGCACCACCTGGTCGCCCTCGGGCGACTCGAAGACGGTCCACAGCTTGCGGATTTCGACCATGTTGGTCTTCTGATCTTCGCTCATAAGGCAACCTCCGCGCTGCGCGCTGCGGTATTCGCCTTGGGAGCGGCCCGGCGGCTCATGCCCTGAACCCCACGCCCTTGAAGAGCACAGCGAAGAGCGCGTCGACCAGGATCACGACCGTGATCGAGGCCACCACCGAGGAGGTGGTGCCGCGCCCGAGGCTTTCGGTGTTGGGCTTCACCTTCATGCCGTAGTAGCAGCCGATCAGCGCGATCAGGACGCCGAACACGGCCGACTTGGACATCGCGAGCCAGATGTTGGTCATCGGCACCGCGCGCGGCAGCGCCGACAGGAAATAGGCCGGCGAGATGTCCAGCGTGAGATCGGCCGCGACCATGCCGCCTAACAGGGCCGCCGCCGAAGTCCACATGCTGATCAGCGGCATCGCGATCGCCAGCGCCAGCACGCGCGGCATCACGAGCCGGAAGCCATGCGGAATGCCCATCACGCGCATGGCATCGAGTTCCTCGGTCACGCGCATGACGCCGATCTGCGCGGTGATGGCCGAGCCCGAACGGCCCGCAATCAGCACCGCCGCGAGCACCGGGCCGAGTTCGCGGATCAGCGACAGGCCGAGGATGTTGACGATGAAGGCTTCGCCGCCGTACTGGCGCAATTGCTGCGAGGTCAGGTAGGCCAGCACCACGCCGATCAAGAGGCCCACCAGCGCGGTGATGGGCAGCGCGGTGGCGCCGAAATGGTAGAGATGGCCCGAGAAGTCGCGCCAGGGCGCACGGTGCGGCGCGCGCAGCAGCGTGCCGACGTCGAGCGTGAGCTGGCCGACGAGCGCCAGGAAATCGCGCGCCACCATCATGATGCGCGCGCCGTTGTGGGCGAAATCGTGGAAATGCTCGGCCAGCGTCTTGCCGGGCTCCGCCGGGGCGCTGCAGGTGTACTGCGCCACCTGGTCCAGCACGGCCTTGTGCTGCGAGTCCATTTCGAGCCGCGCCGGCCAGGCCTGGCGCCAGTGGTTCCAGAGCAGCTGGGCGCCGATGTGGTCGAGCTGCTCGACGGGGCGCAGGTCCCAGGCCCGGTCGTCCTGCGGCGGCACGGCATCGAGATTCTTCGCCAGGGCCTCCCAGGTGCGCCGCGACGACATCGAGAGCGCGGTCCAGCAGCCGCTGGCGACGGCCCATTTGCCGCCCTCCCCTTCGCGTTGCTCGACGCGCGGACGCAAGCGGTCTGCGTTTTGCGCGTCGGCGGTCGGCAACGATGCGATCGACATGGATGGAGCGGGCGGGCGGTCTGCGAGATGGAGGACGCAACATCGTAACCGTGTGCGTCTGCAGCAAACCGCCCGATCGGCGCCCGTTCGCGTAGGCCATCGGCGCAAGGCACGGGCGTTTGCCACAATCGACCGTTCGGTGCCGCATTGCAGCACCCCTTCACAAGAACGACCAGAGACAGACAAACAAGGCGCGAATGAGCGACACCACCTTCGACTACATCGTCATCGGCGCCGGCACCGCCGGCGCGCTGATGGCCAATCGCCTCTCAGCCGACAAGCAATGCCGCGTGCTCCTGATCGAGGCCGGCCGCAAGGACGACTACCACTGGATCCACATTCCGGTCGGCTACCTCTACTGCATCGGCAATCCGCGCACCGACTGGCTCTACAGCACCGAGCCCGACGCCGGCCTCAACGGCCGCACGCTGCGCTATCCGCGCGGCAAGACGCTGGGCGGATCGTCTTCCATCAACGGGATGATCTACATGCGCGGCCAGTCGCGCGACTACGAGCAGTGGGCCGCGCTCACCGGCGACGACACCTGGCGCTGGGACAACGTGCTGCCCGCCTTCAAGAAGCACGAGGACCACTACCTCGGCGCCGACGAGATGCACGGCGCCGGCGGCGAATGGCGGGTCGAGAAGCAGCGCCTGCGCTGGGACATTCTCGATGCCTTCGCCGAGGCCGCGGTGCAGGCCGGCGTGCCGCACAGCACCGACTTCAACCGCGGCAGCAACGAGGGCGTGGGCTATTTCCAGGTCAACCAGAAGAACGGCTGGCGCTGGAACACGGCCAAGGCCTTCCTGCGCCCGACCTGCTACGGCCGCCCCAACTTCGAGCTGTGGACCGGCGCCCAGGTCTCGCGCCTCGTCGTCGAAACCCGGCCCGACGGCAGCCGGCGCTGCACCGGCGCCCAGGTGTGGGACGGCCACGAGATGGTGCTGGCGCATGCGACACGCGAAGTGATCCTCTGCGCGGGCAGCATCGGCTCGCCGCAGATCCTGCAGCTCTCGGGCGTCGGGCCGGCCGAGCTGCTGCGCCAGCATGGCATCGACGTCGTGCTCGATGCGCCGGGCGTCGGCGCCAACCTGCAGGACCATCTGCAGATCCGCGCGGTCTACAAGATCAAGGACGCGCCCACGCTCAACGTGCTCGCCTCTTCCTATTACGGCAAGGCGAAGATCGGCCTCGAATACCTGTGGAAGCGCAGCGGCCCGATGAGCATGGCGCCCTCGCAGCTCGGCGCCTTCACGCGCAGCTCGCCCGAGCACGAATGGCCGAACCTCGAATACCACGTGCAGCCGCTCTCGCTCGATGCCTTCGGCGAGCCGCTGCACGCCTTTCCGGCCTTCACCGCCAGCGTGTGCAACCTGAACCCGACCAGCCGCGGCACGGTGCACATCAAGAGCCACCGCTTCCAGGACGCGCCCGCGATCGCGCCGCACTACCTGAGCACCGACGAAGACCGCAAGGTGGCGGCCGATTCGCTGCGCGTCACGCGCCGCATCGCGGCCCAGCCGGCACTCGCCAAGTACGCGCCAGAAGAATGGAAGCCGGGCCTTCAGTACCAGAGCGACGAGGAGCTCGCGCGCCTGGCCGGCGACATCGCGACCACCATCTTCCATCCGGTCGGCACCACGAAGATGGGCGCCGACGGCGACCCGATGGCGGTGCTCGATTCGAAGCTCCGCGTGCGCGGCATCGACGGCCTGCGCGTGGTCGATGCCGGCGCGATGCCGACCATCACGAGCGGTAACACCAACAGCCCGACCTTGATGATGGCGGAGAAGGTGGCCGGCTGGATTCGGGATCAGCCCTGAACACTGGAGATACGCGCAGCGCGGCCTGTTCGGGAAACACCGCGGAACCGGCTTTGCCGGGCCGCTGGTGTTGCCCCCGGTGAGGGGGTTGGCGAAGCGAACGAAGTGCGCGAAGCCTGGGGGAGCGCCTATTTCTCGATGGTCTTGTTCCAGCGCGCGTTCCAGGCGGGCCGGTTGGCGTTGATGCTGTCCCAGTCGATGGTCACGGCGTTCTTCATCCACTTGTTGATCTCGGCCACCTGCGCCGCGCCCTCGCCCACCGCCGGCGCCTTGGGGTTGGTCGGGATCTGGCTGCCAAACTGAAGCACGTTGGCCTGCGCCAGCGGGCTCAGCAGGAACTCGGCCAGCTTTTGCGCCAGCTCGGGTTCGCCGTTGTTGGCGATCACGCACTGCCCCACCATCAGTACCACCGAGCCCTCCTTGGGCTGCGCGTACTCCACCGGGATGCCCTTGGTCTTCAACGCGGCCACCGCGGTGGGCGTGAGCGGGAACAGCGCGGCCTCGCCGGTCTGCACCATCTCGGAAATCTTGGCCGAGCTGGGGATGTACTCGAGCACGTTGGGGCCGATGGTAGTGGGCCAGGCCTTGAAGCCGGGCTCGACGTTCTTGTCGTTGCCGCCCTGGATGCGGTTGAACATCAAAAAGCCGTGCAGGCCGAAGGACGAGGAGGACATCGACTGGAACACCACCTTGCCCTTGAACTTCGGGTCGGCCAGGTCCATCCACGAGGTGGGCGCGGCCCAGCCCTTCTCCGCGAACATCTTCTTGTTGTAGGCCAGCCCGGTCATGCCCAGGCTGACGCCGCTCGCCATGTCGTCCTTGAAACGGGCCGCCGGATAGATGTCGTTGAGCGCCGCGCTCGGGCGCTGCTTCTGGCACAAGCCCATGCCGATGGCGCGCACCATGATGCCGTCGTCGAGGAACATCACGTGCATCTGCGGCCGGTCCTTGTTGGCCTGCGCCTTGGCCAGAATGTCCGACGAGGTGCCGGGCACCACCACCACCTTCACGTTGTTCGCCTTCTCGAAGGCCGGGAACACGTACTGCGTGTACGCCTTCTCCATGGTGCCGCCGTTCATGCCGATGTACAGCGTCTTGGTCTGGGCGCTGGCCGCGCCGCCGCCGGCCAGCGCCGCGGCGGCAGCCACGGCGAGGAGTGCACGGCGGATCGATTGGGGTTGGCGAGAACGGGACATGGTGGGTTCCTTTGAGAGTGGGGTCAGGGAGACTTCAATGAGCCGTTGCGGGCACGGCGGCTTCGACGGAAAGAAAACGTTCGATGGCAAAGGCTTCGATGGGCGTGCTGCTGTGCCCGTCGCGCGCCAGTTCGGCCAGCACCTCGCCCACGGCCGGGCCGATCTGGAAGCCGGCGCCGGAAAAGCCGAAGCCGTGGATCAGACCCGGCGTCGTCGCGCTCAAGCCCAGCACCGGCTGGCGGTCGGGTAGATACCCTTCGGTGCCGCTCCAGGTGCGGATGAAGCTGGCGTGGCGCAGCACGGGCAGCAGCTCGATCGCCTGCACCGCCAGCGCGGCGATGGCATCGCGGCCGGCGCGCGCGCGGTCCGCATCCAGGGCCAAGCCGGCGCCGCCGCCCAGCACCAGGTTGCCGCGCTTCACCTGGCGGCAATAGACGCCGCCACCTTCCACGCCGAGGCTCCAGTCCATGAAGTAAGGCAGCGGCTCGGTCACCACCATCGTCGGATGGCCGGAACGCAGCGGCATCGTCTCGCCGAAGCGGCTGGCGACGGCACCCGCCCAGGCGCCGGCGCAGTTGAGCATCACGGGCGCGCGCACTTCCAGCGCGTTGCCCGAACGCAGCGTGAAGAGTTCGCCGTCGTGCACCGCTTCGTCGAGCGGGGTGCGCTCGAAGATCTGCGCGCCCGCGCGCTGCGCCGCACGTGCGAAGGCCGGTGACACCAGCCGGGGATTGGCCTGCCCGTCTTCCACGCACAGCGAGCCGCCGAGCGCCCTGTCGCCCAGCCACGGGCAGCGCTCGCGCATGCGCGCACCCGACAGCAGCTCGATGCCGAGGTCGAAATCGCGGCTCGCGTCGCGGTAATGCTCGAGCGCGGCCAGGTCGGCCTCGCTGCGGGCGATCTTGAAATGGCCGGAGCGCAGGTACTCGCCATCGGTGCCGATCAGTTCCGGCAGCCGGCCCCAGATGCGATGGGCCCGCTGCGCCAGCGGCAACTGGGAGAGCGGCCGGCCCTGGCGCCGCACGCCGCCATAGTTCACGCCGCTGGAACGCGAGCCGCAGAAGTCGCGCTCCAGCAGCGCCACCTGCAGCCCCATGCGCCGCAGCGCCAATGCGGCGGAAGCGCCGACGATGCCGCCGCCGACGATGGCCACGTCGGTCTTCAGCGTTTGCTTCATGCGGCCGCTCCTTCGGCCGGCGCGCTCGCCAGCTGGATCGGGATCGGCTTGATCGGCGCCTGTCCGCGCAGCCGGCCCACCTGCGCGAGCGGCCGGCCGCTCGCGTGCGCGAGGATTTCGGCCGCCGCCGCGCCGCACATGCGGCCCTGGCAGCGGCCCATGCCGACGCGGGACAAGGCCTTGAGGCGGTTCATCTCGTCGGCGCCGCAGGTCCGCACGGTATCGCGCAGCTCGCCGGCCGTGATGTTCTCGCAGCGGCACACCACCAGCGCGTCGGGCGCATGGGAGGCCCAGTCCTGCGGAAAGGGAAAGGCGCGTTCCAAACCGGCGCGGAAACTCTTGAGCTTGTCGAGCTTGCGCTCCAACACTTGCGCACGCGCGGCATCCACCTTCACACCGCGGTCGGCCAGGAGGGCCAGCGCAGCGCGCTCGCCGGCCCATTCGGCCGCATCGGCGCCCATGATGCCGGCGCCATCGCCGGCCAGGTAGACGCCGGCCACGCTGGAACGGCCGGCCGTATCGCGCTCGGGCAGATGCGCGCGCTGCATCGGCGCAAAGGCGAAGCGGCAGCCCAGCAGGTCGGCCAGCTGCGTTTCGGAGCGCAAGGCATAGCCGAAGCCGACGGCGTCGCATTCGAGCGTTTGTTCGCGCCTGCCGTCGTGCCAGGAGACGGCGCTCACGCGCGCATCGCCCAGCACCCGCAGCGGCCGGACGCCCCCATGCAGCGCCACGCCGCGGCCGCGCAACCAGGCGACGTAATAGAGGCCCTTGAGAAACACGGCCGGCTGCGAGAGCATCGCGGGCACGGCCGCGAACTGGTCGGCGAAGCGGGCGGTGTCGAGCACGGCCGCGACCTCGACGCCGGCCTTCGCGTATTGGTAGGCCACCAGGTAGAGCAGCGGGCCGGTGCCCATGAAGGCCACGCGCCGGCCGATCGCGCAGCCCTGGAACTTGAGCGCCACCTGCGCGCCGCCCAAGGTGTACACGCCGGGCAGCGTCCAGCCGGGCACGGGCAGCACGCGGTCGGTCGCGCCGGTCGCCACGATGAGCTGGCGGTAGGGCACGCTGCGCGTCGTGCGGCTCGGGCCGTGCAGCACGTCGAGCAGGCCGCCCTGGGCGTTCCACACCAGGCTGTCGGGCCGGTAGTCGATGCGGTCCTGCAGCCCGTCCAGCGCGGCGTGCACGGCGGTGGCGCGCGCTGCTTCGAAACCGTACAGGGTCTCGGGGGAACGCTGAAAGTTCGCCGGCGGCCGGCGGTAGATCTGGCCGCCGGCACGGCCGGCTTCGTCGATCAGCACCGGCCGCAGGCCGTGCGCGACCAGGGCCTGGGCCGCGCGCACGCCGGCCGGGCCGGCGCCGACGATCACGGGTTGCAGCAAGGCCTCTGCCGTCATGCAGGCTCCCCGCCGGTGAGCAATGCCATGCCGGCCTCGATGAAGGTAGAGCAGGCGCGCAGCCGACCGCCATCCGCCGTCAGGATCCAGCAGTCCTGGCAGGCGCCCATCATGCAGAAGCCGGCGCGCGGCGTGCCGCTGAACTCGTTGCGGCGCAGCTGGCCGCACTGGGTCAGCACCGCGGTGAGCACGGTGTCGCCGGCCAGGGCCCGGGCCGGCTGGCCGTCGAGCGTGAAGGCCACGGCAGCGCGGCCAGCCTCGGCCACGCGGTGCAGAAGTGCTTTGCTGGTGCTGCTCATCGGCGCCCCACCAGCACACGGTCCAGCCCGTAGACGCGGTCGAGCAACACCATGGCGCAGGCCGTCACCGCCACCATCAGCGCCGACACCGCGGCCATCAGCGGATCGATGGATTCGGTGGCGTACATGTACATGCGCACCGGCAGCGTCACGGTGCTGGGCGCGGTCACGAAGATCGACATCGTCACCTCGTCGAAGCTGTTGATGAAGGCCAGCATCCAGCCGCCGGTCACGCCCGGCAGGATCATCGGCAAGGTGATGCGCCGGAACATGGTGGCCTGGCTTGCGCCGAGCGACAACGCGGCCTGCTCGGCGCTGCGGTCAAAGCCTACCAGCGCGGCGATCACCAGGCGCAGCGTGTAGGGCGTGACGATCAGCGCATGCGCCAGCACCAGCCAGCCGAAGCTGCCGGTGCCGCCGACCAGCGCGAACAGCCGCAGCAGCGCCACGCCGAGCACCAGGTGCGGAATGATCAGCGGCGAGAGGAACAGGCCGTTCAGGAAGTCGCGCCCCGCGAAGTCGTAGCGCGTGATCGCCATGCCGGCCGGCACCGCCAGCAGCGTGGCCAGCGTCGCCGAGGCGAGCGCCAGCCACAGGCTGTTCCAGAACGACTGCATGAAGTCGGGATGCGCGAACACCGCCTCGAACCAGCGCAGCGAGAAGCGCGTGGTCGGGATGGTGAGCGTGTTCTCGGGCGTGAAGGCGACGATGCACACCACCAGCAGCGGCGCCAGCATGAAGGCGATGACGAGCGCGTTGAACGCGAGGGCGAGAGGGCCGTTCTTGCTCATGGCCCTACCCCAGCGCCTTCTTGTAGCGGCCTTCGACCAGCCGGTTGTAGCTCAGCATCACCACCAGGTTGGCCGCCAGCAGCGTCAGCGCGATCGCCGCGCCGAGCGGCCAGTTGAGCTCGTGCAGGTACTCGTCGTAGACCACCGTCGCCACCATCTTGAGGCGCCGCCCGCCGAGCAGGCCCGGAATGGCGAAGGAACTGGCCGAGAGGCCGAACACGATCAGGCTGCCCGACAACACGCCCGGCATCACCTGCGGCAGCACGACGCGGCGCAGCGTGGTGAAGTGCGAGGCCTTGAGCGAGAGCGCAGCGTTCTCGACGCCCGGGTCCAGCTTCTGCAGCGAGGTCCAGACCGGGATCACCATGAAGGGCAGCATCACGTGCACCAGCGCGATCACCACCGCGGTCTCGGTGTAGAGCATCTTCACCGGGCCGAGGCCGATCATTCGCAGCGTGCCGTTGACCAGCCCTTCCGGCCCGAGCAGCATGCTCCAGCCGAAGGCCCGTACCACCACCGATACCAAGAGCGGCGCCAGCACCACCAGCAGCAGCACCGAGCGCCACGGGTTGCGCATGCGGCTCAGCACATAGGCCTCGGGGGTGCCGACGAGCACGCAGATCAGTGCCACCAGGCCGGAGATCCAGAAGGTGCGCCAGAAGATGCCGTGGTAGTAGGCGTCGGTGAACACGTGGGTGTAGTGCTCCAGCGTGAACTCGCCGGCCCGGGGCCCGGTGGCCGGGTCGTAGACGTTGAAGGACAGCACCGCGGTCAGCACCAGCGGCACCAGCAGCAGCGCGGCGAACAGCAGCAGCGCCGGCCCGGACAGCCACCAGGGCGATGCCTTCTTCATGCGGCCACCCGTTCGGCAGCTGCGCCCTCTTCGGCGGGCAGCAGGCGCGTGCAGTGGTCGGGCCAGGCGATGCCGGCCGCGTGGCCTTCGTCCAGCGCGGGCCGGCCGTCGTTGGGCGACAGCACCATCAGTTCGCCGACCGGTGTCGTCATCGCGTAGAGCCACTGGCTGCCGAGGAAGAAGCGCTCGCGCACCGTGCCGTCGAAGCGGCCGCGGCCCGCGTCCACCAGTTGCAGCTTTTCCGGTCGCACGCTGAGCAGCACCTGTGCGCCGGCCTGGAAGCCGACGTCGTCCACGTCGACAGCGAGCGGCCCCAGGTCAACGCGGCTGCGGGTCCCGTTCGCCACCACGCGCCCGGCGAACAGGTTGGCCTTGCCCACGAAGGTGGAGATGAAGCGGGTGCGCGGATGTTCGTAGACCCGGTGCGGATGGTCGATCTGCGTCGCGCAGCCGCCTTCCATCACGACCACGCGGTCGCTGATCGACATGGCCTCGCTCTGGTCGTGCGTGACCATCACCGTGGTGGTGCCCACCTTGCGCTGGATCTGGCGCAGCTCGAACTGCATCTCCTCGCGCAGCTTGGCGTCGAGGTTGGACAGCGGCTCGTCCAAGAGCAGCACCGGCGGCTCGATCACCAGGGCGCGCGCCAATGCCACGCGCTGGCGCTGGCCGCCCGAAAGCTCGCGCGGGTAGCGGTTGGCATGTGCCTCCAGGTGCACCAGGGCCAGCGCCTGCGCCACGCGCTCGCGCCGCTCGGCCTTCGGCATCTTGCGCATTTCGAGGCCGAAGCTCACGTTGTCGGCCACTGTCATGTGCGGAAACAGCGCATAGGTCTGGAACACGATGCCCAGGCCGCGCGTGTTGGCCTTGACGTGCGTGATGTCGCGCCCGGCCAGCTCGATGCGGCCGCTGCTCACCGCCTCGAAGCCCGCCACCATCTGCAGGGTGGTGGTCTTGCCGCAGCCCGAAGGCCCCAGCAGCGAAACGAATTCGCCTTTCTCCACCGAGAGGCTCATGGCCGACACCGCGCAGGTGCCGCCGTAGAACTTGGTCAGTTCGGTGAGCTTGAGAAATGACATGAACAGGCCTTTCGTGGGGCGCACCCCGATGGGGCAGCAACTGAAGTCTTTCGTCGGAGTCGATTCACTCTATTGCAACGAACGCGCCAGACCACACAGGGTATTTCACTAATCAGAATCTTTTTCTTATTTATTCCGTTCAATGGAATTTATGGCGTAGACTGGCCGGACAGCATTCCACCCGGCACGCGGCATGAGCACCCCTTCCCCATCCACCAGCGGCGTGCCGCGCGTCTTCGCCGTGATCCGGGCCCTCGCCGCGGTGCAGGCCGAAGGCGGCCGCGTGACAGAGATTGCCCGCGCCGTGGGCTTGACCCAGGCCACCACGCACCGTTTGCTGCAGTCGCTGCTGGCCGAAGGCATGGTCGAACAGGACGCGCGCAGCAAGCTGTACCGCCTCGGCATCGACTTCTTTGCGCTGGCGGCGCACGCCGGCAACCCGGGAGACCTGCGCTCCCTGTGCCGCCCGGTGCTGCTGCGCCTGTGTGCCAGCCTGGGCGACAGCATTTTTCTGCTGGCGCGCAGCGGCTTCGATGCGGTGTGCCTCGACCGCAGCGAGGGGCCTTTTCCGATCCGCTCTTTCACCGGCGACGTCGGCGGGCGCATCGCGCTGGGCGTGGGCCAGGGCGCGCTCGCGATCCTGGCCTTCCTGCCAGAGGCCGAGCGCGAAGAGGTGATCCGCTTCAACCTGTCGCGCGTGCGCGAGTACGGCGTCTACGACGAGGTCTATCTGCGAACCGAGATCGAACGCGTGCGCCAGGCCGGCTATGCGGGCCGCAGCACCGGCCTGCTCGAAGGCATGGCCGGCGTGGCCGTGCCCATCTGCGACCGCGAGGGCCGCGCCGTGGCCGCGCTGAGCGTGGGCACCATCGCCGACCGGCTCAACGCCGACCGCATGCCCACGGTGGTGGAGCTGCTCAAGCGCGAAGCCGCGGCCATCGGCCCGAAGATCAATCCCTTCGACGCGACACTGCGCCGGCCTTTGCAAAGCCTGGCGAGCTCGCCCGCGGCGCAGCGGATCGGTCATGCACCGGAGGGATGACCTGACGCCCCCTGAACGCCATACCCTGGACCGCATGCCATTCCAGTTGCGCATCAAGTCTTTCCGTTTTTTTGCTATGCAACCGGCCCTGCGTGGCGGATATTGATGCCCCTCCTGTCTTCGAACCTGCAACCCATGCCGCAAGCCCCCGCCCCCTCCCCCGTCGCCACCGAAGTCGATCAGCTGCTGCAGCGCCTGGGTGTGCCGCGCAGCGCCTACACCGGCGGCGATCTGCCGGTGCGCTCCCCGATCACCGGCGAATCGATCGGCGCCGTGCCGCAGACCGCGCCGGCCGAAGCCACGCAGGCCATCGGTCGCGCGCATGAGGCCTATCTGGCCTGGCGCAGCGTGCCGGCGCCGCGCCGCGGCGAGCTGGTGCGCCTCCTGGGCGAGGAGCTGCGCGCGGCCAAGGCCGACCTGGGCCGGCTGGTCACGCTGGAGGCCGGCAAGATCCCGTCCGAAGGCGCGGGCGAGGTGCAGGAGATGATCGACATCTGCGACTTCGCGGTCGGCCTCTCGCGCCAGCTCTACGGCCTGACGCTGGCCACCGAGCGCGCCGAGCACCGCATGATGGAAAGCTGGCATCCGCTGGGCGTCTGCGGCGTGATCTCGGCCTTCAACTTTCCGGTGGCCGTGTGGTCCTGGAACGCCACGCTGGCCCTGGTCTGCGGCGATGCGGTGGTGTGGAAGCCGTCCGAGAAGACCCCGCTCACCGCGCTGGCCACGCATGCGATCGCCCAGCGCGCGCTGGCGCGCTTCGGCGACGCGCCCGAGGGCCTGCTGGAACTGCTGATCGGTCAGCGCGCCGTCGGCGAGGTGCTGGTGGACGACCACCGCGTGGCGGTGCTGTCGGCCACCGGATCCACCGCCATGGGGCGCCAGGTGGCGCCGCGGCTGGCGGCGCGTTTCGCGCGCGCGATCCTGGAGCTGGGCGGCAACAACGCCGCCATCGTCGCCCCCTCGGCCGACCTCGACCTGACGCTGCGCGCCATCGCCTTCGCCGCGATGGGCACGGCCGGACAGCGCTGCACCACGCTGCGCCGCCTTTTCGTGCACGCCAGCGTGTACGACGCGCTGGTGCCGCGGCTGGCCAAGGTCTACGCCGGCGTGCAGGTAGGCGACCCGCGCACGCCGGGCACGCTGGTGGGACCGCTGATCGACGGCGCCGCCTTCGAGGGCATGCAGAAGGCGCTGCATGAAAGCCGCGCCGCGGGCGCCACGGTGCACGGCGGCGGTCGCGTCGACGGGATCGCCGGCGACGGCGCCTTCTACGTGCGTCCGGCCCTGGTGGAACTGGCCGCGCACGCCGGCCCGGTGCTGCGCGAGACCTTCGCGCCCATCCTGTACGTGCTGCGTTACGAGGCGCTCGACCAAGCGATCCGCTGGCACAACGAAGTCGGCGCCGGCCTGTCGTCCTCCATCTTCACCCTGAACGTGCGCGAGGCCGAGCGCTTCATCTCGAGCGCGGGCTCGGACTGCGGCATCGCCAACGTCAACATCGGCCCGAGCGGCGCCGAGATCGGCGGCGCCTTCGGCGGCGAGAAGGAGACCGGCGGCGGGCGCGAGGCCGGCTCCGACAGCTGGAAGGCCTACATGCGCCGAGCGACCAACACCATCAACTACTCCACCACCCTGCCGCTGGCCCAGGGCGTGACCTTCGACATCGAAGGCTGAGCGCCTGGGCCCGGGCGTGATCGAATTCCGCGAATGTTTCCTTTTGTTTCAGGGTGACGGGTAATCCCCGATGCACTGGCACGGTGCGCACCCTAAAGTCTCGCCACTCGCAAACGGGCCTGCCCGCAGCGCGGGGGACCGAGGAGACATTTCGAAGAATCAAAACATGCTTGCTACACAAGGCATCCGTACGAGATGCCGTTTTTTTGAACAAGGCGCCGCTGGTCGGCGCCTTTTCTTTGGGCGCTCGTTACTGGACCAACTTGCCGCCGGTGCCGAACATCGCGAAATCCACGTAGCGCGATGCGCTCTGGCCTCTTGCACTGAAGTCGAGCGTATAGCCGCCGACGTCGATCGCCTTCGCTGAGGCCAGCGCGGCGCCCACACCGGCCGCGTTGAGGATGCTGGCGCTCTCCATCACCTTGACCAGCGCCTTGGCGGCGATGAAGCCTTCCATCGAGCGCGCCGAAATATCCGGATCCTTCGATGCCTGGCGCAGCTGCAGGTACTCGCGCACCACGGCTCGGTCGCCCTGCTGCGGCAGAACGACCGAGAAGGCGTAGCCGCGCGCACGCTGCGGCCCGAGCGCCTTGAGCAGCGCGTCGGTGTCGATGATCGACATGCCGTAGAGCATGCTGCCGGCGCCGCCGGCGGCCGCATACTGCTTGACGAACTCGATCCCTGCGGCCGTGGTCGCGCCTAGAAAGACGACCTGCACCTTGGCCTTGGCGATCTCGGCCACGGCCTTCTCCACGGCCACCGTGTTGCGCGGGTAGCCGGCGCGCACCACGAGCTGGATGCCGTGGGCCTTGGCAGCCGCCTCGGCGCCGGCCAGCACATCCTGACCCAAGCCGTCGTCCTGGTAGAGCAGACCCACGCGTTGCACGCCGACGGTGGCCAGCTGGCTGAACAGCCGCGCGACCTCGTCGTGGTAGCTGGCCTTGACCACATAAATGCCCGGCGCCTGCGCCACGCTGCTCGCGCCCGAGACGGCGCCGATCATCGCGACCCCCTTTTGCGCCAGCACGCCGTCCTTGGCGATGGCCTCGAGATTGGTCGTGCCCACCGTTCCCATCAAGGCCACCGGCGATTCGGCCGCGATGATCTCCCGGGTCAGGCGCACGCTTTCCTCCGCTTTTTGTGCGTCGTCGCGCGTCACGAGCTTGATCGGCCGGCCACGCACCCCGCCCTTGGCGTTGACGGCGTCGAAATACAGCTTGGCGCCGGCATGGATGGCTCGGCCGGTGACCGCCTGCGGACCGGTGAACGGCGCAACCTGGCCGACGACGATAGGCTCACCAGGGGCAGCAGCACTCCAGTGAGCGCTCGCCAACAAAAGTACGGCCGTGCAGGCATTGCGCCAACGCGCGAAACGGCGCCCGCCCTGATTCCCGATGCTCATGAGACCTTTCCGGCGTAGCCGCCGATACCGTTTAGTAACGATTGTTTACAAAGGCCTAGAGCGTACAGGAGGGGCGAATCACCCTCGAAAACCTAGGGTTAACCCTCAAATCGATCGGAGCCGTCAGGGGGCCGTTGCCGCGGCCGGACCAGAGACGATGGGCCAGGCCATCTCGCTCGCCACGCGCGGCTTGCCCATCGGTGGGCCGGCCTTGCCGGCCTGCACCGCGACCAGGTCCTGCTCGTTGGGATACTGGTCGGCCAGCCAGTAGTCGAACACGCGGCGCACGATCGGGGCCGCTGCCGCCGCACCAAAGCCGGCGTTCTCGACGATGATCGCGACCGCGATCCTGGGCGCGTCCGCCGGCGCGTAGGCAGCGAACAGCGAGTGGTCACGCTGGTGCTCCTCGAGCGCCTTGGCGTTGTACTTCACGTTCTGGCCCATGCTCACGGCCTGCGCCGTGCCGGTCTTGCCGGCCGAGCTGTAGGGCGCCCCGGCGAACACGCGCGTACCGGTGCCGCCCTTGTTCACCGCGACCAGCGCGTTGCGCACGATCTCCACGTTCTTCGGCGCGTAGCCCAGGTCCACGCCCGGCGGCTGCGGCATCGGGACGGTCTCGCCGCTCACCGTGTTCTTGATGCCGAGCACCAGGTGCGGCTGGTGCTTGATGCCGCCGTTGGCCAGCGTGGCTTCGGCCGCCGCGAGCTGCAGCATCGTGAAGTTGTTGTAGCCCTGGCCGATGCCGAGCGAGACGGTTTCGCCGGGGTACCACTTCTTCATCTCGGGACGCTTGTAGGCGTCGCGCTTCCAGGTCGTGCTGGGCAAGAGGCCGCGCACTTCGCCCTGGACGTCGATGCCGGTGATCTGGCCGAAGCCCAGCGGCTTCATGAAGTCGTGGATGGCGTCCACGCCCATGTCGACCGCGAGCGAATAGAAGTAGGTGTTGCTCGAGAACTGGATGGCGCGGTGCATGTCCATCCCGCCCAGGCCGCCCTCGTGGCTCTTGAACGTGTGGCCGCCGAAGGTGTAGAAGCCCGGGTCGTTGATCACCACGCTCGGCGCGCGCTTGCCGAGCTGCAGCGCGGCCATCGCCATGAAGGGCTTGTAGGTCGAGCCCGGCGGGTAGGTGCCGCGCAGCGCGCGGTTCAGAAGCGGCTTGTCCAGCGACTCGTTGAGCGCCTGCCAGCTTTCGTTGTCGATGCCCTCGACGAACAGGTTCGGATCGAAGGTGGGCTTGCTCACGAAGGCCAGCACCTCGCCGCTGTTGGGATCGATCGCCACCAGCGCGCCGCGGCGCTCGCCGAACATGTCTTCCACCAGCTTCTGCAGCTTGATGTCCAGCGAGAGCTTCACCGTGTTGCCGGGCGTCGCCGGGTGGCTCGAGAGCCGGCGCACCGCGCGGCCGCCGGCCGAGGTTTCCATCTGCTCGACGCCGGTGTGGCCGTGCAGCGTCTTCTCGTAGCTCTGCTCGATGCCCAGCTTGCCGATGTAGTCGGTGCCCTTGTAGTTGGCCTGGTCTTCCTCGCTCCAGTCCTCCATCGCGGTCTTCTCGCGCTGGTTGATGCGGCCGATGTAGCCCAGCACATGGGAGGCGAGTTCGCCGTTGGGGTAGTTGCGGAACAGCCGGGCCTTGATCTCGACACCCGGGAAGCGGTAGCGCTGCGCCGCGAAGCGCGCGACCTCCTCGTCGCTCAGGCGGGTGCGGATCGGGATCGAATCGAAGCTGCGCGAGTCCTCGCGCAGGCGCTTGAAGCGGCGGCGGTCGCGCTGCGAGACTTCCACCACCTCGCCGAGGCTGTCCATGGTGTCTTCCAGGCTGCCGACCTTCGAGGGCGTGATCTCGAGGGTGTAGGCCGAGTAGTTGGAGGCCAGCACGATGCCGTTGCGGTCGAGGATCAGGCCGCGGTTCGGCACCACCGGCACGACGGCCGTGCGGTTGCTCTCGGCCTGCTCCGCGAGATCGTCGTGGCGCACCACCTGCAGGAAGAACAGGCGCGTGCACAGGAGGCTGAAGGCGGTGAGCACCACGAGGCCGATCACGATCACCCGGCGCTTGAAGCGCGCGAGGTCGGCGGCGACGTTGCGGAGTTCGGTCATGGCGCGCGCGAGCCTACGCTCGCCGGAGCTGCAGGACAAGCCGGATCAGCATGTCTTCACAGGGGGCGGTTGGCATCGGGCTCGGGGGTGCGGCGCTGCGGCGCAAGGAGCGCCAGGCTCACTAGCGGCCACAGGGCGGTCTCGATGGCCGGCGAGATCAGGATCGTCCAGCCCGGGAAGATGCCGCCGCCGATCATCCGGATCGCGACTTCGATCAGGTGCGAGAGCGCGAACAGCGGCAGCACCTGCAAGGCCTGCGAGACCACCGGGTACCAGAGCAGGCGCCGGTGGATCATGATCGCGAAGAAACCGAGCGTGGTGTAGGACAGCGCATGCTGGCCCAGCATGGCCGTCTGATGCACGTCCATCAGGAGACCGAACATGAAGGCCGCGCCGATGCCGATGCGCGCGGGCTGGTGCACGCTCCAGAACACGATCACCAGCGCCAGCAGGTCGGGCGTCCAGGCGGCGCGACCGATCGGAATCATGTTGACGAGCAGGGCCGCAATGAGGCTCGCCCACATGAAGAGGGGACTGACGGGCAGCAGGAGCTGCTGCTGGCCGGGACGCATGATCATCGGGTTCGGCCCTCCTTCTTGTCAGGCTTGGCGGCGGACTTGTCGCCCTTCTTCTTGCCCGCCGCGGCATCCGCCGGTGCGGCCGGCACCGGCTTCGGCGCCTGCACGCCCGTGGGCGCCAGCACCAGCACGTAGCGCGCGGCCGTCACATGGGCCAGCGGCACGCAGTGGATGCGCGCGAAAGCGGTGTCGGCGCGGCGCTCGATGCGGTCGATCTTGGCGACCGGCAGGCCCGGCGGGTAGACGCCGTCGACGCCGCTGGTGGTGAGCAGGTCGCCTTCCTGCAGGTCGGCATTGGCCGCCATGAAGCGCAGCTCGAGCCCGCCGCCGTGGGCGCTGGCATCGCCGAAGGCCACGCTGCGCGCGCCGGTGCGCACGTTCTGCACGGGAATCGACAGGTCGCGGTCGATCACCAGCGTGATCTCGCTGCTGAAAGGCTGGACCTGCGTGACCTGCCCGACCACGCCGTGCTCGTCGATCACCGGCGAGCCGGCCGCGACGCCGTTGGTGAGCCCCTGGTCGATGACCAGCTTGCGGGTGTAGGGATCGGCGGCGTCGTAGAGCACCTCGGCCGCGCGGCCCGGCGTCTGCGTGGCCTGGCGCAGTTCGAGCAGAGCGCGCAGCCGCGCGTTCTCCTGCGCCAGGGTGTCGGCCTGGCTCGCGCGTTCGGACTGCAGCGCGAGCGCCTTGCGGGCCTCCGCCTCCTTGCTTTGCGCAGTCTGCAGGTCTTCCAGGTAGCGGCCGCCGCCCATCGCGAGCTGCACCGGCTTGAGCGCCAGCCACTGGATGGGATAGAGCACCGCGCCGATGCCCGCGCGCAGCGGCTGCACGATGTTGAAGCGCGCGTCGGCCACCATCAGGAACAGCGCGAGCGCGCTGAAGAAGATCAGCTTGCTGAGCGCCGAAGGCCCCTGGTTGAACAGGGGTGGCGCGGTGCGATCCAGCGTGCCCAGGGGCATGGTGTGAGCTGCGCGTTAGATGGAAAAAAGCCGGCCGATGCTGACACGGGCCGGCCAAATGTGCAAAGTGTGCATCACTCGCTGGTGAAGATGCTTCCCAACCTGTCCATGCGCTCCAGGGCGATGCCGCAGCCGCGCACCACGCAGGTCAGAGGGTCTTCGGCCACCAGCACCGGCAGGCCGGTTTCCTCGGCCAGCAGGCGGTCGAGGTCGCGCAGCAGCGCGCCGCCGCCGGTCAGCATCATGCCGCGCTCGGCGATGTCGGCGCCCAGCTCGGGCGGGGTCTGCTCCAGCGCGTTCTTGACCGCCGAAACGATGTTGTTGAGCGGATCGGTCAGCGCCTCCAGCACTTCGTTGCTGCTGATGGTGAAGCTGCGCGGCACGCCTTCGCTGAGGTTGCGGCCCTTGACTTCCATTTCCTTGACTTCGGAACCGGGGAAGGCCGAGCCGATGCTCTTCTTGATGACTTCGGCCGTCGGCTCGCCGATCAGCATGCCGTAGTTGCGGCGGATGTAGTTGATGATGGCCTCGTCGAAGCGGTCGCCGCCGACGCGCACGCTGCCCTTGTAGACCATGCCGCCGAGCGAGATCACGCCGACCTCGGTGGTGCCGCCGCCGATGTCGACCACCATCGAGCCGCTGGCTTCGGACACCGGCAGACCGGCGCCGATCGCGGCGGCCATGGGTTCCTCGATCAGGTAGACCGAGGTGGCGCCGGCGGCTTCGGCGGCGTCCTTGATGGCGCGGCGCTCGACCTGGGTCGAGCCGCAGGGCACGCAGATGATGATGCGCGGGCTGGGCGTGAGCAGCGAGCGCGGGTGCACCATCTTGATGAACTGCTTGATCATCTGCTCGGTGATCACGAAGTCGGCGATCACGCCGTCCTTCATCGGGCGGATGGCCTCGATGTTGCCGGGCACCTTGCCGAGCATGGCCTTGGCTTCGCGGCCCACGGCCTGGATCACCTTCTTGCCGTGCGGGCCGCCTTCGTGGCGGATGGCCACGACCGAGGGCTCATCGAGCACGATGCCCTTGTTGCGCGCAAAGATCAGGGTGTTCGCGGTGCCGAGGTCGATCGCGAGGTCGGTAGAAAAGTACCGACGAAAAGCTCCAAACATTGTGGAATCCTCTGGAGCACGGCATGCGCGTCGGCATGTCGTCGCCCTCTTGCTGGGTCGTTTTTTGACGGGGTGGTTGGATCGTTTTTGCAGCAAATGCCGTCGCGTTCGCGGGGGTTGCGGCAAAGGCGGGATAATACCCGAATCCCCTCTGTATCCCAGCGCTGGCGCACCCTTCCGACGTGTGGCGGCCTTCTTTTTTCGATGTCACTCACTTCCTCCGATATTGCGCGCATCGCATCGCTCGCCAGGCTGGAGCTTGCCCCCGACGAGAGCGAGCGCATGCTGGGCCAGATCAACGGCTTCTTCGAACTGGTGGAGCGGATGCGCGCGGTCGACACCGCCGGCCTGGAGCCGCTGGCCCACCCCGTGGCCGCCTTCGAGGATGTGACGCTCCGGCTGGCCGAGGACGTGGCGAGCGAACCGAACCGGCGCGAGGCCAACCAGCGCAGCGCGCCGGCGGTCGAGAACGGCCTGTTCCTGGTGCCGAAGGTGATCGAATGAGCGCCGCCGACCTGCACCAGATGGGGGTGGCCGAATTGGCCGCGGCCCTGCGCGAGCGCAAGGTGTCGGCGGTCGAGGCCGCCGAACACCACTTGGCGCGCATCAAGCAGCACCAGGATCTTGGCAGCTTCGTCGCCCTCGACGAGGACGTGACGCTGGCCCAGGCCCGCGCCGCCGACGCCCTGCTCGCCGCCGGCAAGCCCCCGGCCCTGGCCGGCGTGCCGATCGCGCACAAGGACATCTTCGTCACCGCCGATTTCCCGACCACCGCGGGCTCGCGCATCCTGGCCGGCTACCGCTCGCCCTTCGATGCCACCGTGGTGCGCAAGCTGGCCGAAGCCGGCGCCGTCACGCTCGGCAAGCTGAGCTGCGACGAATTCGCGATGGGTTCGGCCAACGAGAACGTCGCGGTGCCGGCCGTCGGCTTCGACCGCGCGGTGCCTGTGCGCAACCCGTGGGACACGACGCGCATTCCCGGCGGCTCCTCGGGCGGCAGCGCTGCCGCGGTGGCCGCGCGCCTGGCGCCGGCCGCGACCGGCACCGACACCGGCGGCTCAATCCGCCAGCCGGCCTCCTTCTGCGGCGTGACCGGCATCAAGCCGACCTACGGCCGCGCCTCGCGCTACGGCATGGTCGCCTTCGCCTCCAGCCTCGACCAGGCCGGGCCGCTGGCGCGCTCGGCCGAAGACTGCGCGCTGCTGCTGTCGGCCCTGTGCGGACCCGACCCCGAGCGCGATTCGACCTCACTGGACAAGCCAGCCGAGGATTTTTCGCGCACCCTCACCGATTCGCTCGACGGCCTGCGCATCGGCGTGCCGAAGGAGTTCCTGGGCGAAGGCGTCGCCCCCGGCGTGCGCGCGGCCATCGACGCCGCGCTGGCGGAATACGAAAAGCTCGGCGCCCGCCGCGTCGAGGTCACGCTGCCGCGCACCGAGCTGTCGATCCCGGTCTACTACATCATTGCGGCGGCCGAAGCGTCGAGCAACCTGAGCCGCTTCGACGGCGTCAAGTTCGGCCATCGCGCCAAGAACTACCGCGATCTGGCCGACATGTACGCCAAGACGCGCGAGGAAGGCTTCGGCGACGAGGTCAAGCGCCGCATCATGATCGGCACCTACGTGCTCTCGCACGGCTACTACGACGCCTACTACCTGCAGGCGCAGAAGGTGCGCCGCATGATCGCCGACGATTTCCAGCAGGCTTTCGCGCAGTGCGATGTGATCGCCGGCCCGGCCGCGCCCACGGTCGCCTGGAAGCTGGGCGAACACGGCGGCGACCCGGTGGCCGACTACCTGGCCGACATCTTCACGCTGCCGGGCTCGCTCGCCGGCCTGCCCGGCATGAGCCTGCCGGTGGGCTTCGACGGCGGCATGCCGGTCGGCCTGCAATTGATCGGCAACTATTTCGGCGAGGCGAAGCTGCTGAACGCGGCGCACCGTTTCCAGCAGGCGACCGACTGGCACCGCCGCACGCCGGAGGGCTTTTGACATGAACTCCTTCGAACAGATGCAGGAAGGCCGCCCGACCGGCCCGCTGGTGCAAGGCTACGAAGTCATCATCGGCTTCGAGACCCATGCCCAGCTCTCGACCGCGAGCAAGATCTTCAGCCGCGCCTCCACCGCCTTCGGCGCCGAGCCCAACACCCAGGCCTCGGCGGTCGACCTCGCGCTGCCCGGCACGCTGCCGGTGATGAACAAGGGCGCGGTCGAGCGCGCCATCAAGCTCGGGCTCGCGCTCGGCTCGCACATCGCACCGCGCAGCGTGTTCGCGCGCAAGAACTACTTCTATCCCGACCTGCCCAAGGGCTACCAGATCAGCCAGTACGAGATTCCGGTCGTGCAGGGCGGATCGGTGTCGTTTTTTCTCGGCGACGAGAAGAAAACCGTGCGCCTGGTGCGCGCCCATCTCGAAGAGGACGCCGGCAAGTCGCTGCACGAGGACTTCGTCGGCCAGTCGGGCATCGACCTGAACCGCGCCGGTACACCTCTGCTGGAGATCGTGACCGAGCCCGACATGCGCTCCACCGCCGAGGCCGTGGCCTATGCGCGCGAGCTGCACAAGATCGTGACCTGGATCGGCATCTGCGACGGCAACATGCAGGAAGGCAGCTTCCGCTGCGATGCCAATGTCTCGGTGCGCCGGCCCGGCCAGCCGCTGGGCACGCGGCGCGAGATCAAGAACCTGAACAGCTTCAAGTTCATGCAGCAGGCGATCGACTACGAGATCCGCTGGCAGATCGGCGAGATCGAGGACGGCCGCGCTATCCAGCAGGCCACGGTGCTGTTCGATCCCGACACCGGCGAGACACGCGCCATGCGCACCAAGGAAGACGCGGCCGATTACCGCTACTTCCCCGACCCGGACCTGCCGCCGCTGGCGATCGCGGCCGAATGGATCGAGCGCGTGCGCGCCGACATGCCCGAGCTGCCGCGCGCGATGGCCGAGCGCTACGTGCGCGAGCACGGCCTGTCGGACTACGACGCCACGCAGCTCACCCAGAGCCCCGCGCTGGCCCGCTACTTCCAGAGCGCGGTGGCCGCCGGCGCCAACGCCAAGCTGGCGAGCAACTGGATCACCGGCGAGATCGCGCGCCGCCTCAACCTGCAGGACATCGCGATCGGCGAAGCACCGGTGACGGCCGCGCAACTCGCGAAGCTGATCGAGCGCATCAGCGACGGCACGGTGTCGAACAACGCCGCGCGCCAGGTCTTCGATGCGCTCTGGACCGGCGAAGGCGATGACGCAGACCGGATCATCGAGGCCAAGGGCCTGAAGCAGATGAGCGACACCGGCGAGCTCGAGAAGATCATCGACGGCGTGCTGGCCACCAACCAGAAGAACATCGACGAATACCGCGCCGGCAAGGACAAGGCTTTCAACGCGCTGGTCGGCCAGGTCATGAAGGCCAGCCAGGGCAAGGCCAATCCGGCGCAGGTCAATGCGCTGTTGAAGGCGAAGCTGGGCTGAACCAGGAAGCCGATGCCGGGCGGGCTCGACGGTCGCCTGTGGCCCCGCTACTCATCGAGGAAGCCTGCTCGGTAGAAGCTCCATGCAGTACCGTCGTGCAGGTAGAAGTGGCCGTCCGTGCAGAAGTCTTTGCCCGGGAAGAACTCCCGGTATGCGCGCGGGACCAGGCGCTCCAGCTGCTCGTCGGACAGTTCTTCGAATTGTTCTGGCGTGATGGGCTGGCCTACTTTGAGTCTGGTGGGTTCCATGATTGTGAATTGCGCTCGAAGTAACTTGAGTGATGAGTGGCGTGCGACACGATCGGCCTGCGCGCCCTCACGAACCGTTCGATTTGCGACGCAGTATGGTCCGGCTCCGCATCACTGCGAAAACGCGTGCATTGCAACGCCATGAATCTTGGAAACCGCGCGCGGATGCGCGACTCTTCATTCGCCCTGTTGCCGGACAAATACGGCCTCGACAGCTGTCTCTTCACGATGAAGTCGACACACGTCTCCAAGTCGAACGCTGGTAGCGGAAGCGCGGTCAGCGCGTCGGATTCGATGGAACTGCGAAGCGCCGGGTATCGCGTATCGACATCCGCTGGATACGTCATGAAACCAGATGAAAGCGCACACACAGCGGGTGCTGCGAGGGCGCTCTTCGTCTGGAGGTAGGTAGATACGTTCCGCCTGGCATAGCCCGCGTAGCCGTGTGCCTCGATGCAGGCAGTGATGTCGCCTTCACATGCCATGAAGCGCTGGTCGAGGTCGACAAAGTGCCAGCCCAGCCGCCCTGCCAGGGAGATCCCAACGGACGTCTTCCCGGCGCCCCCGGGGCCAACGAGGTGAACAACAGGTATCACTGCTTGTGCGCGGTGACGAAGGTCAATGCGCAGTCATCGTGCCCGTTCGGTTGCGCGCCGGCTCAGCGCGCCGTGGTCGCAGGCGCATTGCCCGCCCACAGCGGCTTGAGGCGCCCGCGCTCCTCGTCGAAGCGCGCGTTGACGCGCCTCTTCTCGTCTTCCTGGTCGCCGATGAAGCGGTTCTGTACCGCGACGCTCTTGCCGTTGTCGTCGAGCTTGCGGCGCAGGGAATCCGGCGCCTTGCTGACATCCTTCTTGTAGAACTCCAACTCGTCGTCGATCTTCTTGCGCTCCTCGGCCAGCTCGCCCAGGCGCTTCTTGGCGGCGTTGATCACTGCATCGATCTGGACCAGCGCCTCGGCGCGTTCGCGGTCGTGCGCGGTGGCATTGGGATAGCGGATCAGGAGCGCGCGTTCGCGGCGGCGCTCTTCGATCAGACGCGCCGCCTGCAGCTGCGCCTGGCGCTCGCGGTCCTCGCGCTCGGCCAGCTCGCGTGCCGTGTAGGTGGGCTCGATCTTGCGCCGCACGGAGCCGCTCGGGCTCAGTTCGCGTTGTTCGCGATCGCTGCAGTCGGCGATCGGGCGGTCGGAGGTGAGGGTGCGCCCCCGGGCGTCGACGCAGCTGTAGATGCCGGAGCTCGCGGCCGGCGCCGGTTGCGCAGGGACCACACCGGCCCCCGCCAGCAAGAGGGCCAGAGAAGCGATGCGAGTGAGGATGCGCGCCAACGTCGGTCCTTCAAACAGTGGAATCAACCCGCGCCGTAGCGCGCCCTGTATGCCAGCACTCCCTCCCGGTGGGCGCGCAGCTCGTCGTCCGCGCGGCCCGAGAGGTAATGTAACAAGTCGTCAAGCGTCGCGATCGCTACCACCTGCAGCCCGAGCTGGTTGCGGACATATTGCACGGCGCTGTGCGCCACATCGATGCCGTTCTCGGTCGCCTTCTCCTGCCGGTCCAGCGCGATGGCCACCGCGTGCGGGGTGGCGCCGGCGCTCTGGATGGCGGCGATGGACTCGCGCACCGCAGTGCCGGCCGACATCACGTCGTCGACGATCAGCACGCGGCCCTTGAGCGGCGCGCCGACCAGCGTGCCGCCCTCGCCGTGGTCCTTGGCTTCCTTGCGGTTGTAGGCAAAGGGCACGTTGCGGCCGCGCCGGGCGAGTTCGGCGGCCACCGTGGCGCCGAGCGGGATGCCCTTGTAGGCCGGGCCGAAGATCATGTCGAAGTCCAGGCCGCTCGCGATCAGCCGGTCTGCATAGAATCCAGCGAGCCGCGCGAGCTTGGCGCCGTCGTCGAACAGGCCCGCGTTGAAGAAGTAGGGGCTCATGCGGCCGGCCTTGGTCTTGAACTGGCCGAAGCGCAGCACCCCCGATTCGAGCGCGAACTGCACGAAGGCCTGCGCCAGCGCACCGCCCTCTCCCACCTCTGTCACCTCTTCAGCCATCGGGAACGTCCTTGTGTTCAAACTGACCAGCCTCAACCTCAATGGCCTGCGCTCGGCCGCGACCAAAGGCGTCGCCGACTGGGTTGCCGAACTGGCGCCGGATTGTATTTGCATGCAGGAAATCCGCGTCCAGGCCAGCGATATCGAAGGCCGGTTCGAGGCCATGGCCGGTCTCAAGGGCCACTTCCATTTTGCGGAGAGGAAGGGCTACGCCGGCACTGCGGTTTACACCAAGCACGAGCCCAGCGAGGTCGTGGTGGGCTGGGGCGACAAGGAGTTCGATGCCGAAGGCCGCTACCTCGAACTGCGCTTCGATACGCCCAAGCGCAAGTTCTCGGTCATCAGCTGCTACTTTCCGAGCGGCTCCTCGGGGGAGGAGCGGCAGGCGGCGAAGTACCGTTTTCTCAAGGGCTTCTTCCCGCACCTGATCGCGCTCAAGGCCGAGCGCGAGTTCGTCCTCTGCGGCGACATCAACATCGCGCACAAGGAGATCGACCTCAAGAACTGGCGCGGCAACCAGAAGAACAGCGGCTTCCTGCCCGAGGAGCGCGCCTGGATGACGAAGCTGCTCGACGCCGGCGCGGAGGGCGCCGGCCTGGTCGACGTCTACCGGATGCTCAAGCCCGACACCACCGACGAGGCCTACACCTGGTGGAGCAACCGCGGCCAGGCCTATGCCAAGAACGTGGGCTGGCGGCTGGACTACCACCTGGCGACGCCGAAGACCGCCCAGCTCGCGCGCAGCGAGCAGATTTTCAAGACCATCAAGTTCAGCGACCACGCGCCGATCACGGTGGACTACGAGTTCACTCTGTAAAGGCTCTCCCCCAGGCCACCCCCCTCGCCGGGGGCGATACCAGCAGCCCGGCGAAGCCGGTTCCGCGGTATCCCTGGAATGAGGCATGCCTATCGGCGTCCGGCGTTCTTTGCCATATAGACCTGGTGCAGCGTAATCTTGCGCGCCTCGGCCTGGCTGGTCTCGATGTGGGCGCGCAGCAGCATCGCGGCCTGGTCGCCGCGGTTGGCGCGGATCGCCTTGAGAATTTTGCCGTGTTCCTCGTAAGTGGCGTCGATGCGCGGCTGCTTGGTGAAGTCGAGCCGGCGAATGATGCGGATGCGGTCGGTCACGTCGCGATGCACGCGCGCCATCTCCGCATTGCCCGCGGCCGCGACCAGCGCACAGTGAAAGGCCTCGTCCCATTGCGCGACCTGCACGCCGTCCGCGCTGCGCTGCGCCACCGGCACCAGCCAGATGTCGGCCAGCGCATCGAGCAGGCTGCGATCCACGCGCCGGTCGGTTTCGCAGAGCCGGTGCGCCGCGGTGGTCTCCAGCACCATGCGCAGGTCGTAGAGCTGTTCGAACTGGTCGAAGTCGAAGGGCAGCACGCGCCAGCCGCTCCTGAACAGCACCTCGACGAAGCCCTCCTGCTGCAGCCTGAAGAGCGCCTGGCGCACCGGCGTGCGCGAGACGCCGAGGCGCTCGCTGATCTCGTTCTCGGTGAAGCGGTCGCCCGGCACCAGGCTGAACTCGGCCACGTCGCGCTTGAGCTGCGCGTAGACCTCGTCGGCGCGGGTGCGGAACGCGGCCGTGCCCTCGGCTGCAGGCTGGGAAGGAAGGGAGCGGGATCGAACGGTGGACACGCAGGGATGTTAGTGGTTGCCGAGCGCACCGAGCAACGCGGTGCTCGGCGCGGTCCAGCCGACGATCGCACCCTGGGCGCGGATCATCTCGATGGCCGCCGTCTTGAAGGCGGGGAAGTAGCTCTCGGTGCAGTCTTCCAGCAGCAGGCAGTCGTAGCCGCGGTCGTTGGCCTCGCGCATGCTGGTCTGCACGCAGACTTCGGTGGTGACGCCCATGAAGATCAGTTTGCGGATGCTGCGCTGCTGCAGCATGGACTGCAGGCCGGTGGCATAGAAGGCGCCCTTGCCGGGCTTGTCGATCACGATCTCGCCATCGACGGGTGCGAGCGCATCGATGATCTGGTTACCAGGTTCGCCGGCGACCAGGATGCGGCCCATGGGGCCCGTGTCGCCGATGCGGAGCACCGGGTTACCGCGGTTGCGCTTGGCCGGCGGGCAGTCGGCGAGGTCGCGGCGGTGGGCTTCGCGCGTGTGAATGACGAGGCCGCCCTTTTTTCGCCACGCATGGAGGACCGACTGTGTCGCAGGGACGATGGCCTGGAGCAGCGAGACATCGTTGCCCAGGGTCTCGCCGAAGCCGCCGGGTTCGACGAAGTCGCGTTGCATGTCGATGATGACGAGGGCTGTCCTGTCCAGCTCGAACTCGTAGGCGAAGGGGTTGGCGTCTATCTGCATGGACTTGGCTTTACTCCCTCCCCCTCCGGGGGAGGGTTGGGGTGGGGGCGCTGGGCCCTTGTTTGAGCGTTGCGCTTGGTTGGGCACCAGAGCCTGAGGCATTCGCTTCGCTCGGCCGCCTGAAGCGAGCATCGCAGGTTGCCCCGGAGCGAAGCGCAGGGGACACGCACAGTGGGGTCGCCTTTTCTTTGCTTACTTTCTTTTGGCGAAGCAAAAGAAAGTGAGTCGCCCGCCGGGGCGAGACCCGGCTCCAGGCCCCAGCAAGGAACAGCGACGGTTCAAAGGCCCAAGGGCCCCCACCCCAACCCTCCCCCAAAGGGGGAGGGAGCAAAAGCAAGACCGCACTCATGCGTGATGCCCCCCACCCATATGCGCTCCCAACACATGCCGCTCCGCAGAAGCCGCGGAGGTTTCGAACACGATCCGTCCTTCGCTCATCACGACGATCCGGTCTGCCAGTTCCAGCAGCTCGTCGAGGTCTTCGCTGATGAGCAGCACGCCGCCGCCCTTCTGCCGCACCTGCACGATGCGGCCGTGGATCTCCCGCACGGCGGCGAAGTCCAGCCCGAACACGGGATTGGCGGCAATCAGCACGTTGATGTCGCCGGCCAGCTCGCGGGCCAGTACGGCGCGCTGCACATTGCCGCCCGAGAGACTGCGGATCGGCGCGCCCTCGCCCTGGGTCTTCACACCGTACTCGGCAATCCACTCGCGCGCCCGGCTGCGCCAGGCCGGAAAATTCAACACGCCGCCGCGCGCCAGCGGCGGCTGGTCGAAGTCGCGCAGCGCCATGTTCTCCGCCACGCTGAGATCGCCGACGCAGGCGTTGCGCAAGGGCTCCTCGGGCAGGCTGCGCAGCTTCAGGCGCCGGTTCTCCTCGCGCCGTGCAGCGTAGGGCTCGCCCATCACGGTCACGCGGCCTGCGAGCCGCGGGCGCTGTCCGACCAGCGCCTCGACCAGCTCGCGCTGGCCGTTGCCCGAGACGCCGGCCACGCCGAGGATCTCGCCCGCGCGCACGGCGAGGCTCAGGTCGTGCACGGCCAGCGTGCCGCGGTCGCCCTGCGCCTGCAGGCCCTCGACCTGCAAGGCGATGAGCGCGTCCGCCGCCGTCTCCTTCATCGCATGCAGCGCCCGGCCGACCGGCGCTGCGGTGTCGCTCTCGGGCGGCGGAGCCTCGCCTTCGCCCATCATCGCGGCGGCCAGCCGGCGGGGGTCGGTGTCGGCCACGCGGCAGTGATGCACGGCTTTCCCGCGCCGCAGCACCGTCACGCTGTCGGCATAGGCCATCACCTCGCGGAACTTGTGCGTGATGATGAGCACGGTGCACAGGCCGCTCTGCGCGAAATCGCGCACATGGCCCAGCACCTCGTCGGCCTCCTGCGGGGTCAGTACCGAGGTCGGCTCGTCGAGGATCAGGAGGCGCGGCTTCAGGTAGAGCTGCTTCAGGAGCTCCAGCTTCTGCTTCTCGCCGGCCGCGAGCTCGGAGGGCCGCCGGTCGAGGTGGAGACTGAAGGGCGTGGTGGCCAGAAAGGCCTCGAGCTCGGCGCGCTTGCGTTTCCAGTCGATCAAGGCCGGCGTCTTGCCGCCGGCCAGCAACAGGTTCTCGGCCACCGTCATGCCGGGCGCCAGCGTGAAGTGCTGGTAGACCATGCCGATGCCGAGCGCGCGCGCCACCACCGGGTTGGCGATCTCCTGCTCGCGCCCATCGATCAGGATGCTGCCCTCCTCTGCGCGCTGGTAGCCCGCCACGCACTTGACCAGCGTGCTCTTGCCGGCGCCGTTCTCGCCCAGCAGCGCATGCACCGTGCCGGGCTCGACCCGCATCGTGACGCTGTCCATCGCGGTGAAGCTGCCGAAGCGCTTGGTCAGCTGGTAGGTGTCGAGCGCGAGCGCGCCGGTGGCGGCCGGCAGCGCGCCGATGGGTTGAAGTGAGGCATCGGCCATGCTCTGCCTCACATCGAAGCCAACGCATCGAGCAGCGCGCCCGAATGCGCGTGCGCGCCGAACACGCCGCCCTGCATCGTGATCATTTTTAAGGCTGCGAGATGGTTGCCGTGGTCAGTCGCGGCCGTGCAGTCCGACAGCAGCAGGCATTCGAAGCCGCGGTCGTTGGCGTCGCGCATCGTCGTGTGCACGCACACGTCGGTCGTGATGCCGGCCAGGATCAGGTTCTCGATGCCGCGCGTGCGCAGCACCAGCTCGAGATCGGTGGCGTAGAAGGAGCCCTTGCCGGGCTTGTCGATCACCACCTCGCCCTCGATCGGCGCAAGCGCGGGAATGATCTCCCAGCCCGGCTCGCCGCGCACCAGGATGCGGCCGCAGGGGCCGTCGTCGCCGATGCCCACGCCGCCGGCGCCGATCTGGCGCGAGCGCCAGCGCTTGTTGGCCGGCAGGTCGGCCAGGTCGCGACGATGGCCCTCGCGCGTGTGGATGATGTGGAAGCCGAGTGGCCGCAGGCGCGCCAGCGTGCGCGCGATCGGCGCGATCGGCACCTGCACGAGCGACAGGTCGTAGCCCATCACGTCGACGTATCCGCCCTTGCCGCAGAAATCGGTCTGCATGTCGATCACGATCAGCGCGGTGTTGTCGGGCCGCAGTGCGCCGTTGTAGGGCCAGCGATAGGGCTCGGCCGCGACGTAGCGTTCGTTCATAGGGCCTCCGGTCCCTTGTAGCTGCGCTCCGGCGACTCGAAGCCGAAGCCGCTGCCGTCCTTCACTTTCACCTCATCGCTCCACGGCAGCTTGTAGCGGCCGGCCGCCATGTCCTGCATGTAGGTGTAGGGGCAGTCCTGTGCGCCGCCTTTCACCGCGACGTAGCCGCGGTGGTAGAGCTGGTAGATGTTGTTCTCCACGCCCCAGCCGGTGCGGGCCTCGCGCGCCAGGTCGGGCCGGAGCTCGGCGGTGATGATCTCGTCGGGCCGGCCGCCGCCCTCCACCAGCACGGTGCCGTCGAAGTTGCAGAACATGCCCTCGCCCATCGAGTCGAAGGTGCCGTCGCTGCCGCACATGCAGACGCTCGCGGTGTACGCGAGATTGCAAAAGGCGTTGGCCTGGTTGGTGATGCGCCAGGCATGGCGGATCGGCGCCGTGTAGCCCGCTGTGCGGACGATGATCTCGGCGCCCTTGTACGCGGCCTCGCGCGCCATCTCAGGCAGCATGCCGTCGTGGCAGATGATCAGGGCCAGCTTGCTGCCCTTGGGCCCGTCGCACACTGGCACGCCGATGTTGCCGGGCTCCCAGGGTTCGACCGGCACCCACGGATGCATCTTGCGGTAGTAGAGGCGCAGGGCGCCCTGGTCGTCGATGATCAGGCCGCTGTTGTAGGGATTGCCGCCGGGGTTGGCTTCCATGATCGAGAAGCAGCCCCAGATCCTGTTGTCGATGCAGGCCTTCTTGAAGGCCGCCACCTCGGGCCCGTCGAGCGAACACATGATCTCGGGCGCGGTGTCCATCGAAAGGCCGTGCAGCGCGTATTCCGGGAACACCACCAGGTCCATGGTCCCCTGGTTGCGCCGCGCCTTGGCCACCAGCTCGCAGATGCGCTGCGTCTGCGCCGCGAGATCGGCCTTGGTCTTGACGACCGGCAGCTGCAGCTGCACCAGCCCGAGCACGACGCCGTTCTCCGATTTGTTGAGACCACCCAGACCGCTCATCGCTTGGTTCCTTTCTCAGCGGGTCGACGACAGCTCGCCGGGACTGCCTGCCGCCACGCTGCCCGGCTTGCAGGTCAGCACCAGGATCACCAGCGTCAGCACATAGGGCACCGTGTTGAAGAGGTGGTAGCCCCAGCCCACGCCGATCGATTGCAGCGCCGGCCCGATGGCGCCGGCACCGCCGAAGAGCAGCGCCGCGCCGATGCAGCGCAGCGGACTCCAGCGAGCGAAGATGACCAGCGCCACTGCGATCAGCCCCTGCCCGCTCGAGATGCCCTCGTTCCAGCTGCCCGGATAGAAGAGCGTGAGCGAGGCTCCACCGAGCCCGGCGATAAAGCCGCCCGCCGTGGTGGCCGCGATGCGCAGCCCCGCGACCGAATAGCCGAGCGCACGCGTTGCATTGGCCGAGTCGCCCGCCATGCGCACCAGCAAGCCGATGCGCGTGCGCGCAAAAGCCCACCACAGCAGCAGCGCGAGCGCGATGCCGATCGGCACCAGAGCGTTGACCTGCAGCGCCGAGCGCACCACCGGGTTGTCGCTCCAGTCGCCGAGCGGAATCGCCGGCAGCTGCGGCGCCTGCGGCTGGATCAGCGGCTTGCCGAGGTAGAACGCGAGCCCGGTGCCGAGCAGCATCAGCGCAATGCCGGTCGCAACGTCGTTGACGCGGTCGAGCGAGCACAAGAGGCCATGCAGCAGCGCCAGCAGCGCACCGGCCACGGCGCCGATCAGCACGCCGAGCCAGGCCGAGCCGGTGAGCCAGGCGCCGCCGAAGGAGGCCATGGCCGACAGCACGAGCACGCCTTCGAGGCCGAGGTTGATGCGGCCCGATTTCTCGGTCAGGCATTCGCCGAGGCTCACGAAGAGAAAAGGTGCGCCGACGCGCAAGGCGCCGCCGACGATGCCGGCCACAAGTGCGATCCATTGGTCGGCGGTCATACCGGCTCCTTGCGCATCTGCGGCTCGGCGGGACGCGGCATGCGGTTCTTGAGCAGCGTCTTCCAGTCGACCATGCGCAGCCCCTCGCTCGCAAGAATCAGCACGAAGGCGATGCCCTGCAGCACCAGCACCGACGCATCGGGCAGGCCGAGCCGCCGCTGCAGCAGGCTGCCCGCGGCGCCGAAGCCGCCGAACAAGATCGCCACCGGAATCACGGCCACCGGGTTGTGGCGCGCAATGAAGGACACCAGGATGCCGGCATAGCCGTAGCCCGCGATCAGCGAGGCGTTGGCGTTGGTGTGAACCGCCGCGACTTCGACCGCGCCGGCCACGCCGGCACAGGCGCCGCCGAGGCCGCAAGCGGCGAGGATCAGCCGGTTCGCGGGCAGCCCGACCAGCTGCGCGGTGCGCGGATTGCCGCCCACCACCCGCACCGCAAAGCCCGAGGCCGTGGCGCGCAGCCACAGCCCCGAGGCCACGCAGGCCACGATGCCGATCGCGAGCCCCCAATGCACGTCCGAGCCGCCGACGCCGCCGATGGCCAGCCCCTCCGCGAGCGAGCGCGTGGCCGGCTTGTTGAGGCTGGCAGGATCGCGCAGCGCGCCCTCGACCCAATGCTTGAAAAGCCCGATGGCGACATAGGCCAAGAGCAGGCTGCTGATGGTTTCGTTGATGCCGCGGTACTGGCGCAACCAGCCGGCCAGCGCGATCCACAGCGCACCGGCCAGCGCGCCGGCGAGGCACAGGGCTACGGTGCCGATCGCATTGCCCGGCAGCGGCAGCGCATAAGGCAAGGCCGCGCAGGCCAGGCCGCCCAGCACCAGCGCGCCCTCGCCGCCGATCACGACCAGGCCGGCGCGCGCGGGGATCGCGACGCACAGCGCGGTGAGCATCAGCGGCGCGGCGCGCTGCAAGGTGTTCTGCCACGAGAACCAGTCGCCGAAGGCGCCCTTGAAGAGGATGACCCAGACCTCCAGCGGACTCACGCCGGCGAACCAGACGAAAACGCCGAACAGCAGCAGCGCCGCCGCGATGGCGAACACCGGGAGGGCGGATTCTTTCAATGCGTTGGGCATCGTCGGCTCGCGAGCAGCGGATGGATCAGCCGATCGAGCCGACGACGCCTTCCACGAGGTAGTTCATCTTCTCGAGCTCGAGGTCGGTCTGCTTGAGCGCCTTGCCGGCGGGAATGACGACCACGCCCTTGTTGTCCTTCAACCCGCCCTGGAAGATGTCGAAAGTCCCGGCGATCATCTTGGCCTTGATCTCGTCGGCGTTCTTCTTGGCCGCGTCGCTCACCATCGGTCCGTAGGTCGAGGTTTTCACGTAGCCCTCCTTCAAGCCGCCGCGCAGGAAGTTGGGATGCGGCTTGCCGGCCTGCGCCGCTTCGATGATGGTCTTGTAGGCCGTGAGCCAGTTCCACTCGGCGCCGGTGAGGTAGGCGTTGGGCGCCAGCTTGGCCTGGCTCGCGTGGTAGCCGCAGACCATCTTGGCGCGCTTGGCCGCGGTCTCGACCACCACCTTGGGGCCGTCGACGTGCATCGTGAAGACATCGCAGCCCTGGTCGGCCAGGCTGTTGGTGGCCTCGGCTTCCTTGACGGCCATCGACCAGTCGCCGGTGAAGATCACGCTGCAGGTGATGCCGGGCTTGACCGAGCGCGCGCCCATGGTGAAGGCATTGATGTTGCGCAGCACCTGCGGAATGGGCTTGGCCGCGACGAAGGCGATCTTGTTGCTCTTGGTCATGTGGCCGGCGATCACGCCGTTCAAGTACTGGCACTCGTCGATGTAGCCGAAGAAGCTGCCAGCGTTCTTCGGATGCTTGCCTTCGGACCAGAGGCCGCCGCAGTGCGAGAAGCGCACGTCGGGGTTCTTCGGTGCCACGGCCAGGATGTGCGGATCGAAGTAGCCGAAGGAGGTGGGGAACAGCAGCTTGGCGCCGTCCTGCGCGATCATGCCGGTCATGGTCTTCTGCACGGCCGCGGTCTCGGGCACGTTCTCTTCTTCCACCAGCTTGATGCCGGGCATCTTCTTGAGCTCGGCCGCGGCCTGCGCATGCGCCTGGTTGTAGCCGTAGTCGTCGCGCGGGCCGACGTAGATCACGCCCACGGTCAGCGGCTTCTGCGCGCTCGCCAGCGCGCTCCAGCCGCCGAGCGTGGTGGCGGAGGCAAGTGCGGCGAGGGACTTGAGGGAATCGCGGCGGTTGAACTGGCTCATGGTTGCTCCTGGAAGTAGGTGGGGACTGGGAGGGATTGATCAGGCAAGCAGGCTCACGTGCGCGGCCACCACGCGCCAGCCCTGGTCGGTGCGCATCCAGGTCTGGCTCTGGCGTCCCGTCTTCGCGCTGCCTTCGCGGCGGAACTCGATGTTGGCGGTGGCGAAGTCGCGGCCATAGGTGGTGATCGCGGTGCGCAGCACGTCGCGTGCCAGGCCCTGCGAGGGCCGCGCGGCGCGGAAGGCCTGGATTTCTTCGTAGCCGTAGAGGTTCTCGGTCGCGCCGTAGCGCAGCGTGTGCGGGCTGTTCCAGAACAGTTCGTCGAGCACCTCGACCTTGTTGTGGACCAGCGCGTCTTCGTAGCGCGCGAAGGCGGTCGTCACTTCGGCCAGCACGTCGGGGAGGTTGATCTCGGGCGTCATCGTGTCGTTCTTCACGAGAGGGTGGCGACGGGCGACTGAACCACGCCGGCCGATTCGAGCGCGGCGGCCACGCGCAGCACCAGGTCCTCGCGCCAGGGCGCGGCGATCACCTGCACGCCGATCGGCAGGCTCGCATGTGCGCCCCACACCGGCACGGCGCACACCGGCAGGCCGATGCACGAGATGGGCTGGGTCAGCACGCCCATGTTGGGCCGCACCTGCGCGCGCTGGCCGTTGAGCTCGAACCATTCGGCGCCGATGGGCGTGGCGGCGCAGGGCGTGGCCGCGGCGAGCAGGATGTCGAAGCGCTCGAAGACCCGCGCTGCCTGCTCGGCATAGAGGCGCCGCACGCGCTGCGCGCGCGCCACCCAGGCGGCCGGCAGCAGCGCGCCGGCCAGGAAACGGTCGCGCGAGAGCGGCTCGAAGTCCTGCGCGCGCGTGCGCAGATCGCTCAGGTGCAGCGCTGCGCCTTCCGAGTTGGTGATCAGGAAAGCGGCGGCGCGCCCGGCCTCGACCATCGGCAGCTCGACGGTGCGGCTCGCGCCCAGTGCCTGGGCCACGGCGTCGACCGCGGCGAGCGCCTCGGGCTGTGCGCGCTGCCGGAACCAGCCGCCGAGCACACCGACGCGCAGGCCCTGCACGCCGCGCGACAGCAGGTTGGCGACCGGCTCCACGGCGCGCTGGGCGCAGCCGGGGTCGCGCGGCGCCAGTCGTTCCGGTCCCTGCATGGCGTCGTAGGCCAGTGCCAGGTCGCGCACCGAACGTGCAAAGGGCCCGAGGTGGTCCAGGCTCGAGACGAAGGGATAGCTGCCGGTGCGCGGCAGCCGGCCGAATGTGGGCTTGAGCCCGAACACGCCGTTGAGCGAAGCGGGCACGCGGATCGAGCCGTTGGTGTCGGAGCCGAGCGCGAGCGCCACCTGGCCGGCGGCCACCGCGGCGCCGGAGCCGCCGGAGGAGCCGCCGGCGATGCGGTCGAGGTCATGCGGGTTGTGGGTCGCGCCGACATGGCTGTTCTCGGTCGTGAAGCCGTAGGCGTACTCGTCCATGTTGAGCGCGCCGACCAGCACCGCGCCGGCGCTTTCGAGGCGGCGCACCAGCGTCGCGTCGCTGCGAGCGGGCATGCGGTCGCGCTCGATCTTCGAGCCGGCCAGTGTCGGCAGGCCGGCGACGTCGAACAGGTTCTTGACCGCGAACGGCACGCCGAGCAGCGGCAGCTCGCGCGTGCGCACGCCGTGCGCGGAGGCCAGCGAGGCATCGACCTGGCCGGCGCGGCGCAGCGCGCGCTCGCGGACCACCTCGGTGAAGGCGTTGACGCGGCCATCGGTCGCGGCGATGCGGTCCAGGCTGGCCTGCGCCAGCGCGACCGCGCTCACCGCGCCCGAGCGCACCGCCTGCGCCATCGCGGCGGCATCCTGCAGCAGCAGGGCGGCGGGTGTCATGCGCCGGGCTCCGGGGGTACGACCGGCGAGAAGTGGACGGCCGGTTCTGCGTGCGGGTCCAGCGGCACGGCCTCCACCACCTCCGCGAATTCGGCCGCGAGCGCGAAGTAGCGCAGCACGCCGGCGCGATGGTCGGGCCGCAGCTTCAGATCGAGCGCGGCCGCCGCGGCATCGACGTAAGCCTCGATCTGCCTGGGTGTCATCGTCTCACCTCGCGTTGGAAGATCTCGAGGCTCAGCTTCTTGGTGCTGATGAAACTCGGCGCGCTCAGCGTCTCCAGCGTGCGCGGGCGCGCATCGGCGTAGTCGAGGATCTCGGCCACCCGGGTCGGCCGCTTGGTGAGCAGCAGCACCTGGTCGGCCAGGTACACCGCCTCTTCCAGGTCGTGCGAGACCAGCAGCATCGTGGTGCCGGTTTGCATGAAGACTTCCTGCAGTTTCTCGCGGATGAAGAGCGTCATCTCGAAGTCGAGCGCGGAGAAGGGCTCGTCGAGGAACAGCACCTCGGGATTCGGCGCCAGCGCGCGCATGATCGAGGCCGTCTGCTGCTGGCCGCCCGAGAGCTCGTACGGATAGCGGTGCAGATCGAACTTGACGTCGAAGGAAGCGACCAGTTCCGCCATGCGCCGGTCGACCTCGGCCTTGGAGCGGCCTTCGAGCTTGAGCGGGTAGGCGATGTTGTCGATGGTGCGCATCCACGGGAACATCGCTTCGCGGTAGTTCTGGAACACGTAGCCGATCTTGGTGTCTTTCAGCGACTTGCCGTCGAACAGGATCTCGCCCGAGTCGATCGGAATCAGCCCCGCGATCATGTTGATCAGGGTCGACTTGCCGCAGCCGTTGGGCCCGAAGACCGAGACGATCCGGTTCTTCGGAATGTCGAGGTCGAAGTTCTCGTACAGCGGCCAGCCTGCGAAGTACTTGGTGAGGCCGCGGATCGTGATGTGCGTGCCGGCCGGGCCGGGCGCGAAGACGGGCTTCGGGACATCGGCATACACCGGGCCGTTGATGACGGTGTCGGTGGCAGCTCTCATCTTCCGCTCCAGTGCACGATGCGGCGTTCTGCGAGCAGGAAGAGGATGTTGAGCGCATAGCCCAGCGCGCCCGCCGCGAGGATCGCCGCGTACATGCTCTTGACGTTGAGCACCTGCTGCGCATCGATGATGCGGTGGCCCAGGCCGTTGTCGGAACCGATGAACATCTCGGCCACGATCACGATCACCAATGCCATCGAGACTGCCGAGCGCAGGCCGACGAAAGAAGGCTGCAGGCTCTCCCACACCAGCACGTCCTTGAAGATCTGCCAGCGCGAGGCGCCCATCACGCGCGCTGCCATCACGCGCTGCTTGCGCGCGTTGATCACGCCGTAGGCGCTGTTGAACACCACGATCAGCAGCGCGCCGAAGGCCGCGATGGCCACCTTGTTGACGTCGGACACGCCGAAAATCAGGAGGAACAGCGGGATCAGCGCCGACGACGGCGTGGAGCGGAAGAAGTCGATCAGGAACTCGACGCTGCGATAGGCCTTCTCGTTGCTGCCGAGCAAGACGCCCAGCGGCACGCCGATGGCCGCCGCGATCAGGAAGGCCTGCAGCGTGCGCCAGACCGTGACCGCGAAATCCATCAGCAGCGGGCCGCCCGCCAGGCCGGTGACCAGCGCCGCGATGGTGTCGGCCGGCGTCGGCAGCAGGATCGGCTTGATGAAGCCGAGCCGCACCACCAGGTCCCAGAGGATGAACAGCACGATGGGGCCGATGGCGGGTAGCCACTTGCTCCATGACGACTTCTTCGGCGCGGCAGCGGCCGCGGCGCCGGCGGTCCATGGCGTGGCAGCCGCGGGGCTGGTGCTCGTGGTGGCCATGATCAGCCCTTGTAGAGCAAGCCGTCCACCGGCACCTTCTTCTCGAAGATGCCTTTCTCGGTGAACAGGTCGTAGAACTTCTGGAAGTAGGCGACGTCGCTGGGCTTGAACTCGTTGTAGAGCATGTACGAAGCCAGCGGCACCTCGGCCGTGAGCGCACCCTCGATCGCGGTGTAGCCCTTCATGTGTTGCCGCGCGTCCCCGGGCTTGGTGCGCACCAGCTCGACGCCGCGCGCGTAGGCGGCGATGAATTTCTTTGCTGCTTCGGGATTCTTCTTGATGAATTCGGTGGTCAGGCTGGCGGCGCCGCCATGCCACGGCGCCATCGGATCGCCGAGGATGTACTTGGCGACGACGCCGGCCTCGATCACGCGCGTGGTGCCGTTCATGCGGCCGACCGTGCCCGTGGGCTCCAGTGTGTAGCAGGCATCGACCTGGCCTGCGACCAGCGATGCGACGTGCTGGCCGATCGGCAGTTCGGAGACCATCGCGCCGGTGGCGCCGGCGCGCTCCAGCATCGTCTTGCACAAGGTCATGTTCTGGATGCCGGGACCGGAGGCGACCTTCTTGCCCTTGAGCTCGGCCATGGTCTTGATCGGGCTGTCCTTGGCGACGATGAACTCGTCGAGCACGAACTTGGCGTTGCTCGGGTTGGTGCAGAAGATCTTGAACAGGCCGGGCTGCGCGATCTCGCCGATGGCGAGGTTGGCCGAGCCGGTGCCGTTGGAGCTGCCGTCGGAGCGGCCGGAGAGCATCGCTTCCATCACCTGCTGCGCGCCGGCGAACTTGAGCGGCTCGACCTCGAGGCCGGCTTCCTTGAAGTAGCCGCGATCGATGGCCGCGAAGAAGGGCAGCCCCGCCGCCACCGGCCAATAGCCGATGCGGATCTTCGGCGCGGCCTGGGCCAGCACCAGCGAGGGTGCGGCGAGCGCGGCGATGCCCGCGGCGCCGGCTTGCAGCACACGTCGGCGCGACGCGGCGGGTATCGAGTTGACGATGCTCATGGAACACTCCTTGTCGTTGCCTTGCGGGACTCGATGTAGCGGCGCCAGCCGCCCAGATGCGTGATGTCTTCGGCGCCTTCGAGCGCCAGCCCTTCGCAGAGAAAGCCCTGCAAGCTGCTGCCGTCGGCCAGCGCCAGGGTGCCGATGCCGAGCGGCGCCGGAATCAGCGACACGAAGGAGCCGTAGTGCGCGAGCGGCATCTGCCACACCTCGACCGCGATCGCCGCACCTTTCGTGCCCGGCACGCGCACCAGTCCGGGCTTGGGCGGCACCGTGCCGGGCAAGGCGTAGAGGCGGTAGTGCGGCGCGGTCGCCGTCTGCGCCACGAGCGTGGCGCCGCGCTCCGTCAGCTGGCCGTTCAGCGGCATGCCCGACAGGTGTGCGCCGACCACCGCGAGCCTGACCATGGGCTCGGCCGCGATCAGCGGCAGCGCCTCGGGCGCGGGCAGCGGTGCACCGGTCGCGCCCAGCGGCACGCCGGTGGCGTGGTGGAAGCGCTGGCCCAGTTCGGCCAGCTGGAAGTCGCTGCCCGAGCGGCCGATCAGCGTGATGCCGAAGGGCAGGCCGTCCTCGCGCAGGCTGCTCGGCACCGAGATCGCCGCATAGTCGAGCAAGTTCACGAAGTTGGTGTATTCACCCAGGTTGCGGTTGAGCGCCACCGGCGCGGCCTGCATCGCGTCGGTCGTGTAGTGCGCGGGCGCGGTGGGCACCAGCAGCACGTCGATGTCGCGCCACATCGCGGCCGCGCGCTGGCCGAGTGCGTGCAGCTTCGCGCGCGCATCGACGAAGTCGGCCGCGCTGTATCGCCGGCCCGCGGCCAGGATGCCGCGCACCGGCTCGATCACTTCGCTTTCATGCGCGTCGAAGAAGCCGCGGACGGCGGCATAGCGCTCGGCGACCAGCGCGCTGTCATAGAGCAGCGCGGCGGCTTCGGCCAGCGGCGCGTAGTCGATCGCCACCGGCGTGCCGCCCAGGGCCTGCATCTGCGCGACGGCGCGTTCGAAGGCGACCGCCGACAGCGCATCGCCGAAGAAGCGCGGCGCCGAGGGCAGGCCGAAGCGGAAGCGCGCGGGCAAGGGTTCGGCGGCGAGCTTCAACTCGCGCGAATAGGGATCTTCGGCATCGAAGCCCATCGCCGCCTGCAGCACGCGCGCGGCCAGGCCCACGGTCCTTGCGAAGATCGACACGCAATCGACGCTCTGCGCCGCCGGTACCACACCGCGCGCGCTGATCAGGCCGCGCGAGGGCTTGATGCCGACGATGTTGTTGAGCCCGGCCGGCACCCGGCCCGAGCCCGCGGTGTCGGTGCCCAGGGCGAAGTCGACCTGGCCGGTGGCGACCACGTAGGCCGAGCCGGAGCTCGAGCCGCCCGACACGTAGCGCGCATCGAAGCTGTTGGGCACGGCGCCATAGGGCGAACGGGTGCCGTTCAGGCCGCAGGCGAACTGGTCGAGATTGGTCTTGCCGGCGAGGCTTGCACCGGCATCGAGCAGCCGCTGCACCACATGCGCGTGGGTGGCCGGCGTATAGGCGAAGGCAGGACAGGCCGCCGTGGTCGGCATGCCGGCAGCGTCGATGTTGTCCTTGGCGGCGAAGCTGAGGCCGGTGAGCGGCCCCTCGGCCGCGCCGGACAACGGCGGGTCGAGCCGCGCGATCCATGCCTGCGCGACCCCTCCGTTCACTTGGTCTGACACCTCGCCGCGAAGCGAGGCCTTTTCATGCACCATCATCAAGCATCCTGTCTTGTGTACAAGACGAGATGCAAGTGGCGTGCCAGCGGAATGCGGCGCAAGGCCGCTGTCCTGGTTGGGCTAGCGCTTGTGCTCGCGGTACAGCACCATGCCCGCGTGGTAGAGCACGCCGTCACGGAACTCGCCGTCGGCGGTGAAGCCGGTGTCGTCCACGTAGTCGATGTGATCGCCGGCGAGCACATAGCGGCCCTGATAGGCGCTCTTGCGATTGCCGCGCGCCTCGTCGTAGCGTCCGCCGGGCAGGAGCTCGTGGCGGATGTAGCCGTCCTTGGTCACCCACATGCCGGCGTAGGCGTTCTGGTCGTTCGATCGGTTGTTGGTGGTCGTCATTGCCTTGGGTCCTTGAATCGAGTCGGGGGCGCGTTGCGCGTCGGCGGGCGGCGCCGTCATGACGCCCATGGCGAGGCCGAGCAGAAGCAGATGGCTGTGCATGGTCGGGCTCCTTTTCAGTGGGGGCTCGCCGTCGGGCGCGCGATGATTTCGCTGGCGTCCACGTCCTCCGGCTGCTCGATCGCAAAGGCGATGGCGCGCGCGATGGCCGTGGGCGACTCGGTCACGCCCGGCGAGATCACGGTGACGCGGATGTCGCCGCCCGCCTCCTGGCGCAGCCGTTCGGAGATCGCGTGCACCGCGAACCTGGAGGCGCAATAGACGAACTGCCCGCAGCCCTGCGCGCGCATGCGCGGCAGGCCGGCGGCGATGCCGTGCAGCACACCGCGCACGTTGACGTCGAGCATGCGGTCCCACTCGTCGACCTTGAGTCCGGCGTTGTTGACGATCACGTCGACGCGGCCGAAAGCCTCGGTCGCCTCGTCGATGAAACACTGCATGCTGGCGCGCCGCGTGACGTCGAGCGCCTGGTAGCGCGCCGAACCGCCGGCTTCGACGATCTCATTGGCGAGCGCATTCAGCCGGCCGATGCGGCGGGCCCCGAGCAGCACGCGCGCGCCGCGCTGTGCCAGGAGCCTGGCGGTGGCTTCGCCGATGCCGCTGCTCGCGCCGGTGATGGCGACGACTTTTCCTTCGATTCCTGACATGTTGCGTTCCTTGGCTGCGGGGGAGTGGAACGAAGTCTAGGAACGAGGGAGCATGAGGCGGTAGCCGATTCGCCCGCGCTTCTTGCCTGATCCTGCAAGGCGCAGCTTCAGAGCACGGACAGCGACTCGAACGCAACGCCCTGGCCAGCGGCCTGCCTGATCGGCTCCGGGTCGACGCCGGAGCGCAACGCGCGCAGCAGCGCGGTGTCCATGTAGACGCGCTCCTCGGCGATCTTGCCGTCCCTCAGCCGAAACTTGTCGACACCGCGCCAGTCGAAGCGCTTGCCGCCGACCTGGCGCGTGCACTGCCATTCGATGATCACGATGTCGCCGCGCAAGCTCCAGTCCAGGAGCTGCCAGACGAGGTCGGGCGCGGCCTCCCGCTGCACGTCGTTCAGGCGCCCGAGCTCGTTGCCGGCAATGGGGCGATCGACCAGCGGCGTGCGCAGCACCCCGTCCGGATGCCAGAGCGCGAGAAAGGCCTCGCCATCCCTCGCGGCCCATGCGGCGGCGAATTGGGTGATGAAATCCTGGATCTCTGCGTCGGTCATGGATCGGCTCGCTTTCGTTGTAATGACGCAGCGATGATCGCGAAGTGCGGTGCACTTGCCCGGCCATATCCGGACATCATCATCCGAACGCAAGAATTCATGAAAGGTCTACCGTGAAGATTCTCGTGACCGGCAGTTCCGGCCACCTCGGCGAGGCGCTGATGCGCAGCCTGCAGGCCACGACGCACGAGGCAGTCGGCATCGACGCGCTGGCGTCGCCGTACACACGCCATGTCGGTTCGATCGCGGACCGCGCGCTCGTGGCCCGCTGCATGCGGGGCGTCGATGCCGTGCTCCACACCGCGACACTGCACAAGCCCCACGTGGCCACGCACAGCCGCCAGGACTTCGTCGACACCAACATCACGGGCACGCTGAACCTGCTGGAAGAAGCGACAGCCGCAGGCGTCGGCGCCTTCGTCTTCACCAGCACCACCAGCGCCTTCGGCCGTGCGCTGACGCCGCCGCCGGGCGCGCCGGCGGCCTGGGTCACCGAGGACGTGGCGCCGGTGCCGAAGAACATCTACGGCGCCACCAAGGTCGCGGCCGAGGACCTGTGCGAACTGTTCCAGCGCCAGCAGGGGCTGCCCTGCATCGTGCTGCGGACTTCGCGCTTCTTTCCCGAGGAGGATGACCAGCGGCATGTTCGCGAACGCTACGAGGACGCGAACGCGAAGGTCAACGAGTTCCTGCATCGCCGGGTCGACGTGGAGGACGTGGTCGAGGCGCACCTGCTCGCCATCGACCGCGCGGCCGGGATCGGCTTCGGCCGCTACATCATCAGCGCGAGCTCGCCCTTCACGCGCGAGGACTTGCCGACGCTGCGCATCGACCTGCCCGCGGTGGTGGCACGCCACGTGCCGCAGTTCGAGGCCGAGTACGCGCGGCGCGGGTGGCGCATGTTCCCGGAGATCGACCGCGTCTACGTCAACGATCGCGCACGCGCCGAGCTCGGCTGGCAACCGCGCCACGACTTCCAGGCGGTCATCGAACGCCTTCGCACCGGTGGCGACCATCGCAGCGCGCTGGCGCAGGCGATCGGCTCCAAGGGCTACCACGCGACCGTCTTCGCGGACGGCCCCTATCCGGTGGAATAGCTCGAAGACAGCTCAGCCGCGCTTCGCCGCGCGGTAGAGCCCTTCGACCTTGGGCACGTTGGCCTCGAGCTTGGCGATGCGGTCCGGCCCGCTCGGGTGTGTCGAGAGAAAGTTCAGCCCGCCCTGGTTCTTCGAGGCCTGCGCCATCTTGTTCCACAGCGAGATCGAAGCCTTCGGGTCGTAGCCGGCGCGCGCGGCGAGTTCGAGCCCGACCAGGTCGGCATCGGTCTCGTCGCTGCGGCTGAACTTGAGCGTGAGCAGTTGCGTGCCGGCCCGCGCCGCAAGGTCGCCGGCCTGCCCGAGGCCCAGCAGCTGGGCCGTGATCGACAGCGCGGCGCCCGTGCCCGCGCTCTTGGCCAGGCGGGCGCGCGCATGCTCGCGCAGCGCATGCGCCATCTCGTGGCCCATCACGATCGCGACCTCGTCGTCGCTGAGCTTGAGCTGGTCGAGGATGCCAGTGAAGAAGGCGATCTTGCCGCCCGGCATGCAGAAGGCGTTGATCTGCTTGCTGCCGATCAGATTGAGCTCCCACTTCCAGCGCGCGGCGCGCTCGTTCCATTGCGCTGCGAACGGGATGATGCGTGCCGAGATGGCGTGCAGGCGCTGCAGCTGAGCATTGCCCTCGCCGGCCAGCGCGCCCTTGGCCCTGGCCTGCGCCATCAGCTCGCCGTATTGCTGCACGCCGGCCTGCTCGACGTTCTCGGCCGGCACCAGGTTGCGCGCCACCGAGGACTTGCCGACCTCGACCTGCGCGAGCGCCGGTGTCACCGCGGCCGCGCCCGCAGCCAGCAGAAATGCGCGGCGGGCTTGCCAGGTTCCGGAGCGAGAAGTGCAGCGCAAACACATGCGGGAATAATAAGAGAGCCCAAAGACCCTCATTCATGTCCGCACCCCCGGCTGACGAAGCCTCTCCTGCCCTGCCTTGGCGCGACGCGCTCAAGGTTTATCTCGAACCGGCCACGCTGCGCATGCTCGCGCTGGGCTTCTCCGCGGGCCTGCCTCTGCTGCTGGTGCTGGGCACGCTGAGCTTCCGGCTGCGCGAGGCGGGCATCGACCGCACCACCATCGGCTACCTGAGCTGGGTCGGCCTGGCCTATGGCTTCAAGTGGGTGTGGGCGCCGCTGGTGGACCGGCTGCCGATCCCGCCGCTGACCACGCTGCTCGGGCGCCGCCGCGGCTGGCTGCTGCTGGCGCAGGCGATAGTGATCGCCGGCATCGTCGGCATGGCTTTCAACGACCCGCGCGCCGGGCTCGCGCCGCTCGTCTGGTGCGCGCTGCTGGTGGCTTTCGGCTCGGCCACGCAGGACATCGCGCTCGACGCCTTCCGCATCGAATCGGCCGCCACGCGCAAGCAGGCCGCGCTGGCGGCGGCCTACCAGACCGGCTACCGGCTGGCGATGATCTGGGCCGGCGCCGGCGTGCTGTGGATCGCGGCCTGGGCCGAGATCTCCGGCGCCGCGGGCTACCAGAACGGCGCCTGGAAGGCCGCCTACCTCGTGATGGCGGCTTCGATGGCGGTGGGCGTGATCACGGTGCTGCTGTCGCCCGAGCCGGTGCGCGTGGCGCTGCCGAAGGCGAAGAACGCGGCCGAGTGGCTGCAAAGCGTGCTGATCGAGCCCTTTGCCGACTTCATCCGCCGCTACAAGTGGCAGGCCGCGCTGATCCTCGCGCTGATCGCGGTCTACCGCATCAGCGACGTGGTGATGGGCATCATGGCCAACCCCTTCTACGTCGACATGGGTTTCACCAAGGACGAGGTGGCGACGGTCAGCAAGATCTACGGCGTGGTGATGACGCTGGCCGGCGCCTTCGTCGGCGGCGTGCTGTCGATGCGCTTCGGCGTGATGCGCGTGCTGATGCTGGGCGCGGTGCTGAGCGCCGCGAGCAACCTGCTGTTCGCCTGGCTAGGAACGCGCGGGCACGACCTCACCGGCCTGGTGCTGGTGGTCTCGGCCGACAACCTGGCCGGCGGCATTGCATCGGCCGCCTTCATTGCCTACCTGTCGAGCCTGACCAACATCAGCTACTCGGCCACGCAGTACGCGCTGTTCAGCTCCCTGATGCTGCTCTTGCCCAAGTTCATTGCCGGCTACTCGGGCGTCTTCGTCGACCACTACGGCTACAGCGCCTTCTTCATCGGCACCGCGGCGCTGGGTGCGCCGGTGCTGCTGCTGGTGGCGCTGGCCTCTCGAGCCTTCAAATCGGCGCCATAATGACTCCATTTCGGAGGCATTCGGTGGCCAATCTGTCGATCAAAGGCGTTCCTGACGATATCGCCGAGCGCCTGCGGCAACGCGCCGCACGCAACCACCGCTCGCTGCAAGGCGAGCTGATGGCCATCATCGAACAGGCCGCCGGGGAGCCGAAGCCCGTGCCCTCCCACGCCTTTCAGCGCGCGAGCAAGTCCATCGAACAGATCGCGGCCGAGCACCGCGCCCGCTTCCCGCAGCCCATCGCCCACGGCCCCGACGCGGTCGACATCATTCGCACCGAACGGGACGTCCGGTGAGGGCGCCGGCCCCCGCTCCCCGCGCCGCCGAACCGCCGGTGCCCTACCTGATCCGGCCGCCGATGGTGGTCGACTGCAGCGCGCTCAGCGCCGTGCTGTTCGACGAGCCGATGCGCGATGCCGCGCTGGCGCGCCTGGTCGGCCACAGCCTGCACGCGCCGAATCTGCTCGATCACGAGATCGCGAGCGTCGCGCTCAAGAAGCTGCGGCAGGACTGGCCTGCGGACTCCGTCGCGCTCGCGCTGGGCGACTACCACGCCGACGACATTCGGTTGCACCCGGTCGACATCGCCGGGCAATACGAGCTGGCGCAGCGCTACCAGATCTCGGTCTATGACGCCGCCTACCTGTGGCTCGCGGCCGAGCTCCGGGCGCCGCTCGCCACGTTCGACCCGAAGCTTGCCGCCGCTGCCCAGGCGCACCTCAACGGCGCGCCTTGAGCCGGGGGATTGACCGACATCGCGATCCGGCAACCAACTGGTAGTCTTGCGCCACGTCCATCCCACCCCTTTCCCCAGCACCGTGCCCTCCCGCATTTCTCCTCTTCAGATCAGCGCCTTCACCGCGACCTCGGCCGTCGGCATCGGCAAGGAAGCCCTCGTAGCCGCCCTCGAACAATCGAAGAGCGGCCTGCGCGCCAACGATTTCGGCGCCACGCCGCTTCCGACCTGGATCGGCCGCGTCGACGGGCTCGAATCGCTCCGGCTGCCCGAAGACCTGGCCGGCTGGGATTGCCGCAACAACCGCCTGGCCTGGCTCGGCTTGCAGGCCGACGGCTTTATCGAAGCGGTGGCGGCGGCGCGCGAGCGCTACGGCGCGGCGCGCATCGCGCTGGTGCTCGGCACCTCCACCTCGAGCATCGGCGAGACCGAACTGGCCTACACGCAGCTCGACGCCGACGGCGGCTTCCCGGCCGATCAACGGCGGCCCCTGGTCCACACGCCCCATTCGCTCGCGATGTTCGTGCAGCAGGCGCTCGGGCTCGAAGGCCCGGCCGAGACCATTTCGACCGCCTGTTCGTCGAGCGCCAAGGTCTTCGCTTCGGCCGAGCGGCTGATCCGCCTGGGCCTGGTCGACGCGGCCGTGGTCGGCGGCGTGGACACGCTGTGCGGCAGCGTGCTGTTCGGCTTCAATTCGCTCGAGCTGGTCTCGCCCGAGCCCTGCCGGCCCTTCGACGCCACTCGCAACGGCATCAGCCTGGGCGAGGCCGCGGGCTTCGCGCTGCTCGAGCGCGGCGCCGGCAGGCTCGAACTGCTGGGCTACGGCGAGGCGAGCGACGCCCACCACATGTCCACACCCCATCCCGAAGGCCTGGGCGCGGAGCGCGCGCTCGACGATGCGCTGGCGCGCGCCGGCCTCGCGCCCGACGCCATCGACTACATCAACATGCACGGCACGGCCAGCATGAAGAACGACGAGGTCGAGGGCGCGCTGGTGGCGCGCCGCTTTCCAGCAGGCACGCATGCGAGCTCGACCAAGGGCTTCACCGGCCACACGCTGGGCGCGGCCGGCATCGTCGAGGCGGTGATCAGCCTGCTGGCCATTGAACGCGGGCTGAAGCCGGGCACCGTCAACACCACCACGCTGGATGCCGAATGCGGCCCGCAGATCAGGCTGCAGCCCGCGCACGGCGAGGTGCGTTACGCGCTCTCCAATTCCTTCGGCTTCGGCGGCAACAACTGCTCGCTGGTGTTCGGCAAGGGGGCCCGCGCATGAAGACGCCGACCCTCTACATCGAAGGCCCGGCCTTCTGGGCGCCGACCCTGCCGGGCTGGGAGACCGCACGCGCCGTGTTCCGCGGCGAGGCGCAGCCGGCCGATCCGCTGGCCAAGCGGCCTTCGCCGCAGTTGCTGGCGCCGGCCGAGCGGCGGCGCGCGCCCGACACGGTGGCGCTCGCGCTAGAGGTTGCGGCGGCCGCGATCGCCGCCTCGGGCCGCGACGCCGCGCAGCTGCCCTGCGTGTTCGCCTCGGCGCACGGCGACCTCGGCATCAACGACTACATGTCCAGCACGCTCGCCAGCGACCCCAAGCTGCTGTCGCCGATCAAGTTCCACAACTCGGTGCACAACGCGGCGGTGGGCTACTGGACCATCGGCACCGGCTGCATGGCGGCGAGCAATTCGGTGTCGGCCTACGAAAGCAGCTTTGCGACCGCCCTGCTCGAGGCCGCGGCGCAGTGCGCGGCCGACCAGGAGGCGGTGCTTCTGGCCGGCTTCGACGTGCCCGCCGTGGGCGCGCTCGCCTCGGTGGTCACCAGCCGCGAGCTGCTGGCCGTGGCGCTGGTGCTCGCACCTGCGCGCACCGAACGCACGGTGGCCTCCTTCGAATGGTCGCTCGCGAGCGGCGCGCCGGCCGCGCCACGCCCGCCTTCCGATGCGGCGCGCGCCTTGAAGGCCAATGCGATGGCCGACGCGCTGCCCTTGTTCGAAACCCTGGCGCGCGGCAAGCCGGAGGCGCTCGCCCTGCCGCTGTCGGCCACGCTGTCGCTGCAACTGCGGCTCGAACCGCAGGGCTGAGGAAGCCGCCATGAACCCCATCCTTCGCCGGCACGATGTCGTGATCATGGGCGGGGGACTGGCGGGGCTCACGCTCGCGCTGCAGCTCAAGCGGCGCTTCGCCGACATCGACATCGTGGTGCTGGAGCGCCGCGCGCATCCGGTGCCGCATGCGGCGCACAAGGTGGGCGAATCCTCGGTCGAGATCGGCGCGCACTACTTCGACACGGTGCTGGGCCTCAAACCGCACATGCACGGCGCCCAGCTGCGCAAGTTCGGCTTCCGCTTCTTCTTCAGCGAGGGCCGGCGCGACATCGACCAGGTGACCGAGATCGGCGCCAGCCGCTACCTCGCGGTGCCGAGCTACCAGATCGACCGCGGCATCTTCGAGAACTACCTGGCCGAGGAAGCCACGCGCCGCGGCGTGCGCTTCGTCGACAGCGCACTGGTGCGCCGGATCGAGCTGGCCGACGACCCGCGCGAGCCGCACCGGCTCAACTGGACGCAGGACGGCGAAACCCACCTCGTCCACGCGCGCTGGCTCATCGACGCCTGCGGGCGCGCCGGCATGCTCAAGCGCAAGCTCGGGCTGGCCGAGCCCAATGCGCACGACTGCAATGCCGTGTGGTTCCGCATCGGCGAGCGCATCACCATCGACGACTGGTCCGACAACGCCGAGTGGCGAGCGCGCTGCGAGCCGCAGGCGCGGTGGCTCTCGACCAACCACCTGGTCGGCGCCGGCTACTGGGTCTGGCTGATTCCGCTGGCCTCGGGTTCGCACTCGGTCGGCATCGTGGCCGACCCGCGGCTGCATCCGATGGAAACCATCGACAGCTTCGACAAGGCGATGGAGTGGTTCCGGACCTGGCAGCCGCGCCTTTTCGACGAACTCGACGGCAAGCGCCATCTGCTGCAGGATTTCGCCTTCTTCCGCGACTTCTCGTACGGCTGCAAGCAGGTGTTCTCGGGCCGGCGCTGGGCGCTGACCGGCGAAGCGGGGCTCTTCCTCGACCCCTTCTATTCGCCGGGCAGCGATTTCATCGCGATGAGCAACACCTACATCACCGACCTGATCGCGCACGACCGCGCCGGGCGCTCGGTGGATGCGCGCGCCCAGCTCTACGACCAGATCTACCACTCCTTCTACGAAAGCACGCTCGCGCTCTACACCGACCAGTACTCGCTCTTCGGCGACCCGGAGGTGCTGCCGGTGAAGGTGATCTGGGACTACACCTACTACTGGGGCGTGCTTTCGCAGATCTTCTTCCAGCAGCGGCTGACCGACCTCGCGCTGCTGGGCAGCCTGCGCGACGAGCTCCAGCATTGCCAGCGGCTCAACTTCGCGGTGCAGGACTTCCTGCGCGCATGGTCGGCCGTGAGCGCGAAGCGCAATCCGGCCGTGATGCTGGACCAGGCCGCGCTGCCGTGGTTTGCCGAACTCAACCGCAGCCTCAACGACCGGCTCGACGACGAAGCCTTTCGGACACGCATGCGGGCCTCGGTCGAACAGCTGCGTGCGCTGGCCGGCGAGATCCTGCTGCGCGCCACCCGGGAGCACCCGGGCCTCGACGGCCTCGCCCTGCGCGCCGTGCTAGCCGAGAAAATGACGGCCGCCTCGCCTGGCCCGGCGCCCGCCTCCATGCTCTTCGCGCCGAACTGATCGATACCAGTCGCTTCGAGGTTTACGCCAACTTTACGGAGCGTTCAAGCCTGCTTGGCGCCACAGGGAGAACCTACAACCATGAGCACCCCCCAACTCCTGATGATCGAAGACGACGCCCGCCTGGCGCAGATGGTGGGCGAATACCTCACCCAGTCGGGCTTCGGCTTCAGCCACGCCGCGGATGGCGCCAGCGGGCTCGAGCTGCTGCAGCAGCGCTCGCCCGATCTCGTGATCCTCGACCTGATGCTGCCGGACACCGACGGCCTCGAGGTCTGCCGCCGGATCCGGGCCCTGCCCAACGGGCTGGCCAAGGTGTCGGTGCTGATGCTGACCGCCAAGGGCGACCCGATGGACCGCATCATCGGCCTGGAGATCGGCGCCGACGACTACCTGCCCAAGCCCTTCGAGCCGCGCGAGCTGCTGGCGCGCATCCGCGCCGTGCTGCGCCGCCGCAGCGAAAGCACGAGCGCGGCGGCGGCCGCCACCGTGATGCGCTTCGGCACGCTGGAGATCGACCGCAACGCGCGCACGGTCACGGTCGGCGGGGCGCCTGCGGACCTCACCTCCTACCAGTTCGACCTGCTGGTCGCGATGGCCGAGCGCGCCGGCCGCGTGCTCACGCGCGACCAGATCATGGAAGCCGTGCGCGGCCGCGAGCTCGAGGCCTTCGACCGCTCGATCGACGTGCACATGGGCCGCATCCGTGCGGCGATCGAAGTCGACGCCAAGAATCCGAAGCGCATCCTCACCGTGCGCGGCGTGGGCTACGTGTTCGCGAAGCAGCAGGACTAGGACAGCCCCTGATGTTGCGCAATCTCTACCGGCGCCACCTCTACGTCCGCATCTGGCTGGCGGTGGTGGCCGGCGTCGTCATCCTCACCCTCACCGCCAACTGGATCGTGCGCGAGGCGGCCGAGAACGAGCGCGAGCGGCTGTCGGCCGTGCCGCGCGAGGTTGTGGTGCTCAACAACCAGGACCGCGCCATCGGCACCGGCAGCGCCGTGCGCGTGCCCGGCCAGGGGCTCGAATTCGACGTCACGCTCGAGGACGGCCGCGCGCTCTCGCTGCGCGTGGCGCCGCGCCCGCGCCCGAGCGGCACCAGCGGGCTGACGGCCTGGCGCACGCCTTTCGGGCTGGGCTGGATGGTCGCACTGGTCGGCGTCGCCGTGGCGCTGGGCGTCTACCCGATCGTGCGCCGGCTCACCAAGCGCCTCGAGGCGTTGCAACGCGGCGTGCAGCGCTGGGGCGAAGGAGACTTGTCGGTGCGCGTCGCCGAAGAAGGGCAGGACGAAGTGGCCGATCTTTCCAATCGATTCAACGGGGCGGCGGCCCGCATCGAGCAACTGGTGCGCTCGCACAAGTCGCTGTTGGCCAATGCCTCGCACGAGCTGCGCTCGCCGCTCACGCGCATCCGCATGGGACTGGAACTGATGGGCGAGCGGCCGAGCGAGGCCGCGCGCGAGGAAATTGCGCGCAACATCGCCGAGCTCGACCAGCTGATCGACGAGATCCTGCTCGCGAGCCGGCTCGACGCCAAGGAAGCCGACATGGGCACGGTCGAAACGGTCGACCTCACCGGCCTGGCTGCCGAAGAGTGCGCGCGCGTCGATGCCGAGCTCGACGTGGCCGAAGACGCCAGCAGCGACGCGCTGACGGTGCGCGGCGTGCCCCGCCTGCTGCGGCGCGCGATCCGCAACCTGCTCGAGAACGCGCGGCGCTACGGGGCCGGCGAGATCAGCGTGCAGCTCGACAGCACCAGCAGCGCCGCCGAGATCCGCGTCAACGATCGCGGCCCCGGCGTGCCGGCCGCGCTGCGTGATCGCATCTTCGAACCCTTCTACCGGCTGCCGGGCGCCAGCGAGCGCAACGGCGGCGTGGGCCTCGGCCTGGCGCTGGTCAAATCGATCACCGAACGCCATGGCGGCAGCGTGCGCTGCGAAGACCGCCCCGGCGGCGGCGCCAGCTTCGTCATCGCACTCCCGAACTAAGGCCTCCCGGCTTTTCACTGCGCTTCGCTTCGTGTAACTCCACCCCCCGAGGGGGAGGCGCGCCCCGCCTTGGGGCGGCCCGGCGGCGGCCGCCGAAGCTGACCGTCCAGGTCAGGAAACGGTGCGGCGGCGGCACCTAAAATCCGCCCCCATGCAGAGATCGCAAATCGTCCGCCCCGCAGCCATGTTCTGGGGGCTGACGGTGTTCATGCCGGTCGGCGTCCCCTACCTCGCTTTCTTCCTGCTGCTCGTCGCGCTGCTGGCGGCCGGCGACTGGCGCGAACGCGCCGTCCGCCTGCGCAGCAACCCGATGTGGTGGCCGGTCATCGTCTACGTGGTGTGGACGCTGGTGGTGCTGGCGCTCGGGCCCTACTACCCGCAAACGCCGTCGAACCTGGTGCACGGGCTGCGCATCGCGGCCACGCTGCTGATGGCGCTCGCCCTCACGCGCGAGGAAGCCCTGTGGGCGCTGCGGGGCTTCTTGCTGATGGCGCTGGTGAACATCGCGATCATCGCGGCGCACCACGCGTTCGGCTTCCAGATCGTGGAAGCCTGGCGCGGCGTGGTGATGCCGGTTGGCAACAAGTCCATCAGCAACGCCCTGCTGTTCACCGTCGTGGGTGCGACGGCGGCCGTGTTCGGGCTCGCCGCACTGTCGGAACGCCATCGCTGGCAGGCCGTACCCGCATTCGCGATCACGCTGGCCGTGGTGATGATCATCTTTTTCAAGCTGGATTCCCGCACCTCGCTGCTGGCGATGCTGCTGGTCATTCCGGCCGCTTGCCTGCACCAGTGGCGGCGAAGGCTTGGCGTGCTCATGCTCGCGATGATCCTGGGCGGGGCCCTCGTGGCCGCAGGCCTGTGGAGTTCACCGGCGGTACAGCGCAAGTTCGAGCTCGGCGTGCACGAGATCGAAGCGGCGCAAGGCGGCGCGGTGTCCGAAGGCAGCTGGGTGGTGCGCTACTACATGTACCGCGACACGGGGCGCATGATCATCGACCGCCCGTTCGCGGGCTGGGGCATCGGCGGCTGGACCGAGCAGTGGCACCTGCGCGGCCCCAAGCTCCTGGCCGACTACAACATGCCGCACAACGACTTCCTGTGGATGGGTTCGCAGACCGGCATTCCGGGCGCGCTGAGCCTGCTCCTCATCATCCTGAGTGGCATCTGGCTGGCCTGGCGGCGCGACGACCTGATCGGGCGCTATGCCTTCGTCGCGCAGCTGATCCTCCTGATCGCCACCAACGCCAATTCGGCGCTGCGCGATGCGCAGATCGGACTCAGCCTGCTGTGGGTGGCGACGATCTACCTGCGGCTCGCGCAGGAGCCGGGGGATTCATGGCGCGGATTGATACCGCGCCGGAGCCCACCCGTCCTCAGTGGCGATGCGCCACAGCCTCGCCCGCTTTGAGCCGGTAGACCGTGCCGCAATAAGGGCACTTGGCCTCGCCGCTGCGCGCCACGTCGAGATACACCTTGGGGTGCGCGCTCCACAGCTTCATGTCGGCCTTGGGGTTCGGGCAGAACACGCCGCCCTGGTGGTTCAGGTCCGTGGCCAGCAGTTCGATCACAGCATTGGACATTGTCGTCAGACCTTCGTGAGCCAGTGGGCGTATTTGGGATTGCGGCCGTTCACGATGTCGAAGAAGACGCTCTGGATCTTCTCGGTGACGGGACCGCGCGAGCCGATGCCGATCTCGATGCGGTCGAGCTCGCGGATCGGCGTCACCTCGGCCGCGGTGCCGGTGAAGAAGGCTTCCTCGGCGATGTAGACCTCATCGCGCGTGATGCGCTTCTGCACCACCTCGATGCCGAGATCCTTGCAGATGTGCAGGATGGTGTTGCGCGTGATGCCGTTGAGCGCGCCGGCCGACAGGTCGGGCGTGTAGACCACGCCGCCCTTGACCACGAAGATGTTCTCGCCCGCGCCCTCGGAGACGAAGCCGCTCGCGTCGAGCAGCAGGGCCTCGTCGTAGCCGTCGTCCAGCGCCTCCATGTTGGCGAGGATCGAGTTGCTGTAGTTGCTGACCGCCTTGGCCTGCGTCATCGTGATGTTGACGTGGTGGCGCGTGTAGCTCGAGGTCTTGACGCGGATGCCGCGCTTCATGCCTTCGTCGCCGAGGTAGGCGCCCCAGGCCCAGGCCGCGACCATGGCGTGGATGCGGTTGCCCTTGGGGCTGACGCCGAGCTTCTCGGAGCCGATCCACACCAGCGGGCGCAGGTAGCAGCTCTCGAGCTTGTTCTCGCGCACCACCTGCTTTTGCGCCTCGTTCAGCTGCTCGGGCGAAAACGGGATCTTCATGCGCAGGATCTTGGCGCTGTTGAACAGGCGCTCGGTGTGCTCGGCCAGGCGAAAGATCGCGGTGCCGTTGACCGTCTTGTAGGCCCGCACCCCCTCGAAAGCGCCGCAGCCGTAGTGCAGCGTGTGGCTCAGCACGTGGATCTTGGCGTCGCGCCAGTCCACGAGATCACCGTCCATCCAGATCTTGCCGTCACGATCGTCCAGTGCGGGGAGCGCGCTCATGTTCTTTGTCCTTTGGGGAAGGGGTATGTCGCAAAAGCTTGCGATTTTACGGCGACGACCGACTTCGTCCCGCCGACAATGCACGGCTTTGCCAATCAGTCAGCCAGAAAAGGGTTCGTTTCAGTGTCCGTCTTCAAGAACGTCATCGTCTACCGCATCGAAGCATCGTGGTCGCAGTCGCACGGCCAGGTCGAGCAGGCCCTCGACCCGCTGCGTTTCGTCCCCTGCAGCCCCTCGCAGGAAAAATCCGCCGGCTGGGTCGAGCCCCGCGGCGAAGAGCACGGCCCGCTGGTCGAATCCATCGGCGGCCAGTGGCTGCTCGAATACATGATCGAAAGCAAGACGCTGCCGGCCTCGGTGGTGCGCCGCAAGGTCGAGGAGCGCGCCGCGCAGATCGAGGCCACCACCGGGCGCAAGCCGGGCAAGAAGGAAAAGAAGGAGCTCAAGGAAGACGTCACGCACGAGCTGCTGCCGCTGGCCTTCACACGCCACGCGCGCATCGCGGTGTGGATCGACCCGGCGGCCCGCCGGCTGGTGGTCAATGCGAGCAATGTCGCGCGCGCCGACGAGGTGGTGACCAGCCTGGTGAAGGCGCTGGAAGGCTTTGCCGTTGCGCAGATCAACACGCAGATCGAGCCGGCCGCCGCCATGTCGGACTGGCTCTCGACCCAGGAGCCGCCGGCCGGCTTCACCATCGACCGCGAGTGCGAGCTCAAGGCCAGCGACGAGTCGAAGGCCGTGGTGCGCTATGCCAAGCACCCGCTGGACATCGAGGAGGTGCGCCAGCATATCGCCGACGGCAAGCGCCCGACCCGGCTCGCGATGACCTGGGACGACCGCGTGTCCTTCGAGCTGACCGAGGGGCTGCAGCTGCGCAAGATCGTGTTCCTCGAAGGCACGCTCGACGATGCGCCGGCCTCGGGCAAGGAAGACAACTTCGATGCCGACGCCGCGATCGCGACCGGCGAGCTCGGCCAGCTGGTGCCGGAGCTGATCGAGGCGCTGGGCGGGGAGATGAAGCTGGGCGGGGCGGCGGCCGATGCGGTGCCTGCGCCGGCAGAGTCCAAGGCCGAAGAGCTCGCCGACGAATCGGCGCCGTTTTAGGGCCTGTTAACAGGCCCTAAAACGGCGGCCGCAGCGCGTCGGTCGCGCCAGGCTTGACGGCGTCGGCGCTCGGCGCGTCGGCCTGCTGCGACGCGTCTTCGTCCGGCACCTCGGGCCGCACCAGCTTCCACTCGCTCAGCTTGCCGTTCGCGAAGGTGGCATCGACCCAGGAGCCGCCGCCGTCGGTCCAGCGGAAAACTTCTGGCTGCGCGTCCTTGGGCGAACGCTGCTCGCCGAGCGCGCGCGTCATCGCGATCACGTGCAACAGTGTCGCCTTGGGCTTGAGCTTGGCGTTGAGCATCACCGCGCTGGCGACCGTGCCGATGGGCCGGTCGGCGGCGCGTTTCAGTACCTGCATGGTGCGGTTGAAATGCATCAGCAGGAACATGACGATGGCGCCGCCCGCGAGCGCGACGCCGGCCCATCCATAGGCGCGATAGGCGAGGCCGAGCAGCACGAGGCCGGCGAGCGGAACGAGGACTTTGCCGAAATTCATGAGCGGTATTGTCACGCCCCGGGCTAGTGCAGCTGCCGCACCACGTCCATGGCTTCCTCGATGCGGTCCACCGGGTGGATGGTCAGCCCCTCGATCTCCTTCGCGCCCTTGCGCGGCGCGTTGGCCTTGGGCACCACCGCTACGCTGAAGCCCAGCTTGGCGGCCTCGCGCAGGCGCTCCTGGCCGCGCGGCGCCGGCCGCACCTCGCCGGCGAGGCCGACTTCGCCGAAGGCGATGAAGCCCTTGGGCAAGGGCTTGCCGCGCAGGCTGGAGGTGATGGCGAGCATCACGGCAAGGTCGGCCGCCGGCTCGCTGATGCGCACGCCGCCGACCGCATTGACGAACACGTCCTGGTCCATGCAAGCCACGCCCGCATGGCGGTGCAGCACTGCGAGCAGCATTGCGAGCCGGTCGCGGTCGAGCCCGACCGACAGGCGCCGTGGACTCGGCCCGCCGTTGTCGACCAGCGCCTGGATCTCGACCAGCATCGGCCGCGTGCCTTCGAGCGTGACCAGCACCACGCTGCCGGGCACCGGTTCGGCGTGCTGGCTCAGGAAGATCGCGCTCGGGTTGGTCACGCCTTTCAGGCCGCGCTCGGTCATCGCGAACACGCCGATCTCGTTGACCGCGCCGAAGCGGTTCTTGATGGCGCGCACCAGCCGAAAGCTCGAGTGCGTGTCGCCTTCGAAGTAGAGCACCGTGTCGACCATGTGCTCCAGCACGCGCGGGCCGGCCAGCGCGCCCTCCTTGGTCACGTGGCCCACCAGCACCACCGCAGTGCCGCTGGCCTTGGCGAAGCGCGTGAGGTGCGCCGCGCACTCGCGCACCTGCGCCACCGAACCCGGCGCCGAGGTCAGCTGGTCGGAGTAGACGGTCTGGATCGAGTCGATCACCGCGATCGCGGGCCGCGTGGCGTCGAGCGTGGCGAGGATCTTCTCGAGCTGGATCTCGGCCAGCACCTGCACCTGCGATTGCGGGAGGCCCAACCGCCGCGAGCGCAGCGCCACCTGGGCGCCGCTCTCTTCGCCAGTGACGTAGATCGCGTTGCGGCCGGCGCGCTGCAGCGCGTCGACCGCCTGCAGCAAGAGCGTCGACTTGCCGATGCCCGGGTCACCGCCGATCAGTGTGACGCCGCCGTCGACGATGCCGCCGCCCAGCACGCGGTCGAGCTCGTCGAGCCCGGTAGGCGTGCGCTCGATGTCGGTGGCCTCGATTTCGGACAGCGTGGCCAGCTCGGCCGAGCCGGCGAGCGCCGCGAACTGCGCGCCGAAGCGGTTATTGGCGCTGCCGCCCGCGGGGCCGGCCACCTGTTCGATCAGCGTGTTCCAGGCACCGCAGCTGGGGCAGCGGCCGAGCCACTTGGGGCTGGTGCCGCCGCATTCGGAGCACACGAAGAGGGTTTTTTCCTTGGCCATTGCCCGAGTGTAGGGAGGGCGTCAGCCCGGCTCAGGGAAAACCCCGCCGAAGCCCGCCCGGAAGGCACTTGCAATTAATTTAACATGTTAAATAATCAAGACCTTCATGAGCACCCCCTTTGTCCACCGCAATCTGCCGCGCCTGCTGCTTCAGGCGCGCGAAGCCGTCATGGCGCACACGCGGCCCAGCCTGCGCGAGCATGGCCTGAGCGATCAGCAATGGCGCGTGCTGCGCGTGCTTGGCGAGCTCGGCGTGGTCGAGACCGGCCGCGTCGCACGCGAGGCCTTCATCCTCGGCCCCAGCCTGACCGGCGTGCTCTCGCGCATGGAGCGCGACGGCCTGATCCGTCGCGAGCGCGATCCGGCGGACCAGCGCCGCACCGTGGTCGAGGCCACGGCCAAGGGCACGCGCATGGTGAGCAAGCTCTCGCGCGCGATCGAGGCGCACTACGACTGGATGGAAAAGTCCCTGGGCAAGCAGAAGCTGTCGCAGCTCTACGTGCTGCTCGACGAAGTGATCGAACTGGAGCAGCCATGAGCTTCATGCCCACCGGCACGGTCTACGGCGTGCTGCTCAACTTCCGCGCCGAAGTCGAGGCGCTCGCGCCGCAGATGAGCCAGCCGCCCTACAAGGCGCCGCCGCAAGCGCCCGTGCTCTACGTGAAGACGGCCAACACCTGGAGTCCGCATGGCAGCGCCATCACCGTGCCGGCCAAGGTGCCCGAGGTCGAAGTCGGCGCCACCATCGGCATGGTCATCGGCGCCGACAGCGACGTCGAAGGCTTCGTGCTGATGAACGACCTGTCGATCCCGCATGCGAGCTTCTTCCGCCCGCCCGTCAAGTTCAAGTGCGTGGACGGCTTCCTCGGTATCGGGCCTGCCATGCGCGATGCGCAGGAGGTCGCCGACCCGGCGCAGTTCAGTCTCGAAGTGCGCATCAACGGCGAACTGCGCCAGTCGGTGGATTTCTCGCAGACGGTGCGCAGCGCGGCGCAACTGCTGTCCGAGGTCGGCGCCTTCATGACGCTCGCACACGGCGACGTGCTGATGCTCGGCTGCGATGCCGGCCGTCCGCTGGCGCGCCTCGGCGACCGCATCGAGATCAGCGCGCCGGGTTTCGAAACCTTGGTCAACACGCTGGTGGGAGAACAGCCATGAAGCACGCGCGCGTCACCTTCGAAGGCGCGGAGCACGAGGCGACCGAGCGCGACGGCCGCCTGCTGCTCGCCGACGGCCGCGCGGTCGGCTTCGACGAGGTGATGTGGCTGCCGCCCTTCGCACCGACGCCGCGGCCGCGCACCATCCTCGCGCTCGGCCTCAACTACGCCGACCATGCGAAGGAACTGGCGTTCAAGGCGCCCGAGGAGCCGCTGGTCTTCGTCAAGGGCGAGAGCACGCTCACGGGCCATCGCCAGGTCACCTACCGCCCGGCCGGCGTTTCGTTCATGCACTACGAATGCGAGCTGGTGATCGTGGTCGGCAAGACCGCGCGCAAGGTGCGGCAGGGCGACGCCTACGACTTCATCGGCGGCTACACGGTGGCCAACGACTATGCGATCCGCGACTACCTCGAGAACTGGTACCGCCCCAACCTGCGCGTGAAGAACCGCGACACCTGCACGCCGATCGGCCCCTGGCTCGTGGACGCGAAGGACGTGCCCGACCCGATGGCGCTCGCGCTCAAGACCACCGTCAACGGCAAGCTCACGCAGTCGGGCAACACGAAGGACATGATCTTCGACGCGCCCTTCCTCATCGAATATTTCTCGAGCTTCATGACGCTCTCGCCCGGCGACCTCATCCTCACGGGCACGCCCGACGGCGTGGTCGACTGTCAGCCCGGCGACGTGGTCGTGACCGAGATCGAGCGCATCGGCGCGCTCTCCAACACCATCGGTGCGGCCTGAGCCCGCATCGCCAAGAACACATCACGAAGGAGACGACATGGTCAAGAAGTCCTGGCTGGCGACGGCCCTGGTGGCATTGGGCGCTTCCGTCTTCGCCGCCGGCGCTGCAGCGCAGCCCTATCCGAACAAGCCCGTGCGCTGGGTGGTCGGCTACCCGGCCGGCGGAGGCACCGATTTCCTCGCGCGCACCGCCGGCGCCCAGTTGTCGCAGCAGCTCGGCCAGCCAGTACTGGTCGACAACCGCCCGGGCGCCGGCGCCATCATCGCGTCCGAGCACGTGGCCCGCGCACCGGCCGACGGCTACACCGTGTTCTCGGCCGACAACGGCGTGCTGGTCTACAACCCCGCGCTCTACAAGAAGCTGCCCTACGACCCCGAGAAGGACTTTGCGCTGCTCGCCATGATGGGCCGCTCGGCGCTGGTCATCACGGCCGGCCCCAATGCCGGCTTCGCCGACGCCAAGGCGCTGCTCGCCGAGCTCAAGCGCTCGCCGGGCAAGTACAGCATCGGAACGCCCGGCAACGGCAGCCCGCACCACCTCGCGCTCGAGCTGTTCCAGCGCGAGGCGGGCGTCTCCCTGCTCCACGTGCCCTACAAGGGCGGCGCGCCGGCCATGCAGGACCTGATGGCCGGGCAGGTGCCGCTGATCGTGCTCGACCTGCCCAGCGGCGTCAGCGCGGTCAAGGCCGGCAAGATCACGCCGCTGATCGCCCTGTCGGCCGAACGCATGCCGCAACTGCCCAACGTGCCGACGGCGAAAGAGCTCGGCTACGCGGGCGTCGAGGCCTATGCCTGGCAAGGCCTCGTCGCGCCGGCGGCCACGCCCAAGGACGTGCAGGCCCGGCTCGGCGCCGAGCTGCAGAAGGCGGTGAGCGACGCCGGCGTGCGGCAGAAGCTCTTCGACGCCGGATGGGATGCAACCCCCGCCGACGCCGCCGCGATGACCCGCTACACCGAGGCGGAGCGCAAGAAGTGGCACGCGCTGATCAAGGCACGCGACATCAAGCTGGACTAGGACCCTCATGAAGATCGACCACCTCATCGACGGCAAGCCGGTCGCCGGCCGCGACTACTTCCAGACCGTCAACCCGGCCACGCAGGAGGTGTTGGCCGAGGTCGCCGCGGGCGGCGAAGCCGAAGTGAACGCGGCCGTCGCGGCCGCCAAGGAAGCCTTTCCCAAATGGGCCGGCATGCCCGCGCCGCAGCGCGCCAAGCTGATCCGCAAGCTGGGCGACCTGATCGCCGCCCACGTGCCCGAGCTCGCGCGCACCGAGACCGACGACTGCGGCCAGGTCATCGCGCAGACCGGCAAGCAGCTGGTGCCGCGCGCGGCCGACAACTTCTACTACTTCGCCGAGATGTGCACGCGCGTGGACGGCCACACCTACCCGACCGAGACACACCTCAACTACACGCTGTTCCATCCGGTCGGCGTGTGCGCGCTGATATCGCCGTGGAACGTGCCCTTCATGACCGCCACCTGGAAGGTCGCACCCTGCCTGGCCTTCGGCAACACCGCGGTGTTGAAGATGAGCGAGCTCTCGCCGCTCACGGCCGCGCGGCTCGGCGAGCTGGCGCTCGAGGCCGGCATCCCGCCCGGTGTGCTGAACCTGGTGCACGGCTACGGCAAGGACGCGGGCGAGCCGCTGGTGGCGCATCCGGATGTGCGCGCCATCTCCTTCACCGGCTCCACGGCCACGGGCAACCGCATCGTCAAGAGTGCGGGCCTGAAGAAGTTCAGCATGGAGCTCGGCGGCAAGAGCCCCTTCGTGATCTTCGAGGACGCGAACCTCGAGCGCGCGCTCGACGCGGCCGTGTTCATGATCTTCAGCAACAACGGCGAGCGCTGCACGGCCGGCTCGCGCATCCTGGTGCAGCAGTCGATCTATGCCGACTTCGCCGCGAGGTTCGCCGAGCGCGCGAAGCGCATCGCGGTCGGCGATCCGCTTCATGAAGCGACCATCGTCGGCCCGATGATCTCGCAGGCCCACCTGGCCAAGGTGCGCAGCTACATCGAGCTCGGCCCGAAGGAAGGTGCGACGCTTTTGTGCGGCGGGCTCGAAGCGCCGCAACTGCCGGACCGCGTGAAGAAAGGCAACTATGTGATGCCCACCGTCTTCGCCGATGTCGACAACCGCATGAAGATCGCGCAGGACGAGATCTTCGGCCCCGTCGCCTGCCTCATTCCCTTCAAGGACGAGGCCGATGCGATCCGCCTGGCCAACGACATCCAATATGGATTGAGCAGCTACGTCTGGACCGAGAACATCGGCCGCGCGCACCGCGTCGCGGCCGCGGTCGAAGCCGGCATGTGCTTCGTCAACAGCCAGAACGTCAGAGACCTGCGCCAGCCCTTCGGCGGCACCAAGGCCTCGGGCACCGGGCGCGAAGGCGGCACGTGGAGCTACGAGGTTTTCTGCGAGCCGAAGAACGTCGCAGTCTCGCTGGGTTCGCATCACATCCCTCACTGGGGAGTCTGACCATGGGCACGCTCGCACTCGCAGCCAAGATCACGCATGTGCCGTCGATGTACCTGTCGGAATTCCCCGGCCCGAACTTCGGCTGCCGCGAGGCGGCGATCAACGGCCACAAGGAAATCGACCGCCGCTGCCGCGAACTGGGCGTGGACACCATCGTGGTCTTCGACGTGCACTGGCAGGTCAACAGCGAATACCACATCAACTGCGGCCCGCAGTTCGGCGGCACCTACACCAGCAACGAGCTGCCGCACTTCATCAAGAACATGCCCTATGCCTACCCGGGCAACCCGGCGCTGGGCCACCTGATCGCCGACGTGGCCAACGAGATGGGCGTGAAGAGCCGCGCCCACAGCGACACCACGCTCGAACTCGAATACGGCACGCTGGTGCCGATGCGCTACATGAACGCCGACCAGCACTACAAGGTGATCAGCATCAGCGGCTGGTGCGACTGGCACGACCTGCACGAATCCGGCCGCTTCGGCCTCGCGGTGCGGCGCGCCATCGAGGAACGCTACGAGGGCACGGTGGCGGTGTTCGCCAGCGGCTCGCTGTCGCATCATTTCGCCGACAACGGCCGCGCGCCCGAGTTCATGCACAAGGTCTACGATCCTTTCCTCGAGCAGGTCGACCGCCGCGTGGTCCAGCTCTGGGAAGCCGGTGAATGGAAGACCTTCGTCGGCATGCTGCCGATGTATGCCGACAAGTGCTGGGGCGAAGGCGACATGCACGACACGGCCATGCTGCTCGGCCTGCTGGGCTGGGACCGCTACACGGCGCCGGTGGAGATCGTCACGCCTTATTTCGGCAGCTCGGGGACGGGGCAGATCAATGCGATCTTTCCGGTCACGCCGCTGCCTGCACCGGCCACCGCCTGAGGAAAAGAAAGATGCCGCATCTGGTGATCCTCTACACCCCAAACATCGAGCGCGAGACCGACATGACGGCGCTGTGCCGCACGATGGCCGACGCCATGCTCGAACAGCGCGACGACGAGGGCCGGCAGGTCTATCCGACCGGCGGCACGCGCGTGCTGGCCTTTCCGGCAGCGCACCATGCGGTGGCCGACGGCAAGGGCGACTACGCCTTCGTCTACCTCAACGTGCGCATGGCGACGGGACGCAGCGAAGCAGTGAAGAAGCGCATCGGCGACGCCTTGCTGGAAAGGGTGAAGACGCATTTCGAGCCGCTGCTCGCGAAGCGGCACGTCGGCATCACGCTGCAGATCGACGAAGCGCCCGGCCAGGTCTACGACGGCAAGTGCGGCAACCTGCATCCTCTCTTCAACAAATAGCCGCCACGCATGCTCGACAAGAAGATCATCCAGCAGCTCGCCGCCGAGCTGCACGAAAGCGAGAAGTCGCGCGTGCAGCTGCAGCACTTCTCCCGGCGCTTTCCCGAGATGACGGTCGAGGACGGCTACGCGATCTCGCGCGAATGGGTGAAGACCAAGCTGGCCGAAGGACGCGTGGTCAAGGGCCACAAGATCGGCCTCACCTCGCGCGCGATGCAGCTGTCCAGCCAGATCACCGAGCCCGACTACGGCACGCTCTTGGACGACATGTTCTTCGAGCAGGGCGGCGACATCCCGTTCACGCGCTTCATCGCGCCGCGCATCGAGGTCGAGCTGGCCTTCGTGCTCGGCAGGCGGCTGCAGGGGCCGCACGTGAGCATCTTCGACGTGCTCGCGGCCACCGACTACGTGGTGCCAGCGATCGAGATCATCGATGCGCGCATCGAGCAGTTCGACCGCGAGACCAAGGCGCCACGCCGCGTCTTCGACACCATCGCCGACAACGCGGCCAACGCCGGCATCGTGACCGGCGGACGGCCGGTCAAGCCCGACGCGGTCGACCTGCGCTGGGTCAGCGCCCTGCTCTACAAGAACGGCGTGATCGAGGAATCGGGCGTGGCCGCCGCCGTGCTCAACCACCCGGCCACCGGCGTGGCCTGGCTCGCCAACAAGCTCGCGCCCTGGGGCGAATGCCTGGAGCCCGGCGAGGTGGTGCTCGGCGGCTCGTTCACGCGTCCGACCACCGGACTGCCCGGAGATACCTTCCATGCGGACTACGGCCCCTTGGGCTCGATCTCGTTCCGCTTCACCTGAAAGCCGACCATGCAAACCCCCACGAACCCCTTCAAGCAAGCCCTCGCCGAGAAGCGCGTGCAAATCGGCCTCTGGCTCGGCCTCGCCGATGCCTACTGCGCCGAGATCTGCGCCGGCGCCGGCTTCGACTGGCTCTTGATCGACGGCGAGCATTCGCCCAACGGCCTGCGCAGCGTGCTGCAGCAGGCGCAGGCGATCGCCGCCTACCCCGGCGCCAACGCGATCGCGCGCGTGCCGGTCGGCCATGGCGACGTCGGCACGGCGCTGATCAAGCAGTACCTGGACCTCGGCCTGCAAACCATCCTGGTGCCGATGGTCGACACGCCCGAGCAGGCGCAGGCGATCGCGCGCGCGATGCGCTATCCGCCGCACGGCATCCGCGGCATGGGCGGTGCGCGCGCTTCGCGCTGGGGCCGCTACCCGGCCTATGCCAAGGAAGCCAACGAGCAGGTCTGCCTGCTGGTGCAGGCCGAGACGCGCGAGGCGCTGGCCAACCTGGATGCCATCGCGGCCGTGGACGGCATCGACGGCGTCTTCATCGGCCCAGCGGACCTCTCGGCATCGCTGGGTCACGTCGGCAATCCGGACCACCCCGAGGTGCAGGCGGCGATCGAGGATGCGATCGCGCGCATCAACCGCGCCGGCAAGGCCGCCGGCATCCTGACGCCCGACGAGGCGCAGGCGCGCAAGTACCTCGAACTCGGCGCCCTCTTCGTCGCGGTCGGCCTCGACACCAATCTGCTGGCGCGCAGCACCAGTGCGCTCGCCTCGCGCTTCAAGGACAACGCGCAGGCGCTGCCGGCGAGCAAGACCTACTGATTGGAGGTAAACGCGGAGCTGCGGCGCGGCGGCTTGCTGGAAGAATACGCGCTCACCGTGCGCCCCAACCCCGAGGCGCCACTCACCTTGGAGACATCGCCACCATGAATTTCACCCGCCGCCACCTGCTGCAAACCACCGGCGCCTCGGCACTGCTCGCGAGCATCGGCCAGCAAGCCTTCGCGCAGCAGCAGATCGAGACCACCAAGCTCATCACCGGCTTTGCCGCCGGCGGCACTTCCGACACGCTGTGCCGCCGCGTCGCCACCAAGCTGGCGCCGGGCTACGCCAACGCGGCCGTGGTCGAGAACCGCACCGGCGCCGGCGGCCAGATCGCGGTGACCTACGTCAAGAGCCAGCCGGCCGACGGCGCGACCATCCTGCAGACGCCGACCTCGATCCTCACCATCTACCCGCACATCTACAAGAAGCTGCCGTACGAGCCGCTCGTCGACCTGACGCCGGTGACGGTCGCCTGCATCTTCGACTTCGGCTTCGCGGTCGGCCCGGCCGTGCCGGCCAGCGTGAAGACGGTGCCGGAGTTCCTCGTCTGGGCCAAGGCCAATCCGACCGGCGCCAACTACGGCTCGCCGGCCGCCGGCTCGACACCGCACTTCATCGGCGCGCTGCTGGGCAAGAGCGCCGGCGTGGAACTCAAGCATGCGGCCTACCGCGGCACCCAGCCGGCGATGCTCGACCTGCTGGGCGGCAACATCTCCGCCGTGTCGGGACCGATCGGCGACATCTCGCAGCACCTGCCGACGGGCAAGGTGCGCATCCTCGGCGTCTCGGGCAGCAAGCGCAGCCGCTTCGCGCCCGAGGTGCCGACCTTCGGCGAGCAGGGCATCAAGGACATGGCGCACAGCGAGTGGTTCGCGTTCTTTCTGCCCGCCAAGGCATCGCCCGAAGTGGTGGCACGCCTGAACGGCGCGATGAAGACGGCGCTGGCCACCAAGGAAGTGATCGACGGCCTGTCGACCTTCGGCCTCGAAGCCATGTCCTCGACGCCCGCAGAGCTGACCGAGCTGATCAAGAAAGACACCGCCAAGTGGGCGCCGATCGTCAAGCAGGTCGGCTTCACCGCTGAAGGCTAGACATGAAAAGGAACTGCTTATGAACTCCCATCTCGCTGCGCCGGCCACGCCGGCCCGCTCCGCCATCCATCCCGACGAACAGGAGGCGCGCCTGCAGCTCGCCGCCTGCTACCGCGTGTTCGCGATGCTGGGCTGGACCGAGATGATCTACAACCACATCACGGTGCGGCTGCCCGACAGCGTGACGGGTGGCCAGAAGCAGTTCCTGATCAATCCCTTCGGCCTGCACTACAGCGAGGTCACGGCCGGCAACCTGGTCAAGATCGATCTGCAGGGCAAGGTGCTCGACGGCTCGCCGCATCCGGTCAACCCGGCCGGCTTCACGGTGCATGCCGCGATCCACGACGGCCTGCCCGATGCCCACTGCGTGATGCACACGCACACCACAGCCGGCGTGGCCGTGGCCTGCCTGCAGGGCGGCCTCGCGCAGACCAACTTCTACACCGCGCAGTTGCACGACATGGTGGCATACCACGACTTCGAGGGCATCACGATCCATGCCGACGAAGGGCCGCGGCTCCTGAAGAGCATCGGCAACAAGCCGGCCGTGATCCTGCGCAACCACGGTCTGCTGGCCTGGGGCCAGACGCTGCCGCAGACGTTTGCGATTCTCTGGACCCTGCAGCGCGCCTGCGAGATCCAGATGGCGACCTTCTCCATGGGCGCGGCGATTCCGGTGCCGGAAGACATCGCGCGCAAGTGCACGCGCGACGCGCTGCAGTTCAATCCCAAGCACGGCGGCGGGCAGGACGTGTTCGACGCGCTGGTGCGCCAGGTCGACCGCATCGACGATTCCTACAAGTACTGAACCATGAAAGTCTGCATCTACGGCGCCGGCGCGATCGGCGGATGGATCGGCGCCGGCCTCGCGCAGGCGGGCAACCGGCTCAACGTGGTCGCGCGCGGCGCGACGCTCGAAGCGCTGCAGCGCGACGGGCTCTTCGTGATGCGCGGCGAGCAGCGCACGCGCGTGCCGGTGAATGCGGTGGCCGACCCCGCGACGCTGGGCGAGCAGGACCTGGTGGTGATTGCCGTCAAGGCGCCGGCGCTGCAGGCCGTGGCAGCGCAGATCGCGCCGCTGCTCGGCCCCGACACCATCGTGTTGACCGCGATGAACGGCGTGCCCTGGTGGTTCCTGCAGGGCGGCTTCGGCGGCAGCCTGGCCGGTACGCGATTGCAGGCCGTGGACCCGGGCGGAAAGATCGGCGAGGCGATTCCAGCGCAGCACGTGATCGGCTGCGTGGTACATGCGAGCTGTTCGCTCGATGCGCCCGGCGTGGTGCGGCATCACTTCGGCAACGGGCTGATCATCGGCGAGCCCTCGGGCGAGGCGACGCCACGCGCGACGCGGCTCGAGGCGCTGCTGAAGCAGGCGGGCTTCGAGGCCCGTCTCTCCGCGCAGATCCAGAAGGAAGTCTGGTACAAGCTCTGGGGCAACATGACGGTCAACCCGATCAGCGCGATCACGGGCGCCACCACCGACCTGATCCTCGGCGACGACCTGGTGCGCGGCTTCATCTCGACCATCATGCTCGAGGCCAAGGAGATCGGCGCGCGCATCGGCATCCCGATCGCCGAGAGCCCCGAAGACCGGCACGTGGTCACGCGCAAGCTGGGCGCCTTCAAGACCTCGATGCTGCAGGACGTCGAGGCCGGCCGTGCGGTCGAGCTCGATGCGCTGGTGTCGGTGGTGCGCGAGCTGGGGCAGCTCGCCAAGGTGGAAACGCCCTTCACCGACGCACTGCTGGGCCTGGCGCGCCTGCGCGCGCGGCAGCTCGGCCTCTATTGAGCTGAGGCGCTGCCTCAGCCTTTCTTCAGCACGCGCACCGCCTCGGGCAGCGAGTTCACCTGCGGCATGAAGCGGTCCAGCACCGCGCCCAGCACCACGGCGCAGAACAAGGCGCCGAGCAGCGGCTTCCAGGTCAGCCGCACCGCCGCCGTGAGCCAGCCCTCGCGGGCCACACGCACCGCGGCACGGGCCGACACATAGGAGAAGGCGACTTCGATCGCCACCGCGAGCAGCGCCTCCGAGCCGAAGTAGAGCAGCGCCAGCGCGCCGGCACCGAACACGATCGCCACCCCGATCAGGAAGATCGCGACCACCGGCACCACGATGACCGCGCCCTCGTCGGCCCCGGCCGCGGCCTCGAGCGCGCCGCCGGCCAAGTCGCCGACGCCGCCCGCATCGAGATCGGCCATCGCGCTCTGCCCCGAAGGCCAGTCGCCGATGCCGGGGTCCGGCACATCGAGGTTGAGCTGCTTGTTCTGCCGCACCAGCATCGCCGCCCACCAGCGCAGCACCAGCAGGTAGCCCAGGTAGCCGACGCCGAGCGTCACGAAATAGCGCAGCGCCAGCGAGTCGACACCGGCGTGCATCTGAAGGTACGAGACCAGCCACATCAGGAGCAGCGTGAAGCTGCCGATCAGGAGGCCGTGCGTGCGAAGGTGGTAGTTGCGATGCAGGTCGCGCTCGACCTGCGTTTCCCAGAGGCGTACCGAGCGCCAGTTGGAAAGGACCTTCAATCGACAGCCGTTGGCACCCGCGGCGCGACGGCGCACATGAGTTCGTAGCCGACCGTGCCGGCGGCCTGCGCGACCTCGTCGATGGGCAGCAGCGTGCCGTTCGAGGCGCGGCCCCAGAGCGTGACCTCGCTGCCGAGAGCGGCATCCGGCACCGGCGTGAGATCGACGGTGATCATGTCCATGCTGACGCGGCCCACCATGCGCGTGCGCACGCCGTTCACCAGCACCGGCGTGCCGGTGTCGCAGTGGCGCGGATAGCCGTCGGCATAGCCGACCGCGGCCACGCCGACGTTGAGCGGCCCGTCGGCCGTGAAGCGGGAGCCGTAGCCGATGGTGTCGCCGGCCTTCAAGGTCTGCACCGAGATCAGCCGCGTGGAAAGCGTCATCGCCGGCTGCAGCTGCCAGTGCGCCGCGTCGTGTTCGGGGAAGTCGGGCGCGCTGCCGTAGAGCAGGATGCCGGGGCGCACCCAGTCGGCCCGCGCGATTCTCGCGTGGCGCAGCGTGGCGGCGCTGTTGGCGATCGAGCGTTCGCCCGGCAGGTCTTGCGTGGTGTGCTCGAACACCTCGAGCTGGTGGTCGATGCCGCGACTGCCGTCGGCATCGCTGAAGTGCGTCATCAAGGAGATCTCGTCGACCTGCGGCAGCGCGTTCAGGCGCGTCCAGGCCGAGCGGAAGCGCTCGGGCGTGAAGCCCAGCCGGTTCATGCCCGAATTCATCTTCAGGAACACGCGCTGCGGCACCTGCGTCTTGTGGGCGGCCAGCATGTCGATCTGCGCGTCGCAGTGCACCGTGTGCCAGAGATCGAGCCGCGAGCAGAGTTCGAGGTCGCGCGGCTCGAACACGCCTTCGAGCAGCAGCACCGGCCCGCGCCAACCGAGCGCGCGCACGCGTTCGGCCTCGGCCAGGTCGAGCAGCGCGAAGCCGTCGGCGCCGCGAAAGGCGTCGAACACGCGCTCGATGCCGTGCCCGTAGGCATTGGCCTTGACGACGGCCCAGACGCGGGCTTCGAGCGCCGAGCGGCGGGCGCGATCGAGGTTGTGGCGCAAGGCCGCGGTATGGATGGTGGCGAGGATGGGACGAGGCACGATGAACCCGATGGCTGAGCTGAAAACATTCGCACGACCACGCCGCAAAAGCCGGCGTGTGGCGTCATTTTGACACTGCACCCCCATGCTATAACCGCGCATTCCGCCAGTACCGCGGCCTTTTTCCACTATCGCCAGCAGCCCCATTCTCTGGCCAGCCAGCCCATCGATGAAGCGCGGTTTCTACACCATCATGTCGGCCCAGTTCTTTTCGTCGCTGGCCGACAACGCGCTTTTCGTTGCAGCGGTGGAACTCATGCGGAGCAACGGCGCGCCCGAGTGGCAGCGCGCGGCGCTGGTGCCGATCTTCACCATCTTCTATGTCGCGCTGGCGCCGCTGGTCGGTGCCTTCGCCGATGCTTTGCCCAAGGGCCGGGTCATGTTCATCAGCAACGCGATCAAGGTGGTGGGCTGCCTGATGATGCTGTTCGGCACGCATCCGCTGCTGGCCTATGCAGTCGTCGGCTTGGGCGCCGCAGCCTATTCGCCGGCCAAGTACGGCATCCTGACCGAGCTGCTGCCGGCCTCCCAACTGGTCAAGGCCAACGGCTGGATCGAGGGCCTGACCATCGCCTCGATCATCCTGGGCATCGTGCTCGGCGGGCAGCTGGTGGGCCATGCGCTGTCGACCCAGCTGCTCGCGATCGACCTGCCCGTGGTGGACACCGGCATCGACACGGCACCCGAGGCCGCGATCGCGGCACTGATCTTCGTCTACATGCTGGCCGCCTGGTTCAACACCCGCATCCCCCACACCGGCGTCGAGATGCGGCCGCTGCGCGCCAATCCGCAGCACGGCTTCGTGCGCAATCTGGCCGCGCTCTTGCCCGATTTCTGGCACTGCAACTCGCGGCTCTGGCGCGACAAGCTCGGCCAGATCTCGCTGTCGACGACGACCTTGTTCTGGGGTGCGGGCGGCAATCTCAAGTACATCGTGCTGGCCTGGGCCTCGCTGGCGCTCGGCTACAACACGGCGCAAGCCTCCGCGTTGACCGGCGTGGTCGCGATCGGCACCGCGATCGGCGCGATCGTCGCTTCTCTTCGCATGCGGCTCGACATGGCGACCCGCGTGATCCCGCTGGGCATCAGCATGGGCCTGTTGCTGATCGGGATGAACGCCATTGGCAACCTCTGGGTGGCAGTGCCGTTCCTGATTCTGCTGGGCGGACTCGGGGGCTTCCTGGTGGTGCCCATGAATGCGCTGCTGCAGCACCGCGGCCATAACCTGATGGGCGCCGGCCGTTCGATCGCGGTGCAGAACTTCAACGAGAACGCCAGCATTCTGATCCTCGGCGCGTTCTATAGCGCCTGCACCGGCTTCGGCCTCTCGGCCTACTGGGCCATCACCGCCTTCGGGCTCGTGGTGGCCGGTTTCATGTGGCTCATCAAGCGCTGGCACAAGAACAACCTGCGCCAATACCCCGAGGAGGTCGAGCACCTCCTCGCCATCGCACGCAGCGACAAACACCATTGACCTGACCGGGCCTGACTGTTTTGCCGGCACTCGCGCTCGTCTTCAACGCCTTCGTGTGGGGCGTTTCCTGGTTCCCCTTCCGCCAGATCGAATCCCACGGCCTGCATCCGGTCTGGGCCACGGCACTGATCTATGCGCTGATCTTCGTGGCGATGGGGTGGCTGCGCCGGCATGCGTGGCAGGCTTTCTCCGTGCATCCGGCCCTGGTGCTGCTCGGGCTGGCAGCCGGCCTCACCAACCTGTGCTTCAACTGGGCGGTGACAGCGGGCGATGTGGTGCGCGTGGTGCTGCTTTTCTATCTGATGCCGCTGTGGAGCGTGCTGCTGGCCTGGATCTTTCTCGGCGAGCGCCCGACGCCCGCGGTGCTCGCGCGCGTGGCGCTGGCGCTGGTGGGCGTGGCGGTGGTGCTCAAGACGCCCGAGGTCGACTGGCCGGTGCCCGCAAGCCTCGCGGACTGGCTCGGCGTCACGGCAGGCTTCAGCTTCTCGGTGACCAATATCCTGCTGCGCCGGCTGCGCGCAGCAGCCGCCGAGTCGCGCGCGCTTGCCGTGTTCGGCGGCTGTGCGCTGGTGGCCGGCGCGACCGCGCTGGCCGGCACCGCGCTCGGCGCCATCGCGGCGCCGCCGCCGCTCGCGGCCGCGCCCGGCTGGCTGGGCTGGGCCGCTTTGCTGGGTGCGGGCTTCGTCTTCGCCAACTTCTGCCTGCAGTACGGCGCCGCGCGCCTCACGGCCAGCGCCACTGCGGTCATCATGCTGTCGGAAGTGCTGTTCGCGAGCGTCTCGTCGGTGGCGCTCGGCGCGGGCACGATGGACACCCGCATCTGGATCGGCGGTGGGTTGATCGTGCTGGCGGCGCTGTGGTCGTCGTTTGCGCGAACGCCCAACGGCGAGGATGATCGACGCACTTCCCTCCTGAAGGACATGCCATGACCAGCGTTTACGACTTCGAGGCCCGGCAGATCGACGGCAAGGCCGTGCCGCTCTCCAAGTACAAGGGCAAGGTGCTGCTGATCGTCAACACGGCCAGCAAGTGCGGCTTCACCCCGCAGTTCGAGGGGCTCGAAGCGCTGCACGAAAAGTACGCCGACAAGGGCCTCGCGGTGCTCGGTTTTCCCTCCAACCAGTTCGGCAACCAGGACCCGGGCAGCAACGAGGAGATCGGCGCCTTCTGCGTCCAGAACTACGGCGTGAGCTTTCCGATGATGGAGAAGATCGAGGTCAACGGTTCCGGTGCCACGCCACTCTACAAATGGCTCACCAAGGAAGCGCCGGGCCTCTTGGGCAGCACCGCGATCAAATGGAACTTCACCAAGTTCCTGGTCGGCAAGGACGGGCGGGTGATCAAGCGCTACGCGCCGCTCGACACGCCGGCCTCGATGACGCGCGACATCGAGTCGGCACTGACGGCCTGAGCGCCGGGCACCGTCAGAATCGGAAGTCCGCGGTCTTCGAACCGCGGCCGAGCGTTACGGTCTGGCTCTTCGTCATGCCTTCGGTGGCTGCCTCGACGGTGTAGCGGCCGGCGGGAAGGTCGATCAGGCACACCGGCCCCGACGCACGCATCGCGAGCGCCGTCGCGCCATTGGCATCCTTGATCGTCACCGCGATCTCGGCCAGGTAGGCACCGTCCGCGCGCGCGAACAGCAGCGACAGCGGATGGTCCTTCATCGCCGCGCGCATCGCCGTGGATTCGTCCGAGCCGATGCCGCCGCACGCGAAGCGCGCGCTGCCCTGCACCTTCATGGCCGGCATGGCCGTGGCGTCCACGGACTGGGCTTGCGCCATCCATGGCGCAGCGGCACACGCGCAGACGACGGCGCCGCGCAGAAGAAGGGATTGGAAGGAGGTATGCATCGACAAGCTCCCGAAATGAACGATGGGAGATGGTCGCGCCCAGCGGTGCGCCGGCGGGTCGGACCACAGCTCCTCGGCGTGTGCGATCAAGCCGCCGAAAGCGCCTCGTCGAGCAGTTCCACCCAGTGCCGCACCGGGATCTCGCTGCCGCTTTGCAGATGCGTGATGCAGCCGATGTTGGCCGAGACGATGGTCTCGGGATTCAACTGGTTCAGGTGGCCAAGCTTGCGGTCGCGCAGCGGGTAGGCCAATTCGGGCTGCAGTACCGAGTAGGTGCCGGCCGAGCCGCAGCACAGGTGCGATTCGTTCATCGCGATCTGCACGTCGAAGCCCAGTGCGCGCAGGTTCGCTTCGACGCCGCCGCGCAGCTTCTGTCCATGCTGGAGCGTGCAGGGCGGGTGGTAGGCGACGACGCCGGGCGGCGCGTTGACGCGCTCTTTCAACAGCGGCACGAGTTCGGGCAAGAGCTCGCTCAGGTCGCGCGTGAGCGCGCTGACGCGTTCGGCCTTCGCCGCATAGGCCGGGTCCTCGCGCAGGATGTGGCCGTACTCGCGCACGGTGACGCCGCAGCCCGAGGCGTTCATCACGATCGCCTCCACCACGCCGCCTTCGACGTAGGGCCACCAGGCATCGATATTGGCGCGCATCTGGGCCTTGCCGCCGTCGTGGTCGTTGAGATGGAACTTCACCGCACCGCAGCAGCCCGCGGTGGGCGCGATCACGGCCTCGATGCCGGCCGCGTCGAGCACGCGCGCCGTGGCGCTGTTGATGTTGGGCGCCATCGAGGGCTGCACGCAGCCGGCCAGCATCAGCATCTTGCGCGCATGCGTGCGCATGGGCCAAACGCCCGCCGGCTGAGGCGCCGGCACCTTGGCCCGGAGCTTGGCCGGCAGCAGGCCGCGCACCGACTGGCCCAGCTTCATCGCGGGGCCGAAGAGCGGCGAAGGCAGCGCCTCCTTCAAGGTCCAGCGCAGCGCGCTTTCCATGGCCGGACGCGGCACCTTCTCGTCGACGATCTTGCGGCCGATGTCGACCAAGTGGCCGTATTGCACGCCGCTCGGGCAGGTGCTTTCGCAGTTGCGGCAGGTGAGGCAGCGGTCCAGATGCAGCTGCGTGCTGCGCGTCGGCGCTTTGCCTTCGAGCACCTGCTTGATCAGGTAGATGCGTCCGCGCGGGCCGTCGAGCTCGTCGCCGAGCAGCTGGTAGGTCGGGCAGGTGGCGGTGCAGAAACCGCAGTGCACGCACTTGCGCAGGATCGCCTCGGCTTCGCGGCCGTCGGCGGTGCCCTGGAATTCGGGAGCGAGTTCGGTTTGCATGAGGCTACGCGTCAGTCCGCGGGGTAGAGCCGTGCGCGATCGAAGACGGCGTGGGGGTCGAACTCTCGCATCAGCGCACGGTGAATGCGCGCGAGCGGCGGGCTCAGCGCGTCGAAGCGGCCGAGTACGCGGTGGCCACGCTCGGCCGAGGGCATGAACAGCGTCGCATGCCCGCCGACCGCGCGGGCTGCCGCGCGCAGTTTCGGGCCCTCGTCGGGCGACGCCAGATACCAGCGCTGTGCGCCATGCCATTCGATCAGGGGCGAGCCCTCGAGCGCCAGGACCGATGCGGCCTGCGGCACCGACAGGCGCCACAGATCGCGCGCGGCGCGCGCGCCGAACCATCGCAGGCGTTGATCGCGCGCAGCCTGCCATTCGGCCTGGGCCTGCGCGGGGTCTTGCCGCTCTCCGCCGAGGTGGGCACAGGCGGCCGCCACCGCCGCCACCGCGCCGCGCAATCGCAGCCAGAGCCGGCCTGTATCGCCCTCTTCCAGCCAGCGGCTCGCGTTGAGCGGCAAGGGCTGGCCGCCCCAGCCGTTGAGCAGGCGCAGCGCATCGGCTTGGTTGCATTCGAATGCGAGGGTGGCTTCGGCGGGCGGAACGGGCAGCACCTTGAGGCTGACATCGGCGATGACGCCCAGCGTCCCCAGCGAGCCGGCCAGCACGCGCGAGACGTCGTAGCCGGCGACGTTCTTCATGACCTGGCCGCCGAAGCTGAGCAGTTCGCCGCGGCCGTTGATCAAGGTGGCGCCCAGCACATAGTCGCGCACCGCACCGACGCTGGCCCGCGCCGGGCCGCTCAGGCCCGCCGCGACCATGCCACCGACCGTTGCGCCTTCATCGAAATGCGGCGGCTCGAATGGCAGGCACTGGCCCTGTTCGGCCAGCAGGGCTTCGAGCTGCGCCAGCGGTGCGCCGGCGCGCACGGTGACGACCAGTTCGCTCGGCTCGTAGCTCGTGATGCCCGAGAGCGCGGCGGTGGAAAGCGGCTCGCCCTGCGGCGGTTCGCCATAGAAGTCCTTGGTGCCGCCGCCGCGGATGCGCAAAAGCGCGCCGTCGGCGGCTGCGGCGCGGATGCGCTCGACGATCTGGCGAAGGGCTGGATCCATGCGGCCGATCGTACAGCCCGCAATGCCCTTCAATCAGTGAAGAAATGGACGGGCAGTCCTGACACTTCCACACGCATCGAGAGCACCTGGCCGGACGCAGGACGCTGTTCGAGCTCGTCGGCCGGCCGGCCGCGCCGCGCGCTGGTGACGAACAGGGTCCGCAGATCGTCGCCGCCGAAGCAAGGCATGGTGGGGCACTGCACGGGTGTGGGAAGCGCATCCACCTGCTCGCCCGAAGGCGCGAAGCGCAGCAGTTGGCCGCCCTCGAACATTGCAATCCAATAGTGGCCCTCGGCGTCGATGGTGGCGCCGTCGGGCCGGCCTTCGTAGCGCAGCGGCGACTCGGGCGTCCAGCCCTCGGGTTTGGCATCGAACTGCCGGAACACGCGCGGGCGCGAGAGCGCATTGGCCTCCGCCGCCCAGTCCCAGGCGCGCACGCGGTGTGCCGCGGTGTCGGCCCAGTAGAGCGTCGTGGCATCGAGCGAGAAGGCCAGGCCGTTGCCGGTGGTGACCTCGTTCGCCATCTGCGTGAGCTGCGGCGCATCGCCGCTCTGCGCGTCGAGACAGTAGAGCGCAGCGTTCGGCCGGTCCTTGGCCTCGTTCAGCGTGCCGGCCCAGAAGCGGCCCCATGCGTCGCACTTGCCGTCGTTGAAGCGCATGGTGCGCACGTCATGGTCGACGTTCACGATGACCGAGAGCGGGCCGCCCCATTCGCGTGCCCGGTAGATGCCGTCGCGCAGCGCGATCACCAGGCCGCCGCTCACAGCCGGCGCCATGCAGCCGGGCTCGGCGGGCAGACGCCATCGCTCGACCGTGTGGCCACCGATCTCGCCGCGGGTTCGCAGCACGGCGCGGCCCGGAATGTCGAGCCAGTAGAGCGAGCGTTCGTGCGGATGCCAGAACGGGGATTCACCGAGCTGGCAGAGGCTGTCGTCGAGCGTGGTCCACATGGCGCCAGCTTAGGCGAAAAAAAGCCCGCTCGCGCCGAAGCGCTCGCGGGCCGAACATCCAAGGGAGACCTTGCTTGCTTGAAATGATCCGTTTCGTTTCAGCGGTTGTAGGCGGTTTCGCCGTGGGCCGAGATGTCGAGGCCTTCGCGCTCTTCTTCCTCGCTCACGCGCAGACCGATGGTGAGGTCGACGATCTTGTAGGCGATGAAGGACACCACGCCAGACCACACGATGGTCAGCAGCACGGCCTTGAGCTGGATCCAGACCTGGGCGCCAATGCCGTTGGACACCACGCTGGCCGTGACCCAGTCGCCCACCAGGCCGGGGCCGCCGAGCGCCTGGGTGTTGAACACGCCGGTGAGCAGCGCGCCGACGATGCCGCCCACGCCGTGGACTCCGAACACGTCGAGCGAGTCGTCCGCGCCGAGCATCTTCTTCAAGCCATTGACGCCCCAGAGGCAGGCGAAGCCGGCGACGAAGCCGATCACGATCGCGCCCATCAGGCCGACGTTGCCGGCGGCCGGCGTGATGGCCACCAGGCCGGCGACAGCACCCGAGGCGGCGCCCAGCATCGAGGCCTTGCCCCTCATCAACGCTTCACCGATGCACCATGCGAGCACGGCAGCGGAAGTGGCCGAGAAGGTGTTCATGAAGGCCAGCACGGCGCTGGTGCCCGCTTCGAGCGCGGAGCCGGCGTTGAAGCCGAACCAGCCGACCCACAGCAGCGAGGCGCCGACCATGGTGAGCGTGAGCGAATGCGGCGTGAAGGATTCCTTGCCGTAGCCAATGCGCTTGCCGATCAGGAAGGCGCCGACCAGGCCGGCGACGGCGGCGTTGATGTGCACCACGGTGCCGCCCGCGAAGTCGAGCGCGCCCCATTGCCAGAGGAGGCCGGCCTTGGCGTTCATGGCATCGACCACATCCTTGCTGGCATAGGCGTCCGGGCCCATCCAGAACCAGACCATGTGCGCGATCGGCGCGTAGCTGAAGGTGAACCACAGCGCCATGAAGAGCAGCACGGCCGAGAACTTGATGCGCTCGGCGAAGGCGCCCACGATCAGGCAGCAGGTGATGCCGGCGAAGGTGGCCTGGAAGGCGGCGAACAGCAGCTCGGGGATATAGACGCCCTTGCTGAAGGTCGCGCCCGGCGCGAAGGTGCCGGCGGCCGAATCGAAGACGCCCTTCATGAAGAGCCGGTCGAATCCACCGATGAAGGAGTTGCCCTCGGTGAAGGCGAGGCTGTAGCCGTAGATGAGCCACAGTACCACGATCATCGAGAAGGTGACCATGACCTGCATCAGCACCGACAGCATGTTCTTGCTGCGCACCAGGCCGCCGTAGAACAGCGCCAGGCCGGGGATGGTCATCATGATGACGAGCAGCGTGGACAGCAGCATCCAGCTGGTGTCGCCCTTGTTGAACGAGGGTGCCGGCGCGGCGGCCGGCGCAGCTGCGGCTTCGGCGGCGGGTGCGGCCGCGGCCGGTGCGGCAGCGGGGGCTGCAGCAGGCGCGGCGGCCGGCGCCGAGGCTGCGGGCGCTTCAGCCGCGGGCGCCGCCGGCGGCGTCTGGGCAAAGCCGGCGGTGCCGGCAGCGAGCACGCTCAGGCCGAGCGCGAGAGAGACGAGCAATTTTTTCATGTCGATTTTCTTTCGTGCCTTGAAGTCAAAGAGCTTCGCGGCCTGTTTCTCCGGTACGAATGCGAACGACCTGCTCCAGGTTGTAGACAAAAATCTTGCCGTCGCCGATCTTGCCGGTGCGTGCGGCGCTTTCGACGGCTTCGATCACGCGCTCGACGAGCTCGTCGGCCACGGCGGCCTCGATCTTGACCTTCGGCAGGAAATCGACCACGTACTCCGCGCCGCGGTAGAGCTCGGTGTGGCCCTTCTGGCGACCGAAGCCCTTGACCTCCGTCACGGTGATCCCTTGCACACCGATCGCCGAGAGCGCTTCGCGCACCTCGTCGAGCTTGAACGGTTTGATGATGGCTGTGACCAGCTTCATGATGTTTCTCCTTTGGATGGAACAGGTCTGCGCGGCTGTATGGATCAGAGCGTCTTGGTCAGCGTGACGATGAAGCGCGCCTTGTTGGGCGACCACGTGGGTGCGCCGAAGCCCAGGTCGGGGCCGGACACCAGCAGGTACGAGCTCTTCTTGTTGGCGCCCTGCACCGAGCCGGCCAGCGACAGGCCGTTGCCGAAGTCATAGGAAGCGCCCACGTTGTAGTCGACGTAGCTCTTGTAGCCCAGGCTGCGGATGTCGCTGCTCATGTGCGTGTAGCCCAGCGCGGCCTTCAGCGTGACCTTGGGCACGATCTCCTTGGTGTAGGCGAGATTGAAGTAGCCGGTGTTACGCCCCTTCAGGCCCGAGCCGTCGCGCTCGCCGGCGTAGTTGAAGTAGTCCTTCGAGACGGTGTGGGAGTACTTGAAGGTGAAGGCGCCGATGGCCTCGTTGGCATAGGTGGCCGCGCCGTACAGCTCGGTGGTGTTGCCGCGGGCGTTGCCCGGGTAGACGTAGGCGAGCGCGCCGAAGTCGAGGTCGAACACGCCGGCCTTGAACTTGTAGCCGCCATAGATGTCGCTCTCGATGTCGTTGCCGGCGAGCCAGTTGACGCTGGAGTTCCAGTTACCGACGTAGAAGCCGCTCTCGCCGAAAGCGTAGTCGAAGCCGCCCTGGATGGCGGGCTTGAAGCCCTTGGTCTTGGCGAAGCCGTTGCTACCGAGCACGTCCTGATCCTGACCGCGGAACTTGTAGTTGCTGGTGAGCGCAACATTGCCCGTGAGCTGGGCGCTCGCGATCAGGGGCATGGCAGCCAGCGAGACAACGGCCAGGGCAGAGGCGGTTTTACGGTGCATCATCGAGAGACTCCTCGGAGGTTTTGGAATGGAATGGAAGCCATCTCAAAGCAGGGAGCGTGCCAAACCGACCGTTCCGCACTGAGAAGGGCCTGGGACAGGTGCACATTGCAACAATGAGCAAAAGATGGGCGCACCATCTTGGGGAAATGGAGAAGAATGAGCTTGTCTTTGGTGCAAGGTCATGCCTTGCTGGGCCTGGAAGCCGCCAATGTCACGGTCGAGGTGCATCTGGCCAACGGGGCTGCCCAGCTTTACGCTGGTCGGCCTGGCCGATGACGGGAGCCATCGGCCCGGAGGCAGGGTTTCTTGCGCGCGAGAAACGTGAGGAGTAAAATCGTCTCACGAATCTCACGGAGCTGCCATGAACCAAACCTCCGCCAAAGAACCGCATGATGCCGTCCAGGCGCTCGTGGCGCGCATCGACAGCATGCGTGAAGCAAGCCGCCTCATCATCAGCGAGCTTTCCCGGACCCTCACCGGGCCCAGGGACAAGAAGCTGACCCTCCATGTGCGCGAGGCGATCAACGAGCTGGAGCGTCAATCGATCCAGGAGTTGGTGGATGAGGTTGAGCCCAGGCGCCCGGCGGCCACCCGCATCGATCTCGAGAAGCGCGCCATCGACGCCGTCCTGCAGGGCACCGAGTGGAACTCGGCCGCCGAAATTGGACAGCGGCTTGACGCGAAGGCAGCAAACCCGCACGCGGCCGTGAGCCGCTGGCAGCAGAGCGGGCGCATTTTCGGCATCGACCACCGCGGCAAGAAAATCTACCCGGCCTACATTTTCGATGCGACCTGGCAGCCCTTGCCGGCGGTCAAGAAGATCCTGGCGGTCCTGGACGACTATTCGCCCTTCCGGGTTGCGGCATGGTTCGAGTCCACCAATTCGTCCCTGGGCGGAAAGCGTCCGCGCGAGGTGATTGCGAGCGCCCCGGATGCCGTCGTGGCCGCCGCGGAAGACCACAAGGTGGGTGCGGTGCATGGCTAGCCCAGCACCTCTCCTGCCTCCTCCGCCAAAGTCGTTCCGCACCCTGCCGCATAAGGCTGGAGTCTGGTATCGCGTGCATCCGTACGACGCAACCACGGGGAAGGACGCGCCGGCCGCCTTCAACGCTTCGGGGCTCGGCAACGCTCGATTCAGCCCCCTTTTCAATCCGGTCTCGAAAAAGCCGATTCCGACGATCTATGCGGCCAAGAGTGAGCGCGGAGCCATTGCGGAGATCGTCCTGCACGACGTCCCCACCCCGTCGGCTGGCTACCTGCATGACCTTGAGCGCGACTACCGCGCCAACCTTCACCTGAGCCGCATTCGTGCGCAGGCGGTCCGGCTGGTCAACATGACGACCATGGGTCTCCAGGCCGCCGGCCTGAAGCCGATCGACCTCTTCGAGGGCGAGAAGGACGACTACCCCAGGACCCAGGAATGGGCGCTATGGATTTGGCAGAACATGCCGGACGCCCAAGGATTGCGGTGGATGTCCAAGCGGGACAACCAGTGCGAGGTGATCATGCTCTTCGGGGATCGGATGAACCCGTCGGACGTCGTCGACGATGGCAGTTCACAGCCGCTGCAGGCGCACGAGGACCTTGTCATCGAACTGCTGGATGAGATGGGTGCCGGGGCCTACCCCTCCATCTGACGAGGCCTGCCAGGCGCACCAGGCACGTCGGAACACCCATCACCGCGTTCGAACCCATCGACGGAAACAATCCACGCCGCGGCCGGCCGCCCTGCCCGATTGGCCAGCCACACGCCTGAGGCGCGCCTTCAGCCAAATGCCCCAGTGGCTCGCGTACGCGAGCCCACTCGATTCAATGCAGCTTCTTCATTTGGGCTGGCCCTACAACGCTCGCACCATTGAAATTCACCTCTTTAGCTGGTACGTCACGGCGTACACCCTCGTTTCGGTGCCCGTTGCAGACTGGCAGGTGGCCCCGATCACTGCAGCACTGTTCAGAGCAGCCCGCGCCCCGCCAGGTTGCGCATCAGCGCACCGATGCCGAAGGACCAGCGCGCTGCCTGGTCCGAATGCACGACGCGGTTCTCCAGCGCGCCGAGCTCGGGCGCCGAGATGGTCACGCGATCGCCGACCACATGGGTGAAGCCCTGGCCCGGACCGTGGCGGTCCTGCGTGGGCGCGAACATGGTTCCGAGGAAGAGCACCAGACCGTCGGGGTAGGCATGGTGCGGGCCGATCGCCTGCGACACGATGTCCAGCGGATCGCGGCTGATCAGCGAGAGCGAGCTTTCGCCTTCGAGCACGAAGCCTTCAGGGCCCGCGACGCGCAGCGCCACCGTGATGCGGCGCACCTCGTCGATGCCGAAGTGGGCATCGAAGAGGCGGATGAAGGGGCCGATCGCGCACGAAGCGTTGTTGTCCTTGGCCTTGCCGAGCAGCAGCGCGCTGCGGCCTTCGAAGTCGCGCAGGTTGACGTCGTTGCCCAAGGCGGCGCCCAGCGTCTGGCCGCGGCTGTTGATCGCAAGCACCACCTCGGGCTCGGGGTTGTTCCAGACCGAACCCGAATGGATGCCGATGTCGGCGCCGGTGCCCACCGAGGCCAGCACCGGCGCCTTGGTGAAGATCTCGGCATCGGGGCCGATGCCGACCTCGAGGTACTGCGACCAGGCGCCCTGCGCGATCAGCACCTCCTTGACCTGCGCCGCCTGCGGCGAGCCGGGCACGATGCCCGCGAGGTTGTCGCCGAGCACGCCGCCGAGCGCGGCGCGGATGGCTTCGGCCTTGGACGCATCGCCGCGCGACTGCTCCTCGATCACGCGCTCCAGCAGGCTGGCGACGAAGGTCACGCCGCTGGCCTTGACGGCCTGCAGATCGCAGGGCGCGAGCAGCCAGGGCTGGCCGGGATCGCGCCCGGCCTCGTCGCTGTTGGCCAGCACCGCGTCGAGCGCGGCGATGCGGGGCGTGATGTTGTCGCGCAGGCCCTGCTGCACGGCACCCACGGCATCGTCGAGCTCGAGCAAGTGGCTCGCGGTGGGCGCGATGCGCGTGAGGTCGTGCAGGCCGCCTTCGTGCACGGCCACCAGCGTCGGCCCGAGCCCGGGCTGCCAGAGGCGTCCGATCAGGGTGGCGCGCTCGGCATCGCGAGGCAGGCTGGTGGCGGGCGAGAGGATCGGGGGCATGCAAGGTCTCCAGAATGAACGGGCCGATGAGCCGGCCTCTGCATGGGCGATCGTACGGGACTGTCAGCGTGCCGTGTGGGCCTGCCCCGCCGCGCGCACGCGCGCGACGCTCTGCGGCAGGTCTTTCCAGGCTGTAGCCTGCGGCGCGAAGCGCGCGCGCATGTAGCCGGCCAGCTCGGCGATCTGCGCATCGTCGAGCGCTTCGCCGAAGGCCGGCATGAAGCCGATCTCACGCGAGGCCGGCTCGCGCACGCCGTCGAGGATGGTGCGCAGCAGGTTGTCCGGCCGCTCGCTCGTGAGATTGCTGTTGAGCGCGAGCGGCGTGTTCACGCCCAGCAGGGTCGGCCCGTTGCCGTCGTGGTGGCAGGCGGCGCAGGCGCCGTCGAACATGCGTTGGGCGGAGCCTAGCAACTGGCCCTGGCCGGCGGCCGCGGCGGCGACCGCGCGCTGCGCCTGCGCGCTCGCTTCGGCATCGCTGGCGGCCGGATTGAAGGAAGCGAGGTAAGTGGCCATCGCGCGGATGTCGTCATCAGGCACTGCCGCCAACTCGCGCACCACCTCGGCCATCGGGCCACCGGCCATGCCGTGCCGCGGGCTGTGGCCGTTGCGCAGGTAGCGATAGAGCGCCTCGGCGTTCCAGGGCACAGCCGCCTTCGAGAGGCTGGTGAGCGCCGGCGCTTCCCAGCCCTCGACCATCGCGCCCGAAAGAAAAGCGCTGCCGCCCTGCTCCGCGCCGAGCGCATTGCGCGGCGTGTGGCAGGCGCCGCAGTGGCCCAGGCCGTTGACGAGGTAGGCGCCGCGGTTCCATTCGGCGCTTTGCTGCGACGCCGGCTGCATTGGCGCCGGATCGTGGAAGAGCGCGTTCCAGCCTGCCATCAGCGGCCGCAGGCCGAAGGGGAACTTGAGCCCCGCCTCCGGCGTGGGCGCGCGCACCGCGGGCAGCGACATGAAGTAGGCATAGAGCGCCTGCAGGTCGTCGTCGCTGGTCTTCGCGAAGGCGGTGTAGGGGAAGGCCGGGTAGAGATGGTGGCCGTCGCGCGAGATGCCCTCGCGCATCGCGCGCTGGAAGGCGCTGAAGGACCAGCGGCCCAGGCCGGTCTCGGCATCAGGCGTGAGGTTGGTGGTGTAGATGGTGCCGAAGGGCGTCTCCATCGCACGGCCGCCGGCGTTGGGCGTTCCGCCCGGCGCGGTGTGGCAGACGGCGCAGTCGCCGATGGCGGCGAGCGTGCGGCCGCGTTCGATGGTGGATTGGCTGTAGACGGGGGCGCTGAGGGTGACGGGGGCGATCGTCGAGCGCCAGCCCATGAGGCCGGCGATGACGCCGAGGCCGCCGATGACGAGGGCGATCGCACTGGCTGCCTTGCTCCTTCCCCCTCTGGGGGAAGGCTGGGATGGGGGCACGACGACGCCACCATCGAACGCTGGGTTGCCCCCACCCCTACCCTCCCCCAAAGGGGGAGGGAGTGAAGACGGGTTCAGCGCAGCACGCACCACTTCCGGCGTGAACGGCGGCGCCCTGAACCGCACCCCCGTCGCATCGAAGATCGCATTTGCGATCGCCGCCGTGCCAGGCACCGAGGACGACTCGCCCGCTCCGAGCGGCGGCTCGCCGGGCCGCTGCATGTGCATGACCTCGATCACCGGCACGTCGCGGAAATTGACGATCGGGTAGCTGCCCCATTCGCGGCTCGCGACCACGCCCGGGTTGGGCGCGCTCTGCGGCACGAACTGCACGCGCTCCTTCAACGCGCGGCTCGTGGTCTGGATCACGTTGCCGTGGATCTGGTGTTCGACCCCGGCCGGATTGACCATCAGCCCCGCGTCGTGCCCCACCACCACGCGGCGCACGTGCACCTCGCCGGTCTTGCGGTTGACTTCGACATCGGCCACCCAGGCCGACCATGCCGCGCCGAAGCCCGGCCACTTGCTGTGCACGTAGCGCGCGTAGGCGAAGCCTTGCCCGAAGAGCACGTCACCACCGGGTCCGAGGCCGCCGTCGGCATCCTCCTGCGGCCCGGTGCGCATGCGCCAGCCGGCCTTCTGCGCGGTCTCGCGCACCAGCTCGGCCGCGCGCGGATCGTTCAGGTGGCGCAGGCGGAACGCGACCGGGTCGACGCCGGCCGCGGTGGCCAGTTCGTCGACGTAGGACTCGTGCGCGAAGGAGCTCGGCAGCGCCGACACGCCGCGCAGCCACGAGGCGCGCACGATCGGCGCCATGTCGTTGACCTTGACGCGCAGGTTGCCGTACGCATAGGGCGGGCGCGCGGTGCGGTCGCCCATCTCGAAGGCCTGGGCCGCAGGCTCGATGGTGCGGGTGAGCAAGAGCGCCAGCGTGGGCGCGCCGTTCGACGGGTACGAGGTCTCGAAGTCGTACGCCGCAACGCCGCCTTCGGCATCGAGCCCGCCCTTCACCTGCATCAGCTGCGCGGCACCCTTGGGCTCCCACGCATGCTCCTGCTCGCGCGTGAGCTGCACCCGCACCGGCACGCCGGCCGCGCGCGCGAGCAGCGCGGCATCGGCCGCGACGTCGTCGGCGCCGTTGCGCCCATAGCAGCCGGCCGCCTCCATGCGCACCACATCGACCGCGACATCGTCCACGCCCATGAGCTTGGCCAGATCCGCGCGCAGCACATGCGGGTTCTGCGAGCCGGCCCACACGCGCAGTTGCACATCGCCGCCTTCGCCTTCGGGTTGCCAATGTGCGAGCGCGCACGAGGGGCCGATCGATGCGTGCATCTGGTAGGGCCAGACGTAGGTGCGCGGCATCGACTCGGCCGCATGGGCGAGAGCGCCCTCGACATCACCTTCGTCGACCAGCAGGCGCTGCGTGGCGGGGTTGGCGCGGATCGCGCCTTCGAGATCGTCGAGCGAAGGCAGGCCGGGCCAGCGCTTCCAGATCACGCGCAGTTCGCGCAGCGCCTGCTCGGCATGCTCCTCGCGCTCGGCGACGATGCCGACGAAGTCGCGGATCACCACCACGGCGCGGATGCCGGGGATGTGGGCAATCGAGGATTGGTCCACCGATTCGAGCGTGTTGCCGATGTAGTCGCCGTGGTCCGCGCCCGCATAGGGCGGGCGCACGACGCGGCCGTGCAGCATGCCGGGCGCGCGCATGTCGTGCACGAACACCAACTCGCCCGCGAGCTTGGCCGGGATGTCGACGCGCGCCACCGGGCTGCCGACGATGCGGTAGTCCTTCGGATCCTTGAGGCGGGCGCCGCCGTCGAGCTGGAGCACGGTGCGCACGCCCGCCACCAGCTCCCCGAAGCCGACGCTGAACGCGGGGTCGTCGCCCGCATGGATGCGGCCCTCGCGCACCGCGAGCAGTGAGGGCTGCACGCCGAAGCGTTCCGAAGCCTGCGCGAGAAGCCAGGCGCGTGCCTGCGCCGCCGCGAGCCGCAAGGGCGCGGCATGGATCTGCAGCGAGGCGCTGGCGATGGTCGCGCCCTGGTTCGGCGCGCGGGCGGTGTCGCCGAGCACCATGCGGATCTGCGCCAGCGGCACATCGAGCTCTTCGGCGACGATCTGCGACAGCGCGGTCTGGATGCCGGTGCCGAGATCGACATGACCGTTGAGCGCGGTCACGCTGCCGTCGTCCCACAGCGCAAGCAGGATCTCGGGCCCTTCCGCGGGATTGCCCGACACCGTGGCCGGCTGGCCGTTGGCGACCGGCGGCGCGGGTGGCGTCTCGCGCACCACGACGAGCACGCCCTCGGCATGGAGGAAGTCGCTGCGGTTGCGCGGCAGCTCGGCGCGAAATGGTGCCCCCAGGCTCGGCACTCTCGTGTCCTCGCCGCCCCCCGAGGGGGCTACCGCGCCTTGGGGCGGCCCGGCGGCGCGGTTGCTCACGAGTCGGCGTCCTTTGCCACCATCAGCTGCGCCGCACGCTGCACCGCCGCCATGATCTCGACATGCGTGCCGCAACGGCACAGGTTGCCCGAGAGCTCGTTCCTGATCTGCGCATCGCTCGGATGCGGCTCGCGCGCGAGCAGCGCCGCCGCCTGCATCACCATGCCGTTCAAGCAGTAGCCGCATTGCGCGGCCTGCGCGTCCTCGAAACCTTGCTGGACCGGATGCCATTGCTCCCGCGAGCCCAGCCCTTCAAGCGTGGTGATGGCCCGTCCCGCAACCCCATGCGCCGGAATCACGCAGGCCCGCGCCGCCACGCCATCGACCCACACGGTGCAGGCGCCGCACTGGCCCAGGCCGCAGCCGTACTTGGGACCGTTCAAGCCCAGGTCGTTGCGCAGCACATGCAGGAGCGATGCCTCGCGCGGCACCGCGAGCGCGTGCGCGCGCCCGTTGACCTGCAGGGCGAAAGTCTCAGCGCTGGAGGCGTCCGTCACGTGTGTACATCTCCAGATCGACGAAGGTCGAGCCGTTGTGGTTCTTCGGCCCGTAGGCCACCGGGAACTCGCCGATGCGCGTGTCGCCCAGACTCTCGAGGGCCGTGACGAAGCTCTCGCGCGTGAGGTGGCGGCCGGCGCGCTTGAGCCCTTCGACGAACACGCGCGCGGCGATATAGCCCTCGAGCGCGGTGTAGCTGTCGATCTTCTCGCCGAACTCCGCGCGGTCGCGCCGGTAGTCGGCCACGATCGGCACGCGCACCAACTGCGGCGGCGGCACGATGCTGGCGGTGACCAGGCCTTCGAGCTTGCCGCCCAGGCGCTGTGCCGAACCGGCCGCGTCGGTGATGCCGACCGAGAGCGTGTAGAGCGGCGCAGCCGCACCACCGGCGCGGTAGTCGCGGATGAAGACCTCGCTCATGCGCCCGGCCATGATCATCACCACCGCGCCGGGCTTCGCCTTGGCCAGGCTCTCGCCGATGTCCTTGGCGTCGGTCGCCGCAATGGCCATCGGCAGCGCCTGCACCACCTTGACCTTGTATTCGGCCGCGAGCTGCTCGCAGGTCGCGAGGTTCGACTTGCCGAAGGCGCTGTCCTGGAACACCACGGCGATGTTGTGGATGCCGATGGTCGACAGGTGGCTGATGATCTTGCGCAGCTCCAGGTCGTAGCCCGCGCGCACATGGAACAGGTTGCGATTGAGCTTGGTGCGGAACGAGGTGGTGCCCACCAGCGGCGCGAACATCGGCACGCCGGCCTTGTCGGCCAGCGGCATGGCCGCCACCAGGTTGCCGGTGGCGACGAAGCCCATCAGCGCGAACACCTTGTCCTCGTCGATCAGCTTGGCCGTGTTGACTGCCGTGCGCTGGGGCTCGTAGGCATCGTCGTAAGAGAGCAGCTCGATCTTGCGGCCGTTGACGCCACCGCCCTTGTTCACGCGGTCGAAGTAGAGCTTGATGCCGGCACGGTAGTCGTTGCCGAAATCCTGCGCCACGCCGCTGAAGACGGCCGATTGGCCGATGCGGATGCTGGTGTCGGTGACGCCGTTTTCGGCGGCGTGCGCGAAGGTCGAGAAGAAGGCGAGCGCGGCAGCGCAGCACGCCGCCGCGGCGCGTTGGGAGATGCGGGCCATCGCTCAGGCCACCACTTCGATGTCGGTGGACTGGATGCGCTTGACGCCCTTGGCCGCCATCTGCTTCCAGGCCGCAGCCAGCGACCCGTTGAGGTCGATGGCGCGCGTCGCGTCCTCGATCACGTAGGCCTCGAAGCCGTGCTTGCGCGCGTCGAGCGCGGTCCAGGCGACGCAGAAGTCGGTGGCCAGGCCGCTCACGAACACCGTCTTGATGCCGCGCTGCTTGAGGTAGCCGGCCAGGCCGGTCGCGGTCTTGCGGTCGGCCTCCTCGAAGGCCGAGTAGCTGTCGACGCCCTTGTGGAAGCCCTTGCGGATGATCACCTGCGCGGTCGGCAGCTTGAGGTCCTTGTGCAGCGCCGCGTCGTCCGTGCCCTGCACGCAGTGGTCGGGCCACAGCACCTGGTTGCCGTAGGCCAGCTTGATGCTGCTGAAGGGTTTCTGGCCCGGATGCGCGCTCGCGAAGGAGGCGTGGCCCTGCGTGTGCCAGTCCTGCGTGACGACGATGTTCTCGAAGGCCGTGGAGAGCTTGTTGATCACCGGCACCACCTCGGCCCCGCCCTTGACCGGCAGCGTCCCGCCGTCGACGAAGCAGTTCTGCACATCGACCACGATCAGAGCCGCGTTGGCCGCCGGCTTGATCTTCGCCGCAGCGATGAGCGGCGCCGAAAGTCCCGCGAGCCCCAGGGCTGCGGCGGACTGAAGAAAGGTTCTGCGGTGCGTGTTGTGCATGGTGTGCGCTCCTCGGGTTGAAATAATCCTGTGATCAGACGCTCAGGTACGCCCTGCGCACCTCGTCGTTGGCGGCCAGTTCGGCCATCGACGCCTGGTAGCGGATTTGTCCCTTCTCGAGCACGTAGGCGCGGTCGGACACGAGTTCGGCGAAGTGCATGTTCTGCTCCGACAGCAGGATGCTCACGCCCTGCGCCTTGAGCTCGAGGATCATGTTGGCCATCTGTTCCACGATCACGGGCGCCACGCCTTCGGAGGGCTCATCGAGCAGCACCAGGTAGGGGTTGCCCATCAGCGTGCGCGCCACGGTCAGCATCTGCTGCTCGCCGCCGCTCATGCGGCCGCCCGGGCGGTTCGGCATCTCGCCGAGGTTGGGGAAGAGCTTGAACAGGCGTCCGGGCGTCCACAGCGGCGCGTCGCTGCCGTCGGCCCAGCGGCGCGCGGCCTGCTTGCCGACTTCGAGGTTCTCCATCACCGTGAGGTCGGTGAACACGCGCCGGTCCTCGGGCACGAAGCCCAGGCCCAGCTTGGCCGCGTGGTGCGGCTCGCTCTTCGAGATGTCGTGGCCCAGGAAGCGCACCGCGCCGCGGCGCTTGCTCAGCATGCCGATCAGCGCCTTGAGCGTGGTCGACTTGCCGGCGCCGTTGCGGCCCATGAGCGCGACCACTTCGCCGCGTCGCACTTCGAGGTCGACGTCATAGAGGATCTGCGCGGCGCCGTACCAGGCACACAGGGCGTTGGCTTCCAACAACTGCTCATGCGAACTCATGCCGCCTCTCCTATCGCCGCGTTCACCGCGGCCGCCTTTTCGGCGATCTTCTCGAAGGTCTTGCCGCTGCCGAAGTACACCTCCTGCACCTTCGGATGGTCGCGGATCTCGAGCGGCTTGCCCTGCGCGATGAGGCGCCCGCGCGCCAGCACGATCATGCGGTCGGCGTACGCGAACACCACGTCCATGCTGTGTTCGGTGAAGAGCACCGCCATGCCGCGGTCGATCACCAGTTGCTTGGTCAATGCCATCAGCGCGTTGCGCTCCTTGGGTGCCATGCCGGCGGTGGGCTCGTCCATCAGCAGCAGCTTGGGACTGTTGGCCATCGCGATCGCGAGCTCGACGCGCTTGACATCGCCGTAGGCGAGCACGCTGCAGGGCCGGTCGGCCTGCGCCTTCATGCCGACCTGGTCGAGCAACGCCAGCGCCTCGTCGCGCTTGTGATCGGCGGCGCGGCGCCAGGTGGAGAAAAGTTTGTGGTCGTGCGAGAGCAGCGCCATCTGCACGTTCTCGACCACCGTGAGCGAGGCGAAGGTCTCGGCGATCTGGAAGGTGCGGCCCACGCCCATGCGCCAGATCTCGCGCGGCTTGCGGCCCACGAGTTCCTGGCCGTCGAGCAGGATCGATCCGCGATCGGCCTTCAACTGGCCGTTGACCATGTTGAAGGTGGTGGACTTGCCGGCGCCGTTGGGGCCGATCAGCGCGAGCAGTTCGCCCGGCGCCAGGTCGAAGCTGATGCCGTCGACGGCCTTGACGCCGCCGAAGGATTTGCCGAGTTCCGAAACTTTGAGGAGGCTCATGCTTCGGCCTCCTTCAGCTTGCCGGCCGCGCCGCCGCGCCGCCGATCGAACAGCTGCTTGGTGAAGCCCGCGATCCCCTGCGGGAACAGCAGCACGAGCAGCAGGATGATCCCGCCCAGCATCGCGCGCCAGTAGTCGGTGTTGCGCGCCACCGTGTCGTGCAGCCAGGTGAAGGTGACGGCGCCCACCACCGGACCTGCCAGCGTCTGGATGCCGCCCAAAAGCACCATCACCAGCCCGTCGACCGACTTGCCCACGCTCAGCGATTCGGGCGAGATGCTGCCCTTGGAAAACGCATACAACGCACCGGCCAGGCCCGCGGCGGTACCCGCGATCACGAAGGCCACCCACTGCATGCGCTTGACGTCGATGCCGATCGCATCGGCCCGCAGCGTCGAGTCGCGCCCGGCGCGCAGCGCATAGCCGAAGGGCGAGAACAGCACGCGGCGCAGCCACAGCACGCCGATCGCCACCAGTGCGAGCGTGAGCCAGTAGTACACGCGTTTGTCCGAGAGCCACGCCGCCGGCCAGACACCGGTGAGGCCGTTGCTGCCGCCGGTGAAAGTGTCCCACTGGTAGGTGATGGCCCAGGTGATCTGCGCAAACGCGAGTGTGAGCATCGCGAGGTAGACGCCCGACAGGCGCACCGCGAACCAGCCATAGACGAAGGCGCCGGCCGCCGCCACCAGCGGCGCGACGACGAGCGCGAGCTCCATCGGCATGCCGCTCGCGCGCACCAGCAGCGCGGCGCCATAGGCCCCGAGCCCGAAGTAGGCCGCATGGCCGAAGGAATGCATGCCGGCCGGGCCCATGATGAAGTGCAGGCTGGTCGCGAACAGCGCAGCGATCATGAGGTCGATCATCAACACCGTCGTGTAGGGCGAGTCGGCCGTGATGAAGGGCATGGCTGCGAGCACGAGGCCGAACACGGCGGCCGCGATCAGGTAAGCCCTGCTCGGGCGGCGCAGCGGCTCCTCCTGCATGCCCACATAACGGCTCGGCGCCTGCGGCCGGCCGAACAGGCCCCAGGGGCGCCACACCAGCACCACCGCCATCACGAGAAAGTCGACCACCAGCGTGAGCTTGGAGAACGAGACGCTGATGCCGAAGACATCGACCACGCCGAGCCAGATGCAGATCGCCTTGATCTCGGCGATCAGCAGCGCGGCCGCGTAGGCGCCGGGAATCGAGCCCATGCCGCCCACGACGACGACGACAAAGGCCGCGCCGATGGTGTTGAGGTCCATTTCGAGCGTGGCCGGTTCGCGCGGCAGCTGCAGCGCGCCGCCCAGGCCCGCGAGCAACGCGCCGAGCGCGAACACGGCGGTGAACAGCCATGCCTGGTTGACGCCGAGCGCGCTGACCATCTCGCGGTCCTGCGTGGCGGCGCGCACCAGCGTGCCGAAGCGCGTGCGTGTGAGCAGCATCCAGACCAGGCCGAGCACCAGGGGGCCGACGACGATCAGGAACAGGTCATAGGAAGGAAACTGGCGTCCGAGGATCATCACCGAGCCCGAGAGGCCGGGCGCGCGCGGGCCCAGCAATTCGTCGGGCCCCCAGAACCACAGCACCGCGTCCTTGATCACCAGCACCAGCGCGAAGGTCGCGAGCAGCTGGAACAGCTCGGGCGCCTTGTAGATGCGGCGCAGCAGCACCACCTCGATCAGCGCGCCGAGCACGCCGACGGCGAGCGCGGCGATCACGAGCGCCGGCCAGAAGCCGAGTCCCGTGCCCAGCCGTTCGACCAGCGTATACGCCACGTAGATGCCCACCATGAAGAACGAGCCATGCGCGAAGTTCACGATCCGCGTGACGCCGAAGATCAGCGACAGGCCGGCCGCCACCAGAAACAGCGACGACGCACCGGCCAGGCCGTTGAGCAATTGAACAATGAACCCCGAGAAACTCATGGTGGACGTGCTCGATCAATCCGCGGTGCGCGATTTCTTCACGTCGGCGGCGGAAGGCTGGAACTTGGCGCCGTCGAAGTACTGGTAGTCGACCATCACGCCCTTGCCGTTGTCGTTCTTCGTCTTGCCGACGAAGGCGCCCATGGTCGATTGGTGGTCTTCGGGGCGGTAGAGGATCTTGCCGAAGGGCGTGTCCACCTGCAGGCCCTCGAAGGCGGCGACCAGCTTCGGCGTTTCGGTGCTCTTGGCCTTGGCGGCGCCGGCGGCGACCGACTTGATCATGGTGTAGCCCACCACCGAACCGAGGCGCGGATAGTCCTTGTACTTGTTGTGGTACGCGAGGAAGAAGGCCTTGTGCTCGGGCGTCTGGATGCCGTACCAGGGATAGCCGGTGACGATCCAGCCGTTCGGCGCCTCGTCCTTCAGCGGATCGAGGTACTCGGGTTCACCGGTCAGCACGCTCACCACTTCGCGGCCCTTGAACAGGCCGCGCGTGTTGCCTTCGCGCACGAACTTCGACAGGTCGGCGCCGAACAACACGTTGAAGATCGCATCGGGCTTGGCATCGGCCAGCGCCTGCACCACGCTGCCGGCATCGACCTTGCCGAGCGGCGGCGCCTGCTCGGCGACGAACTCCACATCGGGTTGCGCCGCCTTCAGCAGCTGCTTGAACGCGGCCACCGCCGACTGGCCGTACTCGTAGTTGGGGTAGACGATCGCCCAGCGCTTCTTCTTGAGCTTGACCGCTTCCGGCACCAGCATCGCGGCCTGCATGTAGGTGCCCGGGCGCAGGCGGAAGGTGTACTGGTTGCCGCCCTGCCAGGTCATCTTGTCGGTGAGCGGCTCGCCGGCCAGGAAGAAGAATTTTTTCTGCTTCGCGAAGTCGGCGACGGCCAGCCCGGTGTTGGACAGGAAGGTGCCGGTCAGCACGTCGATCTTCTCGCGCGAGATCAGCTCTTCGGCCACGCGCACCGCGTCGCCGGGGTTGGCGTTGTCGTCGCGCGTGATGAGCTCGATCTTCTTGCCGTTGACGCCGCCCTTGGCGTTGATCTCCTCGACCGCGAGCTCCATGCCCTTCTTGTAGGGCTCGAGGAAGGCGGGCTGGGCCTTGTAGCTGTTGACCTCGCCGATCTTGATCACGCCCTGCGCATGCGCGGGGACGAGTGCAGTGGCGAGCGTGGCGACGGCGGCCGCACTGAAGACATGACGCAGGGGGTTCATTGAAAGCTCCTTGGGGTCGAACGGAAGAGGAAATGCATGAAGTGGCAAGAGCGGCTCAGCGGAGGCCGTCTTCGCCCTTGATCTCGGAAACCTGCAGGCCGCCGATGCGCGGCAGCGGACGGCCGCTGTCGGTGACCGCCACCGCGACGACGATCTCGTTGGCGCGCGGCGCATCCGACACGCGGGCCTCGACGGCGTCGAAGTGGCTGCGCACGAAGGCCGCGTCCTTGTGGCCCAGCGGCACGTCGATGGCGGTGCCGAGCGTGCCGCGCTTCTTGGCCGAGGGCACCAGCGCCGCGCCCTTCTCGACCGCCACGCGCAGCGGCGCGCCGAGCTTGGGATGCAGGATGGCCGCGGCATGCTCGAGTTCGCCGGACTCGCCGACGATCGCAGCCTTGCCGTAGCTCTGCACGCGGCCGGGCTCGATGCCCAGCGCGGCGACGGCCTTCTGGCCGAGCAGCGCACCCAGCTCTTCGCCGATGGCGATCAGTTCGTCCAGCGATTCGCTGTAGCGGCCTGCATAGGGGTTCTCGATCACCGCGATGGCGACGGCGCGGCGCGTGGGCGGCTCGATGCTTTGGCCCATTTCCTTGCGGGTTTCGTCGACCTGCACGACGAGCTTGCGGATGTTGGCGCTCATGGTTCTCTTTCCTTGTCTTGTCTCTGGATCAGGGATAGTGCGCTCAGCGCAAGCCGTCCCACTTGGCGATGTTTTCTGCGCGCAGGCCGCCGACGCGCTCATGCACGCGGTAGCCGGTGCTCATCGCGAGGATGAAGACGATCTCGTCGGACAGCGGCGCACCGGGCACGCGCACTTCGATCGCGTCGAACTGCCCGCGCACGTAGCTGGCATTGATGTTGGTGAGCGGCACATCGAGCGCCGCGCCGGGCGGCCCCACCTTCTTGGTGGAGGGCACGATCGAGAGCGCATTGCCGGGCTGCCCGGTCTTCTCCTCGGCCTTGCCCTGGCGATAGGCGTCGCGGTCGCCCTTCCAGCCGAGCAGCTCGCGCATCGCATAGCCGCCTGGCACATGCCACAGCGCGCCGTGCTCCAGCTCGCCGGCGGCGCCGACGATCGCGCCCTTTCCGTAGGTGGCGATCTGCTCGAGCGGCACGTCCATCGCGGCATGCAGGCGGTGCGCCATGTCGACGCCGACCGGATCCAGCAGGCTCATCATCGGCAGGATGTCGGGCTCGTAGCGGCCCGCGAAGGGATTGGTCAGCACCGCGCCGATGGCGCCGCGCACCAGCGGCGTTGCGGCGCGTGGACCGAACTCGTGGTGGATGTGCTCGACATGGGTGAAAACGCGACGTATATCGATCATGAAAAGAAGCCCTGCTTTTCGTTAAGCAAATACTGAACCAACTGCAGCGGCACGGGGCGGCCCCGCAATGGCCGAGACACCGGACGCATGCGAGCTTAAGGGCTCGACCATCGCCCATTGCCCCTGACAAACCAGCACGGCCGACCACACCAGCCCCGCGCGCTGCAAGGCCGCGGCGCGGGCCGCGCCCGCATCCAGTGCGCGGCGCACCTGCGCTGGCGCCAGCGGCTCCACGTCGGTCGTCACCGGGATGTCGCCCAGATCGCTGTCGTCCTTGCAGGCGCTGGCCGGCAGGCGATGGATGCCGGGGTCAACGACATCGACCGCGTTGGCGATCACGGTGGCCGCGGCATCGGCTTCGGCCGCCGTGGCTGCGAGCACGGTCACGCTGTCGGCGATGCCGAGCGAGAAGCTGCGGCCGCGCCAGCCGCTGGTGGCGACGCCGCGCACCGGCATCTCGGCGCCGATCTCGAACTGGCCGTCGGTCGCGAGCGGGCCGCTGTCACGCAGATCGAAGCGCGCGAGATCGGCGAACAGGCCGACGCGCGCCGAATGACCGGGCGCCAGATGCAGCGCGATATCGCCGCCGTTGTTGATCCACGCGCGCTCGATGCCGGAGCGCTGGTAGCAGGCGATGAGTTCCTGCGCCACGGCACCGGCCACGGCGGCCATCGGCGTGATGAAGCCGGCACTGAACGGGGCACAGGCCTTCCACATGCGTTGCGCGATGGGGCCTTGCAGCGCGCATTCGGTGCCCACGGGCTGGCGCAGCAGCGGCAGCTCGGTCACCAGCTCTTCGAGCACGGCGCCGAAGCGCCGCCACGCGAGTTCGTGCGCGACGGCGACCTCGACCGCGTCACCGTGCGCCTCGGCCACGATGTCGATCGGGCCGTGGTTGAGATGCCAGCGGCCGCCGTCGAGCGCGGTGCGTTGGGCGGCCATGGGAATGAAGTCCGTTCAGCCCAGCATGGGCGGTTGACCGAGCGGCCAGGGATTCGCATCGTCCATGCGAAGCCATTGGCGCGCCAGCGGCGCACCGTCGTTCTGCCAGGCGCCGCGCGCCAGCGCCTGTTCGAGCGAGAACACATGCTCCATATGCCCACCCAGCGCCGCATAGTCCTCGCGCCGCATGCTGAACTCGATGGGCGCCACGATCGCGGGCGTGGGCACGGTGCCGAAGCTGTTGTCGGGCATGCGCAGCACGTCCACCATCACCGTGATGCCGCCGCCGGGCCACACATAGGCCGGCGCGCCGCCGCAGGTCACGTTGACCAGCGCGCGCTTGATGGCGCGCGTGAGCAGCACCGGGTTTTCGGTGACGCCGGCGCGCAAGGACCCGCCGGCGCCGCCGAGGAAGAGCACGCTGCACAGCGAGGGCTCGCAGTTCTCGCCGATGCGCTCGACGATGCGGCGCACTTCGGCGGGCATCTCCTGCTCGACCGGCTGCAGTTGATCGTCGAGTACGTACCACTGCGCATGTTCGCCGGTGGTGGAGGTCATCAGGAGACGCAGGCCCGGCTTGGCCACGCCCTCTTCCCAGCCCTCGATGATCGACAGCGGATCGTCGATGTCGGTGCCGCCCCAGCCGTTGCCGGGGTTCGCCACCTGGAAGTAGCGCCCGGGCGTGGACTTGCGCCCGCGCATCTGGATGCCCGAGGGCGGCATGTCGAGGCAACGCCCGGCCTGGTGCTCGGTGAGCACGCCGGTGATGTGGTCGTCGACCACCACCACCTCGTCGGCCTGGCTGAAGAGCTGGCGCGCGAAGATGCCGACGGCCGCCGAGCCGCAGCCCACGCGCATGCGCTTTTCCTCCACGCCGTTGACGATGGGGGCCTTGCCGGCCTGGATCACCATGCTGGCGCCGCCGTCGATCACGCATTCGACCGCCTTCTTGTTGCCCAGCAGCTGCATCAGCTCGGCCGTCATGCGGCCCTCCTTCTTGCTGCCGCCGGTGAGATGGTGCACGCCGCCGAGCGAGAGCATCTGCGAGCCGTACTCGGCCGTGGTGACGTGGCCTACCACCTCGCCGCGGTAGCGCACGTTGGCCTGCTCGGCGCCGAGGAAGCGGTCGGTGTCGATCTTCACCTTGAAGCTGCAGTAGCTGAAGATGCCCTCGGTCACGACCGTGACCATGTCGACGCCCTGGGCTTTGGAAGCCACGATGAAGGGTGCGGGCTTGTAGTCGGGGTAGGTGGTTGAGGAGCCCACGCCGGTGACAAAGACCTCGTCGGCATGCAGGAGATCGCCTTGCCAGTCCGGGTCCGCTTCCGCGGGCGCCTGTTCGGCCGCCGGCCGCGCAAAAGGCACCAGCGCGGGCGATTCGCTCGCGAGTTCGCGCCGCAGCAGCAGCACCGGATCGACGCGCACCAGCACGCCCTCGCGGTTGGCATAGCGGTCACAGGCGCCGGTGCGCCCCTCGGAGATCTGGCACAGCACCGGACAGGCGTTGCACTCGACCTTGCTGGTGCTCATGCGCTCGTTGCGCAGGGGCGAGCGGCCGCCGGCCTCGGGCAATACCGGCATGTCCATGCCGGGCAATCCGTCTGTCTTGGTGTGTTCGGTCATCGGGGGCTACTCTTGAAATCGGGGCCGATCGGATCTGCAACAACCGTGCCGGAAACCGGCTTGTATTGGACTCACGGTTTGTGTAGTATTCCCTACACTTTCATGTTGCAATCACTACATTGAAGGCCAATGTAGCAAACAGAATCGATGCTTGCAATGGTGTTTTCGCGGCGTCGCCGACAATCGGCAGGTTCCCTTTTCATTCATAACCATCCCTGATTCCTATGAGTGCATTCAGCGAAGAACGCGTGTTGAGCGTCCACCACTGGACCGACCGCCTGTTCACCTTCACCACCACGCGCGACCCGGCGCTGCGCTTTTCCAACGGCCACTTCACGATGATCGGCCTCAAGGTCAACAACAAGCCCTTGTTGCGCGCCTACAGCATCGTGAGCCCCAACTACGAGGAGCACCTGGAGTTCCTCAGCATCAAGGTCGAGGAAGGCCCGCTCACCTCCAGGCTGCAGCACGTCCAGGTGGGCGACACCATCATCGTGGGCCGCAAGCCCACCGGCACGCTCTTGATCGACTACACGCTGCCGGGCAAGCGCCTCTATCTGTTCGGCACCGGCACGGGTCTTGCACCGTTCATGAGCATCATCCGCGACCCGGACACCTACGAGAAGTTCGAGCAGATCATCCTGGTGCACGGCGTGCGCCAGATCGACGAGCTGGCCTACCACGACCTCGTGACCGACCACCTGCCCAAGCACGAGTTTTTGGGCGAGATGATCGAGAAGCAACTGCTCTACTACCCGACCGTGACGCGCGAGGAGTTCCGCAACATGGGCCGCATCACCGAGCTGATCGAGACCAACAAGCTGACCGACGACCTGGGTCTGCCGCCGCTCAATGCCGCGGAAGATCGCGTGATGCTCTGCGGCAGCCCGGGCCTCCTGGTGGACTTGAAGCACATCCTGGAAGCGCGCGGGTTCAAGGAAGGCAACACGTCGACCCCCGGCGATTTCGTCGTAGAACGCGCCTTCGCCGAGAAGTAAATGGCCAACGGCCGCAGCCTGCCCAAGCCGGCCACGCGCCGCACCGGCGTGCGCGAGGCCGCCGCGCAGGCCACGCGCGAGAGCATCCTGCGCGCGGCCACCAAGGTGTTCGCGAAGTACGGCTACGACGGCGGCAGCGTCGAGAAGATCTCGAAGGCCGCGAAGTCGTACGACCGCATGATCTACTACTACTTCGGCAGCAAGGAAGGCCTCTTCATCGCGGTGCTCGAGGGCATCTACCGGCGCATGGACGAGGCCGAGGCCGCGATCGACCTCGACGCATCGCGGCCGGTCGAGGCGCTGACGGCGGTGATCCGCTTCGTGCTCGGCTACTACCGCAAGAACCCCGAGTTCGTCACGCTGCTCAACACCGAGAACCTGCACAAGGGCCGGCACGTCGCGAAGTCGCTGCGCGCGCGCGAATACTCGTCGCGGGCGATCGCGATCATCCAGAAGCTGCTCGAAAGCGGCGTCGCGCAGGGGCTGTTCCGCGACGCCGTGGCGGCGCGCGATCTCTACCTGCTGATCGCCTCCACCGGCTACTTCTACACATCGAACCGCCACACGCTGACCGCCTTCCTCGGCGAGCCGCTGGAGACGCCGGAAGCCGTGGCGCACTGGGAAGACTTCGTGATCGAAACCGTGCTGCGCACGGTCGACGCGGGCGCTTCCGACGAAGAAACCACCTCAATCTCACCCCACGAAGAGGCAAAGAAATGGCAGAAGTCGCAACCGGCGCAAAGTCGGGCAAGGTCGTCATCCGGAACATAGGTCTGTTGCTCTCGGGCGACATCGACAAGCCCATCCTGGACGCCGACACCCTGGTCGTGAACGACGGGCTGATCGTCGCGGTCGGCAAGGAAAAGGACTGCGATCTTGAAGGCGCGCAGACCCTGATCGACGCCAAGAAGACCTGCGTCGCCCCCGGCCTGATCGACAGCCACGTGCACCCGGTGTTCGGCGACTGGACGCCGCGCCAGAGCCAGCTTGGCTGGATCGATTCGACGATGAACGGCGGCGTGACCACGATGATCTCGGCCGGCGAAGTGCACCTGCCGGGCCGGCCCAAGGACATCGTGGGCGTGAAGGCCCTGGCCATCACCGCGCAGCGCGCCTTCGACAACTTCCGCCCCGGCGGCGTCAAGGTGCTGGCGGGCGCGCCGGTGCTCGAGAAGGGCATGGTCGAGAGCGACTTCAAGGAAATGGCCGAGGCCGGCGTGGGCCTGCTCGGCGAAGTCGGCCTGGGCTCGGTGAAGGCCGGCTACGAGGCCAAGGAGATGGTGGCCTGGGCGCGCAAGTACGGCATCCAGAGCACCATCCACACCGGCGGCCCCTCGATCCCCGGCTCGGGCCTGATCGACAAGGACGTGGTGCTCGAAGCCGATGCCGACATCATCGGCCACATCAACGGCGGCCACACCTCGCTGCCCGAGGCGCATGTGTGCGAGCTGTGCGAGAAGTCTTCGCGCGCGATCGAGATCGTGCACAACGGCAACGAGCGCGTGGCCATCGCGGCTGCCAAGGCGGCGTTGGACCTGAAGTGCCCGCACCGCGTGATCCTCGGCACCGACGGGCCGGCCGGCTCGGGCGTGCAGCCGCTGGGCATCCTGCGCATGGTGGCGATGCTGTCCTCGATCGCGAACATCCCGGCCGAGCTGGTGTTCTGCTTCGCGACCGGCAACACGGCACGCATCCGCAAGCTCAATTGCGGGCTGATCGAGGTCGGCCGCGCGGCCGACTTCGTCTTCATGGACCGCGCGCAGCACACGGCCGGCAGGACGCTGCTCGAAAGCGTGCAGCTCGGCGACATCCCGGGCGTCGGCATGGTGATGATCGACGGCATCGTGCGCTGCGGCCGCAGCCGCAACACGCCGCCGGCGACCGAGATTCCGGTGGTGGTGTCGGGGGTGCACTGACTGAACGAAGCGCGCGCGGCGATCAAATGGATCTGGATCCGTTCGTATGCGTCGATGAAACACCGTTCTCGGCCTCAAGACAAGAGGTCGTGAAGATGCGAGGCAAGCCCGCGAGAACGTGCCGAACGGCGTCGGGCTCAATGAGCTCGACTACGACTCGGTGGTCTACCGTTTCCAGGACTGCGCTAGGTTGGAAGAGATCACCGCGCAAGCACCGGTCGTGACTATCGGCAATCTGTCAGTGCCGTTCACCGCAGTTGCATCTTTCGTTCGAGCTACAGATCCGTCTGCGTTTGAGAAGGCAGGCCTTCTCATCACTCCCAAGTTCGGGCTTGCCTTCGATCCGGATGATCCGTTCTGGGTCACCGCTCTTGCCGCTCACTGCCTCGATTCATGGCGCGACTTATGAAGCCGAGAACGGTCTGCTTGCGATTTGCCAGCAAGGCCGCCCCATCGGCCATGACCGGCGCTTGCGCTGCGGGCGCCTCCGATGGCGCGCCTCCTGCCTGCGCCGAGGCGCAGAGTGGCGAAACGAAGAGCGCGGCCGCCACGAGACTGCGCCGACCCACCCACGGCCACTATGGCTTTACCTCCACCGCAAACCCGGTCCTGGCCAGTGTCGACAATCGCGCCGCATCCCAGTTGGTCAAGTGAATGCAGCCATTGGTTTCCTGGTGACCGACGCGCGCGGGAGACGGCGTTCCGTGAATGCCCCAGTGCGGTTTCGAAAGTCCAATCCAGGTGCTGCCCACCGGATTGTTGGGGCCGGGCGGCACTTCGACCTTCTTCGCCTTCGCTGGCGCATTCTTGAGGAGCCCGGGATCGTAGGTGAAGGTCGGATTCTTCACTTCGTTGGTGATCTTCATCCTGCCGAGCTCCAAGGGATCAAGCCGCCCGCCGATACTGATCGGGAAGCCGGCCAGCGGCTTGCCGTCGCGGTCGAGCACGAAGAGCATGTGCTCGGACTTGTCGATCTCGATCGACGCCGCGGCTTTCACAACCGCTGGATCCGCAGCGCCGGCCACGTTGACAATCACGATCTCATCGCCGGCCCTGAAGCGCGCGCCCTTGTTCAGGTCCGCCAGCAGCTTCGGCGCCATGTGATGCTTCTCCGACAACGCTTCCTCGACGGATTCGTAGTCGAGCGATTTCAGCTTTGCCCTATCGGCCATGTCCTTTGGCGTCGCCGTGAAGGGCCCGGCAGCATCCCTCTCGGTGACGACGTATGCGGCGAACAAAGGCGCGGTGTCGTTTCTGAGGGCCGTCCAGGTGGCGGCGTCCACCTTGCCGGTGGGGGCGATGCCGCTCGCCGTTTGGTACGCGGCCACCACACGCCGCATGTTTGCACCAAAGCCGCCGTCGATCTCGCCGGGCGAGAACCATGCGCGGTCAAGCAGGATCTGGGCACGAACCACCGCGGCGCCTCTGGCGCCCTGGGAAAGCATCGGCATCTCAGTCGCCGCATTGAGCCGGTCCAATGCCCTGGGTTTCTGCGGGTCGGAGGGGGCGGTCTTGGCTGCGGCCGATGTCTTGGCAGCGCAGGCCGCCCACGATGCACCGGATGCAGCGAGCGCCCCAGCAATCAGCAGGAACTTGCGGCGGGGAAAGGTCATCGAGCGATGCCTGCGCGAGCGGATGGAAGTAGCAGCGTATCCGCACCGCAGGCAGTCACTGTCGGCGTGCACCCCGTAAGGGCGCAGTCCACAATCCAGGACGAAATATGGGAGGACGGCGTCTCCTGAAAACTCAGCGGCGATCCGGCCCAGCCCGGCAAGTCACGCGTGGCGCTACTCGGCCGCGCGATGCCGTGCTACTCGTTGTGACCGTGATCAGGCGACAGCATCCCTCACCGCTCGCGCCTCGACTTGAATATCAGGTGCCGCGCGGAAAGAAAGTTGAGCACCATCCCCGTCAGGCTGCCAAGCGCCACGCCGGCCGCCGGCGCCCATGGGCCGCTCAGCGTGTGCAGCACCAGCACATAGACGCCATAGTTGACGAAGGCACCGCCCAGCATGGTCAGCAGGTAGCCGAGGTATTCGCGCGCCAGCGATACCTCCGAATGCCGCGCGCCGAAGGCGTAGCGCCGGTTCAGCGCCCAGGTCGCCGTCGCGGCTGCGACGAAGGACAGCACCCGTGCCAGATACCAGCCGAGCACGGGGGCCGCGAGATACAGCACGCCGACATCGACGCCCAGGCCCGCCACGCCGGCGGCCGCGAAGAACAGGAACTCGCGGCCCGCCCTCATGGCCGGCCGCGATGGCGCACACCCGGGATGGAGAGATAGCGCAGCCGCTTGGCCTCCTGCCGCCCGATGGTCACGGTGTGCAGCACGATGCCGCAGACGAAGGCCAGCATCGCGGCCAGCATGGTGCCGGTCAGCAGCACGGCCGTCGGCAGGCGCGGTACCAGGCCCGTGTCGATGTAGGTAAGGGCCAGCGGCATGGCCGCCGCGAGCGAGGCCAGCGCCAGCACGGTCGCGATGCCCGAGAAGAAGAGCAGCGGCCGCTCGCTCACGAACAGCTTGCAGATGGTCTTGAGGATGCGCCAGCCGTCGCGGTAGGTCGAGAGCTTGCTGTGCGAGCCCTCCGGGCGCGAGCGGTAGCGCACCGGCAGTTCAGCGAAGGGCATGCGCAATTCCAGCGCATGGACCGTGAGCTCGGTCTCGATCTCGAAGCCCTCCGAGACGGCCGGGAAGGACTTGGCGTAGCGCCGCGAGAACACGCGCAGGCCCGAGAGCATGTCGGTGAGATGGCCGCCGAAGAGCCCCGCCACCGCGCCGGTCAGAAGGCGGTTGCCGAAGCGGTGCCCCGTTCGGTAGGTGTGGGCGTCGTGGCCATCGTCGACGCGCGAGCCGACCACCATGTCGAGGTTGCCTTCGACCAGCGTGTCGACCAGGCGGCGCAGCTCGCCGAGGTCGTAGGTTGCATCCCCGTCGACCATCACGTAGATGTCGGCCTCGACGTCGGCGAACATGCGCCGCGCCACATTGCCCTTGCCGCGCAGCGCCACGTGCGTCACGCGCGCACCGGCGGCGCGGGCGACGGCCGCGGTGTCGTCGGTCGAGGCGTTGTCGAACACATGGACTTCGGCCTCGGGCAGGGCCGCGCGGAACTCGTCCACCACCTGCGCGATGGCCAGTGCCTCGTTGAAGCACGGGATCACGGCGGCTATACGCAATGCGGGCAGTGCGGGCAGTGCGGGCAGTGCGGGCAGCGGGGGCAGCGGGGCTGGGCGCGGATCAGGGTGCTCGGTCATTCTTGTATTGCAGGATGCGATAGGCCTTGGCGCCGTCTTTCTCGTACATCAAGGCGAAATGATCGTCGAATCCAGGCTTGGTCGTGATCTGCGGCACCATCGTGTAGGGCATGACGATGGCCTCGAAGCCCAGTGCCGCGAGCTTGCGCGCCATCTCGGCCGGGGGAAGAGGAAGAAAGTCCGTGTAGCGCCACGGTCCCAGCGCGTCGCCCCAGATCGGGTTGGGCCCGTAGTAGATCGCCTCGCTCAGCGCGATCTGGTAGACGCGGCCGGTGGCGTGCTCGCGCAGGTAGTTCATGACGGCATAGCCGGGCACGTTGGCCCGCAGGAAGGCCTCCCGCGTCTCGGGCGTCGGCGACACCTTGGTGAGCGCGCGCGCGGTATGCCGGACCGACACCGCCGCGAGCGCTGCCAGAAAGACAACGACGAAGAGACTGCCCGCGCGCGCCGGCCAGCCCACGCGGCCGGCTACCGGCAGCAGCCAGCGCAGCCCCGCCACGATCCAGCCGAGCAGCACCTGCCAGCCCAGCACCGCGATCAGCGCGATCAGCGGGAACGAAGCCGTCAAGTAGCGCGGGTAGCGCGAGGTCAGCGCCCACACGAGCACCGAGTAGGCGCAGAAGATGATCGCGGCGTGCACGGCCGGCGAGCGTCGCCAGGCCTTGCTGAGAGGCGCGAGCACCACGGGCCAGATCAGGAGGCTGGGAAAGGCGGCATGGATGCGCACGTCGTCGAGCTGGTTCTTGTAGTCGGCCAGGTTCCAGTTGCTGAAGCCGAAGAGCTTGGCGCCGATGGGATTGAAGGGATCGCCCGTCATCACGGCATTGCGCGCATACCAGTAGATGCAGGGAACGAGAAAGCACAGCAGCGCGACGGCCCAGACGCCCGGGCGCCGTTCGCGGCGGATCACGAACCAGGCCACCAGCGGCAGGAAGGTCAGCGCCTGGTACTTGGAGCCCGCCGCGAGGCCGAGGAAGAAAGCCGCCAGCGCCAGCCAGCGCGGGCCCTGCTCCGGCGGCGATTCGCGCCACCACCACAGGGCCGTGCAGGCCGCCAGCACGAACAGCGCGACGCCCGTGTCGATCAAGGCGTTCGAATAGTCGCCCATGCCGAGCCAGATGGCGGCGCCCGCGCAGCCCAGCACGCGGTTCAGGTGCAGCACGCCCAGGCGGTAGACCATCCACACCGACAGCCAGCCGGCCAGCGCGTTCAGGAAATGCGCCAGCACGTCGTCGCCGATCAAGAGCGCGGCGGCATAGAGCAGGTTGTAGTTGTACGGAAACCAGGGATAGCGCAGCCACTCATGGATGCCGAGAGAGCCGCTTTGCGCCACCTCGCGCGCATACGGCAGGTGGTACATCAACTCGTCGAAGGCGGCCGGCGGCGCCAGCGGCGCCAGCAGCGTCGGCAGCGCGACCAGCGCCAGCGCGACCAGGCCCGCCTTGTCGACCCATGACAGGGGCAGCCCCGGGTCGAAGGCGCGCACCTCCCGCCTCCATGCCGGAAACTGCACGCACGCCACCGCAAAACCGATCGCGGCCAGCAGCAGCACGCCGGCGGTGTCGAACGCGCCCGCGATGCCGAGCAGCTGGAACGCGCAGATGAAGACCCCGACGCCGAGCGCGGTGGCCACCGCGGTCTCGAGCCAGACGTCGTGGCGCACCGGCGAACCCATGCGCGACTGCACCACCCGCCCGAAGCCCCAGCAGCCGGCAACGAAGATCGCCAGCGCCGCATAGTGCGCGGCAGCAAACATCAGTTTCTGAAGCATCAGAGATTGGGGGCCAGCAGCCGCTCGAGATCCGCTTCGCTCTGCTTGCGTCGCGCTGCCTGATCCTGCAACTGGTCGTGCCCGATCTTGCCGACGTTGAAGTAGGTCGCCTCAGGATGGCTCAGGTAGAAGCCGCTGACACTGGCGGCGGGCATCATGGCGAGGCTCTCCGTCAGGGTCATCCCAATGTCCGCGCAGTTCAGGAGGTCGAACATCGGCCGCTTCACGCTGTGGTCGGGGCATGCCGGATAGCCCGGCGCGGGGCGGATGCCGCGGTACTTCTCGCCGATCATGTCCTCGTTGCTCAAGCCCTCGTCGGGCGTATAGCCCCAGAGATCGGTGCGCACGCGGTGATGCAGCGCTTCGGCGAAGGCTTCGGCCAGCCGGTCGGCCAGCGCCTTGAGCATGATGGCCGAGTAGTCGTCGAGGTCGTCGACGAAGTACTTCTCCTTCTTCTCGACGCCGAGCCCGGCGGTGACGGCGAACATGCCGACGTAGTCCTTCAGGCCGCTCTCGCGCGGCGCGACGAAGTCGGCCAGGCAGCGGCTCGGGCGCATGACGCCTTCGATGGCCTGCTTCTCGGTCTGCTGGCGCAACCCGTACCAGGTGAGCGCGGCTTCGGTGCGCGATTCGTCGGTGTAGAGCACGATGTCATCGTCGTTCTCGGTGTTGGCGGGCCAGAAGCCGATCACGCCGCTGGCGCTGAGCCAGCGCCCTTCGATCAGCCGCTTGAGCATGCGCTGGCCGTCGGCATACACGCGCACGGCCTCGGTGCCGACCACCTCGTCCTTCAGGATCGCCGGGAACGGGCCCGCGAGGTCCCAGGTCTGGAAGAACGGCCCCCAGTCGATGTACTTCGCGAGCTCGGTCAGGTCGAAGTTCTTGAACACGCGCCGGCCGATGAACTTCGGCACCGGCGGCAGGTAATTCGACCAGGCTATCGGCGTCTTGTTGGCGCGCGCCTTCGCCAGCGGCCACAGCGGCGTCTGCTTCTTGTTGGCGTGCTGGTGGCGGACCTTGTCGTAGTCGGCGTTGATCTCGTCGATGTAGGCCGCCGCCTGGTCGGACAGCAGCGACTGCGCCACGCTCACGCTGCGCGAGGCGTCGGGCACGTAGACCACCGGCCCTTCGTAGTGCGGCGCGATCTTCACCGCCGTGTGCACGCGGCTGGTGGTGGCGCCGCCGATCAGGAGCGGGATCTTCTTGATGCGGAAATGCTCGTCCTTCTGCATCTCGCCGGCGACGTATTGCATCTCCTCGAGGCTGGGCGTGATCAGGCCCGACAGGCCCACGATGTCCGCGCCCTCGACCTTGGCGCGCGCCAGGATCTCGTGGCACGGGACCATCACGCCCATGTTCACCACCTCGAAGTTGTTGCACTGGAGCACGACGGTCACGATGTTCTTGCCGATGTCGTGCACGTCGCCCTTGACGGTGGCGATGATGATCTTGCCCTTGGTGCGCACGTCGCGGCCCGCGGCTTCGTCCTGGCGCTTCTCTTCCTCGATGTAGGGAATGAGGTGGGCCACGGCCGACTTCATCACGCGCGCCGACTTCACCACCTGCGGCAGGAACATCTTGCCCTGGCCGAACAGGTCGCCAACGATGTTCATGCCGTCCATCAGCGGGCCTTCGATCACATGCAGCGGCCGGCCGCCCTTGGCCAGGATCTGCTGGTAGGCCTCTTCGGTGTCCTCGACGATGAAGTCGGTGATGCCGTGCACCATCGCGTGCGAGAGCCGCTGGTTCACGTGCACCGGGTGCTCGGGCGTGCCGCGCCACTCGAGCTTCTTGCTCTCGTCCTTGGCGCCGCTCTTGGCGGTTTCGGCCACTTCGACCAGGCGCTCGCCGGCGTCGGGGCGGCGGTTCAGCACCACGTCTTCCACGCGCTCGCGCAGCTCGGGTTCGAGGTCGTCGTAGACGCCCACCATGCCGGCGTTGACGATGCCCATGTCCATGCCCGCCTTGATCGCGTGGTAGAGGAACACGGTGTGGATCGCTTCGCGCACCGGGTCGTTGCCGCGGAAGCTGAAGCTCACGTTCGAGACGCCGCCCGACACCTTGGCGCCCGGCAGGTTTTCCTTGATCCAGCGCGTGGCGTTGATGAAGTCGACCGCGTAGTTGTTGTGCTCCTCGATGCCGGTGGCGATCGCGAAGATGTTGGGGTCGAAGATGATGTCCTCGGGCGGGAAGCCGATCTCGTCGACCAGGATGCGGTAGGCGCGCTCGCAGATCTCGATCTTGCGTTCGTAGGTGTCTGCCTGACCCTGCTCGTCGAAGGCCATCACGACCGCGGCCGCGCCGTAGCGGCGCAGCAGCGTCGCGTGGTGCTTGAACTGGGCCTCGCCCTCCTTCATGCTGATCGAGTTGACGATGCCCTTGCCCTGGATGCAGCGCAGGCCGGCTTCGATCACCTCCCACTTGGAGCTGTCGATCATGATCGGCACGCGCGCGATGTCGGGCTCGCTGGCGATCAGGTTCAGGAAGCGCACCATCGCGGCCTTGCTGTCGAGCATGGCCTCGTCCATGTTGATGTCGATCACCTGCGCGCCGTTCTCGACCTGCTGGCGCGCGACCGCCAGCGCTTCCTCGAACTGGCCGTTCAGGATCATGCGGGCGAAAGCCTTGGAGCCGGTGACGTTGGTGCGCTCGCCGATGTTGACGAAGAGCGTGCCTCGGCCGATCTGCACCGGCTCGAGGCCGGACAGCTTCATCGGAGGAACCGGGAGAACAGGGACGGAAGACGGATCGGAGGACATGGGCTCACCTGCGGAACGTGGGTCAGGCGAGCGTCGTTGCAAGCCCAAGCCTGACGCGGACGCTTCGGACGGAAGGTACCGCGCTGCAACGCTCCTTGGGAGCCGCGGATTTTACGCCGGCTGGGCCACGCCGGCGGCCGATGCGGGCAGGCCGAACAGCAGGTCGAAGGCCCAGTTGAAGACGAAGGTGTAGACCAGGAAGAACACCACCAGGCCCAGGTCCATCACCAGCGCCTGCCACAGGCTCACCTCCATCCACCAGGCGAAGACCGGCACCAGGAAGGCGACCAGGCCGCCCTCGAAGCCGATCGCGTGGGCGACGCGGCGGCGCAAGCTGCGGCCGCGCACGGCCTGGCGCGACTCCCAGCGCTCGAACAGGGTGTTGAAAGCGAGGTTCCAGAGGATCGCGATGACCGAGGCGATGACGGCCAGCACGCCCGAGTGGCCCATGCCCTGCCCCGACATCAGCGCCAGTCCGGCGCTGGCCGCGACGATGGCGAGACCTTCGTAGAGCGTGATGTAGACGACGCGGCGCTTGAGCCCTTGCATGAAATCTTCCTGTTTGGATTGGCGGTTTGGCCCCTACTTTATGTGCGCTCATCTGATATAAAAAGTCATCTTCTTTCAGAATTATTGAAAGGCCGTTGCCATGAGTTTTTCCAGCGACAACGTGCACGTGTTTCTGGCCGTGCTCGACCACGGCTCCTTCTCGGCCGCCGCGCGGGCGCTCGGCCGCGTGCCCTCGGCGGTGAGCATGGCGATCGCGAACCTCGAGGCCGAGCTGGACCTGCCGCTCTTCGACCGCGGCGGCCGCGAGCCCCAGCCGACGGCCGCGGCGCGTTCGCTGGAGCCGCAGGCGCGGCTGCTCGCCGCGCAGCTCAAGCAGCTGCAGGTGCAGGCGCTGGCGCTGACGCAGGGCCTGGAGAACCGGCTCACGCTCGCGATCGCGCCCGAGCTGCTGGCCGCGCCGTGGAGCGCGCCGCTGGCCGCGCTGGCGCGGGAATACCCGCTGCTGGAAGTCGAGGTGCTGGCGGCGCCGCAAGCCGATGCGCTGGCGCTGCTGCACAGCGGCCGCGCGCAGTTGGCGCTGGTCTTCGAGCGGCCCAGCCTCGACGGCCGCGAGGGCTTTCAGGAAGTGGCCAGCGACACCATGGTGGCCGTGATGGCGCCCGACCATCCGGTGCTGGCCGCGGCCGGCGGCCGGCTGCGCGAGGAGCACCTGACGACCACGCGCCAGATCGTGGTGGCCGGGCGCGATCTCGCGACCAGCGACCCGCGCTTCGTCTTTGCGCGCCATGTCTGGCGCACCGACAACGCCTTGGCCGCGCTGAGCCTGATCACGGCCGGTCTCGGTTGGGGTTGGCTGCCGCGCAATTTCGCGCGGCCGCACGTGGCGGCCGGCGCGCTGGTGGAGATTCCGTTCGAGAACCTGTCGAACGGGCTCGACCTGTGGGTCGACGTGGTGTGGTCGCGCGAGCGCCCGCTGGGCCTGGGCGCGCAGCGCTTCGTCGCGCTGATCGCGCGCAAGAAGAAGCCCTAGAGCGCTACAGGCCGCCGCCTGGCCTGCTGTCCCCCGGCGTCGTGCCGGGCGGCGCGCGGTTGATCCGGTCCAGTTGCCTTTGCCGCGCCTCGGCGCCGGGCAGGGCAGCCGGCGGACGAACGCCCGGCTGGCCCGGATTCATGGCCGGCGGACGTCCCGGATGCACGTCCGGTGGACGACCCGGATGGACGTCCGGCGGTCGGCCCGGATGGACGTCCGGCGGTCGGCCCGGATGCACGTTCGGCGTGCCGGCGTGCTCCGGCGGTCGGAAACCGCGGTCGGGACGCGGCGGCCGGACACCGTGATCCGGCGGTGGATGCTGCCCTGGCGAAGGCCGCCAGCCCGGCTGCGGCTGCGGACGGAAGCCCGGTCCCGGATGCGCGTAGCCGGGGTCGCGCCACGGATTGGGCCGCCAGTCCGGCCGCGGCGCCGGCACCGGGCGCCAGCCGGCGACGGGCGGCGGCGGATGGTGGCCGCCCCACCAGCGCCGCTCGCCGTACCAGGGGCGGTCGCGGTAGTGGTTGCTCCAGTAGTTGCCGATCGTGAAGCCGACGATCGGCACGCCGATGATGGCGCCGTAGGTGGCCAAGGGCACGCGCCGGTCATCATCGTAGGCGTAGTCGATGTTGGCGGCATAGACCCAGCCGCGCAGCCCGTCGGGCAGCACCACGTCGCACCATGCATAGCCGCTGGTGCAGCCGAGCACCTCGAAGGGCTGGCCATGGCCGAGTCGCGCCACCAGCGGGTAGTCGCCCGAGGGGCCGGCACGCAGATTGACCGTGCCGCGGGCGAAGGCCTCCTGCGCCGCCGCGGCGACCGGCAGAACCAGGGCGATGGTGCCGATGCCGATCCATCGCTGGACGAGCTTGTTCATGGAATGTTCCTTTGCGCTCAGGCTACGCGCGCTCGACATGTTGTCAATCAGCCACGGCCTACCCTCAGCAACGGCCAGCCGCGCAAAGACGTGCACCGCCAGGGTGCTTCTTTACCTCAGGCCGCTTCGGGATACGCGGCCGCGCGATGCAGCGTGCGCCCCGCAAGCGGCGCCACCGAGCGCCCGATGGCGGCGATGTGGTCGGGCGTGGTGCCACAGCAGCCGCCGACGATGTTGACCAGCCCCTCGGCCGCAAACTCGTGCAGCAGGCGCGAGGTGACCTCGGGCGTTTCGTCGAAGCCGGTTTCGCTCATCGGATTGGGCAGGCCGGCATTGGGGTAGCAGCTGATGAAGGTGTCGTCGGCCACGCGCGCCAGTTCCTGGATGTAGGGCCGCATCAGCGCCGCGCCCAGCGCGCAGTTGAGGCCGATGGCCAGCGGCCGCGCATGGCGCACGCTGTGCCAGAAGGCGGTCACGGTCTGGCCGCTCAGGATGCGGCCGGAGGCATCGGTCACGGTGCCGCTGATGACGAGCGGCAGGCGCTCGCCGCTGGTCTCGAAGTACTCGTCGATCGCGAACAGCGCGGCCTTGGCGTTGAGGGTGTCGAAGATGGTCTCGACCAGCAGCACGTCGGCGCCGCCTTCGACCAGCGCCTCGACCTGCTCGTAATAGGACGCGCGCAGCTCCTCGAAGCTCACGTTGCGCGCGCCGGGGTCGTTCACGTCGGGGCTGATGCTGGCGGTCTTGGGCGTCGGGCCGAGGGCGCCGGCCACGAAGCGCGGTTTGTCGGGCGTGCTGAACTTGTCGCAGGCGGCGCGCGCGATGCGGGCCGATTCGAGGTTCATCTCGCGCGCCAGCTCGGCCATCTTGTAGTCCTCCTGCGCGATGCGGGTCGCGCCGAAGGTGTTGGTCTCGATCAGGTCGGCGCCGGCGGCCAGATAGCCTTCGTGAATGTCGCGGATCACGTCGGGGCGGGTCAGCGAGAGCAGCTCGTTGTTGCCCTTGACGTCGCGCGGAAAGTCCTTGAAGCGCTCGCCGCGGTACTGGGCCTCGCTGAGCTTGAAGCGCTGGATCATCGTGCCCATCGCACCGTCGAGGATGGCGATGCGTTCGGCCAGGATGCCGGGCAGTTGCTGGGCGCGGGTGTAGATGAGGGGCTTCATGCCCCGGATTGTAGAAAGCGCGCCATGGCCCGGCCCGTGGGCGGTTATCGGTTCTATTGCTCGACGAAATCGAGCACCGCCTCGATCATGCGCCGCACCTGCGGCTGCACGCCGGCCGCGACTTTGGGCAGGTAGTCGAAGGGCAGCTTCTCCTGCATGTAGCTGGCCTGCGTCATTTCGAGCTGTACCGCGTGCACGCCGGCGGCCGGGTTGCCGTACTGGCGCGTGATGTGGCCGCCCTTGAAGCGGCCGTTGAGCGCCGCGGTGTAGGCCGGGTTCGAGGTCGCGATGCCGAGCAGCGCGGCGGCCAGCGCCGGATCGCAGCTCGCGCCGTCGGCGCTGCCGAGATTCAGGTCGGTCAGCCGGCCCTCGAAGAAGCGCGGCAGCACCGAGCGGATCGAGTGCGCATCCCACAGCGCGATGGTGCCGTGGGCGGCTTTCAGGCGGTCGAGCTCGGCCTGCAGCTGCCGGTGGTAGGGGCGCCAGATCGCGTCGACGCGCGCTGCGATCTCGGCCTCGCCGGGCAGGTCGCCGGCGGCGTAGAGCGGGGTCTTGTCGAAGGTATCGACCGGGCACAGGCCGGTGGTGTCTTGACCGGGGTAGAGGTTCTGGTTGTCCGGCGGGCGGTTCAGGTCGACCACATAGCGCGAATGGGTGGCGACCAGCACCGAGGCGCCGAGCTCGTCGGCGAAGTCGTAGAGGCGCTCCAGATGCCAGTCGGTGTCCGGCACGTGGCGCGCCTCCTCGGTGAAGCGCGCCGCCAGCGCCGGCGGCACATGCGTGCCGACATGCGGCATCGAAATCAGCAGCGGGCGTGTGCCCTGCCGGAATCGGAAAGCGGGTTCGGTGGTTTCGAAGCTCATGGTGTTGTGAGAAGTTGCGTGCGCGCGGCGATGAACGCAGCCGCCGCTTGGGAATGAAGAGGATGGCGCCCGGCCGACACGCGCGGCCGGCCCGCGACCCAAACCGTGTCGACGGCACTGCTGCGATGGCTCGCGAACACATGGGCCGAGAGCATGTCGGCGGCGGACAGGCCGGCCAGCGACGGATGCGCAGCATCCAGCACCACGAAGTCGGCCTGCTGGCCGGGCGCGAGCCCGGCGACTGCGCGGCCCGATGCCTGCGCCCCGCCCTGCACGGCCGCCATCGTCATCGCGCTCGCCACCGAAGGCTCGCCCGCATCGGCCCCGACATTGCGCTGGCGGGTCGCCAGCCGCTGGCTGTATTCGAGCATCATCAATTCCTCGGCCGCGTTGACGCAGGCGTGGCTGTCCGAGCCCACGCCCCAGCGGCCGCCGGCCCCGCGCCAGGCGCCGAAATCGAAGATGCCGTCGCCGAGGTTAGCCTCGGTGGTCGGGCACAGGCCCGCGACTGCGCCGCTCGCGGCGGCGCGCCGGTACTCGGCCGCATCCATGTGCGTGGCATGCACCAGGCACCAACGCGCATCGACCTCGGCGTGGTCCAGCAGCCAGGCGACCGGGCGCTGGCCGCTCCAGGCCAGGCAGGCATCGACTTCGGCGGTCTGCTCGGCGATGTGGATGTGGACGGGCGCCGTGGCATCGATCGCATCCAGGCCCGCCAGCGCCTCGCGCAGGCCCTCGGGCGGCACGGCGCGCAGCGAGTGCGGCGCCAGGCCCAGCCGCGCGCCCTGCGCTTCGCACAGCGGGCGCAGGCGCTCGAGCAGGCGCAGCATCGAATCGGTAGCGCGGATGAAGCGGCGCTGGCCCTCGTTCGGCGGCAGCCCGCCGAAGCCGCTGGTCTGGTAGAGCACGGGCAGCAGCGTGAGGCCGATGCCGGTGCGCTCGGCCGCGCGCAGCAAAGCGAGCGCGAGTTCGGCGTCGTCGACATAGGGCGTGCCGTCGGGCGCGTGGTGCAGGTAGTGGAACTCGCAGACCGCGCTGTAGCCGGCTTCGAGCATCTCGATGTAGAGCCAGGTCGCGATCGCCTCGACCTGCGCGGGCGAGATCTGCGCGGCGAAGCGGTACATCAGCGTGCGCCAGCTCCAGAAGCTGTCCTGCGCCGCGCCGCGGAATTCGGTGAGCCCGCCGAAGGCGCGCTGGAAGGCATGCGAGTGCAGGTTGGGCATGCCGGGGATCAGGGGGCCTGCGGACACGGGCGCGTCCCGGGGCGCCACGGCATCGGGCTGCACCTGCGTGAGCCGGCCCGCATCGTCCCAACTCAGCAGCACGTTGCGGCGCCAGCCGGTGGGCAGCAGCGCATCTTTGGCGAAGAGGGTCTTGCTCATCGGGATTTACTTCTATGCAATGCGTCCTTGCCGCACGATGCGCCTCGCCGCACGCCGGCCGAACCAGTAGGCCAGTTCCGCCACGTCGCGGGCGTCCCACAGCACGAAGTTGGCCGGCGCGCCGACGGCGATCACGCCGTGCGTTTCCTGCAGGCCCAGCGCGCGCGCCGCATGCACGGTCACGCCGGCCAGCGCCTCGGGCACGGTGAGGCGGAACAGCGTGCAGGCCATGTTCATCATCAAGAGCAGGCTCAGCGCCGGCGAGGTGCCGGGGTTGTGGTCGGTGGAAACGGCCATCGGCACGCCGGCCGCGCGCAGCGCCTCGATCGGCGGCAGGTGGGTGTCGCGCAGCGTGTAGTAGGCGCCGGGCAGCAGCACGGCCACCGTGCCGGCCTCGCGCATCGCGGCGATGCCCTCGGCCGAGAGGTGCTCAATGTGGTCGCAGGACAGCGCACCGTAGCGCGCCGCGAGCGCCGCGCCCCCCATGTCGGAGAGCTGCTCGGCATGCAGCTTGACCGGCAGACCGAGCGCCTGCGCGGCCTGGAACACGCGCTCGGTCTCGGCGAGCGAGAAGGCGATGCGCTCGCAGAACACGTCGACCGCATCGACCAGCCCTTCGGCCGCCAGCGCCGGCATCATCTGGTTGCAGACGAGCTCGATGTAGTCGCCGCTGCGCCCCGCGTATTCGGACGGCAGCGCATGGGCGCCGAGGAAGGTGGTGCGCACCGTGACGCCGTAGGCCTCGCCCAGCCGCCGCGCCACGCGCAGCTGCTTGCGTTCGTGTTCGAGCGAGAGGCCATAGCCGGACTTGATCTCGATCGCGCACACGCCGTCGGCCAGCAATTGTTCGAGCCGCGGCGCGGCCTGTGCATAGAGCGTGTCTTCGTCGGCTTCGCGCGTGGCGCGCACCGACGAGACGATGCCGCCGCCGGCCTTCGCCACTTCTTCGTAGCTGGCACCCGCGAGCCGCATCGCGAACTCGTTGGCGCGCTGGCCGCCATAGACCAGGTGCGTGTGGCAGTCGACCAGGCCGGGCGTGACGAGTGCGCCGCCGCCCTCGTGCCGCGGCAATCCCGCGCACTCGGCCGGCAACGAGGCCGCGGCGCCGATCCATCGGATCACACCCTGCTCGACCACGATGGCAGCCTCAGTGTCCTCGGGCAGGTCTGCATAGCGCAAGGCGCCGGGCGCGAGAAGCAGGCCAGTCCACAGGCCGTCGGCGGAGGCAAGAGAAGATGGCATGGGTCAGGTCTCCGGGTTGTCCGCCTGTTCGTGGCATGGATCGAATCGAACGGCCAACAGCCGCGCATCGGCACCGTCGGGCCTGGCGTGCCAGGCATGCGGCGCATCGGCCCACCACAGGCCCTCGCCTTCGGCGCAGTCGATGATCGACATGCCGTCGAGCTCCCACTGTCCGCGCAGCGCCAGCAGCATGCCGTGGGTCGCGCTGCCCAGCAGCGCCGCGCTTTCCAGCACCTGGAGCTTCGCATGCCAGCGCCCGCGGCGCGTCATCACGTTGAAGTCGCTCGACGCGCCGCCCAGCAGCGTGCAGGCCAGCGGCAGGTCGCCGCTGAAGGCAAAGGGGTGGTGCAGGGTCGCGAGGCGGTGGTCGAGCGCGTGGCCGGCCGGGTCGGCCGAACGCAGCTGCACGCCATCGCCGGCCAGCAGCATGATCGTGCGGTCGATGCCCGGGAACACCGAGAACGGGCCGCTCGCGGCGATGGTGGCGATGGACAGGCGCCATTCGAAATCACCGAGCCCCGCGCCGGGCGGCCAGCAGGCGATCTCGCGCGTGCTGCCGCCGCCGTTCTTCCACGGCGTGACGGGCAAGGTGGCGGTATCGAAGCCGTGCAGGCTCATCGCACCAGCCCTCCCTGCCGCAGCCGCTGCTCGAAATGCCGCAGCACCAGCGTGACCGCGCCGGTCAGCGCGAAGTAGACGGCCGCGATGGCCAGGTAGAGCTCGAGCGAGCGGTACGACACGCTGATGATCTTCTGGCCTTCGTGCATCAGATCGTGGATCGTCAGCAGCGACACCAGCGCCGAGTTCTTGATGAGCGCAATGAACTCGTTGCCCAGCGGCGGGATCATGCGCACCACCGCCTGCGGCAGGATGATGTGGCGCATCGCCGCCGAAGGCCGCATGCCGAGCGACTGCGCCGCCATCGTCTGGCCGCGGTCGATCGACTGGATCGCGCCGCGCACGATCTCCGACACGTAGGCGCCCGAGTACACGCCGAGCCCGAGCACGCCGCACACGAAGGCCGGCAGCAAGAGGCCGAAATGCGGCAGCCCGAAGAACAGGATGAAGAGCTGCACCAAAAGCGGCGTGCCGCGGATCGCCGCCACGTAGGCGGTGCAGAGCGCGTAGAGCGTCTTGCGGCGCGGATCGAGCCGGCCGATGCCCCCCAGAAGCCCCAGCACGCAGCCCAGCAGCAAGGCGCAGGCCGTGATCTCCACGGTGACCAGCGCGCCGCGCAGCAGCGCGGGCCAGCCCTCGAAAACCGGCGCAAAGTCCAGATCCATGGCGGTGCCGGTCTACTTCGCGGTGTTGCTGAACCACTTCTTGACGATCTGCGCGTAGGTGCCATCGGCCTTGAGCTTCTCGATGGCGCCGTTCACGGCCTTGGTGAGTTCGGGCGTGTCCTTGCGGATCGCCATGCCGTACTCCTCGGTCGTGAGCTGCTCGTCGAGCACGCGCAGGCCGGGGCGCGTGCGCACGTACTGGTAGGCGGCGGGCTTGCCGGTCACGGCCGCGTCGCTGCGGCCGATGTCGACGAGGTTGAACATCTCCTGGTTCTTCTCGACCTCGACCAGCTGCACCTGCGGATACTTCTCCTTCACGTAGCCGACCGACTTGGTGCCGACCTGCACGCTGACCTTCTTGCCGTTGAGGTCGGCGGGCGTCTTGATGGCGGCATTGCCCTCCTTCACCATCGCGACCAGGCCGCCGGCGTAGTAGGGAATGGTGAAGTCGACCACCTTCTTGCGCTCGTCGGTGATGTAGATCGCCGACACGGCCATGTCGAAGCGCTTCGACACCAGGCCCGGCACCAAGCCCTTGAAGTCGATGTCGACCCACTCGATCTTGCGGCCCAGCGTCTTGCCGATGGCCTCGACCAGCTCGACGTCGAAGCCGGTGCGCTTGCCGTTTTCGACGAATTCCATCGGCGGGAAGGTGGCGTCGGTGGCGACCGTGAGCACGTTGTTCTGCGCCAGCGCAGAAGCCGTGAAGCCGAACGCGGCGAAGCCGGCAAGGCCTGCGATCAGGAGGTGGCGGCGAAATGGCATGAGAAATTCTTTCTTGGTGACGAGAGGGTGGATCGAAGGCTTGTTGCGTGCTCACTCGGGCTTGATGTTCTTCTTCTTGATCACATCGGCCCAGCGCGCGGTTTCCGTCTGGATCGTCGCAACGATCTGCTGCGGCGTGCCGCTGCCGGGCTCGAGGCCGAGCACGGCGAACTTCTCTTTCATCTCGGGCTTGGCCAGCACACGCGCGCTTTCGGCGTTGAGGCGATCGACGACGGCCTTGGGCGTCGCAGCAGGTGCCATCAGCGCGTACCACGACACGGCCTCGAAGCCAGGCAAGCCCTGCTCGGCGATGGTCGGCAGCTCGGGCATCGTGGCGGAGCGCTTGAGGCTGGCGACGCCGAGCGCGCGCAGCTTGCCGGACCTGACGTGCGGCAGCACCGCGGACATCGAACCGAACATCATCGTCACCTGCCCGCCCACCACGTCGTTCAGCGCCGGCCCGATGCCTTTGTAGGGAACGTGGATCAGCTGCAGATCGGCATCGAGCGCCATCAGCTCGCCGGCCAGATGGGCCTGGCTGCCCGCGCCGGGCGATGCGAAGCTCAAGCTGCCGGGCTTCTGCCTGGCGAGCGCCAGCAGCTCCTTCACCGACTTCGCCGGCACGGCGGCGTTCACCACCAGCACGTTCTCGACCGTCGCGAGCATCGCGACCGGCTGCAGCTCCGAGGCCTTGTACGGCAGCGCAGGAAAGAGGATCGGGTTCACCGCGATGTTGCCGACCGGCACGATGCCGAGCGTGTAGCCGTCGGGCGCGGCCTTGGCAATCAGGTCGACGCCGATGTTGCCGGCGGCACCGACCTTGTTCTCGACCACGAAGGGCTGGCCCAGGATCTCGGTGAACTCCTGCCCCAGCACGCGGGCCACCACATCGGCCGGACCGCCCGGCGCGAAGGGCACGATCACGTGGACCGGCTTGGCGGGATAGGCCTGCGCGTGCGCCGCCAACGGCAGGGCGAGCAGCAGGGGCAACAGAAAGGCGAGGCGGCGCTTGATCATCATCAGAGTTCCTCGAACGGTGGAATGGCACGCTGGGCGATCGCCGCGAGGACCTCGTAGTCTGCGGGATCGGGGACGGCGAAGCCTGCAAGCAACAAGCGTTCCGTCACGGCTTCGAGTTCCGGTGCATCCGCCGCCGCGCGCAAGGCATCGCGCAGGCGCGCGAGTTCGTCGGACGCGAGCGCCGCCGTCGCAACCAGCGGCGGGATCGGCATCGCCTCGGTGCTGGCGATGATGCGCACCCGCTGCGCCGACGCGGGCTCGTTGTGACGCAGCAGGTCATGGTAGTAGCTGTCGAGCGGGCCGACGTCGATGCGGCCTGCGGCCAGGGCTTCGATGACGCCGCGTGCGTGGATGAGATTGCCCACCGCTCGGGCATAGAGCCGCGGCCTGTGCGTGGCGCGGTACGGCGCGAGATGGTTGCGGAAGGCGACGCCGCCAGACATCGAGTCGGCCAGCGTGTAGCCCACCACGCCGCCGAAGGTATCTTCGAGGCGTTCGTACTTCGAATCGGCGCGCACCACGATGTCGGTGAAGTAGACCGGCCGGCCCTCGTAGCGCGCCGGCGACGGGATCGGCGCGGCGACCAGCGCGGGCCGCGGCGCGCGTTGCGAGAACGGCAGGCCGCACATCATCGCGAGGCCCAGGTCATCGCGCGCCCACAGCGCCGAGAGCGGAGCCGGGGCGTCGTAGTCGATCACGTCCCAATCAAGCCCGGCGCGCGCGAGCGCCCACGCGAACAGCGCTTTCCAGTCGGCGCGCGCCGAGGCGGTGGCCGAGTACATGCGCGCGTTGGCGACCGGCGTCATCGATCTCAGCGGAAGCGCAGCTGCTGTCCGAGGCCCATGGTCTTCGCCTTCGCGAGCATGGCGGAGCCGAGTGCGATGTCCGACAGCGAGAGGCCGCGGTGCCAGAAGAGATTGGTTTCTTCTTCGCTTTCGCGTCCGGGTTTGAGGCCGGCCACGATCTGGCCGAGCTCGGCATGCAGCGTCTTCTCGGACAACTTGCCGCTGTCCACGTGCGCGCGCAGCGCACCGAAGGGGCCGGCCTTGGCCTGGCCCCAGTCGTCCATCACCATCTTGTCCATGATGTCGGTCAGCGAGAGCTCGACCGCGCTCATGGTGCCGTAGGGAATCACGCAGGCGCCCTTCTTGATCCACTCGGTCTTGAGCATCGGCGCGGGCTTCTCGAGGCGCGAGGCCTCGACCACGATGTCGGCGCCGCGCACGCAGGATTCCCAGTCTTCGGTGACGGTGATCTTCATGCCGAGATCGCGTTCCAGGCGTGCGGCGAAGGCGTCGCGGCTCTCGGGCCGGCGCGAGTGCACGCGGATCTCGTCGAAGTGGAAGATCGAATGCAAGAGGCGCACATTCCAGTACGAGGTGCCGCGCGCGCCGATGTGGCCGAGGATCTTCGAATTCTTGCGCGCCAGATGCTTGGCGCCGATGGCGGTGATCGCGCCGGTGCGCATGTCGGTGATGTCGGAGGCATCGATGATCGCCACAGGGACGCCGGTCTTCGGGTCGAAGAGGTTGAGCAGCGCGAGCTCCGACGGCAGGCCCACTTCGTAGTTGCGATAGAAGTCGCCCACCACCTTCACGCCCGCCACGCCGAGCGGCCGGATGTAGCCGCGCAGCACGTTGAAGTGGCCCGGGTAATCCTTCTCGGGCACCAGGTGCATGCGCGGCTCGATGGTGGTCTGGCCACGACCCTGGGCCAGCAAGCCGTCCTCGACCGCAGCGACGATCTCGGCGTCGGTCATCGCCAGCGCCTGGACGTCGAGATGGTTCAGGTAGTGCAGGTAGATCTCGGACGACATCGCGTCAGCCCTGCTTGACCATCGGCAGGTTCAGCGCGTGCTTCTTCGCGGTGGCGACGGCCTGCTCGTAGCCCGCATCGGCATGGCGCATCACGCCGGTGGCCGGGTCGTTCCAGAGCACGCGCTCGATGCGCTTGGCCGCGGCGTCGCTGCCGTCGCAGACGATCACCACGCCCGAATGCTGCGAGTAGCCCATGCCGACGCCGCCGCCGTGGTGCAGGCTGACCCAGGTCGCGCCGCCGGCGGTGTTGAGCAGCGCGTTGAGCAGCGGCCAGTCGGAGACGGCGTCGCTGCCATCCTTCATTGCTTCGGTCTCGCGGTTGGGGCTTGCGACCGAGCCGGTGTCGAGGTGGTCGCGGCCGATCACGATCGGGCCCTTGAGTTCGCCCGACTTCACCATCTCGTTGAAGGCGAGGCCCGCCTTGTGGCGCTCGCCCAGGCCCAGCCAGCAGATGCGCGCCGGCAGGCCCTGGAACGCGATGCGCTCGCGCGCCATGTCGAGCCAGCGATGCGTGTGCGTGTTCTCGGGGAACAGTTCCTTGATCTTGGCGTCAGTCTTGTAGATGTCTTCCGGGTCGCCCGAAAGCGCCACCCAGCGGAACGGGCCCTTGCCTTCGCAGAACAGCGGCCGGATGTAGGCCGGAACGAAGCCGGGGAAGTCGAAGGCGTTCTTGACGCCCTCGTCGAAAGCGACCTGGCGGATGTTGTTGCCGTAGTCGACCGTGGGAATGCCCATGGCCTGGAAGTCGAGCATGGCCTGCACATGCACCGCGCAGGACTTGGCGGCTGCCTTGCGCAAGGTCGGATGCTGCGTCACGTCTGCCTTGGCGGCCTCCCATTGCGCAAGCGTCCAGCCGATCGGCAGGTAGCCGCTCGCGAGATCGTGCGCCGAGGTCTGGTCGGTCACGAGGTCGGGCTTGATGCCGCCGGCCTTGGCGCGCTTCACGAGTTCGGGCAGCACCTCGGCCGCGTTGCCCAAGAGGCCGATCGACACCGCTTCCTTGGCGGCCGTGTGCTGCTTGATCAGCGCGATCGCGTCGTCGATGTCCTTGGCCTGCTTGTCGAGGTAGCGCGTGCGCAGGCGGAAGTCGATGCTGGCCTGCTGGCATTCGATGTTGAGCGAGACCGCGCCGGCGAGCGTGGCCGCCAGCGGCTGCGCGCCGCCCATGCCGCCGAGGCCTGCGGTGAGGATCCACTTGCCCGAAAGATCGTCGTTGTAGTGCTGGCGGCCGGCCTCGACGAAAGTCTCGAAGGTGCCTTGCACGATGCCCTGGCTGCCGATGTAGATCCAGCTGCCAGCGGTCATTTGGCCGTACATCATCAGGCCCTTGCGATCGAGCTCGCTGAAGTGTTCCCAGGTGGCCCACTTGGGCACGAGGTTGGAGTTGGCGATCAGCACGCGCGGTGCGTTCTCGTGCGTCTTGAACACGCCGACCGGCTTGCCCGATTGCACCAGCAGCGTCTCGTCGTCGTTGAGCTCCTTCAGCGTCGCGAGGATCTGGTCGAAGGAGGCCCAGTCGCGCGCGGCGCGTCCGATGCCGCCGTAGACCACCAGGTCCTGCGGGCGCTCGGCGACCTCGGGATCGAGGTTGTTCTGCAGCATGCGAAACGGCGCCTCGGTGAGCCAGCTCTTGCAGCTGAGCGTGCTGCCGCGCGGGGCGCGGACCACGCGGCTCGCGTCATGGCGAGGATCGTTCTTCTGGGCGACGAACTTGTCGGGTGCATTCATGGCGTAGTGTCCTTTCGATGACGGAGGAGCGGTGTGTCAGGCCTGGCTGGGCAGGATGGCTTGCAGGGCTTCGGGCCAGCGGCCCCGGCGCGCCCACTGGCGCATGGATTCGATGTCGGGCGCGAGGAAGCGGTCCTGGTCGATGAAGGCGACGCGCTCGCGGATGTTGGTGAATTCGGCTTCGACGAGCGGTGAACTCTTGGGGCCACGCTTCAACTCGATGCCTTGCGCGGCGGCCATGGCTTCGATGCCGACGACGACCGCCGTGTTCTCCACCATCTCGGCCAGGCGCCGGCCCGCGAAGGTGGCCATCGACACATGATCTTCCTGGTTGGCCGAGGTCGGCAAGCTGTCGACGCTGGCCGGATGCGCGAGCGACTTGTTCTCGGAGGCAAGCGCCGCGGCCGTGACCTGCGCGATCATGAAGCCCGAGTTGACGCCGCCGTCGCGCACCAGGAAAGGCGGCAGGCCCGAGAGCCCGCTGTCGAGCAGCAGCGCCATGCGGCGCTCGGAAATGGCGCCGATTTCGCTCACGGCGAGCGCGATGATGTCGGCCGCGAAGGCGACCGGCTCGGCGTGGAAGTTGCCACCGGAGATCACATCGCCGTTGTCGAACACGAGCGGGTTGTCGGATGCGGCATTGGCTTCGATGCGCAGCACGCGTGCCGCATGCGCGAGGTTGTCGAGGCAGGCGCCCATCACCTGCGGCACGCAGCGGACCGAGTACGGGTCCTGCACGCGGCCGCAATCGGCATGCGAGGGAATGATCTCGCTGCCTTCGAGCAGCGTGCGCACCGCGGCCGCCACGGCGATCTGGCCCGGCTGGCCGCGCGCGGCATGGATGCGCGCATCGAAGGGCTTGATCGAGCCCTGGATCGCTTCGAGCGAGAGCGCGCCCGCCATCAGTCCGGCCGCGAACACGTCCTCGGCGCCGAACAGGCCGGCGAGCGCGAGCGCCGTCGACACCTGCGTGCCGTTGAGCAGCGCGAGGCCTTCCTTGGGGCCGAGCACGAAGGGCTTGAGCCCGATGCGCGACAGCGCCTCCGCGCCGCCGATCACCGCGCCGTCGGGCGCCGTGACCTCGCCCTCCCCGATCAGCACGCAGGCCAGGTGCGCCAGCGGCGCCAGATCGCCCGACGCGCCGACCGAGCCCTTGGACGGAATGCGCGGCAGCAGGCCGGCATTGCCGAGCGCGATCAGCGCATCGACGATCTCGGGCGCGATGCCCGAGTGGCCGCGCGCCAGGCTCACGGCCTTGGTTGCAAGCACCAGCCGCACCACGCCCTCGGGCAGGGGCGCACCGGTGCCGGCGCTGTGCGAGAGCACCAGGTTGCGCTGCAGCTCGGCCAGGCGCTCATGCGGAATGGTGGTCTGCGCGAGCTTGCCGAAGCCGGTGTTGATGCCGTAGACCGTCTCGCCGGCATCGACGATCCTGCGCACCGTCGCCTGGGACGCGAGCAGGCCGCTGCGCGCCGACGGATCCAGCGCGAGCTGCACGCCGCCGGCATGCACGCGGCGCAGCGTGGCGAGGTCGACTTCGCCGGGGGTGAGCACCAGCGGTGGGAGGGAAAGGGAGGCGTTGTCCATGCGGGGTCCTGTCTATACAAGTAGGTGCGTGCGAAGCCGGTTCTGGATTCGCCCGTCAGCCAAAGCTGGGATTGCCGTCGGCGCGGAAGCGGCTGCCCAGCCGATAGCGCGAAGCGGGATGCAGGCAGCGCACCATCGTCACCGGCACGCTGCGCGTCCAGGTGCGGCGCGTGAGCAGCAGGCAGGGATCGGTCACCGGCATCGCGAGGCGCTCGGCCTGCTCGGCCGTGGGCAGCACCGCATCGACGACGTGCTCGATCTGGTCGAAGGGCACGTTGCGAACCAGGTACTCGCTGGGCGAGACGGTGGAGAAGTCCTGCTCCAGGAAAGTCGGCACGGCGTGCGGATTGACGTGGCGGTCTTCGAGCTGCACCGGGATTTCGTTTTCCAGATGCAGGCACACGGTATGGAAGACCGACTCGCCGGGCCTGAGGTCCAGCCACACGGCGACGTCGGGTGAGGCCGCGATGCGCTCGGCCACCAGGAATTCGCAGCGGTAGTCGTGGCCGCGCACCCGGATCTCGCTCGCGATGTTGGCGATCTGCAAGAGCGTCGACTGCGGCTTGTTCTCGGCCACGAAGCTGCCCACGCCGGCCACGCGCACGATGCGCCCCTGCTCCACCAGCTCGCGCAACGCGCGGTTGACCGTCATGCGCGCGACGCCGAACTGCGCGACCAGTTCGCTCTCCGACGGCAGCCGATGGCCGGCCGGCCAGGAGCCGTCCTGGATCTTGTGCGTGATGAAGGCCTTGACCTGCTCGTACAGCGCGAGTGCGGGCTGCGGCGGCTGGGCCTTGCGTGGATTCATCTCAATGCTCCGCCGCCGCCATCGATTCGGCGCGGATCTCCTCGGTCAGCCGTGCCTTGATTTCCATGAACTCGGGCGAGGTCTTGATCGTGTAGTGGCGCGGATGCGGGAAGTCGACCGCGATCTCGCTCTTGATGCGGCCAGGCCGGGCGCTGAACACCGCAACGCGATTGGCCATGAAGATGGCTTCGTCGATGTCGTGAGTGACGAAGAGCACCGTCTTCTGCGCCGATTCCCAGATGCCGAGCAAGAGCTCCTGCATCAGCACGCGGGTCTGGTTGTCGAGCGCGCCGAAGGGCTCGTCGAGCAGGAGCATCTTCGGGTCGTTGGCGAGCGCCCGCGCGATCGCGGTGCGCTGCTGCATGCCGCCCGAGAGCTGCTTGGGAAAGTGGCTCTCGAAACCGCGCAGCCCCACCTTGGCGATGAAGTAGTCGCTGCGCTCCTTCTGCTCGGCCTCGCTCATGCCGCGCTCGCGCAGGCCGAAGCGGATGTTCTGCGCGATGGTGAGCCAGGGGAAGAGCGTGTAGCTCTGGAACACCACGCCGCGGTCGGCGCCCGGGCCTTCGATGGTCTGGCCGTCGAGCAGCACGCGGCCTTCGGTCGGATAGTCGAGGCCGGCGACGATGCGCAGCAAGGTCGACTTGCCGCAGCCCGAGGGGCCGAGGATGGTGACGAAGTCGTTTTCCTTGACCTCGAAGTCGATGGGCAACAGCGCCTGCGTGCTCTGGCCGCGCGTGCCGGTGAATGTGCGGGACACGCCGCGGATCGAAAGCTGGTTCATCAGATCGTGCTCCATGCGAACAGGCGGCGGTTCAAGGCCTTGAAGGCGAAATCCGAGATGAGGCCGATCACGCCGATGACGATGATCCCGAAGATGATCTGCCCGGTGTTGAGCAGCGCCTGGCTGTCGGTGATCATGTGGCCGATGCCCGAAGAGGAGCCGATCAGCTCGGCGACGATCACGTAGGTCCAGGCCCAGCCCAGCACCAGGCGCAGCGTTTCGGCGATGCCCGGTGCGGCGCCCGGGATCAGCACCCGCGCGACGATGCCGCGGCTGTTGGCGCCCAGCGTGTACGCAGCCTCGACCAGGTCGCGGCGCGCGCTGCCGACGGTGACGGCCACCATCAGCGTGATCTGGAACACCGAACCGATGAAGATGACCAGCAACTTCTGCGCCTCGCCGATGCCGGCCCACAGGATCAGCAGTGGGATGAAGGCCGAGGCCGGCAGGTAGCGGCAGAAGGAAACGAAGGGTTCGAAGAAGGCCTCGACGCTCTTCCAGGTGCCCATCGCGATACCCAGCGGCACGGCGACGATGGCGGCCAGCACGAAGCCGCCGAACACGCGCCACACCGTCATGCCGATGTCGTGGATGAAGTTGTACTCGGTGAAGAGCGAAACGCCTTCCTTGAGCATCGTGACCGGGCTGGCCAGGAAGGTGGGCGACACGAAGCCACCGAGCGTGAAGAAGGTCCAGACGACCACGAAGAGCACGAAGAAGCCCAGACCCAGCAGCCAGCGCGCACGCGCGCTGACGGGCTCGAGCGGCGCGAGGGCGCGGCGCCGCCGCGGCGCCGGCTCTGTGGCGGCCGGGCCGGCAGAGACTGCCGGCTTCGAAGCGTTGATGACGGGCGTCGCGTCCATGCTTGCTGCTCGCTCTTACTTGATGAAGCTGGTGTCGAAGGTGACCGAGAGATCCTCGGGCGCCTTGCGGATCACGCCGGCCTCCAGCAGGATGGCTTGGGCGTCCTTCATGAAGGGCGTGATCTCGCTGGCGAAGAACTTCTGGTTGGCCGCCTTGTCCGACCAGCGCAGATAGGCCGAGGACTTGGCGAACTGCTCGCCGGTCTGCTTGACGGCCGCGCCCATGATCTCGTTCGACTTGGCCGGGTCGGCCTTGATCATCTCGATGGCTTCGAAGTACGAGTTGGTCAGAGCCTGGGCTGCCTTGGCGTTGGCCTTGAGCCAGGTCGGCGCGCAGCCCACCGTGTCCATCACCATCGGGTAGTCGAGCGTGGTGGCGAGGATCTTGCCGGCCGCAGGGTTGGCGCGCACGGTTGAGAGGTAGGGCTCGTAGGTCATCGCGGCATCGTTCTGGCCGGCCACGAAGGCCTGCGCAGCGGGCTGCGGCTCGAGCGAGACCAGCTTGACGTCCTTCATCGTCATGCCGTTCTTGTTGAGCATCCAGGCCAGGCCGAAGTACGGCGCGGTGCCCGGCGCGCTGACGCCGACGGCCTTGCCCTTGAGGTCGGCGAAGCTCTTGACGTCGTTGCGCACGGCCAGGCCGTCAGCGCCATAGGACTTGTCCATCTGGAAGATCTGCACGATCGGCACGCCGTTGGCGTTCCAGGCCACATGGGTCTCGACCGTCGTGGCCGCGCACTGGATCGCGCCCGAGGCGAGCGCCAGATGGCGGTCCTTCTGCGGGATCATCTTGATCTCGACGTCCAGCCCGTTCTTCTTGAAGATGCCGGCCTTGTCAGCCAGCGTGAGCGGCGCGAAGCCGGTCCAGCCGGACATGCCGAGGGCGATCTTGGTTTCCTGCGCGTGGGCGTTCGCCGCCATGCCAGCGACACACACGCCCGCCGCCAGCAGCGAGGCGATTTTTCCGACCGTCTTGACCATCAAGGTTCTCCTGTTGCATTTGAAAAAAATTCGGCTCGCTGCAAGCGTCCGCAGGGACGGTTTGCTGGCAAGGGGCCGAGTTTCATTCGCTGCGATGCACCTGTATATACAGGTTAACCCGGGATTGCGGCCCCGATCAAGCCTGGCTTTGCCCGCTCCCAGTGCGCAGAATCGGTTTCATGCACCAAAAGCTGTCTAGACAGGATAGCGCAGCAGCGAATAGCGCCCTTGTTCGCAAGCGCCATGCCAGCCGGAAAGCCGCTCGCTGCCCGCCCTCGCTTCGTGGACAATCGCCATCGCGCGCACGGGAGGTGCGCGCGTCCGTTTCCCCGCATGCAGCCCCGGCCCTCGGGGCGCCCCTAGAAATACAGCAATCCCTTGTCCACCCTGGCTTCCGATTCACTTGACGCCGCGCCGGAGCAGATCCTCCACGAGGTCTTCGGCTACGCGCAGTTCCGCGGCCCGCAGCAGGCGATCGTCGACCACGCGGTGGCCGGCGGCGATGCGCTGGTGCTGATGCCCACGGGCGGCGGCAAGTCGCTGTGCTACCAGATCCCGGCCATTGCGCGGCAGCGCGCGGGCCGCGGCGTGACGGTGGTGGTGTCGCCGCTGATCGCGCTGATGCACGACCAGGTCGGTGCGCTGCACGAAGCCGGCGTCGACGCGGCCTTTCTCAACTCCACGCTCGACTGGGAGCAGACGCAGGACGTGGAGCGCCGCATGCTGCGCGGCGAGATCACGCTGCTCTACGCGGCGCCCGAGCGCGTGACGACGCCGCGCTTTCTCTCGCAGCTCGATTCGCTGCAGGAGCGCGGCAAGCTCTCGCTGTTCGCGATCGACGAGGCGCATTGCGTGAGCCAGTGGGGCCACGACTTCCGGCCCGAGTACCGCGCGCTGACGGTGCTGCACGAGCGCTATCCCGGCGTGCCGCGCATCGCGCTCACCGCCACGGCCGATGCGCTGACGCGCGCCGACATCGTCGAGCGGCTGCAGCTCGAAGAGGCGCGCCAGTTCGTCTCCAGCTTCGACCGGCCCAACATCCGCTACACCATCGTCGAGAAGAAGGACGCGACCACGCAGTTGCTGCGCTTCATCGAGCGCGAGCACGAAGGCGATGCAGGCGTGGTCTATTGCCAGTCGAGAAAGCGCGTGGAAGACGTGGCCCAGACGCTGCGCGATGCGGGCACCAACGCCCTGCCCTACCACGCGGGCCTGGATGCCGCCGTGCGCCAGAAGCACCAGGACCAGTTCCTTCGCGACGAAGGCATCGTGATGGTCGCGACCATCGCCTTCGGCATGGGCATCGACAAGCCCGACGTGCGTTTCGTCGCCCACCTCGACATGCCGAAGAACATCGAGGGCTACTACCAGGAGACCGGCCGCGCCGGCCGCGACGGCGCAGCAGCCGACGCCTGGATGGCCTACGGCCTGCAGGACGTGGTGAATCAGCGCCGCATGATCGACGAGAGTCCGGCCGGCGAGGAGTTCAAGCAGGTGATGCGCGGCAAGCTCGATGCGCTGCTCTCGCTGGCCGAGGCCAGCGATTGCCGGCGCGTGCGGCTGCTCGGCTATTTCGGGGAGAGCTACCAGCGCGCCTCGGCCGACGCCGGGCCGCCCCAAGGCGGCCGCGGCCCCCTCGGGGGGCCGCGAGGACACGAAGTGCCGAGCGTGGGGGCCACATGCGGGAATTGCGACAACTGCTTGAACCCGCCGCAGGTGTGGGACGGCACGGATGCGGCGCGCAAGCTGCTGTCCACCATCTACCGCGTGCAGCAGCAAAGCGGCATCAGCTTCGGCGCCGGCCACATCATGGACATCCTGCGCGGCAAGACGACCGAGAAGGTCACGCAGTTCGGCCATGGCTCGCTCAGCACCTTCGGCATCGGCAGCGAGTTCAGCGAGGCGCAGCTGCGCGGCGTGCTGCGCCAGCTGATCGCGACCGGCGCGCTGGCCGTCGATGCGCAGGCCTACAACACGCTGCAGCTCACCGAGGGCTCGCGCGCCGTGCTCAAGGGCGAGACGCAGGTGCTGCTGCGCGAGTCGGTGTCATCGCCGGCCGAGCGCAAGCCGCGGCGCGAGAAAACCGCGCGCGGCGCGCCCTCGCCGGCCGCGGCCACGCTCGATGCGACCGGCCAGGCACGCTTCGCAGCGCTCAAGGCCTGGCGCGCCGAGGTGGCGCGCGAGCACAACCTGCCGGCCTACGTGATCTTCCACGACGCCACGCTCGCCGCCATCGCCGAGCGCGCGCCGGCCACGCTCGAGGACCTGCAGGGCATCAGCGGGATCGGCAGCAAGAAGCTGGAAGCCTACGGGTCGGACGTGCTGCGGGTCTGCGCGGCGTTCTAGGGCCGCGCCAGCAGCCGGCTTTCACGCGCCGGCGAGCGCACCAGGTAGGGCTGGCCGGCCGCCTCGGCCTTGCGCAGCGCCATCTCTTCCTTGTTCGATGAAACCGGCGCAGGACAGGCGCCGCCGCTGCGCAGCGCCAGCGCGGCCGCGAGCCGCGCCTCCGCCGGATCGCCGAGCGCATGGCCGAAATCGTCGGCGACCACGCAGGCGGGCGCGAAGCCGTCGCTGTAGTCGCCGAAGCCCTGCTGGTTCACGCCCTGGAACTGGATCGCGAAGTAGGTGGTGCCGCAGTTGTCCTGCGGGAAGAAGCCGTAGGGCTTGCCGCAGGTGGTGCCGCCGACCAGGTTCACGGTGACGCCGATGCCTCGCAGGCTGTTGACCACCGATTCGCTGGCGGAGCAGGTGTCGGGGCCCGCCAGCACGGTGACGCGCGACAGGCCCAGCCGCGGCAAGGCCTGGCCCGCCGGCACCGAGAAGCCGCGCGAAGTCGCGTGGAAAGGCAGGGTGGCCTGCGAAGGCGCCAGGTTGAAGGGGTTCTTGTTGTTGAACTGCAGGCGCTCGAACACGGCGCCGGTGGTCGCTGCGCCCGAGCTGACCATAGAAGCCAGCTCGCTGGCGATGTCGAGCAAGCCGCCGCCGTTGTAGCGCATGTCGATCACCAGGTCGGCGATGCCGGCGCTCTTGAGCTGATTCACGGCCGCGACCAGCGGCGCTTCGGCCGTTGCGAGGTGGTCGTTGAAGAGCAGGTAGCCGACCGGGCCGCTCGCCGTGGCGATGGTCTTCACGTTCTGCACCGGTGTACGCGTGATGCGCGCCGCGGTCAGCGTCAACGTGCGCTCGCTGCCGTCGGGCGCCCGCAGCTTGAAGTTGTGCGCCTCGCCTTCGCGCGCCGGCGCGAGGCCGGCATTGAGCGTGGCGGTGTCGGTGCCGCTCACCAGATCGACGCCATCGATTTCGATGAGCCGCGTGCCGCGCACGATTGCGGCTTGCGCCGCGGGCGAACCGGGCTCGGTGTAGGCCACGCGCACGTCGCGCGGCGGCGAGGCGCTCAGAAAAGCCAGCTCGGCGCCATAGCCCACGCCGACGCCGTTCTGCGACAAGGCGCGGTAGGCGGCAGTGTCCTGCGTGAAATGGAAGCGGTCCTTGGCGCGGCCGGCCGCCGTGAGCTTGGGCGTCTTGAGCACGTTGAAGTAGGTAATCGGCGTGGCGTAGTCGCCGGCGACCAGCGTGGTCGGCACCTCGTCGAACCAGAGGTAGGTTTCGTCGATCCATCCGCGCACCCAGCGCTTCTCGGCGGCGAGGGTGCCGAGCTGATCCGGGAAGGCGGCGCCGGTGTCGGGGTCGACGCCGGTGCGCGGAGCCGCGCACTGGCCGGCGACGCTGGAGGACGCGACGATGGGCTCGTCGCCGGAAGCCGCAGGCGTCGGCGCCATGGCCAGCGGCAATCCACCGCCGCCCCCACCGCCGCCGCCTCCGCAGGCCGTGAGCGTGGCCGCGGCCACGAGCATGGCCAGCGCTGCGCGCATGGGCAGTACAACCCTCATGAAGCTCTCCCTCGCGCGCCGGTGCCCGGCGCCGCGATTGCGTTGGTCTTGCTTATTGGACGAAGCCGATGCCGCGCGATTCGCGCACTTCGGGCTTGATCCGGTGCTCGGCATCGAGCTGATCGAGAAACTCGGCGGCCGAAAACTCGACCGCAAGAATATCCGTCTGGCGTTTCACGGCCGCGAAATCGCCCGGACAAAGCTGCGGGAGGCGGGCCAGCCGCCGCGTGATCTCGCTCGTCATGCGGGTCGCGTCGCCGCCCAGCGCCTCGGTGACGAACATGCGCTCGCGCTGCTCGCCGGTCAGCGGCATGAACTTGATCTTGAAGGTGAAGCGGCGCAGCGCCGCCTGGTCGATGCGGTCGAGCAGGTTGGTGGTGCAGACGAAGATGCCGTCGAAGCGCTCCATGCCCTGCAGCATCTCGTTGACCTCGGTCACTTCGTAGGTGCGCTGCGCGCCGCGGCGGTCCTGCAGAAAACTGTCGGCCTCATCGAGCAACAGGATCGCCTTCTCGGCTTCGGCTTCCTTGAACATGGCCGCCATGTTCTGCTCGGTCTCGCCGACGTACTTGCTCATCAGGTCGCTCGCCTGCCGAATGATCAGCGGGCGGCCGATGGTCTTGGCGATGTGTTCGGCCAGCGCGGTCTTGCCGGTGCCGGGCGCGCCGTAGAAGCACAGCGTGCCGTGGCCGCGCGCCTTGAGCGCCTCGACGATGCGTGGGATCTCGAAGCGGGTCTCGACGTTGAGCATGCCGAGGTCGTAGGTGGTCACGCTGCGGCGCGCGCCGAGGGCGTCGGGCGTGCCCAGGGCGAGATCGGCATTGCGCAGCTGCCGCTCGATCAGGCTTTCGACTGACGCGCCTTCGGTCATGGCCAGGCCGGCGAAGCGCACCGCGGTGCGGATCTGCGCCGGCGTCAGGCCCTTGCGGCCGGCCAGCTTGGCGGTGAAGGCCTCGGACACCGAAACGCCTTCGAGCGTCTTGCGAACCAGCTGCTCGCGCGCGCCGGGCGGCGGCGACTTGAGCTCGAGGTGGTAGGCGAAGCGGCGCCGGAAGGCCGGATCGATCTGCTCGATGCGGTTGGTCACCCACAGCGTGGGCACCGCATTCGATTCCAGGATCTGGTTGACCCAGGCCTTGCCGCTCACGCTGCCGCTGGCCGGGGCGGGCACCTGCTCGGCGCGCGCCATGAGCTGGGCGGCCTCGGTGCTGATCGGCGGGAACACGTCTTCGACCTCGTCGAACAAGAGCGCCGCCTGCGCGCTGCCCTTGAGAAAGACCTGTGCGATCTGCAGCGAACGGTAGCGGTCGCGGCCCGACAGCGAGTTGCCGTCGCGATCGGCGTACTCGACCTCGAAAAGCTCGAGCCCCGCCGCCTGCGCGACCACCTTGGCGAGCTCGGTCTTGCCGGTGCCGGGCGGGCCGTAGAGCAGTACGTTGACGCCGGCCTCCTTGCGCGCCACCGCGGCGCACAGCAAGGTGACGAGCATCTGCGCGTCGTCCTGGACGAAGGCGAAGTCCTGCACCGACAGCGCGCTCTTCGCGGACGGTCGCGTGAACACGGCCATCAGCTCGTTGTGGTCGCGGTATTCGCGCATCAGCACCGGCGGCAGCTTCTCGCTGACCTTCATCAGGTCGGCCAGGTCGGTGATGTTGTGCTCGGAGATCAGGTTCTCGACCAGGCCAATGCGCTCGAGCCGCGAGCCCGCGCGCAGCGCTTCGCCCACATCGCTGGCATTGACGCCGGCCACCTCGGCGATCGCGGCGTAGGCCTCGGGCGCGTTGTTGACCTTGAACTCGACCAGCAGTGAGCGCAGGTCGCGCTGGTAGCGCGCCAGCGTGCCGTAGAGCAGCAGCGCGCGCTCGGCCTTGTTGAGCTGCAGCAGGCCGGCGAGCGCGTCGATGTTCTTCTCGACCAGGGTCGACTGCTTGCGCAGCGCATGCGTGAGCCAGTCGCGCGTGACCGAAAGCACCGAGAGCAGGTCCTTCGGCTGGTCCTTGGCGTATTCGTCGAGGTAGAAGAACAGCGTGCCTTCTTCATAAGGGCCGCGCCAGACACCGTGGCGCTCGAGCAGCGTGCGGCCGTCGAAGTTCTCGACGCCCTTCCAGATCTCATTGCCCGCGCAGCGGCGCCCCAGGAACTCGCGCAGGCGCAAGAGCACCGGCGCCGGCCACACCAGGTGCCGGCCGGTGAGCGAAAGAAGGCCGTTGAGGTCGCGCCGCACGTTGAAGCGCGGGCCCTGCTTGGCCGCCAGCGTGAGCACGAAATGCGAGCACATGAGCTCGAGCACGGGCGCTTCCTTGAGCCCGGGCGACGGCAATGCGTGCCCGCGCGAAGCAGCCGCTACCACGTCGACCCCGGAACGCTTGACCATCGAACAACCTCACGCTAGGAGAATGAGAACCTGAGCGCGACCATAGCGCAGAGTTTTGGCTTGGGGAAGACTCGGGAACGGTAAAAACCCTGATGTTGCGAATCCGGCCACAATGCCGCCCATGCTTGGAATCGAAGACATCGAACGCGCCGCCGTGCGCCTGCGCGGGCAAGTGCTCAATACGCCCTGCGTGGAATCGCGCACTCTTTCCGAAATCGTCGGCGCGCAGGTGTTCCTCAAATTCGAGAACCTGCAGTTCACGTCGTCGTTCAAGGAACGCGGCGCCTGCAACAAGCTGGTCGACCTGTCCCTGGCCGGCACCCATGGCGTGATCGCCATGTCGGCCGGCAACCACGCCCAGGGCGTGGCCTATCACGCGCAGCGCCTCGGCCTCCGGGCGCTGATCGTGATGCCGCGCTTCACGCCGGGCGTGAAGATCGAGCGCACGCGCGGCTTCGGCGCCGAGATCGAACTGCACGGCGACACCCTGGACGCGGCGCGCGCCCACGCGCTGGCGCTTGCGGAGCGCGAAGGCCTGGCCTTCGTCCATCCTTACGACGACGAAGCGATCATTGCCGGGCAAGGCACGGTGGCGCTCGAGATGCTCGATGCGGTGCCCGATCTCGACACGCTGGTGGTCTCGGTCGGCGGCGGCGGCCTGATCGCCGGCATGGCGCTGGCGGCGCGGGCGCGCAAGCCGGGGATCGAGATCGTCGGCGTCCAGACCCGGCGCTTTCCGGCGATGGTCAACGCCGTTCAGGGTACGCAGCACGTCCAGGGCACGAGCACCATCGCCGAGGGCATCGCCGTGGGCACGCCCGGCGTGCTGACGCGGGAGATCATCGCCTCCCAGGTCGACGACCTGCTGTTGGTCGACGAGGGCGACATCGAGCAGGCCGTGCTGATGCTGCTCGAAATCGAGAAGACGCTGGTCGAAGGCGCCGGTGCCGCCGGGCTGGCCGCGCTGATCCGGCATCCGGAGCGCTTCAAGGGCAAGCGGGTCGGGCTGGTGCTCTCGGGCGGCAACATCGACCCGCTGCTGCTGGCCGCGATCATTGAGCGCGGCATGGTCCGGGCCGGCCGGCTCGCGCGCGTGCGCGTCAGCGCGCGCGACGTGCCCGGCTCCCTGGCCCAGATCACGGCCACTGTGGCGGAAGCGGGCGCCAACGTCGATGAGGTGCATCACCAGCGCGCCTTCACCATGCTGGCGGCGCAGAACGTCGAGATCGAACTGGTGCTGCAGACCCGCGGGCGCCCCCACCTGTCGGCGGTGCTCGACGCGTTGCGGGATGCCGGTTTCGAAGCGGCCGAGCAGCGCTGAAAGCTCTGGCAAGCCCCTAGATGGCCATCCGCAGGCCAGTCGGTAAAATGGCCTCAGTTTTGCGAACCCAAGGAACAACGATGTCCAACCCAACGCCTGTCGAACCCGGCCAAGACGCCGTCGTCGAGAACGACGCCGTCGAATCAATCGTTCATCTGATGCCCCTTGTCCTACCGGTGGCCGGCGGCGTGCTGATGCTGCTTTTGGCATCCATCGCCGTCTATATGGCCTGACATCCGGCTGCGGCGCCGGCGGACACCGAGCGCCGCCCCGCCCACCGAGGATGCACGAGCCCACCCGGCCGCATCGATCCTCGCCTCCCGAGACGGGAAACGTTTTTTCCAACGGACCTCGCCTGTTCCAGGCACCGAGCCCCGTTCGGAAAGACGATTTTTCAACTTAGGAGACACATTGATGAACGCACCTCTCAAGGGTTTGACCGTACAGGCGCCCTCGTATGTCAGGAATGCGAAGCTGATCGCCTGGGTGGCCGACATGGCCGCGCTGTGCAAACCCGAGGCCATTCACTGGTGCGACGGCAGCACCGAAGAGTACGACCGGCTCTGCCAGCGCCTGGTCGACGCCGGCACCTTCAAGAAGCTCAACCCCGCCAAGCGCCCCAACTCCTTCCTCGCGAGTTCCGATCCGAGCGATGTCGCCCGTGTCGAAGACCGCACCTTCATCTGCTCCGAGAAGAAGGAAGACGCCGGCCCCACCAACAACTGGATGGCGCCGGCGGAAATGCGTGCCACCCTGCAACCGCTGTTCGACGGCTGCATGAAAGGCCGCACGATGTACGTCGTGCCCTTCAGCATGGGACCGCTGGGCTCGCCGATCGCGCACGTCGGCATTGAGCTGTCCGACAGCCCCTACGTGGTGGTCAACATGAAGATCATGACCCGCATGGGCCGTGCCGTGTACGACGTGCTCGGCGCCGATGGCGAATTCGTGCCCTGCGTGCACACGGTGGGCGCGCCGCTCGAGCCCGGTGAGAAGGACGTGGCCTGGCCTTGCAACAAGACCAAGTACATCGTCCACTACCCCGCCACGCGCGAGATCTGGAGCTATGGCTCGGGTTATGGCGGCAACGCGCTCCTGGGCAAGAAGTGCTTCGCGCTGCGCATCGCCTCGAACATGGGCCGCGACGAAGGCTGGCTCGCGGAGCACATGCTGATCCTCGGCGTGACCAACCCCGAGGGCAAGAAGTACCACGTGGCCGCTGCCTTCCCCAGCGCCTGCGGCAAGACCAACTTCGCGATGCTGATCCCGCCGGCCGGCTTCGAAGGCTGGAAGGTCACGACCATCGGCGACGACATCGCCTGGATCAAGCCGGGCGCCGACGGCAAGCTGCACGCGATCAACCCCGAGGCGGGCTATTTCGGCGTCGCGCCCGGCACCAACATCCAGACCAACCCGAACTGCATGGCCAGCCTGGACCGCGACGTGATCTTCACCAACGTGGCGCTGACCGACGACGGTGACGTCTGGTGGGAAGGCATGACCGAGGAAGCCCCGGCGCATGCCATCGACTGGCAGGGCAATGACTGGACGCCGGCCTTCGCGAAGGAGACCGGCGCCAAGGCTGCGCATCCGAACGCCCGCTTCACGGTCGCGGCAATCAACAACCCGGCGCTCGACGACGCCTGGGACGACCCGAAGGGCGTGGCGATCGACGCCTTCATCTTCGGCGGCCGGCGCTCCACCACCGTGCCGCTCGTGACCGAGGCCCGCAACTGGGTCGAAGGCGTCTACATGGCTGCCACGATGGGTTCGGAAACCACCGCCGCGGCCGGCGGCAAACAGGGCGTGGTGCGGCGCGATCCGTTCGCGATGCTGCCCTTCGCCGGCTACAACATGAGCGACTACTTCCAGCACTGGCTGGACCTCGGCAAGAAGCTCGAAGCCCTGGGCGCGCAGCTGCCGAAGATCTACACCACCAACTGGTTCCGCAAGGGCGAGGACGGCAAGTTCGTCTGGCCCGGCTACGGCGAGAACATGCGCGTCCTGAAGTGGATGATCGACCGCATCGAGCACAAGGCCGAGGGCACCGAGCATGTGTTCGGCGTCAGCCCGCGCTACGAGGATCTCAACTGGACCGGCCTGGACTTCAGCGCCGAGCAGTTCGACACCGTCACCCACATCGACAAGGCCGCCTGGCAGGCCGAGCTGAAGCTGCATGCCGAGCTGTTCCAGCAGCTGGCGCACCACCTGCCGAAGGAGCTGTCGGCTACCAAGGCCGCCATCGAGCAGCGCCTGGCAGCCTGATCGCTGCGCTCGCCCAAAAGAAAAAGCCGCCCGAGGGCGGCTTTTTCTCAGGTTAAAGAAGATCAGTAGTACTGGCCGAGGTTCACGCGGCGCATCGCCTGGTAGAGCGTCGGCGTCGCAGCATCGGCGGAGCGCTTGGCGAGCACCGGCTCTTCGACCGTGTCCGCTTCCTGGCGCGAAGCGATCGCCTGCAGGTCGCGAAGAATGCGCGGATCGAGCTTCGCATAGGCCATGAACTGCTCGTCGGCGCGGGCCGCGGCACGGCGGCGAGCTGCGGCGCGCATGGCAGACAGGGCACGGACGGCCAGGCTGCGTGCGGTACCGGCGAAGAACGCGATGGCGGCGAACGCCACGCCCCAGAGCACGAGCCAGGCGACGAGCAGGCCGCCGTCGTTCCAGGTCGACATGAGCTTGTCCGCCACCACGAGCAAGGACGCGACGATGGCGGCCAGCAGCAGCGCTGCCAGGCCGCGGGCACCGTCGAAGCTGCGGCGTGCGACGCGAATGTGGTCGATCACGGCCTCGGCGCGGGCGACGCCCGGGTGAGTGGCCGGTTGGTCTACGTGAACAAAGCTGGTCATGATGAAGTCCCTCCAAAAGGACGAAAGGCCGAAGCCGATGGGGCGATATTAGTAGTTTCCCTAATGTTCCACCACTTTATCTTCGTGATGCCTATCATTCACATGACTGATGGACGTCAACTTCCGTACGCTCGACCTCAACCTGCTCCGCGTCTTCGACGAGGTGATGGCGGAGCGCAACCTCACGCGCGCGGCGCGCAATCTCTCGATCACCCAGCCGGCCGTCAGCAATGCGCTGCGCCGCCTGCGCGAGACGCTCGGCGACGAGCTGGTGCGCCGTTCGGGCAGCGGCGTGGAGCCCACGCCGCGCGCGCTGGCGCTGTGGCCGACCGTGCGCGACGCCCTGCGGCAGCTGCAGCACACGCTGGCGCCGGGCGAATTCGATGCCGGCATTGCCGACACCACCTTCCTGCTGGCCATGGCCGACGCCACGGCCGCCGAACTGATCCCCGGCCTGGTGCAGATCGTCGAAAAGGAAGCGCCCGCCGTCTCGCTGCGCGTGCTGCCGCTGACCACCCGCGATCCCCGGCGCATGCTGGAGAACGAAGAGGTGGACATGGCGATCGGCTACTTCCCGGCCGTGATCGCCAGCCTGGCGGCACGCGGCCAGTCCGATGCCGCGGTGCCTTTCGAGACGCAGCGGCTCTACGTCGGCGAATATGTCTGCGTGATGCGGCGCGGCCATCCGCTGGCGCGGGCGCCCCTGACGCTCGACAGCTTCTGCGCCGCGCGCCACCTGCTGGTGAGCTTCTCCGGCCGACCCTACGGCTTCATTGACCAGACGCTGGGCGCGCTGGGACGGGAGCGGCGCATCGTGGTCACGGTCAACCAGTTCTTCACTGCCGGACGGGTGGTCGCCAACTCGAATCTGCTGACGGTCCTGCCGCGCCACTTCGTCAAGGTCACGGGCATCGACGAGCAGCTGGTCCTGCGCGAACTGCCCTTCCAGCAACCGCTGGTGCACGTCGATGCGATCTGGCACCGGCGGGCGCAGCACGGCCATGCGCACGAATGGCTGCGGCAGGCGCTGCTGCGCTCCGCCGAGGCGGCCTTTGCAGGCTCAGCGGACGACGCTTAGCCAGGCGCTGGCGGCGGCGCGCAGTTCCTGGGCGTGATGGGCGTCGACGCCGGCGCTATGGTCGGCGCTTTCCATCAGCGCGGCGGCCGGGCTGGCGGGGACTTCGATGGTGTCGAAACGGAAGAAACGTGCCACTTGGGCAACAAGGCTGAACATGATGGTGCACGGCCCGAGCCGGCGTTGGAGTGGTGATGGAACCAAGATTAAGGGTTTTCCCCAGTATTTCCAGCCCCTTCTCATGCGCGTTACGCATGAGGATATTCGCCTAGACTGGCGCGCCATGAAGCTTCAGCTGCTCTCGGACCTGCACCTGGAAGTGCATCCCCAGCTCCAGATTGCACCGGCGCCGGGCGCCGATCTGCTGGTTCTTGCGGGCGATATCGGCTCCTATCAGCCCGGATCACGCATCATCGAGCCCGATTTCGGGCTGACCCGCTTCTCGCCTCGCCATGGCTGGCCGATGCCGGTGCTCTACGTTCCGGGCAATCACGAATACGACAACGCCGATTTCGACACGGTTCATGCCCGCCTGCGCGAACTCTGCGAAGCGCTGGACATCCTGTGGCTGGAGCGCGAAAGCCGCGTCATCGAGGGCGTGCGCTTCATCGGCACCACGCTGTGGGCCGACTTCGATGCGCTGGTCGAACCGGCCGACACCATGACCGAGGCGCTCAGGAAACGCGGCAAGGCGATGCGCGCGGCGAACTTCTACCTCGAGAAAGCCGCCACCTTGCGCTCGGGCGAGATCTTCCTGGCAGACGCACTGAGAGAGCACTCACTGACGTGCCAAGCGTGGCTGCGCAACGCACTCGCCCAACCCTTCGACGGCCCCACCGTGGCGATCACGCACTTTGCACCCACGCTGGCGAGCGCCGATCCGCGCTACGGCCTGAGTCCGGGAACGGCAGGTTTCTGCAATTCGCTCGATGAGCTGCTGCCGAGCGCCGACTTCTGGCTGCACGGGCATCTTCACCATGCCTTTGACTACGTGAAGAACGGCTGCCGCGTGGTCGCGAACCCGCTGGGGTACATGGGCAAGGGCGAACAGGAGGGCTTCAGGCCCGATTTGCTGATCGAAGTGCCGCGTCGCTGAAAGAATCTAGGCCGGCAGCACCCCGGCCAGACCGGCCTCGACCGCAAAGCGCGCCTGCGTGTGGAAGCTCGCATCGGACGCCACCGGATACGCGGTCGCGCGGAATTCGCACTGCATCGCCTCGGGCGTGAGCTCCATCAGCGCATAGCCTCGCTCGTCGCCGCGGGCATGCACGACGTCCGGGTTGTCGCGCCGCATGCGCGCCATCGCAGCCTGGCTCGCGCCGCGCGAGCTGATCGAACCGCCCACGAATTCGCTCGCGACCACCGGCGAGCCGGGATCGTTCGGCTGCACGCGCAGATTGGCGGCGACGTAGCGGTGCACGTCGCCGCCCAGCGCCACCACATCCTTGACGCCCGCGTCGGCGACGCCCTGAAACAGGCGCCGGCGCGCTTCGGGATAGCCGTCCCAGCCGTCGGTCCAGGTCTGGCGGCCCTGCGGCGTCTCGAGGCCGGTGGGGCTCATCTGGGTGGATTGGCCGAACAGCTTCCACTGCCGCCTCGAACCGGCCAGGCCCTGCGCGAACCATTGCGACTGCTCGGCGCCGAGCATGGTGCGCGCGGGGTCCGCGAGCTCCGCGCAGCCGATCACCCCACGGCCGGAATCACGGGCCGGATCGGCGCAGGCATGGTGGCTGCGGTACTGGCGGCAGTCCAGCGTCCAGAGCTCGGCCAACCGGCCCCAGGCATAGCGGTCGAGGATGCGCATCGCCGCGCCCTGCGGCGGCAGCGCGAGCGGCATGTGCTCGAAATAGGCCCGGTAGGCCGCGGCGCGGCGGGCCAGGAAAAGTGCGGGCTCGGTATAGGCCGGGTCGCGATCGTCGGCATAGTCGTTGACCACCTCGTGGTCGTCCCAGGTCAGGATCCACGGATGCGCGGCATGCGCCGCCTGCAGGTCCGCATCGCGCTTGTAGAGCGCATGGCGCTCGCGGTAGGCCCCCAGCGTGTGCGGTATGGGCGCGCCGTGCCGGCGCATTTCGGGGGCCGTGCTGCTGCCCTCGTAGATGTAGTCGCCGACGAAGAGCACGAAGTCCAGCTCGCGCCCGGCGATCTCGCGGTGCGCGGCATAGAAGCCATGCTCGTAGTTCTGGCAGGAGGCGAGCGCGAAGCGCAGCCGCCGCACATCCGCATCCGGCGCCGGCGCGGTGCGCGTGCGGCCCACCGGACTTTGCGCGTCGCCGCAGCTGAAGCGATACCAGTAGTCGCGCTGCGGCGCCAGGCCCTGCGCGTGGACGTGCACGCTGAAGGCGCGCGAGGCATCGGTCACGACCTCGCCTTGCATGACCAGGCGTTGCAGCGCGGCGTCGCCGTAGATCTCGTAGCGCACGGTGCAGGCCGGCATGGCATTGCGGGCCGATTCATCTTCGGCATCCGGCATCAGCCGGGTCCAGAGCACGACGCTGTCCGGCCGCGGCTGGCCGCTCGCGACCCCGAGCGTGAAGGGGTTCGAGCGCCAGCGCGGCGCGGCCTGCGCGCAGGCGGCCAGCGGTGCAGCGCAGCCGGCGAGCGCAAGCCACAGGGCGGCACGATTGAGGTCTCGACGGCTGAGATTCATGGCACTCCTTACAACAGCTCTTCGCCCACCAGCGGCAACAACATCCAGTTCTGGAAGCGCAGCCAAAAGTAGCCGCCCGGCTCGTCATCATGGACGATGTCCTTGCCGGCCTCGTCGTACTCGAGCCACTGCACGTGCTGGCCGTCGGGTGCGAGTCGGAGCCGGTACGAGATGTTGGTCCGCGCGCCTGACAGGAGCCGCCTGAAGTCCGCGACCAGCTCGGCGCTGTTGACGACCAAGCCCGTCTCGGTATTGACCGAGGACGAACGGCGGTCCAGGTTCATGGAGCCGATGAAGAGGCGGTTGTCGTCGATCACCGCCAGCTTGGCATGCAGCCGGCTGATCGACTTGCCGAAATCGCCGAAGCGGCCGGACTTTCCGCTGAGCACCGGCCCGATCTCCCGAATGGTCACACCGATCCTGAGCATGTCGGCGCGGTAGCGCGCGTAGCCCGCGTAGACCAGCGGTTCGTCGGTGGCGCCCAGCGAGTTGGTGACGAGCTCGATGCGTCCGCCCCGCGCCATCGCCGTCTTCATCATCGCCATGCCACGCTCGCCGGGAATGAAGTACGGCGACACGATCATCACCCCTTTGCGTGCCGAATTCACCACGCCGAGCGCGCCTTCGTTCACGCTGCCGCGATAGGCTTCTTCGCTGCTCGCGCGCGTGATCTTGGCCGGATCGTCGGCGAACAGTTGCGCGCTGGCCCAGTAAAGGTCGAGCGCGCCCGCCTCGAGCTGCTGGCCGACGGCGCTGCGGTCCAGCACGTCGCGCGGGCGCAGGGGCACATCGGGCGCGGCCGCGCTTGCGAGCTCGTCGAAACGGCGCCGGGCAAGCTCGGGCGGCATCGCGCCCGGCACCACGTTGCCGATCGGCCGCACCTGCTCGCTGTTCCAGTAGCGGTCGAAGGCGTCGGACATCTCGCGCACGATCGGTCCGCAGGACAGCAGGTCCACGTCGATGAAATTCGCAGACGTGCTGCGCATGAAGTATTCGCTCGCGATGTTGCGGCCGCCCGAGACCGCGAAGCTGTTGTCGGCCACCAGCTGCTTGTTGTGCATGCGGTGGTTGATGCGGCCGAATTCATGCAGCGAGAACAGGACCCGCATGACCAGCGACCCACCGCGTGAAGGCAGTGGATTGAACAGCCGCACTTCGACGTTCGGGTGCGCGGCCAGCGCGAGGAGCAGCTCGTCCTGGCCGCCCGTGTAGAGGTCGTCCATCAAGAGGCGCACGCGCACACCGCGCGCGGCCGCGTCGCGCAGCTCGCGCAGGAAGAAGAGGCCCACTTCGTCGTTGTGGATCAGGTAGTACTGCACGTCCAGCGACTTCCGGGCATGGCGGGCCAGAGAGATGCGCGCATCGAAGGCGAAGGGCGCTTCAGGCAGCAGGCGAAAGCCCGAGGAGCCGGACTGCCCAGCCGGGGCAGCGTTTGCAGCGAGCTGCGCCAGGTGCGTATCTGCGACGTCGGTGATCGCGTGCGTCGGCACGCCCGGCACCGGTGCGGGCAGCGTGGCACAGCCGCCGAGCAGCAGGGGAGCGAGAAACATCAGCACGGCGCCGAATTTCGCGAGCTTCGACATGCGCCGCAATGTAACGCTGCACCGCCCCCTATGATCGGCGCGCATTCAACAAGGGATACGCGTGCTCAACGGCCTCTGGCTCGGTTTCTTTCTGACGGCAGCGCTGGCTGCGCTTGTGCGCTGGCTCGTCGGCGGCGACGCCGCGGTGTTCGCCGCCCTGGTCGAAAGCCTGTTCGCGATGGCCAAGCTGTCGGTCGAAGTGATGGTGCTGCTGTTCGGCACGCTCACGCTGTGGCTGGGCTTCCTGCGCATCGCCGAGGCAGCCGGGCTGGTGGCCGGGCTCGCGCGCATGCTGGGGCCGCTGTTCCGGCACCTCATGCCCGAGGTGCCCGCGGGCCACCCGGCGCTGGGCCTCATCACGATGAACTTCGCGGCCAATGCGTTGGGCCTGGACAACGCGGCCACGCCGATCGGCCTGAAGGCGATGCGCGAACTGCAGACGCTCAATCCGAGCGCGACCACCGCAAGCAACGCGCAGATCCTGTTCCTGGTGCTCAACGCCTCCTCGCTGACGCTCTTGCCCGTCACGATATTCATGTACCGCGCGCAGCAGGGCGCGGCCGATCCGACGCTGGTGTTCCTGCCGATCCTGATCGCGACCAGCGCTTCCACGCTGGTCGGGCTGCTCTCGGTGGCCTTCGTGCAGCGCCTCAGGCTGTGGGATCCGGTGGTGCTGGCCTACCTGCTGCCGGGCGCGCTGCTGCTCGGCGGCTTCATGGCGCTGCTGGCAACGCTTTCATCGGCTGCCCTGGCTTCGCTGTCCTCGCTGCTCGGCAACCTCACGCTGTTCGGAATCGTGCTCGCTTTCCTGCTGGCCGGCGCGCTGCGGCGCGTGAAGGTCTACGAGTGTTTCATCGAGGGCGCCAAGGAAGGCTTCGACGTCGCGAAGAACCTGCTGCCCTACCTGGTCGCGATGCTGTGCGCGGTCGGTGTGCTCAGGGCCTCGGGCGCGCTCGACATGGTGCTCGCCGGCATCCGCTGGCTGGTAGGGCTGACGGGCTGGGACGCACGCTTCGTCGATGCGCTGCCCACGGCGCTGGTCAAGCCCTTCTCCGGCAGCGCGGCGCGCGCGATGCTGATCGAGACCATGCAGAGCCAGGGCGTCGACAGCTTCGCGGCACGGGTCGCGGCCACCATCCAGGGCAGCACCGAGACCACCTTCTACGTGCTGGCCGTGTACTTCGGGGCCGTGGGCATCCAGCGCGCGCGGCATGCGGTGGGGTGTGCGCTGCTGGCGGAACTGGCCGGCGTGGTCGGCGCCATCGCCGTCGGCTACTGGTTCTTCGGCTGAAAGCTTGCGACAGCGCCATCCGAGGCGATCGGCCAGAATAGGCTTTCACTTCCCCGCTTCCCCGTGACCGCTCCCGCCCAGGCGCAACCGCCTTCCTTCACGTCCGACGAATTCCGCGAGGCGCTCGGCATGTTCGCGACCGGCGTGACCATCGTCACGGCGCGCGCCGCCGACGGCAGCCTCGTCGGCCTGACGGCCAACTCCTTCAACTCGGTGTCGCTGGCCCCGCCGCTGGTGCTGTGGAGCCTGGCGCGCGGCGCGGCCTCGATGGCGGCGCTCAGCACCGGCTCGCACTACGCGATCAACATCCTCGCCGCCAGCCAGAAGGAGCTGGCCGAACGTTTTGCGACCAAGGACGTCGACCGCTGGGCCGATGTCGCCTTCAGCGAGGGCGTGGGCGGTGCGCCGGTGCTGGTGGGCGCGGCTGCGAGCTTCGAGTGCTTCAACCGCAGCCGCTACGACGAAGGCGATCACGTGATCTTCGTCGGCGAGGTCGAACGCTGCACCCACAACCCGGGCGCCTCGCCGCTGCTGTTTCACGGCGGGCGCTTCTACACCGAGCATCCGCTGTAGCGCAGGCAGCGCTCAGCGCCGCAGGCTGAGCTTGTAGCGGAAGGTGTCGGCGCGGTAGACCGCGATCTCCACGTGCACCGGCCCGCCGCCGGCCGCGTGCACCAGCCGCTCGACCTGCAGCACCGGCGAGCCGGGCGCGAGCTGCAGCAGCTTCGCTTCTTGCGGCCGCGCCAGCCCGGCGCCGATCTCCAGCTGCGCCTCGCCGATCTCCAGGCCGCCTTCGTGCTCGAAGATCTCGATCAGGTCGCGCTGCGAGAAGTCCACGCGCGCCAGCCGCTCGCCCAGGAAGCGCGGCAGGTAGGAGTTGTTGACCGAGAGCGGCTCGCGGTCGAGGTAGCGCAGCGTCTGCAGGTGGTACACGGTCTCGCCGGCAGTGAGCTGCAGCTGGCGCGCCACGGCAGCCGGCGCCTTCACTTCGCGCCACGCGAGCCGCTTGCTGCTGACCGCGTGCTGCTCCAGCGCCAGCGCCTCGTTGAGGCCCTGCAGGCGGTTCAGGCTCTGCGCCGCCTTCGGGTGGGATACGAAGGCACCTTTTCCGTGCAGCTTGACGATCAGGCCCTCGGCCTGCAGCGCACCCAGGGCCTGCCGCACGGTGATGCGGCTCACGCCGTGCTCGGCGGTCAATTCCGATTCGGAAGGCAGCTTGGCCCCCGGCGCGAGCTGGCCGTCGAGGATGCGCGCACGCAGCGCGTCGCGAAGCTGCGCATGCAGCGATTGCGGAAGTTCAGACATTCGTCACCCTGGGATTTGATTTGGCATAGGGTTTGCATGGCTTGTTATGACATGTCATAACAAGTAGTATCTCGCACTGTCTGGGTGCTTTTTTTCCGTTCATTCCATCGACCGAGGAAACGACCATGTTTGCAACCCGCGCCTTCTTCCGTTCCGCCGCCGCGCTCGCGCTCGGCGCCAGCCTCGGCGCCGCCCAGGCCCAGGGCTACCCCGCCAAACCGATCTCGCTGATTGTGCCGTTCTCGGCCGGCGGCGGCGTCGACGCCACGGCGCGCCTCTTGACTGCCAAGCTCGGCGAGCTGCTCAAGCAGCCGGTGGTGATCGAGAACGTGGCCGGCGCGGCCGGCACCATCGGCACCCAGAAGGCCGCGCGCTCGCCGGCCGACGGCTACACGCTGCTGTTCGCGGTGGCCAGCCCGCTCAACGTCGCGCCGCTGGTCGCACCCTCGGCCGTGCGCTACGACACCTTCAAGGATTTCGTGCCGATCGCGACGGTCGGTACCTCGCCCTTCGTGCTGATCGGCAAGACGGCGCTGCCCGCGCGCACCGCGGGCGAACTCATCCAGCTCGCGAAGGCGCAGCCGGGCAAGCTCAACTTCGGCACCGACGGCGTCGGCACCTCGCTGCACGTCACGGCTGAGATGTTCAAGCTGCGCGCCGGCATCGACATCGTGCACGTGCCCTACAAGTCCGGGCCGCAGGTGCTGACCGACGTGGCTGGCGGCCAGGTCGATCTGGCGGTGCTGCCGCTCACGCTGGCGCAGCCTTTCATCAAGGACGGCAAGGTGAAGGCCTTCGGCGTCACCTCGCTGGCCCGCTCGCCCAGTGCGCCGGCGATCCCGGCGCTGGCCGAGACGCCGGAGCTCAAGGGCCTGGAGATGGATTCGTGGCTCGGCGTGCTGGCCCCGGCCGGCACCCCACCCGCTGTGATCGCGGCCTGGGTGAGCGCGCTCGACGCCACCCTCAAGGACCCGGAAATCGCGCGCAAGCTCGGCGACATTGCGGTCAAGCCGCAGCTGATCGCCGGGCCGGCCTTCGCCGACTACCTGGCCAAGGAACGCAAGACCATCGCCGGCGTGGTCCAGACCGCCGGCATCAAGGCCGAGTAACGAGAGTGTCCCGATGCTGATGACGATGACCAGCGCCTGGATCGTGCTGCCGGCCGTGCTCTTGGCCGGCGCGCTGATCGGCGCCAGCGGCATCGGGGGCGTGCTGCTGGTGCCGGTGCTGACCCAGCTGGGCGCGGTGCCGCTGCCGCAGGCGATCGCCGCGGCATCGCTGGGCTTCGCGCTGCCCGCACTGGTCGCGCTCGGCCCGTTGCGCCGGGAGCGCGCCCTGGCCGCGCGCTGCGTGCCGCTGCTCGCTGGCGCGCTCGCGGGTGCCGCCGCCGGGGCGCTGATGCTGCGCTGGCTGCCGGCCGGCCTCCTCATGTCCGGCGTGACGGCGTTGGTGCTTTTCGCGGGCTGGCGCGGCTTGATGGCGGCATCCAACCCGGCGCCCGCATCCGCGGCGCCTCTCGGCACCACGGCCCTGCTCGCGCTGGGTGCGCTGGTGGGGCTCGGCTCTGCACTCACCGGCACCGGCGGGCCGGTGCTGGTGATCCCGCTCCTGATGCTGCTGCGCCAGCCGCTCGCCTTCGCGGTGGTCGCGGCGCAGGCCATCCAGTTGCCCGTGGCGCTGGCGAGCAGCACGGTGCATGCGATCGAAGGCCGGCTCGATCTTTCACTTGCGCTGCTTTGCGGCGTGTTGATGCTGGCGGGCTCGATTGCGGGGCAGCGCGCCGCGGCCCTGCTCGACGTGCGGCAGATGCAGCGCATGGTGTCCCTGCTGCTGCTGGCCGTGGGGGCCTGGTTCGCCTGGCTGCTGCTGGCCTGAAACTTTCAACGGAGCGACCATGCTGTCTCCTGACCAACTCGATACACGCAAGGACTTGTTGCTGGCCCCCGAATGGCTGATGCTGCCCGAGGGCCCGCAGCAGGACATGGCCGTGCTGGTGCGCGACGGCCGCTTCGCGCAGGTGGGCCGGCTGGCTGAGGTGAGCGCGGCGCATCCGGGCCTGGCGCCGATCGCATTGCCCCAGCGGCTCCTGATGCCGGGCCTGGTCGACACCCACACGCACCTGACCCAGTCCTTCGGCAAGGCGCTCGCCTTCGGCGAACCCTCGGAGATCTTCCGGCGCATCTGGGTGCCGATGGAATCCATGCTCGGTGCCGAAGCGGCCTACCTCGCCGCCAAGCTCTCGGCGCTCGAGTCGCTGCGCGGCGGCTTCACGACGGTGGTCGATGCGGGCACCCGGTCGGAGGCCGGCCTGGATGCCGTGGCGAGCGCGGCACGCGACACCGGCATCCGCTGCGTGCTCGGCATGATCTGCAACGACGCGGGCCTCGAAGGCGACGAGGCCGGCACCCGGCGCATCCTCGACGCGGCCGCGACCTTCCTGGCCCGGCTCGAACACGACCCGCTGGTGCATCCCTCGCTCGCGATCTCGATCCCGGAGGCCGCGACCGATCGCATGCTGCACGACGTGGCGGCCCTCACGCAGGAAAGCGGGCGCCGCTTCCAGACCCATGTGAACGAACACCTGGCTGCCGTCGAACGCTCGCTGGTCGCGCGCGGCCAGCGTCCGCTCGAACTGCTGCATGCCTGCGGCGCGCTCAACGCCTCGGCCCTGCTCGCGCATGCCACGCTGCTGACGCCGCGCGAAATGGGCCTCTTGCGCGACAGCGGCGCCGCCGTCGCCTACAACCCGGTGGCCAGCCAATGGAAAGGCAACGCGGTGCTCGATGCCGGCCTGCTGGCCATGCTGGGCGTGCCCTTCGGCCTCGGCACCGACGGCACGCGCGCCGACGGCTTTCGGCTGATGGACGCGGCCGAGGCAACTCAGCGCCTGACGCACGGCCTGGCCAACGGCGACTCCTCCTGCGGTGGCGGCTGGCTCTGGCTCGATCACGCCACGCACCGCGGTGCCGAGGCCGCGGGCCTGGGCAGTGTCACCGGCCGCATCGCCTGCGGCCTGGCCGCCGATTTCCTGCTGCTGGACCTCGACGTGCCGGAGTTCGTGCCGAGCTGGGACCTGACATGGGAGCTGGTGCGCTTCGCGAACCGCGACCAGATCGAGGCGGTGTTCGTCAACGGCGCGCTGCGCCTGTGGCAGGGCTGGCCGCCAGCCTGGGATGCGCGCGCGCTGATGCGCGAAGTGGCCGCCATTGCGCGCCGCGATGTCCAGCGCGCGCCGATCCAGCGCGTGCATCCCACGGCCGACCTGCACCGCGCGCAGCAACGTCCCCCGGCTGCCGCCTGAAGGAATCGCGCAGGCGGGCTACGATCGGCGCATGCCTTTACGCCTGCGCCGCGCCGCGCCGGTGGCACTGCTCGCCATGGCCTGCGCAGCAGCCATCGCCAGCCCCGAGAAGAAAAACTGGTTCGACGATCCCTTCTTCCAGGTGTCGTCGGGTGCACGCGGCTGCCCCGTGCCCGAAGGCCCGCTCTACACCGCCGAAGAGCGCCGCAGCCAGATGCATGCGCGGCTGGAGCGCGGCACCAGCTGCTGGCTCGAAGGCAAGTGCAGCGACAGCAACGCCTACCGCTACGACAAGGTTCTGGCACCCAAGGTGCAGGCCGCGCTCGGCGCAGTGCCCGGCGTGAAGCGCGCGAGCGTCTGGGCCGTGGTGCAGCGGCGCTGGGTCTATCTGCAAGGCTGCGTGCCATCGCGCGCGCTGGCGCAGCGGCTGACGCAGGCGGCGCGCACCGTGCCCGATGTCGAGCTCGTCGTCGACGACCTGATGATCGGCACGCACGGCAAGCCCTCGTATGCGCTTGCCCCACCCAGAACAGAGACAAGTCCCAGAAGAAAAGAATGATTGAAAGAAAACACCACCTCGACACCCGTGCCACCACCCTGCTGCTCGCCTGCTGCGCTTTCTGGGGACTGCAGCAGATCCTGATCAAGACCACCGTGACCGAGGTGCCTCCTCTGTGGCAGGCATCGATCCGCATGGTGGGCGCGGTGGTGCTGCTGTGGCTGTGGTGCCTGTGGCGCCGCGTGCCGCTGTTCGAGCGCGACGGCACGCTCGCCGGCGGCCTGCTCGCGGGCTTGTTGTTCGCGGGTGAGTTCACCTGCATCTACATCGGGCTGCAGCACACCACCGCCTCGCGGCTCACGGTGTTTCTCTATACCTCGCCCTTCGTGGTGGCATTGCTGCTGCCGCGCTTCGTGCCGGCCGAGCGGCTGCGCGGCATGCAATGGATCGGGCTTGCGATCGCCTTCGCCGGCGTGGTGCTGGCCTTCAGCGAGAGCTTCGGCCACAGCAGCTCGGGCCAGTTGTTCGGCGATGCGCTCGCGCTCGCGGCCGGCGTGCTGTGGGGGCTGACGACGCTCGCGATCCGCACCACCCGGCTCGCCACCGCCAGCGCCGAGAAGACGCTCTTCTATCAGATCGCGGTCACCGCGGCGGTCTCGCCGCTGCTGTCGCTCGCGCTCGGCGAGCGGTGGGGCTTCTCATACTCCACCTACGCCTGGTTCTCGATCTTCCTGCAGACCGCGATCGGCGCCTTCGCGAGCTACCTGGCCTGGATGTGGATGCTCCGGCACTATCCGGCGACGCGCATCTCGTCCTTCACCTTTCTCACGCCCCTGTTCGCGCTGGTGTTCGGCGTGGTGCTGCTCAAGGAGCCGCTGACGTTGCAGCTGGTGCTGGCGCTGGCAGGCGTGGCCCTGGGTATCGTGCTGGTGAACCGACGCGCGGGCGTGAAGGAAAAGCCTGAATCAATGGGTCGTGCAAACTGAAGAAAATTTCTTCAATTTGCACGACCTGCCTAGAATCGGGGCATGATCCCGCGCGACATCGCCCCATTGGCCGCACGCCTGGCACAGCAGTACCCGGTGCTCACCCTCACGGGTCCACGGCAAAGCGGCAAGACCACGTTGTGCCGCGAGCTGTTCGCCGGCAAGCGCTATGTCACGCTGGAAGACCCTGACACCCGCCGCTTTGCGCACGAAGATCCGCGCGGCTTCCTGAAGGGCATCGAAGCCGGCGCCATCGTCGACGAGATCCAGCGCGCGCCGCAACTGCCGTCCTATCTGCAATCGCTGGTCGACGAGGATGCGTCGCCGGGCCGTTTCATCCTGACCGGCAGCCAGCAATTCGAACTGATGTCGCACGTAAGCCAGTCGCTGGCGGGCCGAACGGCCGTGCTGCGCCTGCTGCCGTTTTCGCTCGCGGAAGTCGCACAGATCCATCCCGTTCCCGAACTTCCACAGACCCTGCTTACGGGCTTCTATCCGCGCATCCACGACCGCGGCTTGGATCCTTCGCAGGCCCTCGGCGACTACTTTGCGACCTACGTGGAACGCGATCTGCGCCAGCTGGCTGCAGTGCACGACCTGCAACGCTTCGAGCGCTTCGTGCGCCTGTGCGCAGGTCGCATCGGCCAGCTCGTGAACCTGACGAGCCTGGGCAACGACGCCGGCGTCTCGCACGCGACTGCGCGAGCCTGGCTGGACCTGCTTCAGACCAGCTACATCGTGCACGTCCTGCCGCCCTGGTTCACCAACACATCGAAGCGTCTGGTCAAGAGTCCCAAGCTCTACTTCCACGACGTGGGGCTGGCGTGCTGGCTGCTCGGCCTGCGTACGCCGGAACAGGTCGCGCGCGATCCGCTGTTCGGCAGCCTGTTCGAGAACTTCGTGGTCATCGAGGCGTTGAAATCGCGTTTCAACCGCGGCGAGACGGCGGAGATGTATTTCTACCGCGACGCCACCGGCAACGAAGTCGATCTGCTGCTGCCATCCGGACGTCGATTCCGCGCGGTCGAGATCAGGGCCGGCGCCACGGTCAACTCCGACTACTTCAGGGGGCTGTCGGGGTTTTCTGCGCTATTTCCGGATGCGCTGGAAGGCGGCAGTGTTGTCTATGGCGGCGAGACGGCCCAGATGCGCAGCGACTGGCCGGTCATTCCGTGGAAGCGACTGCAGAATCCACCGAAATGAATGCGTCACGCCCACGCTCATGAACTTCCAACCCATCCTCGACGAGATCAACGCGCAGATCCGCCCCCTGCTGGGCGCCGGCGGCACGGTCGCCAGCTACATCCCCGCGCTCGCGCGCGTGCCGGCGCAGCAGTTCGGCATCGCGCTGCGAACCTGCCAGGGACAGGAGGCATCTGCCGGCGATGCTGCGACGCCCTTCTCGATCCAGAGCATCTCCAAGCTCTTCACGCTCACGCTCGCGATGCGGCGCATGGGCGACGCGCTGTGGGAGCGCATCGGCCGCGAGCCTTCGGGCAATCCATTCAACTCGCTGGTGCAGCTCGAGCATGAGCAGGGCAGACCGCGCAATCCCTTCATCAATGCCGGCGCCATCGCGGTGGCCGACCGGCTCGTGAGCCAGGGCGATGCCAAGGCCGACATCCTCGAACTCATGCGCAACCTGTGCGGCGAGCCCATCGGCTTCGATGCCGAGGTGGCAGCCTCCGAGGCCGCGACGGGCTACCGCAACTACGCGCTCGCGAATTTCATGAAGAGCTTCGGCAAGCTCGACAACGGCGTCGAGGCCGTGCTCGCCATGTACTTCCACCAGTGCGCGATCCGCATGAGCTGCGTGCAACTGGCGCGCGCCGCCGGCTTCCTGTGCCGCGACGGCGCCCACCCGCGCGACGGCGAGCCGGAGATCACGACCGAGCGCCATGCGCGGCGCATCAACGCACTGATGCTGACCTGCGGCACCTACGACGCCGCCGGCGACGTGGCCTTCTCGATCGGCCTGCCCTGCAAGAGCGGCGTCGGCGGCGGCATCGTCGCGGTGGTGCCCGACCAGCTCACGCTGTGCGTCTGGTCGCCCGCGCTCGATGCCACGGGCAATTCGCTGCTGGGCATGAAGGCGCTCGAACTCTTCGTTGCGCGCACCGGCCTTTCCATCTTCTGACCCACCCCCATGACAGAACAGACCACCCTCATTCAAGAAGCCACCCTCTGGAGCGACGAGCGCTGGACCGCCCGCGTGATCAAGAACGAGGACGACGACGGCTGGGCCGTTTCGATGACGCGCCACGGCGACCCCGAACCAGCGCTGGTCGGGCCCTGGACCATGGGCCGCGACAAGAAGAATCCCAAGCCGCTCGATGCGCCGGCCTTCCACACGCTGGTCAAGACGGCTGCCGAGGTGCTGCGCCGGCACGAGCAGCAGCTGCATGCGCAGCTCAACAAGAGCGTGAGCGTCGGCGCGGGGTCGGAGCGCATCCGCGTCTCGCTGCAGATCGTGCCGGACGAGGACAACCCGCATGCCGTGCTCCGCGCGCACGACGAACTCGGCGCGCAGCTGGGTGAGGTGCGCGTGGCCCCGGGCTTCAAGCTCAATGCCGACAGCGCGGCGGCGTGGATCGAAGGCGACTTTCAGAAACCGCGCTGAGCCTGCGGCAGCGCGCTCCTCGGCAGCGCCAGCAGCATCAACAGCGCCGACAGCACGAGCGCGCCGCTCAGGATGTAGAGGCTCAAGCCGAAGCCGCCGGTCGCGGTCTTGATCACACCGACCATCATCGGCGCCACCATGCCCGCGCTCCCGCCCACGGTGCTGATCAGCGCGATGCCGGTGGCGGCAGCGTTCTTCGACAGGAAGGATCCGGGCACCGCCCACAGGATGATGAAGGCGCTGCCGATGCCCGCCGCGGCCAGCGCCAGGCAGGCCACCGCGGCCGGCGGGTTGTGCATGAACAGCGTGGTGAGCGACAAGCCGAGCGCGCCGACGACTGCCGCCACCGCAAAGTGCCAGCGTCGCTCCCGCGTGCGGTCGGAATGGCGGCCGACCAGGATGCTTGCCGCGATGCCGACCACCGCAGGCACGATGGAATAGAAGCCGATCTGCAGCACGCTGAGGCCCATGGCCTTCATCATCGTCGGCTGCCAGAACGCCAGCGCGTAGCTGCCCAGGATGATCAGGAAGGACATGAAGCCCAGCAGCCACACGCGCGCGTCGCGCAGCGCGCTGCCGATGGTCTGGCGCCCGGCCGGGCCTTGCGCGGCCTGGTCTTCCTCCAGCGTGCGCAGCACGCGCAGCTTTTCGGCGCCGCTGAGCCAGGGCGCATCGGCGGGGCTGTTGGAAAGCCAGAGGAAGGCCGCGATGCCCAGCAGCACGCTCGGCAGGCCCTCCAGCAGGAACAGCCATTGCCAGCCCCTGAGCGAGAGAGCGCCGTCGAGATAGGTCATCGTGAGCCCGGCGATCGGCCCCGCGACGATGGGCGCGGCGCCATAGGCCATGAAGAACAGCGCCGTGACCTGTGCGCGGCGGCGCGAGGGGTACCAGAGCGTCAGGTAGAACAGCACGCCGGGCGCGAAGCCGGCCTCGAACACGCCGATCAGGAAGCGCAGCACGTAGAACTGCGTGGGCGTGCTGACGAACATCATCGCGGCCGAAGTCAGCCCCCACAGCGCCATGATGCGCAGCAGCGTCGCGCGCACGCCGATGCGCGCCAGCATCAGGTTGCTCGGGATCTCGAACAGCGCGTAGCCGACGAAGAAGATGCCGGCGCCGAGCCCGAAGATCGCATCGCTGAAGCCCAGCTGGTCCTTCATCTGCAACTGCGCGTAGCCGACGTTGGTGCGATCCAGGTAGTTGAGGACATAGCACGCGAACAACAGCGGGATCAGCCGCCAGGTGATCTTGCGAAAGAGCGCGTCGTCGGCGCGCGCCGCCATTTCGTGCGGGGCGCCGGTGGGGGAGCCGGCGAGGGTTGCGGTGTTCATCGGGTTTCTCCTTCGTTGTCGTGTTTCGTGCGCGCGTCTCAGGCCGCCACCGGCGTGCCGAAGGCGGTCTCGCCCCACAGGTGGCTCGCGGGCGCCCCCGGGAACAGCCAGTGCGGCGTGCACTCGCTCGACGGCACGACGTTGCTGAACTCGTGCGTGGCCGAGGCGCCGGCGATGGTCTTCTCGAGCACCATCGAGAGGTACTGGTCGTTGCTGCCTTCCTGCGTGTTGCCGTTGAGGATCGCTTCCGCGCCCGTGGCAAGAGCGTAGCGGCGAATGCCGTTGTGGCGCGAATGCTCGGGCGCCCAGCTGTCGGCCGACACGCCGTTCTCGCTGCTCACGCGGATGCCGTCGGGCGTGCGGTACACCAGCGAATGGTTGCCTTCGGTATGGCCGGGCGTATGCACCAGCGCCACGCCGCGGCCCAGTTGCACGCTGCCCTCGAAGCCGAGGATGCGTTCGGCCGGAATGCCGTCCAGCCCGTGCGGGCAGTACCAGTCGGCCTGCACGGGCAGCAAGCCCTGCACGCTCGCAAGCTCCTGCCGATGCACCAGCAGCTTCGCGTTGGGCATGAGGCCCGGCGTCGTGCCGGTGCCGAGCCAACGCCTCAGGTCCTGCGTGTGCAGGTGGTCATAGCTGATGTAGTCGATCTGCGCCGGCGCCACGCCCATGTTCGCCAGGGCCTGCGGCACGGTCGAATAGATCGGTGCGATGGTGCTGTGCAGGAATTTCGGCGTCTGCTCGCTCAGCCGCTTGAAATAGGGTGTCTCGCCGCCAGCCTCGAAGTCGGCCGGCGTGAAGAGCAGCGTGCGAAGCTGGCCTTCGAAGTCCTCGAACTGGATCAACACGGTGCGCGACAGCAGGTGGACCATGTGCGGCTTCAGCAGCTGCTGCGCATACACGCCGCTGAAGGCGTACCAGGCCGGATACGGGATGCGCAGCAGGTCGACGCTGCGCGCGCAACGCACCGGCGCTTCGTCGAGAAAGCGCTCGCGGAACTGTGCGCCGCGATGGCGCAGCGCACGCAGCCGGTCCTGCGGCATCGGCGCGCTGCGGGCGCCGTCGAAGTCGGTGATCGGCAGCAGGCCGATCCGATGGGGATCGCGGATCATGGCTTGTCTCCTCTTTTCTTGATCCGGGTGCCGCTCAGTAGACCGAGCGCCCGCCCGAAATGTCGAACACGGCGCCGGTGCTGAAGGAGCAGTCGGCCGAAGCGAGCCAGCAGGCCATGGCGGCGACCTCGTCGACTTCGACGAAGCGTGCCATCGGTACACGCGCCAGCAGTACGCGGCGCATCTCTTCGCGGTGCTCGGGCGGAACGCCGGCAAAGATCGCGGTGTCGGCCGAGGCCGGCGTGATGCAGTTGACCAGCACGCCGTCGCCGGCGAGCTCCTTGGCCAGCGATTTGGTGAAGGCGATCAGCCCGGCCTTGGATGCCGAGTAGGCGGCATTGAAGGCATTGCCCTCCTTGCCGGCCACCGAGGCGATGTTGATCACGCGCTGCCTCGCCGGTGCGCCCGGCTCCCGCTTTGGCTCGCGGCTGCGCGCGGCCCGCATGGGGGGCACCAGCGCACGGCAACAGAGGTACGCGCCCGTGAGATTGATGTCCAGCACCTCGCGCCATTGCGCCGGCGTGTAGTCCCAGCTCGGCGCCACCGGGCCGAGCACGCCCGCGTTGTTGACCAGGATGTGCACGTCGCCGAAGGCCTCGTGCGCCTCTTGCGCGGCCTGTTCGATCTGCGCCTCCTGCCGCACGTCGACCACCGCAGTGTGCACCCGCCCGAGCGGCGCCAGCAGCTCACGGGCCTCGGCGAGTGCGCCGGCTTCGAGGTCCCACAGCGCGACGCTCGCGCCGGCCTCCAGGTAACGACGTGCAATGGCCAGCCCGATGCCGCGCGCGCCGCCGGTGACGACGGCATGGCGCTCCTTGAGATCGATTGCGTTCATGGCGCGATCAGGCCAGCGCCGCCCCAGTCGCCGCCTCGGCCCGGGGCTGGCCGAGCAGCGCTCCTATCAAACCCGGCAGCGCCGCACTCGGCATGCCGACCAGCAGCTGCCGGAGCATGCTGAGCGTGTCGTAGTAGACGCGCTCGCACACCAGCCGCTCGCCCTCGAAGATGAAGAACGCGACCATCCGGCAGCGGAAGGCATTGCCCGTCGGCGGCAGGCCCTTGAGCGGCCCGCGATGGGTGCCCAGCAGCCAGAACTCGACGACCACCGAATCGTCGGCGTGGCGCAGCCGGATGATCTCGTGGCGCTGATCCGGAAAGGCCTTGCGCGTCTCGGCGTAGTACGCACGCACCTTGTCGATGCCGTCGTGCACCTCGCCGCTGGCGATGAGCTCGTAGTGCGGATGCGGGAAGGTGCCGAGCACGGCATCGAAGTCCTGCCGGGTTTCGTCGGCGAAATGGTCGAGCACGAGTCGCTCGCGCAGCGCTTGGAGTGGTGCGGGGTTTTTCATCGTGGGTACTATCGGCAGGCGTCTGCGCGCAGACTGTCCTTTGTTGGCAGTTGCTTCTCCGGAGAAACCCGCAATGCCAGACTCGACGCCCCCGCCCGGCCAAGGCGCAGACGACATGCGTCTGCCCGAAGACATTCAGCAAACCCTGCTCGCCGTGGCCCATCGCCGGACGCTGGCACGCGGCGATTCGCTTTTCCACAAGGGCTCCTCGCCCGATGCCTTGTTCGGCGTGGTGAGCGGTTCGCTGCGCGTGAGCGTGGTCGCCTCCGGCGGGCGCGAGGCAGTGATCTCGATGCTCGAGCCCGGCCACTGGTTCGGCGAAGTATCGCTCCTGGTCGGACGCGAGCGCGTGTACGACACCTGCGCTGTCGACGCCACCGAGATGGCGGTGGTGGCCGCGAGCGACTTCCACCACCTGATCGCGACGCGTCCGGACGTGCACATGGCGTTCACGCGGCTGGTGTGCCTGCGCCTGCGACAGGCCCTGGCCTGGATCGACGACGCAATCCTGATGCCGCTGCCGGTCCGGCTCGCGCATCGGCTGTTGACGCTGGATGCGCGCGCCGGCAGTACCCTGCTCGCCGTGTCGCAGGAAGACCTCGCCTTCATGCTCGGTGTTTCGCGCCAGAGCGTGAACCGGCAACTGAAGCTGTGGGAAGAGGACGGGACGCTGCGCGTGGGCTACCGCAGCATCGAGCTGCTGGACCGCGCCCGGCTGGAGCACCACGCCGCCACGGCCTAGGCCTGCCCGAAGCGCGCGAGGATTTCAAGCACGCTCTCGGTGGCGCCGTCGAGCGTGGCGCGCGGCCGGTGCGCGATGCCGAGCCGGCGCACCAGGCGCGGGGAAAGCGGCAGGACCTGCATGCGCTCGTTGAGCGGCGCATCCGTGGTCTGCTGCAGCGGCAGCAGCGCGGCGCCGTAGCCGGCGGCCACCAGGCTTCGGATCGCCGCGTCGTAGTTGAGCTCGATGCGGGCGCGCGGCGAGTGGCCGGCGGCGGCGAACCATTCCATCGTGAGCCGGTACATGTGGGTGGTGGCGTCGTTGAAGATCAAGGGCTGCGCGGCCAGCCACTGCGGCGTGGCCCGTTTCGGCGCCTTCCAGCGCTGCGGCACGAAAGCCATCATGGCCTGGCTGCGCCAGTGCGTGACCACCAGGTCGCGCAGCGGCGGCTGCGGCATCGCGACCAGGCCGATGTCGAGCGTGCCGGCCGCCAGCCGCGACATCGCCTCGTTCGAACCGAGGATGCTGACCTCGACGTCGATGCCCGCGTGATGCTCCTCCAGCGCTTCGAGCACCTGCGGCAGCAGGTCGACCACCACGCCGGTCGAGGTGCCCAGGCGCACGCGGCCCACGCGCCCTTCGGCCTGGCGCCGCACCGCATCGACCGCCTCGTCGGCATCGCGCAACAGGCGTCGCGCCCGCTCCACCAGCGCCGCGCCGGCCGCGGTGGGCGTCACGCGCCGGCTGCCGCGCACCACCAGCGGCGCGCCGAGCCGCGATTCGAGCTCGCTGATGTGCAGGCTCACCGTCGGCTGCGCGAGGTGCAGCGCCTGCGCGGCGGCGGAGAAGGTGCCCAGGTCGGCGATCGATACCAGGGTGCGGAGTTGGTCCAGGTTCAGCTGTCGCATCAGGAATCCTGATTGGTGGCTTCAGAAATCTCAACTTCCACAATAGCACGCGGCGTCGCACCATCGCTGCATCTCAAGGAGAGACGCGATGGAACTCAGGATGAATCTGCCCGCAAAGGAATCGCTGCAAGCCTTTATCGACTGGTTCGCGCGTGCGCTGGCCAAGCGCCGCGAGCGCCACCAGGCGCTGCAGCTCGCAGCCATGAGCGAGCACGAGCTGCTCGACCTCGGCATCGGACGCAGCGAAGTGCCGGCGCTGCTGAACGGCCACACCGGCGCGCGCCGCGAACCCGTCTAGGCCGTGCCATAGCCGCCGCCTGCCGGCGTTTCGATCACGAACACGTCGTTCACCGCCATCTCGACCTGCGCGCTGTGGCCCAGCGCTTCGATGCGCCCGTCGGCGCGCTCGATCCGGTTGATGCCGACGGCACCCGGCTGGCCGCCGGCCATGCCGAAGGCGCCGTGGTCGCGGCCGTTGCTGAGTATCGATGCGGTCATCGGCTCCAGGAAGCGGATCCTGCGCACGCCGCCGTCGCCGCCGCGCCAGCGGCCGGCGCCGCCCGAGCGCGCGCGGATCTCGTAACTGTCGAGCCGCACCGGGTAGCGGAATTCCAGCACCTCGGGATCGGTCAGGCGCGAGTTGGTCATGTGGGTCTGCACGACGCTGGTGCCGTCGAAGCCCGAGCCGGCGCCCGAACCGCCCGAGATGGTTTCGTAGTACTGGTGCTGCGCGTTGCCGAAGGTGAAGTTGTTCATCGTGCACTGGCTGGCCGCCATCACGCCCAGCGCGCCGTACAGCGCGTTGGTCACGCAGCTCGAGGTCTCCACGTTGCCGGCCACCACGGCGGCCGGCGGCGTCGGGTTGAGCATGCAGCCTTCGGGCACCACCACGTGGATCGGCTTCAGGCAGCCGGCGTTGAGCGGAATGTCGTCATCCACCAGCGTGCGAAACACGTAGAGCACGGCAGCCATGGTGATCGACCTGGGCGCGTTGAAGTTGTTGGAGAGCTGCGCGCTGGTGCCGCTGAAGTCGACCGTCGCGCTGCGCGCGGTGGTGTTCACGCGCACGCGCACCCGGATCTGCGCGCCGTTGTCCAGCGGCAGCGTGAACTCGCCGTCGGACAGCGCGGTGATCACTCGGCGCACCGACTCCTCGGCGTTGTCCTGCACATGCTGCATGTAGGCGGCCACCGTGGCGCGGCCGTACTGCGCGACCATCGCCCCGAGTTCCTGCACGCCTTTTTCGTTGGCGGCGATCTGGGCCCGCAGGTCGGCCAGGTTCTGCTCGATGTTGCGCGAGGGATGGGCGCCGCCGGCCAGCAGCGCGCGCAGTTCTTCCTCGCGCAGCAGGCCCTGGTCGACCAGCTTGAAGTTGTCGATCAGCACGCCTTCGTCGGCGATGGTGGTCGAGAACGGCGGCATCGAGCCGGGCGTGATGCCGCCGATGTCGGCATGGTGCCCGCGCGAGGCGACAAAGAAGGACGGCCTGGCGTCTTGCTGCTCCAGATACACCGGCGTGACGATCGTGATGTCGGGCAAATGCGTGCCGCCGTGGTAGGGATCGTTGAGCACATACACGTCGCCCGCACGCATGCCGGGGTTGCCGTCGATCACGGTCTTGATCGATTCGCTCATTGAGCCCAGGTGCACCGGCATGTGCGGCGCATTGGCGATCAGGTTGCCGGTGGCGTCGAACAGCGCGCACGAGAAGTCGAGCCGCTCCTTGATGTTGACCGAGTAGGCCGTGTTCGACAGCCGGAGACCCATCTGCTCGGCGATGTTCATGAACAGGTTGTTGAACACCTCCAGCATCACCGGGTCGGCCTCGGTGCCTACGGCGTGGGCCGATACGCGCGGCTTGATGCGCTTCAGCTCGACGCCAAGCGCGGTGACGCGCGCCTGCCAGCCCGGTTCGACCACGGTGGTGGCGTTCTTGCTGGCCAGGATCGCGGGGCCGTCGATGCGTGCGCCGGGGGCCAGCGACTCGCCCACATGGAGGGCCGCCTGGCGCCAGCCGGCCGGCTGCTCGTCGGCCTGGCAGTACATCGAGACGTGGCTGGCCGGCTCGGGCCGATGGCCCTCGGCCGGATCGGCCTGCGGCGCCGATACGCTGCGTTCGCCGGCGCCCACGGCCTCGACCGAGACGGCTTCGATCACCAGCGCCCGATCCGGCATCAGGAAGGCGAAGCGCTGGCGGTAGGCCTGCGCGAACTCGTCGCTGATCGCGGCGACCGCTTCGTCGGGTGTCATGCTCAACGGCAGCGTGCAAGGCAGCGCGGTGTCGGTGCCCTCGTAGCGCACCTGCACGCGATGGAAGCTTTCGATGCCGGCGCGGCCGACGCCCTGCGCTGCCAGCTCGTCTTCGGCCGCGGCACGCAGGCGCCCGGCGGCCTCGGCCGCCGCTGCGAGACCCGCGGCGTCGAGCTGGCGCTCCACCGCCGCCTCGCGCATCGCGATCTGGTCGGCCAGGCCCATGCCGTAGGCCGACAGCACGCCGGCGAACGGATGCGCGTACACGGTGCGCATGCCCAGCACGTCGGCCACCAGGCAGGCATGCTGGCCGCCGGCTCCGCCGAAGCACTGCAGCGTGTAATGCGTGACGTCGTAGCCGCGCGCCACCGAGATGCGCTTGATCGCGTTGGCCATGCTCGCCACCGCGATCTGCAAGGCGCCGCTGGCCACGTCCTCGGCGCTCACGCTGCGGCCGGTGGCGTCGCTCATCTCTTGTGCCATGGCTTCGAAGCGCTGCCTCGCCGCCTCGCGATCCAGCGCCTCGTCGGCCGCGGGGCCGAACACCTTGGGGAACCAGGCCGGCTGGATCTTGCCGAGCAGCACGTTGGCATCGGTGGTGGCGAGCGGCCCGCCGCGCCGGTAGCTCGCGGGGCCGGGGTTGGCGCCGGCCGATTCGGGGCCGACACGCAGGCGCGCGCCGTCGAAGCGGATCACCGAGCCGCCGCCGGCCGCCACGGTGTGGATGCTCATCATCGGCGCGCGCATGCGCACGCCGGCCACCCGGGTTTCGAAGGCGCGTTCGAACTCGCCCGCGTAGTGAGACACATCGGTCGAGGTGCCGCCCATGTCGAAGCCGATCACCTTCTCGTGTCCGGCCTGCACAGCCGTGCGCACCATGCCGACGATGCCGCCGGCCGGGCCGGAAAGAATGGCGTCCTTGCCCTGGAAGCGCTGCGCCTGCGTGAGGCCGCCCGAGCTCTGCATGAAGAACAGGCGCACGCCCGGCATCTGCGCCGCCACCTGGTCGACATAGCGGCGCAGGATGGGCGAGAGGTAGGCATCGACCACCGTGGTGTCGCCGCGCGGCACCAGCTTCATCAACGGGCTGGTCTTGTGCGATGCCGAGACCTGGGTGAAGCCGATGGCGCGTGCGATCCGCTCGGCCGCGAGCTCGTGCGCGGTGTAGCGCCAGCCATGCATGAAGACGATGGCGCAGGCGCGGATGCCGGCGTCGAAGGCGGCCTGCAGCGAGGCGCGCAGGGCCGCTTCGTCGAGCGCCTGGACCACGTCGCCCTGGGCGCCGATGCGCTCCTTCGCCTCGATCACGCGCTCGTACAGCAGCTCGGGCAGCACGATGTGGCGGTCGAACAGGCGCGGGCGCGCCTGGGTGGCGATGCGCAGCGCATCGCGAAAGCCGCGCGTGGTGACCAGCACCGTGCGGTCGCCCTTGCGCTCCAGCAGCGCGTTGGTGGCGACCGTGGTGCCCATCTTCACGCACTCGACGCGCTCGGGGGTGATCAGCTCGCCGGCTTTCAGGCCGAGCAGGCGGCGGATGCCTTCGACGGCCGCATCGCGGTAGTGCTCGGGGTTTTCCGAGAGCATCTTGAGGGTGTGCAGCGTGCCGTCGGGCGCGCGGCCCACCAGGTCGGTGAAGGTGCCGCCGCGGTCGATCCAGAACTGCCAGAGGGAGTGTGCTTGCTTGTTCATTGCTGGGTGAAGTAGGGAACGAAGATGTAGTTGGCGTCGGCGCCGACCTCGCGCACCCATTCGAGCGAGAAGCGCTCGCCCAGGCGCTTGACGTCGGTGAGCAGATCCGGCGGGGTGGGCTCGACCTTCATGCCGCGCCGGCGAAGTTCATCGACCGAGGTGGCGGCGGCCCTTTCGCTGGCAGCCCAGCCGCGTGCTTCGGCGGCCTCGGCGGCGTTCATCAGGCTGCGCTGCGCGGGTGCCGGCAGCGCCTTGAAGGCAGTCTCGCCGGCGAACACGATGTTCTTGGGGAACCAGGCATTGATCTCGTAGTAGTGCCTGACGTGGTCCCAGACCCGGTTCTCCACGCCAGTCACGGCCGAGGTGATCATGCTGTCGATGCGGCCGTCGGCGAGCGCCTTGCCGACCTCGACCATGGGGACGTCGACGGCACTGGCGCCCATCAGCTCGGCGATGCGCTCGGTGGTGCGGTTGTAGGTGCGCATCCTGCCGCCGCGCAGGTCGGCCGCGCGGGCGATTGGCTTCTGCGTATAGAGCCCCTGCGGCGGCCAGGGCACCGCGTAGAGGACCTTGAGCCCCGCTGCCGCGAACCTGGCCTCGATCACCGGCCGCTGGTGGCGCCACATGCGGCGGGCATCGGCATAGCTGCGCACGATGAAGGGCACCGCATCGGCGCCGGCGACAGGCATGTCCTTGACCAGGCTCGCCATGATGGTCTCGCCGGCTTCCAGCTTGCCCGCGCGCACGGCCGGCGCGATTTCATTCAGTTTGAACAGGCTGTTGTTCGGGTGCAGTTCGATCCTCAGCCCGCCCGGGCCAGCCGCCGCGTCGGCGGCAAACTGCTGCAGGTTCTCGCCATGGAAGGACTCGGCCCGATAGCCGGTGGCCAGTTTCCAGACGGTCTGCGCGCGGGCCGCCGGCAGCAGGCTCGCGCAGGCCATGCCGCAAAGGGTTCTGCGATCGATCACTTCGCCACGCCCATCACGTAGTCGGGCAGCCAGGTGACAATGCCCGGGAACAGCGTGATGAGCGCGATGCACACCACCAGGCAGAAGAAGAAGGGAATCGCGGCCTTGGCGATCACGTTGCTGTCCTTGCCGGTCATGTTCTGCAGCACGAACAGGTTGAAGCCCACCGGCGGCGTGACCTCGGCGATCTCGACCAGAAGCACCACGAAGATGCCGAACCAGACGAGGTCGAAGCCGGCCTTCTGCACCATGGGCAGCACCACGGCGGCCGTGAGCACGATCATGCTGATGCCGTCGAGCGCGGTGCCCAGCACCAGGTACACCACCACCAGCGCCGCGATCAGCGCCGTGGGCGACAGGTGCATGGCTTCGACCCACAGCGCCAGCTCGCGCGGGATGCCGGTGAAGGCCATGGTCTTGGTCAGGAAGGCGGCGCCGGCCAGGATGAACATGATCATGCAGCTGGTGCGGGCCGCGCCCATCAGGCCTTCGCCGAAGTTGCGCCAGGTGAGCGACCGGCTCCACAGGGCCAGCGCCAGCGCGCCGACCACGCCATAGGCCGCGCATTCGGTGGCCGTCGCCCAGCCGGCCACCAGCGCCCAGCAGATGAAGACGATCAGCGCGCCGCAGGGAATCAGGTTGCGCGAGCGGCGCAGCTTCTCGATGAAGCCGATGGCGGGCTCGGCCGGCGGCATGCGCTTCGGGTTGCGCAGCGCCCACCACATGATGTAGCCCGAGAACAGCGCCATCAGCACGAAGCCGGGCAGGAAGCCCGCGAGGAAGACGCGGATGATCGAGGCGTCGGCCGCCACCGCGTAGACCACCATGGTGATCGAGGGCGGGATCAGGATGCCCAGCGTGCCGGCCGTGGCCAGCGAGCCCAGCGCCATCTTCTCGTCGTAGCCGCGCTTCTTGAGCTCGGGCAGCGCCACCTTGGCGATGGTCGCGCAGGTCGCGGCCGAGGAGCCCGAGACCGAGCCGAAGATGCCGCAGCCCAGAATGGTGGTGTGCATCAGCCGGCCCGGCACGCGGCCGAGCCAGGGCGCCAGGCCCTCGAACATCTCCTCGCTGAGCTTGGTGCGAAACAGGATCTCGCCCATCCAGATGAAGAGCGGCAGCGCGGCGAGCTCCCAGCTCGCGTTGCTTTCCCAGAAGGCCGAGAACAGGTTCAGGCCCGGCTGGGTCGAGGTGAAGAAGGCCTGCCCGACCCAGCCGCAGATGGCCAACGTCATCGCAATCCACACGCCGCCCGAGAGCAGCGTCAGCATCAACAGCAGCAGAACGCCGCCGACCATCAGGATGTCCATGATTCGGGCCTCAGGTCAAAGGTCGGAAGAGAAGTCGCCCTGCGCATGGCGTTCCTCGACCAGTCGCACAAAGGTCGGGACGCCGCCGCGCAGCACGATGACGAATTCGTCGACGACTGCGAGCACCAGCAGCAGCGCGCCCAGCGCAAAGCTCAGCTGCGGAATCCAGATCGGCAGCGGCAGCAGGCCTTGCGCCACTTCGTTGAAGGCCCAGCTCTCGTAGGTGAACCTGCAGGCCCACCAGGCCAGGTAGGCGGTGGCGAGCGTCGCGATGCCCAGCGAGAGCAGCTCCAGCACGCGGCGTGCACCGGGTCCGAGCTTTTCCAGCAGCAGCGTCACGCGCACGAAGTCGCCGTGCTTGAAGGCATGCGCCATGGTCAGGAAGGCGGCTGCTGCGCACAGCCAGGCCACCACGTCGGTGATGGCGCCGGTGGCGACGTCGAACTGGCGCCCCAGGCTCTGCACCACCATCAGCAGGCAGATCAGCGCCACGCAGCCGGCGCCGAGGATGCCGGCACCGAAGAAGAGGCCGTCGAGCAGGCGGCGCAGCGCGGTGGCGCTGGCCGCAGGGAAGGTGCCGATGTCGGAAGGCAGGCGCGCCGCTCCCTCCACCGTGGCACTCGGTGCCGGTGTTTGCATGGATGTCTCCGGTGGGGGGATTTACTTCTTGTAGGCGTCCACGATGGCCTTGCCATCGGCGCCGGCGACGCGCAGCCAGTCCTCGGTCATGCGCGTGCCGACGAGCTTGAGTTCCTGCTTGAGGACTTCGCTGGTGGCGTCGATCTTCATGCCCTTGGCGGCCAGCTGCTTGATGTACTCGCCGTCCTTTTCCTCGCTGATGCGCCAGCCGCGCTGCTCGGCGGCGGCGGCCTGCTTGAGCACGGCGTCCTGCGTGGCCTTGTCGAGCGTGTCGAAGGCCTTCTGGTTCACCACCACCGCGTTGCGCGGCAGCCAGGCGTTGACGTCGTAGAAGTACTTGGCCTGCTCGTAGAGCTTGCTGTCCACGCCGCTGGCACTCGAAGTCAGGAAGTTGTCGACGCCGCCGGTGGCCAGCGCCGCGCTGAGCTCGGCCAGCTGGATCGTGACCGGCTGCGCGCCGACCGACTGCGCGATGGCCGAAGTGGCCGGGTTGTAGGCGCGCATCTTGGTGCCCTTCAAGTCCTTGGTCGAGGCCACCGGCTTGATGGAGTACAGGCCCTGCGGCGGCCACGGCACGGCGTACAGCAGCTTCAGGCCTTGCGCCGCGAGCGTCTTGGTCAGGTAGGGCTGCGACACCTCGTGCAGGCGCCTGGCTTCGGCATAGCTGGTGGCCAGGAAGGGGACCGAATCGAGCCCGAACACCGGCGCTTCGTTGGCGGCGCTGGAGAGGATGAATTCGCCGATCGGGGTTTGCGCCGACTGCACGGCGCGCTTGATTTCGTTGGCCTTGAACAGCGAGGCGTTGGGGTGCACCGCGATCTTGAGCTTGCCGGCGGTGGCCTTGTCCACGTCGTCGGCGAACTGCTGCAGGTTCTGCACCTGGTAGGTGTTGGCGCCGTAGCCGGACGGCAGGTCCCATTTGGTCTGGGCCGTGGCGGCGGTGGCGGCCAGCGCAGCCACGAGGGCGGCAGAGAAGCGAATCTTCATGGGGAGTCTCCTTGGGATGGGGATCAGCAGCGGCCCAGCTGCCGGTTGAGAAGGTCGGTCACCAGCATGGCGCCCGGTGCGTGGGTGATGCAGAACGCCGGCTTGGCCTGGGCGATGGCCGCTTGCGGGGTCACGCCGCAGGCCCAGAACACGGGGATCTCGCCGGCGCGGATTTCAATCGCGTCGCCGTAGTCGGGGTGGGCCAGGTCGGCGATGCCGATGGCGGCCGGGTCGCCCAGATGCACCGGGGCGCCATGGACCTCGGGCATGCGAGAGGTGATCTGTACCGCGCGGATCGCATCGGCGGCCTTGAGCGGCCGCATCGACACCACCATCGGCCCGTGGAAAGCGCCGGCGCGCGCGGTCTGGATATGGGTGCGGTACATCGCGACGTTGCGGCCCTGGTCGACGTGGCGCAGCCGGATGCCGTCGGCCAAGAGCGCATGCTCGAAGGAAAAGGAGCAGCCGATCACGAAGCTCACGAGGTCGTCGCGCCACAGCGTGCGGATGTCGGTGGGCTGCTCGACCAGTTCGCCCTCGCGCCAGACGCGGTAGGCCGGCACGTCCGTGCGGATGTCGAGTTCCGCGCCCAGGCCGGGCAGCATCGGATCGCCGGGCTCGGACACCGCCAGCAGCGGGCAGGGCTTGGGGTTGCGCTGGCAGTAGCGCAGGAAATCGCCGGCCAGCGCCTCGGGCAGGATCACCACGTTGCCCTGCACGTACTCGCGCGCCAGGCCGCTGGTATGCGTGGCCAGCGCGCCGCTGCGCGCCGCGCGGCGGACGCTCAGCGCATCGGAAGCGGCATCAAGGGTCGGACTGGCATTCGTGTTGGCGGTAGGTTCTGCGGGCATCGTGCATCCTCGTAAAAGGCTTTCGTGTGTGAAAGCTCTGTGACGGGACGCATTGTGGAAATTAACGCGCGCCAACTCCAACGCAAAATTTCTTGCTCAGCTCATCGATTTTTTGTGTGACCCAGTTTTGGGCGACGCGAACTGCAAGGCCGAGGCCAGCGCCGCCTCGGTCAGGTGCGAGGTCGGGTCTTCGCGGTAGCTCGCGTGGATCGGCAGCGGCGCCGGCGCGGTGTCGCACTTCAGCACGCGCAGCGGCAAGCGCAGCGCCAGATGTTCGGCCGCAGCCCGGGGCAAGGTGGCGATGCCGAAGCCGGCCTCGACCAGCTGCGCCATCGCAGAGATCGACGAGATCGCATGCACGCGCGGCGTCTCCAGGCCGGCACGCCTGAACAGATCCAGCAGCGCCACATGCGGCTGCGAGCCGCGCTGGAAGGTCAGCAGGTCGAAGCCGAACAGGTCCTGCAGCTTGTAGAGCCGCCGCGGATGCAGCACCTGGTGCCCGACGAAGCTCATTTCCATGGTGGGCAGTGCATGCGTGCTCACGCCCTCGCCGCTGGCCGGCAGTGCGGCGAACACCAGGTCCTGCTTGCCGCGCTGCAGCTGGTCGACCAGCACCGGCGTGGTTTCCACCGTGAGCTCCAGCTCGAAGTCCGGATGCGTGGCCTGCATGTGCTTGAGCCAGTCGGTCAGCCAGGTGTGGACCACTGACTCGATCGCACCGATGCGCAGCACCTGCGCGCGCACCGTGCCCGATCCCATCTCGGACTTGATCTGCTGCTGCATTTCCAGCAGCCGCTGCGCCAGGCGGTGGAAGCGCTGGCCGGCCACCGTGAGGCGGAACTGCTTGTCGCGCCGGTCGAGCAGCAGCACGCCGAGCTCGCGCTCCAGTGCGGCGATGCGGCTGGACAGCGCGGACTGCGTGAGGTGCAGCTTCTCGGCCGCGCGCGTCACGCTCTTGAGCGCCACGGCCCAGTGGAAAGCTTCGACGAAGCGCAGATTCATGGGGCCATTCTCCCCCGTGCCCCGTGCCCGCTCGGCCCAGGCCTCAGCGCGGCACCAGTTGGCGCGTCGACGCGCGCACCACCAACTCGGGCCGCAGCACGACGGTGGAGGCCGACAGCGCCTTGCCCTCGATCTCGTCGAACAGCATCTCGGCTGCGCGCCAGCCGAGCTCGCGATGCGGCAGGCGGATGGTGGTGAGCGGCGGATCGACCATGTCGACCAGCGGCATGTCGTTGTGGCCGGTGATCGAGATGTCCTGCGGCACACGCAGGCCTTGCGCGCGCAGCAGGTCGTAGGCGCCCAGCGCCACCAGATCGTTGCAGCAGACCACGGCTTCGGGCCGATCGTTCTGCGCGAGCAGTTGCGCCATGGCCTTGCGGCCGGCCTCGCGGCTGTAGCTTTCGCATTCCGCCACGCAAGCCAGCTCGAGCCCGCGATCGCGCAGCGCCTGCTCCACGCCCTGCCGGCGCGCGACGCCGGTCGGCACGTTCTGCGGCCCGGCCAGGTGTGCGATGCGGCGGTGCCCCAGGGACACCAGGTGGTCGACCGCCAGCTTCATCGCCAGCCGGTCGTCGCTGACCACCGCCGGCAGGCGCCCGCTTTCGTCGGCGCGGTTCACGAGCACGGTGTGCATGCCGGCCTTCTTGAGGTAGTCGACCAGCGGATCGTCGCGCGTGGCGATGGCCATCACCAGCCCGTCGACCTGCTGCGCCAGCATGCGCTCGACCACCGGCCGCGCGAGTGCATGGTCCATCACGTTGGTCACGAACACGAAGTAGCCGCGTGCCGCGGCGCTGGCCTCGATGCCCTGCAGGATGGGCGGGAACACCGGGTTGGTGATGTCCGGCACCAGCACGCCGATGGTGTGGGTGCGGCCGGTGCGCAGCGCCGAGGCCGCGCGGTTGGGCCGGTAGCCCAGGCGCTGCGCTGCCTCTTCCACCACGCGCAGCACCTCCTCGCTGATCAGCGCGCGCTTGTCCGGATTGAGCGCGCGCGACACGGTCGAGACATGCACGCCGGCGGCCTGCGCGACGTCGCGGATGGTGACCGGGGAAGACGGTGATGGGCTCATTTACTGCAAACGATTGATCTTGGCGAGAACACAGAGTATCGCCTTGATTTCATTGGGGGCTCTCGCAAACCCCTTTCTTGCGTGGAAATTAATCATCGCCATAATATGCAAACGTTTGCAAAGAAAAGGCAGCCCCATGAACATCGTGACCACCCCCGATTCCGTGCTCCAGATCGCGACCGCCGCGATGGCCCGCACGCCCGACGAACGCCTGCGCACCGTGATGGCCGCGCTCACCCGCCACCTGCACGCCTTCGTCCAGGAAGTGCACCTGAGCGAAGAGGAGTTCGAGCAGGCGCTCGAATTCATCGTCGGCATCGGCCAGGCCACCGGCGAGAAGAAGAACGAGGTGGTGCTGGCCGCCGACTTGCTGGGCGTCTCGACGCTGGTGGCGCTGCTCAACAACCAGGACCCGCAGGGCGAATCGCCGGCCGCGCTGCTGGGCCCCTTCTGGCGCGCCAATGCGCCGTTGTGCCAGGCCGGCGAGTCGATCGCGCGCTCGAGCACACCGGGCGTTCCGCTCGAGGTGCGCGGCGTGGTGCGTGACACGCAAGGCCGGCCGCTCGCCGGCGCCATCGTCGATGCCTGGCAGGCCTCTCCGGTCGGCCTGTATGAGAACCAGGACCCGGAGCAGGACGACATGAACCTGCGCGGCCGCTTCGAGACCGATGCCGAGGGCCGCTACCACTTCCGCACGGTGCGCCCGGCCGGCTACCCGGTGCCGACCGACGGGCCCTGCGGCGTCTTGCTGCGCGCGCAGCAGCGCCATCCCAACCGCCCGGCGCACCTGCACTTCATGGTCAGCAAGCCCGGCCACAAGGTGCTGATCAGCCAGGTCTTCGCCGACGACGACGAGAACCTCGAGAGCGACCCGGTGTTCGGCGTCACGCGCAGGCTGATCGGCTGCTTCGAGCCCCAGCGCGGCGGCGAGCAGGCCACGCTCCAGTACGACTTCGTGCTCGAACCCGGGGAGATGAAGTTTCCCCGTCCTCCCATTCCCTGAACTTCCACGGACTTCACTCGCATGAGCTTCGATCCCACACCTCGACTCGACGGCAAGGTGGCCGTCATCACCGGCGGCCTCGGCGCCATCGGCTGGGCAACGGCCCAGCGCCTCGCGGCGCTTGGCGCCAGCTGCGTGCTGCTGCATCGCAAGGGCGACGACGCGGCCGAACGCGCGACCGCACTCCCAACTGCACAAGGCCAGCGCCATGCCGCGCTGCGCGCCGACATCGTCGACACGCCCAGCCTGCAGAAGGCCGCGGCCGACGTGCAAGAGGGCTACGGCCGCTGCGACATCCTGGTCAACAGCGCCGGCCACACGCAGCCCATCGCAGCCGGCGACCTCGACGCGCTGAGCGATGAACTCATCGACGAGTTGCTTGCCGCCAACTTCCGCGGCGTCTTCGCCACCATCCGCGCCTTCGCGCCGCTGCTCAAGGCGAGCGGCGACGGCTTGATCGTCAACATCTCGTCGATCGCCGGCTTCACCGGCGTCGGCAGCAACCTGGCCTACGTCGCGGCCAAGGCCGGCCTCGACGTGGTCGGCGACGCGCTGGCCAAGGCGCTGGCGCCCGCGGTGCGCGTGGTCTCGGTGTCGCCGGGCGCGGTCGAATCGGCCTTCGTGCCGGGCCGCGGCGAAGAGTTCAAGGCCAAGATGGCCAGCACCACGCCGCTCGGCCGCATCGGCAAGCCCGAGGACGTGGCCGCGACCGTGGAAGCGCTGGCCACCACGCTGCGCTTCGTGACCGGGACGCGCATCGTGGTCGATGGGGGGAGACACCTGTGAACAGCAAAACTCTGATCACCTGCGCGGTCACCGGCAACCTGGTGAAGCCCGAACAGACGCCGCACCTGCCGATCACGCCGGCACAGATCGCCGACGAATGCCTGGCCGCGGCCGAGGCCGGCGCCGGCCAGGTGCATATCCACGTGCGCGATCCCGAAAGCGGCAAGCCCTCGATGCAGGTCGAGCTCTACCGCGATGTGGTGAACCGCATCCGCCGGCAGAACCGCGAAGTCGTCATAAACCTCACGACCGGGCCGGGTGGCCGCTTCGTTCCGAGCGAGGACGACCCCAAGATCTACGCGCCCGGCACCAGCCTCTTGCCGCCGGAAAAGCGCGTCGAGCACATCGCGCTGATCAAGCCCGACGTCTGCTCGCTCGACCTCAACACCATGAACTCGGGCCCGGACGTGGTCATCAACACGCCGAAGAACGTGCGCCGCATGGCGCGCGTGATCCGCGAAGCGGGCGTCAAGCCCGAGCTCGAGATCTTCGACTCCGGCGACATCCACATGGCGCTGGACCTGATCGCCGACGGCACGCTCGAAGGGCCTGCGATGTGGACCCTGGTGCTGGGCGTGAAGTACGGCTTCATGCCGACGCCCGAGGCCGTGATGTACGCGCGCAGCATGCTGCCGCCCGGCGCCTTCTGGAGCGCCTTCGGCATCGGCCGCATGGAGTTCCCGATCGTGGCGCAGGCCTGGCTGCTGGGCGGCCATGTGCGCGTCGGCATGGAAGACAACATCTATCTCGAGAAGGGCGTGCTCGCGAAGAGCAACGCGGAGCTGGTGACCAAGGCGCGCGACATCATCCGGAGCCTCGGCGGCGACGTGGCGAGTGCGCGCGAGGCGCGCACGATGCTCGGCTTGGCGGGAGGACGCTGAGCAATGAACGCCGTGCTCAACACGACGGTCGCACGCGCCGTGCGCGTCCGCGAAAAGGCCGCGAACCTCGACGCATTGAAGCTCGACTTCGCGGACCAGCCCGAGCCCGTCGCCAAGCCCGGCTTCGCGGTGGTGCGCGTCGGCGCGGCCGCCGTGAACCCGAGCGATGTGAAGGCCAGCCTGGGCCTGATGCCGCAAGCCGTGTGGCCGCGCACGCCGGGACGCGACTTCGCGGGCGTGGTGGTCGCGGGCCCGACCGAATGGGTGGGCCGCGAGGTCTACGGCTCGGGCGGCGATATCGGCATCACGCGCGACGGCTCGCACGCGCGCTTCCTGCTGCTGCCGGTGGAGGCCTTGCGCGATCGGCCGCGCAGCATCTCGATGGACGAGGCCGGCGCCGTCGGCGTGCCCTTCGCCACCGCCTATGAAGGCTTTCGCCGCAGCGGCATGCCGCAGGCCGGCCAGACGGTGCTGGTGCTGGGCGCGAACGGCAAGGTCGGGCAAGCAGCCGTGCAACTCGCTGCGCAAGGCGGCGCACGCGCGATCGCGGTCCAGCGGCGCGCCGGCCCCTTCGAAGGTTTCGCGAGCGGCCCGGTCGACGTGATCGATGCCGGCGCCGGCGACATCGCCGCCCAGGTGCGCGAACTCACGAACGGCCGCGGCGCCGACATCGTCTACAACACCGTCGGCAGCGCCTACTTCGAGGCCGCGAACAAGGCCATGGCCAAGGGCGCGACGCAGATCTTCATCGCCACGCACGACCGTGCCGTGCCCTTCGACATCTTCGCCTTCTACCGCGGCATGCACACCTACGTGGGCATCGACTCGCTGGCGCTGGATTGCGTGGCCGCAACCGGGCAGCTCGATGCGATGCGCGAGGGCTTCGAGCGCGGCACGCTGAAGCCCTTCCCCGTGGCGCGCGCCTACGCGCTCGAAGACGCGGCCGAGGCCTACCGCCTGGTGCTCTCGGGCAGCACCGACCGCGTCGTGCTGCGCCCCTGAGGAAACAACGCCATGCACGTCACCCGTTTCGAACAGGCGCCGACTTATGAGGCGCCCAACCACATCGACATGCGCTGCCTGCGCCTGCAGGGCAAGGAGGCCGGGCCTTCGCTGCAGATGTGGATGGGCATGAGCCAGATCCTGCCCGGCGGCCACACCGGCCTCGACGGCTCGCCGATCGAGAAGCTCTACCTCGTGCTCGAAGGCCAGCTGCACGTGGTGGCCGAGTTCGAGGGCCGGCGCGACGAGCAGGTGCTGGGCCCCTACGACTCCTGCCGCTTCGCGCCGGGCGAGAAGCGGCAGCTCGTGAACCGCAGCAACCGGCCCGTGCTGGTCGCGCTGGTGATGGCGAACGCGCCGCCCGCCGGCTGAGCCCTTCTTCTCTTTCCCCCAACGATTCCAACGGAGACAAAGCCATGACGACATTCCTACCCGGCCGCCGCCAACTGATCGCAGCGGCGCTCGCCGCCTGCGCCTTCACCGGCGCGCATGCGCAAGGCGACTGGCCGCGCGGCCAGACCGTCAAGCTGATCGTGCCCTTCACCGCCGGCAGCGGCACCGACATCGTGGCGCGGCTGGTGGCGGAACGGCTCGGCCCGGCGCTGGGCACCAGCGTGATCATCGACAACAAGCCGGGCGCCGGCGGCACGCTGGGCGCCGCGCAGGTGGCAAAGGCGCCGGCCGACGGCTACACGCTGCTGGTCCACTCGGCGGGGCACCTGGTCAATCCTTCCATCTATCCCAACCTCTCCTACGACACGCTGAAGGACTTCGCGGGCGTGACGCCGATGGCGAGCCTGCCCAACATGCTGGTGGTGGCGCCCAACCGCTTTGCCGACGTGAAGGACCTGGTCGCGCAGGTCAAGGCCAAGCCCGGCGGCTTCAACTACGGCTCGGCCGGCAACGGTTCGGCCACCCACATGAACGCCGAGGTGTTCCGCCTGGCCGCCGGCGTGCAGGCGCAGCACGTGCCCTTCCGCGGCACGCCCGAGGCGATGACCGAGGTGATGGGCGGGCGCATCGACTGGTTCTTCGCGCCGATGGTGTCGGCGCTGCCGCTGGTCAAGGACGGCAAGCTCAAGGCGCTGGCGGTCGGCACCGGCAAGCGCTCGGGCGTGATGCCGCAGCTGCCCACCACGGTCGAGGCCGGCGTGCCCGGCTCGGAGTACCTGTTCTGGGTCGGCCTGTTCGCGCCGGCCAAGACGCCGAAGCCGGTGGTCGACCGGCTGCAGGCCGAGGTGGCGAAGATCATGGCGGCGCCAGATCTCAAGGAGCGCCTGGACAAGCTCGGCGCCGAGCCCTTCACCATGCCCTCAGCCCAGTTCGACAAGTTCATCGTCGACGAAACCGCGAAGGCGCAGCAGGTCGTGAAGGCGGCCGGCATCAAGGTCGATTGAAGGCCATGAGCTTGTTCGGTGGCGCGTCGTCACGCGCCTGGCAGCACTGGTGCGACGCGGAATGCGCGCACGCCGAAGACGCCGCCGTTGCGGCACCGGAGCGCCGGCAATTCCTGCGCACCTCGCTCGGTGTCGCCGCCGGCGGCCTTTCGGGCCTCTGGGTTTCCGGCTGCGCCACCGCATCGCCCGCGGCACCGGCCGACACGGTGGTGCTGAACGCCCGCGTCGCGACCATGGACGCGAAGACACCGCGTGCCCAGGCCTTCGCCATCGCGGGAGATCAGTTCACAGCCGTCGGCAGCGACCGCGAGATCTCGCGCTGGGTCGGCCCGCGCACGCGTGTCATCGATGCAGAGGGCCGCTGCATCACGCCGGGCCTCATCGACTCGCATGCGCACTTCATCCGCGGCGGGCTCACCTACACGCAGGAGCTGCGCTGGGACGGCGTGCCAACGCTCGCCGATGCGCTGCGCATGTTGCGCGAGCAGGCGCTGCGCACCCAGCCGCCGCACTGGGTGCAGGTGGTGGGTGGCTTCTCGCCCTACCAGTTCCGCGAGAAGCGGCTGCCGACCCTGGACGAGATCAACGCCGCCACCGGCGAGGTGCCCTGCTTCGTCATGAACCTCTACGACCGCGCGTTCTTGAATCGCGCGGCCTTGCGCGTGCTCGGCTGGAACCGCGACACGCCGAATCCCTTCGGCAGCACCCTCGAAAAAGACGCCACCGGCAACCCGACCGGCCTGGTGGTCAACACCACCAGCCTGGGCGGGCTGGTCGCGCTGTTCGCGCGCGTGCCCAAGCTGTCGGATGCGGACCAGGCGCTGTCGACCGAGCTCTACATGCGCGAGATGAACCGGCTGGGCCTCACCAGCGTGGTCGATGCGGGCGGCGGCGGGCAGAACTACCCGGAGCACTACGGCGGCATCCAGCGGCTCGCGAGCGAACGCCGGATGACGCTGCGCATCTCCTACAACCTGTTCGCGCAGCGCCCGGGCCAGGAGATCGACGACTACAAGCTGTGGTCGCAGAAAGTCTCGCCCGGCCAGGGAAACGACCATCTGCGCATGGTGGGCGCCGGCGAATACATCCTGTGGGCCGCGACCGATCCGGCCAACTTCGGCAAGAGCGTCGCGCAGGCGCCCGCCATCATGGAATCGAAGCTGACCGAGGTGGCGACCTACCTCGCCGGCAAGGGCTGGCCGATCCGCATGCATGCGAGCTACGACGGCACGGCCGCGCGCATCCTCGACGTGCTCGAGAAGGTGAACCGCGAGGTGCCGCTCAAGAACCTGCGCTGGGCGCTCGACCATTGCGAAGGCCTGTCGCCGCGCTCGATGGAGCGCGTGGCTGCGATGGGCGGCCGCATCGCGATCCAGAACCGCATGTCGCTCGACGGCGAGGTGTACGCGCAGACCTGGGGCCGCGAGGCCGCGGCCGATGCGCCGCCGATCGGCCGCATGCGCGCCATGGGCCTGCCGGTGGCCTGCGGCACCGACTCGAGCCGCGTGACCAGCTACAACCCCTGGGTCTCGCTGCATTGGCTGGTGACCGGCAAGACATTGGGCGACACGCGGCTCAACGCCGAGCGCAACCTGGTGAGCCGCGAGGTCGCGCTTCGGATGTGGACGCTCGAGGGTGCGGCACTGACCGGCGAGGACGCCCGCAAGGGCTCGATCGCGCCCGGCAAGCTGGCGGATTTCGCGGTGCTGTCCGACGACTTCTTCGCGATCAAGGAGGACGCCATCAAGGACATCACGGCCGTACTCTCCATGGTCGGCGGCGAGGTGGTGCACGCGAGCGGGCCCTTCGCGGCACAGGCACCGGCCATCGTCAAGCCGATGCCCGACTGGCTGCCGGTCAATGTCTACGGCGGCTACCAGCACCGCCGCGCCGGCAGCACCGCGTCGTCGCATGGCACGGGCTGCTGCGGAAGCGCTGCAACGGCTCCGATCATCATCGGCGACCGGGGTGCCTGGCGCTACCGGTGCGGCTGCGCGGCGATCTGAGGCGCCGCGCTCACTCGGGAATCAGGAGAGGCCCGCAGTTCTCGTCCGTGATGAAGAAGGCGAGCAACTTCGCGCTGCGCACGGGGTCGGGGTTCTCCGCGAACACGTGCAGCGTGCCCGGCGGCTCGAAGAAAGTCTGGCCGGCCCGGTAGTCCTGCGCGGGAGTGCCTCCAAGCTGCGAGCGCACAGTCCCCTCGATCACGACGGCGGTCACCGAGCCCGGATGCCGGTGTGCCGGCGAGTAGGCGAGCGGCGGGAACTCGACGCTGACGGTCGTCACGTTCTTGCCCGGCACGTTCGGCAAGGGCTCGCAAGACAGCGGCTTGACGATGGTCGCGGGCCGCGCGCCGGCACCCGCCGTCGTTGCGGCCGACGCGAACATCGGCCGGCCGAGCGAGGTGCAGAGATCCCCGAACCATTGCACCGCGGAGCGCGGCGCCGCGGGTGCCAGCAGCATCCAGCTGGCGGCCAGGAGCAGCGCGGCGAGCCCGGCGCCGCGACGGCCGTGAAGGGAGAACGCGTTCATTGCATCGCTCCTTGCGGCAGGCGAAGCCCGGCATGCCATCCCAGTTCGCGCTTGGCCATTTCGCTGCTGACTTCCGGGCCATCCTCGGCGATGTTGAAGATGCTGCCGCCCGGCGAGCGCTGAAGCGCCTTCAGGGCGGCCCAGGCCGCGGCCTCGACGTGAACCGGGCTCGTGCCTTCGGGCGCCGTCCTCCAAGTGCCCGGTCCATAGAGCTGCCCGTATCTCAGCACGGTGCCCTTCAAAGCGGCCGAGCCCAGCACCGATTGCTCCAGCGCGGCCACGCCGCGCACGCTGATACTGAGGCTGCCTTGCGCATCGAGGTCGAGCGGCTGCTCCTCGCGGCAGGGCTTAGGACCCGGCGCATAGGCCCAGGCGATGCTCTGCGCGATCATGCGGCCGCAGCCGGCCGCGAGCGCCGCCGCCACCAGGTTGCGCGTGCCCTCGGTGCGAATGCGCGCATTGCGGACCACCGCCTCGGCCATCGCCTTCGGGTCCAGGCTGCCCGGCAGGTCGGTGAGCTGGTGGATCACGGCCGCCGGCGCGATGCGCTTCAGGGCCGCGGCCAGTGCCGGCGCATCGAAGACATCGATCACCACCGGCTGCACGCCCTGCGCCTCGAGCGCCTTCGCCCTTTCCACCCGCCGGGTGCTGCCATGCACCGTGTAGCCCGCGCCGGTCAGCAACGGCACGAGGGCCCTGCCGATGGCGCCCGTGGCGCCGGCCAGAAATACCGTTTTCTCGCTCATTGCATGTTCTCTTTCAAGTTCACGGCGTCCAGCTTAGGTCTACGATGCCCCAGGCAAAAGAGCCAAGAATCGACAGAATGACCAGGCCATGATGAAGCGCCCTTTCCCTACCGGCATGCTGGAGCTCGACAGGACGCGGCAGGCGCCGCTGTACCGGCAGATCTACGAGCGGTTTCGCGCCGCCATCGAACAAGGCATGCTCCGGCCGGGCGATCGATTGGCCTCGGCGCGCAGCCTCGCCGGCGAGCTCGGCGTGGCGCGCGCAACGGTCGAGGCCGCCTACGGCCAGCTGGCGGGCGAGGGCTACTTCGTTGCGCGCGGGCAGGCGGGCACCGTGGTTTCGCCGCATCTGGCACAGCGCAGGCCGGTGCGCGCCGGCCGCGCCTCGGCCAAGGCACCGGCCGGTGCGCCGCCGGGCGCGGCCGAGGTGCCGCTGCCCTTCCAGCTGGGCATTCCTGCGCTCGATGCCTTTCCACGCAAGCTCTGGTCGCGGCTGGCGGCGCGCAGGATGCGCTCGATGAGCGCAGCTGACATGTTCTATGGCGACCCCTCGGGCTACGGGCCGTTGCGCGAAGCCATCGCCGCCTACCTGCTGGTCTCGCGCGGCGTCGCGTGCCGGCCGGCGCAGGTCTTCGTCACGGCCGGCTACCGCGCCTCGCTGGCGCTGGTCTCGCATGCGCTGCTCCGGCGCGGCGACACGGTCTGGATCGAGGACCCGGGCTTTCCGCCGACGCGCGAAGTGCTCCGCAGCGCTGGCCATCGCAGCGTGCCGGTGCCGGTGGACGAGGAAGGCATCGTGGTCGCGCAAGGCACACGCCGGGCGGCGAAGGCGAGGATGGCCATCGTCACGCCCTCGCACCAAGCACCGCTCGGCTTTTCGATGAGCATGGCGCGCCGCCTCCAGCTGCTCGACTGGGCGTCGAAGGCGAAGGCCTGGATCGTCGAGGACGACTACGACGGCGAGTACCGCTATGCCGGCCATCCCCTGCCAGCCCTCAAGAGCCTGGACACGCACGAGCGTGTGCTCTACGCCGGCAGCTTCTCCAAGGTTCTCTATCCGGGCCTGGCCCTGGGCTACGTGGTCGTGCCCGAGCCATTGGTGGAGCGCTGCGCGGAAACCGCGCGAATCGGGTCCAACGGATGTCCGCAGCTCATGCAGGCCATCGTCTCCGACTTCCTGAAGGAAGGCCATTTCTCGCGCCACATCAAGAAGATGAGGCTGCTCTACGCGCGCCGCCGGGCGATGCTGGCGGCCGAGCTGCTGCGGGTCTTCGGCGAGCACGTACGCATCGACCTTCGCCGCGGCGGCATGCACCTGATCGCGCGCCTCGACGGTCTCGGCAACGACGACATGCTGGCAGGCCGCGCGCAACAGGCCGGCTTGAACTGCCAGGCGCTGTCGTTGCGCAGCATCGGCGCCGGCGGCGCGCAAGGGCTGCTGATGGGCTTCACGAACATCGCCTCGGCCGCCGAGGCGCGCCGGCTGGTGGCCAGGCTGCGCGCAGCACTCGGGTGAGTTCTGGTCTACCCTTCGCCATGCCCGTTCTTCCCGCCATCCTGCTGTTCCTGCATCTGCTCGCTGCCGCCTTCTGGGTCGGCGGCATGGCCGCGATGCACTTCGCCGTTCGGCCGGCCGCCGTTGCCAAGCTCGAGCCGCCACTCAGGTTGCCCTTCATGGCGGACACGCTGTCGCGCTTTTTCGTCGGCGTGGCTATCGCCATCGGCGTCCTGCTTGCGAGCGGGCTCTGGATGCTGATGCTTGCGGGCGGCTTCGCGCGCGTGCACTGGAGCGTGCATGCCATGCTTGCCGTTGGGTTGGTGATGATGGCCTTGTTCCTGCACGTCCGCTTCGCGCCCTACCCGCGCTTGCAGCGCGCGGTCGCGGTGCGCGATTGGCCGGCGGCGGCGGCGAATCTCGGCACCATCCGCAAGCTGGTGGCGACCAACCTGGCGCTCGGCGTGGCGGTGTTCGCGCTGGCGCTCGTCGGGCGCGTGCTCTGAGGGCCGCGCTAGGAGCCTAGTTCGTAACTGGTGCTCCGTCCGCCGGCGTCGGATTTCCTCAGAACGCTGAGTGCAACCAATTCGTTGATGTCGCGCAGCGCGGTATGGGGCGAACACTTCGCCATCGAGGCCCATTTGCTGCTCGTCAGCTTGCCCTCGAAGCCATCGAGCAGCCGGTTGACGAGCTTGATCTGACGCTCGTTCAGCGGCGTCTCGGCCCAGCGCTGCCAGAAGCGTGACTTGCCCAGCACGGCCGACAGCGAGGTCTCCGCGCCCTCGATCGCGCGCAACAGGCAGCCCAGGAACCAGGCCAGCCATGGCGTGACGTCCATCGTGCCCTTTTGCGTCCGCTCCAGCATCTCGTAGTAGTCCTTGCGCTCGCGCTGGATCTGCGCCGAGATGCTGTAGAAGCGCTGGCTCGACCCTTCTGCGCGGGCCAGCGCCATGTCGCCCACGGCGCGCGCTATGCGTCCGTTGCCGTCGTCGAAGGAATGGAGCGTGTCGAACCACAGATGGGCCAGGCCCGCGTGGACGAGCGGATCACCGCCGGTCGACAGCTCGAACCATTCAAGGAAGCGGTCCATCTCCGCCTCGAGCCGCTGCGCAGGCGGTGCCTCGAAGTGCACCTTGCGCCGTCCGACGGGGCCCGACACCACCTGCATCGGCCCTGCCGCATCGTCGCGCCACTCGCCGGTGCGGATCGGCGAGAGACCGCTGTACCCCGTCGGGAAAAGCGCGGCATGCCAACCGAACAGGCGCTCGCGCGTCAGGGGTTGTCCAGCGGCGCCGGTGGCGTCGAGCACCATCTCCACCACGCCGTCGACGTGCCGGTCGGCCGGCGCCAGCGCGCCGATGTCCAGGCCCGGCGGCGTGCGATGGACGAACGCACGGTCTCCGGGTTGAGCTGCTCGCCTTCGATCTCGCTCGTCTTGAGCACGTCGTCGGTCAGCACCCGCAGGGTGGCCGCATCCCGCTGCGGCATGCCCATGGCCGTCATCCGCCCGAGCAGATGGCCTTGGGCGCCGTGGACTGCAGCGAGCAGCCCGGCGAGGCGGGACAGGTCGTAGCGCAGGCGCGGCCAGCTGGGGTGCTGCCAGATATAGACGCCTGCTTCACTATCTCCGCTTTTCATGCGGAGATAGTGCGCCCTATTCTCCGCAAACGCCGCAAGATTTACCGCGAAATATGCGGAGAATAGGCTCCGTAATCTCCGCAAACAGACGCGGACGCGTACCCCGAAACCTCAGCGAACCACTGTCCACCAGGCTGCGGCCCAGGCCAGCGCGAGGCTGGCGATGAGCGCGGCCGAGACGCGCAGCGCATAGCTGGCACCGCCGGAGATGGCGGCCACCGTGCAGCGCGTCAGCGTGTTGGCACTGACCGCCAGGCAGACGCCGAGCACGAAACGCTCGGCCTGCAAGGCGCCGGCCGCATGCAGCGAGGCCAAGGACGCCACGGGCGCATGCGCGTCCGCCAAGGCGGCGAGCGCGACGCTGGTGCCGAGCCCGGCATCGCCGAAGCGGCGCTGTGCGCTGCCCACCAGCACTGCGACCACCGCCAGCATCGCGGCGACGGCGAGCGCTTCGCGCGGACGCAGCGCGCTGCCCTTTCTCTCCGGCTGCTCGGCGTCACCCGCCGATCGCTGCGACCAGACCGGCAGCAGGCCGACGGCCGCCGCGCCGAGCGCACCGGCGAGTGCGGCGGGCAGCAGCGCGGCGGCGGCGACGGGCGACAAGGCGACGCTCATCAGCAGGGCCTGCACCCAGGTCGCCACCGCCGACAGCGCGGCGCCCGATGCCAGCACCGGCGTCTGCGCGGGCTGCGCGCGGGCCCGGCCGCCGAACGAGGCCACGGTCGCGGTGCTCGAGACGAATCCCGACAGCAGGCCGGACACCAACAGGCCGGCGCGCACGCCGAGCCAGCGCAGCGCCAGCTGCCCGAAGGCCTGGATTCCCATGATCAGCAGCACCAGTGCCGCGAGCGGCCGCGGCTCGATGCCGCCGAGCGCGGCGATCGGCTGCGACGGAATCAGCGGCAGCGCGATCAGCGCGAGCGCGGCCAGCAGGATCGCGTCATGGACTTCCTGCTGGCTCAGCCATTGCGTCGCTAAACGGTGCAGCCGCGTGCGTGCAACCAGCAGCAGCGCGATGCCGGCCCCGCAGGCGGCGCCCAGCGCCGGCGAGAGCACCGATTGCACGCCGACCAGATAGGTGGCGAAGAGCGCCACCTCGGTCGTCAGCCCCGGATCGCGCGAGCGGCTCTTCCAGTACGAGAGCGCGCCGAGCAGCCCGATCACCGCCGCGCCCACGACGACCAGACCCGACACCGGCAGCAGTTGCGCGAGCGCGCCTGCCACCGACGCCAGCGCGAAGGTACGCAGGCCCGCGGCCGCCCGGTCCGCACCGCGGCCCTTGCGGCGCTCGCGTTCGATGCCGATCAGAAGGCCCGCGCCCAACGCAACGGCCAAGCCGACGATCGCGTCCTGCGTTGGGCCGTTCACGCTGTTTCCGCGCCGCTAGACCACGCCCGCGTCGCGCAGCGCGGCGCGCTGCTTTTCGTCGATGCCCAGTTCGGCCAGCACCTCGTCGGTGTGCTGCCCGAGTGCCGGCGGCGCATGGCGCTGCACCGGCGGCGTGCCTTGCAGGCGCAGCGGACTCGCCACGCCGACGATATGGTCGATGCCGTCGCCGGCCTGGCGCGGCATCGACACCGCGAGGCCGCGCGCCTTGACCTGCTCGTCCTCGAAGGCCTGCGCGATGTCGTTGATCGGGCCGCAGGGCACCGCCTTGTCCTCGAGCAGCGCGATCCACTCGGCGGTGGTGCGCGTGCGCGTGACGGCCTCCATCTGCGGGATCAGCACCTCGCGATGGCGCACGCGCAGCGTGTTGGTCGCAAAGCGTGGGTCGCTGGCCCAGTCGGCATGGCCGGCCGCCTCGCAGAAGCGCGCGAACTGGCCGTTGTTGCCAATGGCCAGCAGCATTGCGCCGTCCTTCGTATGGAAGTCCTGGTAGGGCGCCAGGCTCGGGTGGCTGTTGCCTTGCCGCTGCGGCGCGACGCCGGTGTTGAGGAATGCGCTGGCCTGGTTGGCGAGGATGGCCATGCCGACGTCGAGCAGCGCCATGTCGATGTGCTGGCCTTCGCCCGTGCGATGCCGCACCTCGAGCGCGGCCAGGATGGCGCTCGACGCGTAGACGCCGGTGAACAGGTCGGTGAGCGCCACGCCCACGCGCAGCGGGCCGCCGCCGGGCACCTCGTCGGGCCGGCCGGTAATGCTCATCATGCCGCTGGTGGCCTGGATCATCAGGTCGTAGCCGGCGCGCGAGGCATGCGGGCCGTCGTGGCCGAAGCCGGTCACGCTGCAGTAGATGAGCCGCGGATTGGCCGCGCGCAGGCTTTCGTGATCGAGACCGTACTGCTTGAGGCCGCCGGTCTTGAAGTTCTCCACCACGATGTCGCTCTGCGCGGCCATCTTCTTCAAGAGCGCCTGGCCCTCGAGCGAGGCCATGTCGATGGTGACCGAGCGCTTGTTGCGATTGCAGGCGGTGAAGTAGGTGGCCTGGTCGGTGTCGCGGCCGTGCGCGTCCTTCAGGAAGGGCGGGCCCCAGGTACGCGTGTCGTCGCCGACGCCGGGGCGTTCGATCTTGACGACGTCGGCCCCCAGGTCGGCGAGGATCTGGGTGCACCACGGACCCGCGAGCACGCGGGAGAGGTCGAGAACCTTGATGCCGTCGAGTGCTGCGGCAGCCATGTCAATTGGCGAAAGCGGCGATGCCGGTTTGGGCACGTCCCAGGATCAGCGCATGGATGTCGTGCGTGCCTTCGTAGGTGTTGACCACCTCGAGATTGACCAGGTGCCGCGCCACGCCGAACTCGTCGCTGATGCCGTTGCCGCCCATCATGTCGCGCGCCAGGCGGGCAATGTCGAGCGCCTTGCCGCAGGAGTTGCGCTTGAGCAGCGAGGTGACCTCGACCGAGGCCGTGCCCTCGTCCTTCATGCGGCCCAGGCGCAGGCAGCCCTGCAGGCCCAGCGTGATCTCGGTCTGCATGTCGGCCAGCTTCTTCTGGATCAGCTGGTTGGCCGCGAGCGGGCGGCCGAACTGCTTGCGGTCCAGCGTGTACTGGCGCGCGCGGTGCCAGCAGTCCTCGGCGGCGCCGAGCGCGCCCCAGGAGATGCCGTAGCGCGCACTGTTGAGGCAGGTGAACGGGCCCTTCAGGCCCTGCACTTCGGGGAACGCGTTCTCTTCGGGACAGAACACGTTGTCCATCACGATCTCGCCGGTGATGCTGGCGCGCAGGCCAACCTTGCCGTGGATCGTCGGGGCGGAGAGGCCCTTGGCGCCCTTCTCGAGCACGAAGCCACGGATCGGGCCGACCGTGCCGCTCTCGCTCACTTCCTTGGCCCAGACCACGAACACGTCGGCGATCGGGCTGTTGCTGATCCACATCTTGGCGCCGGTGAGCGAGTAGCCGCCGGCCACCTTCTTGGCGCGCGTGACCATGCTGCCGGGGTCGGAGCCGTGGTCGGGTTCGGTCAGGCCGAAGCAGCCGATCCATTCGCCGGTGGCGAGCTTGGGCAGGTATTTCTGCTTCTGCGCCTCGGTGCCGAACTCGTTGATCGGCACCATCACCAGCGAGCTCTGCACGCTGGCCATCGAGCGGTAGCCCGAATCGACGCGCTCGACTTCGCGCGCGATCAGGCCGTAGCAGACGTAGTTGAGGCCGGGGCCGCCGTACTGCTCGGGGATCGTCGGGCCCAGGAGGCCGAGCGCACCCATTTCGCGAAAGATCGCGGGGTCGGTCTCGCCGCTGCGAAAGGCGTCGAGCACGCGCGGCGCCAGGCGTTCCTGGCAGTAGGCATTGGCAGCGTCGCGCACCATGCGTTCGTCGGCGGTGAGCTGCTGGTCGAGCAGAAGAGGATCTTCCCAGTGAAAGGCGGCGTGGGCCATGGCGGTCTCCGGTATAGGGGGCTTGAGGTTCGTCCGCGATCGTAAGCGCGCGGCATGGCGAGCGCAAACGAGGATTCCACACCCAGTTATGCATTCTGCTCACTTCAGAGCACAATGCCGGAGCGTCTTTCCATTGGAAGCGCCGTTGCTTCAACTATGTAGCACTCGCATACCATGCGTCGAAAAATCCCGTCCACCCAGGCCCTGATCTGCTTCGAAGCGGCCGCACGCCACGAGAGCTACACGCGCGCGGCGCAGGAACTCGCGCTCACGCAGAGCGCGGTGTCGCGCCAGATCACGGCGCTGGAGGACTTCCTCGGCATGGCGCTGTTCCGCCGCACGCGCCACGGCGTGGCCCTGACGCCGGGCGGCGCCGACTACGCACGCCAGATCGCGCGCCAGCTCGACACCATGGAGCGCGACACGCTCGACGCGATGGCGCGCCAGGGCCTGGGCGGCTCGTTGCAGCTCGCGGCGGTGCCGACCTTTGCCACGCGCTGGCTGATCCCGCGGCTGCCCGGCTTTGCCGCCCTGCATCCCGACATCACGGTGCACATCGAAACGCGCACCCGTCCCTTTCTCTTCAACGACACCCCCTTCGATGCCGCGCTCTACGCGGGCACGATCGCGCAGACGGCCAACTGGGCCGGCACGCAGTCGACCCTTCTGCTGCATGAAGACGTGGTGCCGGTGTGCAGCCCGGCGCTGATGGCGCCGCGCAAGCAGCTCTCGCCGGCCGCGGTGGCACGGCTGCCGCTCCTGCAGCAAAGCACCCGGCCCGACGGCTGGCACCAGTGGTTCGACGCCCAGGGGGTGGACGCGCCGCGCGCGCGCAGCGGCCCGCGCTACGAGCTGTTCTCGATGCTGGCGATCGCGGCCGCGCACGGGCTCGGCATGGCGCTGATGCCGCACATGCTGATCGAGCCCGAGCTTGCGCGCGGCGAGCTGGTCGTGGCCTGCAATCGGCCGCTGCGCGCGGAGCGCGGCTACTTCCTGGTGACGCCCGCGACGCACGACGAGCGCCCGGCGCTCGTGTTCTTTCGCCAGTGGCTGGTCGAGCAGTGCGCGGCCGCCGATCAGACCGGCAAGGCCAGCAGGCGCCCCGACAGGGGCGCGCTCGCCAGCGTGTCCAGTGCCAGGCTCTGACGCGCGGTCGTGATGTAGAGCTGCTGGCCATCCGGCCCGCCGAAGACCAGATCGGTCGCGCACGGCACCGGCAGCCCCACCACGCGATCGAGCTGGCCGTCGGCGCTGAAGCGCACCACCGACCAGCCGTCGCACAGTGCGGTCCAGATGCCGCCCGCCGCATCGAAGGCCAGGCCGCTGATCCGCCCCGAGCCCCTGGGCACGGTGGCCAGCCGGCGCACGGCGGGCGCGCCGGCCTGCATCAGCAGGATGGCCCCCGAGCCCGGCGCCGCCGCATAGAGCGTGCGGTCGTCGCCGCGCCAGCGCAGGCACTGCACCGGCTCGCCGATGCGCCACTTCACATCCAGGCCGCCGTCCTCGCGCACCAGGCCGATCGCGGTGCCCGCTTCGGGCAGCGCGACGGCGGCCCAGATCGCATCGTCCTTGCCGTTGCACACCGCGAGGACCGCGCCCTTCAGCCAGGACGCCAGCGGAGTCGTCGAACCATCGGCCGCGACCACGAAGGCGCCGTGCTCGTGCACCGCCACCAGTGCTTCGCCGCGCCGCAGCAGGCCGACCACCGGGGCTTCGAGCGTGGCGAGTTCGCGATCCTGTTCGCCGTCCCGCACGCGCACCGAGGGCGCGAGCACGTCGGCCCACCAGAGGCGCTGGCCGTCCGCCGACCACAAGGGGTGCGCACCATGGAAGGCCCACGGGCCCGGCAGCGCCGAGACCGAGGCTTCGCTCTGCGCCGCGGTCTCGGCGCCCTGCGGCTGCAGCTGCGCGCCGACGCGCCGTGCGGCCTCCGCCACTTCGGGACCCAGCAGTTCGAGCCGAGCGCGCGTGAGGCGCCAGGCCGGGCCGGCCACGCTGATCGCGCCGCGCACCTGCCCCGCCGCATCGACCACCGGCGCGCCGACGCAGCGCACGCCGAGCGCGATCTCCTCGTCGTCGATCGCATAGCCGCGCGAGCGCGTGATGCGCAACTCGGCCTGCAGCCGGCGCCGGTCGGTGATGGTGAGCGGCGTGAGTGGCTTCAGCACCGCATCGCGCACGATCGCATCGCGCGCCGCGTCGGGCATGGCCGACAGGATGGCCTTGCCCTGGCTGGTGCAGTGCACCGGCTTGCGCTGGCCCAGCACCGCGGCCGAGCGCTGGCTGTGAGCGCCGTCGCAGCGCTCCAGCGAGATCACCTCGCGGCCGTCGAGCGCGGCGAGGTAGGTGGTTTCGCCGGTCAGGTCGCGCAGCGCGCGCAGCTCGAAGGCGGCGGCGGCCACCAGGCCGGGCATTGCATAGGCCTGGCGCGCCATCTCGAAACAGCGGAATCCCAGGCAATAGACCTTGCGCAGCGGATCGCGCCGCACCAGCCCGCGCGCGACCAGGGTCGCCAGCAGCCGGTAGACGGTGGTGCGCGGCAGCGCGAGGCGCTCGGCCAGCTCGCTCTGGCCCAGGCCCTCGGGCGCGGAACCGATCGCGTCGAGCACGTCGAGCGCCTTTTCGAGGGCGCCGGTGCCTTCGCCGGAGGATGTGGCCATAGTTTGTCTCAGATGCTGGTACTGGCCCGCCGATCAGGCCTGCGCAGGCAGTGGCGTCGATTCTATTTTTGACCACCTCTCACTACGATGCCTGTTCCCCCGCGCCGGGTGCCGGCCCACCTTTCGGTTCCACATGTTGAGACAGACCATGACCGCCCACGCTCCCTTGCCGCCTGCCGCGATTCCGCAGCGCCCGCCGGCGCCCCATGTGCCCGACGCGGTGCTCGACCGCCTGGCCCGCGCCAGCAGCGGCTCGCTGACCACGCAGCTCTACATCAAGGGCTTTCGCCAGCCGGTGCTGCATGGCCTGACGCCGCTCAACCGGAGGATCAAGCCTTTCGCGGGCCGCGCCTACACGATGCGCTTCATCCCGGCGCGCGAGGACGTCGACGTCTACGGCAACCTCAAGACCGAACCGAGCGCCGACAACCTGCAGTGGGTGGGCGTCGAGCAGCTCGAGCCGGGCCACGTGCTGGTGATCGACAGCAACAAGGACGGCCGCGCCGCCTCGATGGGCAACATGCTCATCACGCGGATGATGATGCGCGGCGCCCGCGGCGTGGTCACCGACGGCAGCTTCCGCGACGGCACCGAGCTCAGGGAGATGAACTTTCCGATCTGGTGCACCGGCGTGACCGCGACCACCCGGCTGGCCTTCCACCACGTGGCGGACCTGCAGGTGCCGATCGGCTGCGCGGGCGTGGCCATCTACCCGGGCGACGTGATCCACGGCGACGGCGACAACATCACCGTGATCCCGGCGCACCTGGCCGAGGAGATGGCCGATCTGTGCGAGCAGCGCGACGACATCGAGGCCTATCTCGCGCTGCGCGTGCGCGCCGGCGAGGCGCTGTGGGGCCTCTATCCGCCGAGCGAGGCGACGCGCCAGCAGCACCGCGAATGGGTCGCCGCCGGCCGCCCGCCTCTCGTTACCAACCAGAGACCGCTATGACCGCCTTCACCCCCGCTTATTACGAAGCCCTCATCCGCCGCTATTTCGACGCCTGCAACGCCGCCGACTACCAGGCGCTGGTCGACTGCTTCACGCCCGACGCGGTGCACTACTTCCCCGCCGGCCTGCCCGAGATTCCCTGGCGCACGGCCGACACCATCGCGAAGAAATGGCAATGGTGCGTCGAGACCCTGGGCTCGCAGTGGACCATCGAGCGCATCATCGTGAGCCACGACAAGCCCGAGGCCATGATCGAGTGGACCCACTGGAAGAACAGGAGCGGCACCGCCCTGCGCGGCGCCGAGTGGTACGAGTTCGATCCCGAAAGCGGCCGGATCGCCGAGATCCGCGCCTACTACGCCTCGCCGGCGGACAAGAGCGTGGCGATCAACGAGCTGGTCGATTTCGACTATGCGGGTCGCGGCTATCACCTGAAGAGCGAATAAGGAAGAGAATCGCGTCCCGGGTCCCCGAGTCCCCGAGTCCCGGTCAAGGATGGAGACGCGCGATGCCTACCTACCAGTACCGTTGCCAGAAATGCGGCGAGATCTTCGAGCACGCCGAACATGTTGCCGAGCATGCCACCGTCCATTTGCGCTGCCCCAAATGCGGCAGCGAGACGGTCCAGCCGGTGCCGACACAATTCTTTGCCAGGACATCCAAGAAGAGCTAGGCATCCGGCCCGGCGCTCTTCTATGCTTTGAGGCTTGCCGCATCGTCGGCAGCACGCGTTTGTTGTAGGTCAAACCTTTTTCGAGGAGCGAACATGTCACTGCGCATCAACGACGAAGCCCCCAACTTCACGGCCAAGACGACCAAGGGGGATATCAACTTCCACGAATGGATCGGCGACCAATGGGCGATCCTGTTCTCGCACCCCAAGGACTTCACGCCGGTGTGCACCACCGAGTTGGGCTACATGGCGAAGATCGAGCCCGAGTTCACCAAGCGCAACGCCAAGCTGATCGGCCTGAGCATCGATCCGGTGGATGCCCATGACCGCTGGTCCAAGGACATCGAGGAAACGCAGGGCTACCTGCCGACCTACCCAATGATCGGCGACACCGACCTCGCCGTGGCCAAGCGCTACAACATGCTGCCGGCCGAGGAACCCGGCACCTCCGAGGGCCGCACCGCCGCCACCAACGCAACCGTGCGCTCGGTCTTCATCATCGGCCCGGACAAGAAGATCAAGCTGATGCTGACCTACCCGATGACCACCGGGCGCAACTTCGACGAAATCCTGCGCGTGCTCGACTCGATGCAGCTGACCGCCAAGCACAAGGTCGCCACGCCGGTGAACTGGAAGCAGGGCGAGGACGTGATCATCGCCGGCTCGGTGTCGGACGACGACGCGAAGAAGCTGTTCCCGGGCGGCTGGGACGCGCCCAAGCCCTACCTGCGGGTGGTCAAGCAACCGGGCTGAACCGGGAGCGCGGCATGCTCTTCGAACAGGTCGCGACCGGGGGCTGCCAGTCCTACCTCGTCGGTTGCGACCAGAGCTGCGTCGCCGCGCTGATCGATCCGGAACTGAGCCAGATCGACCACTACATCGCGCTCGCCGCCCGCGACGGCGTGCGCATCCGCTACCTGATCGACACCCACACGCATGCCGACCACTTCTCGGCCACGCACGAACTCGCGCGCCAGCTCAAGGTGCCGGTGGTGATGCACCGCAAGAGCCCGGCTCCCTTCGTCGACATGCGGCTGGGCGACGGCGAGATGATCGTGTTGGGCAAGCTCAGGCTGCAAGTGCTGCACACGCCGGGCCACACCGCCGACTCGATGTGCCTGCAGGTGGAAGACCGGCTGTTCACCGGCGACACGCTGCTCATCGGCGCCACCGGCCGCACCGACCTGCCCAGCGGCGACCCGGAAGCGCTCTACGACAGCCTGTTCAACCGCGTGCTGCGCCTGGACCCGGCGCTCAAAGTCTGTCCGGCGCATGACTACAAAGGACGCACGCATTCGACCATCGGCGAGGAGCTGGCATCGAACCCGCGCCTGCAGAAGCGCGAGCGCGCCGAGTTCGTCGAAATGATGAACAGCCTCAATCTCACGATGCCCACACATGTGACCGAGGCGCTGCGCACCAACATGAGCGGCGGCAAGACGGTGGCGCGCCTCCTGGCCGAAGCGGGCGCGACGGTGCCCTTCATGTCGCTGGCCGAGCTCAAGACGCGCGTGGAGGCCGGCGAGGACGATCTCATCGTGCTCGACGTGCGCGAGCGCGAGGCCTACGAGGGCGGCCACATTCCCGGCGCGCGCCTGCTGCCGCGCGGCCAGCTGGAGCTGCGCGTCAACCAGGACCTGCCCGATCCCACGCGGCGCATCCTGAGCTGCTGCGAGCTGGGCTACATCTCGACGCTGGCGGCCGCAACCTTGCGCGACATGGGCTTCCTGCACGCGGTCGCGCTCGATGGCGGCATGAAGGCCTGGCGCGAGGCGGGTTATCCGCTGAAAGCCGGGCGCGAGCCCTGAGCTCGCGGCCGTCGCTAAAGCTGCTCCTCCGGCACGAACAGCGATATCAGGCGCAGCTTGAGCCGCAGCAGCCAGGTCGATTCCGGCTCCTCGTCGAGCCGTTCCGGTTCGCCCTCCGGATCGAGGCCGATCCATTCGAGGCTCTGTCCATCGGGCTTGAGGCGGACTTCGTAGACGCCGACGTTGGTGTCGACGCGGTAGAAGTCCAGCAGCTGCGCAACGAGCCCGGGGCTGCGCACCAGCAAGCCCAGCTCGGTATTGATCAACGCCGAGCGGCCGTCCAGGTTCAGGGAGCCGGCCAGCAGGATCTTCCGGTCGACGAAGCCGAGCTTGGCATGCAGCCGGCCGGTCGAGCTGCCGAGCACGCTGCGCAGGCCGGCGTCGCGCTTGAGGCGCCCCGAGGTGACCTCGAACACCCGCACCCCCAGGCGCAGCATCTCGAGGCGGTAGGGCTCGTAGCCGGCGCCGACCAGCGGCTCGTCGCTGACGCCGGTGGCGTTGGTGAAGATGCGCACGTCGACACCGCGCGCACGCAGCTGCCGCAGATGCGCCATGCCGACGCGTCCGGGCACGAAGTAGGGCGAGACCAGGATAACTTCCGACTTCGCTTCGGTGGCCAGCAGACGGATCAGCCGGCCGGTGACCGAGTCCGCGCCCGGCTCGTAGCTGTCGTTGCGCAGCTTGACCGGCGCGTCCGCAAAGGCACCCGCCGGAGCGATGAAGAAGCCGAACGGGCCCTCGTCGCTCGGGTCCGGACGCGGCCGCAGCGCGTTGCCGGCGGCCACCTCCGAGAGCCCCGGCACCGAGCCCCTGGTATCGCCCGCGGTCCGCTGCTCGAAGCGCGCCCGGCGCTGCGCCGCATTGAGGCGGTTGCCCGCCACCGCCTGCAGCGGGTAGACGCGTTCGCTGTTCCAGTAGGCATCGAAGGAGCGCGAGAGCTCGGGCACGAGCGCGCCGGCCGCGAGCAGATCGAAGTCGATGAAGTTGGACCGCGCGCTGCGCAGGAAGTAGTCGTCGACCAGGTTGCGCCCGCCGGCGATGGCGAAGACGCCGTCGGCGACGAAGAGCTTGTTGTGCATGCGGTGGTTGAGGCGGCCGAAGTCGGTGAGGAACTGCCACAGCCGCACCGGCGACGCGTCGCGGCCGTAGGCGAAGGGATTGAACAGGCGCACCTCCGCCCCGGGGTGGGCGGCCAGGCCGAGCAGCAGCTCGTCCAGGCCTTCGGTATGGAAATCGTCGACGAGCAGGCGCACGCGCACGCCGCGCTCGGCCGCATCGCGCAGCGCGCGCAGCAACAGCCGGCCGGTGGCGTCGTCGGCGATGTGGTAGGTCTGCAGGTCGAGCGAGCTTTGCGCGCGGGCGATCAGTTCGAGCCGGGCCGCGAGCGCGTGATGCGGCATCGGGATCGAGCGCAGCGCCGACTGGCCCGGCGGGATGGCCAGCTCGCGCGCGAGCGCCGGCAGAGGCGCATCGGCCGGGGCCGCGATGCTGGTCGATACCGGCCGTTCGACGACGCTCGGCAGGCTGGCACAGCCGCACATCAGCAGCGACAGCACAAGGGCACTCAGCGCAGCCACGGCTCGGGTCGGCATGTGGACCTCACTCTTCGCGCCAGCGTGCCACAGCCGGCAGGCAGCATCAAGCCGGCCGCCGGGGGTTACGAAACGCCCTGGCACCAGGACGGCCACTACTGGCCGATCCGGCCGCTGGCCAATTGCACGTGGGTGGCGCTCGAGGAATCGACTGTAGAGAATTGCTGCCTGCGCGTGATCCCGCGTTCGCACCGGGTCGGCGTGCTGCATCCGCACCTGCACGAGGACCGGACCGACCTCACGCTCAATCAGCGCATGGCAGCCGGCCGGCTGAGCTTTCAGCGGCAGCGCCGGCCCAGCGGCTGCCGGTTCAGCAGGTTGCGATGCGCCCGGCCGATCTCGCTGCCCTGGTCGGCGGCGCGAATGAACCAGTCCAGCGCTTCGCAGGGCTGGCGCTGCACCGCGTTGCCGAACAGCGCCGGTCCGCCCAGCAGGGCCATGCCCAGCATCTCCTGCGCAGGGCGAAAGCCGGCTTCCGCCGATGTGCGCAGCCAGCGCAGCATGGCGCGGTAGTCCTTCTCGGTCTGCGCTTCCAGCGCCAGCGCAAAGCGCTGTTCGGGCGTCAGCGGCACTGCGGCCGTGCCAGCGGCGCCGCTCGGCATCGATGCGAGGGCGATCGCTACCGTCGCGGCGACCCGCGCGCAGCGCCAGCCGATCCGCAGGCTTGCATGCCATTCGCTGTTCATCGATCTCTCCTTGGAAGCATGGGGCGCCCAGTCTGTCGTGCCAGCGCCTCCTCTGAAAATGCGGAAGTTGCGAAGGCCGCCTCAGGCAGCGGCTGAGGGCTGCGTGATACGGTGATGCCATGCGCTTCGACCTCACCGACTTGCGGCTTTTCCAGAACGTCGTCCAGGCCGGCACGATCACCGGCGGCGCGGAGCGCACGCACATGACGCTGGCCTCGGCCAGCGAGCGCGTGCGCGGCATGGAGGCCGAACTCGGCGTCGCGCTGCTGGTGCGCGACCCGCGCGGCGTGGAGCCGACGGAGGCCGGTCGGACCTTGCTGCACCATGCGCGCGCCGTGCTGCTGCAGATGGAGCGAATGCACGGCGAACTGGGCGAATACGGGGCGGGGCTCAAGGGCCATGTGCGGCTGCTGTGCAATACCTCGGCCCTCACGGAGCATCTGCACGAGGCGTTGAGCAGCTTCCTGGCGCTCCATCCGCGCATCTCGGTCGACCTGGAAGAGCGCGCCAGCCACGACATCGTCGAGGCGCTGCGCAGCGAGCTCGGCGACATCGGCATCGTGTCGGACGCGGTGGACCTGGCCGGCCTGGAGAGCTTCGTCTTCAGGGAGGACCACCTGGTGCTGGTGGTGCCGCGCGGCGACGCGCTGGCGAAGCGGCGCCGGGCGGCGCTGCGCGACATGGTGGACCGCGAGTTCGTCGGCCTGACCGGCAGCAGCCCGCTGCAGGAACTCGTCTCGCACCACGCGAAGCGCCTGGGCCGGCGGCTTGCCTACCGCGTGCGCGTGCGCCACCTCGAAGCGGTCTGCCGCATGGTCGAACAAGGGATCGGCGTCGGCATCGTGCCGCAGACGGTGGCCGCGCGCTGCGCCAGGTCGATGAAGATCGCGCGCATCGCGCTCACCGACGACTGGGCCGTGCGCAACCTGATGGTCTGCGTGCGCCGCCGCGAAGACCTGCCTTCCAATGCGCAGCTCATGCTGCGCCACCTGCTGGAGGCGCCATGACGCTGAACTACCTGGATTTCGAGTACAGCGAGGACACACAGGGCATCGGTGCCTTCGACGCGATGGCCTCCACGGCGCCGGATCAGGCGGCAGCCGTGGATGCGGAGATCGCCCTGGTGCTCGATTGGGCGAGCGCCAGCTTTCCGGATCGCCGCGGCCCGGTGGGCGACGGCGGCGACTGGGACTACGACCTGCAGGACACGCAGGAAGCCGGCTGGCGCACGGTCACGCTGTCGATCAGCGGGACGCGGGAATTCTGCGCGGCCTTCAGCCTGCGCTTCGCGCTGGAGAGTGGGCCCTGACTTCTCTCAGACCAGCAGGCCGGCCATGGTACTGACGGGCACCTCTTCGCTGGTGCGTTGCGGGACGGCGGCGATCACTTCCTCGGCCGACGCCTTGTCGTGTTCGTGCAGCCAGGGGATGACCTCGCCCTCGCGAAGCATGGCCAGCTCGCGCTCGTAAAAGCTCATCAGCTCGGTACCGGTGCTGTACGACAGGAAGAGCTTCATGTCGTGGTCCGCGATGGCCAGGTAGCCGCCGAGCACCTGCTCGACGTGCAGGTGATGCAGGCCGCTGGCCCGCAGGTTCATGCCGGAGCGGAACAGCGCCTCCGCAGTCATCGCCGTCGACATCGACAGCGTTCCCCGGGTCCGCATCAGCGCTTCGGACTGCGCGATGCGGGCGATGAAGCCGGCGAGATTGTGGCCGCGGAAGCGGGGATGCACCCAGCCGGCGCCGATGTAGCCGTACAACGCGTGCGGCCTGAGCTCGGGGCCGCTGTCCGGAAACCAGCCTTCGGGCTTCTTGGGGCGGTAGAGCGCGCCCCGGCTGTAGGCCTCTCCGACACGCCGGGTCTCGCCGCTGTTCTGCATGGTCCGGAAGCCGGTCAGCGCCACGGGTGCGTTGCCGTCGTCGAAGCAGACCCAGAAGTTGTAGGGATTGAAGTCTTTCGGATCTTCCAGAACGAAAGGAAGCTGGACGTAGCCGGTGCCCGTGGCGACTTCATAGGTCTTCAGCAGCACCGCCAGATCGTCGCCGAAGCTCACGTTCAGGCCGGACGCTTCCAGGTGCAGCACGAGTTGGTCCTGATATTCCTTGAGTTCGGAGAGTTGCATGACTGTGTCCTTGAAGTGATGGGGAGCCGGCAAGCGTCGCGAAATCTCGCCGGCCTGCGCATTACTCCACTTGCTCAGTTACGACGCAAGTTGTATCTGCCTCTCGAACCCCAAGAGTGGGGTCTAGAGTACAAACCGTTACACAAAGTAAGCAAAAGGTAGACATGCTACCGCCGGTATGCGCAAGCGCGACCCGGCGCCATAGGCCGTATGGCGGAAGACGAGGCCCCCGGTGCCCTCCATGATCGCCAAATAGTCACAAAATTGCCGAAATCGGCGACAAAGAGAGCCCGCGAAGAGGCACTCGCGTCTAAAGTCGAAGGCACGCAAGGGAATCATGAGCACAGCGAAACTGCGAATCACGGGGCCCGAATCGAGCCCCTACGTGCTCGGCGCTCCCATGCACCTGTTCGACGGCTCGACACATATCGGCATCCTGGATCCGGTTCCCGTGAACCGCGAAGGCACCGAGGTCCACATCGAGCACTTCACGCCATCGATCCTCGTCAGCCAGCAGAAGCTGGAAATCAGCAAGCTCGCGCTGGTCGAGATGGTGATGTTCGTCGCCGAGAACTTCACCTCCGTGCAGGCGATCAGCCTTTCGCTGAGCCGCCAGATCGAGGGCTACGGCGACGGCATGCGGCTCGCCGGCGCGCGCTCCGCGTTTCTGCAGAGCATCGGCGCCGGCCACATCATGATCACGCCCAAGCCCGACGCCGAGCACATGGGCCACTTCGTGGTCGCCGGGCTGTGGGAATACAACCCGACGAATCTCGCGGCCCTCGCTTCGGTGCTCCAGGCCGAGCGCGAGGCCTACTACAACGGGCGGGAAGCCGCTGCCGCCAAGGCGAAGCTTTCGCGCTCGGAGTCGTGGGTGCGGCGCCTTTTCTCGCGCCCGGCGCCGTCCGCCGACGCGAACGAGTAGCGCCGGGGCGAACGCAAGCGCTCAGGGCCGCTTGCCAAACTCCGCGCTGTCCGCCGTCCAGGCCAGCGCCTGCTCGCTGAGGCTGAAGCCCAGGCCCGGCCGGTCCGGCACCCACATGCGGCCGTCCCTCAGCTGCAGGCGTTCGTTGAACATCGGCTCCAGCCATTCGAAGTGTTCCAGCCAGGGCTCCTGCGGATAGGCCGCGGCCAGGTGCAGGTGGATCTCCATCGCGAAATGCGGCGCGAGCTTGCGGCCCTTGAAGTCGGCGAGCTGCATGATCTGCAGGAAGGGCGTGATGCCGCCCACGCGCGGCGCATCGGGCTGCACGAAGTCGCTCGCGTTGCCCATGATCAGCTGCGCATGCTCGCCGAAGCTGGTGAGCATCTCGCCGGTGGCGATCGGCGTGTCGAGCGAGGCGGCGAGCGCGGCATGGCCTTCGATGTCGTAGGCATCCAGCGGCTCTTCGATCCAGGTGAGGTTGTGTTCTTCGAGGCGGCGGCACACGCGCTGGGCCGTGGTGCGGTCCCATTGCTGGTTGGCGTCGACCATCAGGTGGAAGTCGGGGCCCAGCAGTTCGCGCACGGCCGCGACGCGCTTCAGGTCGGTCGCGATGTCGGGCTGGCCGACCTTGATCTTGATGCCGCCGATGCCGCTCTCGCGCGAGATCCCGACGTTCTTGAGTACCTGTTCGAGCGGTGTGTGCAGGTAGCCGCCCGAGGTGTTGTAGCACTGGACCGAGTTGCGCTGCGCGCCCAGCAGCTTGGCCAGCGGCAGCCCGGCGCGCTTGGCCTTCAGGTCCCACAGCGCGATGTCGAAGGGCGCGATGGCCTGCGTGGTCAGGCCGCTGCGGCCCATCGAGGCGCCAGCCCACAGCAGATGGGTGAAGAGCCTGGCGATGTCGTTCGGGTCCTCGCCCAGCAGGTTGGGCGCCAGCTCCTTCGCATGGGCATACATGCCGGGGCCGCCGGCGCGCTTGGAGTAGCCGAAGCCGATGCCTTCATGGCCGTCGCGCGTGCGGAGCTCGGCGAAGATGAAGGCGATCTCGGTCAGCGGCTTCTGCCGGCCGGTGAGCACCTTGGCATCGCTGACCGGCACGGCCAGCGGCAGGTAGATCAGCGACAGCTTGACCCAGTCAATGCGGTCGGCCGCATCGGCGGCGGTGCGCTCGCCGACGGCCTGGCGGGCATAGGAAACGCTTTGTTCGGTGCTCACTTGAAACTCCTGTCTGTCTGCGGAATGACCTTGCTGCAATTCAGTCGGCCTTGATGCCGGCGGTGTGAATCACCTTGGACCAGCGCTCGATTTCCTTCTTCACGAACTCGCTGTAGTCGCTCGACTTCGAAGCCACCACCACGAAGCCATTGCCTTCGAGCTTGGCGCGCACGGCGGGCTGCGAGAAGGCCGTGACCATCGCGGCCTCGAGCTTGTCGACCACCGCCTGGGGCGTGCCCTTGGTCGCCGACAGGCCGGTCCACGACACGGCCGTGAAGCCCGGGTAGCCCGATTCGGCCACGGTGGGCACATCGGGGTAGAGCGGGTTGCGCTCGGCGCCGGTGACGACCAATGCGCGCAGCTTTCCGGCCTTGACGTGCTGCAGCACCGCGTCCTGGTTGGTGAACATGCCGGGGATCTGATTGGCCAGCACGTCGTTGAGCGCCGGCGCACCGCCCTTATAGGGGATGCCGACCATGTCGAGCCCCGCGGTCTGCTTCAGGTACTCGGTCGTGAGATGCCCCGAGGACGAATTGACCTGCCCGTAGCTGAACTTGCCCGGGTTGGCCTTGACCCAGGCGATGAACTCCTTGAAGGTCTTGGCCGGAAAACTCGGATGCACCACCAGCACGTTCGGCCCCGCGGCGAGCTGCGAGATCTGGATGAAATCGCGCGAGGAGTCGTAGCTCGGCTTGGGCGTGAAGCCGTGCGCGATCGCGTTGCTGCCGATGCCCGAGAGCAGCAGCGTGTAGCCATCGGGCGCCGCGCGCGCCGCCTCGGCCGTGCCGATGGTGCCGCCGGCGCCGCCCTTGTTGTCGACCACGAAGGGCTGCTTGAGCTGCTTGCCGAGTTCCTCGGCGATCAGGCGGCCCATGATGTCGCTGGTCCCGCCGGCCGGGAACGGGACGAGCACCCGCACCGGCCTGCTCGGAGTCGTCCTGCGCCTGCGCCGCGAAGGGCAGCGCGAGCAGGCCGGCCAACGCGCCGGCGATGAAAAAGGATCGCTTGCTGAGCATGTCTCTGTCTCCTTGGGTGCGCGGAATCACCGTTTTCGAATGTATTTTCATTCTCGTGATCCATGCCCTCGTCGCAAGGCCGGCCGGCGCTGCACCGGCGCGCTCGTCCCGGCATGTGGGACCCGCTCGCGGATGGGGGCGCCGATATGATCCGCAAGATGCTGAACAACCTGGCCCCCTTTCTCCTCCACTGGGCCATCACCGCCTTCTCCCTCTGGGTGGCGAGCCACATCTTCCGCGGCATCACGTTCGAAAGCACCTCGGCGCTGGTGGTCTCCGCGCTGCTGCTGGGCTTTGCCAACGCGATCGTCAAGCCGCTCCTGATCGTGCTCACGCTGCCGCTGACCTTGCTCACCTTCGGCCTGTTCCTGCTGGTGATCAACGCACTGGTGCTGCTGCTGGTGGCGGCGCTGGTGAAGGGCTTCAAGGTCTCCGGCTTCTGGACCGCGCTGTTCGCGAGCATCTTCGTCTCGCTGCTGAGCATCCTCTTCGATGCGCTCTTCAGTGGCGGCGATCCGGCCACCACCATCCAGATGCCGCAAGGCGGGAACTGGCTGTGAGTTCCCCGGCCGCGCTAGGCGCCGTGGCCCGAATGCGTGCGGCGCAGTTCTGAGCGCATCTGCTTCCAGAGGGCGGGCCCGCCCTTCTCGAGCGCGGCCGCGTTCGCGCCGCTCTCCTTGGTGACCGGAAGGTACTTGCGCCCCCAGATGCCGATGTTCGCGAGCACCGGCAGCAGATCGACGCCCATCGGCGTCAGGCTGTAGATCGCCTTCTGCTTGTGGCTCGGGTCCTCCTCCTTCGTGAGGATGCCGGCCTCCACCAGCTTGCCCAGGCGCTCGGCCAGGATGTTCGAAGAGATGCCCTCTTCCGACTGCAGCAGCTCCCGGTAGTGCCGCTTGCCGGCGAACATCAGGTCGCGAACGATCAGGAGGCTCCACTTGTCGCCGAAGATTTCGAGCGCGAGATTGATCGGACAAAGCGAGCGCTGCTGGATGGCCATTGCTTTCTTTCAAAGACTGCTTGCATTTTCGTATCAATCTTTCGATACTGCAACTGCTTGCATTTCGCAATCAATAATTCAAGGAGACCGGCATGAGAAAACTCATCCTGCAGATGCAGATGTCGCTGGACGGCTATGTCGCCGCCGCCAGTCCGGCGCTCGACTGGCAGGTCTGGAACTGGGGCGAGGACTGGAACTGGGACGACGAGCTCAAGCGCGACTTCAACGCCGTCTTCGAATCGATCGACTGCATCCTGCTCGGCCGCAAGATGGTCGAGGAAGGCTATCTCGACCAATGGGGCCGCGTGGCGCAGAACCATCCTGCGGATCCGCACTACGCCTTCGCACGAAAGATCGTCGAGACGAACAAGGTCGTTCTCACGAGCAAGCTCAAGGCATCGAAGTGGGATCGCACCGAGATCGTCCGCGGCAGCATGGTCGCCGAGGTGAATGCGCTGAAGCGCCGGCCCGGCCGCAACATCATCGCCTTCGGCGGCGTCGGCTTCGCGTCTTCGCTCGTTGCCGCGGGCCTGGTGGACGAGTTCCAGTTCTTCGTGAATCCGACGGCCGTCGGCAGCGGGCGTTCGATCTTCGAGGATGCACACACCGAAGGCCCGCAGCTCCAGCTGACCGGGTCGGCCTCCTACGACTGCGGCATCGTCGTCAACCGCTACGCGCCCTGACCGACTCCCGCTGCCTGCAGCAGTCCGCGCGCGTAGCCCAGCGCGAAGGCCATGAAGCGCTCGCGGTTCTCGTCGAGATCGGACACCGGCACATGGTCGGGGCACAGCGGCCCCTTGTAGCCGCCGCGCTGGTAGGCCTTGACGGCCTCGAACATGTCGACGTCGCCCTCGTCCGGAAACACCTCCTGGAAATCGAGGTACCCGCCGCGGATGTTGCGGAAATGGACCATGAAGATGCGGCCGGTGGAGGCGAACTCCTCGATCACCGGGATCATGTGCTTGCCCGGCTCCCTGAACATCTCGGCCACCGTGCCCTGGCAGAAGTTGAGGCCGTGGTTCGGGCTCGGGCTCAGCGCAAGAAACTTGCGAATGCCGTCGGCCGAGCCGAGCACGTGCTCGATGCCGTTCAAGCCGCCCACCGGATAGGCCGGGTCGTGCGGATGGCAGGCCAGCCGCACGCCGGCTTCGTCGGCCGCAGGCACCAGGCCCTCGACCAGGAACTCGATCGCATCCCAGCCGGCCTTCTCGCTGACCGGCGGCACCTCGCGCGCCAGCTTCTGCCCGCAGAGCATCGCAGCCTCGGCATCGCCTTCGTCCCGCGCCGGCGCCGGGCCGCCCCAAGGCGGCGCGCCCCCCTCGGGGGGCGTCGTCGGTATGTTCGACGCCTGGGGGCTGACTTGACTTGTGGGATAGCCCACGCCCCAGTACGAATGCTTGCGGTCGTCCTCCGCCGAGTACTCGGCGTGGACGAAGCCGGAGTTCTGCGCGCCGCCGCGTCCCGGCTTGAGGCCGGTGCGCGTGATGCCCACCATCTGGACGTTGTACTTGAGGCAGCCGATGCCGGCATCGGCCGCCTTGCGGATGTTCGCAGCCAGCGTGGCGCGCTGCTTCTTCGCGCCTTCGAGGTCGACCAGCGAATCGAGCAGGATGGAGCCGACATCGAGCGCAAACACGTCGAGCTCGAGGCCGAAACCCTCGACCCATTGGCGGTAGTCGGCCAGCTTCCTCGCGTCCCATTCGCTCACGCCGCCGCGGGCCGAGACCAGCTCGGTGCCGCGGTTGTCGAGCACCACGTGCTCGACGCCAAGCTGGGTCGACAAACGCAGGCGGCGCTCGTCGGGGTTGAGCAGTTGTTCGCTGATGTACATGCTTGTCTCCGTGCGTGCACATTCTGGAACGCGCCCTGCCCACGGGCCAAGACGCAGACGGAAGTTCAGCGAGACGGGCAACCGCCGCGTCCCACTCCGCGGGACGGAATCAGCGGCCCGCGCTCGCAGCGACCGCGCGCAAGCTGCCGCGCTCGCTCGCCAGCGACCAGGCGAACACGCCAAGCCCCGCCAGCGCGAGCAAGGCGCCCACCCAGCCGGTCGAGGTCCAGCCCAGGCCGGCCGTGATGGCGGCGCCGCCGAGCCAGGCGCCCAGGGCATTCGCCGTGTTGAAAGCCGAATGATTGAGCGCGGCGGCCAGCGTCTGCGCATCGCCGGCCACGTCCATGAGCCGGATCTGCAGCGCCGGGCCGATGGCAACGATGGTGCCGATCAGGAACACGTTGAGCGCCGCGGTCGCCACGTGATGCGCGGCGAAGCTGAAGGTGGTCAGCACCAGCGCCGCCCAGACCAGCAGGCCGCCGATGGTGGGCATCAGCGCCTTGTCGGCGAGCCGGGAGCCGACCAGGTTGCCGCCCACCATGCCGAAGCCGAACAGCGCGAGCACCAGCGGCACGCCGGCCACGGGCAGACCCGCCACTTCGGTGAGCGTGGGCTTGATGTAGCTGAACACCGAGAACATGCCGCCGAAGCCGATCGCGCCGATGCCCAAGGTGAGCCAGACCTGCTTGCGCTTGAGCGCCCCCAGTTCGCGCAGCGGGCTGGCGCCCGAGGGCGCGGCCAGGTCCGGCAGGTCGCGGCGCAGCATCACCATCGCGAGCACGGCGATCAGGCCGACGAAGACGAAGGCGGCGCGCCAGCCGAAGAGCTGGCCCAGCCAGGCCGCGATGGGCACGCCGACCAGCGTGGCGCCCGTGAGTCCCAGCATCACCAGGCCGACGGCGCGTGCGCGGCGGTCCGGCGGCGCCAGCGCGGCCGCCACCAGCGCTGCGACGCCGAAGTAGGTGCCATGCGGCAGGCCGCTCGCGAAGCGCAGCAGATTGAGCGACAGGTACCCGGGCGCGAGGGCGCTGGCGAAATTGCCGAGCGCGAACACCGCCATCAAGGCGATGAGCAGCGCGCGCCGGCGCCAGCCGGCGGCCAGCACCGCGAGCACCGGCGCCCCGATCACCACGCCCAGCGCATAGGCGCTGATCACGTGGCCGGCCTGCGGAATGCTCGTGCCGATGTCGCGCGCCACCTCGGGCAGGAGGCCCATGATGACGAATTCGCCGGTCCCGATGGCGAAGCCGCCGACGCCGAGCGCGAGCATCGCGCGCACGAAGCCGGGCGCAGAGGCGGAAGAAGGCAGGGAGGGTGCGGACATGGCGGCGCGGTCGCGAATTAGGGGTTAACCCTAGGTCACGCGACCTTAGCACGCCCGGCTGTTATTTGCTGCGCTGCGGCATCAATGTCCTATTTCGGCATTCCGCGCCTGCGCATGCCGCACGGCGAAGGCCACGTACCACTCGAGGCTGCCCGGATTGGCCATGGCCTCGCGGTTCACCACCTTCTCGATCGGCTGGCCCAGCAGCAGCTTCTTGATCGGCAGCTCCTGCTTCTTGCCCGAGAGGGTGCGCGGAATCTCGGCCACCTGGAAGATGTCGTTGGGCAGGAAGCGCGGCGAGAGCTGCGTCTTGATCGCGTGGTTGATCTTCGCGCGCATCGCATCGTCGAGCGCGACGCCGGGCCGCAGCACGACGAAGAGCGGCATGTAGCTTTCGCGGCCGAGGTACTCGAGATCGACCACCATCGAGTCGAGCACTTCGGGCAAGCCTTCGACCGCGCTGTAGATTTCGCTGGTGCCCATGCGCAAGCCTTGGCGGTTGATGGTCGCATCGCTGCGGCCGTAGATGATGCAGCCGCCGTCTTCGCCGATCTTGATCCAGTCGCCGTGGCGCCAGACACCCGGGTAGGTATCGAAGTAGCTGGAGAGGTAGCGCGCATTGCCCTCGTCGCCCCAGAAATAGAGCGGCATCGAGGGAATGGGCTGGGTGCAGACCAGTTCGCCGACCTCGCCGATCACCGGCTGGCTCTGCTCGTTCCAGGCCTCGACCGAAGCGCCGAGAAAGCGGCACTGCATCTGGCCCGGCACCTCGGGCAGTTCGCGGTTGCCGCCGACGAAGGCGCCGCAGAAATCGGTGCCGCCCGAAATGTTGTACCACCAGACGGCGGGCGAGCCGGCCGCGAGCACCTGCGCCGTGCCCCAGCGCTGCACCTCCTCGGACAAGGGCGAGCCGGTGCTGCCCAGCGCACGCACGCGCGAGAGATCGCCGCAGTCTTTGGCTTCGACGCCGGCCTTCATGCAGCTCGCGAAATAGGCCGCGCCGGCGCCGAAGAATGTGACCCGGTGCCGCGCGACGAAGCGCCAGAGTACGCCCCAGTCGGGCTTTTCCTTGCTGCCGGCCGGATTGCCGTCGTAGATGCAGATGGTCGCGCCGAAGGCCAGGCCCGAGAGCTGCGAGTTCCACATCACCCAGCCGGTGGAGCTGTACCAGTGGTAGCGCTCGCCGAAGTTGTTGGCGCTGTAGCTCGGGCCCAGGTCGTGATGCAGGCCGCAGGCGTACATGTTGACGAGGATGCCGCCCTGCCCGTGCACGATGGGCTTGGGCAGGCCGGTGGTGCCGCTCGAATAGACGATCCAGATCGGATGTTCGAACGGCAGCCACTCGGGTTCGAAGGCCGCAGTCTGCGCATCGTCGCGCGCGACCGCGGCGGCCCAGTCGCGCTCGGCCGCGATCTGCTTCGCAGCGAAGGGCGTTCGCAGCAGCAGCAGCTTCTGGACGCTGGGCAATGCCGCACGCAGTTCCTCGATCACCGCGCTGCGGTCCAGCGCCTTGCCACCGTAGTACACGCCGTCGGCCGCGATCAGCACCTTGGGCTCGATCTGGCGAAAGCGGTCGACCACCGCGGCCGTTCCCATGTCGGGCGCGCACACGCTCCACACTGCGCCGATGCTCGAGCACGCGAGGAAGGCGATCATGGTCTCGGGCACGTTGGGCATGTAGGCCGCCACGCGATCACCGTGTGCCACGCCGAGTTCGCGCAAGCTCAGCGCGCAGGCGGCGATCTGCCGGCGCAGCTCGGGCCAGGACATCTCGCGCACTTCGCCCAGCTCGTTCTCGCTGACGATCGCCGGCATGCCGGCCGCATGCGCCGCATCGGCATGGCGCAGCACCTCGCGCGCGTAGTTGACCTGGGCGCCGGGAAACCAGCGCGCGCCGGGCATGCGCGCGTCGGCCAGCACGGCGCTTGCGGGCGTGGGCGACTGCATGTCGCTGAAATCCCAGATGCTCTGCCAGAAGGCTTCGAGATCGCTGACCGACCAGCGCCACAGCGCGTCGTACGAATCGAAGTTCAGACCGCGCTTCTCGCGCAGCCAGTTTTGATAAAGACGAATCTGGGGAATGAAGGGGGCGGATGTTTGAGTCACCTCCGCAGCCTAACGCGCCGGTGGACCCGGCTTCAATGCGGGAAAGCACAGGGTTTGTACGAGTGTTCAACAAGTTTGTACGCTTGTTCAATACCCGCCATGGTTCAACGTGTGCAGCGCGCTACTTCCGTTCGGCCTGACCGCCGGCAGGCGATTCTTCTCGCGGCCGAGAAGCTATTCGCGCAGCACGGCTACCACGCGGTGACGATCCGCCAGATCGCCGACGAGGCCAGCGTGCCGCTCGCGCTGGTGGGCTACTACTACGGGCCGAAGCACGAGCTTTTTCACGCGATCTTCGAGCACTGGAGCCACACCATCGAGGAGCGGCTGGCCGGCCTGCGCGCGGTGCACAACGACCCTCATGACCCGCAGACGCTGCCGCGCATCGTCGAAGCCTTCACCGGCCCGGTGCTGGCGCTGCGCGCGAGCGCCGAAGGCGAGTACTACGCGCTGCTGGTGGCGCGCGAGCTCTACCACGCGACCGAGGAAGCCGACCGCGTGCTGCGCGGCTACTTCGATCCGCTGGCCGAGGCCTACATCGACGCGCTGCATATTGCGCTGCCGCATGCGACGCGCGGCCAGGCCGCATGGGCCTACCAGTTCGCGCTCGGCACGCTGCTGCATCACCTGAACGACAACCGCATCGAGCGGCTCTCGCGCGGCGAGAACCGGCGCAGCGATCCGGCCGTGGCGCCGATGCTCGTGAACTTCATCGTCGGCGGCCTGCGCGCCGCGCTGCCGCGACCCAAGGCCTCGCAGAAGAAACCCACCCCCAGGAGACAAAAGACATGATGAAACGACGCACCCTGTTGTCGGCGCTCGCCGCCGCCTCCGCGACCGCGGCACTGCCTGCGCGCGCGCAGGCCAACACCAAGATCGTGTTCGGCTACACGGCCGTGACCGACTTCGCCTCGGTCTTCGTGGCGGCCGAAGAGGGCTACTTCAAGAAGCGCAACCTCGACGTCGAGCTCAAGTTCATTCCGCTCAACTCCACCATCCCGGCTGCGCTGCAGTCCGATTCGCTGCAGATCGGCGGGCCCACGCCTTCGGTGTTCCTGCAGGCGGTCGACGGCGGGATGGACCTGGTGCTGGTCGCCGGCGGCGGCCTCACTTCGAAGACCATCACCGGCTTCGGCCTGGTGGCGCGTGCGGGCTCGGGCATCAAGAGCGCGCAGGACTGCGTGGGCAAGAAGATCGGCGTGCCGGGCCTCGGCGCCTTCCTGCACGTGACCTTCCGCGCCTACCTGAAGGACCAGGGCGTGGACTACCGCAAGGTCAACTTCGTCGAGGCCTCGTTCCCGCAGCATGCCGACCTGCTGCGCGGCGGCTCGGTCGATGCGGTGGTCTCGGCCGATCCTTTCATGAGCCGCATCACAGACAGCGGCGCGGGCTACGTGGCCTCCTACTACTCGACCTTCCTGCCCGAGGGCAACCAGACCATCGTGCATGCGGCCAAGCGCGAATGGGTGGCGAAGAACCCGGCCGCGGCACGCGGCTTCCGCGAGGCGGTGCAGGAAGGCGGCGCCTTCATGCAGCAGCCGAAGAACGATGCCAGGGTGCGCGCGAGCATCGGCAAGTACATCAAGCTGCCGCCCGAGGTGCTGGCCAAGGTGCAGATCTCGCCGCCCGGCCCGGTGGTGACCGACAAGCAGCTCGCCTACTGGGTCGGCCTCATGAAGGAGCAGGAGATGCTCAAGACCCCGATCGACGTTGCCAGGCTGGTCGCGAAGTGAGGCCGGATTTCCTCGCCATCGACGGCGTGCGCATTTGCTATGGCGCGCGCGAGGTGCTGTCGCCTACCTCTTTCGAGGTAGCGCGCGGCGAGTTCGTCTGCATCGTGGGCCCGAGCGGCTGCGGCAAGACCACGCTGCTGCGCGCGGCCAGCGGCCTCGTGCGCGCCAGCGCCGGCGAGGTGCGGCGCAAGGGCAAGCCGATGAACGAGCCTTCGCGCGAAGTGGCCTTCGTGTTCCAGGACTACGGCCGCGCGCTTCTGCCCTGGCGCACGGTCGAGGGCAACGTGAGCCTCGCGCTCGAAGCGGCCGGCGTGCCGGCGAGCGAACGCGCGCCGCGCATCGCCGAAGTGCTGGCCAAGGTCGGCCTCGCGGCGCATGCGCAGAAGTTTCCGGTGCAGCTCTCGGGCGGCATGCAGCAGCGCGCGCAGATCGCGCGCTGCCTCGCGCAGAAGCCCGAGCTGATGATGATGGACGAGCCCTTCGGCGCGCTGGATGCGCTGACGCGCCAGGGCCTGCAGGACGAACTCGCGCGCCTGGTGCGCGAAGACGGGTTGACGGTGCTCTTCGTCACGCACGACCTCGAGGAAGCCATCTACCTCGGCGACCGCGTGATCGCGCTGCAGGCCGATCCCGCGCCGGGGCGGCCGAGCCTGGCGCGCATGATCGATGTGAAGATCCCGCGGCCGCGCGACCAGCTCACGACCAAGGAGCATCCGGAGTTCCTGCATTTGCGGCGCGAACTGTTTGCCTTCATCGAGCAAGGCCATGACTGAACGCCGTGCGTTGTCACTGCTGCGGCCCTGGGTCTTCCCTGCCCTGCTGCTCGCCCTCTTCGAGTGGTATGCGCGCCGCGCCGCCGCACAGGGCAGCGATGCGCTCGCGCCGCCGAGCGCCGCGCTCAAGGCCTTTGCCGGCGCGGCCGTCGACGGCTCTCTGTGGCAGGCCACCGGCTTCACGCTCGGCACCGCGGCCCTCGGCCTGCTGCTCGGCGCCGTGCTCGGTATTGCGCTGGGCATCGTGCTGGGCTTGTCGCGGCGCACCGCGCAGTTCGGCCTGCTGTCTATCGAGGTGCTGCGTCCCATCCCCTCCGTCGCGCTGATTCCGCTTTCGATGCTGATGTTCGGCTTCGGCGTGCGCATGGAGCTGGCCATCGTCGCCTTCGCCGCCTTCTGGCCGATGCTGATCCTCGTCCAGTCGGCCGTGCAGCAGGTCGAGCCGCGCCTCTTGGAGGTGAGCCGCGTGCTCGGGCTCACGGCGCGCGAGCGGGCCTGGAAGATCGTGCTGCCCGCGATCGTGCCGCGGCTCTTCGTCGCGCTGCGGCTCGGCGTGGCGGTGGCGCTGGTGGTGGCCGTCACGGTCGAGATCGCGGCCAATCCCAACGGCATGGGCTACGCGATGATGATCGCGCAGCAGAGCTTCGACCCGCCGCTGATGCTGGCCTGGCTGGGCTGGATCGGCGTGGTGGGTTTTGTCATCAACGCGGCGATGCAGCGGCTCCAGCGCTGGGTGGCGCGGCGCATGGGAGTCGTGCAATGAGCCATCGCTTCACCGGATGGCTCGGCTCGGCCGCGGTGCTCGCGGCGCTCGTCGCGCTGTGGTGGACCGCAAGCAACGCGGGCTGGGTCAGCCGCGTGTTCCTGCCGACGCCCGAAGCGACGCTCGCGAGCCTGGCCGAAGGCCTCAACCTGCGCGGCAGCGGCAGCGGCAGCGGAGAGCTGCTGGTCTTCACCATTGCCACCGTGCGCCGCATGCTCGAAGGCTGGCTGTTGGCCTCGCTCTTCGGCGTGCTGCTGGGCGCCGCCATCGGCGTCTCGCCCGCGGTGCGCGCCTGGGTGCAGCCGACGCTGGAATTCATCCGCCCGCTGCCGGCCTCCGCGCTGCTGCCGCTCGCAATCTCGATCTTCGGCCTCAACCCGGGCATGGTGCTCTTCGTCGTCGCCTTCGGCGCGATGTGGCCGGTGCTGCTGGCCACCGTGCACGGCTTCGCGGCCATCGAGCCGCGGCTCGCCGAAGTGGCGCGCTGCCTGCAGATGCCGCGCGCGGCCTACGTCTGGAAGATAGGCCTGCCCAACGCGATGCCCGACATCCTGGCCGGCATGCGCTTGTCGATGACCATTTCGCTCATCGTCGCCGTGGTCGGCGAAATGATCGCCTCGCAGAGCGGCCTGGGCCAGGCCATCCTGCTCGCGGCGCGTGCCTTTCGCGCGAGCGAGCTCTTCGCCGGCATCGTGCTCCTGGGCCTGATCGGCTTCGCGAGCAATGCCCTCCTGGCCCTTGCCGAAAAGAAACTGCTGCGCTGGCAGCACCCCTGAAGAAAAGGAACCCCGCCATGACCCGCAAATTCGTCGACCTCTCGATCTTTCTCGAAAACGACGTGCTCTCCGATCCGCCCGCCTTCGCGCCCAAGATCCAGTACTTCACGCACGAGCAGACCTACGAGCAGATCGAGCCTTTCTTCCCCGGCTTGAAGCGGGAAGACCTGCCCGACGGCGAAGGTTGGGCCGTGGAGTTCGTGCAGCTCTCCACGCACAACGGCACGCATCTCGATGCGCCCTACCACTTCCACTCGACCATGGACAAGGCGCTCGGCGAGAAGAAGCCCGCGATCGCGATCCACGACGTGCCGCTCGAATGGTGCTTCCAGCCCGGCGTGAAGCTGGACTTCCGGCATTTCGAGGACGGCTATGTCGTGACGGCCGACGACGTCGACGCCGAGCTCAAGCGCATCGGCCACACGCTGAAGCCGCTGGAGATCGTGGTGGTCAACACACGTGCCGGCTCGCGCTACGGCCACGGCGACTACGTCTCGGCCGGCGCGGGCATGGGCTACGAAGCGACCATGTACCTGCTGGAGCGCGGCGTGCGCCTCACCGGCACCGACGCCTGGAGCTGGGATGCGCCCTTCGTCCACACGGCCAAGAAGTACGGCGAATCGAAAGACGCCTCGCTGATCTGGGAAGGCCACAAGGCCGGCCGCGACATCGGCTACTGCCACCTCGAAAAGCTGCACAACCTCGAGGCGCTGCCGGCGGATGGCTTCTTCATCAGCTGCTTTCCGCACAAGATCCGCGGCGCCTCGGCCGGCTGGACGCGCGCGGTCGCGATCTTCGACGACGCGCTGATGGCCACCGTGGGATGAACATCATGACGACGACGCTCAACCACACGCACGATGCCAGCGCCCGCAGCTGGCTGGCCTCGGCCAACGCCGAAGGCAGCGACTTCCCGATCCAGAACCTGCCCTTCGCGGTGTTCCACCGTACCGGAAGCCGCGAGCCCTACCGCGGCGGCGTCGCCATCGGCGACCAGGTGTTGGACCTCGCGGCACTGGCCGCGGGCCGGCAATTGGACGGCGCGGCGCTCGATGGCGCACGCGCCTGCGCGCAATCGGCGCTCAACGACTTCTTCGCGCTCGGCCCCAGCGTGTGGCGCGCGCTGCGCCATGACTTGTTCGCGCTGCTCAAGGACGATGCGCCGAAGGAAGCGGCCGAGGCCGTGCGCGCCTGCCTGATCCCGCAGGCCGAGGCCGCGTTCGCATTGCCCGCGCGCATCGGCGACTACACCGACTTCTACACCTCGATCGACCATGCGCTCAACATCGGGCGGCTGCTCAAGCCCGACGATCCGATCACGCCCAACTTCCAGTGGATCCCGATCGCCTACCACGGCCGCGTCTCGACCATCGGCGTGAGCGGCCAGCAGTTCCACCGGCCGATGGGACAGACCATGGCGCCCGGCGCGCAAGCGCCGACCTACGGCCCTTGCGCGCGGCTGGACTATGAGCTCGAGCTCGGCATCTACATCGGCCAGGGCAATGCGGCCGGCGCGCCGATTCCGCTCGAGCGCGCGGAGAACCACATCTTCGGCATCTGCCTGCTCAACGACTGGTCGGCGCGCGACATCCAGTTCTGGGAGATGGCGCCGCTCGGCCCTTTTCTGGCCAAGAACTTCGCGACCACCGTCTCGCCATGGATCGTGACGCTGGAAGCGCTGGCGCCCTATCGCCAGGCCTGGGTGCGGCCGGCCGATCATCCGCAGCCGCTGGCCTACCTGGAGAGCGAAGCCAATCGCGCAAGCGGCGCGCTCGACATCCGGCTCGAGGTCTGGCTCGAAAGCACCAAAGCCCGCGCCGAGGGCAGCAGCCCCTCGCGCCTGTCGGCCACCAGCTTCAAACACCAGTACTGGAGCATTGCGCAGATGGTCGCGCACCACACGGTGGGCGGCTGCAGCCTGAACGCCGGCGACCTGTTCGGCAGCGGCACCATCTCGGGCCCGGGGCCTGGCGAGGCCGGCGCGATGATCGAACTCACGCGCGCCGGCCAGGCACCGATCGCGCTGGCCGACGGCGAACAACGCGGCTTTCTCGAGGACGGCGATGCGGTGCTGCTGCGCGGCTGGTGCGAGAAGCCGGGCCATGCGCGCATCGGCTTCGGCGAGAGCCGCGGGACGGTGCTGCCGGCGCGGGGCTGAAGGGCTCAGCCGCCGTCGTAGGCCTTCTTCAGCGCCGCGATGTCCAGCTTGGACATCTTCATCATGGCTTCCATGGTGCGCTGCGCCTTGGCCGGGTCCTTGTCCTGCAGCATGGTGCCCAGCGCATTGGGTATCACCTGCCACGAGAGGCCGAATTTGTCCTTGAGCCAGCCGCAGGGCTGCGGCTCGCCGCCGCCCTCGGTGAGCCGGGTCCAGTAGTTGTCGATCTCTTCCTGCGTCTCGCACTTGATGAAGAAGGAGACGGCCGGCGTGAACTGGAACATCGGCCCGCCGTTCAGGCCCATGAACTCCTGTCCTTCGAGCTCGAAGCTCACGCCCATCACCGTGCCGCCGGGTCCGGGGATCACATTGGTGATTCGCGAATTCTTGAAGATGGCGGTGTAGAACTTCGCGGCCTCTTCGGCCTTGCCGTCGAACCACAGGAAGGGAGAGATCTTCTGCATGGGATTCCTTTCGAAAGGGCCATAACTGAACTTGAAGGTTCAGTATCTGATTTGGGCCGGGCTCTTGTCAAGCGCTCCCTCAGGCATGATCGACCCGGTCGAAACATCAACGCCCCGATCGACCCTTACATGGCGCCCTCCCCTCCACAGACCTGGACCGCCGACATCGGCCTGCGGATTCGCCGCCACCTGGCACTGAAGATCGTCGGCGTCACGGTGTTCACCTGGCTCTTCTTCATCGGCTACTTCCACATGCTGCGCCACCCGGACTTCGCGGTCACGGTGATGCCGCTGACCGCGCTCGACCACCTGATCCCGTTCCAGCCGCAGGCGCTGGTCGCCTACTTTTCGCTCTGGCTGTATGTGGGCGTCGCGCCCGGGCTGCAGCTGAGCTTTCGCGAGCTGGTGGTCTATGGCCTCTGGGTCGGCGCGCTGTGCCTGACCGGGCTGGGCCTGTTCCATTACTGGCCGACGCAGGTGCCACTCGCGGCGCCGGCCTCGGACTTCCCGGGCTTCGCGCTGCTGCAGGGCGTGGACGCGCCAGGCAATGCCTGCCCCTCGATGCATGTTGCGGTCGCGATGTTCACCGTCATCCGCATCGACGACGTGCTGCGCCGGGCGCGCACACCGGTCTTCGTGCGCCTCTTGAATTGGCTGTGGTTCGCCGCCATTGCCTGGTCGACGCTGGCGATCAAGCAGCACGTGGTGCTCGATGCGCTGGCCGGCGCGCTGCTCGGCATCGCCTTCGTGCTGCCCTCGCTGCGCTGGCGGCCCGGCCCGCAGCGCGTGGCCCGCGCCATTTTCGGTCGAGCGGATATCATTCCCCATCGATGAGGCCAGGGCCGGCGTGAGGACGGACATCGCACAATGAGCTCGCTGAAAGTATTACAGGATCTGATCCACGAGAAGTACGGCATCGAGGCGGCGGCGCTCGACCCTCACGCGTCCATGCGCGACAAGGGATTCGATTCACTGACGCTGGTCGAATTCGTGTTCGCGATCGAAGACCACTTCTCCATCTCCATCACCGACGACGACGCGAACAGCGTCGACACGCTGGCCGGCCTCGCGGCCATGGTCGACAAGGTCAGGATGGCGCAGGCCAAGTGACAACCGAGGTCGCCGTCACCGGTCTGGGCCTCGTCGCGCCGCATGGCGACGACCCGGGCACGGTCTTCGAAGCGTTGATGCGCGGCGAATCGGCGCTCGGACCCGTCCTCCCCGAGCTGCCCAAGCCGGCCGCCGCCGCCACGGTGGCCTTCGACGAATCCCGCTGGTTCACCAAGCTGCAGCTCGCCGGCGTCGACCGCGTGAGCCAGCTGGCCGTGGCCGCGGCCGACCTGGCGGTGCGCGATGCAGGCGCACTCGGCAACGTGGACTCCGAACGCATAGGCGTCTACGCCGGCTGCGGCATGGGCGGCGCGGGCGCGCTCGAGGCGGCCTACCGCGGCGCCGGGCGCATGCCGCCGCTCACCATTCCGGCCTTCATGCCCAACGCGCCGGCCTCGCAGGTGGCGATGCGGCAGCGCGTCCACGGCCCGGTGCTCACCTATTCCGTGGCCTGCGCCTCGTCGGCCGTGGCCATTGCCGAGGCAGCCAAGGCGGTGCAGCGCGGAGAGGTCGACATCGCCATCGCCGGCGGCAGCGAAGCGCTGATCGTGCCGGGCGTGTTGCTGGCCTGGCAGGCGATGCAGACCCTGGCCGGCTTCGCGCCCGGCGAAGCGGCCAGCGCGATCCGGCCCTTTGCCAGCGACCGCGGCGGTTTCGCGCTCGGTGAGGGCGCGGCCTTCCTCGTCCTCGAATCGGCCGAGCGCGCACGCCTGCGCGGCGCGCGCAGCCATGCCACGCTGGCCGGCTGGGGCATCGGCTGCGACGCCACCCACCTGACCAAGCCCGACGCCTCGGGCCAGGCCCGCGCCCTGCGCGCCGCGTTGCGGCAGGCCGGCCTGCAGCCGCGCGACGTGGGCTACTGCAACGCGCACGGCACGGCCACGCGCATCGGCGACGTGGTCGAGCGCAACGCGCTGGCCGAGGTGTGGGGCGAGGCGCTCGACGATCTGCGCGTGAGCTCGACCAAGGCCTTGCACGGCCACCTGCTCGGCGCCGCCGGCGCGCTCGAGGCGGTGATCACCGTGCTGGCGCTGGCGCGGCGTCAATTGCCGCCCAACGCGCATTGCCAGACCATCGACCCGGAGTGCAGCCTGAACCTGGTGCGCGAGGCCGGTGAAGCCGCGCCGCAGCTCGAAGCCGCGATCAGCAGTTCCTTCGCCTTCGGCGGTACGAACGCGGTGCTGCTGTTTCGCCGCGCGTGAACGTCGGCTAGTACTTGATCGTCACGCCGGCCTTGATGCCCGCGTTGCTCTTGCCGTCCGAATGGGCGCCCGCCGAAAAAGAGGTGCTGCCGCCCGTGCTTGCACCGAGCGAATAGTTGGGCCGGGACCCGGAGGTGTCGACGCCGCCGTACGCGCCGCTTCCGTCGAGTCGTTGCGTGCCGATCGTTGCGCCATTCGTGCGGGCCGAGGTCTCGGTGGGCGACACGTTGGGCGCGACGTAGAGGGTGCCCTGGTCGCTGCTTTCCACGGGAAGCTTGAGCGGCTGCGCGAGAGCGCCGGCGCAGCATGCGGCCAAGGCCAGGGATGCGAGGATGGATTTGCTCATACGGATTGGATGGTCAGGTCGACGGGTGGCGGGAGCCATGGGCCCGTGATCAAGGCCTGCGTAGGATAGCTTCTTCGCGCTGGCGCATCCCCACCACCGCCGGCATGGCCTCCCGCATCGCCTCGACGAAGCGGCGCAGCCTGGCCGGATAGAAGCGGGCGTGGGGATACACCACGTAGACAGGCAGTGGCGCGGCGCACCATTGCGGCGCGAGCTGGATCAGCCGGCCCTGGGCCAGGTCCTCGGTCAGCAGCCAGGCCGACCCCACGCCCGCGCCCAGCCCCAGCACCGCGGCGTGGCGCAGGGCCAGCAGGCTGTCGGTGCTCATGCGCGGCCGGATCGCGAAGCGATGGGTTTCGCCGCTCGCCGCATGCGTGAGCGTCACCTCGTTGCGGTAGTAGGTGCGCAGCGCCAGCCAGGGCAAGCCCGCCAGCTCGGATGGGTGCGCCGGCACCGGCGCGCCGGCCAGCACCGAGGGCGCGGCGACCACGATGCGCGGCACCTCGGCCAGCTTGATCGCGACCAGCGCGGGGTCGCTGACTTCTCCGATCTGGATGGCGCAGTCGATGCCGTTGGCGATGAAGTCCTGCGTATCGTCGTGCAGCAGCCACTCGACCGTCACGCGCGGGTAGCGCCGCAGGAAGCGGGCCAGCGGTTCGACGAGCTGCGACTGGCCGAAGGCATGCGGCGCGATCACGCGCAAGCTGCCTTCGGGCTCGTCGCCGGTGCCGCGCAGGTCGGCTTCGAAGGCCTCCCAGTTCGCGAGCAGTTCCTTGGCGCGCTCGAAGCAGCGTTCGCCGTCTTCGGTGAGCTTCATCGCATGCGTGGAACGCTGCAGCAGCCGCACACCGAGCGATCGTTCCAGGACCTGCAGGCGGCGGCTCACGGTGGGTTGCGTCGATCCCATCTGCGCCGCGGCCGCCGACAGGCTGCCGGCTTCCACGATGCGGACGAAGGTCTGCATCAGCGCGATGCGGTCGGCGGAGGCCGAGGGGTGAGCCGGGTTCTTTCATGCGAGCAGCGTATATCAATTGTGCGCGGCTTGCGGCTACCACTGAGAGCACTCAAACCTCACACTCCGTCCCTCAAGAGTTTCTAAGGGTTAACACCATGTCTGGTATTCACTGCTCGCATGCCACAGCGGGCGTCGTGCCGGCCCCGGAGCCGGCCCGCGCGGCCCAGGGCCTGCCGGCGTCGCTGGTTCTTCTGCTCGCGACCGCGGCCGGCCTCGCCGTCGCTTCGATCTATTACAGCCAGCCCATGCTCGGCGTGCTGGGTGCGGACATCGGCGCCTCCGACCGGGCCGTCGGCTTCATCCCGACGCTGACGCAGCTCGGCTACGCGCTCGGCATCCTGCTCTTGGCGCCGCTGGGCGACCGCTACGACCGGCGCCGCATCATCCTGCTCAAGGCGGCCGTGCTCGGCGCCGCGCTGCTGCTGGCCGGCGTTGCTCCCTCCATCGGCGCGCTGCTGGTCGTCAGCCTGGTCGTCGGCCTGGCTGCGACGATGGCCCAGGACATCGTGCCGGCCGCCGCCACGCTCGCGCCCGACGCCCATCGCGGCAAGGTGGTCGGCACGGTGATGACGGGGCTGCTGCTGGGCATCCTGCTCTCGCGCGTGGCGAGCGGTTTCGTGGCGGAGCACTTCGGCTGGCGCGCGGTGTTCGTTGCGGCCGCGGCGAGCATCGCGCTGATCGGCGCCGCCGCATGGCATCGGCTGCCGCGCTTCCAGCCCACTACGCAACTGGCGTACGGCGCATTGCTCGGTTCGCTGGCCCAGCTGTGGCAGCGCCATGCCGCACTGCGCCGCGCGGCGCTGGCGCAGGGCCTGCTCTCGGTCGGCTTCAGCGCCTTCTGGTCCACCCTGGCCGTGATGTTGCACGGCGCGCCATTCCGCCTCGGCAGCGCCGCGGCCGGCGCCTTCGGGCTGGCGGGCGCCGCCGGGGCGCTGGCCGCGCCCATCGCCGGCCGCATCGCCGATCGCCGCGGGCCGGAACTGGTGACGCGTTTGGGCGCGGGGCTGGTCGTGCTCTCCTTCGCGGCCATGGCGCTGGCGCCGCTGATGCAGCCGCACGCTCGGCTGGCGCTGCTGGTGGCCTGCGCCATCGGCTTCGACCTCGGCATCCAGGCCGCGCTGATCGCGCACCAGACCATCGTCTACGGCATCGAGCCCGGCGCGCGCAGCCGCCTCAATGCCGTGCTCTTCGTCGGCATGTTCATCGGCATGGCCATCGGTGCGGCGCTGGGCAGCCTGCTGTTCGCCGAATGGGGCTGGATGGCGGTCACGGCGCTCGCCACCGCGACGGCCGGCGCGGCGCTCGCAGTGCGGCTTTGGTCGAGGGCCTAGATCCCGAGCCAGTACATCAGGCTCTTCTCGACTTCCGCTGAAGGCGCGACGAAGCCGGTATAGGTCGAAGTGGCCAGCGCACGCTTGCCACCTTCCGACTGGCCGAGCCCCAGCAAGGTGTCGCGCACCGTGGCGACCGCGCTCGCATCGAGCTTGCTCGATGACAGCCATTGCTTGATGGGGACGGCGCGCGATTCGGCGCACGTTTTGCCGCCGGTGGACTTCCAGGCCTTGACCACGCCGGCGGAGGCCGTGGCGCCGTAGGCGGCGAAGCCATTCTGCACGTAGAAGGGCACCGCGTCCTGGTAGCGCGTGTTGGTGGTCTTGACCGCGCCGTCCTGCAGGCCCTGCTCGCGCAGCATCGCGCGCGTGATCACCGAGGTGATGGAATCCGGGTCGGGCATGACCAGGCTCTTGCCGGCGATCTCCTTCCAGTTGGAGATCGTCTGCAGGTCCTTGCACAGGAACGAGACCTTGTATTCGGTGAAGCCCGCGGTCCAGGCGAGCGTCTTGTAGTTGCCGCCCTTGGTCGCTTCGAAGGCGATGTGGGCCGGATGCATGAAGGCCAGATCGACCTGGTTCTGCCTCAATGCTTCGCGCGCATTGGCGTACGAACTCAAGACCTTGAGGGTCACGGGCTGCTTGAGCGCCTTGCTCAGTGCCTCGGCGATCGGCTCGAACTTGGCTTCTATCTGGCTGTCGCTGGCCTTGTAGGTCACGCCCTCGGTCACGCCGAGCACCAGCGCTTGGGCCGGAGCGACAGCGGCCAGCAGAAAAGCCGCGGCCCAAGGGGCGAAGCTTGCGTTGCGATCGACGCGGTGTTTCATCATGGATGTCTCGAGTAGTTGCGAGCCCGCAGAATAGGTCGGGGCCCCGCGCTGCGGTCAACGCGCGCCAACGCCAGGTAGAACTTTCGAGTCAAATTGCGCAACTTCGCGTATTGATCCGGAATGCGCCGCGCGCTGTAGGTCATGCGCCGACATCCAGCCGCACCGTGCGGCGGCAGAATCGTGACGAAGTGCCCATGCGCTCCAAGGAGACGACCATGACCTATCGAAAGCTCACTCTTGCGCTGGCATGCATCGCCCTGGCAACGCTCGCCGCCTGCGATCCGAAGCCGCAGCCGCCGAAGGCGGCGGCAGCCGATCAGCTGCTGAGCTTGCAGTCGGCCGGCGTTTGATGGTGCGCCACCAGTTGCCAGCGGCCGCCGGTGCGAACATAGACCGAACTGCATTGCGCGCGATAGGCGCTGCCGGTGCTGCCGCGATCGGCGGCAGCGGCGTAGACCAGCACCGCCGTGCCCTCGGCCGGAGCGAGCAGATGCTGGTTCGCGAACTCGACCCGGCGCCAGCGCTTGTCCGGCTCGATCGAGGCCAGGATCTGCGCGCGTCCCATCATGCCCACGGGCTGCGGAAAGACCATGCGCGCATCGACTGCCAGGTGCTGCTCGTAGAAGAGCGCGTCACCGAGCCAGAACCGCTCTTCCAACGCCCACAGGTCTTCTTCCATGCGCCGCAAACTCACCCGGGACGGTGGCGGCCGGCGTAGGAAACGAGGCTTTGTCTTCCACGGACAAAGCCGACGGGAAGCTTTAGGCCCAGGCCTCCAGCACCGCGCTGCGCACCGCATCGACCGCCGTCGTGCGGCTGCTCCCGGCCGCTTCGACCCAGCACAGCCAGGTGTGCGAGCGCCAGCCCTGCCAGATCTTCAGCTCGCCGTTGCGCTCGGCCTGCTCGGCCTGGTCGACGCGCAGAAGCCCGGCGCCCAGGCCGACCGCGACCATGCTGCGGATCGCGCTCTCGCTGTCGGCCGTCCGCGCGGGGCGGTATTCGCGGCCGACGCTTGCGAACAGGCCGTCGAGGTGCGCGCGCAGGATGCATGAAGGCGGCGTGCCGACCCAGGGCAGCTGGGTCAGGGCCTCGAGATCCAGCGCGGGGTGGGCCTCGGCGAGCGGCAGCGGCAGCGTCACCGCCAGGTCGACGACACCGAGGCGTTGCAGCACGAGGCCGTCGAGCTTTTCGCTGTCGCTGAGCGCATAGGCGCAGTCCAGCTCGCCGCGCCGCACGCCTTCCAGCGTCCGGTGCGACAGGCCCTGCTGCAGTTGCAGCGAGACCTGCGGATGGCGCTCGGCCAGCTTCACCAGCACTTCGCCGAGCCGCAGCGCAACCGGATCGACCACGGTGCCGAAGCGCACCACGCCCTGCGCCGCGCCGCGGATCTGCTCGGCCGCCGAGCGCATGCGCGTCGCCGAGGCCAGGGTGCGCTCCGCTTCCTCCAGCAGGGTGTGGCCGGCTTCGGTCGGCGTCATGCCGCGCGGCGTGCGCTCGAAAAGCTTGACGCCGAGTTCGTCTTCCAGCGCCTTGAGCTGCGCACTCACGGCCGGCGCGCTGGTGAACACGCGCTCGGCCGCCCGCGTGAGGCTGCCCTCGCGCGCGATGGCCACGAAGGTCTTGAGTTGGTAGAGCTCCATGTCGCAAATTGTGAGCGCGCCGGCCGGATTCGTCTGTTCGCAAATCCTGAGACCCCGGTCCAAAGAAACGAATGGTCAATGCGGACCCCGATGCCGATATTCGGCTCATGTTCAAGACCATCCACCCACGCGCGCTCGGCATCGCCGCGCTGCTCGCCGCCACCTCCACCTGGGGCGGCATGTTCCTCGTCAGCAAGAGCGTTCTCCACCACGTCGATCCATTCTGGTTCACGCTGATCCGCTACAGCCTCTCCGCGCTGGTGTTCGTCGCCCTGCTCGCCCCGCGCGGCGCGGCGCCCTGGCGTAAGCTGCGCGCCCACGCCGGCCCGCTGGCCCTGCGCGGCATCGCGGGCTTCGGCGTGTTCAGCGTGCTGCTGCTCACGGGCCTCGCCCATTCGCTGCCTTCGCACGGCGCGGTCATCATGGCCACCACGCCGATGACCGCACAGCTGCTGCGCTGGGTGCTCGACGGCGTGCGGCCCACGCGCGCGACGCTCTCGACCAGCGCGCTGGCGCTGGCCGGCGTGGTCGTCGTCTCGGGCGTGCTCTTCCCGCACGGCGCAGAGGCCGGCGCATCGACCGCCTACGGCGACGCGATCGCCCTCCTCGGCACGCTGGGCTGGGTCTGGTACACGCGCGGCGCCACACAGTTCGCCGACCGGCTCGACGTCGTCGAATACACCGCGCTGACCGTGCTGACCGCCTGGCCCGTGCTGCTGCTGGGCGCGTTGCTGGCCACCGCCTTCGGCCTGGCCGCGGTACCGAGCGCGGAAGGCATGGCGCTCTCGTGGCACGTGCTGGTCTTCGTCGGCCTGGTGCCCTCGGCCATGGCCGTGCTGGCCTTCAATCACGGCGTGCGCACCCTGGGCGCGGTGACGGGCACGGCCTTCCTGAACTTCATCCCGGTGTCGGCGCTCCTGATGAGCGTGGCGCTGGGCAAGCTGCCCTCGGGCAACGAGCTGCTGGGGATGGCGATGGTGGTCGGCGCCCTGTTGATCCATACCGCGCGCAGCCGGACGGGTGCTGCGACGCCGGTTCGCGGCGCCGCACTGGCGAAGCGCAGCGGCAGCGGTGAGTGCGGCGCGACCTCGTGAGGCAACGAAAAACGGGCCCTCAGGGCAACGCAATCAGCTGCAGCGCGAGTCGCAGCCCGCTTTCATAGGCCTCGTCGAGCGGAATCGCTCTCGAAGGCCGCGCCGATGCAGCGGGGTCGACGGCACTCGGCGACGGCGTGGCCGGCGCGATCTCCAGCAAGGACTGCCACCGCGACGCAGGCAGCATCACGGCCTCGCGGTCGGAGCCCTGCAAGGCCATGCCCGCAAGGCGCCCGTTGGCGTCGAGCACCGGCCCGCCGTGCGGCCCGTCGGCGACCTCGATGCCCAATCGCCGAAGGCCGGCGTTGCCCTGAAACGAACCGAGGAAGCCCTGCCGCAGCCACGGCCATGCGGCGACGGCGGCGCCCGGCGCGGCGTATTCCAGCGCGAAGCCCGGGCTTCCCGCGAAGGGATCGCGCGCCGCCACGGCCTGCGTTCCCGTCGCGTCCAATGCGGCCTCAAGGCGCAGCACCGTGACGCCGAGCGCCTCGAGCGCTTGCGCACTGGCGTCGCCGTCGATCCGCGCGCGCGTGGTCTGCCCGAGGCCGTTGCGCACCCACAGCGTGCCGGAGGCCGCCGAGCGCGCGGCCGAGCTCGGCACGAGTGCGAGCGTGCCGTCGTTGATCAGCACACCGCTCGAGACGATCCGTGCCGCCTCCGGAATCTCTGCCTGCCCGCGCGCCATCACGCCCTGGGGTGCCATCCGGTGCGGCGTTTGCAGCAGCGGCCCCACCGCCACCGGCAAGGGCTTCGCAAGAGCGCTGCGCGCCTCGATCAGCACGGGATCCTGCGGCAAGCGTGCGAGCGTCTCGTTCAGCACGCGCTCGGCGAACGCGGCCTGGCCGCCGGCGCGCAGCAGCCACGCGTACAGCGCGCCGGCCGGGGCCGATTCGAGGTGCGCGCCGGCGGTGTGCGCGCAAAAGGCGAGTGCGCGCCGGTACTGCCCTACCTGCATGTAGGTGCGCACCAGTCCCATCTCGGTGTCGGGCGCGTGCAGCATCAGGGCGGCACGGTCGAAGGCGTCGGTGGCCGCCGCGATGTCGCCGCGCACGAGCTCCGACTCGGCGCGGCCGAGCAGCGCCGAGCGGGCTTCCATCCGCGTCGTGTCCAGCACGCGCATGTCCGTGATCGCTGCCGGCGAACGCGGCTGCGCATCGGCGCGCATGCCCGGCAGGCCGAGCGCGATGCAGGCGATCGCGACGACGGACGCGGCCCGGTTGCTGGTCAGGGCAGCACCGTGATGCGCGGGATCGCCAGCGCCGGCAGCGTCGGGTCGTAGGGGGGCTTCGGCGACTTGTAGCCGGCGTTCAGGTAGGCAGTGAGCGCATCGATGTCCTGCGCGCCGCCGAGCACGTTGGTGCCACCCAGGAGCACCGTGAAGCCGTCGCCGCCGGTGGCCATGAAGTTGTTGACGGTGACCCGGTAGGTCTTGGTCGGGTTCTGCACCACGCCGTTGGCCACGATGGTCTCCGGCGCGCCGGTCGCGACCGGCGGCGTGACGGTGACGTCGGTCGGCGTGAGCACCACGTCGACGATCTTCGAGCAGGGTGCGGCGGCGGCACTCCACGAATACTTCAGGCCGTTCGACGCCTGCATGATGCGCTGCTGGATCTGGCCCTGGCAGCCGACGAACTGCTGTTCGAGCAGGTTCTTCAGTTGCAGCGCGGTCAGCGTCATCGTCACCAGGCTGTTGCCGAAGGGTTGCACCGTGAACGCATTGCCGTAAGTCACGTTGTACGGGTAGCTGGCACCGGCGATCGCGAAGCCGGGGTTGCGCACGCCGCCCGCGTTCATGAACGCCATCACCGCGCCCCCGAGCGCGGCCGGCTGCGTGGCCTGCAGCTGCGCGTCGGCGATCAGGCTGCCCGCCGGCATTTCGCCGGTGCTGTTCGCGGCATTGGGCAGCGGCGCGGCGATGGTGCCGATCACCGCGTTGGCCAGCGGCGACACCAGCGCGTTGTAGCCGTCGACGATGTTCTTCACGGTCGGATCGGTGGCGATCGCGTTGTTGATCGTCACGTCCGTGCGGTCGACCAGCCGGTTGGTCGCCGACACCGCCAGCACCTTGTGCGAACGGGGGTGGACGCTCAGGTCGATGTCGGTCAGCACCCGGCCGAAGGCGCTCGCGCTCGTGACCGGGACCAGGCGCCCCTCGCTGTTCGGCAGGCCGGTCGGGCGCGGCGTGCTGACCGCCACCCCGTTGACGTTCTTCACGTCGACCGTGTTGGCGGAGCAGTTGTAGGCCGTGTGGGTGTGGCCGCTGATCACCAGGTCGACGCCGTTGCGCAGGCGCTTGACGATGTTGGCGATCTCGGAGTCGGTGCCGTCGGCGTTCTTCAGGTTGCCGTCGCAGCCGTTGATGTCGCCGACGTTCGGGCTGGTCTGGAAGCCGCCCTGGTGGACGAGCACGACGACCGCGTCGACGCCCTGCGCGCGCAGGCGCGGGATCAATGCGTTGACCGTCTCGGCCTCGTCACGGAACTCGAGACCGGCGACGCCTGTGGGCGTGACGATGCTGGGCGTGCCCTTCAGCGTCATGCCGATGAAGGCCACCTTCACGCCACGGAAGTTCTTGATGCCGTAGGCCGGCAGCAGGGTGCGGCCGGTGGCGGTCTCGAACACGTTGGCCGACAGCCACTTGAACTTCGCACCGTCGAAGGTGCCCAGTGCGTTGGAGCCCACGCCCTTGCAGCTGTTCGGGTCGGGGACGCTGTTGGTGAGCTTGCAGCCGCCGTTCTGCAGCCGCTTCAGTTCGGCCGAGCCCTTGTCGAACTCGTGGTTGCCGACGGCATTGAACTCAAGCCCGATCTTGTTCAGCGTCTCGACCGCCGGCTCGTCGAAGAACAGGGCCGAGATCAGCGGCGAGGCACCGATGAAATCGCCGGCGCCGACGACCACGTTCAGCATGTTCTGCGCCTTCAGCCGCGCCACGTAGGCCGCCAGGTACTCGGCACCGCCCACGGCCGGACGCTGCGCCGCGGGGACCACGGTGTTGATGCCGAAGGTGCCGGGCGACTGCAGGTTGCCGTGGTAGTCGTTGAAGCCGACGATCTTGATCTTGATGGGCTCGCGCGGGCGACCGTGGTGGTTGTGGTCATGGTCGCGATCGCGGTCATCGTCGTGGTCGTTAAAGGCGATGGTCTTGATCGGCTGGGCCGAACGGGCCTGAACAGGGGCAGAGACCAAGCCGATGCCTGTGACGGCAACGGCAGTCAATGCGCAGCTCAGCGCGAAGTGGCGGATCGTCATGGCAGGGTCCCTCCTGGTCCATCGAATTGCGGCAGCGCTGTTCTTTGGTGCATGTGCCGATCGCACGCGGGAACCGGTGCAGATGGCGCGACTATCGATGCGCCCGGTGACGGTGCTGTGACGCGCCGAATCGGGCTTGACCGTCTTCCGCGATTTCGGCGCTCGCAAAGGCATTGAAGGTTCGTGCAGTTGTGCGCAATTCGCGGCGCGGCGCACGATGTAACCCGTTTGCCTTCATTCGACCGCGTTTGACAATGGCACGACACAATTTCGAGCCTCAAGTCATGAACGCATCTCGCCTTCTCGAACCGCTCTTTCGAATCCCGCGCGGCCTTTGGGCCGTCTTGGCGGCGCCCGTGCCGATGCGGCCGGCCGTGCGGGCCAAGCCTCGAAGCGAGGCCCCGGCCAGGCGCGAGTTCCGTCCGACGAGCTTCGAAGCGGCACGGCCCGAGGTCGAGCCGGTTGCCGTTCAACCGGCTGCTCCCACGCCAGTCATGAAAGCGCCCACGATCGTCGTGGAAGCCCCTGAGGCCGAAGCCCCCGTCGGCGCGAAGACGATGCGCTCGCTCGAAGAGGTGAGGGCCGACCTGGCGCGGCTGCGCCAGACGGCCAGGGAGCGGCATGCGCTGGCACAGCAGCCAGCGCGCCATGTCGATACCAGCTTTGCGCGGACCGACTTCATGGAGATCCCCGAACCCTTGCCCATGTCCTCGCCGCGCAAGAAGGACGATTCGGAGTTCGAGGCCACGGCCTTCGTGGGCATCTCCGAACCCCTGCCCATGCCGCGCAAGAAGGACGACTCGGAATTCGAGGCCACGGCCTTCGTGGACTTCGCTTACCCGATACCGCTGCTGGCCAGATAAGACCCTCCGTCGGCTAGCGGGCCGGCGCGGGCAACTTGAACCGGACGAGATTCCATCGCGTCACTTTCTCCTCCCACTCGTCGCCCTCTGCGGGCGTGAGCGGCAAGGCAAGGTTCGAGACGATCATCCAGTCGCCTTGCGCGACAGTGCTCGCCGGAAACAGCAGTCCCCGCGGCGCCCCGTCGCTGCCGATGCCATCGAACTCGCCCGCGCGAACCACGGTGCGGCCCTTCTCGTCGAGCCCCAGCACCACGTCAGCCTGGTTCGATGCGATCCACATCAGGCCGCGGTGGAACATCAGGCCGTCGGCGCCATGCACGCTCTCGGCGACGATGCCGAGCGGCCCCGCCGGCATCGGCATGCGCAGCAGGCGTCCGTCGCCGGCGTTGTTGACATAGAGAAGGCTTTCGTCGGCATTGAACGCGAGCCCGTTGGCGCCGAAGGGCAAGGTGCCGGCCGTCGCGAGCAGTGGGTCGCGCGATATCGACACCACGGCACACGATGGCGCGCAGCTCGTCGCCCGCTCGATGCGATAGATGGCGCCCTGGAACGAGTCGGACACGTACAGGTTTCTTGCCTTGTCGAACACCATGCCGTTGGGCGCCGGGAATCCGCTGGACCCGAAGGTGATGATGTCCTTGCTGCCTTCCGGATTCGCGACCGGCCTCGGCAACGGCGTGGGCGGCACCAGGGCCGTGAACACAGCGACGTCTTCCACCGGCGTGGCGGAGGTGAAGGCGCTGCTGACGCGCGCCGAGCTCGAATGGGAGGGCGCCCCACCGTCGAATGGATCGCGGTCTACGGACGCCATCTCGAAGACCTGCGCGCAGCCATCAACTGGAGCTTTTCGCCGGAGGGCTCGCCCGCCCTCGGCGTCGCCTTGACCACCCGCGCGGTGCCGCTCTGGCTGCACCTCGCGCTGCTAGAGGAATGCCTGGCCCGGGTGGACGAGGCGATCACGCATCTGAACCGCGAACGCATCGTCGACGATCGCTCGCACATGAGGCTGTACGCCGCCAAGGGCGCGTCGCTGCTGTACCAGGGCGTCGGCCTGGAAACGGGCGCGGCCTTCCAGCGCGCGCTCGAATTCGCCGAGCGCCTGGGCGAGGCCGAGTACCAGTTGCGCGCGATCTGGGGCTTGTGGTGCGTCAGCTACCTGACGGGCAGGTACGAGGCATCGCTTTCGCTGGCCCGGCGCTTCTCGGAACTGTCGGCCCCCTTGCCCCACCAGGCCGACCGCCTGATCGGCGAGCGCATGGCCGGCATGTCGCTGCTCTGCCTCGGGCGACTGGCCGATGCCCGCGACGGGCTCGAACGCATGGTCGGGCGGTATGCCGCGCCGGTCTATCGATCGCACCTGATCCGCTTCATCTACGAGCAGAAGATGATTGCGCAGAACTCGCTCGCGCACACCCTCTGGCTCCAGGGCTTTGCGGACCAGGCGATGCGGGTCGTGCAGCAGGCGACGGAGGGTGCGCGCGCCATCGACCATCCGCCCTCGGTGTGCTACGTGCTGACCGAAGGCGCGTGCGCCATCGCGCTGCTCACGCACGGCGTCGCCGCGCTGGCGGAGCCCGCGGCATCGGCGATAGACGCGACGCGGCGGCACGGCGTATCGACCTGGAAGGCGCGCGGCCGCATGTGGCGCGGCTTGCTGCTGCTGAGCCAAGGCGACACGGAGGCGTATGCGCGCGAACTCCGCCCGGCCTTCGACGAGATCGGGGAAGCGCTCTTCGTCCTGCACTACACGGGCTACGTTTCCGCCGCCTGCATGGAACTCGGCCTGCAGGGATGCGTGGCCGAAGCCTTCGAACTGATCGAGGCCGCCATCGGGCGCGCACGGCGGGTCGGCGATCGGTGCTCGGTGGCCGAGCTGTTGCGCGTGAAGGGCGAGCTGCTGGATCACGAGCCCGCTTCGAAGGATTTGGCCGAAGCGCAGTTCATCGAGGCCGTCAAAGCGTCGCGACAACAGGAATCCCTGGCCTGGAAGCTGCGATGCGCGACGAGCCTTGCGCGGGCTTGGCTGCAACAGGGGCGTCGCGTGGAAGCATGCGAACTGCTGGCGCCCGTGTACGCACAGTTCACGGAGGGTTTCGACACGGCCGACCTGCAGCAGGCTCGCGCCCTGCTGGGATCGATGCGCTAGCCCTCGCCCGCGGGCACGAGCGTCCCGCCGATCGCCGCGTCGATGCCGCGATGAAAGCGCAGCACCCCGTGTTCGAGCCGACCTGCCTGCAAGCCCGCGTTGGCGCCGCTGTGCAGGCCGCGCTGGATCGCCACCGCCGTCGCGATGTCTTCCTTCTGAAAGACCGTCTCCTCGATCAGCCGGAAGGTCTTTTCCCAGTGCGGAATCCAGTCGTCGCCGGTGCGATCGGGAGGAATCAACATCGTGTGCATCCACCGCACTTCGCCGGCGGCCGGCGAGAACATGCCGATGAGGCTGACATAGTCCGGGTGCCAGATCAGGAAGGTGTTCGGGAACAGAAACTGCGTCGGCGTCGCAAGCTTGCACAGCGCATCGCGGTCGCGCGGCGTCTCGAATGCCTCGAAGGCTCTGCGCCGGGCGACCAGCGAGTCCTGATGCGGGCCGGCATCCAGGTTGACCGTGTACGCATCGGCGAAGAACGGATAGATGGTGTCACGATGCAGGACGCGGATGTGATATCCCTCGAGAAACGCGTCGACGGTGAGCTTCCAATTCGCGGCATACACCCGATCGATCTTGCGGAACACCTTCATGTCCGCCAGCCCCAGCCATTGCAGGTGCTCTTCGAGCCCTTGCAGAAAGCCGGCGGCCGAGAACGCCGGGCCAGGCGTGCGCTTCACGAATATCAGCCCGCCGGCTTCGGCGCAGGGCAGTTCGACCAGATGGAGCGTGGCCGGGTCGATCCCGTCGAAAGTCTCCGCATGCAAGCGATGACGCAAGTGCCCGTCGAGCCCGTAGGTCCAGCCGTGATACGGACAAACCAGTGTCTTGCAGCTTTTGGCCTTTGCGGGCTCCGGCCCTTCGGCTTGAACCAGCGCCATTCCGCGGTGCCTGCAGACATTGAAGAACGCGCGGACGCGACCGTCGCCGGATCGGGTCACCACCATGGGCACGCCGAGCACATCGAATGGCAGCGCCGATCCTGCAGGCACTTCCGAGCTGTGCGCCGCGACGATCGGCCACTGCGCGAAAAGAATGTCCTGCTCCTGCTGCCAATGGTGATGGTCGGTGTAATGGCCGACGGGCACCGTGCCCGTCTCGGTTCCCATCTCGCGCTCGCCGGTTGAACGGGCGTGATCGAGCCGGTGAATCAGATCGGCCAGCGTCGCAGGCGGCGGAGCAGAGGTCTGCTGTGTCATGGCGGGCGATCCCCAGTTTCGAGTTCGAAGGCGCCCTGAAAGCTTATGTGAGATGTACGCTCGGCGTGTTCGGTTTTCCCGCTCATGCGCGCGCGTCGCAACGGCACGTGCTTCCCCCTCGTGGCGCCCGCCCGGACGAGCGGCGTTGCGGCTCCACGGAAAGCAAGTGTTCAGCTTTGGAAGATGACGTCTTCGGTGCCACCCCAGCAGACAGCACATGATCTTGACTGTTAAGCCTCGCCGCAAGCCTTCGCAGGCGCGGGCGTGGATGACCTCGCGCGCCATTCAAGATGCCTTCGTCCTTCTTCTGCTCGAGTGCGGGTACGAGAAGGTGTCGATGCGCCATATCGCGGCGGTCGCGGGCGTCGGCCTTGGCACCCTCTATCAGTACTTTCCGGGCAAGGATTCCATCGCCGCCGTCACCGTTCGCAGCCGGCTGCGCGGATTGGCCGCGCGCGTGGAAGAGGCCGGCGTCGCTTCGAGCCCGCGTACGCTGGAGCAGACGGTTCATGCCCTGGCGCAAGCGCTTGTCGGAACCTTGCTGGGCCAAGCTGCGGAATGGCGAGCCCTCTTTGTTCTGGAGCGGCGCATCTCCTCTTCCGAAACCTATCGCGAGCTCTACAGGCAGTTTGTTCATCTGTTTCGCGATGCCTTTGCGTCGGCATCGGACTGGCCTGCGGAGTTCGATCGCGAGCGCGTCGCCTTGAATGCGTTCTCCATCGTCGATGCCATGGCCAAGCACGCATTGCTCGTGCAAGAGTCCTGCCCCGACGCGGGCCAGGTCGTGGAAGACGTGGAATGTGCGGTCAACGGCTACTTCCTGCTGGAGAGAAGAAAGTGCGGAGCCGCGCGGACGCGCTAGCGTTGGCTTCGCCGCAGACGCCCATGGTTATCTCGACCCTGACATCCTTGAGGCCACGCAAACTGCCGGTGATGAACCACACCTGCGGTGCAGCGGCCTTTTTCGAGCAGAGACCGCATCCTTTTGCGGACCGAAACGTCTTCCGAGTACCTGCGTATCCACGCCGGGGAGGCAACCATGAGGACCGAACTTTTCTATCTGCTGCTGACCGCCATCCTGACCGGCGTTCTCTGGATTCCCGTCGTCATCGGGTATGTGAGGTCGCGCGGGCCGCTGACGCCGGCCGCCTACAAGACGCCGCCGACGACACCGCTGCCCGACTGGGTCACCCGCGCCAACCGGACGCACCAGAACGCGGTCGAGAACCTGGCGCCCTTCGCGGCCGTGGTGCTGATCGCGCACGCCGCTGGCATATCCAGCGGGGTGACCGAGGGTGCGCCGCGGTCTACTTCTATGCGCGCCTGGCGCATGCGGTGATCCACATCAGCGGCTTCGGGCGGCTCTTCGCGCGCACCGTGTTGTTCACGGTCGCCTGGTTGGCGTTCATCACCTTCGCAGTGGTGGTGCTGATGCGCGCGCTGTGAGGAGCGCATCCGCATGATGGCCTGTCCTGCTCCCTCCCCCTGGGAGAGGGCGGGTTGAGGGCACGCAGCGCCTCCGCCCATGATCAGCTCGCTCCGCAGCAAGAGCCCCTCCCGCCGGCATCGGAAAACCGTCGCGGACATTTCGCAAGAATACTGGATGAATGTACAGTGTCATCCATGGACCGCGAAATCTGGATTGCCGTCTGTGCGCACCGGCTGCAACGACAGTGGCGCACCGTAGACCCCGAGCAGCTCGACGAGCTGGCGGCGGATTTGTGGAAGGACGAGAGGCTGCGCGCCCTCGCGCCCGACGATGCGGCCACGCTGTGGCTCGAGCCGCTGGCATCCGCGGATGGGCAGCATCCTGGTCGGAGCCGCCTCGGGGGCTGGGGTTGATTGGGCTGGCCGTCGGAGTCGGCGCCTCATCCGTGCGATATCTCACACATCGAGCGAAGCAAGACAAATGAATCCTTTGGTACTCATCTTGGCGCACTCAGAATCAGGTCCCATCTCTTACGAAGGCTTTGACGGCCATGGAGACTTCTCCCTCTTTCCGACGACTGCTGAGCCTTCTGGCGCAGATTGGCAGACGAGTCGTCGCGCGTTCAGCGAAATCTGCGTCAGGTCAGACGCTCGGTGTGCGTTCCGCCTCCCGAGTACCGCCCGGGTCAGCTCCCATGAGGTCGGAGGCTCCGGCACGATCCTTGGGTTCGTCGAAGCCTCGGGCGTCGGTGCCGCCGGCACCCGCGGTCGCCACAGGCGTACGCGATCGGGCCAAGACGATGCACTCGTTGGATGAGATGAGAGCCGATCTGGCGCGCCTTCGCGCGAGTTCCAGGGAGCGCCACGCGCCTGTTCCGATCAAGCGTCAAACCACTTTCGACGCCACCGTTTTCGCCAACTTCACCGAAGCTGCAACCACGGGGAACACGGATCCCCCTCAGGACTACTCCCAGACGGTGTGTTTGCCTCGCAGTGCTTCCAAGTCGCCGTCGAGAAAGTAGATCGGTGGGGCGCACGAGCTTCCAGCCGCTAAACCTCTAGAGCCATGTCAAGACGATTCAACACCCACAACCGCTTCGCTGCCGAACTCGACAGCGCCCCTTCCCGGCTGGAGGACCTGACCCTCCACCATCGGCTCGAGGAACGTGAGCGGCGCGCTTCCGGCTGGCGGCGCAACGTGGGCGTCGCCGCGCTTGTGGTTGTTGCGGTGCTCGTCGCGATGTTCATCGCGTGGTGAGGGGAAACGCTGCTGGTGCGAGACCGCACGCAGGAGCCTCCGCACCCCTTCATCAGCTTGGTGCTTAGCCACCTCCAGCAAGACCGCGAGCTCCTGCGCATTGGCCGACGACGGCCAAAGGCGGAAACCTACAAGAGGAGCGCACGTAGACGAAGCCCCTGCCTGCACCAGTGGCTCCAGTATCCAGCCTGGCCAACCAGATGGACCTGACATGAGAGCTGATGCACTACCAAGCGCAACGAACGTCGAGACTGCGCGCCACAACGGCGTGGTTTGGACTGCGTTCATTGACGAATATGAACTCGCCTTGCGCTCGGTCGAGTGCGACTACCCCGTGCTCGATCCCGATTCCACCGAGTTCAAGGAGGACGTGATGCTCGGGGTCTACGAGGCCATGAAGGCTCTTGTGAAGCAAGGCACCCCGCCCGCTCTGGCAGTCAGGCTGGCTGCGGTCCAGCGCTTCGGCAATTGACGGATGCACTGGCGCTCGGCATAGCCACCCAAGCCGAATGCGAGTACCTTCCGGTCATGAGCACGAGGGCCGCACGTCGCGAGTACTTGGAGGCTGTCGCTGAATTTCAGCGAGCGCTTCAAGAGTTCTCTGTCGGCATGGGCCGCCTCGATCCGTCCCTGCCCAATCGCTCGCCGCAGGACGGCGCGCAACCGGCGGTCATCGCGCAGCTGCTTGGGCCCCGCAAGCCTGCTCAGCGCGCGCCGCGTGCTCAGCGGCTGATAGACGGCGCAAGGAAGGCGTGATCTCCCTCGATGGCGGGCGCTCTCAGGTGTAAAACGCGTCCTCCAGTTCGTCGAGCGCCTTGCGGGCAAGCCGAATGGCGTCGTCGATCTGTTCCAGCGTCAGCGGAGGACGCGCAGGTGCGGACTGAAGAGCGTCGTTCAACTGCTCGCACGCCGCTTCCCAGACGAGCAACCCGCGCCGGCGGGCAAGATCCGTTTTAGTCACTGCGTTTCTCCTGCGGCGAACCGCGAAGGCGAAGTGTGCGCCATGGAGAGCGAATGGACGCACGGAACTGTTCGCGCTGTCGATGCCCAGAACAGCGATAGGACGTGCGCCGCCCTCCGGAGCGGCGACACGGTCATGATCGGCGACTGCCAGGCGCGATTTATCGCCGATGAGGACTTTCACGAGATCGTGGCCGAAACGCGCCCGTCTCTCCCGGGACTCCGGGTGCTCCTGGTCGATTCAATGGCGAGCGAGCTTACCCCCTGACCAGGGGAATCCTTGGGCCCAGTCCTCGCGCTTGCCAGTCCTCGGGTCCGTCTTGCGGGAATACAGGCGGTATTCGCCTGAGGCGAGTTTGCGAGACGCCGACCACCACAGGTTGACGCAAGCCAAGTCAACCGCAGCGCGTCGCCTTGCTCTCCGCCTTGTTGATAAGCCATGTCAGCAAGGTACCGGGCACGAGAAAGCCGAGGGTGACCAAGATGCCGTGCAGCAGATGAGCCAAAGGTTCGTTCAGCCCTGCGACGTGCTTCATAGGCGAAAGCCAGGGTGACAGATTCAGGAACAGGACGAAGAGCACTATCGAAGGCCAGAGCAGACTCACCCCGCGACGAGCGCTTGTGACCCATGCGTACGCGACCAAAGCCGCAGCAAACACACCCTCTAGAACCCAGGATGCAGTGCCCAGCTTGCCCCACAGCCCATAGCCCCAATGGGTCTCGGCGTGTGGGTACAGCGCCATATCGTTGTTGTGCACGGGCAAGTCCGCGAGGAAATGCGAAAGGGCCGCGACGAACGCCAAGGTCGCGACCCGCCTGTCTCGCAGGAAAAGCGCGCCCCACATCGCTGACCAGAACAACGCGGCCAGCAATGAGTGGTCCCAATCTATGAACGTGAGGTCGAAGAAGAGGTACGGGCCGGCGAGCGGATTCGGCGTCACGCGATCCCAGCCCAGAACGATGAAGGTGCCATCAAGAATGTCCAGGAAACCCGCGCCGAGCATGATTGGCAAGGCGGGTACTTTTGGATAGCGTGCTTTCAGCGCCATGCCGATGGCGAAATGACCGACGTACATGAGAGGATGTTAGAGCTTGAAACGGCTGTTCGCCGTTGAACGCGGGTGACCGACGCCGGCATCAGGGCACTGACACGCAACGGCACCGGTTCAGCTCTGGCGACGGTCGCCACGGACGTGGCGCTCATCTCGACCAGCTCTTCCCATTCAGGAGCTGATGACCTGGGGGTCGCCGCTCGCACCCAGGTGCTGGCGCACCTGCTGCGCCATCGAGCCGAAGATCTTTCCTGCCAGACCGGGTTCATCGCTGCCGAAGACGATACGGCTGCAGCCGTAGTCGCGAGCGGCCATGGCAATCGTCTCGGCACTGCGCCCCACCAGCACGATGCTTGTGTAGCGGACCCCAGCCAGGTTGAGCAGGCTCTGTGCGTACTGCAGATCCTCGGCGCCTGCGTCCAGCTGCAGGTCGAGCAGCTCGCGTGTGCCGAAGAGCATCGCAACATGACCCGAGACCTTGGGCTGCACCCGCAGCAAGCGAACGGTCACCCGCTCGGTTCGGCTCATGCGCACGACCTGCTCGATGGCCGAGCGCGTACGAGCCGGTTCATTCGGGTCGATAGGTACCAGAATGCGCGTCATGCGGGCACCTTCAGACGGCGGGTTGCTTCTTGGTCGCTTGTAGTTGTTGTTCGCGGCGCTGTCCGCGGCGGGTGCTCAGCCACTTGCCGATCGCCACCACGAACATGGCACCGAGCGCCGGGACCACCGTGTGCAGCGCGTGTTGATTGGCGGCCAAGCCGACGATGGACGGATCTGTCATCGCCATTTCGCCGGCCACCCAACCGAGCAGGGCGGCGCCGAGCACGATGATGATCGGGAATCGATCCATCAGTTTCAGGATCAAGGTGCTGCCGAAAATGATCAGGGGAATGCTGATCACGAGACCGAACACAAGCAGTGGAACATTGCCCTTCGCTGCAGCAGCGACGCCGACGACGTTGTCCAGGCTCATGACCAGGTCGGCAACCACGATGGTCTTGATGGCCGCAGCCAGACCGGCGTGGCCTTCCATGCTCTTCCCCTCGTCCTCTTCTTGAAGCAAGCCAATGCCGATCCAGAGCAGCAGCGCTGCGCCGACCAGCTTGAGGTACGGCAGGGTCAGCAGATAGACGGCAAAGAAGGTCAGGACCACGCGCAACACGATGGCGCCGACGCTGCCGAACAGGATTGCCTTCTTTTGCTGGGCGGGCGGTAGCGAGCGGGAGGCCATCGCTATGACGACGGCGTTGTCCCCGCTCAGGACGATGTTGATCAGGATGATCTGCGACAGGGCGATCCAGAATTCGGCACTCGACAAAAGCGACACGGTGTCTCCTCGGTAAATGGTTCGGAACCACAGCGGTTCCGCCCTTTTCGAGCGTAGAGACCTGTCCTGTCACCTTTCTGCCGGCGCGCTGACAGCCGGTTGTCTGCGAGCTGTCAGTAAGCTTACAGAGCGCTGCTGCGCCGATCAGGCAGCGCGCAATGGGAAGAAGACGCTGAAGGTGTTGCCCACGCCGTCGGCGTCTTCCTCCAGCGTGATGCGCGCGCCGTGCAGCGTGGCGATCTCGCTGACGATGGCGAGACCGAGACCGCTGCCATCCTCCTGCGTGCCGAGGAGGCGGTGAAAGCGTTCGAAGATGCGGGCGCGCTCCTCGACAGGGATTCGGAGGCCATCGTCGCTGATGGCCAGGCGGCATTGGTCGTTTCCGATCTGGCGGGCCTGCACGGTCACCCGGCCGCCCGACTGGCTGTAGCGGATCGCGTTGTCGATCAGGTTATTGACCAGCTCACGCAAGCGGTCCCGGTCGGCGTCGATCATCAGCGGATGATCGGCACCTTCGAAGCCGAGGTCGATGTTTCGCTTGATCGCCTGCGGCACCCACTCCATGCTCACCTCCAGGGCGTGAGCATTCAGGTCCAGCGGCTGCAATTGCATGGAGTCGAGCGCACCGGGCTCGTTGCGGGCCAGCGAAAGCAGCTGGCGCACCAGCCTCGACAGCCGGTCTGCGCTGATATAGAGCTGCGCGAGCGAATGGCGCACCCGCTGCGGATCGTTCTCCCGCAGCGCCAGCTCGATCTGGGCCTTCAGGCCGCTGACCGGTGTCTTCAGCTGGTGAGCGGCGTCCGCCACGAAGCGGTTCTGGAAATCGAAGGTGCGCCCAAGGCGTGCCATCAACTCGTTGACGTCATCCACCAGCGGCCGCACCTCTCCCGGAACGTCGTGGGTGTCGACCGGGCTCAGGTCGAGGTGCGAGCGGTCTGATACGGCACGCCGCAGCCGCTGCAGCGGCTCGAGCCCACGCGAAACCCCGAACCAGACCACCGCTGTCGCCATGACGATCAGGAGCAGCTGCGGCAGCACCACATTGGCGACCATCTCCCAGGTGAAGCGCGCTCGCTTGTTGAGCGTTTCGGCCACCTGCACCAGAACCAGCGGAGGCCCGGCGTCCGGACCGATGGGCATCCACGCCACCATCATTCTCACCGGCTCCCCGCGCACCACATCGCCGTAGAAGTCCGGCTTGGCGGTCTTTTCAACGCGCGGTGGAGGCAATTGCGCATCGCCGCCCAAATTGGCTCCGTCCTCGCCGACAACGCGGTAGAAGAGCTGGTCTTCCTGATCCAGCAACAGGATGTTGGCCGCGACCTCCGAGAGCTCGAGCCGGGGACGTGTTCCGTCGAGCTTCACATGCAGCGCGATCTCGCGTCCGATCTCGTGCAGCGCGCGGTCGTAGGCGAGGTTGGAGAACCGCAGCGAGTTCCAGTAGGCGGCGGCGGTATCGAGCACCAGCAGTACGGCGAGCGGCCCGAGCAGCCAAGCCAGCAGCTTGCGCTGCAGCCGAGGCTCAGGCCTCCACATCGCTGCTGTCGATCAGGTAGCCCATGCCGCGCACGGTGCGGATCTCGCAACCGAGCGGCTCCAGCTTCTTGCGCAGCCTGTAGACGTTGACCTCGATCGCGTTGTCGCCGACCTCTTCGCCCCAGCCATAGAGATGGTTGACCATGTGCTCCTTGCTCACGACACGCCCCGCGCGCATCAGCAGCAGTTCTAGCAAGGCGAGTTCGCGCGGCGACAGATCCAACGGCCGCTTTTCGTGGAACACGCGGCGGCCCACGGTATCGAAGCGCAGCCGACCATGTTCGAGGTAGGGTGTGGACCGGGTACTGCGGCGCAGCAGCGCCCGCACGCGCGCTTCCAGCTCCGGCAGGTCGAACGGCTTGGCCAGGTAATCGTCGGCGCCCAGATCGAGCCCGCGGACACGGTCTGCGAGGGTGTCGAAGGCGGTGAGCATCAGCACGGGCGTCGTGGACTTGCGCCCCCGGAGGCGCTTCAGCACATCCAGTCCGCTCAGCCCCGGCAAGCCGATGTCCAGGATTGCCAGGTCATAGATGCCCAGGGCGAGGGCATGGTCGGCCTCCTCGCCGGTGGAGACGACGTCGACGGCATGGGCGGACTGCACCAGCGCGCGCGAAAGCGCATCCGCCAGCACCCGATCATCCTCGACGAGCAATATCCGCATTGATTTCCTGACTGCGTGTCTCCTGGCGATGCTAACCGCAAGCCTCTTGCGCGCCAGGCCGTTTCCGGTTTCACAGAGCGCGCCATGCGTCGAGGCAGTGAGCGGCAAGTGCGGTGATCCAGAAGGGCTCATCCGGATCGAAGGCAAGTCCGAACCTGGGAGAGACGATAAAGCCTGCCCTCTCGAACGCAGACGAATCCGCGGTGCGAATGAAGGATGCAAGCACGGTGAATGGCACCGACAGATTGCCGATGTTCACCACCGGCGCTTGCATGGTGATCTCTTCCAACCTGCCGCTGTCCTGAAATCGGTAGATGACCGATTCGTAGTCGAGCTCATGGAGTCCGACGCCGTTTCGGCTCGTTCTCGTGGGCTTGCCTCGCATCTTCACCACCGCTTCTCTTGAAGACGAGAACGGTGTTTGATCGACGCTGATGAACGGGTCGAGGTTCATTCGATCACCTGCGCGGCTGCAGCGTCAGCCCGGTCAGCCGCGAGACACGAGCAGCACCAAGAGCCCGAACACGGCCAGTGCGTGGGCTCCCGCGCGAGTCGACTCGACAAAGGGATAGACGAGGATGCCAGCCAGCTGCACCAGCAGCAGGACTGCCGAGGGATGACGCCGGGTCTGAGCAAGCGCTCGAAGGTAGTTCATGGGTGGTCCGTGGGCTGTTCAGAGCAGGGGCGCGAGCATCGGGCAATTTTCTACACTTGCCCAGCCGCTGGGCGAGGCATGTGACTTGCACAACTCGTTACGACGCGCGCGGGCCCAACGTATCAGCCCTTCATCTCGCCGACAGCCACTTCCCACACCCATGAGCGGCACATCCGCACATGGCGACATGCGACGCCTCGCCTACGGTTCACCCCGAACTGGCCGCAAGCCGGTTCGTTGTCAGTGACCATTCAATGAAAGGGACCGTCACACATGAAGATGCATAACCAACACCGTATCGCGCTCGGCGCATTGCTCGCGGGTCTTCTCGCCATGAGCGGATTCGCCCAGGCACAGTCCGTCGGCGTGGGCGTAGGCGTGGGTGCCGACGTCAACACATCGGGCAAAGCCAATGCAGCGCCCAAGCAAGGCACTACGGGTGCAGGCGCCAAGGCCGGCGCGCGCACCGATGCGGGCGCGCAGACCAGGGCTGGTAGCGCAGGCGCCGGAACGGCGACCGAAGCGGTCGGCAACGCGACGAGCGGCGCCGGCGGAACCATCGGCGGCGTGGTCGGGGGCGCCACGGGTGCGGTGGGTGGCGCGACCAATGCGGTCGGCGGCGCCACGAATGCCGTGGGCAGCACGGTCGATGGCGCGGCCGGAGCCGCGGGCTCGGCCGGCGATGCACTGAAGCCCAGTGGCGCCGGCGCCAAGGCCGGCGGCAAGGCTCAAGGGTCGGGCTCGCTCGGCGTCAGCAAGTAAGCAAGAGGTCGGTCGCAAAAGCCCGCAGCGCTCGCGCGTTGCGGGCTTTTTTTTGATTGAGAATCGCGCGAACATATGAAGATCGAAATCGACGACCTCTCGCGCCCCGAAATCCATGCACTGCTCGATGAGCACCTGCAGAACATGTATGCGGTGTCGCCGCCCGAGAGCGTTCACGCGCTCGATCTGGCCAAGCTTCGCCAGCCCGGGATCACCTTCTGGTCTGCTTGGAACGACTCGCTCCTGCTGGGTTGCGGCGCCCTCAAAGAACTGGATCTGGAGCATGGCGAAATCAAGTCGATGCGCACGCCCAGCGCACTTCGCCGCCAAGGCGCCGGACGCGCGATCCTCGCCCACATCATCGAGGTCGCAAGGTCTCGCGGCTATCGGCGCCTGAGCCTCGAGACGGGCCCGCAGGAGGCCTTCGAGCCTGCCCACAGACTCTACGAGAGTTTTGGGTTCGCGCGCAGCGGGCCCTTCGGTGGCTATGCCGAAGACCCGTACAGCGTGTTCATGACGATGCGGCTGTAGCCATCGTCACGTCGCCACGCGCGCGTTCGCGAAGGTGCTCGATCACGGCCTCGGCAGCGCGACCGGCGCCATCGACATCGATGTAGTGCTGCCGCGTGCGCGCGGCGGCCGCCGCGTATGCCGGCTGGGTGACGATCTCGCGCACCGCCCGCGCAACCTTCGCTTCGTCCGCGCGTCGCGGGCCGATCGCGATGGCCATGCCCTGGCGCACGGCCAGGGCCACGTTGAGCTCCTGCTCAGGCTGCAGGGGAAAGCCGACAAAGGGAGTGCCGCCGGCCATTGCCGTCTGCACGCTGCCCTGGCCGCCCATGATCAGCGCCACCGCGACGCGCGGCATGATGCGATGGCTTGGCAGGATGCCTTCCACCAGGACGTCGGAGTTCTCCAGGTCGCGCAGTTCATGGATTGTTGCGCCAACGAGCACCCGCAGGCCCGCATCACGGACGCCGGACACGACACGTCGTATGTACGCCGGCGTGCTGGACGACAGGCAGACGTAGGCCGTGGATCGCGCATCGCCGAGGAAGGCTTCCACGCGCGCGGAAATGGGCAGGTCGAGCCGGGCATAGAGCGGGCCGACGTAGCGCAGCCTCGTGTCTACCCGGTAGGCCCCGTGACCATTCGGCCTCCATGCCGACATGTCGGCGTCGGAGATGCCGAGCACCTCGGGAACGTCGGTGACCAAGGTCAGATCGCCGAGCATCAGCGCGGCCAGGCTGGGCACAGGTTCGACGCCGAGTTCCGCCGCGATCTCGTTCAGGAATGCGACCGGCCCACGCATGCGCGGCGGCCCGAGATTGGCCATCAGCTTCTGCATCGGAGCCGGCAGCCAATCGAGCCGGGGAACCGGCGACTGCGATGGTGCGGGTGCAAGGCCCTGCTCGAACACCGGTGGAACATAGGACCCGCCATGCGAAGCGGCGAGCGGGATGCCGACCACCCGCGCCGAAAGGTAAGCCGTCAGCGTGAACCCGATCACGACCATGCTGGCCGCGTGCGCACGCAGGAACTCGACCTCGCTGCGCACGCCGGCGCGCACTTCGTCCGCCGGCTGGAGCCGGGCGCCGGGCTTGCCGAGCGTGACGATGCCGGCCAAGTATTCCTCGCAGCGCCGGTCGTCCATTGCCGGTGCCAGCAGCGTGTAGGGCATGCCTGCCTCGTCGAGCACGCGCGTGTAGGGGCCGCCATGCGTGGCGACGACGACCTGTTCGCCGCGCTGCACAAGCGCGCGCGCAATGGCCAGCATGCGCGAGGTCTCGGAGAGAAAGCCGCAGTGGGGGAACAGCGCGATCATGATGCCACCTCACTTCAGGAGTCGTCAGGCCGATCGAATATAGGTAATATATTCCCTATGGAGTTGCGCCGTCAAATTCTTAGCCTCGGACTCGAGGCCGATCGCGATGCCGAGCAGGCCGAGCGCGTCCTGCTGTTCCGGCTTCTGCTCGCCAACGGCATGGAGCTGCGCACGCGCATGGATCGGCAGCTTTCGGACAGCGGCCTCACGACCCAGCAGGCGATGGTGCTGCAGGTGTTGCAAGGTCAGGCCGAGGCGCCGACGCTCAAGCAACTGGCCTCAACGCTGGCAATGAGCCACCAGAACCTCAAGCAGATCGCCAACGTGCTCGAGCGCAAAGGCTTCCTCGAGATCACCACGGACGAGCAGGACGGCCGCGTGCGCCGCCTGCACCTCACGAAGCAGCACCATCGCTTCTGGAAGCGCCGGAACACGGACGACCACGCGGAGGTCGGGCAGTGGACAGCGGCGCTGTCGCTCGCCGAAGTTCGCGCCCTCGTGCGAGGGCTGGACAAGCTGCATCGCGCATTGATGCAATCGAGGGGTGAGCGATAGCCGGCGGCATCACCCGAGGCGTCCATCTCACAGCAGCTCGTTGAACACGTAGAGCACGTTGTCCTTGCAGCGGTGCCACAGCCCGCGGCGCGCCCACGCGTCGGCCTGCAGCTCGATGCAGTCGCGCGTGTCGCGCTCGAAGATCTCCTCCAGCTGCGCGGCCAGCGCCTCGTCGCGCAGGCCGAGCGTGATCTCGTCGTTGGTCTCGAAGGAGCGATCGTCGAAGTTGCTCGAACCGATGGCGCACCAGGCGCCGTCGATGGTCATCACCTTCTGGTGCAGCAGGCACTTCTGGTATTCGAAGATGCGCACGCCGCCGGCCAGCAGCAAATGAAAGTTGCGGTGTGCGGCGTGCTGCACCATGGGCATGTCGGAGGCCTCGGTGGAGGGCACCATCACGCGCACGTCGACCCCGCGCTGCGCCGCCTCGCACAGCGCGTCGATGGCCTCGCGGTCCGGCAGGAAGTAAGGGTTCTGGATGCGGATGCGCTTGCGCGCGACGCACACCACCAGGTGGTGCAGGATCTTCACCGCCGGCGGCGAGCCTTCGGGCTTGAGGCTCGCGACATGCACCGCCACCTCGCCCACGCGCTCGAGCGGCGGGAACACCGCGTCGCCGACGAACAGCTCGCCGGTGTCTTCCACCCAGTTCTCGCTGAAGGCGGCCTGCACCGCATGCACGATGGGCCCGCGCAGGCGCACGCCGAGGTCGCGCACGTGCTCACGGTCTTGCCCGTCGCCGAGCCAGCCGTCGACGATGCAATGGCCGCCGACCAGCGCCACCTTGCCGTCGACCACCACCAGCTTGCGATGGTCGCGGTCGTTGAAGACGCCGATGTTGCGCACGTGGCGCGGGTGGTGCATCGCGAGCCGGCAGCCGGCCTCGCGCAGGCGGCGCGAGGCGCCCTCGCCCATCTTCTTTCCGCCATCGGCGTCGACCAGCACGCGCACCGGCACGCCGGCGCGGCGGCGTTCGACGAGCGCATCGACCAGGCGCGTGCCGAGAACGCCTTCTTTCCACAGGAAGGTCTCGAAGTGCACCGAGCAGGTGGCGGCGCGGATCTCTTCGAACATCGCGTCAAAGAAGGCGCCGTTCGCCAGCAGCTCGACCGCGTTGCCTTCGTAGATCGTGCCTTGCGTCAGACCGGACAGCGACGGCATCAGTTCGGTGATCGGCGCATCGCAGTCGATTACGAGGCGTGGATCGCGGTGCCGGCGGATCGACCAGATGACGAGCCCGAGCAGGACGACCAGGAGCGCCAGCACGAAGGCGAGTGCCGAGGGCCACGAGAGCGTTGCCAGGAAACCATCGCTCATGTAGCCCTTTCGCAGAATGCCGGTGCGCGGGATCGTAAGCGCTGGACCGGCACCAGGCCCAGGTCTTCGATCAGCGGTAGCCGGCCTCGTTGGCGTTGTGGATGATCCAGATCAGGTGGCCGCTGGAGAAATCGCCCATTCCGCCGCCGGCGAAGATGAGGCGGCCCTGGCCCTTGTAGGTCATCTCGAAGCGATGCCGGTCGGCGCCGAAGTAGAAGGGGATCCAGGCCTTGCCCGTGATGTAGGCGCCCTGGTCGGTGGGCGGGCCCGCGAGGTCGGTCACCTGGCGCGCCGGCATGCCGATCTGCAACTTGCTGAACTTGCTGTTGGGCGCGGGGTTGCCGGTGATCTCGCCCTCGTAGTCGTTCAGGCCTTTCACGGTGCGGCCGCTGCCGGCCTCGACCTTGGATGAATCGACCACGTTGCCTTGCGCGTCCATGCCGGCCTTGGCGACGCCGCCGCTCGAACGGGCGGGTGCTGCCGGTTGCGGTGCGGGTGCCGCGGCAGGTGCCGGCGCTGCGGCCGGTGCCGCGGCAGTCCTGACGGGCTCTGGCGGTGCGCAGCGTTCGAGGTCGACGATCTTCTGCTTGGCCTTGGTCACGAAGCGATAGCCGCTGACCTTGGTGCTGATCTCGCCGCCTGCGAAGCCGGGGGCGGCGGTCCTGCAGCGGAAGTAGATCGCATCCGTGTCATCGACCTCGTAGTGCCCGGCTGGCACCCCGCGGCCCTTGGCCTTGGCAAGGTTCAGCGCCACGGTCTTGCCGACCAGCTCCTGCCTGACGCGCTTCTCGTTGCCGGTGCCCAGCACGCCGGTGAGCTCGTCGTAGCTCATGCCCTCGGGCACCGGCGGTGCCGGAGGCGCGGCCGGTGCCGGTGCCGCCTGGGTTGCCGGCGCCGGAGCGGCGGCTTGAGAAGAGGTGCGGGACTGCGTCGAGCAGCCCGCGGCCAGCACCACGATCGCGGCCGTCATGGCCAGGGTGGAAAAAGGGATCCTCAAGGTCACGGTCGAAACTCCATTGTTGATATTGATGGCCGCGTTCGAGCGGCTCGGCATTCTGGCCGACGATGGGAAATGCGTTAGCATCTTTTTCCCACCCCCCCTTCCCAGCCAACGCACCGCCAGCGGTGCGCAGCCAACAACCATCATGATGGGACTCCCCGTCCCTGTTGTTCATGCTGCGCGCCCCGCTGAGACGTCTCTGGCTCAGGATTCACCGCTGGATCGGCCTCTCGCTCGGTCCGCTGCTCGCCCTCACCGCCTTGCTCGGCGCGATGCTGGTGGTGGCGCTGCCGCTCGACCGCTACGCCCATCCCGCCTTCTTCGTCGCACGCACGGCCGGTGACGCGGCGACAGCGGCGCTGCCGCTCGAGTCGCTGCGCCAGCGCCTCCTGGCCGAGTTCGGCCCGGACACCAACCTCACGCTGCGCCCGCCGCGCAAGCCCGGCGAAACGCTCTGGGTGATGGTGCGCGGCAAGTGGGAGGGCACGCTCTACCTCGACCCCGCGACCGGCGCAGAACAAGGACGGCGCGGCACGCACGAAGGTGCGTACAACCTGCTCTTCGAGCTGCACAGCAGCCTGCTCCTGGACGACGCCGGCAAGGGCATCCTGGCCTGCGCTGCGCTGGCCTATCTGTTCCTTCTGATCACCGGCCTGGTGCTCTGGTGGCCGACGCGCTGGCCGCCCTCGTTGCGCATCACGCTCCATCGCGGCCTGCTGCGCGGGCTGTTCGACCTGCACCGCACCGGCGGCGCGGTGCTCGGGCTGCTGATCGCCGTCTCGGTAGCGACAGGCGCCTACATGGCCTGGCGGCCGCTGGGCAACTTCATCTCCACCGCGATCGGGCAGCAGCCCGTCAAGCCGCCCGTGGTGCCCAAGGGGACGCCAGCCGGGTCGCGGTTTTCGCTCGACGAACTCGTGGCCCGTGCGCAGCAAGAGTTTCCGGGCCAGCCGATCGGCTACATGCACGTACCCGCCAAGGCCGACCGTCCGTTGCGCGTGCGCTTCCGGCTTGCCGACGATCCGCATCCGAACGGCATCAGCTCGGTCTGGCTGCATCCGCGAACGGGCGAGGTGCTGGCGGTGCGCCGATGGCAGGAGCTCGACGCCGGCAACGGCGCGGCGGCGGTGATCTATCCGCTGCACACCGGCGTGCTCGGCGGGCCGGTGCACGAAGCCGTCACTGCCCTGCTCGGCCTCGCGCTCGGCGGCGTCGGCCTGAGCGGCGTCTGGCTCTGGTGGCGCCGGCGCGCCGTGGCCGGCGCCGCCCGCAGCAACGCACTTTCCAGCCGCACGACGTCCTGAGCCAGGCCGTCCTGCTCGCCTGATTTCTTATTCGAAGGAGAAGCCTTGTCCCCCCAAAAAACCCGTGTGGCCATCGCCATCGCGCTGCTTCAGATCAGCCTGCAAGCCCTTGCTGCCGAAGCCAATGCGTCGCCCGGCGCGCAGCTGGAAACGGTCACCGTCACCGGCGACTGGCTCGGCAGCCCCAGCGAAACCAAGGTGCTCGAACATCCCGGCGCACGCACCATCATCGAACGCAAGCAGATCGAGGAAAGCGGCTCCACCAGCGTGCGCGACGTGCTGCGCCAGATCCCCGGTGTGCAGGTGCAGGAGAGCAACGGCACCGGCGGCAGCGACATCTCGCTCAATGTCGGGGTGCGCGGGCTGACGTCCCGGCTGTCGCCGCGTTCCACCATCCTGCTGGACGGCGTGCCGCTGGCGTATGCGCCGTACGGCCAGCCGCAGCTGTCGCTGGCACCGCTGTCGCTCGGCAGCCTCGAGGCGGTCGACGTGGTGCGGGGCGCGGGCTCGGTGCGCTATGGCCCGCAGAACGTCGGCGGGATCATCAACTTCGTGACGCGTTCGATTCCCCGGCAGTTCACTGCCGACGCGAGCATCGGCGTCGAGAGCGCGAGCCACGGCGGCGGCGTCAAGACGACGCCGAGCCTGTTCGTCGGCGGCACCAACGAGCAGGGGCTCGGCCTGGCGCTCCTGTATTCCGGAACGCACGGTGACGGTTATCGCAGCAGCAACGACAGCACCAGGATCGACGACGTGATGCTGAAGGGTGCCTACCGTTTCTCCAAATACGACGACATCGCGCTGTCGCTGCATCACTTCGAGGGCAGCGGGCGCATGCCGGGCGGGTTGACCACGGCGCAGTACGCCGCGAACCCCTTCCAGTCCGACCGCCCCTTCGACGAATTCACCGGGCGCCGGACCGACGGCTCGATCAAGTACACGCACAACGACGGCATCAACAAGTTCGAGCTGCTCAGCTACTACACCGACTCCTTTCGCGGCAGCCACATCGAGCAGGACGGCACCGGCGCCAGCGCCGGCCTGCGCCGCCTCACCGCGGCCCCGCGCAACTACAACACCTTCGCGGTCGAGCCCCGCTACTCGCGGCTCTTCGATTCCGGCAGCGTGGTCCAGGAAGTCAGCGTCGGCTACCGCTACCTGAAGGAGTCGAGTTCGGAAGTGGCGACGCGCAGCGCGTTCTACCGGCCGCGTCCGGGTTTCGATGCCTACACGCTGGCCTCGCCGACTTACCAGACCAGCGCGGGCGGCACGACCGCGCATGCGTTCTACATCGACGACCGGATCGACTTCAGCAACTGGACCGTCACGCCCGGCGTGCGCTACGAAGCCATCCGCACGCACAACGACGTGGTGAACCTCACCGGCAGCAGGATCACCAGCACCCTGTTTCCGAAGATCGACTCCAACGAGGTGCTGCCCACGCTGTCGGTCATGTACCGCATGAGCGATCGCTGGTCGCTGTTCGCGAACGCGGGCGTTTCCTTCGGGCCGCAGCAGTACGCGCAGCTCGCTCAGGCCACGGAGGGCCTGCACCCCGAAAAAGCCAACACCTACGAGATCGGCACCCACTACAAGGGCGAAGCCTGGAGCTCCGAGCTGACGCTGTTCAACATCGACTTCGACAAGGAACTGCAGCTGGCCCGCTCGATCGTGGGCGAAGGCACGTGGACCGACCTGGGCGCGACACGGCATCGCGGCCTGGAAGCGGCGATGCGCTACGAGCTCGGGGCGCTGAACGCCGCGCTCAAGGGCTTCTCGGTCTATGCGACCTACACCTACACGCAGGCCATTTCCAAGGCCGGCGTCTTCGCCGGGCGCGACCTGCCCTTCTACTCGCGCCAGGTGGCATCGCTCGGCGCGCGCTACCAGCGCGGTCCCTGGACCTTGAATGCGGACGTGTTCGCGCAGTCCAAACAGCGCTCGCCCGGATCGCCCGACGCGGGCGCCCAGTACGTCACGCTGGAAGATGCGAGCGGGCGGCTCGGTGACATTCCCGGCTACGCGACCGTGAACCTGCGCGCGGGCTACGACTTCGGTCCGCAGCGGAGCAACCTGAAGCTGGCCGTCGGCGTGAAGAACCTGTTCGACCGCCGCTACTACACGCGCTCGGTCGACAACAACGGCGGCAAGTACGTCGGCCAGCCGCGCACGCTGTACGTCCAGGCCTCAGTGGCGTTCTGAGCTCAATCGAGCGCCCGGGATCCTTCGACGCAGGCCTTCGCCCGCCCGAAGGACCAGCCGAGGTTGATGCCCGCGGCCGCCAGCAGGATGGCGGCCACGCCGAACATCTGCACCGGATGCAGCAGATTGTCGAAGGCCACGAAGTCGACGACGATCGCGACGATGGGGTAGACGAAGGACAGTGCGCCCGTCACGTGCGTCGGCAGTTTCTGTATCGCGCCGTAGAGCAGCACAAACACGAGGCCGGTGTACACGGCACCCATGATGAGGAAGTTGCCCCACGCCTGGCTGTCGGTGGGGAGCTGCGACCAGTGGGCGAAGGGCGCCAGCATGAGGATGCCGACGCAGACCTGGATGAGCGCGATCAGGTGCGGCGGCGTGCCGGTGAGCTTCTTGGTGATGATGGCGGCCAGCGCATAGAAGAAGGCCGCGCCGAGCGCCAACAGAATGCCGGTGAGATAGCCGGCGCCAGCGTAGTCCGCATCGGACTTGGCCTGCACGATGAGCAGCACGCCGATGAAGGCCAGGCCGAGCCACATGAACTTGTTCGCGGTCAGCCGCTCGGAGAACAGCAACGCGCCCAGCAGGACCAGCATGAAAGGCTGGGTGTTGTAGACCGCCGTGGCGATGGAGATGGAGGCGCGCGAGAACGAGGCGAAGATCAGCACCCAGTTGAGCACGATGGCCGCACCGCCGAGCGCGGCCCAGCCGATGAGCCGAAGCGGGAGCTTGCCGCGCAGCATGCCCATGGCCGCGCAGACGATCAGGAGCGTCGCGGCGCCGAAGACGCAGCGCCAGAACAGCAGGTCGATGATCGGCAAACCCGATTGCACGACGAACCATCCGATGGTTCCGGAAATCACCATGGCGGCGGTCATCTCGACCGTGCCGCGCGTCCTGTTTTTCATGCCAGCCCGTTCAAACTCAAGCGGCCGAGAATGCCACGAGATGCCGGCCTTGTGCGGATGAAGTTCTCTATCCCGCAGCCTGCGCAGGCAAAACGAATACTTCCATTTTCAAGTTTTGATGAGGAGCTGATTCGATGCGTTCATTCCGTTGGCCGGCCCTGGTGCTGGCGCTGCTGTCCGGCCTGGCGCAGGCCTCCGTCGGCCTGGGCGAAATCCCCGCCACGGCCGACGACGGCCCGGTCACGCTGTACTACCCGTCGGGCGACGAGGCCCGGCCGGTCAAGCGCGGGCGCTTCACGCTGACGCTGGCGCCGCAGGGTATGCCGGCGCGCGGGAATGGCCGGCTGGTGGTGATCTCGCATGGCTCGGGCGGCTCGCCCTGGGTGCATGCGGACCTGGCGCGCAGCCTGGTGGAAGCCGGCTTCGTCGTCGCCATGCCCGAGCACCGGGCCGACAACTACAGGGACGACAGCGACCCCGGCCCCGACAGCTGGACGATGCGGCCGGCCGAGGTGTCGCGGGCCATCGACGCGGTCGGGCGCGACGCGCGCTTCGCGCCGCTGCTGAAGCTGGACAAGGTCGGCGTCTACGGCATGTCGGCCGGCGGCCACACGGCCTTGAGCATGGCCGGCGGACGCTGGTCGCCGGCGGGCTTCAAGCAGCATTGCGAGGCGCACCTGGTGGAGGACTTCCAGTCCTGCGCCGGCCTGATCACCCGGCTGACCGGCGGCATCTTCGACGGCGTGAAAAAGTGGGCCGCCCTGGCCGTGATCCGCCATCGCTTCGACGATGCCGCGCCGCGTTCCCACACCGATGCGCGCGTGGCCGCCGTGGTGGCCGGCGTGCCCTCCTCCGCCGACTTCGACATGGCATCGCTGGCCGTGCCGCGCGTGCCGCTGGGGCTGATCACCGCGCAGCAAGACCGCTGGCTGGTGCCGCGCTTCCACAGCGACCGGGTGCTTGAGGCCTGCATGCCGCGCTGCGAACACATCGCCGACCTGCCCACCGGCGGCCACGGCGCGCTGCTGTCGCCGCCGCCGCCGGGGCTCACCGGCCTTGTCGGCGAGATGCTCAACGACCCGCCGGGCTTCGATCGCAGCGCGATGCCGGAGGTGGACCGCAAGACCACCGCCTTCTTCAGCCGGCACCTGCTGCCTTGATCCGCACCGTCCAGCACACAATGCGCCAATGCTCAAAAGGTCACTTCTGCCCGCGCATATGTGGGTGCTCGTCGCGGTGTACTTCGTCGCCAGCCTGGCGCACTTCGCCCACAACGCCGAGTTCATCGCCTTCTATCCCAACATGCCGAGCTGGCTCACCCGGGAGCAGGTGTATCTCGCCTGGCTGGCCGTCAACAGCCTTGGCATCGCCGGTCTGCTCGTCGCTCGGCTGGGGCTTCGTGCGCTCGGCGTGCTTCTTGTCGGCGCGTACGGTGCCCTCGGGCTCGGCGGCCTCGGCCACTACACCCTTGCGCTCTGCTCCGAACACACGCTCGCGACCAACACGACCATATGGTCCGAAGCTGCCAGCGGGTTCATGCTGATGCTCGCTTCGGCACTGCTGCTTGCGCGTCGCATCGCCGAGTTTCGTACTTGACGCTTTCTCCGCGGCGCATCAGGAAGCCAGCCTCTTCATCTCCGCATAAAGGTCCGTCTTGCCCTCGAAGCCGATGCCCGGAAGCTCCGGCAGCACGACGTAGCTGTTGTCGACCTTGACGCCATCGGGAAAGCCACCGTAAGGCTGGAACAGGTCGGGGTAGGACTCATTGCCTCCCAGACCCAGGCCGGCTGCGATCGCCAGGGACATCTGGTGGCCGCCATGCGGGACGCAGCGCGACGCAGACCAGCCGTTTTCCTTCAGCATCTCCAAGGTCCGCAGGTACTCCACCAGGCCGTAGCTGAGTGCGCAGTCGAACTGCAGATAGTCGCGGTCGGGCCGCATGCCGCCGTAGCGGATCAGGTTGCGTGCGTCCTGCATCGAGAACAGGTTCTCGCCGGTGGCCATGGGGCTGCGATAGTGCTGGGCGAGCTCGGCCTGCAGCGCATAGTCCAGCGGATCGCCGGCTTCCTCGTACCAGAACAGGTCGTACTCCGACAGCGCCTTCGCGTACTCGATGGCGGTCTTCAGGTCGAAGCGGCCGTTGGCGTCCACCGCCAGCTTCTGGCCCGGCCCGAGCAGCCTGAGCACCGCCTCGATGCGCTTGCGGTCCTCGGCCAGCGAAGCGCCGCCGATCTTCTTCTTGACGACGGAATAGCCGCGGTCCAGGTAGCTGCGCATCTCGCGCTCCAGGCCCTCGATGCCCTGGCCCGGCCAGTAGTAGCCGCCGGCCGCGTAGACGAAGACCTTGCGCTCGGCGCGGCCGGAGCCGTAGCGCTCGGCGAGCAACTGGTACAGGGGCTTCTGTTCGATCTTGGCGACCGCATCCCACACGGCCATGTCAATGGTGCCGACCGCGACCGAGCGCTCGCCATGCCCGCCGGGCTTCTCGTTCGTCATCATGGCGGCCCAGATCTTGTGGGGATCGAGGTTGTCGTGCTTGTCGTCGATCAGCGAGGCGGGGTCGGCCTCCAGGATGCGGGGGCGGAATCGCTCGCGGATGAGCGAGCCCTGGCCGTAGCGGCCGTTCGAATTGAAGCCGTAGCCCACCACCGGCTTGCCGTCGCGAATCACGTCGGTGACCACGGCCACGAGGCTCAGGGTCATCTTCGAGAAGTCGATGTAGGCGTTGCGGATGTTGGACTTGATGGGCTTGGTCTCTTCTTTGATGTCGATGATCTTCATGGTCGAACTCGATCAGGGTTAGCGCGGCAGCGAGGAGCCGCCGCAGATCTGGATGTCCTGGCCGGTGATGGCGCCGGCTTGCGCAGACAGGAGAAAGCCGACGAGTGCGGCAATCTCGTCTGGCCTGATCAGGCGCCCGATCGGCGGCAGCACGGGCGCTTCCGCGGCGCGCGAAGGGTCGGAGGTCATCGCGGTCTGCGTGGCCGCCGGCGACACCACGTTCACCGTGACGCCGCGCGCGGCCACTTCCGCCGCCCAGCTGCGCGCCAGCGCGACCAGCGCTGCCTTGGACGCGGCGTACTGGCTCCGGCCGGCCTTGCCCTGCGCGACGCGGCTGCCGACGAGGACGACGCGGCCGTGGCCTGCCGCTGCCATGGCCGGCACCAGCACGTCGGCGATGCGCGTGGCGGCGTCGACGTGCAAGCGCCACATCAGCTCGCCGTCGGACGGGTTCAGGCTTCCGATGGCGCCGACGCGCAGCACGCCCGCCGCATGGACGAAGGCCGTGACGCCGGCCGCCTGCCGCGCCGCGTCGTCGGTCGCGGCTGCGTCCGAGAGGTCGACCTCGACGGCCGTGAACGCGGCGTGCGCGATGGCCGGCGCAGATCGATCGAAACCGGTGACTTGCCACCCAGCCGCCAGCAAGGCCTGCGCGATGGCGAGGCCGATGCCGGAACTGCTGCCGGTCACGAGGGCATGCGGGCTATTCGGCACGGATGTTCGCCTCGGAAATGATCTTGGCCGAACGTGCCATGTCTTCCTTCTGGAAGGTGGCGAAGTCGGCGATGCTGCCCGGCGTCAGCAGCAGGCCCTGGACGGTGAGCTTGTCCTTGATGTCGGGCGCTTCCAGCGCCTTGTTGATCTCGGCATTCAGCCGCTGCGCGATCTCCTGCGGCATCTTTGCCGGCGCCCACATGCCGTACCAGCTGTAGAACTCGTAGCCGGGCACGGTCTCCGCGACCGTCGGCGTGTTGGGCATGCTCGCGATGCGCGTCTTCGAGGTCACGGCCAGCACCTTCAGCATGCCGCTCTTCGCGTACTGCGCCGACCCGAGCACCGGATCGACGAAGCCGTCGATCTGGCCGCCGATCAGGTCCTGGTAGGCCGGGCCGGAGCCCTTGTACGGCACGACCAGGTAGTCGATGCCGCTCGCGCGCTTGAGCAGCTCGGTCGACAGATGGCCTGCCGAGGCCGGCGAGCCGATGGCGAAGCTCAGCTTGCCGGGGTGGGACTTCGCATGCGCGATCAAGCCCTTGAGATCGTTCACCGGCAGGTTCTTGTTGACCGCAACGGAGAGCGGCGCCTTCGCGACCAGCGCGACGGGCTGGAAGTCCTTGTTGACGTCGTAGGGCGTCGTCTTCACCACCATCGGCGTGGTGGTGAAGGTCGACGGGCTGAAGAGGACCGTGTAGCCGTCGGGCGCCGCGCGGGCGACGGCCGCCGAGCCGATGGCGCCGCCGGCGCCGGCGCGGTTGTCGACGACCACGCTCTGGCCCAGCTGCTCGCCGAGCTTCTGCGCCAGCATGCGGCCCACCGTGTCGAGCGTGCCGCCGGGCGGGAACGGAATGATCATCGTGATGGGCTTGCTCGGCCAGGCCTGGGCGCCGGCGGCGCCTGCCAGACCGAGCAGCATGGCGGACAGTGCGCAATGCGCGAATTTTCTGCGTTGCATGGCAGTCATCCTTGGGTCTCGCCGCGCGCTCAGCGCTTCAGCAGACCCGCGTTGTCGAGCGCGGCGCGCAGCGCCTGCATCTCGGCCTCGCTCGGCGCTTCGGTCGGCGGGCGGGCGGTCGGGTCCTTGATGACGCCGGCGAGATACATACCGGCCTTCATGCGTGCATGCGCCTCGCCCGTGGGCTCGCCGCCGCCATACACCGCGTCCTTCAGCGGCGTGATCAGGGCCTGGACCTTCATGGCCTTCTTCAGGTCGCCGGCCTTGACCGCTTCCCAGAGATCGTTGATGAGGCCGGGAATGAAGGTCGCGAAGCCGACCAGTGCACCGTCGACGCCCTGCACCATCGACGCCAGCAGGTATTCGTCATGGCAGGTGAGGATGGACTTGGAGGCATCGGCCTCGCGAATCGCCTTGATGTCGCTTGCGTACTTGTTCATGTCGCGCTGGCCGACCTTGAAGGCCTGCACGTACGGCAGCTTCGCCAGTTCTGCCAGCGTGGCGGACGAATAGGCGGCCCGCGTCCAGGCGGGATACACGTGGGCCACCAGGTCCAGGCCGGCCTCCGAGATCGCCTCGAAGTAGTCGGCGACGTGCCCGGCGCGGAAGCCGAAGCGCAGCCAGTGGTGCGGCGGCATCACGTCAAGTGCGCGGGCGCCCGCGTCGCGCGCCATGCGCGCATGCTCCTTGGCTTCCAGCAGGCCTTCGCAGACGATCGAGGAGATCACCGGGAGCCTGCCCTCGAGCTCGCTGGCCACGATGCGCGTGACCTCCGCGCGCTCCTTCGCCGTCAGCGAGAACACCTCGCCGGTGTGGCCGTTGGTCATGACCGCGACCACGCCGGGCTGCTCGGCCAGCCAGGACGCATGGCGTCGCAGCTCGGGCTCGTCGATGCGGAAGTCGCGCGTGAAGGGGCAGGCGATGGCAGGAATGATCCCGCGGTAATTCTGGATGGTCGGCATGATGTCTCCTGGGTTAAAAACTCCTGGAACGGCGAGCAAGTCGCGTCCGAGTGGCCCCATGGTCGCCCTGCAGCGCGCCAAAGGCCAATGCCCGTTTTCTCTTCTTGTATGCCGCCAAAGCACCGCCGATGAATTTCTTGTGGCTCGAAGACTTCCTCGCCCTGGCCGCTACGGGCAACTTCTCCCGAGCCGCCGAGGAGCGGCACATGACCCAGCCGGCTTTCAGCCGGCGCATCCGCGCGCTGGAGGAGTGGCTCGGCGTGGTGCTGGTCGACCGCACCAGCCATCCGGCAACGCTGACCGAAGCCGGCGAGTGGTTCCGCTCATCGGCGCAGGAGCTGCTGGCGCGCGTGGCCCGCATGCCGGACGAGGCGCGCGCCGTCGCCGACGCGAGTTCGGCCACGCTGCGGATCGCCTCCACGCACGCCTTGTCGCTGACCTTCATGCCGGCATGGCTGCGCGGACTGGAATCCGGTGCGTCCGCCGGCCCGATGCAACTGGTGTCGGACGTGATGCAGCAATGCGAAGCACTGATGCTGCAAGGCCGCACGCAATTCCTGCTGTGCCATGGGCATGCGCAGGTTCCCGGGCGGCTGGAGGCAGGCGGCTTTCCCTCGTGCGTGGTCGGTGCCGACGCGCTGATCCCGGTCTGCGCCCCCGGTAAACGCAACACGCCGGTCCATGCGCTGCGCGGCACGGATTCGGCGCGCGTTCCCATGCTCGCCTACAGCACCGAGTCCGGCCTGGGCCGCATCATGCGCGCCGTCCTCGGGGCCAGGCTCGAGCAGCTGGCGACGAACGTGGTCCTCACCGCGCACCTTGCGACGGTCTTGAAGACGATGGCGCTCGAGGCGCGCGGTATCGCCTGGCTGCCTGTCAGCCTCATTCAAACCGAGCTGGCGGAAGGAACGCTCTTGCCGGTCGGAGACGGCAAATGGAATGTGGAGCTCGAGATCCGGTTGTTCCGCACGCCGGGACAGCTGCCGAGGGCGGCAGAAATGTTCTGGAGGGCGGCTATGCAATCGGCGCGACGCGTCTGAGCTATACGGTCCGGTCTTTGACAGCCCTGACCGCTCGGCGAAAGGACACTTCGCAACCAGGGACGATCTCGTCGCTGCATCGCATGGAGGCGCCATGAAGGTCGACACGTTTGACGAGGGCTTGGAGCACCGCAACATCCTGCCCTACGATCCCGCGTACTCCGATGTGTTCGCGCAAGTACGGCGATACGTCCAAGAGAATCTGGAGGGCGTGGAGCTCGTTCACATTGGGAGCACAGCCATCCGCGGTTTGCGGGGCAAACCCATGGTGGATATCGCCGCCATCACGAGCCGAGAGGATCTACGCGCTGCGCAAGAGGAGTTTGAGAGGCTTGGATTTCACCGGCGTGCCGTGTGGGTGGACAAAGATGAGAAGCCGTACGTCTGCGGGTGCATTCAACACGACGGACGCAGGTTCAACATCAACATACACATCTGCCATCGGGGTGATCCGGTTCACAAGGACTCCTTGGCATTCATGGACATCCTCCATCGACGTCCAGACCTGCGTAGGAAGTACGAGGAAGCCAAGGACCATGCTCACATGATCGATCCGGTCAATCCAGAGGTCTACAACCGGGAAAAAGAGGCTGTGATCAAAGAGATACACGCGCAGATCGGGCTGGCGTAGAGGCGGGCCGGTCAGCGTGTTGCGAGACCGGCGGAGCAACCGGTAGCGGCCGACCGTGGGAAGTTGCTGGCAAACTCGACTTCTCCTTGCTCTCACTGGTACCGGTATGCGCGTGAAACCTTCCTTCTTGGCCATCGCGCTGGCTCTGGCAATTCCCGCCATCGCACAGCCCGTAGACCAGGCGGACAACACCGATTGCAAAGCTAAGGAAGCTGCGCTCGAGCGGGACATCGACATCGCCCGCTCCAAAGGCCAAATGCTGCGCCGAAGGCAGCTCGCCGAGGCGTTGGCCGCACTGCAAACTCGTTGCAAGGCGGTCGCCGCCCCGGAGCAGAGTCGCGCAGCGCGCATCGAGAGGCTGGAGCAAGAAATCCGGGACCTGCGGCTGGAACTCAACCGTGCAGAGGAGCAATTGCGCGAGTTGAAGCACGGAGGGCCGTAACGGCTCGCCGCGCATCCGTTGGGGAGAGCCCAGTTACGAGCGGACGGCGGCCCCTGCTTTTTCTCCGGTGATTCGTCGATTCCATCACGCAACGCGTTGCGCTGGTTGGGGCAAACTGACCGCATGTTCAGAGCGCTGCTTCTTCTCCTTGTTGCCCTAGGCCCGCTCTGGCTCGTCTACACGTTCGGCTTCTGGCTGCTCATCGCGTTCGTCGCGCTCACCGCCGCAACCTTTGTGTTTTCAACTGGGCAGGCGCGAGCATCCGAAGCGACTCAGGGTGGTCGGCTAACCGGCTATCACACCACCGAGTCTGCGGACTTCTAGGCAGGGCAAAGGCGCACATGACCCGCATCATTCCAGCGCTGGTCCTGGGGACGGCTTAGAGCCCGATAGCGTCGGTGCGCGGTGTGGCAGGATGCGGGCCTTCGACAAACCGGCACCGGCCACATGTCCCTGACACTCCTCTTCCTGCAGCTCACCGTCATCCTGGTCACCGCTCGGACCTGCGGCCTCGTGCTTCGGGCATTCGGCCAACCGATGGTCATTGGCGAGATGGCGGCGGGGATCCTGCTCGGGCCGGTCGTGTTCGGCGCGCTGTTCCCGCAGTGGCATCAACAGCTTTTTCCCCCAGCATCGCTTCCAGGGCTGTCCTCGCTCGCGACCGTGGGGGTCGTGCTCTTCATGTTCATCGTCGGCGCTGAGCTACGCGCGCCCAGCGGCATGGGGGCGCAGTTCAGGGCTGCGGGCTGGGTCGGCGTATCGAGCATGGTGCTCCCGATGGTCCTGGGCCTGGCGATCGCGCCGGTCCTTCATCCTGCGCTCGCACCGCAGGGTGTGGAATTCTGGCCATTCGCGCTGTTCCTCGGCGTGGCACTGTCGATCACCGCGTTCCCGGTGCTGGCCCGCATCCTCAAGGACCGCAACATGACGCGCACGCGCGTCGGCCAGCTGTCGCTCGGCGCCGCCGGCGTGGTGGATGCGCTGGCGTGGATTCTGCTGGCGCTGGTTGTCGCGCTGGCGAGTGCTGGCGCCGGACTGCAGGGTTTCATGCACATCGCGATCGGCCTGGTTGTGCTGGTGACCGTGGTATTCCTCGCTGTGAAGCCGATGCTGGCCTGGTTGCTGCGCACCCACGCGCCGGACGGCGTGCCTTCGCCGATGATGCTGGCAGTGCTGCTGATCGGCATGTTCGTCTGCGCCATGCTCACTGAATGGCTGCATCTGCACGCAGTCTTCGGCGCGTTCCTCTTCGGTGTTGCTCTTCCGCGCGACGACCGGCTTCTGCACGCGCTGGCCGAGCGGATAGAGCCACTGTCGATCGTCGTGCTGATGCCGATCTTCTTTGCGCTGGCTGGGCTGGGAACCAGTGCCGGCGCGTTCGCGAACAGCGGCCTGGGCATGCTTGCACTGATTCTGCTGGTGGCCAGCGTCGGCAAGATCGTTGGCGGCGCGGTCGGTGCGCGGATGTGCGGCTACGGCTGGCGGGAGAGCCTGGCGACGGGATCGCTGATGAATTCACGTGGCCTGATGGAACTCATCGTGATCAAGGTCGGGCTTGACGCTGGACTGATCGGGGCCGAGTTGTTCACGATGCTGCTGGTGATGGCTCTGGTCACGACGGCCGCGACAGGCCCGCTACTTTCGCTGATCGCCCGGAAGAGCCCGAAGCCGATCGATCGGCCGACGAGCGCCTAGACCGCGCCCGGAGGCGCGGTGACGGACTTGTCATCGCGGTCGCATGCGGCGTGCATGAGGCCGGAAGCCAGTTCAATTCGAGTTGGCCGTCAACACCTTGCGGCCATTCAACGGTTGCACAGGCCGTGCATTCATCTTGTAGAGCTTCCTGAACGCGGCAAGCTGCGAGGCGGAGAGCTCGACTGGCGTCTTCAGCACCTGCCAACGCACCTCTTCGCTGCAAGGCGGCGTCGTCAGCGATCCCATGAAGGCGTAGTAGGCACGATCGGCAGGTAGCAGATCGGCCGGGTTGATGGCGACGTCCAGCTTCAGGGTTTCGCCTTCCTTGGCCGGCAGGTGGTCGAACACGGGCTTCAGCGCCGCGTTCTCCTTTCCGGCCTTGAACAGCACCGCAATGACGGCGAGCTGTCCCTCTGCGTTCTTATGCACGAGATGCGCAACCAAGGGGTACGCCTTGCCGTCGATCTTCTCTTCGCTCGGCGTGTGGAAATGGAACTGCAGCAGCTTGTACTCGACCCCATCGAGGGTGACCGAGCCGGCCGCGGGCAGATTCACCTGGATCGTGTGGCCGTTGTTGACCACTTCGCCGGTCTCGGCCGCGTAGGCAAAGCCGAGGGGCTTCGCGCCATGCGATTTCTCGACCACCCGGGTGTCGACGTTGATCGGCGATTGGTGCTTGCCTAGCTTGCACAGCTTGAAGCTTTCATCCAACTCAGCCCAGTGGGCGGCGCTGCCGTGGCCCTGGTAGCTCCAATGGGGATGGCCTTGGGCAAAGGCCAGGGGTGCGACGCTCAGTGCACATGCCGCAGCAAGCAACAGTTTTGATTTCATGGATCCTCGTTGGGTGAACGCCGGCGATTGTAGGTACGAGCCCTGAACACAGTCTTAATCGCCAAGACAGTTGCAGCACTCCGCCGACATGCAGGCGCAAATGCGCGAAGCTTCGTCGCTGCGATGAAGTTTCAGCGCGTCACGGTCGAGCCGTGACGGGCAGAATGCGGGCCAATAGCGGTCGTCCGCTGGACATACCTGCCGCCATCCATTCCTGTCATTCCCAAGGATTCCTTGAATGCGCCGACTTGCCAAGCCTGAAGACATTGAGGCCGTGTTCTCAATCTACGCGCACGAGAAGGTAGTACCGTTCCTCACCTACGAACCCATGTTGCTCGACGAGTTCGAAGGTATCTACGATGAGCTCATCAGAAGCAGTTGTTTCTACCTGTGGGAAGTCGATGGCTCGCTCGCCGGCTTCTACAAGGCGACTCGCTACCCAGGTCGGGTGCGGCATGTCGCCCTGCTTGGAACCCTGGCGGTAGACCCGCGACGCCACGGGCAAGGCATAGGGCATGCCATGCTTGCTGATGCGATAGAGCGGCTCAAGGCCGAGGGTGTCCGACGCATCGAGCTGTACGCCGAGAGCGACAACACGCAAGCACTGCGCTTCTATGGAAAGCTGGGTTTTCTACACGAGGGCACTTTGCGCGAGTTCTACAAACGGGCCAACGAGCCACATTACGTAGACGAGTACGTGCTGGGGCTGCTTGTGAAGGCGTGAACGCAACGCGGCGATAACTACCTAGGCAGATGTGAACATGGCTCGAAACGTAGAAATCAAAGCACGCGTGCAGGACCTTGCACGGCTAGCTGCCGTGACGGCCAGTTTTGCCGACACGGGGCCAGCCGACATCTTCCAGGATGACACCTTCTTTGCATGCCCAAGCGGTCGGCTGAAGCTGCGGGCATTCAGCGATGGGACTGGAGAGTTGATTTTCTACCGGCGCCCCGACCAGGCCGGGCCGAAAGAGGTTTTCCATGTTCGCACGCCGACCTCTGAACCGGACGGGCTCCGCGAAGCGCTGAACCTTGCCTATGGCACGGTCGGGCGAGTTGTGAAGCATCGGGTTCTGTATATCGCCGGTCGTACGCGCATCCATCTTGACGAGGTTCGTGGGCTGGGTGCCTTCCTCGAACTTGAAGTGGTACTGCGGGACGACGAGGGACGCGACGACGGAACCCGCGAAGCGGCACAACTCATGGAGCGTCTCGCGATTGATGCTGCCCAGTTGGTGGAGGTCGCGTACGTAGACCTCCTCAAGCAGCGTTCCGAGTTGCGGTCCGCCGAGCAGTGCAGCCTTTCCCGTCAAATATGAAAACACCCGCAATCATCAACGAACGGTTTGCTGAAAAGATGGAGCTACGCCCTTGGGCAAGCGTGCACGAAGGGCGCATCGTTTCTCAAGAGTGGCGTCGGCAGCTTGGTGGAAGGAACATGAGCGCGGCTCTGACCGCCGCCATCAAACCTGCCGCAACTTTTTCCTTTTCGGTCAGCGCGGACGGCATCGATGACGAGTACGTCGCAGCGGCGAAGAACGGAGTCCTCACGACGCTGCTCGCGCAGAGCTACGTTTCAGTCTTGGCGTGCAACGTCGAGCTCTCGGGCTTTCGCGATGGCGGCCAGGACGCTTCGTACGCTGCGTTCTTCATGGTCGCCAAGGAGGCCACTGAACGACTCCTGGGAGTTTTCCCAGGTTTCAAACACAACATCGACTGGGGCGGCGGGCAGCTGTAAACGGCTACGACCGGACACTCCCACCAGCCTCCTACTTCTCACAAGAGCACGAACCTGATGAAGAGCCGCATCATGTACATCGAAGCGAAGTCGGGCGGTCTGACAGGACCAGCTCGCATCGGCCGAGTCACCTGCTCCAAGTCCGGGGCAACGCTGTACTACGGAGGCAAGGCTTTTCGTAGCCTTAAAGGGAGCGGATTCAAGTCGAACTATTTCGACGTTGAGACAGGCGAGCACTGCTGGATTTCAGGACCCCGCCGGGACGGCAAGGACGCTCTGTACGCCACGCACGTCCGGCCCGTCATTGACGACGACGTTCAGGACGAGTACTGGTCGAAGGTTCGCGGGGTTGCCTCCTCACCGCTCGAGGGCGAGAAACAGGTCGCTTGAAGATTGGCGCCCAGTGCAAAGGCAGAATGCGGCCAGAAGCGGCCCCTTCGGCACAGGTGTGCATGGTTCAACTGAATCTTCGGAGTTTTCGTGTACGTATCAAAGCACCACGCACAGTCCGACTTTGTCGAAGCCCAGGCATTGATAGAGGCCTACCCGCTGGGCGCGTGGGTCGCGCCAAGCGGCGAAGGGCTGGTCGCAAACCATGTTCCCTTTCTGCTGGACAGGTCGCGCGGCAAGCTCGGAACACTTCTTGGCCACGTCTCGCGCGCCAATCCCGTGTGGACGCAGCTCCTCGCATCGAAGCATTCAGTGGTCATGTTCCAAGGCCCTCAGTCGTACATCACGCCTGGCTGGTACCCGAGTAAGCAAGAGCACGGGAAGGTCGTCCCAACCTGGAACTACGCGGTCGCACACGCACACGGCGTGGCCCGAGCCATCAACGACGAAACCTGGCTGCGTGACATGCTGGTTCGCTTGACGGCTGTTCATGAGTCCTCACAGCAACTGCCTTGGAAGGTGACGGACGCGCCAGCGGACTTCATCGACAAGCTCTTGCGTGCGGTGGTGGGCATAGAGATTCCAATCGAGCGCTTGGTCGGAAAGCTCAAGGCGAGTCAAGATGAAGCATTGCAAGACAGGCTAGGCACCGTCGCCGGGCTTGCCGCCGAAGGGACTGAGAACGCTGCGGCAATGGCTTCCGTTGTCGAGCGCGCTATGTCTGGGCGTGAAGACGTCTGACCCAGCGACGGGGACTCCAACTCAACGTCGGCTTCAGAGAAAATCGTAGGACCGCAGTGGGGCCCATTGCGGAAGTTCGAGAGACCAACTTCGACACCGCAAAGGACCGCTCAACGTTTGAGCTCAGCCGCGCGCGAAGGCCGCAGGCCCGCTGCGGCTGGAGCGATCAGTCAGCACTGCTCGCATTTCGCGCCGCCCCCGCCAGCCCGTTCGACGATGTCCCTGGCGGCCGCGTGAATCCGCCCGATCGATTGAGCTGCCGGCCATAGTCCAGCGCCCAGCCACGTCAGAACTCCCCGAGCGTCGCACCGTTGGTCGGCTTCTGCAGCCAGTTCGCGATGTCGCCGCCCAACGCATAGGTCACCACGCCCACCATGCTGCAGGTGCTGCGCGGCACGCCGAAGTAAATGAACATCTGTCGCTGCGCCGTGAAGCCGGCGGACGGCTCTCCGCTGCGTTCCAAGGTGCCGCGCAATTGCACGATCTTGGGTCCGCCATAGAGGCCGCCGGCGTTCGCAAGAATGTCGGTGATCTCGATCTTCAGCACAGGCGCCCCGTCGGTGCCAGGAGAGCGGGCCGGAAGCAGGTATTCGTAGGGCGCGATCAACTGGTCTTGCACGGCCTGCTGCAACGAGGCCGGCACATCGCACGGATCGTCTTTCTTCGATAGCTGAAGGCCCTTGGCGGTCGTGCCATATGCGATGGCAGGCATCACCACCGTATTGCGCGCGCTGGCGGCGGCCGGCTCTGCCTGCGGCGCTGCCGGCTGACGCGAGCCGAAGGCAGTCAACAGCACGATGGTGTTCAGGACGACGAAAAGCCGTGTGACTGCGCGCCCCGCAAATGACGGTTGGGTCATGAAGGTCTCTTGAAGGAAGGGTGAGGTGCCTGACGGCAGGAGTGCACCTGCAGCCTCCCATGCATATCGGCAGAGCGCTGCAATTGTTTAGCCGGTCGATCGCGTGTTCATGGCCGCGCGCCGGTGCCTACAATCGCCGGCGTCGACCAAATGGCCGCAAGGTGTTGGCGATCAACTCGAATTGAGCCGGCTTCCGGCCTGACACACCCAAGCATGAATACCGCGCTCCTTGTTATCGATGTCCAGCAGGGCCTTTGCGAAGGCGAGCATGATGCCTTCGAGTCGCAGCAAGTCATCCGTCGAATCAATCAGGTGGCGGACAGGGCTCGGGCCGCTGGTGCATTGGTGGTCTTCATCCAGCATGAATCGAATGCCGGCTACCTCGAGTTCGGAACGGATTCGTGGCAGCTGGCCCGTGGCCTCGAAGTGAAGGCGACGGACCTGCGCATCCGAAAGACTTCCCCGGACTCGTTCCATCGCACGGAGCTCGAGGAAGTGCTCAAGGACAATGGCGTCACGGACCTTGTCGTTTGCGGAATGCACACGGAGTTCTGCGTGGACACGACAACACGAAGGGCTCTGGCGCTGGGCTACCCGGTGGTCCTGGTCGAGGACGCGCACACGACGGAGGGGAATCAGTACCTGTCGGCGCCTCAGGTGGTCCAGCACCACAACACAACCCTCAGCAACATCAGCAGTTTTGGCCCTCGCGTTCGCCTGGTCTCGACTGCAGACTTTCGAATCGGCGCGTGAAGGTTGCGGTCTATCAAGACATGTAGATGACGCTGAAGCGCTCACAGACTACGGGCATGACTTGGCTTGGCGCTCGCCCGATGCGAGCGCACTCGCGGCCGAAGTAGGCCCAATGGACGTGGCGCCAGTACGCCAATGACCCGTCGCCTTCGCCCTCGCTGGCGGCGAACTCGGCTGTGACCTGCTCGAAGGGCACCACCTCGATCTCCAGAGTCTCGATGACGCACGCGGGCTTGCCGTCCCAGTAAGTGACGACGCTGAGGGCGCCTGGCTTGGGTGGCGAGACGCCTGCGCTCTCGTACGTCCAGACAAGACCGGCAGTGGCACGCTTGACGCCCGCGAGCACGAGCTGCGCCAGTTCGTTGGCGCCGGCTTCGTTGTCGTGGAAGTGGAAGGCCTCGAAGAACCGGGCGGAGCGATCTTCTCCCATCTCCGTGCAGAAGTCCTGCCAGAACGCGGCGATGCTTGGTGGGATGTTCATGCGTTTCCTGCGGGTTGACTTCGCTTCATGGCCAGCGCAATCAGTTTGCGCTGGGCGGTCCGCATCTTGATGCAAGATGCCCCGCTTGGAGCGCACTGGCGTACGAAGGGGCCGACATGGCGATCATCGGAAGCGGCAGCGCCCCATGGCGCTGCGCGGCCGGGACCCGGCCCATATCAAGGCCTTCCATCCCACGCTGGTGAGGGTCACGCGGCGCTTCGAACGCCGCTGGTGGGGCTGAAGTTGCGGCTGCGCGTGCGAAGGTAGTCCGATCGATCAGAACTGGAAATTCTGATCGACAAGGTCGCTCGCAGTGATGTCGACCTGCCGCGTGCTGACAGCGCCCGCGTCACTGGTTGCCTGGATGCTGTATTTGCCCGCGGCGGCGGTGTCTGCCGTCAGCGGAATGGGAAGCGTCGTCTGATAGGTGCCCACCATGGGCGCGGCCGCCGGCAGCGCCGGCTGCGCATCGAAAAGGCCGTAGGCTCCCGTATCGAGGTTGCTCGCCGTGGCGGCGATCTCGAATGTGCGCGCGCCGCTCAGCTGCAGGGCCCGGATCGTTGCTTGCGCGCTGGCCGGGCTGACAGCCCCGGAAACCTTGCGAAATGCCGAGCTCGGCAGTGTGATGGGGGCGCCCGCGGTGGCAAGGGCCGTGCTGCCGCCGGCGGTGACCGGAACGTCCCGAATGATGCCGGTGCCGCGAGCGTTGGTCGAGGTGGGCACGATCACCACGTCCACGGTGCCCACGCTGCTGCTCTGCTCGATCGGCGACAACGTGAAGTTGCCGTTCGCGTCCGCCACCGAAGCCTTGACCACCGTACCGTTGCGTTCGGCATAGACCCTGGCACCCGGCGCACTGGCCAACACGCCGGTCACCGAGCCGCTGACCGCGCTCGGAAGCGCCGTCACTACCGGCTTGAGGCCGTAGGTGCCGTTGCCGCGCGTCACAATCGACTTGCAGGCATCGAAGTCCAGGATCAGGTCGGTCAGCGTGTCGGCCGCCACGGTGAAGGGACGGATGATCTTGATGCCGGACTGCACCGCGCTGGGGGTGTCGAGCGGCTGCTCGACACCGCCGGTAGGCACCACCGAGTTGGCGACCTTGCCGGCCCCGTTGGCCGCGAGCACCAGGCGAATCTGCTGGTACGTGCCGGCTGCGAGCGGCGTCTGGCCAAGCGTCGTGAGCACGCCGTTGGTCAACGACAAAAGATCGATGCGTCGTGCCGGATCGACCACGATGTCAACCCATCCGGATCCGCCTGCGTCGACGCCGGCATCGCCGTGGACCCGCACTTTCTCGACGGTGACGAAGACATTGTCGAAGCCGCAGGCGGGCGCATCTGTCATCGATACGCGCAGCGTGCCTGAAGAATTGGCAGCCGTCGTCCCGGTCCCGGCCGAGAACCCGCCGCCTCCGCCGCCCCCACCTCCGCAGGCCGAGAGCACGAGGGCACTGCTCAGGGTCAGCATGCGAAGTGAGTACGCCAAGGGGTTCTTGATTTTCAGCATGTCCGGCTCTGTTGTTTCGAGGTTCAGAAGCAAATGTGAAAAAGTCACATTCGACGCCTGAATCCTACAAGGCAGGGGTGCACGCTGCAAGACAACGATGGTGTTATCACCAGGCGATGTGGTCGTTGGTCAGGCTCCCGGCTCGTCCCTGCAACCGACAGGCTGGCCTTCGGCCGAATCCTCAATGGCATGCGAGAAAGCCCGCCACGACGTCGTTGACCAGCTCCGGATGCGTGACCGGCCCCATGTGCCCGAGCCCGGCGAACTCGATGACGGTGACCTTGGCCAGCGTGCCGGTCAAAAGCCTGGCCACCCCGCGCGACGAAGCGGGAGACTGCCCGCCCATCATGTACAGCACCGGGAGATCGAGCGCGCGAAAGGCCCGCAGGGGCGTGGGCTCGGAGAAGAGCGCCCGGGCCCAGCCCGCGACGTTGACCATGGATGCGGCGACGGGCGCCTGGCGCGCCTCGGGCATGCCGCTCCAGCTTCCCGGGCCCATCCAGTAGTCGATGAAGCGCTGGGCGGCGGCAGCCTGGTCGCCGGCATCGATGGCCGCGGCGGCATCGGCCACGGCAAAGCGGATGCCGTTCGCCGCCTCCTGGCCTGGCGCTTCTTCTTCGAGCAGCGCGAACAGGGTCGGCTCGTACAACGCGATGGCGCGAATCCGCTCGGGGCGGGCGAGCGCCGCCATCAGGGCCACCGCGGCGCCGTAGGAGTGCCCGACCAGGAAGAAAGGTTCGCCGGCCGCCGCGAACACAGGCTCCAGGAACGCGACCTCGTCGCCCAGCGCGACGACACGGTCAGCCGGCCAGGCAGGACTCCTGCCGGCGCCGAAGGAGTCGGGAGCGAAGACGCGGTAGCTCGGTGACAGGCGCTCCATCAGCGCACGCCACTGCGCGGAAGCGCTCGCATTGGCGTGGATGCAGACGACGCCGGGGCCGGCGCCGGCGCCGGCTTCGCGGAAATAAGGCGATTGCTGTTGTGGCATGGGCACCGACTGTCGTGCCGATGCGCGGCGGCGTCCTGCCCGCGCGTCGGGCAGGCTTGCCCGATCGTCCGCATGTCGCTGCCGTCAACGCGTGTGGGACAGCCTCACCTCGTGCCCTTCGGCCTGCGCCAGGAGCTGGGCAATCGCGTCGGCCGCCATTTCCAGGCGCTTCACGTCGCGCTCTTCGAGATCGGCGCCCGGCTCGAAGCTGAAACCGCACAGCACGCCGTAGAGGGTGCCGTCGGTGAACCGCACCGGCACGCCGATGTGGGCGCCCATGCCGTCGTAGTAGTCGGGCAAACCATTCGCGATCCGCACGCGCGTGATGTCGGGCACCAGGCAATCCATCCGGCCGTCGATGATCCGCTGGCAGATGGTTTCGTCCAGCGGGTGGAACTGCCCCGGCTGAACGATGGCCGGCGCGGTCTTCGAATCGATGTGGCGGAACACGCGATTGGCGTTCACGAACTCGCCGACGAACAGCACCTCGAGATTGAGCTGTTCGCGCACGACGCGCAGAAGACTGCCGATGCAACGCTCGATGAGGCCGGCGTCCGCATTCGCGACTGCGTCCGCTGTGATGGCGGCGATGCGCATCTCCCAGCCCTCCGGGTTCTCCGATTCACTGTCGAAGATCGTTCTCATGTATATCCACTTTCATGAATCGATCCTAAGCGGACCCCGGCGATTTCGCGCGTGAAGAATAGCCTTGAAAGGCACAGAAACTCCGATATGGACTTGGCCCGGCACGCGGCGTAGCATCGATTCCCCCCTTGCCGCCAACGTTGCGGCGACAAGTCCATGTCCCAGTGGCTTCAATGGAGGTGCGTATGAGCTATCACCTGGAAGGTCGCCTGCTCGAGGTTTGCAACTGCAATGTGCTGTGCCCCTGCTGGATCGGCGAGGATCCTGACAACGGCACCTGCGACACCATCGTCGCGTGGCGCATCGACAAGGGAACGGTGGACGGCCTTGACGTGGGCGGCAACACCATCGCAGCCGTGGCCCATGTGCCCGGCAACATCCTGGAAGGCAACTGGACCGCCGCGATCTTCGTCGACGACAACGCCTCCAAGGCGCAAGAGGAAGCGCTGCTCAAGGTCTACACCGGCCAGGCCGGCGGGCCGATTGCCGACCTCGCCAAGCTGATCGGCACGGTGGTGTCGGTGGAGCGGGCGCCGATCCGCTTTACCGTGGACGAGGGCAAGGGCGAACTCGCGATCGGCAAGAACTACTACGCCGAACTCGAGCCCTATCGCGGCGCGATGGGCGGCCTGACCACCCTCTCCGACACCGTGTTCTCGACGGTACCGGGCGCGCCGGTGTTCGTCGGCAAGGCGCCGACTTATCGTTCCAAGAACCCGGCCCTCGGCATCGATCTCGACATCAAGAACCACAACGCCCTGCAAAGCACCTTCGTCTTCGACGCATGAGCGCCGCCGCAGGCGCCGGGCGAGCGGGTCGGCTGCCCGCCGGCGCCTCCCGTCACCGCCGCGTGTTCCTGCCGCTGCTGGCCGCGCTGATTGCGCTCGCGTGGCTGGCGCTGTGGGCCTGGGCGCGCAGCCCCTACGGACGCTATCTCGAGCACGGCGACTGGACGGCATCGGGACCGGCGGCGTTCCTGTGCCGCGTCGTTCCGGCGGGCGACGTGCTCGTGCCCGCGCTGCTCTACGGCCTCGCGTGGATCCTCATGACGGCGGCCATGATGCTGCCGACCACGCTGCCGCTCTTCAACGCCTTCGACCGATTGACGGCCGAGCGCCCGGACCATGGGCGCCTGCTGGCGCTGCTCGCCCTGGGCTACATGGCGGTGTGGGGCGCCTTCGGCCTGCTGGCGCATGCGCTGCACGGCACCCTGCTGGCGCTGCTTTCCAGCGCGCCCACGCTGGCCTGGCATGGCTGGCTGATCGGCGCCGCGACCATCGCGCTGGCCGGGGCCTTCCAGTTCAGCAAGCTCAAGCACCGCTGCCTGGAGAAGTGCCGCACGCCCTTGAGCTTCGTCATCGAGCACTGGCGCGGGCAGGCGCAGGCGCGCCAAGCCTTCGCGCTGGGCATGCACCACGGCCTGTTCTGCGTCGGTTGCTGCTGGGCGCTGATGCTGTTGATGTTCGCGCTCGGCACCGGCAGCCTGGGCTGGATGCTGCTGCTGGCCGCCGTGATGGCGATCGAGAAGAACTTTCGCTGGGGCCATCGCCTCAGCACGCCGCTCGGCGTCGCGCTGCTGGCATGGGCCATGGTCCTGGTGGCCGTTCATGCCTGAAGCGCGCGACGGCCCGCCCGGCCTGCAGACCCTCGCGCTCACCGTGGCCGCCATGCTGGCCTTCGCGGCCAACTCGCTGCTGTGCCGGCTGGCGCTGCAGCAAGAGGCCATCGACGCGGCCAGCTTCGGCAGCATCCGGCTGGTGTCGGGCGCGCTCGCGCTCACGCTCATCGTGCGGCTGCGCGCGAAGCCGCCGGCCGCGGGCCGCGCCGACTGGCTGGCTGCGGCCATGCTGTTCGCCTACGTCGCCTTCTTCTCCTTCGCCTACCTCAGCCTGTCGGCGGGCACGGGGGCGCTGATCCTGTTCGGCGCGGTGCAGCTGACGATGCTGGGCGTCGGGCTGCGTTCGGGCGAGATGTTCGGGCCGGTCGCCTGGTCCGGCTTCGTGCTGGCGGTCGCGGGCCTGGTCTACCTGGTCTCGCCGGGCGTGACGGCGCCGCCGCCGCTCGGGGCCGCACTGATGGCCATCGCCGGCATCGCATGGGGCGTGTACTCGCTGCGCGGCCGTGGCGTGGCCGACCCGCTGGCTGCCACCGCGCGCAACTTCTTGCGCGCGGCGCCGCTCGCGCTGCTGCTGAGCTTGGCGCTGGCGTCCCGAGCCCACGCGAACGCGGCCGGGATCGCGCTGGCCGTGGCCTCCGGCGCGGTCACCTCCGGCATCGGCTATGTCATCTGGTATGCGGCGCTGCCGGGGCTCTCGGCCATGCGCGCGGCGACGGTGCAGCTGTCGGTGCCGCTGATCGCCGCCTTCGGCGGCGTGTTGTTCCTGTCGGAAGCGATCACGCCGCGGCTGGCCTTCGCCTCGGTCGCGATCCTCGGAGGCATCGCGCTGGTGCTGATGGCCAAGGCTAAGCGCCGAGCTTGAACAGACTGGTCGCCTCGAGGTCGAGCACGAGCAGCTCGCGCTGGTTGAACAGGCGCCAGCGCCAGCGCAGGATGCCCAGCGTGGGGCGCTTCTCCGAACGGCGCACCTCGATCACGTCGGCCACGAGTCGCAGCGAATCGCCGGGCCGCACGGGGTTCGGCCATTTCACGTGGCCGAGGCCCGGCGATGCGAAGGATTCAGAATCCGCCAGCGCTGCGTCGGTGACCAGCCGCATCGCGATCGCGCCGGTATGCCAGCCGCTTGCGATCAATCCGCCGAAGGGACCTTCGGCCGCCGCCTCCGGATCGGTGTGGAACCACTGCGGGTCGTAGGCCTTCGCGAACTGCAGCAGCTCCGCCTCGGTCACGAGATAGGGGCCGGCCTCGATGACCTGGCCGGCGTGGAACTCGGCGAACTTCATCGGCCGAGCTTAGTAGGTTTCGAGGTGCAGGCGGCCTTCGCGCTTCAGGCTGGCACCGACCGTGTCCCAGTCGAGTCCGGCTTCCACCGCTACGTCGCGCAGCGCGAGCACCACGCCCTCTTCCATGCTCTTCAGGCCGCACACGTAGAAGTGGCTCTGGCTGTCCTTGAGCAGCGCGGCCAGGTCGGCGGCGCGTTCGCGCATCGCGTCCTGCACATAGCGCTTGGGTTGGCCGGGCGTGCGCGAGAACGCGAAGTTGATGTCGATGAAGTCCTTGGGCAGGGTCTGCAGCGGGCCGAAGTACGGCAGCTCCTGCTGCGTGCGTGCGCCGAAGAAGAGCATCAACTTGCCGCCCTCGAACTTGCCGCTCTTGCGCAGGCGCCGGCGCCATTCGGTCATCGCGCGCATCGGCGCGCTGCCGGTGCCGGTGCAGATCATCACGATGTGCGACTTCGGATGGTTCGGCATCAGGAAGGAGGCGCCGAAGGGGCCGACCACCTGCACCTTGTCGCCGACCTTGAGGTCGCACACGTAGTTGCTGGCGACGCCACGCACCGGCTTGCCCTGGTGGTCCTGCAGCACGCGCTTCACCGTGAGCGACACGTTGTTGTAGCCGGGCCGCTCGCCGTTGCGCGGACTGGCGACGGAGTACTGGCGCGCGAAGTGCGGCTTGCCGTTGGCATCGGTGCCCGGCGGGATGATGGCGATCGACTGGCCCTCCAGCACCGGGAAGGGCATGCTGCCGAAGTCCAGCACGATGTGGTGCGTCTGGTTCTCGTAGCCGGCCTCGGTGCAGTTGAAGTTGCCCACCACGGTGGCGGTGGTCGGGCTCTTCGGCGGGAACAGGTTGGTGTAGGCGTGCGCAGCCGACCAGGGCGGCGTGATGGCGCCGTACTGTGCGGAGTTGAAGGGCACTTCGCCCGGCTCGGCCGGCGGCTGCGGCGGTGCGGCCGGCGCAGGCGCCAGCGTTTCGGCAGGCGATGCGACGCCTTCGGCTTCGAGCTGCTCGGGCGTGAGTTCGGCCGGCAGTTCGTCCCAGGTGAGCTGCTCCTCGATCGAATAGGCGCGCGCCACGGGCATGATGCGCCAGTTGTCGATCGAACCGGTCGGGCACGGCGAGATGCAGGCCATGCAGCCGTTGCAGACATCGGCGCGCACCACGTAGTTGCGGTCGTCGTGCGTGATCGCGTTGACCGGGCAGGTGGCTTCGCAGGTGTTGCAGCGGATGCAGATTTCAGGGTCGATCAGGTGCTGCCTGATGACGCCGATGTCGATGGTGGCCGTTTCCATTAGTCTCTCCTAAAGCCCTCCCCCTCTGGGGGAGGGTTGGGTGGGGGCACGCGGCGCTTGTCGTGGGTACGCTACTTGCCCCTATCCCTGCCTTCCCCCAGAGGGGGAAGGAGTCACACCGATCAGCCGAATCTCACGTACTCGAAATCCACCGGCTGCCGGTTGATGCCCATCACCGGCGGCGCGATCCAGCCGGCGAACTTGCCCGGGTCGACCACGCGGCCCATCAACGATGCCACGAATGCGAAGTCCTCGCCCGTGGGCAGCCACTCGTCCTTCTTGGCGGCCCATTCGGCCTCGTTCACCACGCGGCCTTCGGGCGACATCTTGATGCCGGCCAGGGCGCCGATCTGGCGGTTGAAGGCCTTGTGCGGCACCACCAGGCGGGTCGGGATGCCGGCCTTCTCCAGCACCTTGTTCCAGCGGCTCACGCCGGCCACCGAGTCCTTGATGAAGTCGTCGCGCAGCACTTCGTTGAGCGCATTCAGCATCGGCACGTCCTTCTCGACGAGCTGGCCGTTCTGCACCTCGAGCACCTTGTAGGTCTGGCCCTTGAGCACGTGGTCGTCGCCTCGCTTGCCTTCCTCGTAGCGGCCCTTCAGGCCCGAGCTGTAGAAGGTGGCGGCGTTGCTCGACTGGTCGGCGCCGAACAGGTCGATGGTCACGCTGTAGTGGAAGTTGAGGTAGCGCTGGATCGTGCCGAGGTCGATGGCGCCGGCCGCGCGCACCTTCTGCGGGTCGTCGGTCTTCAGCTCGTTCATCACCTGCGCGGTGCGCTGCAGCACGCGCGAGACGCCGCTCTCGCCCACGAACATGTGGTGCGCTTCCTCGGTCAGCATGAACTTGGTGGTGCGTGCCAGCGGATCGAAGGCGCTCTCGGCCAGGGCCGACAGCTGGAACTTGCCGTCGCGGTCGGTGAAGTAGGTGAACATGAAGAAGGCCAGCCAGTCGGGCGTCTTCTCGTTGAAGGCGCCGAGGATGCGCGGGTTGTTCTCGTCGCCCGAGGTGCGCTGCAGCAGCGCCTCGGCCTCTTCGCGGCCGTCGCGGCCGAAGTGCTTGTGCAGCAGGTAGACCATGGCCCACAGGTGGCGGCCCTCTTCCACGTTGATCTGGAACAGGTTGCGCAGGTCGTACATGCTGGGCGCGGTGAGGCCCAGGTGGCGCTGCTGCTCGACCGAGGCCGGCTCGGTGTCGCCCTGCGTGACGATGATGCGGCGCAGGTTGGCGCGGTGCTCGCCGGGCACGTCCTGCCAGGCCTTCTCGCCCTTGTGGTCGCCGAAATGGATCTCGCGGTTGGCGTCGCCCGGGTTCAGGAAGATGCCCCAGCGGTAGTCGCGCATCTTCACGTGGCCGAACTGGGCCCAGCCCTGCGGGTCGACGCTGACGGCGGTGCGCAGGTAGACCTCGTAGTTGGTCGAGCCGTCGGGGCCGACGTCGTCCCACCAGTTGATGAAGTTCGGCTGCCAGCCTTCGAGCGCGCGCTGCAGCGTGCGGTCTTCGCCGAGGTTGACGTTGTTGGGGATCTTCTCGCTGTAGTTGATCGTGCTCATGGGGGCTCCTGCTTGGATGGAAATCCGAAAATCCGTTCGGCCTGAGCTTGTCGAAGGCTCGCGGGGGGCTTCGACAAGCTCAGCCCGAACGGTCGGGGTGGACTCAGACGCGGTTGAGATCGAAGCCGGCTTTTTCGCCGGTGCCGTAAACCTTGAGGGCACCCTTCTCGCCGACGGCGTTCGGGCGGTTGAAGATCCAGTTCTGCCAGGCGGTCAGCCGGCCGAAGATGCGCGTGGCCATGTTCTCCTGGCTGGCGAAGCGCAGGTTGGCTTCGAGGCCGGTGAGCGCGTCGGGCGACATGGCGGCGCGCTCCTCGATGGCGATGCGGATCTCGTCCTCCCAGTCGATGTCGTCGGGCGCGGCGGTGACCAGGCCGAGCTTGAGCGCCTCGTCGGCGTCCAGCGCGCGGCCGACCGCGCCGCGCGCGGCTTCCATCGGCGCGGCCTCTTCGTAGAAGCGGCGCTGCAGGCGGCTCTGGTCGTTGACCATCGGGAAGAAGCCGAAGTTGAACTCGTCCAGCGCGATCTTCGGTGCGCGCTCGGCATCGTCGGGCAGCGCGAGCATGTAGGCGCGGTCGGCCGCGAAGGCGATCTCGGCCAGCGTGCCGGCGAAGCAGGAGCCGGACTCGACGAGCGCGAACAGGCTGCGCGAGGAGACGTCGAGCCGCGCCAGCGTGCGGCGCAGCGCGCCGATGGTTTCGCGCACCAGCCAGTGGTCCTTGTGGGCGAGCATGGTCTTGTCGCTCGCGAGCACGGCTTGCGCATCGCCCTCGGTCTTGAGCAGCCAGGTGCCGATGTCGAGCTCGTTGGTGCGCAGGTTGAGGATCGCGTCGTCGAGCTGGCGCGCCATCGCGAGCGGCCACCAGGCGGCGCCGGCGGCTTCGATCGCGGCGATGTCGGCCGGCTGCGCGCCCTTCGGCGCCTTGACGGTGAAGGTGGCGGTGCGGCGTGCGCGGTCGATCTCGACCGTGACGTGTTCGTAGCGCAGGCTGTCGGCGCCGTCCTCGCGCTCGAGGCGCGTGAGGCTCACGCCCTTGCCATCGGCGGGGCGGTCGCTGCCCTCGCCCAGCTTGGCGGCGCGCTCCTGCACCGCGGCGCCGAACTGCGCCGGCTTGGCGATCGCATCGACCAAGCGCCACTCGACCGCGCGCTGGCCGCGCACGCCTTCGACGCTGGTGCAGAAGATGTCGGCCAGGTCATGGCGCACGTGGCGCTTGTCGGTGACGCGGGTCAGGCCGCCGGTGCCGGGCAGCACGCCGAGCAGCGGCACCTCCGGCAGCGAGACGGAGGAGGAGCGGTCGTCCACCAACAGGATCTCGTCGCAGGCCAGGGCCAGCTCGTAGCCGCCGCCGGCGCAGGCGCCGTTCACGGCCGCGATGAACTTGAGGCCCGAGTGCTTCGACGAATCCTCGATGCCGTTGCGCGTCTCGTTGGTGAACTTGCAGAAGTTCACCTTCCAGGCGTGGCTGGAGACGCCGAGCATGAAGATGTTGGCGCCCGAGCAGAAGATGCGGTCCTTGCCGCTGGTGACGATCACCGAGCGCACCTGCGGATGCTCGAAGCGCACGCGGTTCAGCGCGTCGTTGAGCTCGATGTCCACGCCCAGGTCGTAGCTGTTGAGCTTGAGCTTGTAGCCGGGACGGATGCCGCCGTCTTCGGCGATGTCCAGCGACAGGCGGGCCACCGGGCCCTCCACGCTGAGCTTCCAGTGGCGGTATTGCGTGGGGTCGGTGCGGTAGTCGACGCGGGCGGGATGGGCGGCGGTGTCGGTCATGTCGAGGTCTCCTGGGTGCCGTGGGGGGTCTAGGAACAATAATGCATTTGTCTGGCGACAGTGCATGCATCATGCTGCATGTTCCAGGGCGCGTCAACCCTGCGAGGGATTTTTTACGTTCTTCTTTTTGGCGCCCTTCAGGCGGCCCGGCTCATCGCCTCGCGCACCGTCGTCCTGAGCGCCCGGAAGCTCTGCGCCAGGCCCTGTCCGCTGGTGTCGACGCTGAGGTCGGCCTTGGAATAGAAGGCGGCGCGGCCGGCGAGGATGCGGCGCAGGTCGTCCATGGCTTCCTTGCTGGCGGCCATTGGGCGGGTGTCGCCCTGGGCGGCGACGCGGCCCATGTGCTCCTCGGGCGCGGCCTGCAGCCAGACGGTGGTGCAGTGGGCCAGCAGCTGGTTGAAGGTGGCGGGGTCGGACACGATGCCGCCCGGGGTGGCGATCACCACCTCGCTGTAGATCTGCACCGTCTCCTCGAGCGCGCGGCGCTCGTAGCGGCGGTAGGCGTTGGTGCCGTACAGGTCGTGGATCTCGCGCACGCTGCAGCCGGCCAGCTTTTCGATCTCGCGGCTCAGCTCGATGAAGGGCACCTCGAGATCGTCCGCCAGCATCTGGCCCAGCGTCGACTTGCCCGCGCCGCGCAGGCCCACCAGCGCGATGCGGCGGTTGCGCGCCGGGTCGCCGGCGGCGGTGCCGAGCAGCTCGCCGAGCGCGATGCGGGCGCGCCGCAGGTCGGCCTCGTCGCGGCGCTCCAGCAGCTCGCGGATCAGGAGCCATTCGGGCGAACTGGTCGTGACGTCGCCCACCAGCTCGGCCAGCGAGCATTGCAGCGCGGTCGCCACCTGCTGCAGGACCAGGATCGACGCATTGCCGATGCCGTATTCGAGATTGGCCAGGTGGCGCTCCGAGACCTCCGCCGCCTGCGCCACGGCCTTGCGCGTGAGCCCGCGGCGCGCGCGCAGGTTGCGCACGCGCTCGCCCAGCGCCACCAGCAGGGGGTTCTTCGCTTCTTCGGCCGGCAGGGCCGGGTCCGCGGGTGCGGTCAGCACCGCGTCGGCTCGCTCGTTCATGTCGCTCCTTCGTCTCCCGTTCACCCCTATCCGGGTAAACACCATATATGCACTATATTGCTTGACACCTTTTGTGTCGATGCTTATGGTTCGTGCACAGGCAAGATACTGCACGCGGCCAATTGCCGCAAGTTCCACCCACGCATGAGCACCACCACGATGTCCAAGGAAGCCTTCCACCAGATCGTTGCCGACGTGACAGCGCAGCTCGCCGGCAGAGCGCTCGATGACGAACTCGACCGCTGGCTCAACACCGTCCACGGCGCCGGCAGCCCCGCCTTCGAGCGCCTCAAGCAGGCCTGCATCGACGGCGTGGCGGAAGGCTGGCTGTGCGATCGCGAGGGCGGCGGCATCAAGTACGGCCGGGTCTTCAAGGCCGAGGACGCGCTGCACCGCTTCTCGGTCGACGTGGTCGACATGAAGGACATCGCCGGCCCGCACCACACGCATCCGTACGGCGAGATCGATTTGATCATGCCGCTGGAGGGCGATGCCACCTTCGACGGGCGGCCGGCGGGCTGGTGCGTCTATCCGCCGGGAACGGCTCATCACCCCACCGTCGCCCAAGGGCGCGCGCTGGTCCTCTACCTGCTGCCCGAAGGCCAGATCCAGTTCACCAAGACTTGAGACGCTCCATGACCGAACTTCTTTCCAACTACGTCGCCGGCCGCTGGCAGGCCGGCAGCGGCGCCGGCACGGCGCTTGTCGATCCGGTGCTCGGCACCGAGCTGGCCCGGGTCGATGCGACCGGGCTGGACCTGGCCGCGGCCTTCGGCTTCGCGCGCGAGACCGGCGGCGCTGCCCTGCGCGCCCTCACTTATAAGGAGCGCGCCGCGCTGCTGGGCGCGGTCGTGAAGGTGCTGCAGGCGAACCGCGACGCCTATTACGAGATCGCCACCGCCAACTCGGGCACGGTGAAGAACGACTCGGCCGTCGACATCGACGGTGCGATCTTCACGCTCGGCCAGTACGCCAAGTGGGGCGATGCGCTGGGCGATGTGCGCGCGCTGCGCGACGGCGATGCGGCCAAGCTCGGCAAGGAGCCGGTATTCCAGTCGCTGCACCTGCAAGTGCCGACGCGCGGCGTGGCGCTCTTCATCAATGCCTTCAACTTCCCGTCCTGGGGCCTGTGGGAGAAGGCCGCGCCCGCCCTGCTCTCGGGCGTGCCGGTGATCGTGAAGCCCGCCACCTCCACCGCCTGGCTCACGCAGCGCATGGTGCGCGACGTGGCCGAGGCAGGCGTGCTGCCGGCCGGCGCGCTGTCGGTGATCTGCGGCAGCTCGAACGGTCTGATGGACCAGCTGCAGGGCTTCGACGTGGTGTCCTTCACCGGCTCGGCCGATACCGGCGCCGTGATCCGCTCGCACCCCGCGGTGGCCCAGCGCTCGGTGCGCGTCAACATCGAGGCCGACAGCCTGAATTCCGCCCTGCTCTTGCCCGATGCGGCGCCGGGCAGCGACGCCTTCAATTTGCTGGTGCGCGAGGTGGTGCGCGAGATGACGGTCAAGTCGGGCCAGAAGTGCACCGCGATCCGCCGCATCCTCGTGCCGGCTGCCGTCTACGACGCGGCGGCCGAAGCGATCGGCGCCAAGTTGGCCGGCATCACGGTTGGCAATCCGCGCAACGAGAGCGTGCGCATGGGCTCGCTGGTGAGCCGTGCGCAATTGAATGCGGTGCGCGAAGGGCTGGAAGAACTCAAGGCGCAGGCGAGCGTGCTGCATGACGGCAGCAAGGCCCCGCTGGTCGATGCCGACCCCGCCGTCGCCGCCTGCATCGGCCCGGTGTTGCTGGGCGCGCGCGATGCCGATGCTGCACAGCGCGTGCACGACGTCGAGGTGTTCGGACCGGTCGCCACCCTGCTGCCCTATCGCGACGTCGAGCATGCGATCGCGCTCGCACACCGCGGCCAGGGCTCGCTCGTGACTTCGCTCTACGGTGCCGACGAGGCGGCGCTCGGCCAAGCAGCGTTGCAGCTCGCCGCGAGCCACGGCCGCGTGCACGTGATCACGCCGGACGTGGCGCAGGCCCACACGGGCCATGGCAACGTGATGCCCCAGTCGCTGCACGGCGGCCCCGGCCGCGCGGGCGGCGGCGCCGAACTGGGCGGCCTGCGGGCACTGGACTTCTATCACCGCAAGAGCGCGGTGCAGGCCAGTCCGGCGGTGCTCGCGCATCTCGGCCTCTCGGCCGGCTGAAGACCGTCCGAAGAGAAAAATGCGACCCGAGGAGACACGATGAGCCTGCCAGCATCCTTCAATTTCGCCGAACACCTGTTCGCCCTCAACCGCGGCCGCGCGCAGAAGATCGCCTATGTCGACGACCGCGGCACCCTCACCTACGGCCAGCTCGAAGACCGCGCGCGGCGGCTCGCCGCGGCGCTGCGCGCATCAGGCGTGAAGCGCGAAGAGCGCGTGCTGCTGCTGATGCTCGACAGCAGCGACTGGCCGGTGAGCTTTCTCGGCTGCCTCTATGCCGGCATCGTGCCGGTGGCAGTCAACACGCTGCTGACGACCGACGACTACGCCTACATGCTCGAACACAGCGGCGCCAAGGCGGCGCTGGTGTCGGGCGCGCTGCTGCCGGTGCTGCAGGACGCGCGGGTCAAAGGGTCGAACGAGCTCAAGACCTTGATCGTCTCGCAACCCACCGGCGCCCTGCCCGACGGCGCGCAGGATTTCGAGGCGGTGATCGCCGCGCACCAGCCGCTGGCCGAACCCGCCGCCACCACGCCGCAGGATCACGCCTTCTGGCTCTACTCCTCCGGCTCCACCGGCAAGCCCAAGGGCACGGTGCACACGCACGGCAACCCGTGGTGGACGGCCGAGCTCTACGGCAAGCCGGTGCTGGGGCTGACCGAGAACGACGTCTGCTTCTCGGCCGCCAAGCTCTACTTCGCCTACGGCCTGGGCAATGCGCTGACCTTCCCGCTTTCGGTCGGCGCGACGGTGCTGCTGATGGCCGAGCGGCCGACGCCCGACGCGGTCTTCAAGCGCTGGACCGGCACGCACAAACCCACGGTGTTCTTCGGCGCCCCGACCGGCTTCGCCGGCATGCTCGCCTCGCCCGCGCTGCCACCGCGCGAGGCGGTGTCGCTGCGCATGTGCTCCTCGGCCGGCGAAGCCTTGCCGGGTGAACTCGCGCAGCGCTTCAAGCAGCACTTCGGCTGCGAGATCATCGACGGCATCGGTTCCACCGAGATGCTGCACATCTTCATCTCCAACCGGCCCGGCGACATCCGCTACGGCACCACCGGCCGGCCAGTCGAGGGCTATGCGATCGAGCTGCGCGGCGAGGACGGCAAGCCCGTGCCCGTGGGCGAAGTCGGCGACCTCTATATCAAGGGGCCGAGCACGGCGGTGATGTACTGGGGCAACCCCGAGAAGAGCGCCGACACCTTTCGCGAGGGCTGGACCAAGAGTGGCGACAAGTACTCGCGCGACGCCGACGGCTACTACACCTACGCCGGCCGCAGCGACGACATGCTCAAGGTGAGCGGCATCTACGTCTCGCCCTTCGAGGTCGAGGCCACGCTGATGCAGCACCCGGCGGTGCTCGAGGCCGCGGTGATCGGCAAGGAAGACGCCGACGGGCTGACCAAGACCAAGGCCTACGTCGTGCTCAAGTCCGGCCAGTCGGTGACGGACGAGGAACTCAAGGCCTTCGTCAAGGAGCGCCTCGCCCCCTACAAGTACCCGCGCTTCATCGAGTTCGTCGACGAGCTGCCGAAGACGGCCACAGGAAAAATCCAGCGCTTCCGTTTGCGCGAGCGGGAGCGCGAAGCGTGAGCACGGAATCCGAATTCACCGCCATCCACTGGCGGGGAAAAGACGTGCGCATCGAATATGTGCGCATCGCACCCGAACGGACGGATGCGCCGCTGGTTGTGTTCCTGCATGAAGGTCTTGGCTCGGTCGCGATGTGGAAGGACTTCCCCGAGAAGCTCTGCGAGCGCGGCGGCTTTCGCGGCCTGGTGTTCTCGCGCCCCGGCTACGGCCGCTCGACGCCGCGCGAGCCCGACGAGTTCTGGGACGTCGACTACATGCACCGCCAGGCGCACGAGGTGCTGCCGGCCTTCTTCGAGGCCATTGGCCTCAAGGAGAAGCCCTGGCTCTTCGGCCACAGCGACGGCGGCTCGATCTCGCTGCTCTACGCGTCGCGTTTTCCGGAGCGCGTGGCCGGGCTGGTGCTGCTCGCGCCGCACATCTTCGTGGAAGACCTGACGGTGGCGAGCATCGACCAGGCGCGCCAGGCCTGGCTCGCGACCGACCTTCCGAAGAAGCTGGCCCGCTACCACGATGACGCCGAAGCCACCTTCTGGGGCTGGAACCGCATCTGGCTGCACCCGCCCTTCAAGCAATGGAACATTGAGGCCGGGCTCGACGCCATCCGTTGCCCGGTTCTTGCTATCCAGGGGATCGACGACGAGTACGGCACACTCCGCCAGGTTCGCGGCATCACCGAGCGGGTGCCCGGAACCCGGCTGCTCGAGCTGCGCGACTGCGGGCATTCCCCGCATCGGGACCAGCCGGAACAGGTCATAGTGGCGGCCGTTTCGTTTGTCGAAGCAGCGGATCGGCGGGCAGGGAAAACTCGTGTTTGAGAGATGAATGATTTACCCTTAAAGTATCTGCGTCCCACGGTTCACCATGGAGAAGCCCGTCCCGACCCGCCCCTGCCGATCTGTCGCCAGGCCGTTCCCGTCCTTTTCACTCATCATCAACGCCAGGAGATACCCATGACCACTCGCATCGCACGCACCACGCTAACCGCTCTTGCGCTGGCCTGCATCGCGACCGTCGGCCACGCCCAGCAGGGCAAGCTCAAGGTCGGCCTGATGCTGCCCTTCAGCGGCACCTATGCGGCGCTCGGCGTGGCCATCGAGAACGGCTTCAAGCTGCGCGTCGAGGAACAGGGCGGCAAGCTCGGCGGCCGCGAGATCGAATACATCAAGGTCGACGACGAATCGGACCCGGCCAAGGCCACCGACAACGTCAACAAGCTGATCAAGCGCGACAACGTCGACGTGATCGTCGGCACCGTGCACTCCGGCGTCGCGATGGCGATGGCCAAGGCCGCCAAGGAAAGCGGCACCGTGCTGATCGTGCCCAATGCCGGGGCCGACGCGGTGACCGGCCCGATGTGCGCGCAGAACATCTTCCGCAGCTCGTTCTCGAACTGGCAGCCGGCCTACGCGATGGGCGAGGTCGCGGCCAAGCAGGGCAAGAAGACCGCGATGACGCTCACCTGGAAGTACGCGGCCGGCGACGAGTCGGTCAACGGCTTCAAGGAAGGCTTCGAGAAGGGCGGCGGCAAGGTTGTGAAGCAGCTCACCGTGCCCTTCCCGAACGTGGAGTTCCAGGCGCTCCTGACCGAGATCGCGGCGGCCAAGCCCGATGCGGTGTATTCCTTCTTCGCGGGCGGCGGCGCGGTCAAGTTCGTTAAGGACTACGCGGCGGCCGGCCTCAACAAGAACATCCCACTCTACGGCCCCGGCTTCCTGACCGACGGCACGCTGGACGCGCAGGGCGAATCGGCCCAGGGCATGCTGACCACGCTGCACTATGCCGACGGCCTCAACACGCCGCGCGACATCAGCTTCCGCACCGCCTACGCCAAGATGTTCAAGCTGCAGCCCGACGTGTACGCGGTGCAGGGCTACGACGCGGCGCAGATGCTCGCGATCGGCCTGGCGGCGACCAAGGGCGACATCAGCAAGAAGGCCGAGTTCGCAGGCGCCATCGAGAAGGCCAAGATCGACAGCCCGCGCGGCGCTTTCACGATCGGCAAGTCGCACAACCCGGTGCAGGACATCTACCTGCGCAAGGTGGAGGGCAAGGAAAACAAGATGGTCAACGTGGCCATCAAGGGCCTCGCCGACCCGGCCCGCGGCTGCAAACTCTGAGCGGAAAGTGACGACCTGTCGTGGACCTCGGTACCTTTCTAGTCCAATGCCTGAATTCGGTGCAGTACGGGCTTCTGTTGTTTTTGGTGGCCTCCGGACTGACGCTGATCTTCGGCATCATGGGCGTGATCAACCTGGCCCACGGCAGCTTCTACATGATCGGCGCCTACATGGCGTTCGCGCTCTCGCCGCTCTTCGGTGACCAGTTCATCGTGATGCTGCTGGCGGGCGTGGTGCTCAGCGCGCTCTTCGGCTATGCGCTGGAGTGGGCCTTCTTCAGCTACCTCTACCAGCGCGACCATCTGCAGCAGGTGCTGATGACTTACGGCCTGATCCTCGTGTTCGAGGAGCTGCGTTCACTGCTCGTCGGCAACGACGTGCACGGCGTCAGGGTGCCGCCCTGGCTGGACGGCAGCTTCGCGCTCGGCGATCTCATGAGCTACCCGTGGTATCGGCTCTTCGCTTCGGCGGCCTGCGTGGTGCTCGCAGTCGGGCTCTACTACGTGGTCAACCGCACGCGCCTGGGCATGATGATCCGCGCCGGCGCCAGCAACCGCGACATGGTGCGCGGCCTGGGCATCGACATCCGCCGGCTCTACCGCATCGTGTTCGCGGCCGGCGTGGCGCTGGCCGCGCTGGCCGGCATGATCGCGGCGCCGATGTCCTCGGTCTATCCGAACATGGGCGCGAGCGTGCTGATCATCTGCTTCGTGGTGGTGGTGATCGGCGGCATCGGCTCGATCACGGGTGCGCTGATCGCTTCGCTCCTGGTCGGCTTCGTCGACACCTTCGGCAAGGTGTTCTTCGCCGAGCTGAGCGGCATGGGGGTGTATGTGCTGATGGCCATCGTGCTGATCTGGCGTCCTGAAGGCTTGATGGGGCGCAAGACCTGACATGAAGCGCTTTTCGTACTTTCTTCCGCTGCTGTGCGCCATCGCGCTCGCAGTCCTCGGCCCGATGCTGAGCCCCTATCTCAGCGACCTCGTGGTCAAGGTGATGATCCTCTCGATCTTCGCGTTGAGCCTCGAGCTGCTGGTCGGCATGACCGGCCTGGTGAGCCTCGGCCATGCGGCTTTCTACGGTATCGGCGCCTATGCCACGGTGCTGGGCTCCGGCAAGGATGGCGGCTCCATCGCCGTGCTGCTGCCGCTGGCCATGGGCTGCGCCGCCGGCTACGCGCTGGTGACGGGCGCGCTCAGCCTGCGCACGCGCGGCGTCTACTTCATCATGGTCACGCTGGCCTTCGCGCAGATGGCCTTCTTCGTGTTCCACGACACCGCGCTCGGCGGCGGCAGCGACGGCATCTACATGTACGTGCGGCCGGCCATTGGCGCGCTCGACATGGAGAACCGCAGCGTGCAGTTCTACTTCGTGCTCGCGGCACTGGTCTTCACCTACGGCTTCCTGGCGCTGATCCGCCGCTCGCGCTTCGGCGCGGCGCTGGCCGGCATCCGCGTCAACGAGCAGCGCATGCGCGCGGCCGGTTTTCCGGTCTACGGCTACAAGCTCGCGGCCTTCGTGATCGCGGGTGCGCTGGCCGGGCTGGCGGGCTTCCTCGTCGCCTCGCGCGACGGCGTGGTGAATCCCGAGCTCCTGGCCTGGCACAACTCAGGCGAGGTGCTGCTGATGATCATCCTTGGCGGCCTCGGCCATTTGCGCGGCGCGGTGATCGGCGCCGTGGCCTTCACGCTGCTGAAGGAACTGCTCTCCACCCATGCGCTGGTGGGGCCGCTCGCGGACCATTGGCAGCTCACGCTGGGTCTGGCCATCATCGCCTTCGTCGCACTGCTGCCCAAGGGCATCATCGGCATCGCATCGCGGCTCTCGCCGAAGGGGGCGGCCGCATGAGTACCCTGCTTTCGGTCGAAACGCTGACGCGCCGCTTCGGCGGCCTGGTCGCCGTCAATGCGGTGAGCCTGGACCTGCGGCGCGGCGAAGTCCATGCGGTGATCGGCACCAACGGCGCCGGCAAGTCCACCTTGATCAACATGCTCTCGGGCGAGATCGACGCCTCCGACGGCCGCATCACGCTCGACGGCACCGACGTCACCAAGCGCGCGCAGTTCCGCCGCGCACTCGCCGGCGTCGGCCGCAGCTACCAGCGCACCACGATCTTTCCGGAGTTCACGGTGCTCGAGAACTGCCGCCTCGCCGCGCAGGCCGCGACGCCGCGGCCGTGGGCGATCTGGCAGGCCTCGACGCAGTGCGCGACGAGCAATGCCGCGGCGCGCGAAGCGCTGGAGGCCGCGGGGCTCACTGCGGTGGCCGAGCGCGTCGCCGGCACGCTGAGCCATGGCGCCAAGCGCCAGCTCGAAGTCGCGATGTGCCTGGCCACCAACCCGCGCGTGCTGCTGCTCGACGAGCCGCTGGCCGGCATGGGCGCCGAGGAGACCGAGCGCATGCTGGGCCTGCTCGCCAGCCTCAAGGCCTCGCACGCGATCCTGCTGGTGGAGCACGACATGGACGCGGTGTTCCGCATCGCCGACCGCATCACGGTGATGGTCAACGGCACCGTCATCGCGACCGGCGACCCGGCTTCTATCCGTCAGAACCCCGAAGTGCGCACTGCTTACCTGGGCGAGGACCACTGAGATGCTGCAGATCGAAGGCCTCAACACCTACTACGGCGACAGCCACATCCTGCGCGGCATCGACGTCGCGATGCCGGCGGCCACCTCGGTCGGCCTGCTGGGTCGCAACGGCATGGGCAAGACCACGCTGATCCGCTCGCTGATGGGCTACGTGCGTCCGGCCTCGGGCCGCGTGAAGCTCGACGGCGACGACGTCACCGGCTGGGCGCCCGAGAAGATGGCGCGCCGCGGCATCGGCTACGTGCCCGAAGGCCGCGGCATCTTCCCCAACCTCTCGGTGCGCGAGAACCTCGTGATGAGCGCACGCTCCGGCATCGACGGAAAGCGCGCCTGGACTTTCGATCGCGTGATGGCCACCTTCCCGCGCCTCACGGAGCGGCTCTCGCACGGCGGGCAGCAGTTGTCGGGCGGCGAGCAGCAAATGCTCTCGATCGGCCGCGCGCTGATGACCAACCCGCGCTTGCTGATCCTCGACGAGGCGACCGAAGGCCTGGCGCCGCTGATCGTGGCCGAGATCTGGCGCGTGATCGCGGACATCCGCACCACCGGCATCGCGACGCTGATCGTCGACCGCGACTGGCGCAAGGTGCTGGCACACACGGATCAGGCGGTGGTGATGGAGAAGGGCAAGATCGTGCGGCACGGGCCTTCGGCGGAGTTGCTGGCGGCGCCGGAGGTGTTGGAGGAGTTGCTGGGGGTGTGAAACGGGCGGGACACACCGAGATCCTCTGCGCAGATCCCAACGATCATGCGCTCGTCGTGAGCCCGAGATGGGAGAAGTTGCTCGGTGGGCGATTGCCGACCATAGGTATCCCTACTTCAACTCGTACCACACACCACGGCCAGCACCATGCTGGGCCAAGCGGGCTTGTTCGACCAGGGCTCTGAAATGCTGCTTGAGCGTATTGCGATTGCCGCCGGTCAGCCGAATCGCATCCCCCATCGTGATGCGCCCATGCTCCCGCGCAAATTCGACGATCTGCAGTGATAGCTCGGGCAGCGCGGCCAGCACCAGCTTCTCGCGCTCCACCTTGCGAGCAAGACGACGAACCTGCTCAGCCAGCGCGCGCAGGAAGAAGACGAGCCAGGGCTGCCAGTTCGGGGACTCGGTGCGAATCGTTCCCTGCGTCTGGCGCAGCGCAAGATCGTAGGCTTCCGTGCTCAGTTCGATCACGCTCTCGAGTGAGCTGTACGGGACATAGGCGTAGCCGGCTTGCAGCAGCAACAAGGTGGTCAGCACCCGACTCAAGCGGCCGTTGCCGTCCTGAAATGGGTGGATTTCCAGGAAGACCACGACCCAGATACCGACGAGCAACAGTGGATGGAGACACGCGGCGTCGCGTTCGCCGTTGAACCAGACCACCAGTTCGGCCATCAGGCGTGGCGTGTCGAACGGCGTCGCGGTTTCGAAGATCACGCCCAGCTGCTTGCCGTTTTCGTCAAACGCGACGACGCTGTTCGTGGAGGTCTTGTACTTGCCCCGGTGCCACGCGTCCTTTTCGCTGTATGTGAGCAAGTCGCGATGCAACTGCTTGATGTGGTTCTCGGTCAGGGTGATGTCCTGCCAGGACGAGAACACCAGCTCCATGACCTCGGCGTAACCGGCCACCTCTTGCTCGTCGCGCGTCGTGAAGGTCTTGATCTGCAGGTTGGACAGCAGACGCTCGACCTCCCGGTCCGACAGCTTGCTGCCTTCGATGCGGGTGGATGAGCCGAACAGCACAAGAAGAGCTGGTCCGGTTTTCTGGACACGGACGACTCATGGCTGGAGGGCTACGTGGAGGATCGTCAGGGCGCGTTGATGCGCTACTTCGCGCGCGGCCGCCGGGCGTAGTCCCGGGCAGGCCGATTTCCATCTGCGCGCCGGCGTCTGAGAGCAGGCCGGCGGAGGCCCGGGCTCGTGTAGCGGCTCATGCGGCCTTCGGCTCAGGGAGGACCGCTGTCAATGCGAAGTCGACGAGATGGAGCCAGGTCGCTTCGAGGCCCATGATGCTGCGGTGGTCGGAGCCGGTGATGGTCTGCACGCTGATGGGTGTTGGCCAGGCGGCGATGAGCTTCTGTGAACGCTCCGGCAGCACGACATCGTCCCACTCGGCCAGCAGGACCTGGGTTTTCGCTGCGACCTCCTTGCAGTGCGTCAGGGAGTTGAACTGGTGCCGCAGCAACAGGGAAAGTGGAACGAGCGGGAAGCGCTTCTTCGCCACCTGCAGCATCGAGTCGTATGGCGTGACCAGCTGCAGGCTGGAGAAGTCTTGTCGCGCCACAAGCTGAATGGCCACGCCCGTCCCCAGACTTCGACCGACGACGTGCAGGCGCGCGTGCGGGAAGGCCCGGCGCAAGTGATTGGCGAACTCTCTCGCGTCCTCGACGGAGGCGACCTCGGAGGGGTGCCCCTGCGAGTCGGCCACCCCCCGATAGTTGACCGCGGCGAATCCGAAGCCTTCCGGAAGCCAGTGCAGCGCCTTTGCAGTGGCGCGGACATCCTCGCCTCGGCCCGCGAAATAGATGAACAGGTCCTGCAGCGCCTCCTCGCCCTGGGGGTGATAGACATAGCCGCGGACCATCCCGCCCGGCACGGTATGAGAGTAAGTGGAAAAGTCGTCGGACAAGTGAACGACGGGGTGCTTGCGAGCGTCGAAAAGGATGTGTCCCTGGCGTGTCGCAAGGAGGGCCCAGTAGGCTGCGATGCCTCCAAGAGCAGCTGCCGAAGCCGATAGTGCAACGCGAAAGACTTTGGATGACAAGGTTTGCTCCGGGGGAAGGGCCAGGGTGTGTACCCCCGTAGTTTCACCTCGTTCCTTTGGACGCACCTGCCTGGGCTCAAAACCCGGGCGGCACCAAACGCTCCGGGTCGGCCAGGATCAAGGCCGCGCGGTACGCCGATCGCCCCGCTTCCTTGGTGAGCTCGCTCAGGTCGTTCCAATCCTGCAGGCGTTCGCTCGGAGACGGAGTCGCTGAACGGTTCAGAAGCAATTGCGTCACGCCCAGCAAGGCACTCGCGGACAGCAGGCAGAACTGCGCGGCCGATCGTTCGGGCTCTGCGGCGTATGCGTTTTTCTCAAGTCGGGCCTTGTGCGCCTGCTCGTCGATCGAAAGTGGAACGAGGTCCGTGTGTCGGAAGTGGGGGACGGCGCCTGTCGAAGCCTCGACTTCGGTAAGCAGCTGTTCGATCGCTGCCAGCGCGCGCTGAATGGACGGATTCTCGACAGGTTTCGGGCTCATGTTTTCGGGTGTGGCACACCGTTGCCAACGACTATCGCCTGCAACTTGGGAGAAATCGTGTGCGTGCCCCGTGACCTGTCCGCGCAGCGCGAAGATGCGGACCGGGTCATCACCGTCGACGACTTCCCTGAAGGTCTTGATGCGCTGCAGGCGGTCCATGGCAGTCGATGTGCAGCCTGTTCAGGCGTACACGGGATCTTCGGTCCGCGCGGATCGGGCCGTCGCCGCCTTGCGCGCCGCCCGCTCGTCGGCCATGGCGCGCACGAGCGCGCGGTCGCCGGCGCGGGACGCGGCCTCGATGACCGTGAGATGCAGCAGATCGCGCTGGGCATGGCTGCCGCCGAGCGGACTGCTGGCCGCGAGCACGGGCAGCAGCAGTTCGACACAGCGCGCATACCGGCCGGCCGCGAAGGCTTGCAGGCCGCGGGCGGCAGGCAGTGCCACCGTAGCGGCAGCCTGTGCGCCGGGGCGCCACGCCGCATCGGCAATCGCGGCGATGCCCGCGTTCGACGCGCCTTCGTCGCCGGCCGCGGCCAGCGCCATCACGGCATGCACGTCGTTGAAGGCGTGGGAGCCCCACGCGGCCTGCAGGCGCCAGCGTGCAGCGAGCGCCTGCCAGTGCTGCGACACGTCGACGCCGCGCAGGCCGAAGCGCCACAGCAGCGCGCTGGCATCGTCGAGGTTCAGGGCGATGGCTTCGGGCGCGGGGGCGACCGTGGCGTCGTAGAGCGCGAGCGCCGCGTCCATGTCGCCGTGCGGCATGTGCATCAGCGCGAGATGCCAGTGGTTGTGGACGGCCATGCCGGAGTCGGTCGCCCAATGGCGCTGCGTGGCCTTCAGCCAGTGGATGCCGTCGGCCGTGCGCCCCTGCATCTCGCAGACGTGCGCCACCGCGTGCACGGCCCAGCTGTCGTGCGGCTGCAGTTCCCAGGCGCGGCGGCCGACCGACTCGGCGCGCGCGTACTCGTTGCACTCCTCGAGGCCGAAGGCGTGCATGCCGAGCAGGTAGCCGTAGCCCTTGTCCTCGGCGCTCCACTGCGTCAGCGAGCGCGCGACGCGGTCGCGCAGCATGAAGGAGTGGCCGAGGAAAAGATCGCCCAGGTGCGCGAGCTGCAGCGCGAACAGGTCGCGCGGATGGTCGATCAGGTGGCGGCCGAGCAGCTGGTTGGCGCGCAGCACATCGCCACCGTTCCAGGCGCCGAGCGCGGCCAGCAGCGACTGCTCGCGTTCATTGGCCTTCTGCGGGCTGGCGGCCGCAGCGTCGACGCAGGCCTTCGCCATGCCGTGCAGCTGCCCGTCGAAGCTGCCGAGCAGCATGCCGGCCATCAGCAGCTGGCCCGAGACGAAGCCCGGATCGCGTTCGAGCACCGGGGCCAGCACGGCCACCGGATCCGTCCGGAAGCTGTGGAACAGATCGAGCGCGTGCTCGTAGGCGGCGAGCGATGCGCGATCGGTGGTGGAGAGCGCTTGACCGTGGGCATCGCGGAGGGTGGCAGTCATGAGGTCCTGGTGAATGGTTGAGCGGATTGCGCATCGAGCGTAAATTCGCCCCTCCTTCCCGCACGAAGCCATTCCGGCAACAAGACTGACGAATAAGCCATGAGCGCAGCGCCGGGCCGCCCCAAGCAAGCTCGCACCGCAGTGCGAAGCACGGAGGTATTTCGATCAATGAGCGCAGCCCGGCTCCCGCAGATCGCCATCGTCGCCACGCCGCTCAGTTCCGCGTCGGTGGTCTACGGCATGTACGAGATGTTCAAGTGCGCGGGCCGCGACTGGTCGTGGGTGCTGAACGGGTGCTACGGCGAGTCGGTGCTCGACCCGGTCATCGTCGCCTCGCGCGCCGGCGAGGTGACCGGCTGCAACGGCTTGCCGATACGCATCGACATGCCGATGTCGGAGTGCCCCGCGCCGGACGTGGTCTGCGTGCCGGAATCGCTGCTCGCGCCCGACCACAGGCAGGTCGGCATGTTCGAGGTCGAGGCCGCCTGGCTGCGCCGCTGCCATGCCAACGGATCGCTGATGACGGCGGCCTGCTCCGGCGCCACGCTGCTGGCCGAGGCCGGCCTGCTCGACGGCCACGAGGCCACCACGCACTGGGCCTATGGCGAGACGATGCAGCGCCGCCATCCGTCGGTGCGGGTGCAGGCCCAGCGCGCACTGGTGGCCACCGGCGAGGGCCACCGGCTGGTGATGGCCGGCGGCGGCAGCTCGTGGATGGACCTGGCGCTCTACATCATCGCGCGCTGCGTCAGCGTCGAGGCCGCCATGCAGGTGGCGCGGCTGATCCTGATCGTCTGGCACCACGTCGGCCAGCAGCCCTTCGCGCGCGTGGCGCGCTCGACGCAGGTCGAAGACGCGTTGATCGGCCGCTGCCAGGCCTGGATCGCCGACCACTACGCCGACCCGGCGCCGGTGGCCGCGATGGTCCAGCAGAGCGGCCTGCCGCAGCGTTCCTTCCAGCGCCGCTTCAAGCTGGCCACCGGCATGGCGCCGCTCGAGTACGTGCACACGATGCGCATCGAAGAAGCCAAGCACCTGCTCGAGACCAGCGAGCTGCCCGTCGCGGCCGTGGCGGAGGAAGTCGGCTACGACGACGCCGCCTTCTTCGGCCGCCTGTTCCGGCGCCAAGTGAACCTGACGCCGCCGCAGTACCGCCGGCGCTTCGGCGGTTTGCGCGCGGTCCTGTCGGTGCACGGCAACGCCTGAGCGCAGCGGGCACAGAGCTTGCGGGGGCCAGCGCATGAAGAATCCTTCCCCCGCGGTCGATCGCACCCGCCTGCTCGCAACGATCGAGCGGCTCTCGCCGCGCATGACGGAGATCCTGAGCGAATTCGTCGCGGCGCCCAGCCTGTCGGGTGCGGAGCAGCCGGCCGCCGAATTCTTCGAAGGCGCGCTGACCGAGCTGGGATTGGAGTCCGAGCGCATCGTGCTCGACAGCAGCCTGATCGAAGGCATGCCGCTGTTCTCCTGCCCGTGCGACCCCGACAACGGCCGCTACAACCTGCTGGCGCGCCACCTGCCGCGCATGGGCGGCGGGCGCTCCGTGCTGTTCAACGGGCACATCGACGTGGTGCCCACCGGACCCGAGGCGCTGTGGACCCGGCCGCCCTACGTGCCCTGGGTGAAGGACGGCTGGCTGCACGGCCGCGGCGCGGGCGACATGAAGGGCGGCCTGGTCTGCGCGCTGATCGCCTACCAGGCCTTGCGCGAGATGGGCCTGCAGCCGGCCGGCACCGTCGGCTTCAACGCCGTGCTCGACGAGGAGAACACCGGCAACGGCACGCTCGCCACCGTGCACGCGTTGCAGAACGCGCTGGGCAAGGCGAAGCTCAGCGACTTCGATGCGGTGCTGATCCCCGAGCCCTTCGGCGAAACGCTGATGCGCGCGCAGGTTGGCGTGTGCTGGCTCTTCATCGACATCACCGGCCGGCCAGCGCATGTCGCCTACATGAGCAAGGGCGTCAACCCGATCGAGGCCGGCATCGCCATCATGGCCGACCTGAAGGCGCTGGAGGCCGAATGGAATGCGCCCGAGCGCCGGCATCCGCTGTTTCGCGACGTGGAGCATCCGCTCAACTTCAACCTGGGGCGCATCGAGGGCGGCGAGTGGAACTCGTCGGTGCCTTGCACCTGCAGGCTCGGCATCCGCTTCGGCTTCTTCCCCGGCACGACGGCCGAGGAGGCCACGCTGCAAGTGACGCAACGCATCCGCGCCACCGCGGCCCGGCTCGATGCGGATCTCACGGTGGAGATCAACGCACGCGGACATTTCTCGCCGGGCTGCGAATACGAGCTCGACGCGCCGCCGCTGCGCATGCTGGCCGAGGCGCACGAGAAGATCACCGGCGCCGCGCCCAAGCCGCTCGCCTGCACCGCCACCACCGACGGCCGGCACTTCGCGCTGATGACCGACATCCCGGTGACTGTCTACGGCCCGCTGGCGCGCAACATCCACGGCATCGACGAAGCGGTCTCGCTGGACAGTATGAAGCGCGTGGCCGCCACCATGGCGCAGTTCATGGCGGACTGGTGCGGCGTCGAGCCGCTCGACTAGAGCGTCGTCAGCACGCTATCGAGCGTGTCGACCAGCAGGTCCGCATGGGCTTCGCTAAACACCAGCGGCGGACGGATCTTCAGCGTGCTGGCGTCCTCGCCGGTCGAGCTCAGCAGCACCTGCCGGTCGCGCAGCGCGTTGACGATGCGCGCCGTCTCGGCCGTGGCCGGTGCGCGCGTGGCGCGGTCGCTCACGAGGTCCACGCCGACGAACAGGCCGGCGCCGCGCACCTCACCGACGAGCGCATGGCGCGCGGTGAGCGCCGTCAAACGCGCGCGCAGGTACTTGCCGACGCGCTGTGCGTTCGCCATCAGGCCTTCGCGCTCGATCACGTCGAGCACCGCCATGCCGGCGGCCATCGAAACCGGGTTGCCGCCGAAGGTGTTGAAGTAGCGGCATTCGCGCGCGAAGGCGGCGAGCACCTCGGGCCGCACCGCGAGCCCGGCCAGCGGATGGCCGGCACCGAGCGGCTTGCCCATGGTGACGATGTCGGGCACCACGCCGTGGCGCTGGAAGCCCCAGAAGGCATCGCCGGTGCGGCCCAGCCCGGGCTGCACTTCGTCGGCGATGAAGATGCCGCCGGCGGCGCGCACGGCCTCCACCGCCTCGGCCAGGAAGCCCGGCGGGTCGGTGAAGATGCCGTCGCTGGAGAACACGGTGTCGACCATCAGCGCGGCGGGCCGCATGCCATGCGCCTGCAGATCGGCGATGGCGGCGCGCACGCCGTCGGCGAAGGCCGCGCCGCCGCTGTCGGGCGCCGGCACGGTGCGCACGGCGTCGCCGAGCTGCACGAACTTGCCGAGCGAGGGCGAGGCTTCGGCGATCGATGCGGTCACGCCGTGGTAGGCGAAGCGCGTGACGATCAGGCCACAAGCCTTGGTGTGCGAGTGCGCAATGCGCATCGCCAGGTCGTTGGCCTCGCTGCCGGTGCAGGTGAACATCGCGTGCGCGAGCTCGGCGGGCATCGTGGCGAGCAGGCGCTCCGCATAGTCGAGCACGCCTTCGTGCAGGTAGCGCGTGTGCGTGTTGAGCACGCCGGCCTGGCGCGCGATGGCTTCCACCACATGCGGATGGCAATGGCCGACCGAGGCGACGTTGTTGTACGCGTCCAGGTAGCGCCTGCCGTCGGCATCGTGCAGCCAGACGCCCTCGCCGCGGACCGGGTGCAGCGGCGTCTCGTAGAAGAGGCGGTAGGCCGGGCCCAGGACCCGCGCGCGGCGGTCCATGAGCGAGCGGGTCGCAGGAGGGATCGCAGAAGTTGAGGTCGGCATGTCAGGCTTCCATGTGCAGGCCGCAGGCGCGGCGGAAGACGGCGGTCGCGGCTTCGGCGCCGACGCGCTCGCAGGCCGCGAGGCGCGCCCATGAGAGCGGGTTGTTGCGCAGCAGGTAGGCCGCGTTCTCGGGATGGCGCGCCGCGCGCCAGCCGCTGATGGCCACCACCATCACCAGCCGCGCCGTGATCAGCGTGAACAGCAGCTCGACTTCGGCCGCGAGCAGCGGCCGCACGCCGTGGTAGGCGGCAACGAAGGGCGCGATGTCGGCCAGCGGATCGCCGCCGGTGCCGACCTGGTAGGCGGCCGCGACGGCCAGATCGTCGATCGCCGGCGCGCGCACCATGTCGCCGAAGTCAAGGATGCCGGCGATGCGGTCGGTGTCGGCCGGATCGACCAGCACGTTGTAGATGTTGAAGTCGTTGTGGATCGGCTGCGCGGGCAGCGCGGCGAGCCGTGGCTTGGCGTCGCGCTCGAAGCGGTCGAGTGCGCCCTCCGCCAGCGCGCGGCGCTCCGGGTCGGCGATGTGCGCGAGCAGGCCGCGCACGCCGTCGGCGCGCTGGATGTCCCAGGGCAGCGCGAGCTCGCCGGCGGGATGGTCGAAATCGCGCAGCGCAAGGTCGAGCCGCGCCAGCATGCGCGCGAGGTTCTGTTGCTGCCGCGGCGTGCGCGGCGCCTCGGGCAGCGGCAGGCCGGGCAGGTAGCTGAAGAGGCGCGCCACGCGCGGCAGGCCGTCTCCGGGATCGCAGAGGAAGGAAGGCTCGCCGCTCGATGCCGGCACGATGCGCTGCACCGGCAGCTGCGGGTCGGCAGCCGCGAGGTGCAGCAGCGCCTGGGTCTGGAAGTCGGCGACCAGCGCCGACTCGGCCGGATGCGAGATCTTCAGCATGAAGCGCGCGCCGTCGCCGGGCGGCGCCAGCAGGTAGTTGCGGTCGCGCTCGCCCGTCAGCGCGCGCAGCTCGCCCTCGATGCCCCAGCGCTCGCGCGCCAGCGCGCGCACCCAGGCATCGTCGAGTTCGGGCGAGCCCTCGCTCAGGACCTGCGCGTCGGTCATGCCGCGCCGGCGAAGCCGCGCAGCGCGCTCGCGATGTTGGGGCCGAGGTCGTCGGAGAGGTAGCCGCCCTCCTGCACCAGCACGGTCGGCAAGCCGAGGCGCGCGATCTCGGCCAGCAGAACCGCAAAGCCCGGCGTCGTGATCTTCATGCCCTTGTACGGGTCGCGCTCGTGCGTGTCGAGGCCCAGCGCCACCGCCAGCGCGCCGGGCGCAAAGGCGCGGATGCTGTCGCAGGCCTCGCGCAGCGCCGGCAGGTAGCCGTCGAGATCGGTGCCGAGCGCCAGCGGCTTGTTGATGTTGTAGCCCAGGCCCTCGCCCTCGCCGCGCTCGTGCGCATGGCCGGTGAAGAAGGGCGTGAAGTTGCGCGGGTCGCCGTGCAGCGAAATGGACAGCACGTCGGCACGGCGGTAGAAGATGCCCTGCGTGCCGTTGCCGTGGTGCACGTCGATGTCGAGGATGGCCACGCGCGCGTGCCTGCTGCGCAGATGCTGCGCGGCGATGGCCACGTTGTTCAGGTAGCAGAAGCCGTTGGCGCGATCGACGTAGGCGTGATGGCCCGGCGGGCGGCACAGCGCATAGGCGGCGCGCTCGCCGTCGAGCACCAGCTGCGCGGCGTGCGTCGCCATGTGGGCCGACGCAACGGCCGCCTCCCAGGTGCGGGGGCCGATCGAGCAGGCGTTGTCGCCCATGTGAAAGCCCGCTTGTCCGACCACGCTCTCGGGATAGCTGCAGGGCTGGCCTGGAAAGGGGTGGATGTTCGGCATCACCTCTTCCGAAGGGTCGTCCAGCAGCTGCCAGCGCGCATGGGCCGTCTCGAGGAAGCGCAGGTAGTCGGGCGTGTGGATGGCCGCGCGCGGGCCGGCGCCGAAGTCCTCGCAGGGGACGATCTCGTGGCCATCCTTGCGCACAGCGTCGAGCAGCCGGAAGGCGCGCTCGGGCTGCTCGTTGCTGCGCTTGAGCTTGCCGCGCACCATGAACAGCTGCGGGTCGTGCCCTTGGTGCGTGTCGGTGTAGACGACCTTCATCGAGGGGGTCCTTGAATTCAGGGGGTGGGGACGCCGTGCTGGCGGACGAACAGGGCGCGCACGTCGCGCCATGCGGATTCGATGTGCGTGCGCATCGCGGCCTTGGCGGCTTCGATGTCGCGGCGCACCAGCGCGTCGGCGATCAGCAGGTGGTTGCTGGCCACGGTCTCGGAATCGTCGACCACGGTGATGAGGGCGATGATCATGCGCAGCTCGGTCTGCGTGTTCAGGAAGATGCGGTGCAGGTGCGCATTGCCCGAGAGTTCGCTGATCAGCGTGTGCAGCGCGAGGTCGGTATCGATGCGCTCGTCCTGCGCCCGCGTGCGTGCCAGGCGCACCATGTCGTCGACCATCGCGCGCACGCGCGCGAGGTCGGCATCGCTGGCCTTGCGGCAGGCCAGCTCGATCGAAGTCAGCTCCAGGCTCAGGCGCACTTCGTACAGGTCGTCGATCTCCTGCACGCTGATGGTTCGCACCGCGAAGCCGTGGCGCGGCCGCGCGACCAGCACGCCCTGGCGCTCGAGCCGGCGCGCCGCTTCGCGCACCGGCGCACGGCTCACGCCCATGCGGCGCGCGATGTCGGCTTCGACGATGCGGCTGCCGGGCGCGAGGCGGCCTTCGACGATGGCGCGGGTGAGCTGGGCTTCGACCAGGCCGACCAAGTCGGTCGCCTCGACGGATTCGAAAAGAACGGTGTCGGAAGAGGAATTGAAAGCCATGTGGTTGTCTCGTCTTGTTGGAGCACCCGGGCTCATTCTTTCATCGGCTGCCGCGCCAGGTAGACGCCGGCCGCGATGATCAGCGCAATGCCCGACATCGCCAGGCCGTCGGGCGGCTTGTGGAACCAGAAGGTGCTGAAGGCCACCGCGAGCAGCAGCTGGAAATAGTTGAGCGGCGCCAGCGTCGAGGCCTCGACCCGCTCGAAGGCCGCCAGCAGCAGCCACTGCGCCGCGCCGCTGCAGGCGCCGCCGGCCAGGAGCAGCAGCACGGCGCCGGCCTCGGGGCGCTCGGCCGGCAGGAAAAGCGGCGCCGGCAGCGCGGTCGCGATCAGGCAGACCAGCGCGGTGTAGGCGTACTGCACGGGGCTCGCGACCCTGCCCGCGAGCCGGCGCGTGAGCAGCTGGAAGACGGCGTAGCAGACGGCGGCGATCGCCATCAGCACGGTGCCGAGCCACGGCAGGTCGCTGCCGGGCCGCACGATCAGCAGCATGCCGGCAAAGCCGACGACCACGGCCACCCAGCGGCTGCGCTGCACCTGCTCGCCCACCAGCCAGGGCGACAGCGCGACCATCAGCAGCGGCGCGGTGAAGTAGATGGCCGTGGCCTCGGCCAGCGGCATCCAGATCAGCGCCGTCATGAAGCAGGTGGCCACGGTCGCCAGCATCGCGCCGCGCAGCAGCAGCAACTTCTTCTGCGGCGCGCGCCAGATGCGCAGGTCGCCGTGGTGCAGCAGCATGGCGAGAGCGATGCAGATCACCGACAGGTAGCGCATCAGGTTGACGAAGGGCGCCGGGTAGAACTGCAGCATCTTCTTGCAGAAGGCGTCGTAGGAGGCGAAGGCCACCAGCGCGCAGAAGAAGAGCGCGATGCCGGCGCTCCTCGACCCCGGGGCTCGCAGTGCGGCGGTGGTCATCACCGAAGCGCCTCGAAGCCGCGCAGAAAGTGGTCCAGCGCCGAGCCGATGGCTTCCACCATGTAGCCGCCTTCCTGGACGATCACCGTGGGCAGGCCCAGCGCGCCGATCTTCTCGCCGATGCGGCGGTAGGCGTCCAGGTCGAGCCGCAGCACGCTGATGGGGTCGTCCTTGTAGCTGTCGAAGCCCAGCGCGAGCACGAGGGCCTTGGGCGCGAAGCCGCGCAGCGCCGCCAGTCCCTGGTCCACCGCTTGCAGGAAGAGCTCGTTGCCGGCGCCGTGGGGCAACGGCAGGTTCAGGTTGCAGCCCTCGCCCGCACCGCTGCCGCGCTCGTGCGCATAGCCGGTGTAGAACGGGTAGTAGCCGCTCGGATCGGCATGCGTCGACACGGTCAGCACGTCATCGCGCGCATAAAAGATGTTCTGCGTGCCGTCGCCGTGATGGGCATCGAGGTCGAGCACGGCCACGCGGCCATGGCGCTCCCGGAGGCGCTGCGCGGCCGCCGCACTGTTGTTCACGTAGCAGAAGCCGCCCGCGCGGTCGCGGTGCGCGTGGTGGCCCGAAGGCCGGCACAGGGCATAGGCGGCATCGCCGCTGTCGAGCACCGCGTCGGCCGCCGCCACCGCGGTGTGCGCCGAACGCAGGACCGAGCGCCAGGTGTGGGGGCCGATCGGGCACGAGAGGTCGCTGATGTAGTAGCCCGTGCGCGCCACGATCGACGGCGAGGGGCAAGGCGCGCGCAGCACGCCCGGCGTGCCGCCGTGGTACGGCGAAAGATTGGGCAGCACCTCGATGCCCGGCTCGACGCCCGGCAGCTTCAGCGCGCGCCACAGCGCGTAGGCCGTTTCGAGGTAGTCCAGATAGTCGGCGCTGTGCACGCCTTCGAGCGGCGCGCGGCCGTAGTCCGGCGGCTGCACGAGTTCGATGTCGCGCGCGGCCAGCGCGTCGCGCAAGGCGTGCGCGCGGGTCGGCAGATCGGCCGGCTTGCTGATGCGGCCCAGGCGCATGAACTGCTGCGGGTCGTGCAGCAGCTGCTCGTCGGTGAAGAAGGCCTTCATGCCATCGACGCTTCGAAGCCGGCCAGGGCCCGATCGAAGCGCTCGAACATCTCGTCGATCTGCGCTGCGCTGATGATGAGCGGCGGGCAGAAGGCGACGGCGTCGCCCATGGCGCGCACGATCAGGCCCTGTTCCAGCGCGAGTTCGGCCACGCGCGCGCCGGCCTTCTGCGCCGGATCGAAGGGCGTGCGCCGGGCCGGGTCGGCGGCGAGTTCGATCGCACCGATCAGGCCCACGCCGCGCACCTCGCCGACATGCGGGCGCGCTGCGTAGCGCTGCAGGCCCTGCTGGAAGCGCGGCGCCAGCGCCTTCACGTGCGCGAGGATGTTCTCGTCTTCGTAGGCCTGCAGCGTTTCGAGCGCGATCGCGCAGGCCACCGGATGGCCCGAGTAGGTGAAGCCGTGACCGAAGGTGCCGATCTTTCCGCTGTTGGCGGCCACCGCCGCATGCACCTTCTCCGACACCATCACGGCCGAGATCGGCACGTAGCCCGAGGACAGCGCCTTGGCCGCGGTCAGGATATCGGGCCGCAAGCCGAAGGTGGTGGAGCCGAACATCTCGCCGGTGCGGCAGAAGCCGCAGATCACCTCGTCGGCGATCAGCAGCACCTCGTACTTCGCGAGCACCGCTTGCACCTTCTCGAAGTAGGTGGCTGGCGGCACCAGCACGCCGCCCGCGCCCATCACGGGCTCGGCGATGAAGGCGCCGACGGTCTCGGGGCCCTCTTCGAGGATGCGCTTTTCCAGCGCATCGGCCAGGCGCGTGGCAAAGGCTTCCTCGCTTTCGCCGGCCTCGGCGTAGCGGTAGTGGTGCGGGCAGTCGACGTGCAGGATGCGAGCGATCGGCAGGTCGAAGTCGCGGTGATTGGGCACCAGGCCGCTCAAGCTGGCCGCTGCCACGGTGACGCCGTGATACGCATTGCGGCGCGCGATGATCTTCTTCTTGTCCGGCTTGCCGATGGCGTTGTGGTAGTACCAGACCAGCTTGACCGCGCTGTCGTTGGCCTCCGACCCGGAGTTGGCGAAGAACACCTTCGACATCGGCACCGGCGCGAGCGTGAGCAGCTTCTCGGCCAGCGCGATGGCCGCCTCGTTCGAGCGGTGGTTGAAGGTGTGATAGTAGGGAAGCGAGCGCAGCGCCTCGCTGCCGGCCTTGGCCAGGCGCTCGTTGCTGAAGCCCAGCGAGGCGCACCACAGGCCCGACATCGCCTCCAGGTAGCGGCGTCCCTGGTCGTCCTCCACGAAGATGCCGTCGCCGCGCCGGATCACCAGCGGCCCGACCTGGGGATGGGTGGCGAGGTTGGTGAAGGGATGAAGGTGCGCCGCGATGTCGTGGGCGGCGTTGTCGGCGTGGGTGGATGGGTTCATGTCAGTAGCCGCGTTCGAGGTCGACCAAGTGGGAAGGACGCTCGCCTTTTTTCAGCAGCGCGAGGTTGGCAAGGGTCTGCTGCGCGATCACCAGGCGGTCGGTGCGCGTCGCGATGTGCGGCGTGATCAGGATGCGCGGATCGCCCCAGAAGGGATGGTCCGGCAGCAGCGGCTCCTGCGAGAAGGCATCGAGTGTCGCGGCCGCGAGCTGGCCGCTTTCGAGCGCAGCCAGCAGGTCGGCTTCGACCAGGTGATCGCCGCGGCCGACGTTGATCAGGTGCGCGCCGCGCGGCAGTTTCGCGAACAGCGCGGCATCGAGAAAGCCCTGCGTCTGCGGCGTCAAGGGCAGCAGGCACACCAGCGTGTCGCAGCCCGACAGGAACGCGTCGAGCTGTCCGGCGCCGTGGAAGGCGACGACGCCCGGCGGCAACGCTTCCTTGGCGCTGCGGCTCCAGCCGCGGACCTGGTAGCCGATGCCCGCGAGCGCCTCGGCGCAGGCCATGCCCAGCGTGCCGAGGCCGGCGATGCCGACGCGATGGCGGCGCGGCGAGACCACGTCCTGCTCCTCCCATCGGCCGGCCGCAGAGCTCGCAACGTAGGCGTTCATGCCGCGATGGTGCTGCACCACCGCCCAGCTCACATAGGCTTTCATGCCGGCGGCCATGCCGGTGTCGACGATGCGGCACAAGGGGCGCTCGCGTGGCAGCTGCGGGTCGGCCACGATGTGGTCGATGCCCGCGGCCAGCGACTGCACGAGCTTCAGCTTCGGCAGCCGCGCCAGCTGACCGTGCGGCGGGTACCAGCAGACCGCCGCCTCGATGTCTTCCAGCGGCCCGAGCTCGGCGCCGAGCCGCAGGTCGATGCCGGGGCAGGCCTCGCGGAAAGCGGGTGCGAGGTACTGCATGTCCAGCACCTCGCTGAGCAGCGCCACGCAGGGTGTCGTGCTGTCGCCGTTGCGCTGCATCACGCGACCCGCGCCGCAGCTTCGTCGGGCGAAGCCAGCCGCGGCACCGCATCGATCAGCTTGCGCGTGTACGCATGCTGCGGGTCGTTCAGCACCGCATGCGTCTCGCCGTACTCCACCACCTCGCCGCGCTGCATCACCGCGATGTGGTCGCACATCTGGCCGGCGACGCGCAGGTCGTGGGTGATGAACACCATCGCCAGCTGGAACTGCTCGCGCACCTGGGCGAAGAGTTCCAGCACCTGGGCCTGCACGGAGACGTCGAGCGCCGACACCGGCTCGTCGGCGACCAGCAGTTCGGGCTGCATCGCCAGCGCGCGCGCGATGCCGATGCGCTGGCGCTGGCCGCCGGAGAACTCGTGGGGGTAGCGTTGCGCCGCGTCGGCCCCGAGCCCGACCAGTTTCAGCAGCTCCATCGCGCGCGCCATGGCCTCCGCCTTGGCTACGCCCTGGGCGATGGGACCGCCGGCGATCGCCGCACCGATGCGATGCCGCGGATTCAGCGACGCATACGGATCCTGGAACACCATCTGGATCTTGCCGCCGGCAGAGCGGCGGAAGTTCCCGTCCTGCGCCAGGTTGTGCCCCTTGAAGAGGATGCGGCCGCTGTCGAAGGGCGCCAGGCCGACCAGGCAGCGTCCCACGCTCGACTTGCCCGAGCCCGACTCGCCGACCAGGCCCAGCGTCTCGCCGCGGCGCAGCTCGAAGTTGATGTTCTTCGCGGCCTGCACCGAGCGGCCACGTTTGAACAGGCCCGCGCCGGACTTGTAGGTCTTGCACAGGTCCTGCACCTGCAGCAAGCGCAGCGCATCGTCGGTCGGCGTGGCGCGCTGCGCGTGGCCATGGGGAATGGCGGCGATCAGCTTGCGCGTGTAGGGATGCCGCGGCGCGCCGAGCACGCCGGCGGCGGCCCCGGACTCGACGATCTTGCCGGTCTGCATCACCACCACGTGATCGGCGATCTCCGAGACCACGCCGAAGTCGTGCGTGATGAAGAGCACCGCGGTGCCGCGGCGCTGCTGCAGTTCGCGCACCAGCTTGAGGATCTGCGCCTGCGTCGTCACGTCGAGCGCGGTGGTCGGCTCGTCCGCGATCAGCAGCACGGGCTCGAGCACGAGCGCGCAGGCGATCATCACGCGCTGGCGCTGGCCGCCGGAGAGGCGGAACGGATAGCTGTCGATCAGCAGCTCGGGATCGGGCAGGCCGACGTCGGCCAGCGCCGCGAGGATGCGGCGCCGCTTCTCGGCCGCGGGCACCGTGCCGTGCGCATCGAACACCTCGCCAATCTGCTCGCCGATGCGCATGACCGGATTCAGCGCCGTCATCGGCTCCTGGAACACCATGCCGATGCGCCGGCCGCGCAGCTCGCGCATCTGCGGCTCGGTCAGCGCCAGCAGGTCGGTGCCTTCGAACAGGATCTTGCCGGCCACCGGCGCCACCTGCGGGCGCGGCAACAGGCCCATCACCGCGTTGGCGATCATCGATTTGCCCGAGCCGGATTCGCCGACGACGCACAGCGTCTGGCCCGGCAGCACCGAGAGCGTCGCGCCCTCGACCGCGAGCGCGCGGTCGGCACCCTTGGGCAGCGAGATGCTCAGGTCGACGACCTCGAGCACGGCTTGCGCCGGCTTCAGGCGTGTCACGCCGGCGTTCATCGGCCCCTCCCGTCCAGCCGCGTGTTGAGGCCGTCGTTGAGGCCTTCACCCACCAGGTTGAGCGCGAGCACGGTCAGCACGATGGCCAGCCCCGGGAACAGCGCCATCCACCAGGCCTGGCGCAGCACGGTGCGGGCCGAGCCAACCATGTAGCCCCAGCTCATCTGGTTGGGGTCGCCCAGGCCGAGGAAGCTCAGGCTCGATTCGAGCAGGATCGCCGTCGCCACCATGAGCGAGGCCATCACGATGATGGGCGACATGGCGTTCGGCAGGATCTGCGTGAGGATGATGCGCGGCGTCGACTGGCCGGCCAGCAAGGCGGCCTGCACGAAGTCGCGCTGGCGCAGCGTGAGGAACTCGCTGCGCACCAGGCGCGCCACCGGCGGCCAGGAGACGATGGCGATGGCCGCCACGATGGAACCGACCGAGGGCTGGAAGATCGCGACCAGCACGATGGCCAGCGCAAAGCTCGGCACCGCCTGGAAGATCTCGGTGAAGCGCATCAGCCCGGCATCGATCCAGCCGCCGAAGTAGCCGGCGACGGCACCGAGCGTGACGCCGATCAGGAGCGCGACGACGGTCGAGACCACGCCGATCAGGAGCGAGATGCGCGCACCGTGGATCACGCCCGAGAGGATGTCGCGCCCGAGGGTGTCGGTGCCCATCGCGAAGCCGGGCTCGGTCCAGGGCCGCAGGAAGGGCTGCTGCACCATGCCCCAGGGGTCGTTGGCGGCCATCCAGGGGCCGAACAAAGCGACGACGGCGACGACCGCCAGCACCACCATGCCGGCCACCGCGCCCTTGTTGCGGACGAAGCGCCGCCAGAAAGGACTTTGGGTCATGTCAGTTCGATGCGTGGGTCGACCAGCGTGTAGACGAGGTCGGTGATCAGGTTGAACAGCACGGCCATCGCCGCCGTCACGAGGAAGGTGCCTAGCAGCAGGCTGTAGTCGCGCTGCAGCAGCGCGTCGAACATCAGGCGGCCGAGGCCGGGCCATGCGAACACGGTTTCGGTGAGCACCGCGCCGCCGATCAGGCTGCCGGCCTGGATGCCCGCGAGCGTGACCACCGGCAACAGCGCGTTGCGCAGCACGTGCGCGCGCAGGATGCGGCCGGGCTTCACGCCCTTGGCGCGTGCCGTCTTCACGAAGTCCATCTGCGCGACGTCGAGCATGGCGGCGCGCGTCATGCGGGCGTAGACGGCCATGTAGAACAGCGCCAGCGTCAGCACCGGAAGCACCAGGTGCTGCGCAACGTCCCACGCCAGTGCCAGCCCGGTCGCGCCCGAGCCGACGGTGCTGAAGCCGAAGCCCGGAAGCCAGTCGAGCTGCACCGTGAACACCAGCACGGCCATGAGGGCGAGCCAGTACAGGGGCGTGGCATAGAACACCAGCGCCACCGTGGTGATCGCGCTGTCCACCCACGTCCCGGCCCGCCGCGCCGAGAGCGCGCCGAGCGTGACGCCGAACAAGAGCGACAGCGCGAAGGCGCTGCCGGTGAGCAGCAGCGTCGCGGGCAGCCGGTCCAGGATCAGCTTCAGCACCGGCTGCTGCTGGCGGTAGGAGAAGCCGAGGTCGAGCTGCACCACCTTGCCGAGGTAGGTGCCGAGCTGGGTCGTGATCGGCTGGTCGAGCCCGAACTGCGCGCGCAGCTGGGCGACGAACTGCGGGTCCGAAGCACCGGCCTCGCCGGCCAGCACCGAGACCGGATCGCCCGGCGCGGCGCGCACCAGCATGAAGTTGACGGTCGCGATCAGCAGGATCGCGACCAGACCCTGCAGCACGCGGGCCAGCATGAATTGCGTGCGCTTCATGCGCGGCTCAGGCCACCGAGGCGCCGCTCAGGCTGTCGTTCAGGCCGATGCCCGAACTGATGATGTTGCTGAGCTTGGTGCGGTAGAGCGTCGGGAAGTTGATCTCGTACAGCCAGGCCACCGGCACGTCGTTCAGCAGCAGCTTCTGCGCCTCCAGGTAGATCGCCTTGCGCTTCTCGGGATCGGCCTCCTTGGCGCCGGCATCGAACAGCTCGTCGATCTTCGGGTTGGAGTAGCCCTCGACGTTGTTGAAGGGTGAGCCCTTGGCGATATTGGCCGTGGTGTAGTTGCGCGCCACGCCCAGGGCCGGGTCGCCGTACTGGTAGACGTAGGTGAAGGCGAGGTCGTAGTCCCACTCGTTGAGCTTCTGGTTCCAGCCGGCCACGTCGGTGGCGACCATCTCGAGCTTGACGCCGGCCTGCGCCAGGTTCTGGCGCAGGATCTCGGCCGAGCGCGTCCAGGTCTCGCCGTAGGGCAGCGGCAGCAGGCGCAGCGTCTCGCCCTTGTAGCCGGCCTCGGCCAGCAGCTTCTTGGCGGTGTCGACGCTGCGCGGGTACTTGGGGACGTCGGTGCTGTGGAACTTGATGTTGCTGTTGAAGGGGCCGGTCGCCGGCTTGGCGAAGCCCTGCCAGGCCACCTTGCAGATGGCCTCGCGGTCGATCGCGTGCATCAGGGCCTGGCGGAACTTGACCTGGTCCATCGGCGCCTTGCGGTTGTTGATCCACAGCCAGGCGTGCGGCGCGAAGAACTCCCAGCCCTTGGTCGTGACCGCGGCGCCCGGCAGCTTCGACAGCCGCAGCACGTCGAAGTACTCGACCGCGCCGCCCGGCACCAGGTCGACCTTGCCCGATTCGAAGGCCGCGGCGCGCGAGGCCGCGTCGGGAATGACGTGGAAGTACACGCTCTCGACCAGCGGCACGTCCTTGACGTGGTACTTGTCGTTGGCCACCAGCTGGATGTAGGAGCCCTTGACCCATTCCTTGAACTTGAACGGGCCGGTGCCGATCGGCGTGGCGTTGGCCGGGTTGGCGGCGAAGTCCGTGCCTTCGTAGATGTGCTTGGGGATCATCGGCATGCTGCCGACCTCGAAGATGCCGAGGAAGGGCCCGAAGGGGTACTTGAGCTTGAACTCGACCGTCAGCGGATCGACCGCCCGGATGCTCTCCACCGCGGCGAGGTTGGCGCGCAGCCGTGCATGCGTCTTGCGCAGGAACACGTCGGCGGAGAACACCACGTCGGCCGAGGTGAAGGGCTTGCCGTCGTGCCACAGCACGCCGGGCTTGAGCTTGAAGGTGAAGAGCGTGCCTTCCTTGTTCGAGGTCCAGGAGGTGGCCAGCGAAGGCAGCGGGGTGATCTTCTCGTCGTAGCGCAAGAGGCCTTCGTAGATGTTGCCGGCAATCATCTGCGTGGGACCGTTCTGCGTGATGCCCAGCATCAGGCCCGGCGGCTCGGGCTGGACCACCGCGTTGATCACGCCGCCCTTCTTGCCTGCCGCCAGCACATGCAGGGGAACGCCCGCGAGCGTCAGACCGGCCGCCGTGGCGGCACCCATTTGAATGAGATTGCGACGTTTCATGAGAACTCCTTGTGGCTCGATCGGGGATGGTGGGAAGGAAGGAAGGAAGGAAGGAAGGAAGGAAGGGAACGAAGCTCAGTCGCGGAAGGACGTGGCGGGCACGGGCTCGATGCGCTGCAGCAGCGCGCGCCATTCGCGTGCATTCGGGTCGGGCTGGCCGGGCATGCGCACGGTGTCGCCGCTCTCGTACTGGCGCGCGGTCTTTTCGCAGACCTCGGGCGGAACCGGATAGACCGGCTGGCCGCTGGACTGGATCGCGACCTGCACGCGGCAGGCGCGCTCCAGGTTGAGCATGAGGATGAAGGCCTCCGACACCGTGCGGCCCAGCGTGACCAGGCCGTGGTTGCGCAGGATGAGCGCACGCGCCGTCGGCCCGAGGTCGGCGACCAGCCGTTCGCGCTCCTCGAAGTCGAGCGCGATGCCCTCGAAGTCGTGATAGACCACGCGCTCGTGGAACTGCAGCGCCCACTGGTTGCAGGGCTGCAGCCCGCCGGCGAGCGAGGACACCGCCACGCCCGCCACCGTGTGCGTGTGCAGCACGCAGGCGGCGTCGTGGCGCGCCGCATGCACGGCGCTGTGGATGGTGAAGCCGGCCGGGTTCACGTCGTAGGGCGAGTCGTCGAGGATGCGGCCCTCGAGGTCGATCTTCACCAGCGAGGAAGCCGTGACGTCCTTGAACAGCATCCCGAAGGGGTTGATCAGGAACTGGTCTTCGGTGCCGGGCACGCGCGCGGAGATGTGCGTGTAGATGCTGTCGTCCATCCCGTAGTGCGCCACCAGCCGGTAGGCGGCGGCCAGGTCCTGGCGCACGGCGCGCTCGGCATCGGAGATCGGGAGGGCCGCGCGGCCCACTGCGTGCAATGGCATGGATCTTTTCCTTGGGTCGGTTCCGACGGGCAACTGTCGACAGTCGGCATTTCACAGCATACAGCAATATACGGGCCCATTCTCCGATGTGTGCATCCACTCTCCTGGCATGCCTTTACAAACAAGGTGATTCATCCCAATGAAGAGGGCGTACAGTGTTGATCTGATTCAGGGCCTTCGGGCGCGCCGCACACTATCGGGGCAGCCAGGCACCATGGCGCGCCACACCAGGCAAACTGCGCCAGACTGCAGACTGTTCGAAAAGGAGCCGAGCATGAAACTGCTGGAAATGCCCGAGGCGCAACGCGCCGAGCTGTCCGCCCGCAGCGCCCTGGCCATCGACGCCAAGGGCCGAGAAGTGCTGCATGGCTTGAGCGCCGACGAGTCGCAGTTCTTCGTCGATTGCATGCGCGAGTCGCCGTCCCGGCCGGCCGAACGCGAGCGCTGCGTGGAACTGAGTGTCAAGCACGAGGCCGCCCGCCTGAAGATCGCCTCGGTGGACGACGAAAGCACCGGCGAAGAAAACAGGCCTCCGCGCCTCGCGCCAAAATTCTGAAGGCCGCAACGGGCAGCGCTGGATCGGCGGCGCTGAGCCGGCTCTGAGGGATCGGGAGCTTGGCGGCGCCCGGCTCCAGCAGTGCTGTGGCATGCTTGCCATTCGCACTGGTTTACGGAGGCGTCATGTCCATTACCGTTCAAGATCTTGAGGCTCAGGTCCTCGGTTTGCCGCCCGAGGACCGCGCTCGACTTCTGGAGCGACTGATCGCCAGCTTCGAGCCCAGATCAAAGGCACAGGAAGCGTGGATGCAGCTGGCGCTGCGCCGCCAGGAGGATGTCCGTTCGGGCAAAGCCGCAATGGTCCCGGGCGATGAGGCCCCTGCGCGCGTGCGGGCAAGGATCAGGTGAGTCACTGGATTCATCCCGAAGCCGAAGCTGAGCTCGGTGATGCGGCGTCTACTATGCGACCCACGCAAGTCGACTGATCGCAGAGGCTTTCCTTGCCGAGTACGAGCGAGTTCTTGGGCTCCTCCTCGAGAATCAGCAGCGTGGTCCTGATGGCGGGCACGGCATGCGCATCTATCACTTCGATCGATTTCCCTGCACCGTGATCTACGCGGAAGACGCAAGCCTCGGGCCTCAGATCTTTGCCATCGCGCATCAGAGCCGCGAGCCCGCGTGCTGGTCTTCCAGACTCTGACTGCCCAGACGCGCTGCAGGCGAGTTCTCCGACGCACTATTCGACAAAGCGCCGCAGCCCTTCCAGATCGACCACGGTGATGCCGCCGTACTCGATGCGCAGCAGGCCCGCTTCGCGCAGCCGGTTGAGCGCCGCGTTGCAGCGCTGTCGCGAGAGGCCGGAGAGGTTGGCGATCTCTTCCTGCGAAGTCTGCAGATACACGTCGCTGCCCGGATGCAGCCACGGATGGAACAGGCCGGCCAGCGCGCGCGCCACCTGGCTGTCGGCATCGAGCAGCCGGTGCGCCGCATAGTTACCCATGAACCAGTGCAGGCGCTCGTTGATCTGGTTCAGCAGGAAGTGGTTGAAGCTCATCTGCGTGCGGTGCAGCCACTCGAAGGTGTCGAGCGGCAGCACCGCGACACGGCTGTCGCGCAGCGCGATGATGTCGGCCGAGCGCGGCATCGCGCGCAACAGCGTGCCTTCGCCGAACCAGCTGCCGACCGACAGGCCGCCGAAGGTGACGGAGCGGCCGTCGCTCGATGTCATCGACCACTTGAGCAGGCCTTCGAGCGTGCCGTACCAGTGCAGCGGCGTGTCGCCGCGGCGGCACAGCGCGGCGCCGGCGGCCACCGACTCCTCGCGCATGTCATCGAGCACGCGCGCCTGCGCCGCAGCGTCCAGCCCGGGGAACCAGACCGATCGCTGCAGCAGCTCGGGAATCGACAAGGACGCCGGAGGTCTCTGGCTCGGCCTGGTGTGCGGCATCGACGCTCCTGCTGGCTGCGGCTCGTAAACCCTGATCTCAAATGTCATCGCAATGACTGCCGGGACGACGGCAGCCAAAAATAATAGCGCGCCGTCCACAGGAGAAAGCCCATGTCCAAGCGCAAAGTGATCGTGACCATCGCCCCCACGGGCGGCATGGCGCACAAGTCGCAGAACCCGCATCTTCCCACCCAGCCCGAGGAGATCGCGGCGGATGTGGTGGCTTGCTGGAAGGCCGGCGCCAGCGTGGCCGCGATCCACGCGCGCCGGCCCGACGACGGCGCCACCTGCGACGCCGAGGTCTACCGCGACATCAACCGCCGCATCCGCGCCGCCGGCTGCGACATCGTGCTCAACAACTCCACCGGCGGCGGCGTGCACGGCGACATGATCAAGCCGCTGCCTGGGGGGCGCTGGGAGATCGCCTTCGACGAGCGCGTGAAGGGCATGGACGCCGGCGCCGAGATGTGCACGCTGGACGCGACCACGCTCAACCTCTCCTTCGAAGGCCGCGAGATCCTGATGGACACGCCGCTCTCCAAGGGCCGCGAGCTCGCGGCCGGCATGAAGGCGCGCGGCATCAAGCCCGAGTGGGAGGTGTTCAGCCCCACCCACATCCTGCAGGACACGACCACGCTGATCGAGGAGGGGCTGGACGAGGCGCCCTACTTCATCAACCTGGTGATGAACGTGCACCGCAACTTCCAGAACGCGATGCCCTTCTCGCCGCGGCATCTGCAGATGATGGTGGACACGCTGCCCAAGGGCGCGATCTTCTGCGTGAGCGGCATCGGCCCCTCGCAGCTCGAGGCCAACATCAGCGCGCTGCTGCTCGGCGGCCATGCGCGCGTCGGCCTGGAGGACAACCTCTATTACCGTCACGGCGAGCTGGCCACCAACCTGCAGCTCACCGAGCGCATCGTGCGCCTCATCCGCGAGATGGACATGGAGCCCGCGACGCCGGCCGAGGCGCGCGACATGATGGGGCTGCCGCGCGTGGGCCTGCCGCGCCCCGAGTTCGCAGCCTGACCAACGATTCCGAGAGAACAGCAAGGAGACACACCATGACCGATCGCCGCCACTTCCTCCACACCCTCGGCGGTGCAGCGGCACTCGCTGCCCTGCACCCACTGGCCGCGCTGGCCCAGACCATCGAGCAGGTCAAGATCCTCTACGGCTTCCCGGCCGGCAGCGCCGGCGACAGCGTGGCGCGCCGCGTCGGCGAAAAGCTGGCCGGCTCTTCCTACACCCGCAACGCGGCCGTGGTCGAGAACAAGCCCGGCGCGGGCGGACGCATCGCGCTGGAGCTGCTCAAGACGGCACCGGCCGACGGCAGCGTGCTGGCGCTCACGCCCTTCTCCTGCACCTCGATCTACCCGCACATCTACAAGAAGCTGAGCTACGACCCGGTCAAGGACCTTGCGCCGGTGTCGATCGCCGCGGTGATGCACCACGGCCTGGCGGTCGGACCGCTGGTGCCGGCCAGCGTCAAGACGGTGAAGGATTTCCTGGCCTGGGCCAAGGCCAACCCCAACGACGCGAGCTACGGGTCGCCGGCGGCCGGCTCGACGCCGCACTTCATCGGCGCGCTCTTGGGCATCAACAACGGCGTCGAGCTCAAGCACGTGCCCTACCGCGGCTCCATCCCCGGCGTGACCGACGTGGTGGGCGGCCAGATCGCCTCGATGATCACGCCCAGCGGCGACTTCATCGCCAACCACAAGGCCGGCAAGCTGCGCCTGATCGCCACCTCCGGCAAGGCGCGCTCGCCGTTCTCGCCCGAGGTCCCGACCCTGGCCGAACAGGGCTTTCCGGAACTGACCACCGAAGAGTGGTTCGGCTTCTACGCGCCGGCCAAGACGCCGGCCTCGGTGATCGCCGCCGCCAACGCGTCCATCAACGCCGCGATCAAGGACAAGTCCGTCATCGACAGCCTGGCGGTGGTCGGCCTGATCGCCCAGGGCTCCACCGTCGAGGAGATGGCGCGCTCGCAAAGCGCCGAGTTCGAGCGCTGGGGTCCGCTGGTCAAGAAGGTCGGCTTCACGGCCGAATCCTGACGATGGCGCACATGGACACGGCCATCACACGCGTCGCGGTCGTCGGCACCGGTGTGATCGGCGCCAGCTGGACGGCCTACTTCCTCGCCCACGGGCTCGACGTCGATGCCACCGATCCTTCGCCGGGCGCCGAGGCGCGCCTATTCGAAGCCGTGGCGCAGCACTGGCCGACCTTGCAGCGCTTCGGGCTGGCCGAAGGTGCGTCGATGGAGCGGCTGCGCTTCCATGCAACGCTGGAAGACGCGGTGCGCGACGCCGACTTCGTGCAGGAGAACGGCCCCGAGCGCCTGGACTTCAAGATCGATCTGTTCCGCCGCATGGACGTGGCCGCGCAGCCGCACGCGATCCTCGCTTCGAGCTCTTCGGGGCTCGCGATCAGCGGCATGCAATCCGGCTGCGCGCATCCCGCGCGCGTGGTACTGGGCCACCCCTTCAATCCGCCGCACCTGATTCCGCTGGTCGAGGTGATCGGCGGCACGGCCACATCGCCCGCGACCATCGAACGCACGATGGCCTTCTATGCCGCGATCGGCAAGCGCCCGATCCACGTGAAGCGCGAGGTCAAGGGCCATATCGCGAACCGGCTGCAGGCCGCGCTGTGGCGCGAGGCCTTTCACCTAGTCGACCAGGGCGTGGCCTCGGTGGCCGACATCGATGCGGCCATCGCGCACGGGCCCGGTTTGCGCTGGGCCGTGATGGGCCCGTTCATGAACCTGCATCTCTCCGGTGGCGCCGGCGGCATCGCGCATGTGCTCGCGCACCTGGGTGGGCCGATCGAGGACTGGTGGAAGGATCTGGGTGCACCCACGATGACACCCGAGCTCAAGCAGCAGGTGGCCGAAGGCGTGGCCGCGGAGCTGGGCCAACGCCACACCAGTGAGCTCGAAGCCGCGCGCGACATCCTGCTGTTGAACCTGATTCGCGCAAAAGCGGCGTCCGGCACACTCGAATAACCAAGCGCCTCCAGGAGACAAGCGATGACCGCCCCCGGCTTCTTCGACGACGAGCGCCACCTCGCCCCGCCGCGCACCCTGCGCATCGACTTCGACGACGGCTCCTTCGCGCTGCGCTCGCCGGTGGCGCTCAGGCCCTATGCGCGCTGCATCGGCGAGTGGCTGGAGCGCTGGGCGCGCGAGACGCCCGATGCGCTGGCGCTGGCCGAGCGCGACGAAAGCGGCGAAGGCTGGCGCCGGCTCGACTACCGTGCGCTGCGCCGCGCCGTCGGCGCCGTGGCGCAAGGCCTGCTGGACCTGGGCGTGCCCGCAGACAAGCCGGTGGTGATCCTCTCCGACAACGCGATCGACCATGCGGTGCTGATGCTCGCCGCCATGCACATCGGCCGCACCGCCTGCTCGCTCTCCAGCGCCTATTCGCGCATGGCGAAGGACCCGACGCGGCTGCACAGCATGCTGCGCGCGCTCGAGCCGGCGCTGATCTATGCCTCGGATGCCAAGGTCTACGGCAGCGCACTGGCGGGCTCGCGCATCGATGCGCCGGCGGTGTTCAGCCGCAACGCCGACGCCCACCCGGGCGCGCTCAGCTTCGCGCAGCTGCTCGAAACCGAGGAAACGCCGGCCGTCATGCAGGCCTTCGAGGCCATCCTGCCCGACACCCACGCCAAGTACCTGCTGACCTCGGGCTCGACCGGCCGGCCCAAGGTGGTAATCAACACGCACCGCATGCTGTGCGCCAACCAGCAGATGATTGCGCAGACCTGGCGCTTCCTCGACCAGGAGCCGCCGGTGCTGGTGGACTGGCTGCCCTGGAGCCACACTTTCGGCGCCAACCACAACTTCAACATCGTCCTCAGCCACGGCGGCGCGCTCTACATCGACGAGGGCCGGCCGGCGCCGGGGCTGATCGAGAAGACGGTGCGCAACCTGCGCGAGGTGCGGCCCACGCTGCTCTTCAACGTGCCGCGCGGCTACGACATGCTGCTGCCCTTCCTCGAGGCGGACGACACGCTCGCGGCCGAGGCCTTCTCGCGCCTGCGCCTGTGCTTCTATGCCGCCGCGGCGCTCGCGCCCTCGACCTGGCAGCGGCTCGAAGCGGTGGCGCGGCGCGCACGGCCCGCGCAGCCGCTGTGGCTCACCACTTCCTGGGGCGCGACCGAGACCTCGCCCGCGATCACCTCGGCGCACTGGAAGCTCGACGGCGCAGGCTGCATCGGCGCGCCGCTGCCGGGGCTGGAGCTGAAGTTCGTCCCCAACGGCGACAAGCTGGAGATGCGGGTCAAGGGCGTTTCGGTGTTTCCCGGCTATCGCGGTGCGCCGCGCGAGACCGCGCAGGCCTTCGACGAGGAGGGCTACTACCGCATCGGCGACGCGGGCTACCTGGTCGATAAAGCACGGCCCGAGTGCGGCGTGATGTTCAACGGCCGCGTGGCCGAGGACTTCAAGCTCACCAGCGCCACCTGGGTGTCGGTGGGCACGCTGCGCGTGGAGCTGGTCTCGCGGCTTGCGCCGCTGGTGCAGGACGTCGTGATCACCGGCCACGACCGCGAGGCGGTTGGCATGCTGGTGTTCGCCAGCCCGCAGGGCGCCGCGCTGCCGCGCGAGGAGCTGGCGGCCGCGCTGCGCCGCACGATGGCAGCCATGCGCGACGCCGGTGCAGGCTCCTCGCAACGCCCGGTGCGCGCACTGGTGCTCGCTACCCCGCCCGACATCGATGCCGGCGAGATCACCGACAAGGGCTACATCAACCAGCGCGCGGTGCTGACGCGGCGCGCGGCCGAGGTCGAGCGGCTGCATGGCAGCGCAGCCTACCCGGAAGTGGTGCGCCTGGACGATTGAGCTCGAGAAGCGGCTACGGAGCGTTCATGTAGCGCTCGACCTCGCAGGCCTGCCCTGCGGGATCGGCGCCGCAGGCCGTCGGAGGCGGTGCATGGGCCGCGCCCGCGCAGCCTGCCAGGTTGAGAACACCAGCGATCGCGAAGATGGCTCGCATTGCGTCTCCTTGGTAGACAGCCTCGCGACCATGACCAGCCTGCGAGGCCCACCCACGATACCGCAGGCACTCCGACTCCGCAGCGATCGCCGAAGCTTGTCGAATGACGGCTTGGCGCCCCGGTCCCGTTTAAGCTTCGCCGATCAAGCCTGTCCAGAATGCAAAAGACGACGCCTGCTTCTAGTCCCGACGCCTATGTGGCCGCCCTCGATGGCTGGCGTCGGGCGTGCGTCGGGGAATTGCGTGCGGCGGTTCGCGCCGCGTCGGCGATGGAGGAGGTCGTGAAATGGCGCCACCTCGTCTATCTCGCGAACGGGCCCGTGCTCCTCATTCGCGCGGAGGAAGCCCGGGTACTGTTCGGCTTCTGGCGAGGGCAGCAGCTGCGCGCCATCGAACCCGGGCTCAAGCCTGGAGGGAAGTACGAAATGGCCACGCTGGAACTGCGAGAGGGAATGACCGTCGACCCCGCCACAGTGCGCCTCCTGACGCGAAAGGCGGTCGCCCTCAATCGAACGCTTGGTGATCCGACTCTCGCAGCGAAGCGCAGCTGAACGACTGATGCAGGCTCAGCCCAGCAGCAGCGGATTGCGACGCGCTTCGTCGAGCCGGCGCTGGCGTAGGGGTTCGACGCACTGCAGGCTGCGGCGGGCGGATGGCTGCGCGCACGCGTAGTTCATGCAGACCGCGCGGAACACGAAACTCAAGCCCGTGCACTTGGCCGACGGACCCCGGGCGCCGGCGCGGGCCAGCAGCGGTGCTGCACTGGCGTGGGCCGATGAAGACCTGCGCGGGGTTTTGCCTGGCGCCGCACGGGAGCGCTCCGCAACGACGGCAAGGGGTTCGGTGTCCGCCTTCGGCGCTTGCGCCAGCGCGACGGCCGGCGCATCCGGCGATGCATGCATCGGCATTTTTTCGCTTGCCGAAGAGAAGGACCCGTCGCGAGGGCCGAAGGCCGCGACGACGATGAGCGGGATCGCCACGGTCCACATGGCCAGCAAGGCAACGGCGCGCAATGGCCGCGCCACCACGACGGGCGACGGCGTCTTCGGTTCGTTGTCGGCCGGCCGCGCCACCACGACGGGCGACGGCGTCTTCGGTTCGTTGTCGGCCGGCCGCGCCGCCAGGCGGTCGGCGAGCCGGCGGCGCCGTCGCGCTTCGTCGGCCGCCAATCTCGCGAACTGCCTGAGCTGCTCTTCCGTAGGACCCGGGCCGCCCCGGATGAAGCTTCCGAACGAGCGAACGATGGCGGCCTGCGCCTCTTCTCTTGCGCTCGCCGCGTTGCGGGTGGCGTCCAACTGGGCGCCGATCGACACCTCCGTCGTCCGCGCAGACCTTGAATTGAAACCCTCTGACATCAGTTCCTTCCAGCACCAAAAGCCATGAGACGGCATCACATCCGAGCTTGCGCATTTTTCTGTCGGACATCGCCTGATGTGCTTGTCCCGGTGGTAACCGGGCGTTAAGACGCCCAGGGCCTGCTAACAGGCCCTTCTAGCGCTGCAGACGCGCCGCAAGCCGTGTCAGGTTGGAAGCCCACCGGTTCGGCTTTTCTTCTTCCCATTGTTGGGCGAGCTCGGAGACATTGCGGTCCGCGACGCGGGCCAGGGCCAGCCTGGCGCGCGTCGCGAGCGCATGCAGTTCTTCTGTTCGTCTGCCGGCCAGGCACTCCACCGCTCGCGTTTTCGATGCCGCGGCGCCCTTGCCGATGGCGCCGGCGATCAGTTCGGCGGCAGCGACCGCGGCGGCCCCGTCGTCCGCATCGATGTGGCTTGCCATCTGCGCCATGTCGAGAGCCTGGGACACAAAGGCCGGATCCGCCCTGCGCTCGCATTCGGCCAGCCAGTCCTGCGCGGCGTCGTTGTCGAAAGCGCCGTCGCCCCACGCCCCGGCGTGCGCCGCCAGGTTCATCGAAAGTGCGAGTGCAGCAACAATCAAAAGATGCTTCGGCCGGCTCACCGTGGCCCACCTCATCGCAGCCGCCATGGCTGCCGGCGACAAGGCTACATCAACCAGTGCGCGCTGCCGGCGCGGCGCGCGGCGGGACTCGAAAAGCTGTCCGGCAACGCCAGCGATGCGGTGGTCATCCGGCTGGACTGAAGCACGGCCAGGTCGGTCTCGACTTCGAGGAAGCAGGCCAGCATCGCATTGACGCCCGGCGCGCGGCCGGTGCCGTCGCGCCAGTGCGGCAGCTCGTGGTCCATCTGGACGCAGAGATCGTTCCAGGCCTCGGCCAGCGCGGCCCAGGGCACGACCGCAGGTTCGCTGACGCGGCCCGCCAGCAGCAGGAGCGTGCGCCGCAGCGAGGGGGTCTGCTCCACCAGCAGGCGGCAGCGGCGGAACTCGCTCGCGCTGCGCGGCAGGTCGAGCGCGGCGCCGCCGTAGTGCGGCGGGCGAACGCCGGTCAAGAGCGTGAAGAGCGCCAGGCTCGAAAGCCCCTGTTCACCGGCCGCGAGCCAGCGCACGGCATCCGGCTCGAGCCGGCGCGCAGCACGGCCCAGCTGCGCGCGCACGCGTCCCATGGCGGCGGGCGCTTCCTGCTCGCGGATGCGCGCCAGCCCTTGCGGCGGCCCGAGGACGGCAGTGGCGCCCAGCATGCGCGCGACGTCGGCATGCAGCACGTCGATGTCGCTCGCCTCCTTCAAGAGAAGCAGCCAGTCGCGCAGCGGCATGTGGCCGTACACGATCCTGCAGCCTTCGCGCTGCTGGATCTTGTAGTTCGGCTCGCCCGCGGCCGGCGTCTTCGATGGGGTCATGCCGGTATATCGGCAGACCGGGGGCCGGCGAACAGGGCGACGCCAAGAAAAAATGCGAGCGGGGTGTGCGGGTAGCGTTCACTCCAGCTTCATGCCCGAATCCGCCAAGCGAATCGCGCCAAGCTCATGACCTGAAGAGCCGGTCGTATTCGAACAGGCGAACGATTCGCGGCGCGATCCGCTTCGACTGCGGATGGAGAGGATTGATCAGGGCCGCTCGTTCCTCTGGAACCACCACCGAAGGCACCAGCAGAATCGGCGTTCGCAGCGAGGCAAGCCACGCGGAGCCGATCCTCACGCTGGCATGACCCGCGGGGATCGCCGACCAGGTCGCAGGCAGGGACGCCACGTCGAGTTCTTCGCGCGACTCCCACGTGTCATCCGGTACATCCAGCTCGAGCAGATATCGGTTCAGCGGAAGGCCGGTGTTGTCGATGTGCGCAGCGGTCTCGAGCACCGCGATGGAGACGGACGGCGCCGCGTAGACGACCGGCTCGCCAGTGTCGTTCCATCGGCCGGGATGCTTGGCCGCGCCGCCGCCGCTGAGATCATCGGCGCGGTACTTTCGAGTATCGGCCGCGATTCGCCACAGCTTCACTGGTAGGCGCCGCTCTCGATGGAGCCCAGCAGACGGGCGACGACCTCCACGCCCGTCGGCGTGTCGATCAGATCCGCGGGTTTGCGGCCGCCGAGAGAGGGCTGGGGCCGCTCGATCCATTGGCCGAGCCATTTCGCGGCATCGAAGCCCTTCGCCTCGGGCGCCTTGCTGTTCTCGACGATGTCCTGTGCGATTCCGAGGAGCTTGATCATGCCGATCGCGGCTTGGCCGCCGCTGCCGGAGACCAGCTCGCCCGCAGCAGCCTTCTTCTCGGCCGTGGCCTTCGGCACGCCGAGGATGGCGAAGAAGCGCGAAGTCGCAAGGTCCATCCTCTTGGACAGATCCTTGATGAAGATTCCCTGCACACCCTGGCGTTCGATCGCCACGATTTCCATCGGCGTGGCGCCGGACACCGCGCGCACGTAGGCGTCGACACCTTTGTTCCGCTGATAGACGATGACGGCCTGGGTGCCGCGACGCGGCTTGGGGGCGGAACCGGTTCTGGTCTGTGACGACAACATGGCTGGCCTCGGTATGTCTATATGAAGACGAATTTTAGTCTCATTCTAGACGACACAGGCAACCCCCTCACCTTCCGCGACCTCGTCGCCCACCTCGGATACACCACGTCAACGGGCTTGAGCACGCCGGTGCGGCGTGACACGATCGCGCAGATGACCAGCAGACCCGCCGCAGCGCAGCACCTGCGCGACCTCGCGAGGCTACGCCGCGTTCGCGACCGGATCGACCGGGAGTACGCGCAGCCGCTGGACGTCGAGGCGCTCGCCCGTGGCGTGAACATGTCGGCCGGACACCTCAGCCGCCAGTTCCGGCTCGCCTACGGCGAGCCGCCGTACGCCTATCTGATGACGCGGCGCATCGAGCGCGCGATGGCGCTGCTGCGTCGTGGCGATCTCAGCGTCACAGAGGTCTGTTTCGAGGTCGGCTGCTCGTCGCTGGGCACCTTCAGCACTCGCTTCACCGAGCTGGTCGGCATGCCGCCCAGCACGTATCGGCGCCAGGGAGCGCGCGCGACCGCGGGGATCCCGTCGTGCGTGGCGAAACAAGTCACCAGACCGATCAGGAATCGAGAAGCGCCGATCACCGAGCCGCAACTAGACTGGCCGCCACCGCAACCAGACTGACCGCCATGGACATCACCATTCACTCGAGCTTCCTCCCGCACAACGACCCGGACGCCTCCCTGGCCTTCTTCCGCGACATCCTCGGCTTCGAGGTCCGCAACGACGTCGGATACAACGGGATGCGCTGGATCACGGTCGGCCCCGCCGACCAGCCTGGCACGTCCATCGTCCTGCACCCGCCGGCCGCCACCCCCGGCGTCACCGACGACGAGCGCCGCACCATCGCCGAGATGATGGCCAAGGGAACCTACGCCATCATCATCCTGGCCACCGCCGACCTCGACGGCACCTTCGCTCGCCTGCAGGCGAGCGGCGCCGAGCTCATCCAGGAGCCCACCGAGCAGCCGTACGGCGTGCGCGACTGTGCCTTCCGCGATCCCGCAGGCAACCACATCCGGATCAACGAAGTGCGCTGAGCGGTCCGGCAATGCGGCCCCGCCCAACAGATGGAGACACGATGAGCAAGGCGACGAGGAAGGACACGCAGTCGCCTGCGCTGCACGTTGCCGACCGCCACGGTCTGATCCGCGTGCAGGGCGCGCGCGTGAACAACCTCAAGGACATCAGCGTCGAGCTCCCTAAGCGCCGGCTGACGGTGTTCACCGGCGTCTCCGGCTCCGGCAAGAGTTCGCTGGTGTTCGGCACGATCGCCGCGGAATCGCAGCGGCTGATCAACGAGACCTACAGCGCCTTCGTGCAGGGTTTCATGCCGACGATGGCGCGGCCTGAGGTCGACGTACTCGACGGCCTGACGACCGCGATCATCGTCGACCAGGAGCGGATGGGCGCCAACGCCCGCTCTACCGTCGGCACCGCCACCGACGCCAACGCGATGCTGCGCATCCTCTTCAGCCGGCTCGGCAAGCCGCACATCGGCTCACCCAACGCGTTCTCCTTCAACGTCGCCTCGGTCCGGGCGACCGGTGTGATCACCGTCGAGCGCGGTGCCAGCAAGACGGTGAAACAGAGCTTCAGCCGCACGGGCGGTATGTGCCCGCGCTGCGAGGGCATGGGCAAGGTCTCCGATATCGACCTCACCCAGCTGTACGACGAGGCCAAGTCGATCAACGCGGGCGCGATCACGATTCCCGGCTACAGCATGGACGGCTGGTATGGCCGCATCTTCAACGGCTGCGGCTTCTTCGACCCGGACAAGCCGATCCGCAAGTTCACCAAGAAGGAGCTGCAGGATCTCCTTTACAAGGAGCCGACCAAGATCAAGGTCGATGGCATCAACCTGACGTACGCGGGGCTGATCCCGCAGATCCAGAAATCGTTCCTGTCCAAGGACCTCGACGCGCTGCAGCCGCATATCCGCGCCTTCGTGGATCGGGCGATGACGTTCGACACCTGCCCCGACTGCGGCGGCACCCGGCTCAGCGAGGCCGCCCGGTCCTCCAGGATCAGGAAGATCAACATCGCCGACGCCTGCGCGATGCAGATCAGCGACCTGGCCGATTTTGTCCGTGGCCTCGAAGAGCCGTCGGTCGCGCCGTTGCTCGCCAAGCTGCTGCATACCCTCGACTCGTTCGTGGAGATCGGGCTGGGCTACCTCTCGCTCGACCGGCCGTCGGGCACGCTGTCGGGCGGCGAGGCACAGCGCACCAAGATGATCCGCCACCTCGGCTCCTCGCTCACCGACGTCACCTACGTCTTCGACGAGCCCACCATCGGCCTGCACCCCCACGACATCCAGCGGATGAACGAGCTGTTGCTGCAGCTGCGGGACAAGGGCAACACGGTGCTCGTCGTCGAGCACAAGCCGGAGGCGATCGCGATCGCCGACCACGTCGTCGACCTGGGCCCGGGCGCCGGTACGGCGGGCGGCACCGTCTGCTACGAGGGAACCGTCGAGGGGCTGCGGGCCAGCGGCACCCTCACCGGGCGCCACTTCGACGACCGGGCCGCCCTCAAGGAGACGGTACGAACGCCGACGGGCCAGCTTCCGATCCGCGGCGCGAGCACTCACAACCTGAAGGACGTCGACGTCGACATCCCGCTCGGCGTGCTTTGCGTGATCACCGGCGTGGCGGGCTCCGGCAAGAGCTCGCTCGTGCACGGATCGATCCGCGCCGGCGAGGGTGTGGTGTCGGTCGACCAGGGCGCGATCCGCGGCTCGCGACGGAGCAACCCGGCGACCTACACCGATCTGCTCGAGCCGATCCGCAAGGCGTTCGCAAAGGCCAACGGCGTGAAGCCGGCGCTGTTCAGCGCCAACTCCGAGGGCGCCTGCCCCACTTGCAACGGCGCCGGCGTCATCTACACCGACCTGGCGACGATGGCCGGCGTCGCCACGACCTGCGAGGACTGCGAGGGCAAGCGATTCCAGGCGTCGGTCCTGGAGTACCGCTTCGGCGGCCGCGACATCAGCGAGGTGCTCGCGATGTCGGTGTCCGAGGCCGGGGAGTTCTTCGGCGCCGGCAAGGCGCACACGCCGGCCGCGCACGCCATCCTCGAGCGGCTCGCCGATGTGGGCTTGAGCTACCTCAGCCTCGGCCAGCCGCTCACCACGCTGTCCGGCGGCGAGCGGCAGCGGCTCAAGCTGGCCACCCACATGGCCGAGAAGGGCGGCGTCTACGTCCTCGACGAGCCGACCAGCGGCCTCCATCTCGCCGACGTCGAGCAGCTGCTCGGCCTGCTCGACCGGCTCGTCGACGCCGGCAAGTCGGTCATCGTCATCGAGCACCACCAGGCGGTCATGGCGCACGCCGACTGGATCGTCGACCTCGGCCCCGGCGCCGGCCACGACGGCGGCCGGATCGTCTTCGAGGGCACACCCGCCGACCTCGTCGCCGCCCGCTCCACCCTCACCGGCGAGCACCTCGCGGCCTACGTCGGCACCTGACCCCCTGCTGCGCAAGCGTTGGGGTCACCTCAGATGCACCGCGTCAACGGGCTTGACCCCACCGCGCCGCCCATGTCTCCAGCGGCACCCGCGCCGCGTTGCAGACATAGCTGATCGCGTGGTACCAGCCGGCGAGCATCAGCAGCTCGATCAGCTGCGGCGGCGTCCAGTGCGCCGACAACGATTGCCAGAGCGCGTCGTCGACATCGGCCTTGTCGTGCAGCGCGTCCACCATCTGCAACAGCAGCCGATCACGCAGTGCAAGCACTTCGAGGTCGGCGACGGCCGAGACGATGGCCTCGCGCTCACGTTCGCCCAGTCCCGCAGCCTGGGCGAACGCCGCCCAATGCACGCCCCACTCGTACTCCGCGCCGCAGCGCGCACACACGCGCAGGATGACGATCTCCCGATCGCGCAGCGGAAGGCTTGCCTTGCGGCCCAGCAGGTAGCCGCCCCATGGCATCGATCGATCGGCCAGCGCCGGATTGATCGCCAGTACCCGGAAGAGCGCCAGGATCTTTGGCGCATCGGGCGGCGTCATCTTTTTCAGCAGCGCACCGAGCTCTTCCGGATAGGGCGGCGCAAGCGGTGCGATGCGTGGTTCGGACGGGGTCGTCATCGGCAATTCCTCTGGCTAGAATGGCTGCATTTCGCTACGGAATTCGTAGCAGCAAAATGCAGTCTATCGCTACGGATTCCGTAGCGCAATCACCTTTGCAGCATGAACGCCAAGACTTCCGATGCCCTCCCCGTCACGGCCCGGCGACCGATCATGGCCCTGCTCGAGCAGCTCGGCCGCAAGGGCACATTGCGCATCCTGTGGGAGCTGCGCGACGGCGCGCCGCAGAGCTTCAGGCTGCTGCAGACGAATGCGGGCGAGATGTCGCCCTCGGTCCTCAACGACCGCATCAAGGAACTGCGCGCGCTGAACATCGTCGAGTTGGCCGAGCTCGGCTATGCGCTCACCGAATCGGGCGTCGAACTCGTGAAGCGCCTGAAGCCGCTCAACCAGTGGGCGGACCGCTGGTTCGAGGAGCTTTGATAATTTGTCCAGATATAGATAATCTGTCCATGCCGAGGAACGCCATGCCTGAGACCCTGCAACTGCCCACCTTCGAAGACGTCGCCGCCGCTGCCGCGCGCATCGAAGGCCATGCCCATCGCACGCCTGTCCTGCGCTCGCGCACGGCCGACGAAGAGCTGGGCGCCGAGGTTTTCTTCAAGTGCGAGAACCTGCAGCGCATGGGCGCCTTCAAGTTCCGTGGCGCCTTCAATGCCTTGTCGAAGTTCGACGAGCGCCAGCGCCGCGCCGGCGTGGTGGCCTTCTCTTCGGGCAACCATGCGCAGGCCATCGCGCTCGCGGCACGCATCCTCGGCATGCCCGCCACCATCGTGATGCCGCACGATGCGCCGGCGGCCAAGGTGGCGGCCACCAAGGGCTACGGCGGCCAGGTCGTGATCTACGACCGCTACAGGGACGACCGCGAACAGATCGGCCGCGAGCTCGCCGAGAAGCACGGCCTGACGCTGATCCCGCCCTACGACCATCCGGACGTGATCGCGGGCCAGGGCACGGCGGCGAAAGAACTGTTCGAGGAGGTGGGGCCGCTCGATGCCTTCTTCGCTCCCATGGGCGGCGGCGGCCTGATCTCGGGCTCGGCGCTCTCGACGCGCGCGCTTTCGCCGCAGTGCAAGGTCTACGGCGTGGAGCCGGAAGCGGGCAACGACGGGCAGCAGTCGTTTCGCAGCGGCGAGATCGTCCACATCGACACGCCCAAGACCATCGCGGACGGCGCGCAGACGCAGCACCTTGGCCAACACACCTTCCCCATCATCCGCCGCGATGTCGACGACGTGCTCACCGCGAGCGACGCGCAGCTGGTCGAGGCCATGCGTTTTTTCGCCTCGCGCATGAAGCTGGTGGTGGAGCCCACCGGCTGCCTGGGCTTTGCGGCCGCACGCGAGATGAAGGCGCAGCTGCGCGGCAAACGCATCGGCGTGCTGGTGAGCGGCGGCAATGTCGACGTGGAACGCTTCGGCGCCCTGCTCGCAGGCTGAGCCTCAGGCCCGCGGCTGCACGCCGAAGCGGTACAGCACGTTCTTGAGCAGCTTGCCGAAGTTCGGGTCGCTGCCGATCACCCAGGCCGCGCCGACCGCGCCGGCGTGAAACACGCGCCCGCCTTGCGGCCGTTCCCAGTAGATCATCTCGGCCGAGAGTCCGCCGATCGACTCGGTGAGATTCGAGTGGTAGTCGAGGTAGGCGTCGAGCTTGCCGGGCACGCGCCGGATGCCGTTGGCGATGACCTCGATGCCTTCCTGCGGCGCCGGCAGCGCAGCACCCGGCGGCGTGTGCTTCGTCATGCGTGCGAGCGTGGCGATCGTCAGGTCCCACTCATGGCCGATCGCGCGCGGCAAGCCACCGCCCGGCGCATGGCCGAAGGTCTGGCCTTTCGCCAAGCCCAGCGGATGCGGCTCGTTGAACAACGCGTGCGCCGGCTGTTCCACGTGGTAGACGCCGAAGTCCTCGCCGTCGGCAAAGGCCCAGCCCGCGGTCTCCAGGCCGATGATGTCGGCCGCCGGCCGGCCCGAGGCCTTGAGGCGGCCGCCACGCGCCCAGTCCTGGCTGTGGTACTGCTCGCCGAAGGGCCCGGCGGGCGGGCCCACCGGCGGCACGGTTTCGTCGTGATGGGGGCCGTTGACCTTGCGTTGCTCCATCACGCTGAAGTCCTCGTCGTAACTCACGCGCAAGTACATGGTGTTGCCCGACAGCACGATCGCGCTGCCGCCGCGGCGGAGGTAGTCGTCGAGACCCTCGACGCCGGGCAGCGACCAGTATTCGCTGTGGCCGTTGACGAACACGGTCTGGTAGCGCGAGAGGATCGCGGGATCGCGATGCAGGTCGATGTCGCCGATCACGTCGAAGTCGTAGCCCTCGCGCGCGAGCCAGACGTGCAGGCGGCGCTCCAGCCGCGTCCACTGGCTGAAGCCGCTGCCGGCCGGATCGTAGAGCGCACTGGGGCTGGCGTTGGGCCAGGGCATGCGCAGGCCGACCTGGTAGCAGGGCTGGCCGGCGCGGTGGTAGGTGTAGCTGCTGTAGGCCGGCGCTTCCGGATGGCAGTTCTCCAGGCCGGCCGCACGGCGCGGCCACACAGGATCGTCGACCACGTTCTTCGCGAAGGGCGTGCTCGCATAGGCCAGCCAGCTGTTGACGGCGCACAGCACGAGGATCGGCGCCGGCGCTGCATGCGCCGGCTTCCGGACGATGAAAGTGATGTCGTAGTCGGCTTCGCGGCCGCCCTGCTCGAAGCGGATGCGGCCGACGTAGACGCCGGACTTCGCATCTTCGGGGATGCGGAACTCGTGCGTCGCCTCCCATCGGCAGTCGTAGAGATCGTCGCTCGCGAAGCGCAGGCCGTGGCCGCGCGTCGGATCGGCGAAGGGGTCGTAGCCTGATTCGGCGTCTTCGCTGGGTGCGACCTTCGCAGGCTCGAAGGCGGGGCCGACGATCATCCAGGTGCCGTGGTTGACGATGCGGCCGGTGCGCTGATGGCCGCTTGCGTCGGCCACCTGCGCGCCGCGCTCCTCGCGCAGCGGCCAGCAGGCGAGCACCGAGCGGCCGGAGGCGATCGCGAGGCCGCGCTGCGCGTGGCGCTCGGCAATCTCTTCAGGTACCAGCGCGCGACCGTAGAGGACCGGCATGACGAGATCGGCCTCGAGAAAGACGTCGGCCAGACCGTCGACGCCGCTCGCGCCCATTCGCAGCGGCGCGGGACCGGGCCGGACTTCCTGCCCCGCATCCCATTGCCCGACCTGTTGACCATCGATCCACAGCGCCGCGACGCGGCCGTTCCACGTGGCGGCCACATGCTGCCAGCGCCGCTCGACGAGCCGGCCGTGCGCCCGCTGCGCCTCGGCGCGGAAGCCCCGGCCATCGCCGAGGTAGAAGGCGAGCGCCCCACCCTCCTCGATGAACAGGCCCCAGCCGCAGTGGGCGGGAAAGTCGTATTGGCCGATAAGGGTCTGGCGCGTGGCGATGCTCCAGGGCTTGACCCAGCATTCCAGCGTCAGGCCGTGGAGCGGCAGCGCCGCATCCAGCCCCTTCTCGACGAAGACATAGGAGCCCGGGTGGATGGCCTGCACGCGCGCGGGCGACGGCGCGAAGGCGTGCAGCACGACATCGTCGCTGCGCCCTTCCACATCGCTGCCGAGCTGGCAGACCGAGAGCTGGTAGCCGCGGTCGCTGCTGACGTGAAAGCGCACGCATTCGCCGGCGGCCACGCTCTTGCGGTCGGCGTAGCCGTGAACACCGGGAAGATTCAGGGACTTGTGCGGAGGGATCGGTGGCGTCGTCATTCGGACGTGAAACCGGAAGCCTTGACCACTGGCCCCCAACGCTTGAGATCGTCGGCAATGAGCTTGGTCAATTCCTCGGGCGTGCTCGGACTCGGATCGCTGCTGAGCTTCTGCAAGCGCTCCTGCACTTCCTTGTTGGCGAGCGCCTTGCCGAGCGCCGCGTGCAGCTGCTCGACGATGGGCCGCGGCGTGCCGGCGGGCACGAAGAGACCGGTCCATTCGAGGTTGTCGAAGTGCGGCTGGCCCAGTTCCTTGAGCGTCGGCACATCGGGCAGGAGCGCCGCGCGCTTCGCGCCGTTGACGGCCAGCACCTTGAGCTTGCCGCTTTGCTGGTGCGCGACCAGGTCGGCGATCGGGATGATGCCGGCCGCGATCTGGTTGCCCAGCAGGTCCTGCACCAGCGGCGCCGCGCCGCGGTAGGGCGCGGCCACCAGGTTGGCCTTGGCCTCGCTGCCGAGGCGGAAGCCCATGAACTGCGCGACGCTGCCGGGCGCGGGAACGCCGTAGCTCGCCTTCGACGGATCGGCGCGCGCGAGGTCCAGCCACTGCTGCACGTTCTGCGCCGGCAGCGCGGCGGGCACGGCAATGCCTTCGTAGAAGCTCACGATGCGGCCCACGGCCTGAAAGTCCTTCACCGGGTCGTAGCGCACCGACTTCGAGGTCAGCGGCAGCATCACCATCATGTGCATGTTGGCCAGCAGCACCGTGAGGCCGTCGGGCGGCGCGGCGCGCACATAGTCGGCCGCGATCTGTCCGCCGGCGCCGGTGCGGTTGTCGACGACCACCGTGGTGCCGAGCTCGGCCGCGAGCTTGTCGGCCAGCGTGCGTGCCTGCACGTCGGCCGAGCCGCCGGCCGGGTAACCGACGATGAGTTTCACGGGGCCCTTGCCGGCGGCGATCTGCGCCGAAGCGGCAGCGGCGAATGCGAGGGTCGCGCAGGCGAGCGCGGTCTTCAGGAGAACGGGGAGCTTCATCGGGGACCTTTCAGAAATGAATAGGGTTCACGCGGCCAGGCCCTTGCGCGCGATCTCGTCGGCGAGATCGCGCAGGGACTTCTCGAGCAGGTCGGCGAGCTCGTCGATCTCCGGCTCGGTGATCGTGAGCGGCGGCGTGATCATCTGGAAGTCGCCGAAGGCGCCGAGGTTGGCGCGGCGGTTGTACAGCGCGATGCCGTGCTTCAAGCCGTGCTCGGTGAGCCGGGCGGGCGCGTTGAAGGCCACCGGCAGCTGGCGGCGTGTGGCCTTGTCGGCCACGATCTCGATCGCGGTCAGCAAACCCTTGCCGCGCACGTCGCCGACGATGGGCGAACGCGCGGCGACTTCGGTGAGGCGCGCCATCAGGTACGCGCCCCTGTCGCGGGCGCGCGCGACAAGGCCCTGCCGGACCACCTCGTCGACCACCGCATGCGCGACCGCGCAGGAAAGCGGATTGGTGAAGTAGGTATGGCCGTGCACGAAGCCGCCGCTGGCAGCCACGGCATCGACGATGCGGTCGGGCGCGAGCAGGCAGCCCAGCGGCGTGTAGCCGGCGGCCAAGCCCTTGGCCAAGGTCACGAGATCGGGGCGCGCGGCCGGCCAGTGGTGCGCGGCGAGGAAGGCGCCGGTGCGGCCGGCGCCGCTCATGATCTCGTCGTAGATGACCAGCACGCCATGGCGGTCGCAGATGCTGCGCACGCGCTCGAAGTAGGCCGCCGAGGACACCACCGCGCCGGTCGAGAGCCCGCCGATCGGTTCGACGATGAAGGCCAGCACGGTCTCCGGGCCTTCGCGCAGGATGGCCTGTTCGAGTTCGTCGGCGCACGCCAGCGCATGGGACTCGACGGTGTGCCCTTCCGGCACGCGGTAGGACAGCGGCGCCGGCACCTTCGGCATCGCGCGGATCATCGGCCCGTAGAGATTGAGCGTGTTGGCATCGCCCGTGACCGCCAGCGCACCCAGCGTGGAACCGTGGTAGCTCGGGTTGCGCGAGATCACCTTGGCGCGGCTCGCCTGGCCCCTGACCACCGCGTACTGTCGAGCGAGCTTGATCGCCGATTCGTTGGCTTCCGAGCCGCCCGAGACGAAGAAGGCGCGATCGAAGCCCTCGCCCGCGAGCGCGCAGACGCGGTCGGCCAGCGCGATGTTGTGCTCGCTCTCGAAGAAGCGCGGGTAGGCGAAGCTGACCTTGGCCGCCTGCTCGGTCATCGCGGCCAGCACGCGCGGATTGCCGTGGCCGATGTTGGCGACCACCGCGCCGGCGGTGGCGTCGAGATAGCGCTTGCCGTCGGCGTCCCACAGGAAGATGCCCTCGCCGCGCGCAATGCGGGGCGGGCGCGGCGCGCCCTTGGGCGCATAGAAGCCGAGGACGGTGCCGCCCTGCGGCGTGTCGCCCACGAAGCGTGCAGTGGGGATCTGGGTGCTCATTAAGTAACCTCTGCGCTGCGCGCTCCGGTATTCGCCTTGGTAACGGCTCTGCGGCTCATGCCGCCGAAGATACGAAGAGACCGGCGCCAGCGGTAGACGTATGGGACGATGAAGTGCTATACGTGCTGCGCATGAAGACCACGCACGACCGCCTGGACCTGCTCGACACTTTTCTGCGCATCGGCGACACCGGCTCGCTCAGCAAGGCGGCCCGCCTGCTCGGCACCACGCAGCCGACGGTGAGCCGCAGGCTGCTGGAGCTCGAACGCCTGCTCGGCTGCAAGCTCGCGATACGCACCACCGCGAGCTTCTCGCTGACCGACGAAGGCCGCTCGCTGCTGGCCGAGGCGCACGACCTGACCGATCGCTGGTCGGGCCTGTCGAGCCGGCTCTCGGGCGGGCAGAGCCGGCCCGAGGGCACGCTGCGCGTGATCGGTCCCTCCGGCTACGGCACCGGCTTCCTGACCGATGCAGTGACCGATCTGCGCGCCGCCCATCCCGGCCTGCGCATCGAGCTGACGCTGACCGATCGCGTGGTCGACCTCGCCGCCTCGGGCGCGGAGTGCTGGGTCTGCGTCGGCGAGGTGCGCGACCCGGGGCTGGTCTGCCGCCAGCTCGGCTCGATGGAGCGCGTGCTGCTCGCCACACCGGCGCTGCTCAAGCGCCTGGGGCCGGTGACCCTGGCGCGGCTGCCCTCGCTGCCCTGCGTCGGGCTGGTGCCCTACGTGATGGGCAGCGTGCGCCTGCTCGACAAGGCCGGCCGCTCGCGCATCGTGGCGCTGGACACGCCGATCCGCACCGACAGCCTGCTGTCGAGCTACCGCGCCATCCTCAACGGCGCGGGCATCGGGGCGGCGGCGCCGTGGATGTGCCAGGACGACCTGCAGGCCGGCCGGCTCAAGCGGGTGCTGCCTCAATGGTGGCTGGAGCCCGTCGGGATCCACGTCGCGTTGCCGCCAGGGATCTATAGACCCGCGCGTGTGACCGCCTTCATCGAAGCGCTCAAGCGGCGCATGCATGCGCTGCCCGGTTTCCGCCCGGCGCCCTGAGCCTCAGCGCGGCTTCTGCGGCGGCTTCTGCGGCGGCTTCTTTTCCTTCTCTTCGTCCTCGCCGCCGAACAGCTTTTCCACCTGCTGCCCGATGCGCGCGCCGATGGCGGTGCCGACACCCGGCAGCACGGCCGTGCCCACTGCGGCGCCGGCGAGCGCGCCGCCGGTCAGCGAAAGCTGCGGCTCGTCGAGCGTGCCGGCGAGCTTGAAGGGCACGCCGACCACGCCGTCGACCAGGTCGATTGCTGCCTCGCCGTTCAGGCGCCGGTTGAGCACCGTGGCGCTGCCGCTCGCGGTGAGCAAGCCGGAGCGCGCCTGCAGGCCGGTGTAGCGAAGCACGATGCCGTCGTCGCCGGACTGGGTGTCGAGGGTGCCCGTGAGGTCGTCGAACACGGTCTGGCCGCTGCGGTCCGCGCCGGCGGTGCTGACTGCCTTCGCGAGATCGAAGCCCTTCAAGGTCGCGGGCTTGACCGTGAATCGGGTGCGCGTGTGCAGCCGGAGCACCATCTCGCCCAGGTTGTCGCCCTCGGTTTCGAGCTCGGTCTGGCCGTCGATCCTGCCTTCGACCGCGTTGCGCCGCGCAAAGGCGCCGACCAGCCCGGCGATGTCCACGCCCTTCGGCGACAGCTGGGCCGTGAGGCGCATCCGGCCCTGGTCGAGCACCCGCAGCGCCGCATCGCCGTTCCACGAGCCGCCGCCCACATCGATCTTCACCCGCCAGCGGTCCTGCTCGCCTTCGCGTTCGGCGCGCATCCTCGCGGCGGGCGATGCGCCGCGCCGCGACACTTCGGCCTCGCGCGGGCGCCAGCCGCGGTCGAAGCGCAGGTCGGCGTCGTAGGCCAATCCGATGTCGCGGCGGTCGATCCAGGTCACATCGCGCAGCCGCAGGTGTTCGAGCGCAACCTCCGCCGGGCTCCACGCGCCGGCCAACGCCGTGGCCGCATCGCTCCACTGCCAACGCCCGCGGAAGGCGCGCACCGAGGTGCGCGGCAGCACGGCACCCTCGATTTCGACGGCATCGATCGCGATCCTGCGATTCCACAGCGCGGCGAGCTGCGGCCGCACGACCACGCGCCGCACGGCGATTGGGCGCTCCTGCACGGTCGCGAGATCGCTCAGCACCACCACCGGGATCGGCCTCAGCGACCAGTGCGCCCCGCCGATGCGAAGGCCGATGCCGGAGGCCTTCTCGAAGCGCTGGCCGATCTCGGCCGCGAGCGCTTCGTCGCTCGGCAACAGCCGCCAGGCCAACAGGGCCAGGCCGCCCAGCAAGAGCAGCACCGCGACGGCGGTGCCGGTGATCCATCGTCGTGCGCGGGTCATGATGAAAGCTTATGCCGTACAAGGCCGGCGGCAGTGTCGGCGGGAGGCCCGTCGTATCAGGGCCAGTCGCTATAGTTTTGGCCACATCGAACAGGAGAATGCCGCATGCCCATCTGGAAAAAAGAAATCTCGATCGAAGAACTGACTCGCAGCCACATCGACACCGCGGTCCAGACGCTGGGCGTCGAGTTCCTCGAGATCGGTGACGATTTCATTCGCGCCCGCGTGCCGGTGAACGAGCGCACGCGCCAGCCCTTCGGCATCCTGCACGGCGGCGTGTCGGTGGTGCTGGCCGAGACGCTGGGCTCCTGCGGCGCCCACTACTCGGCGCCCGAAGGCGAGCGCTGCGTGGGACTGGACATCAATGCCAATCACATCAAGGCCACGACCTCCGGCTGGGTCACCGGCACCGCGCGGCCGGTGCACCGCGGCCGCAGCACGCAGGTGTGGCAGATCGACATGACCAACGACGCGGGCGAACTCACTTGCGTCTCCCGCATCACCATGGCGGTGCTGAAGGCGCGCTGACCGGCTGAGCCCGGGATCCCGACAAAGACAACAACCGAGGAGAAGAACAATGAGCGATTCCTACCTTCCCCGCTGGCGCGAAGTCGCAGCCGGCAGCACCGCCGTGGTGGCGCCCGACGAGCGGCTGCCCTGGCCGCAAACGGCCGCGATGGGCGTGCAGCACGTGATCGCGATGTTCGGCGCCACGGTGCTGGCGCCGATCCTCATGGGCTTCAATCCCAACATCGCGATCCTGATGAGCGGCGTCGGCACGCTGATCTTCTTCGTCGTCACCGGCGGCCGGGTGCCCAGCTACCTGGGCTCGAGCTTCGCCTTCATCGGCGTGGTGATCGCGGCCACGGGCTATGCCGGCCAGGGGCCGAACGCCAACCTGGGCGTGGCGCTGGGCGGCATCATCGCCTGCGGCCTGGTCTACACATTGATCGGCATCCTGGTGGCCGTCACCAACGAGCGCCATCACAAGACGGCGCCCCTGCGCGGCGTGGAGGTCGAGGAGATCGAGCAGGACGTTGCGGTGCACTGGATCGAACGGCTGATGCCGCCGGTGGTCACCGGCGCGGTGGTCGCGGTGATCGGGCTCAACCTGGCGAGCGTGCCGATCAAGAACATGGCGCCGACCGGCTTCGACACCTGGATCCAGGCGCTGACCTTTCTTTGCGTCGGCCTGATCGCGGTCTACACGCGCGGCATGGTGCAGCGCTTGCTGATCCTGATGGGGCTGATCGCCGCGAGCGTGATCTACGCAGTGCTGACCAACGGCCTCGGGCTGGGCAAGCCGATCGACTTCACGGCCCTCGGCACCGCGCCATGGTTCGGCCTGCCGCGGTTCGCGGTGCCGGTGTTCGATGTCAACGCCATGCTGCTGATCGCGCCGGTGGCGGTGATCCTCGTGGCCGAGAACCTGGGCCACATCAAGGCCGTGAGCGCGATGACGGGGCGCGACCTCAACCCCTATCTCGGCCGCGCCTTCATCGGCGACGGCATCGCGACCATGGTGAGCGGCGCGGCCGGCGGCACCGGCGTCACGACCTATGCGGAAAACATCGGCGTGATGGCGGCCACCAAGATCTATTCCACGGCGATGTTCGTGGTCGCCGCGCTGATCGCGCTGCTGCTGGGCTTCAGCCCCAAGTTCGGCGCGCTGATCCAGGCCATCCCGCTGCCGGTGATGGGCGGCGTCAGCATCGTGGTCTTCGGCCTGATCGCGGTCGCGGGCGCCAAGATCTGGGTCGACAACAAGGTCGACTTCTCGCAGAACAAGAACCTGATCGTGGCTGCGATCACGCTGATCATCGGCACCGGCGATTTCACGCTGAAGTTCGGCCAGTTCGCGCTCGGCGGCATCGGCACGGCGACCTTCGGCGCGATCCTGCTCTACGCGCTGCTGAGCCGCTCGCGCCAGGCCTGAATGCGCCGGCGCGGGAGGGTGCGCGATCGGTAGACGATTTCGATGCGCGCCATGAGTTCGCGAAACAGTCCCATCGGATCCTCGACCATGCGCGTCACCGGATAGCTGCCGAGCGCAAAGCCGGCAAAGCAGATCTGGACGCGGTCGAAGTACAGGAAGAGGCCCTGGCCCGCGTCCTGCAGGCAGCGCTCGGCTGTTTCGAAGAAATCGTCGCGCGGAAGCACGGCCTGCGCCGCCGCACCGAGGCTGTAGGTGTAGAGGTCGGGCTGGACGGTCCGGATATCGAGGATGGGTTGCATGGCAGGAAATGCGCCTTTTTGAAGCGGGCCAGTCTGCGAAGAGATTTCCGGGGCCCGTGTAGGAATCGGGCGCTCCTTCATGACCGCAAAAAATGCAACCTGGTGCAAGAGATGTTGTGCCGCGTGTTCTTTCACCAGCCTGTCAGCGGCGTGCGGCCTGCTCCCCGTTAGACTCCAACGCTTTTCGCACCAACGTTTTCCATGGCCGATGCTTCCGCCGCGCGCACCAAGGCGGTATTCGAATTCAAGAGCGCGACGCTGCCGCTGATCGCCGTGATCCTCAAGACGGCCGAGCTCGGCGTTCTCGCCGAGGCGCTGGACGTCCAGTTGGCCGATTCGCCTGACTTCTTCGATCAGGAGCCGGTGGTCATCGACCTCTCGCAGCTGCAGGAGAACGAAGCGGTCGCCAATATCGACTTTGCCGCGCTGCGCGCGTTGCTGGCGCGCCACCAGACGCAGCCGATCGCCGTGCGCGGCGGCAACGATGCGCAGAATGCCGCGGCCCGTGCCGCCGGCCTGTCGCTGGCCGCGATGCCGGTGACGCCGAGCCCCCGCGCGCCTGCGCCGCCGGCCGAGGCGCCCAGCGAGGCGCCGCAAATCGTGCGCGAAGTGCCGGTGCCGGCGAATGGCACGCTGGTGATCGACAAGCCCTTGCGCTCGGGCCAGCAGGTGTATGCGCGGGGCGGCGACGTGGTCGTGACCGCCGTGGTCAGCTTCGGCGCCGAGGTGATCGCCGACGGCAACGTCCACGTCTATGCACCGCTGCGCGGCAAGGCGATCGCCGGTGCGCGCGGCAATGCCGAGGCGCGCATCTTCACGACCTGCATGGAAGCGCAGCTGGTGGCGATCGCGGGCATCTACCGCACCTCGGAAGTCGCTTTGCCGGCAGACATCGCAGGCAAGCCGGCACAGATCTCGCTCGACGGCAAGAAAATCGTGATGAGCGCGATTCAATGAAGCGGCGCGCCTCGCACACCTGACAACCGAAATATACGAAGGAATGGAATGGCCAAAATTGTGGTGGTGACCTCGGGCAAGGGCGGTGTCGGCAAGACGACCACGAGCGCGAGCTTTGCGTCGGGGCTCGCGCTTGCCGGCAAGAAGACGGCCGTGATCGATTTCGACGTCGGCCTGCGCAACCTCGACCTGATCATGGGCTGCGAACGGCGCGTGGTGTACGACCTGATCAACGTGATCCAGGGCGAGGCCAACCTGAATCAGGCCCTCATCAAGGACAAGCAGTGCGACAACCTGTTCGTGCTGGCCGCTTCGCAGACGCGCGACAAAGACGCGCTCACGCAGGACGGCGTCGAGAAGGTTCTGACGGACCTCGGCGGAATGGACTTCGACTACATCGTCTGCGACTCCCCGGCCGGCATCGAGACCGGTGCGCTGATGGCGATGCACTTCGCCGACGAGGCCCTGGTCGTGACCAATCCGGAAGTTTCGTCGGTGCGCGATTCCGACCGCATCCTCGGCATGCTCGGCAGCAAGACGAAGCGCGCGAAGAACGGCGGCGACCCGATCAAGGAGCACCTGCTGATCACGCGCTACAACCCGAACCGCGTGGCCGGCGGCCAGATGCTCTCGCTGGAGGACATCAAGGACATCCTGCGCATCAAGCTGATCGGCGTGATCCCCGAATCCGAAAGCGTGCTCCAGGCTTCCAACCAGGGCGTGCCCGCGATCCACGACAAGGAAAGCGACGTGGCCGAGGCCTATAGCGACGTGGTGGCGCGCTTCCTCGGCGAAGACAAGCCGATGCGCTTCATCGATGCCGAGAAGCCGGGCTTCTTCAGGCGCATGTTCGGAGGGAGATAAGCCATGTCCCTCCTCTCGTTCCTCTTGGGCGAAAAGAAGAAGACTGCGAGCGTCGCCAAGGAGCGGCTGCAGATCATCCTCGCGCACGAGCGCAGCAGCTTGAGCGGCAAGAAGCGGCCCGACTACCTGCCGGAACTGCAGCGCGAGCTGATCGCGGTGATCTCCAAGTACGTGTCGATCAAGGCCGAGGACATCAAGGTCAACCTGGAGAAGCAGGACGACCTCGAGGTGCTCGAGGTCAAGATCGAGCTGCCCGACGCGGCAGCGGCCGCGCTCGCGGCGCGCTGAAGCTTCTTCCGGCGCTCAGGGCCGGACGATGAACGCGACCACTTCCTGCAGCACCGAGGGCTCCTTGAGGATGCGCCGGTGGCCCAGGCCTTCGGTCGCGATCAGCCGCGCGCCCGCGATCGCATCGCGGTAGGCTACGCCGTCCGCGAAGCGATTGACACGGTCGTCGCGATCGTGCACGACCAGCGTGGGCTGGCCGATGCGCGGGCCGACGGCGGCCGGCTCCAGGAGCGGCATCAGGATGCCCTCACGCGCCTCGATCCGCCGCTGCATCGCGGCGCGCGTGCGCTCGCTGAGGCCGAACACGTGCGCGAAATAGCGCGTGAACGCGTGCGGCGACGCGGGCGGCGCCAGCAGCACCAGGCTTTGCGCGGGCAGGCCGCGGCCCGCGGCGTAGGCCAGCGCGTTGGCACCCAGCGAGTGCGCGACCACGGCCTGCAGAATGGCGCCCTGCTGCACCAGCCGCGCTGCCACATAGTCGATGGCACGTGCGAACTGCGGCAAGTTGCTGACGGTGCCCGCGCTGCGGCCATGGGCCGGCATCTCGAGCAGCACCGGCGTGAAACCCTCGGCCGCCACGGCCTGCGCGAGCGCCAGCATCTGGCCCGCATGACCGCCCCAGCCGTGCACCAGCAGGACCTTCGGCGTGTCGGCGGCCATCACGGCGGGCGTGTAGAGGCCCATGCTCGCGTCCTCGAAGGGCCAGGCTTCGCGCCGCCAGCCCGCGCCCGGGCCGTGGCGCCGGTTGATCCATTTGAGCGGCAGCGGCGTGCCGAAGAGCCGATAGGCGGCGCGGACCCCAAGAGCCGGCCAGGCGCGTTGCGCCGTGCCCAGCGCGAAGCGCAGTGCGCGCATCGCGAGGCTGGCGCCGTAGTAGTTGGAAGCGGCGGCGCTGGCGCCAGTGCTGATGGTGGATTCCATGCTCAGTACCAGACCCAGTCTTCGTTGCTGCGCGGGAGGCTGCGCACGGTATCAACGACGGAACGGATGCCCAGCCCCACCAGGCAGGCTCCAAGAAAGAGAAAAGCGATCAACATGAGGTTTCTCCTTTTATCGCACAGTTGTGCGAAATTCAGACAAGGGAACGGGCAAGGCAGAGAGACATGGGGTTCAGGCCCGGTAGCTGGCGACCAGCCGTTGCCAAGTCAGCGCGGCGCGCTCAGCGGCACGCGGGTCGCGCAGGAAGCGCGCGTCGTGCAGCAGGGCCATCACCAGGCCGTTGATTTCGCTGACGAGCTGCGCGGGGTCGGTCTCGGCCTTGAGCTCGCCGGTCTCGATGGCCTGCAGCACGGTACGCCGGAGCGCGGCGCGCCAGCGCGTGACTTCTTCCAGCAGCAGGTCCCGCAGCTCGCCTTCGCGGTCGTCGAGCTCGAAGGCTCCGGCGGTGTAGATGCAGCCGGTTTCGATCTCCACGTCGCGCGTGCGCACGATCCAGCGAGACACGATCTCGTCGAGGCGCGCGAGGCCCTTGGGCTTTTGCATCGCAGGCACGAAGACATCGGCCAGGAAGCGGCGGCCGAATTCCTCGATCACCGCCTTCTGCAAGGCCTCGCGCGACCCCACGCGCGAGAACACCCCGCTCTTGGACAAGCCCAGCCGCGTGGCCACCGCTTGCAGCGTGATGGCCTCCAGGCCTTCGGCCGAGGCGAGATCCATCGCCGCACCGACGATGGCGGTGCGGGTCATCTCGCTCTTCTGGGTCTTGGCGTCCATGCGAGCCAATTTAGCACATACGTGCGAAATTGCAAGCCACTTCCATGAAGCCCTGGTGTGGGCGTATCGTGGCAGCCCCAACCACAGAACGGAGAAAAGCATGGCAACAAGCAGCAAATCGAGCGGCGCCACCGCCGCCAAGAAAGCGCGCCCCACGGCCGCGGAGGATGTCCAGGACGCCTTCATCAAGCCCCTCAAGGGCATGGCCGAACGCCTGCAGAACCTTCCGCTGGCGGGCGCCGCAGGCGCCATCGTCGAGAGCGGGCGCAAGGACCTGCAGGCGCTGGTGCAGGCCAACGAGAAGTCCTACCAGGGGTTGCAGGCGGTGGTGCAGCGCCAGACCGAGATGCTCAAGGCATCGATCGTCGAATGGCAGGGCACGGTGAAGGGGATGTCGCCCGCCGACCCGCGGGAGAATCTCGCCAAGCTCGATGCCATGGGCAAGGCCGCCTTCAAGCAGGCACTCGACGACATCCGCGAGCTGTCGGAACTGGCGGCCAAGTCGCAGGCCGAGGCTTTTGACATCGTGAGCGAACGCATCCGGTCCAACGTGGACGAGGTCAGCAAGCTGCTGCAGCCGAAGCGCAAATGATGCCTCGCCGATGTCTTATGGCCTGATCCGAGAAAAAGGTCCGTGACGCTTCACACAGGAAGCGTACATTGGTCCCCATTCCTCAGCGATCGGAAAAGAACCAGCCATGGCATCGACTTCCACTTCCACGCGCACTTCCCCGACGGCGGCCGATGAAGCCGCGGCCCGGGAGCGGCTGCGGCAGGCGCTGCCTGCCACGGTCGATCTGCTGACCCAGCGCCAGGCCGACCGGATCGACGACAAGGACATCGACGCCTACGTGAAACTGAACTGGCTCGAATGGCATGGCGGCGGGCTGCGCCTGACCATCACCGGGCGCAACGTGTGCGCCCAGATGGCGCCGACCGCCGTCTGAAGCCTTACTGGCCCGCGATGATCTGCGCGATCAGGCCGGTGGCGATGGCGGCCAGCACATAGTCGCCTCCGACGCCGACCCACTGGTAGCCACGCGGGGGCGCATGCAGCCGGTGGCCACGCCAGTCGCTGACCACGTAGTTGCGGCCGCGGTATTCGCGCGGCACGTAGCCGCCGCGGCGCCATTCGGCACGCGGATGCGAATAGCCGTGGCGGTCGAAATGGCGGCCCTCCCGAAAGTCCTGGTGAGCACCGTGGCGTTCGAAATGACGCTGCCGCTGCTGCTGCTGGTAGTGCTGCGGGCCCCGGCGATCGTCGTGGTCGAACCGGCGGTCCTGCGCAAAGGCACTGCCCGCCATGCACATCGCGAGCGCCGCTGCGGCCACGGCCATGCTCTTGGACTTGATCATCTTGGAACTCCTTCGCGTTGATGAGGAGTTCAGTGTCGAAGGCCCGTGTGTCGCTCGCGCGCCATGCATGTACGCGCGAGGTGAAGCAAGGTAAAGCTAGGGCGCGCCGCCCTGCGGCCCGACCGGCGGCGGCGCGGCATGGCCGCCGCCGAGCTTGCGCCCGAAGGCCTCGCCCACCCTGCGCACCGGCCGGCTCGCGCGCTCCGACACGTTGTTGACGCCACGCTCGGTGGCGCTGCCCGCGCGGTCGATGCCGCGGCCGGCGGCATCGGAACCGCGCTCGATGCCGCCGAGGACCTTGTTGTCGCGCGGCGGGGTTTTCAGGGTGTTGGCACGCTGCGCCTTCGGTGGGTTGTCGGCGCTCTGGGCCGACGCGGCAACCGGCAGCGCGAGCATGGCCGCGAATGCGAGCGCGGCGATCAATGCGGGAGAACGGGGTTCGATGGGCATGGTTCGGGTTCCTGGGTTCAAGTCGTCATTCTTCACTGGCAGCGGCACGCGCCATGCGCTCGCTCTTCCAGTACACGTCGTCGCCGCCGTCGACGCGGTTGAGCACGCGCGCCAGCACGAACAGCAGATCGCTCAGGCGGTTGAGGTACTGGCGCGGCGCATCGTTGAGTTCGGCCTCGGCGCCGAGCGCGACGACCGCACGCTCGGCGCGCCGCGCGACCGTACGGCACACGTGCGCCTGCGAGGCGGCGCGGGTGCCGGCCGGCAGGATGAACTCGGCCAGGCGCGGCAGCGCCGCATTGTGCTCGGCCAGCGCGGTGTCGAGCTGCAGCAGCGCATCGGCCTTGAGCAGCGCGTAGCCCGGCATCGAGAGCTCGCCGCCGAGGTTGAAGAGCTGGTGCTGCACGTCGACCAGCAGCTCGCGCACGGGCGCCGGCATCGGCTCGCACAGCAGCACGCCAATGTGCGAGTTGAGTTCGTCCACGTCGCCCATCGCGTGCACGCGCAGGTGGTCCTTGGGCACGCGCGTGTTGTCGCCGAGGCCGGTGGTGCCGTCGTCGCCGGTGCGCGTGGCGATCTGAGTGAGTCGATTGCCCATGTCGGGGCCCTTTTCGAATGCGGTTCGTAGAATGGTAGACCCTTCAGGAGACCCGCCGATGAACGCCCCCGCCGCCCTTTCCCATCTCACGCCCGAGATCGCGCTGCGCGAGGTGCCCGATGCGCTGATCGCGGCCTTGAAGGCGCGCTTTGCCGAGCGCTGCTCGACCGCGATGGCGGTGCGCACGCAGCACGGGCGCGACGAGTCCTCCTTCGATGCACCGCCGCCCTCGGCCGTGGTCTTCGCCGAGAGCACGCAGGACGTGGCCGATGCGGTCAAGCTTGCGAGCGACTGCAGCGTGCCGGTGATCCCCTTTGGCGTCGGCTCCTCGCTCGAAGGGCATCTGCTCGCGGTGCAGGGCGGCATCAGCATCGACGTGAGCCGCATGAACCGCGTGCTCTCGACCAACGCCGACGACCTCACGGTCACGGTGCAGCCCGGCGTCACGCGCAAGCAGCTCAACGACGAGATCAAGAGCACCGGCCTCTTCTTCCCGATCGACCCCGGCGCCGACGCTTCGATCGGCGGCATGACCGCCACCCGCGCGAGCGGCACGAACGCGGTGCGCTACGGCACCATGCGCGAGAACGTGCTGGCGCTCGAGGTGGTCACCGCGAGCGGCGAAGTGATCCGCACCGGCACGCGCGCGAAGAAGTCATCGGCCGGCTACGACCTCACGCGCCTGATGGTTGGCAGCGAGGGCACGCTGGGCGTGGTGACCGAGATCACGCTGCGCCTCTATCCGCTGCCCGAGGCGGTGTCGGCCGCGATCTGCTCCTTCCCGAGCATCGAGGCGGCCGTGCGCACCACCATCGAGATCATCCAGCTGGGCGTGCCGATCGCGCGTGTGGAGCTGATCGACGTCAACACCGTGCGCATGGTGAACGCCTACGCCAAGCTCGGCCTGCGCGAGGAACCGATGCTCCTGATGGAGTTCCACGGCTCGCCGGCCGGCGTCAAAGAACAGGCCGAGACCGTGCAGGAACTGGCCAGCGGCCATGGCGGCAAGGCCTTCGAATGGGCCAGCACGCCGGAAGAGCGCACGCGCCTGTGGACCGCGCGGCACAACAGTTATTTCGCGGCCGTGCAGTCGCGCCCCGGCTGCCGCGTGATCTCGACCGACACTTGCGTGCCGATCTCGCGGCTGGCCGACTGCCTGCTCGAATCGGTGGCCGAGGCCGATGCCAGCGGCATCCCCTACTTCCTGGTCGGCCACGTGGGCGACGGCAACTTCCACTTCGGCTATCTGCTGGATCCGAATGCGCCCGAGGAGCGCGTGACGGCCGAGAAGCTCAACCACGCGCTGGTGTCGCGCGCGCTGGCGCTCGAAGGCACCTGCACCGGCGAGCACGGCGTGGGCCTGCACAAGATGGATTTCCTGGTCGCCGAAGCCGGCACCGGCGCGATCGACATGATGCGCACGATCAAGCGCGCGCTCGATCCGAAGAACATCATGAACCCCGGCAAGATCTTCAGCCTCTGAAGAAGAATGCAAAAAGCCCGGGGCTCGAAGAGCCGCGCCGGGCTTTGCATCCTGAGCGTCGGGTCTTATTTGCTGTTGCGCCGAGTTGGCGCACGCTCGGCCGGCGCTGAGGTCTGCGACGGCGCCACGCCGCCATCGACACCCAGCCGGCCGCCGCCGCCCAGGCCCTGCCCTTGCACCGTCTGCGCCTTGTAGTTGCGCAGCGAAACGACCATCTGGTTGAAGGCGTCCATGAAGGCGGCGCTGATCACCTTGCCCTGCGCCGTGTTGGTGTAGCCACCGAGAGCGCCGGCACCGCCGCCGCCGAAGACGGAGCCGAAGGCGCCGAAGTCGGTCTTGGAGGCGCTGCCTTCCGAAGCCGCAACCTGCACGCCCGAGCGGTTGTCGATCAGCGTCAAGAGTGCGCTGGCTTCCTTGGTCTGCAGGTTGCCGCCGACCGCTGCCAGCACGCCGCTGTAACGGCCGCCGACCAGGCCGCCCAAGGAGCCGCCGACTCCGCCGGCATTGCTGTTGCTGAACACGATCTCGGGCGACATGCCGTAGTCGGACGCCACCATCTGGCCGCGGCCGAAGTTGCTGCCCTGGCGCATTTCGCCCGACTGCATGAGATCGCGCTCGCGCGACATGGCGTTCATGCCGGCCGCGCCGCGCTCGACCACGACGAAGCAGTTGGATTGCTGGATCAGCAGACGCAGCAGGTTGGCCGTCGGGGGCAGCTTGTATTCGTTGCGCAGGATTGTGTACCAGCCCGCCGACTGGTTCTCGATCAGCGACACGGTGCCCAGTGGCGAGGCGCAGCGCTCGAGCGAGCTGCTGGTATTGGCCGATGCACTGCCGGCTGCGCTGCCGGTCGCCACGGTCTTCGCGCTCTGGCTGCCCATCTGCATGTCCGTGGTCTGGCAACCGGTCAAAAGAAGCGCCCCCACGGCGACGGCGGCAAGCGGAAGTCGAGCGATATGCATGGTGGAATCCCCTCCGAGAACTTTCGGGCTAAAGTTAAAAAAAGTAACTCCTGAGCATATGCGCAAAGAAGCCGGCGAATCAATCGCCCGGAAGGAAGGGATCCGAGATGTCGTGAGTTATGCCGTTTGGCGGATGCGGTCGATCAGACCGTTGAGCGCTTCGAGCGAGCCGAAGTGGATCGCGAGTTCGCCGCTCTCCTCCACCTTCCCGTTGCGCTTGCTGCGCTTCTTGATGCGCACTTCGACTTCGGCCGCCAGCAGATCGGCCAGCTCTTCCTCCACGCGCTGGAGGTCGCGCGACTTCTCGGCGGCGCCGCGCCGCGGCGACGGCGTGAGGCTGAACTCGGCGGCCAGCTTCTTGACCAGCGCCTCGGCCTCGCGCACCGAGAGCTTCTTGGCGGCGATCTGGTTGGCCGCGGTGATCTGGGTGCCCTTGTCGAGCGAAAGCAGCGCGCGCGCATGGCCCATGTCGATGTCACCCGCCATCAGCATCGCCTGAGCCGGTTCGGCCAGGTTCAGAAGACGCAGCAGATTGCTGGCGGCGCTGCGCGAACGGCCCACCGCCTGGGCCGCAGATTCGTGAGTGAGCCCAAACTCGGCGACCAGGCGTTGCAGGCCTTGGGCCTCTTCCAGCGGGTTGAGGTCTTCGCGCTGGATATTCTCGATCAGCGACATGGCCGCGGCGGCTTCGTTCGGCACGTCGCGCACGAGCACGGGCACGCTGTCGAGCCCGGCCAGCTTGGCCGCGCGGAAGCGGCGCTCGCCCGCGATGATCTCGAACTCGGCGTTCTTGGTGCGCGCCGCATCTCCGTCGAGGCGGCGAACCAGGATCGGCTGCATGATCCCCTGCGCCTTGATGCTCTCGGCCAGCTCGTAGAGCGCGCCCTCGTCCATGCGCGTGCGCGGCTGGTAGACGCCGGGCACCATCTGGTCGAGGTTCAGCGCGGTCGGGTTGGGCGGCGCGGCATCGTCGTTGGCGGAGCTGTCCGGACCGTTGAAGGTCGGGCCCAGCAGGGCTTCGAGTCCGCGGCCGAGGCCCTTGGGTTTCTTGGTGGCCATCGAGGTCATTCTTCTTTCAATAGATCGTTCAGCAATTGCCGGCCATGGGGCCAGTCGCCCAGGCCGGATTCGCCGTTGAGGTGGCCGCCTCGACCTGCGTCGATGTAGCGGGCTCCCCAGTCGCCGGCCATTGCGCGCGAGCGCTCGGCAGCACAGTAGGGGTCGTCGTTGGCCGCGATCATGAGAGCGCGGAATGGCAAGGGTTGGCGCACGATCGGCGCCCAGCCCGGGATCAGCTCGCGCAGGTCCTCGCGCTCCAGATCGCCCGGCGCGACCAGCAGCGCGGCCGCCACCTTGTGCGTGTTGCGCGAATGCGCGGCCCAGGCGGCGACGAGGATGCAGCCCAGGCTGTGCGCCACGAGCGCGACCTGCCCCGGCGCAGCCAGGATCTCTTCTTCGAGGCGGGCCGACCAGTCACCACGCAAGGGGCGCATCCAGTCATGCTGCTCGACTCGATGATCGCCATGAACCGCCTCCCAGCGACTCTGCCAATGCGGCGGGTCGCTGTCTTGCCAGCCGGGCAACAACAGGATTTTCGGGGCAGTCATCTGCTGCGAAATTGATAGCAAAAGAGATCGATCCGGCGGGCCTCAGAGGCCGTTCGGATCCTGGATCGCAACCGGCGGCGCATCCATCGGCTCCGGTGCGGGCACGGGCGAGGCGCCGGCCAGCGCGCTGGCCGGCGGCATCTTCTCGACCAGCTCCTGCGCAAAAGCAATGTAAGCCTGGCTGCCCCGGGCCGCCAGATCGAAGACCACGCCCGGCAGACCGTAGCTCGGCGCCTCGGCCAGCCGCACATTGCGCGGGATCACGGTGTCGAACACCTTCTCGCCGAAGTGGGACTTGAGCTGTTCGCTGACCTGCTGCTGCAGCGTGATGCGCGGATCGAACATCACGCGCAGCAGGCCGATGATCTGCAAATTCTTGTTGAGGTTGGCATGTACCTGCTTGATGGTGTTGACCAGGTCGGTCAGCCCTTCGAGCGCGAAATACTCGCACTGCATCGGCACGATCACGCCGTGCGCTGTGCACAGACCGTTGAGCGTGAGCAGGCTCAGGCTGGGCGGGCAGTCGATCAGGATGAAGTCGTACTCGGCGCCGACGGCGGCCAGTGCGGTACGCAGGCGCTTTTCGCGTCGGTCGAGCGCGACCATTTCCACCTCGGCGCCGGCCAGCTCGCGGTTCGCGCCCAGCACGTCATAGCCGCATTTTTCGGACTTCACCCGTGCTTCGGCCACGGAAGCGGACTCGAGCAGCACGTCGTACACCGTCGTTTCCAGCTGCCGCTTGTCGATGCCTGAGCCCATGGTGGCGTTGCCCTGGGGATCCAGATCGATCATCAGGACCCGTTGACCCACCTTGGCCAGTCCGGCGGCCAGGTTGACGGTGGTCGTGGTCTTGCCGACGCCGCCCTTCTGGTTCGCGATGCAGAAGATCTTCGCCATGCTATCTGGACACCGCCAGCTTGAGGCCGAAGGCGATCAGGAAGACGCCGGCGAGCTTTTCGAGCGTGGCCGAGATGCGGGGATTGGCGCGCAGGCGCTCCGCGAGGAAATGCGTGAGCAGCGTCGCGATCAGGCAATAGATGAAGGTCAGCACGGCGATGGTCAGTGCCATCACCGCGAAGGTCGTGAGCCCCTGGTGGCGAGCCGGGTCGACGAAGAGCGGGAAGAAGGCCATATAGAAGACGATCGCCTTCGGATTCAGCAGCGTGATCATCAAGGCCTGCCGGAAGTACTGCTGCGGACGGATGTTCAGGACTGGCGCGGCGCCCGGCTTGGCCGTCAGCATCTTGAATCCCAACCAGGCGAGGTAGGCCGCACCCAGCCATTGGACGGCCTTGAACGCGGGCGGATAGGCGCCCAGCAAGGCGGCGACACCGGCCACGGCAGCCCACATCAGCATCTGGTCTCCGGCGATCAAGCCCAGGGCGGCGGCCAGTCCGCCACGGATTCCGCCCTTGCCGGTGGAGGTGATGATCGCCAGGTTCCCGGGTCCGGGAATCGCGAGAAATATGATGATGGCGACGACGAACGCGCCGTAGTCAGCGATGCCGAACATGAAATTGCCTTGGATGGGAGAGCGTCGAGTCTAAGCGAGGTCGACGCGTCGGGCGCCTGTCAGGAGGCAGCTTTTCGTGCCCAGACGATGCAGCGTTCGGCATCGAGGCCCGGAACGCTCAATTGTTCCACGTGAAACACATCGATTCCCGGCGGCAGCTCTGCCAATTCGTCGCTGGGCACCTTGCCCTTCATGGCCAACCAAAGCCCGCCGGGCGCCAGCAGGCGTATCGAGCCGGTGAAGAAATCAGGGAGCGAAGCAAAGGCACGTGAACTGATGAGTTCGTAATTTCCGGCCAGCGATTCGACACGCGCGTGCACGCCTCGCAGATTGGGCAGCCCCAGCTCGGCCGCGACCTGTTGAACAAAGGCCGCCTTCTTGGCCACGGCATCGAGGCAGCTGACATCGATGTCTTCGCGCAGGATCGCAATCACCACGCCCGGAAGACCAGCGCCGGCGCCGACGTCGAGCAGCTTCGCCCTCCCCGGCCACTCGCGGTTCAGCGGCCCGATCACCGACAGGCTGTCGAGCAGATGATGCGTCAGCACCGTCGTCGGATCGCGCAGCGCAGTCAGGTTGTAGACCTTGTTCCACTTGAGGATCAGCGCACCGTAGGCCAGTAGCCGTTCGCACTGGCGATCGCTCAGCGCGAGGCCGAGTTTGGCTGCGCCCTCGCGCAGCACCAGATCCTGGCTCATTCGTCGATCTGCTGCGGCTCGGCCGCTGCGTCTCGAGCGAAGGCGCGATGACCGCCTTTGCGCAGGTGAATCATCAAGAGCGAGATGGCCGCCGGCGTCACACCGGAGATGCGCGAAGCCAGCCCCAGGGTTTCTGGACGATGCTTGCTCAGCTTCTGCCGCACCTCGAAACTCAGCGCCGCGACCTGGCTGTAGTCGAGGTCGGCCGGCAGCTTGAGATTCTCGAAGTGCGCCGCGCGCTCGACCTCGTCATGCTGCCGGTCGATGTAGCCGGCGTACTTGGCCGCGATCTCGATCTGCTCGATCTCCGATTCGCCCAGGGGCTGGTCCGAGCCGTACTTCCCGCCGTCCAGCGACATCAGCGAGGCGTAACTTACATTGGGCCGGCGCAGCAGGTCGCCCAGGTTGTACTCACGCTCGATCGCCTTGCCGAGCACGCGTTCGGACTCGGCAGCCGGCAGGTTCCTCGGATTCACCCAAATAGAACGCAGCCTCTCTGTTTCACGTGAAACAAGATCGCGCTTGCGCGAGAAGGCGTCCCAGCGCGCATCGTCTACCAAGCCCAGCTTGCGCCCGATCTCGGTGAGCCGCATGTCGGCGTTGTCTTCGCGCAGCTGCAACCGGAACTCGGCCCGGCTGGTGAACATGCGATAGGGCTCGGTCACGCCCTTGGTGATCAGGTCGTCGACCAGCACACCCAGGTAGGCTTCGTCGCGGCGGGGCATCCAGGCGGCCCCCTCTCTGCATTGCAGCGCCGCATTGATGCCGGCAAACAAGCCTTGCGCCGCCGCCTCTTCGTAGCCGGTGGTGCCGTTGATCTGCCCCGCAAAGAAGAGCCCCTGGATCGCGCGCGTCTCGAAGTTGCTCTTGAGTTCGCGCGGATCGAAGTAGTCGTACTCGATCGCGTAGCCCGGGCGCAGGATGTGGGCGTTCTCCAGACCCGCCATCGAACGCACCAACTGGTACTGGATGTCGAAAGGCAGGCTGGTCGAGATCCCGTTCGGGTAGTACTCGTTGGTCGTCAGGCCTTCGGGCTCCAGGAAGATCTGGTGGCTTTCCTTGTCCGCGAAGCGGTTGATCTTGTCTTCCACGCTCGGGCAGTAGCGCGGCCCGATGCCGTCGATCTTGCCGGTGAACATCGGGCTGCGGTCGAAGCCGGAACGGATGATTTCGTGCGTGCGCGCGTTGGTGTTCGTGATCCAGCACGGCATCTGCCGCGGGTGCATGTCGGCCCGGCCCATGAAGCTGAAGACCGGCATCGGCCCGGCACCGCCCGGCATGCCGTCGCCCGGTTGTTCGACGCACTTCGAGAAGTCGATGCTCCGCCCGTCCAGCCGCGGCGGGGTGCCGGTCTTGAGCCGGCCTTGCGGCAACTTCAGTTCCTTGAGGCGCGCCGACAGGCTGACCGCCGGTGGATCGCCGGCGCGGCCGGCCTGGTAGTTGTCGAGCCCGACATGGATCCGGCCGTCGAGAAAGGTGCCTGCCGTCAGCACCACCGCGCGCGCGCGGAACGCGATGCCGACCTGCGTGATCGCGCCGACCACGCGGTCACCCTCGATCATCAAATCATCGACTGCCTGCTGGAACAGCGACAGGTTCGGCTGATTCTCGAGCCGGCGCCGGATCGCGGCCTTGTAGAGCACGCGGTCGGCCTGCGCGCGCGTCGCCCGCACCGCCGGCCCCTTGCTCGAATTGAGGATGCGGAACTGAATACCGCCCTCGTCCGTCGCGATCGCCATCGCACCGCCCAGCGCATCGACCTCCTTCACCAGGTGCCCCTTGCCGATGCCGCCGATCGAGGGATTGCAGCTCATCTGCCCCAGCGTCTCGATGTTGTGGGTGAGCAGCAGCGTGCGCGCGCCCATGCGCGCGGAGGCCAGCGCGGCTTCGGTGCCGGCATGGCCGCCACCGACGACGATCACATCGAATTCTTCGGGGTACAGCATGGAGAGTGGGGCGCACATGTGCGTGCGCTCGCGGAAAGGGGCGCTAATTTTAATCGCGCGCCGTGCTCCGTGCGGTGTGGAGGGGCAAGCCGGACCCGGCTATTTGCCTGGCCCGATTGCTATCATTTTGATAGCAATCAAGGATTCGCCGGCGGTGGCCACCGGCGCCGGCTTCTCGATCCCGACCAGCTGCCCGCTGGGCTCGGGCTCGGCCGGCGGCGTCAGGCTTTCGTCCTGCAGTTCGCGCACGACCAGCGACTTGCCCGTCATGCGCACCGGCCCGAAGATGGTGCAGAAGGCGACGTCCTTCGCATCACGCCCCGTGCCCACGCGCACCAGGCGATCGACCGGCGCCATGCGCGTGGCATCGAACAAGACCCACCGCCCGCCCAGCCAGGCCTCGAACAGCGCATGAAAATCCTGCGGCGGCTCGTCGAACCACACATAGCCCACCACCAGCCGCGCCGGGATGTTGAGCGCGCGGCAGAAAGTGATGCCCAGGTGCGCGAAATCGCGGCACACGCCGGCGCGCTCGACGAAGACCTCGCGCGCGGTGGTGGTCGAGTCGCTGCTGCCCGGTTCGTAGGTGATGCTGTCGTGAATCCAGTCGGCGATGGCCTGCACGCGTCCGATGCCCGGCGGCAGGTCGCCGAAGAGCTGCTGCGCGCAGCGCGACATCAGGTCCGACTCGCAGTAGCGCGTCGGCATCATGTAGTGGAGGATCTCGTTGGGCACCTGGTTCACCGGCACTTCGGCCAGATCGGGCGGCACTTCCACGTGCGCGCGCTGGACGCTGGCGCGGTAGCGGATCTTCAGCGGCCCCTGCGGCGCATCGAAACGAATGAAGCGGTTGCCGCTGCCCTCGTCGCAGAAAGCCTGCATTTCCACCGCCGGTTCGATCGCCAGATCCTCGCTGATCACAGTCTGTGCGCCGCTGCGCGCGGCCTCGATGTTGAGCAGCAAATGCGACGGCGCCTCGACCTCGTAGTCGAGCACCGTCTCCACGTTCGAGTAGTGCGTCAATCCAGCGCTTTCTTCACCGCGCCCACCCCGAGCGCCGCAAGAACGAGGAACACGACCGCCAGGATCAGGAACAGCCCGAACAGCACCTTCGCGATGCCGGCCGCGCCGGCCGCCACGCCGCCGAAGCCGAGGGCGCCGGCGATCAGCGAGATCACCGCAAAAATGATGGCGTACTTCAACATGCGCGAGCTCCTTGCGTGCGGTCATCCGCCCGCGGTGCCGGGAGCATAGAAAGGCGCGCCGGCCGGCCCGATAGTCGCCGCGCCCAAGGCCCCGTAGGACAAACGCGCTCGCGGCGAACCCGCTAGCATCGGCCTCGCGTCTGCAAGAAAGAACGTTTCCCGAACATCCATTGGAGAGTTTTTCGCATGAAGCTGTATTACTCGCCGGGCGCCTGCTCGCTCTCGCCCCATATCGCGCTGCGCGAAGCCGGCCTCGCCTTCGAACCCGTGCTCGCCAGCACCAAGAGCCACAAGCTGCAGGATGGCACCGACTACTACGGCATCAACCCGCTCGGCTACGTGCCGATGCTCGAGCTCGACGACGGCACGCGCCTGCGCGAAGGTCCGGCCATCGTGCAGTACATCGCCGACCTCGCGCCGAACAAGAACCTCGCCCCCGCCAGCGGCACGCTCTCGCGCTACCGGCTGCAGGAGTGGCTCACCTTCATCGGCACCGAAATGCACAAGACCTACTCGCCGATGTTCAACCCCAACATGCCCGAAGAAGCCAAGGCCATCTTCAGGACCAAGCTCCAGTCGCGCTACGAGTGGCTCAACGGCGAGCTCGAAGGCAAGGACTACCTGATGGGCGAGCACTTCACGGTGGCCGACGGCTACCTGTTCACCGTCACCAACTGGGCCAAGCCGACCGGCGTCGACATCTCGCCCTACGCGAATGTGCAGGCCTGGCATGCACGCGTCGGCGCCCGCCCGGCCGTGCAGGAAGCCATGAAGACCGAAGGCCTGCTCAAGTAAGCAGCAGCGGCCGCTGCCGCGAGGCGAGCGCAGCCCCGGCCCACAGCGTGATCGCCGAGGCCACCAGGCCGCGCGCCAGGCCGCCCGGCCCGTCGGAGATCCAGCCGGTCACGGTGGGCCCCACGATCTGCCCCAGCGCGAAGATGATCGTGAAGGCGCTGATGCCGGTGGACCATTGTTCGGCCGGCAGGTTGTGGCGCACCAGCGCGGTGGTGGAGGCCACCACCGACAGGAACACCGCGCCGAACAGCAGCCCCGAGACCAGCGTCACCGGCCACGCGGCGCTCAGCACCGGCAGCAGGGTTGCCATGCCCAGCAACGCATTGAGCACCGCCTGCGGCTGGCCGCCATGAAAGCGATCCAGCAAGCCGGCCCAGAGCCGCGCCGAAGCCACGCAGGCGACGCCAAGCAGCGCATAGAACATCGTGATGTTCGCCGGGCTCGCGCCTTGCTCGCGCAGCAGCGATCACGAAGGTCATGTAGCCGATGTAGCCGGTGCCGAAGAGCGCATAGCCCGCGAGCGCCCAGCCGAAGCGACGTACTGCGCGCGCGGGCTGCGCGGCCGCCTCGTGCGCTGACGCCGGCGCAGCGGGTGCACGCGCCTCGCTCGGCATCGCATGCGCCGCGTACCCCAGCACGGCCGTCCCCGCGAAGCTCGCCAGCGCCAGCGCCCACCAGGCCCAGGCCCAGCCATGCGCTTCGCCCGCGGCAGCGTGCAGCACCGGCGGTACCAGCAGCGCCGACAAGGTGATGCCGAAGCCCGTGCCGCCGTAGTACAGGCCCAGCAGAAAACCTGCGCGCGACGGCTGCAGCGTCCCGAGCCGCGCCGCCAGCAGGCCGCCCGCGACGAACACCCAGGCGCTCGCCAGCCCGGCCAGAAAGCGCTGCAACAGCAGCGCCGAGGCCGAGGTGAAGAAGCCGCTGGCCGCCATGAACAGGCTGGCCCACACCGCACCCCAGACCAGCAGACGCAGCGGCCCGAGGCGCCGCATCAAGGCCGGCGTCATCAATGCGCCCAGCAAATAGCCGGCCGCATTCGCGGTGTTCATCGCGCCGGCCAGCGTGTAGCTCCAGCCCAAATCCGCGCGCATCGGCGGCAGCAGCAAGCCATAAGAAAAGCGCGTGATGCCGAGCGAGACCGCGGCACCCATCGACAACGCAAGCGCGAGGCGCAGGGCCTGCGCGGGCGTGAGCGTGGCGGAATGCATCGTCATGGAGTGCGGGCATTCTGCTGCATCCCCTAGCAGCAAACCGACAACCCCGTGGCAGCGCGGTTGGGCGCGCCGGTTTACCGTTCGCGCTGTTCATCCACCCCAACAAGCAGAACCGATGTCCTCCCTCTTCGACCCCATCCAGGCCGGCGACCTGAAGCTGGCCAACCGCATCGTCATGGCGCCGCTCACGCGCAATCGCTCGCCCAACGCCGTGCCGCGCGATATCGCGGCCACTTACTACGCGCAGCGCGCCAGCGCCGGACTGCTGATCACCGAAGCCACCGCGATCAGCCAGCAGGGCCAGGGCTATGCCGACGTGCCCGGCCTCTACGGCAGCGAGCAGCTCGAAGCCTGGAAGCGCGTGACCGATGCGGTGCACGCCAAGGGCGGCAAGATCGTGGTCCAGCTCTGGCACGTGGGCCGGGTCTCGCACAACGAGCTGCAGCCCGATGGCGGCCAGCCGGTCGCGCCCTCGGCCATCACGGCCAAGACCAAGACCGTGCTGATCAAGGACGGCGTTCCCACTTACGTCGAAACCTCCGAGCCGCGCGCCCTCGACGCGGGCGAGCTGCCGGGCATCGTCCACGGCTACGCCGCCGCCGCGCGCAACGCCGTCGAGACCGCCGGCTTCGACGGCGTCGAGGTGCATGCCGCCAACGGCTACCTGCTCGACCAGTTCCTCAAGACCGGCAGCAACAAGCGCAGCGACGACTACGGCGGCAGCATCGGGAACCGCGCCCGCCTGCTGCTCGAAGCGACGCGTGCCGTGGTCGACGCGGTCGGCGGCGGCCGCACCGGCATCCGCATCTCGCCCGTGACGCCGGCCAACGACGTGCACGACGAGAATCCGCAGCCGCTCTTCGAGTACGTCGTGAAACAGCTCGCCACGCTCAAGCTGGCCTACATCCACGTCGTCGAGGGCGCCACCGGCGGCCCGCGCGAGCTGGAAGACCGCCCCTTCGACTATGAAGCCCTCAAGGCCGCCTACCGCCAGGCCGGCGGCAAGGGCGCCTGGATGGTGAACAACGGCTACGACAAGCCGCTGGCCGAAGAGGCATTGAAGGAAGGCGACGACCTCGTGGCCTTCGGCAAGCCCTTCATCTCCAATCCCGACCTGGTGCGCCGCCTGCGCGAGGGCGCGCCGCTCAATCCCTGGGACAAGAACACCTTCTACGGCGGCGGCGCGAAGGGCTACATCGACTATCCGGCGCTGGGCTGATCGTCCCCGGGCGGGCTCGGCGCGAAGGCCACGCTGACCCGCAGCCCGCCCGCTTCGGACGCCTTGTCGAAGCGCAGCTCGGCGCCCAGCAGCGCGGCATGGCGCGCCACGATCGCGAGCCCGAGGCCGGCGCCCTGCCCCAGCTTCTGCCCGGCCGGTCCTTGCGACCAGCGCTGCATCAGGTCGCGCTGCACCTCGGGCGCAATGCCGGGGCCGTCGTCGACCACGCCGAGCGTGCGGCCCGCCAGCTCGACCGTGATGGTGCGGCCGCCGTAGCGCAGCGCGTTGTCGATCAGGTTGTCGAGGATGCCTTCGACGAGCGCCGCATTGGCCTGCACTGTCACCGGCTGGTCGAGACCCAGCGCGCCCAGATCCACGCCCTCTGCATCGGCGCGCGCGAGATGGCGCAGCACCGCCTGCTCCACCAGCTCGTCGAGCCGAAGCGGCGCGCGCTGCAGGCCGGTGCGGGCCTCGTCGGCCAGCGCCAGCGCGAGCAGCTGGTCGACCAGGTGGCTGGCGCGCGCCTGGCTGGCGGCGATGTGCTGCAGCTGTTCGCGCCACACGGCCGGGGCCTGCTGCGCGAGACCGTAGTCGGCCAGCGCGCGGATGCCGGCCAGCGGCGTGCGCAACTCGTGCGCCACGTTGCCCGCGAACTCGCGCTGCGCACGCACGCTGTGGCCCAAGCGCTCGAACAGGGCGTTGAGCGTCTCGCCCAGGCGTTCGAGCTCGCGCGAGCTGCGTGCCACCGGCACCGGTGCCAGGTCGTGGGCATCGCGTTGGTCCAGCGTCCGGCGCAGTTCGCCGAGTGGACGCAGCTCGCCTTCGATGCCGCGCCACAGCCACACGGCCAGAAGCGCCAGCAGCACACCTTGCGGCGCCAGCGAATAGAGCAGCAGCCGTTCGACCAGCGCGGCGCGGGCGCGCGTGGTCTGCGCGATCACGACGCGGAAGGCTTTGGGCGCGTCATGGTTCAACACCACGGCGCGCAGCGCTTGCCCCTCGTAGTTCACATCGGAAAAGCGATAGCGCGCGCCCTCCTTTGGCGCCGGTGCCTGCAGGCCCGCGTGGCCGGCGAGCCGCGAGCCGTCGGGCCGCAGCACCGCGAAGTAGACCTGCTCCGACTGGTCGAACAGCACGCTCGTGACCTCGCGCGGCGACAGCTGCAGCTGGATGTCGCGCTCGCCGGCCTCCACGTTGGCCGACACCGAATAGGCATCGTCGAGCAAGGCGCGGTCGAAGGCCTGCTCGGTGAAGTGGCCGGCCACCGCCACCGCGACCGCGGTGCCCACCAGCCAGGTCAGGGCCAGCGGCAGCAGCACGCGCCGCAGCACGCGCGAAGTGAGCGAAGGCGCGCGCGCCGACGCCCGGCGCGGCGCCGGCTTCACTCGGCCGCTTCCAGCAGATAGCCGATGCCGCGCAGCGTGCGGATCGCCGCGCCGCTGCCCGCGAGCTTCTTGCGCAGGCGCGAGATGAAGGCCTCCAGCGCGTTGTCGCCCAGCGCTTCGTCGAAGCTCGACAGCTTGTCGGACATGGCCCGCTTGCTGACCGTGCGGCCCGGCGGACTCATCAGCTCCCACAAGACCTCGAACTCGCGCGCCGGCAGGTCCATCGGCGCGCCGGCCACCGAGAAACGGCGCGCCTTGCGGTCGAGCCGCAGCCGGCCCAGCGTGGCGATGTCCTCGGTCCCCTGTGCGCGCCGCACCAGCGCCCGCAGGCGGGCCTCGACCTCGGCCAGGTCGAAGGGCTTGCCGAGGTAGTCGTCGGCGCCCGCATCGAGGCCGGCGATGCGCTCTTCGGTGCGATCGCGCGCGGTCAGTACCAGCACCGGCGTGCGGTCGCCGCGCGCGCGTGCGTGGCGCAGCACGGTGAGGCCGCTCGCGAGGCCGCTGGTCGGGCTGGCCGTTGCCGGCAGGCTGAGATCGAGCAGCACCGCATCGAACAGCTGCACGCGCCACAGGTGGTCGGCGTCCTCGGTATTCGCCGCCACGTCGACGCGGTGTCCGGCATCGCCCAGGCTGCGCAGCATCACGCCGCGCAGCACCGCATCGTCTTCGACCAGCAGGATTCGCATGGAAAGGGAAAAGAGAGTTCGTTACCGGGGCTTACCGCGGGCCGCAGGCGAGGATACGGCAAGGGACGAGCGCCCCTGTACTGGACATTGACAACGTGAGAAGGTTGACACTTGCGCATCATCCCCATGAAAGGAGCAACGATGAGCCAGAAATTCCAGGTCTTGGGCATGAGCTGCGCCCATTGCGCGAGCGCCGTGCAGAACGCGGTGCAGACGGTGGACCCCGAGGCGCAGGTCACGGTCGATCTCGAAACCGGCCATGTCGACGTGTTGAGCCATCAGCCGCGGCAGGACATCATCGTGGCGATCGAGAACGCCGGCTACCAGGCGCAGTGAACCCCGGCCCGGCCCGGATGCCGACCGGCGACACCGAGAACGCACGAAACAGTTGAATACTTTTGTTTCAAAGTGCAAAATATGCGCTGCATCCACCGTGAGCAAAGAGGCTTCCATGTTGTCGAATCTGCTGCCCTCATCGGTCCGCGAAGCTGCCTACCGGCGCAAGTTCCTGGACAACCGCGAAGAGAACCTGTTCATGGGTTCCTTCGAGAGCTTCGCCGCTGCCGAAGCCGGCGCGCCGCCCTCCAAGGCCATCGGATACGACAACGCCCCGGCGGACGCCTTCTACAGTCACCAGGTCGCTTTCTACGACTACCCCGGCCTGTTCTGGCTCGGCCGCGCGCTCGACGACGGCATGCGCAGCATCTTCGACCTGGGCGGCCATGTCGGCATCAAGTACTACGCCTTCCGCCGCATGCTCAACTACCCTGCCGACCTGCGTTGGACCGTCTGCGACGTGCCTAACGTGGTGGCGAGCGGCCGGGAGCTCGCGGTGCAGCGCGAGGCCAGCGCGCAGCTCGGCTTCACCACCGATTGGCGCGACGCGAGCGGCTGCGACGTGCTCTACGCCTCGGGCAGCCTGCAGTACCTGCCGACGCGCATGTCCGAGATCATTGCCGCGCTGCCCGTGAAGCCACGGCGCATCGTGCTCAACACGACGGCAGTGCATCCCGAGCGCACGCTCTACACGCTCAACAGCATCGGCTTTGCCGTCTGTCCCTACCGGATCCAGCACCACGACGAGCTCCTCGCCGAGCTCGCCGAATCTGGCTACAAGCGGCGCGACGCCTGGCGCAACGAGGGCAAGCCGATCGAGGTGCCCTTCGTCGACGGCGGCGACAAGCCCTACTACGCGGGTTGTTGCTTCGATTTGCACTAGGCCGGCGCCGGGCCGCCCCAAGGCGGCCTGCACCCCCTCGGGGGGCAGCGAGTACACGAAGTGACGGAGCGTGGGGGCCAGCTAGGCGCTGCGCACCATCGACAAGATCTTGCCGGCATCGAGCGTGCGCGCCTTCTCCTGCATCGCAGGCAGGTAGCGCGTCTGCAGGCCTTGCGCTTCCTGCGTGACACTCGCATACGCTTCCTTCAGCATCTGCGTCGACAGCGTGCGGCCGCCTGCGTAGTAGCGCTTGGCGACATGGCCCAGCGCATAGGTGGTCGCGAAGCTCATGCCCGAGCTCACCGCCTGCTTGCCGAGGCCGCGCAGCATTCCGCTGCCGACCTTGCCGAGCAGGCCGCCCAGCAGCTTGCGGCCGGCCTGTTCGAGGTACTGCGAAGTCAGGCCGACGCCCACCGTGGCGAGGAAGTCCTTCACATGGCCGCCGTCGAGCTCGTAGCCGTGCGCGCGGCCGATGCGATAGACCAGCTTCATCTGCAGCGGGATGATGGCCATGGTCGAGAGCGTCTCGGGCAGCAGCTCGAGCGCGCCGTTCAGGATCGCGGCGTTGAGGATCGCCTGGTCGAGCTCGGCGTTGTCGACCGTGGCGGACGGTGCAGCAGCGGCAACGGCCGTCGACAGCGGCACCGCCGCGATCTCCTCGGCCTCCTTCGCGAACTGCTTGGCCACCGGCGCATCAAGCCCGAGCGAAGTGCGCACGTCGGCGAGGAACATGCGCTCGGCCTCCGACTGCGTGCCGTCGGCATCGCAGACGCAGACCGCCATCTCGTAGGCGAGCTGCTTCGATTCGGAACTCTTCAATTCAGCAGCCACCGCAGGCAGCGAAACGCGCTTCATCAGCACGTCCTGGTAGAGCATCGGCAGCTGCACGCCGTCGGCCTCAGAGAGTCCTTCGGCAATGCGCTTGATCTCGGCGCGTTCGCGCTCGTGCTTCTCGCCGTCGACAAAGGCTGCCAGCAGGCTGAGGGTGACGATGGCCCGGGTTTCGGATGGGGTCACGGTGCGGTTCTCCAGAATGCAAGACCCTGTTCGTTCGAGCTGCGGCGCAAAGGTTCCGGCCGGCTACCATCCGGCCCATGCCCTTCAACCCCCGGATCCTGATCGCCGAAGACGAGTCGGGCATCGCCGACACCCTGCAGTACGTGCTCAAGACCGACGGCTTCGTGCCCGTCTGGTGCGCCACGGCCGAGGAGGCCATCGCGCAGTTCGCGGCCGATCCGCCCGCGCTCGCGATCCTGGACGTGGGCCTGCCCGACATGAACGGCTTCGAGCTCTTCAAGCGCCTGCAGGCCTTGAACCGCGAAGCCGGCGGCGCCGAGGTGCCGATGCTCTTCCTCACGGCGCGCAGCGACGAGATCGACCGCGTGGTCGGCCTCGAGCTCGGCGCCGACGACTACATCGCCAAGCCCTTCTCGCCGCGCGAACTGGTGGCGCGCGTGCGCACGATCCTGCGGCGCAGCGGGCGCGGCAATGGCGCCCCGATGCAGGCAACGCCCGTTGCACCGGCGGCCACTCCACCCGCCACGCCCTTCGCGCTCGACGCCGAGCGCATGCAGATCCGCTACTACGGCCGCCTGCTCGAACTCTCGCGCTACGAGTACGGGCTGCTGCGCCTGCTGATCCAGCGCCCGGGCCGCGTGTTCACACGCGACGAGTTGCTGCGACTGGTCTGGGACGATGCCAGCGACAGCTTCGACCGCACGGTCGACGCGCACGTCAAGACCCTGCGCGCCAAGCTGCGCGCCATCGCGCCGGAGGTCGAGCCGATCCGAACCTTGCGCGGCACAGGCTATGCGCTCAACGAAGAGCTGCCGGCGAATCGGAGATGAGCATCAGGCCGGCGCCGGGCCGCCCCAAGGCGGCCTACGGCCCCCTCGGGGGGCAGCGAGGACACGCAGTGCCGAGCGTGGGGGCCATCCCTTGAGTCGCAGAACCCGCATCTTCATTGGCATCCTGCTGATCTACACGGCGGGCATCGCCTTCCTGCTCTACCGCGTGGTGTCCGACATCGACCCGCGCTACCGCGAGTCGGCCGAGGAGTCGCTGGTCGAGACCTCGCAGCTGATGGCCAGCCTGATCGAGCAGGACGTGATCGCCGGCGCGATCAACACCGCGCGGCTGGAGCCGGTGTTCCGCTCGGCCTACGCGCGCCAGTTCTCGGCCCAGATCTACAACCTGCACAAGAGCCGCGTCGAGCTGCGCATCTACGTCACCGACCGCAGCGGCCGCGTGCTCTTCGATTCGCTCGGCCGCAGCGTCGGCGCCGACTTCTCGAAGTGGAGCGACGTGAGCCGCACCCTGGCCGGCGTCTACGGCGCGCGCACTTCGCGCGACATCGAAGGCGACCCGATGACCTCCGTGATGTACGCGGCTGCCCCGATACGCTGGAACAACGAGATCGTCGGCGTGGTCAGCGCCGGCAAGCCGGTGCAAAGCTTCGGCCAGTTCGTCGAGGACGCACGCGCCCGCACGCTGTGGGTCGGCGTCGGCTCGGCCTTCGCGCTTCTGCTGCTGGCGCTCATCATGTCGGTCTGGCTGGTGCGGCCCTTCGGCCTGATCTCCGACTACCTGAGCTGGCTGCGCAGCCAGCGCAGCTGGAGCCTCGCGCGCATGGTGCGCCGCGCGGTCGATACGCTGCGCAGCGGCTTCGGCGAGATGCGCGACGCGCTGACCGGCCGCAGCTATGTGGCCGACTACGTGCAGACCTTCACGCACGAGATCAAGAGCCCGCTGTCGGCGATTCGCGGCGCGGCCGAGCTGTTGCAGGAACCCTCGATGCCCCAGGCCGAGCGCGAACGCTTCCTCGCCAACATCGCAAGCGAGACCGAGCGCATCCAGGAGATCGTCGACCGCATGATGGAGCTGACGGCGCTCGAAACCCAGCGCGCGCTGGAGCGCAGCGAGCCGGTCGCGCTGGCGCCGCTGCTGCGGGAAGTGGCGGCGAGCGCCCAGGGCGCAGCGGCGGCGCGTGAGATCCGCCTGCATGTCGCGATCGACACCGAGGTCCGCGTCGAGGGCGATCCCTTCCTCTTGCGCCGCGCGGTCAGCAACCTGCTCGACAACGCGATCGACTTCTCGCCGCCGGGCGCCGAGGTCGCGCTCGCGCTGCACGCCGGCGCGCGCGAGGCCCGCATCACCGTGCGCGACCACGGCCGCGGCATTCCCGACTACGCGAAAGACAAGGTGTTCGAGAAGTTCTATTCGCTTGCGCGCCCGCACAGCCAGAAGAAGAGCACCGGCCTCGGCCTGGCCTTCGTGAAAGAGATCGCGGCGCTGCACCGCGGCCGCATCGAGCTTGCGAACGCGCCGCGCGGCGGCGCGCTCGCGACGCTCACGCTGCCGCTGGCGTCGCACTAAGGCTCTATCTGAAAAAGTCGAGGATCCGGTTGCGTTCCTCCGGCGGCGGCATCGCGCTGACCGGCACCGCGGCGAGCGCCTCGGCCGGCGGTGTAGGGCCGGTCTCGATGCCCAGGCTGGTGATGCCGCGGCCCGGCGCGTAGTCGTCGTAGTACCACTCGCCGTCCACCTTCACCACGCCGTCGGGCGCCGGCAGCTCGGCCACCGGCACGCCCTGCAGCGCCGCCTGCATGTAGCCGGTCCAGATCGGCAGGCTCAGGCTGCCACCGGTCTCGCCGCGAACGCCCAGCTGGCGCGGCGTGTCGTAGCCGATCCAGGCAATGCCGACGCGGCTCGGCTGGAAGCCGGCGAACCAGGTGTCGATCGAATCATTGGTGGTGCCGGTCTTGCCGTAGAGGTCGCGGCGCTGGAGCGCCTGATAGGCCTTGAAGCCGGTGCCGTTCGTGACCACGCTTTGCAGCAGCGAACTCATGACGAAGGCGTTGCGCTTCGGGATGGCGCGTGCGCTTTCGTCGCGCGCCGGCGGCTCGGCCTCGACCAGCACCTGGCCCTTGGGGTCGGTGATGCGCGTCACGAGCCAGGGGCTGACGCGATAGCCCCCGTTCGCAAAGACACCGTACGCGGCCGCCATCTGCATTGGCGTGACCGAGCCCGCGCCGAGCGCCATCGGCAGGTAGGCCGGATGCTTGGCACGCTCGAATCCGAAGTTGCCGATCCAGTCCTGCGCGTAGCGCGGGCCGATCGATTCGAGCACCCGGATCGTGACCATGTTCTTCGATTGTTCGAGCGCATGGCGCAGCGACATCGGCCCTCCGAAAGTGCCGTCGTAGTTCTTCGGCTCCCACGGTTGGCTTCCGGTCGCGCCGGCGTCGAAGAACAGCGGCGCATCGTTGACGATGGTGCCCGGCGTGAAGCCTTTCTCGAGCGCGGCCGAATAGATGAAGGGCTTGAAGCTCGAGCCCGGCTGGCGCCAGGCCTGCGTCACGTGGTTGAACTTGCTCTTGCCAAAATCGAAGCCGCCCACCAGCGCCTTGATCGCACCGTCGCGCGGGTCGAGCGCAACGAAGGCGCCTTCGACTTCCGGCATCTGGACGATCTCCCACGTGCCCTTGGGCGTCTTCGCGACGCGGATCACCGCGCCGCGCCGCACGCGCACGTTCGGGGCCGCGCGCTGCGACAGGCCGGCCTGCGCGAGGCGCAGGCCCTCGCCCGCGATCCGCAGCTCGTCGCCGTTGGCGCGCACCGCGCTGACCTCCTTCGCGTCGGCCTGCAGCACCACGGCGGAGAGAACGTCGTCGTTGTCGGGATGCTCGGCCAGGGCCTCATCGACGGCATCGTCGAGCTCGGCGGGATCGTCGGGCAGATCGACGAAGCGCTCGGGACCGCGGTAAGGCTGGCGCCGTTCGTAGTCCAAGATGCCGCGGCGCAGCGCCTTGTACGCCGCCGCCTGGTCGGCCGCGACGAGCGAGGTCGTGACCTTGAGGCCGCGCGTGTAGATGCTGCTGCCGTACTGCGCGTACATCAACTGGCGCACCGTCTCGGCCACGTATTCCGCATGCAGGCGCTTCGGCTCGGAAGGGTCGCGCAGATGCAGCACCTCCTTCTTCGCCTCCACCGCCTGCGCGGCGGTGATCGCACCGACTTCCTGCATGCGGTCGAGCACGTACAACTGGCGGGCCCGCGCGCGACGCGGGTTCTTCAGCGGGTTGTTGGCATCGGGCGCCTTCGGCACACCCGCCAGCATGGCGGCCTCCGCGAGCGTGATGTCCTTCAAGGGCTTGCCGAAATAAACCTCCGAAGCCGCGGCGAAGCCATAGGCGCGGTGGCCGAGGAAGATCTGGTTCAGGTAGATCTCGAGGATCTGGTCCTTGCTGAGCCGCTCTTCGAGCCGGAACGCGAGCAGCGCCTCGTAGATCTTGCGCGTCAGCGTGCGCTCCGAGCTCAGGTAGACGTTGCGCGCCACCTGCTGGGTGATGGTGGACGCGCCCTGGCGCGTGCCATGCCGCAGGTTCGCGAGCACCGCGCGCAGCAGGCCCTTGGCATCGACGCCGCCATGCTCGTAGAAGCGCGCATCCTCGACCGCGACCACCGCGTCCTTCAGCGACCGGGGCATGTCGGCGATCGGGATGAGCTGGCGCCGCTCTTCGCCGAACTCGCCGATCAGCACGCCGTCGGAAGTGAAGACCCGAAGCGGCAGCTTGGGCCGGTAGTCGGAAAGCTCCGAGACATCCGGCAGCTTCGGATAGATCACCGCCACGGCGATGCCGGCAGCGCACAGCAGCGCGACCGCGCCGCCCGCCGCCACGGTCGCGCTCCAGAACAGAAGGCGTCGCAAGCCGGGCTTCATGACTGCGCTCCGGCAGCGGCGACAGTCTTGCCGCCTCCGGTCGACAAGGCATACCAGTCGACCTTGCGCGTCGCCAGCATCAGCACGGCGAGCATGCCGAAGATCAGCAAGGCGCCGAGCAGCAGCGCGTTGCTCTCCGACGCAAGCAGCCCGTAGAGCGCGCCGTAGAGCAGCGCCACATAGGCGCCGAAGGAGGCGCCACGCCGCCAGCCGCCCAGCACCGCGCTGAAATACACCGCAAGCAGCAGCACGCTGGCACCCGCCGCGCCGGCATAGGCCAGCCAGAACGCCACCTTTTCGGACAGCGCCAGGAGGAGCAGGAAGAACAGCGCGATCGAGAGACCGACGAGCCCGTACTGCACCGGATGCAGACGCAGCTTGCGGAACAGCTCGAACATGAAGGCCGCCATCAGCACCAGGCCGATGAACAGGAGGCCGTACTTCACCGCCCGCGTGGACATCGAATAGACGTTGAGCGGCTGCGCGAGCGAGACGTCGAAGCTCTGCAGCGCTGCAGGCGCCTTGGCGCTCTTCATGCCGCCGCGCACTTCCTCGCGCGCCGAAGTCACGAGCGAGGAGACGCGCCAGCGCGCATCGAAGCCCTGATCGGTCACGGTGCGCTCCGAAGCCAGGAAGCGGCCCCCGAAGCTCGGATGCGCCCAGGGCGATGTCAGATGCGCCGTGGTCTCCTCGCCGATCGGCACCATCGACAGCTTCTCCTGACCGACCAGCCCGAGCTTGAGCTGGAAGGGCAGCGGCTGCTTCGCCTGCCATGCCGCCAGCGCGCTGCCTGCGAGCGGCGCATGAATGCCGCTCGCAAGCCAGGCCTCGTCGGCCAGGCCCGGCAGGCGCTGCTGGAAGCGCAGCGTCTCGGCGCCGACCTGCAGCGCGGGCGAACCGTCGAGCCCGCGCAGGTCGCTGACGTTGAAGGCCACGTACGGCGGCCTGAACTCGATCGTCGAACCCTTCTCGCTCGACGGCACCACGGCCGCATCGAAGGCCGCGAAGGCGCCGGCCAGCGACGCGTTCAGCGTGTAGAAGGGAATCCTGAAGATCCCGCGATAGCGCTCCTGGGGCGCCAGGCTGCCCTCGATGTGCAGCTTGTCCGGAAAGAGCAGGTGCGCCAGCTCCTTGCTGCGCCCTTCCTGGCCGACGATTCGGCCCTGCGCGTCGCGCAGCGGTTCCATCCAGCGCTCCACGTAGGGCACGACCAGCAAGGGCCCGATCACGGTTTGTGCGCCCGCATAGGTGGCGGCGAGCTCCTGCGCTGCCTCCTGCTGGCTGTGGCCGCGCTCGCGGTTGAGCGATTCGATCTGGCCGAGCGGGATGCACAGCAGCACGGTCAGGGCCAGGAGGCCGAAGACCTTGAGCAGCACGGAATTTCGAAGTGTCTGAAGCATGAGGGTTTTCTCCTCGTCGATGACGATGCGGCGATGCTCGCGCCGCGATCCGAAGCGCATATGAAGTGCGGCCTCCCGCGCACTTCACACGGACTTCACACGGCGCTTTTCGCTTCAAACAGGCTTCCAACTGTCTTCGAGTCCGCGCTCGACAGTGGCTGCCGTGCACCGTTGCACGACCACCGGATCACCAACATGGAAGCCACCACAACCCGTCCCGGCCGCTGGCTCTGGCTCGCGACACTGGGTCTCGCAAGCACTTGCTTCTTGCTGCTCGTCGCCCGGCCGCTGCATGCGCAGGAAGCGACCGGCCCGCGCCTGAAGACCGAGAGCCCCTACTTCTTCGTCAAGAGCGACGACCCTTCGATCGACCGCCTGCCGCTCAAGAGCACCGAGGTCGACGTCAAGATCTCGGGCGTGATCGCCGACGTCCGCGTCACGCAGACCTACCGCAACGAGGGTTCGCGCGCGATCGAGGCGAAGTACGTGTTCCCGGGTTCGACCAAGGCCGCGGTCGGCGGCCTCAACGTGCGGCTCGCCGACCGTCTGATCACCGCGCAGATCCGCGAGAAGCAGCAGGCGCGCATCGACTACGACAACGCGAAGAAGGAAGGCAAGACCGCCGCGCTGCTGGAGCAGCACCTGCCCAACGTGTTCCAGATGAACGTCGCGAACATCCTGCCGGGCGACGACGTCAAGGTGGAGCTGCGCTACACCGAACTGCTTGTGCCGCAGGCGGGCAACTACCAGTTCGTGTTTCCGACGGTGGTGGGGCCGCGCTACAACAGCCCGCAGTCGCAGAACAGGGATGCGAAGTGGGTGGCGCAGCCGACGCTGCGCGAAGGCGTGGCGCCGAACACCGCGTTCAAACTGAAGGTCGCGCTCGACACGCCGCTCGGCATCAAGGAAATCCGCTCGGCCACGCACGCGATCGACATCCGCAAGAACAACGACGACCAGCACGCCGACGTCGCACTTGCGCAGAGCGGCGAGCCCGCCAACAACCGCGACTTCGTGCTCGACTACCGGCTCGCCGGCGAGAAGATCGAGTCGGGCCTCATGCTCTATAGGGGCCAAGGCGGCAATGACGGGAATGGCGCGGAGAACTTCTTCCTCGCAATGGTCGAGCCGCCCAAGTCGGTCGCGGCCAATGCGATCTCGCCGCGCGACTACATCTTCGTGGTCGACATCTCGGGCTCGATGCACGGCTTCCCGCTCGACACGGCCAAGGTCGTCCTCGAAAGACTGATCGGCGGGCTGCGTCCCAGCGACACCTTCAACGTGCTGCTGTTCTCGGGCAGCAACAGGATGCTCTCGCCGCAATCGGTGCCCGCGACGCGTGCCAACATCGAGCAGGCGTTGTCCACCATCAAGAACTACAACGGCAGCGGCAGCACCGAGCTGATCCCGGCGCTGAAGCGCGTCTATGCCGAGCCCAAGGCCGAGAACGTGTCGCGCACCGTGGTGATCGTGACCGACGGCTACGTGACGGTCGAGCGCGAAGCCTTCGAACTGGTGCGCAAGAACCTCGGCCGTGCCAACGTCTTCGCCTTCGGCATCGGCAGCTCGGTCAACCGCCACTTGATGGAAGGCCTGGCCCGCGCCGGCATGGGCGAGCCCTTCATCATCACCGACCCGATCCAGGCACCGGAGCAGGCGGCGCGCTTCCGCCGCATGGTCGAGTCGCCGGTGCTCACCAATGTGAAAGCCACCTTCGGCGGCCTCGACGTGTACGACGTGGAGCCGCAGGCGCTGCCCGACGTGCTCGGCGAACGCCCGGTGATCGTGTTCGGCAAGTGGCGCGGCGAAGCCAAGGGCCGCGTCATCATCGAAGGCCTGAGCGCCGACGGCCCTTACCGTCAGGAAGTGCGCATCGACGACGCGACGCGCCAGGATGCCGCCGCGCTGCGCAGCCTCTGGGCCCGCCACCGCATCGCGAGCCTGAGCGACCAGGAAGCGCTGGAAGGCGGCGACGCCTTCAAGCAGCGCATCACCGATCTCGGCCTGCGCTACGGCCTGCTCACGCAGTACACCAGCTTCATCGCGGTCGACAAGGTGGTGCGCAACATGGCGCCGCAAGACGCCACGAGCGTCGACCAGCCGCAGCCGTTGCCCAAGGGCGTGAGCGAACTGGCGCTGGGCCAGGGCCAGAGCCTGGGCGCCGCAGTGCCGAGCACGCCCGAACCCGAAACCCTGGGCGCGATCGCGGTTGTGCTCTCCATGCTGGCCATGCTGCGCCGCCGCGCACGCCGCCACGACGCACGCCGGTACACAGCTTGAGGACCGCGCGATGACCCTCGCTCAGCTCGCCCAAACCCATCCCCGCGTCTTCGACTGGGGCATCCAACTCGACCGCGCACCGGCCGCCGCCTGGCTGGCGCTGCAGGCCGCCGCGCTGACGCCGACCTGGCTCTGGATGGCCCGGCGCCTGCGCGACGGTTCCGACGATCCGCTGGGCCTGCTCTCGCTCGCGGCGCTGGCCGTGCTGGCCTGGAGGCTTCGGCATTCGCTGCGCGCCGCGCCCCGGCTCGGCTGGCTCGCGCTGGCCAGCGCCGGCACGCTGGCCGCGACCTTGCTGCGCACCGGGCCCGGCGTGATGCCGGCGCTGCCGCCGCTCGCCGCCGGCCTGATCGCCGTGCTGGCGCTGGCCGCAGGCCTGCTGGCCTTCTTGCCCAAGCGCGTCGCAGCCCTGCCGGTCGTCGGCCTGGCGGTGCTCGCACTGCCGCTGCTCTCATCGCTGCAGTTCTATGCCGGCTACCCGCTGCGCGTGATCACGGCCGAAGCCAGCCGCTGGCTGCTGGCGCCGGGTTTCAGCATGGCGCGCGAGGGCACCAGCCTTCTCGTCGACGGCCGGCTGGTGATCGTCGACGCACCCTGCTCCGGCGTGCAGATGGTCTGGCTCGGCTACTTCACGGCCTGCGCGGTGGCCCTCTGGGCGCGCCGCGGCGACTGCGGCTTCCTGGCCCGGCTGCCGGCCGTGGGGCTGTTGGTGATGGGCGGCAACATCCTGCGCAACAGCGTGCTGGTCGGCTTCGAAGGTGCGGGGCTCGCGCTCGCGCCCTGGCTGCACGAGGCGCTCGGCCTGTCCGTGCTCGCGCTGGTGTGCGGCGGCATCGCGTGGGTGATGGCACCGGCGCGCCGGCCGCAGGAGCGCTTCGTCCCCGCCGCCATCCCCGGTCTGATCACTTCCGCAGGAGGTCGCCGTGTCGACACCGCTCTTTCTTGAACGCTGCTTCGCCAACCGTTTCGTCAACCGCATCGCGCACAAGGCGGTCTTCGCCTTCGTCATGGGCCTGTGCCTCCTCTGGTCGGCCGCCTTCGCGCTGCGTCCGCAGGCCGCGCCGGCCATGGCCGCGGCCTTTCACGAGTGGCCCAGCCAATGGGACGGCGCCGCACTGCGCCCGCTGGCCCTGAGCGAGGTCGAGCAGCGCTTTGCCGAGCGCTTTCCCGGCGCCATCGCACGCCTGACCGACGGCCGACAGACGCTGGTGCTGCGCGAGGTCAACGCGCCCACCCGCATGCTGCACCCGGCCGCCGACTGCTACCGCGCGCTCGGCTATCGCATCGAGCAGACGCTCCTTTCGCGCGATGCCCAGGCCCGACTGTGGCGTTGTTTCGTCACCGAGGGCCCCGGCGCGCAAAAGTTGCGCGTTTGCGAGCGCATCGTGGACGCCGAAGGCACGGCTTTCACCGACACTTCAGCCTGGTACTGGGCCGCAGTAAGCGGCCGATCCCACGGACCCTGGCAGGCTGTGACCCTGGCAAGACCGATCGAGTGAGAGACATTTCTTGAAGAAAGCGCTGTTCTACCTGTTTTTTGCGTTTCTGGCGCTGGTGCTGACGGCCGCGGTGGCCATCTACTTGGTCGTGAAACTGGCGCTGGCGCCCGGCCCCGACGAGTGGCCGACCCGCGTCAAGACGGGCCCCTTCAGCCTCAACGTCGGCGTTCCCACGGCGATCCGCCTCGCCACCTCCTCGTGGTTCGCGCCCTGGCTCGACGGCCGTTCGCTCGACACGCGCCATGGCGTCATCCGCTTCGGCTGGAACGAGCCCACCACCACGCTCGAACTGCGCTGCGAGCCCTGCAGCGCCTCGGTGCCGGCGCTCGGCAGCGCGCCGATCCGGCTCGACAGCCTGCGCATCACGGCGCGGCGCGATGCCGGTTCGCTCAACGGCATGCTCGAAGCGGCGCCGGCCGCGACCACGGTGTCCACCGTCGCAGGCGACAACGTGCTGCGCGCTCGCTGGGACGGCCGGCTCACGCAGAAGACCCTGCAGCTCCACATCGATGCGCCCGAGGCGCCGATCGCGCGCTGGTACACGGTGCTGGCGCCCGGCCTGCCCGAGCTGCAGCGCGCCCGCATCGGCGGCACGCTGGGCCTGCGCGCGCAGGTCGACCTGCCGGCCGGCAGCTTCTCGCTGCATCCGCGCATCGAGCAGTTCACGGTCGAGGGCCTGGGCACCGAGGCCATGCTCAACGCCCGCAGCAGCTGCGGCGCGCCCGCGCGGCTGGCCAACGACAGCTGGCTCGCGCGCGCCGTGATCGCGGCGGAGGACCAGCGCTTCTTCACCCACCCCGGCTACGACCTGGCCGAGCTCACCGCCTCGATCGAAGCCAACCAGAAGGCCGGCCAGGTGGAGCGCGGCGGCAGCACGCTCACGCAGCAGCTCGCGCGACTGGTCGCGACCGGCGGCGAGCGCAGCGCCGACCGCAAGCTGCGCGAACTGCTCTATGCGGTCGAGATGGAGCAGACCCTGGGCAAGGCGCGCATCCTGCAGCTCTACCTCGACAACGCGCCCTGGGGCCCCAATCTCTGCGGCGCCGAGGCCGCCGCGCGCCGCTACTTCAAGCGCAGCGCGCGCAACCTCGAGCCGGCCCAGGCGGTCTGGCTGGCCGCGATGCTGAACAACCCGGGCCTGGCGGTCGAGAAGTGGCAGCGCGACGGCAGGATCGACGGCGAACGCGCCAAGTCGGTGGCCGAGGGCTTGCGCGGCATCACGCGGCTCCAGCGCGAGGCGCTGATTCGGAACGTGACCAACGCGCGCTTTGCACCACCCTGAAGCGACCCGCTGTAACGCTCAGCTTCGCGCGAACCGGAGCAAGGGCGCCACCTCGCCCGCATCGGCGGCCCGCAGCGCGTCGAGGTAACGGGTGCGCGGGTCGCCGCTTCCAACCAGCGAGTTGCTGCCCCAGGTGAAGCGCGGACGGGCAAGCCGCAGCACCAGCTCATCGGCCGTCAGGCGCGCGTGGCGTCCGTTGCCGTTGGGGAAGGCATGGATCGATACCAGCCGGTGGTGGAAGCTCACGGCCATTTCATCCGGCGCCGTGCTTCGGTGTTCGACCTGGTAGCGCGTGTTGTCGAGCAGGTCGCGCAAGCGCATCGAAACCTGCGTCCAATCGACGCCGATGTTCTTGTTGCTCGAGCGCAGAGTGCCCGCCCACGCCCAAGTCAGGTCGAACATCTTGCGATGCAGATCGCGAACGAAGCCTTCGTCGAGCAGTTCGCGTTTTCGCTGGCGTGCCGCCCAGCGCACACCCTGCAGGATGTTGGCTTCTTCCCATGCGTTGAGGTCGGCCTGGGTGGCGATGTGTGCGGGAATGAGGCCTCGTGCTTCGTCCGGATCCAGGGGTGTCGCCCCCTCCGCGTCCACGAACGCCGTCACCACAGCTCCCGCCGCGAACCCTGAAGCAGTTCCCTGGCCGGAAGTTCGCCTTGAACGTCGCTCATCGCTTCCCCTACTTTCTGGTCTTCCAGGGACATCGAGTGCGAGACCGGGTACATGCGCTCACGCGCGACCTCGAGTGCACGGTCCTGCAGCTGCTGCGAAAGGGATGTCCGGGGGACCAGCGCGTACTTGAGCTCGCAGTCGAGTGCCTGCGCGAGCTTGCGCAGGCTCGCCAATGTGATAGTGCCTCGCGCTTCGGCCTGTTCGAGCTTGCGCACACCCGCAGGGGTCAGGCCAAGCCGGCGCGCGAGCGCAGCCCCGCTCATGCCCAAGGCTTCGCGAATCGCCTTCGCCCAGCCGGCGGGCGGCGAGGGAGGAAGAGCCGCTTCTCTCCACGAAATGGCCGCGATGACCGGCGCACCAAGTCGGCGCACGGGCGTTCTGCGAAGACCTGGGGCCGCTGGCACATGTCTTGCGAAGTCGGCATCAATGGATGCTGTCACCGCCCTCCCGCCCGCAGCCGTTGAAATCGTCGCGCTCTCCAAGCGCTATGTCTCCGGCGCACCGCCGGCGGTGGACCAGATCGATCTGCGCATCGCCAGCGGCAGCTACTGCTGCCTGCTGGGCCCCTCGGGCTGCGGCAAGAGCACCACGCTGCGCATGGTCGCGGGGCACGAGTCGGTGTCCGGCGGCGACATCCTGCTGGACAACCGCAACATCACCAACCTGCCCGCCGCGGCGCGCGGCACCGCGATGATGTTCCAGAGCTTCGCGCTGTTTCCGCACCTCTCGGCGCTCGACAACGTGGCCTTCAGCCTCAAGATGAAGGGCGTCTCCAAGACCGAGCGCCACAAGCGGGCGGCGAACCTGCTCGAGCGCGTCGCCATGGGGCACCTGGCCGAGCGCAAGCCGGGCGAGCTCTCGGGCGGCCAGCAGCAGCGCGTGGCGCTGGCGCGGGCGCTCATCACCGAGCCGCGCGTGCTGCTGCTCGACGAGCCGCTGTCGGCACTCGACCCTTTTCTTCGCATCCAGATGCGCGCCGAACTCCGGCGCTGGCAGAAGGAGCTGGGCCTCACCTTCATCCATGTCACGCACTCGCAGGAGGAGGCGATGGCGCTGGCCGACACCATGGTGGTGATGAACCACGGGCTGATCGAGCAGGTCGGCTCGCCGCACCAGGTCTACAACCATCCGGCCAGCGAATTCGTCGCGCGCTTCATGGGGGGTCACAACGTGCTGGACACCCCCGAGGGACTGATCGCGGTGCGCAACGACCACATGCAGATCGCGCCCGCCGGCGCCAACGGCGAAGCCGGCCTCGCAGCCCACGTGACGGACGTCGAATACCAGGGCACCTACGTGCTGATGGGCCTCAGGCTCACGGGCGTGGCGCCGGAGCGCAGCGGCGTCTCGGTGCTGTTGTCGGAGAAGGCCTTCGGCATGCATCCCTATGCGGTCGGCGACGGCGTGTGCCTTTCTTGGTCGCCGGCCGATGCGCGTCCCCTGGGCCCCGGCGCCGTCCGCCCCAAGGGCGAACCGCCCGCCGGGCCGGTGTCGCGGCCTGCGCCCCTGTCCGCACTCGCGGCGATGGCGGCCTGATCGCCGCCGCTCATTTGTCCAGATTCATCACCGCACCATCAGGAGCCAAACCATGTCCGAACCGATCGATTCATCCACCAACAAGGGCGTACAGCGCCGCACCCTGCTCCAGGGCACCGCGGGCATCCTGGCGGCCGGCGTGTTCCCCGCCATCCACGCGCAGGAGAAGATCGTGCTGCGCTACCTCGGCACCGCCGTCAACCAGGACAAGGCGATCGCCGAGAAGTTCAAGGCAGACACCGGCATCGAGATCCAGTACGTGGCCGTCACCACCGACGACGTCACCAAGCGCGCCGTCACTGCGCCCAACAGCTTCGACCTGATCGACACCGAGTACTTCTCGCTCAAGAAGATCGTGCCCACCGGCAACCTGAAGGGCATCGACACCAGGAAGATCAAGAACGCCGACAAGATCACCTCGCTCTTCACCAAGGGCGAAGTGGCCGGCAAGAAAGTGGGCGACCAGGGCACCGCGCCCAAGAAGGTGATCTTTCTCGAGGGCGAGAAGAGCAAGGTGTTCGCGAAGTCGCCGACCCAGTTCATGTCGCTGATCCCGACCGTCTACAACGCCGACACGCTGGGCATCCGCCCCGACCTGATCAAGCGCCCGATCGAATCCTGGGCCGAGCTGCTGAACCCCGAGTTCAAGGGCAAGGCCGCGATCCTGAACATCCCCTCCATCGGCATCATGGACGCGGCGATGGTGGTGGAGTCCAAGGGCATCCACAAATACGCCGACAAGGGCAACATGACCAAGGCGGAGATCGACCTGACGATCAAGACCTTGATCGAAGCCAAGAAGGCCGGGCAGTTCCGGGCACTGTGGAAGGACTTCAACGAGTCGGTCAACCTGATGGCCTCGGGCGAGGTCGTGATCCAGTCGATGTGGTCGCCCGCCGTGACGGCCGTGCGCACCAAGGGCATCGCCTGCAACTTCCAGCCGCTCAAGGAGGGCTACCGCGCCTGGGCCGCCGGCTTCGGCCTGCCGGCCACGCTCTCGGGCAAGAAGCTCGATGGCGCCTACGAGTTCATCAACTGGTTCCTCGACGGCTGGGCCGGCGCGTATCTCAACCGCCAGGGCTACTACAGCGCCGTGCTCGAGACCGCCAAGGCCAAGATGGAGTCCTACGAGTGGGCCTACTGGATGGAAGGCAAGCCCGCCACGCAGGACATCAAGAGCCCCAACGGCGACCTGCTGGCCAAGACCGGCTCGGTGCGCGACGGCGGCAGCTACGAGCAGCGCATGGGCGGCATCGCGTGCTGGAACGCAGTGATGGACGAGAACGAGTACATGGTGAGGAAATGGAACGAGTTCGTTGCAGCGTGAGGGGTTTGACTCCCTCTCCCTCTGGGAGAGGGCGGGGGTGAGGGCAAGCAGCGCCCATCACCTGCCCTCACCCTAGCCCTCTCCCAGAGGGAGAGGGAACAAAACCATGAACCCATCGGCAACTGCAACGAGCATTCAGGCCATCAAGCCTTGGTGGCAGGCTGCGCCCTTCGCGCTGGTCTTCCTGCTCTTCTTCCTGATCCCGCTGGCGCTGATCGCGATGGTCAGCCTCTGGAACTTCAACGAGTACGAGCTGATTCCTGCAATCACGCTGCGCAACTACGCGAGCATCTTCGAAGGCTGCTCGCACCTCACGGACAACGGCGACTTCTGCGTCACGCTCTCCACCTACCTGAGCACGCTCAAGTTCTGTCTCCTGGTCTGGGGCATCACGCTTGTCATCGGCTTCGCGGTCGCCTACTTCCTGGCCTTCCACGTGCGCTCGCCGGGCATGCAGACCCTGCTCTTCGTGCTGTGCACCGTGCCCTTCTGGACCTCGAACGTGATCCGCATGATCTCGTGGGTGCCGCTGCTCGGGCGCAACGGGCTCGTCAACCAGGGCCTGGTGGGGCTGGGCCTGGTCGACGCGCCCGTCGAGTGGCTGCTGTTCTCGAACTTCTCGGTGGTGCTGGCCTTCGTGCATCTCTACACGATGTTCATGATCGTGCCGATCTTCAACTCGATGATGCGCATCGACCGCTCGCTGCTCGAGGCCGCGAGCGACGCCGGCGCCTCCGGCTGGCAGACGCTTTGGAACGTGATCGTGCCGCTCTCGCGAACCGGCATCCTGATCGGCTCGATCTTCGTCATCACCATCGTGATGGGCGACTTCGTGACCATCGGCGTGATGGGCGGCCAGCAGATCGCCTCCGTCGGCAAGATCATCCAGGTGCAGACCTCCTACCTGCAGTTCCCGCTCGCGGCGGCCAACGCGATGATCCTGTTGGCGGCGGTGCTGATGATCATCTGGGGCCTGACGCGCCTGGTCGATATCCGCAAGGAGCTCTGACGTGAGCGCAAGGATCGGCGAGCAGCGCAGCGCAGGCTTCTGGCCGCTGGCCATCGTCTTCGCGCTCTTCGTGCTCTTTCTCTACGGCCCGATGATCACGATCTTCGTGCTGAGCTTCCAGGGCCCCGAAGGCGGCCTGACCTTTCCGCTGCGCGGCGTCTCGCTGCACTGGTTCTACAAGCTCGCCGAGGGCCTGGGCACGGTCGACATCGGCGCGGCCTTCCGGCGCTCGCTGATGCTGGGCGCGGTGGTGATGCTGTTCACCGTCGTGCTCTCGGTGCTCGCGGGCCTCGCCTTCCGCAAGAAGCTCGCGGGCGGCAACGCGCTGTTCTTCGTCACGGTCGCGAGCCTGATCATGCCCTCGATCATCGTGTCGCTGGGCATCGGGCTGCAGTTCCGGCTGCTCGACAGCGGCATCAAGGGTGCGCTCGCGGCCGCGGGGGCCGACGGCATGCTCGAGAACTACGGCACCGCACTGGGCCTGCTCAGCTCGGCGCTCGGCGCGCACCTGACGTGGACGCTGCCCTTCGGCCTGCTGATCATGTTCGCGGTCTTCAACCGCTTCAACCCGGCTTTCGAGGAAGCTGCGCGCGACCTCGGCGCCACCCCCTGGCAAAGCTTCTGCCATGTGGTGCTGCCATTGATCGGACCGTCCGTGGTCGGCATCGGCATGTTCGGCTTCACGCTTTCGTGGGACGAGATCGCGCGCACCTCGCAGGCCATTGGCGACGTCAACACGCTGCCGCTCGAACTCCAGGGCCTGACCTCGACCGTCACCACGCCATCGATCTACGCGCTCGGCACGGTCACCACCGTGGTCTCCTTCATGGTGATGGCGCTTGCGCTCGGTTCCGCCGCCTGGCTGCGCCGGCGCGCTACACGGCGGCGCTGATGCCCCGCCTGCTCGTCATCAATCCCAACACCTCGGCGACGGTGAGCGCGCTGCTGCAGCGCCACGTGCAGAACGAAGTGAGCCCGGCCTTGAAGGTGCACACCGTCACCGCCCGCTTCGGCGCGCCCTACATCGCCAGCGAGGCCAGCTACGCGGTGGCGCAGCACGCGGTGCTCGATGCCTGGGCCGCAGCGCTGGCGCGCGGCGAGCGGCCCGACGCGGTGCTGATCGGCTGCTTCGGCGATCCGGGCCTGTTCGCCCTGCGCGAGGCCTGCAGCGTCCCGGTTGGCAGCCTCGCGGAAGCGGCCTTCGCGGCCGCGGCCCGGCACGGGCGCTTCGCCGTCGTGACGGGCGGCGAGCGCTGGCGGCCGATGCTCGAGCGCCTGGCCCTGGCGCTCGGTCACGCGCCCTCGCTCGCCGGCATCCACACGGTGGCTGCGAGCGGCGCCGAGCTCGCCGCCGACCCGGCAGGCGCCCACGCGCTGCTCGCCGAAGCCTGCCGCGAGGCGGCAGCGCGTTTCGACGCGCAGGCCGTGATCCTGGGCGGTGCCGGGCTGGCCGGCATGGCCGCCGCCATCGCGCCCGAGCTTGCAGTGCCTTTGATCGACAGCGTGAGCGCAGGCGCGCGCTGGGCGATCGGGGCCGGGCGCGCAGCAGCCGGGCCGCGGGCGGCCGGCCCCGAGGTGGCTTGGCAGGGCGTGTCCTGGGAGCTCGAGGCGCTGAACGGGCGGCAGCCCCACCCCTGACGCGGTCTCCGCTCCGTGCCACCATGGGTTGCATGAGCACCTCCAAGACCACCACCCATGCCGTCGAACCTGCCGCGCTGGCCAGCCCGCGCGGCATCGACCAGATCGTCGCCGGCGTCTCCACCAGCGATGGCGACGGCGTCAAGCTCACGCGCGTGCTGAACCAGACGCTGCAGCAGCGGCTCGATCCCTACCTGATGCTCGACGCCTTCGGCAGCGACAACCCGGGCGACTACATCGGCGGCTTTCCGAGCCACCCGCACCGCGGCTTCGAAACAGTGACTTACATGATCGCGGGCCGCATGCGACACCGCGACAGCGAGGGCCATGAAGGCCTGCTGGAAAACGGCGGCGTGCAGTGGATGACGGCCGGCCGCGGCCTGGTGCACAGCGAGCTGCCCGAACAGGAAGAAGGGCTGATGGAAGGCTTCCAGCTCTGGCTCAACCTGCCGTCCAAGGACAAGATGCGCAAGCCCTGGTACCGCGACATTCAGAGCGACGAGATTCCCGCGTTCACCACACCCGCGGGCGTGCACGTGCGCGTGATCGCGGGCGAAAGCCATGGCATCCAGGGCGCGGTGCAGCGCGAGCACACCGAGCCGCTCTACCTCGATCTCACGCTGCCGCCCGGCACCGAGTTCGCCCAGCCGCTGGCGCCTGACCGCAATGCGTTGCTCCACGTGTTTCGCGAATCGCTCTTTATCGGGAGCAGCGAGATCCCTACCAAGCGCATGGCGATCCTCGCCAACGACCCCGAAAGCGACGGCGTGCTGCTGCGTGCGCCCGCCTCCAACCACAGCCCGGCGCGCGCGCTGCTGATCGCGGGCAAGCCCTTGCACGAGCCGATCGCGCAGTACGGCCCCTTCGTCATGAACACGCGCGAACAGGTGATGCAGGCCGTGCACGATTTCCAGAACGGCAAGCTGAGCTGAACTGTAGTCGCGCGCCTACGGTATTTCGGCCGTGGCGGCGCGGGACCGATGCGCGGCGGCTGCCTACATTCGGCCGCATGACCGAAGTCCGCAAGGGCCAGGCGCCGCCCATGCTCGAACGCGCCGAATTCCACGAACGCTTCATGCAGTCGTACCGGGACCCGGCCTTCCAGGCCGAGGCCGAAGCGCTCGGCCGCATCGAAGTCATCGCCTGGGAGGCCTACCAGCAAGGCCGCAAGGCGCCAGTGACGCGCAAGGCCGGGCTCGGCTATGCGGACCCCGACTACGAGCTCTCGGTCGACTGGCTCGAGGCCAAGGCGCGCATCGAGCGCGCACAGGCTGCATGGGGCAGGCCGGAGACGAAGTCGCGTGTGTTGCTCGTCAATGGCTCGCCGCGCAACGACGGCACCTGCCCCGGCGAGATCTCGAAGACGCATCGCCTGCTGCAGCTCGCCAAGCCGGTGCTCGAGGGCGAGCAGATCGAATGCGATGTGCTCGACCTGAGCCTGCTCGCTTCCGAGTACGGGCGCCAGATCCATCCCTGCAAAGGCTGCGTCTCGACCGCCATGCCGCTGTGCCACTGGCCCTGCAGCTGCTACCCCAATCATTCGCTGCGGCAGACCGGCGACTGGATGAACGAGATCTACGAACGCTGGATGGCCGCGCACGGCGTGATCCTCTTCACGCCGACGCACTGGTACCAGGCGAGCAGCCCGCTCAAGCTCATGGCCGATCGCCTGGTCTGCGCCGACGGCGGCAATCCCGACCCCACCTCCACCCACGGCAAGAAGCCGGACGAGGCCAAGGCGATCGAACTCAAGGGCTGGGACTATCCCAAGCACCTGGCGGGTCGCACCTACGGCCTCGTGGTGCACGGCGACGTCGCCGGCGTCGAGAGCCTGCGCCGCAATCTCAGCGACTGGCTCGACTGGATGGGCCTCGTCGATGCCGGGGCCCAGGCGCGGCTGGACCGCTACATCGGCTACTACACGCCCTACGCGACCAGCCACGACGCGCTCGACGAGGACACCTGCGTGCAGGAAGAAGTGCGCAACGTCGCGCGGGCCGTCGCCCGCGCGGTGGCCCAGTTGCGCGCGGGCCGGCTCGATCCGCCCGATGCCGGCCTCGAGCGCGCGCGGCCGAAATAGTGCGCCGCTGGCATCGGTACGCGCCGAAATCTTTCTTTACGCAGGCACAACGCTGAGCTCACGGCCGGGATACAGAGCGCGTCGACACTCCCTCTCACCTGCTGCCCATCGGCGGCGGGCTTCTTCGAAAGGAAGCACTCTCATGATTTCGTCTCGCCAAAGCCTTCTCCTGGCCGGCCTGCTTGCCTCGGCCACTTTCGCCTCCTCCGCCGCTTTCGCCCAGGCGCCCCTCGCGGCGCCGGCGCCGCCGGCTGCTGAGGCACAGGTGGGCGCCTCCAAGGCCCCGGCGCAAGCCAAGCGCATGGACCGGGCCCAGCGCTTCGAGCGCATGCAAGCCCATCGCGCCGAGCGCCTGGCCGCGCTGAAGCAGAAGCTCCAGCTCACCCCGGCGCAGGAAGGCGCCTGGAGCAGCTTCGCGACGGCGCAACAGCCGCCGGCCCGCAAGGCAGGACAAGCCCGTCCCGATCGCGCCGAGCTGGCCAAGATGACGACGCCGCAGCGCCTGGATCTGATGCAGACGCGCCACGCCGAACGCAGCGCGATGTTCGCCAAGCGCATCGATGCCACGCGCAGCTTCTATGCGGCGCTTACGCCCGAGCAGCAAAAGACCTTCGATGCGGAAGGCATGCGCTTCGGCCATCGCGGACACGGCCATCACCACCATGGCCATGGCGAAGCCGCCAAGAGCTGAGCCCGACACCGGCCCATAAAAAAGCCCGCAGCGATGCGGGCTTTTTCCTGGTCGACTCGCACCTTACTGCGGCGTGCCGGTCTTGTCGGTCGGGTTGGTCGGAACTTCAGGCCGCTCACCCCTCTCCCCAAAGCGCGGCTTGACCTTGCGCGCCTGCTGACTCACGTCCATGCGCGTTTGCTCGCCGGTCGGCTGCGGCATCGCGTTGGGCTGGCTGTTCACGGTGGTGGTCGCCTCGCCCTTGGGCACCGGGTTGTTGGCGTTGTTGCGGTTGTGGGCGCGCGCCTCGGCCCTCACGGCGTCGCGCGAAGCCGGTTCGCTTCCGTCGGGCCGCTGGGTCGCGGTGCTCTGCGCGACGGCGACGCCGGCCAAGCCCATCAGGCCGGCGAGAAGCGTGGTGGCGATGAAACTTTGCTTCATGATGACTCCTTGTCTCTCGAGTTCAACGAATGTGAGCCCCTTCTTCATCAAGACTCCGGATCCAGCGTAGGAGCACCCAAGGCAGCCCCGTGTGGGGATGCGGCAGGCCTGCCTGTAGGAGTTGACCCGCGCCGGGCGCAGGCCGGCGCAAGTTCCTACAGCCGCCATGCGTACCTCGGCTTACAACTGCACATGTGAAGCCCTCTTCCCCTTCGGCCGGCGTGACGGCATCGCCCACCTCCCTCAAAGTCATGACCGTGAACACCCACAAAGGCTTCACGGCGCTCAACCGCAAGTTCATCCTGCCGGAGCTGCGCGAGGCGGTGCGCACGGTGGGTGCCGACGTGGTATTCCTGCAGGAGGTGCTGGGGACCCATTCGCGCCATTCCCGCAAGGTCGACAACTGGCCGGAGGCACCGCACTACGAATTCCTGGCCGACACCATGTGGCCGCAGTTCGCCTACGGCCGCAACGCGGTCTATCCCAAGGGGCATCACGGCAATGCCGTGCTGTCGAAGTTTCCGATCATCCATTTCAAGAACCACGACGTGTCGATCGTGGGCCCCGAGAAGCGCGGGCTCCTGCATTGCGTGCTGCGCCTGCCCGGCCGGCCGGTCGACGTGCACGTGATCTGCGCCCACCTGGGCCTGGCCGAAGGCCACCGGCTGCAGCAACTGGAGCTGCTGTGCCATATGGTGCGCGACGAGGTGCCGGCCGATGCGCCGCTGATCGTGGCCGGCGACTTCAACGACTGGCGCGGCCGCGCGCACGAGATCCTCGAACAGGGCGCGTCGCTGCGGGAGGTGTTCGTGCAGGCCAACGGCAGCGCGGCGAAGACCTTCCCCGCGCGCTTTCCGCTGCTCCCGCTGGACCGTATCTACGTGCGCAATGCCGGCGTGCACGCACCGGTGGTGCTGCCGCGCAAGCCCTGGTCGCACCTGTCGGACCACGCGCCGCTGGTGGCAGAGATCGAGCTGTGACCATGGGCAATCGCTGGGTCGGGGGCAATCGCGTCGAGCTGCTCGAGAACGGCGAGCAGTTCTTCCCACGCGTGTTCGACGCCATCCGCCACGCGCAGCGCGAAGTGATCATCGAGACCTTCATCCTGTTCGAGGACAAAGTCGGCAAGGAGCTCCATGGCGCCTTGCGGGCGGCGGCGCAACGCGGCGTGAAGGTCGACCTGATGGTCGACGGTTTCGGCTCGCCCGATCTTTCCGACGAATTCATCGAGGGGCTGACCTCGGCGGGCGTCAAGATGCGCGTCTTCGATCCGGGCCAGCGCTTCCTCGGCCAGCGGCTCAATGTCTTCCGGCGCATGCATCGCAAGATCATGGTGGTCGACGGCACGCGCGCCTTCGTCGGCGGCATCAACTTCTCCGCCGACCACGTGATGGACTTCGGCCCGAAGGCGAAGCAGGACTATGCGGTCGAACTCGCGGGCCCGATCGTCACCGAGATTCACCGCTTCGTGCTGCGCGCGATCGCGATCGGAGGCAAGGGGCGTGGCTGGTTCAGGCGCCGCCTGCGCGCCGCCGCGCCGCACGATAACGCGCCGGCCGGCGATGCCGAGGTGCAGTTCGTCACCCGCGACAACCGCCGCCACACCAACGACATCGAGCGCCACTACCGCGCCGCCATCCGCAGCGCCCGGCAGCGCATCGTGATCGCCAATGCCTATTTCTTCCCGGGCTACCGGCTGATCAAGGAGATGCGGCGCGCGGCGCGGCGCGGCGTCGACGTGCGGCTGATTCTGCAAGGCGAGCCCGACATGCCGATCGTCAAGACGGCAGCCAGCATGCTGTATCACCACCTGCTGCACGCCGGCGTGCGCATCTACGAATACTGCGAGCGCCCGCTGCACGGCAAGGTCGCGCTGGCGGACGAACAGTGGAGCACGGTCGGATCCAGCAATCTGGACCCGCTGAGCCTGTCGCTGAACCTGGAAGCGAACGTGGTCGTGCGCGACCGGGCTTTCAACCAGCTCATGTCGGAGCGGCTCGATCGCCTGATGCGCGACCACTGCCAGCAGATCCAGACCTCGGATCTCACCGAATGGAGCGGCTGGCGCCTGGTGCGCAGCTTCTTCCTCTTCCACCTGCTGCGCTGGTATCCATCCTGGGTCGGCTGGCTGCCGCGCCACGCGCCGCGACTCCATCCCCTCGAAGCGCCCGCGCCACGCGGCGGCGGCGCGACGCAGACGGACACCGCGTGAACCCCTCGCGACGCCACGCCTGGTGGGTCTGGGCGAAGCGGATCGGCAGCTGGGTCTTCCTCGGCCTGGTCGCCTGGCTGCTGCTGCGGCAGGCGCGCGCCATCGACTGGGACGAGGTCTTCGAATCGGTCGGCCAGATCCCGCTGCCGATGCTGCTCGCCGCGGCCGCCCTCGCCGCCTGCAGCTTCACGCTCTACAGCAGCTACGACCTGCTGGGACGCCACATGACGGGCCACACGCTGGGCACCGGCTCGGTGATGGGCGTCACCTTCATCAGCTATGCCTTCAACCTCAACCTCGGCGCGCTGATCGGCGGCGTGGCCTTCCGCTACCGCCTCTATTCGCGCCTGGGCCTGGGCGGCATCACCATCACGCGGGTACTCGGGTTCAGCATGCTGACCAACTGGCTCGGCTACCTGATGGTCGCGGGCGCTGCCTTCTGTTTCTGGCCGATGACGCTGCCGCCCGACTGGAAGATCGGAGAGGGCGGCCTGCGCATCCTCGGCGCCACCCTGCTGCTGCTGGCCGCGGCCTACCTGGCGCTGTGCGCGATCGCGCGCGAGCATGTCTGGAACATCCACGGCCACGAGCTGGAGACGCCGGCGCTGGGCATGGCGCTGCTGCAGCTCGTGATGTCCTGCATCAACTGGTCGCTGATCGGCGGCGTGATCTGGTTCCTGCTGCAGCGGCAACTGCCCTACCCGCACGTGCTCGGCGTGCTGCTGGTCGGCGCCGTGGCGGGCGTCATCACCCACGTGCCGGCCGGCCTGGGCGTGCTCGAAGCCGTCTTCGTCGCGCTGCTCGCGCACCAGTTTCCGCAGAGCCGGCTGCTCGGCGCGCTGCTCGCCTATCGCGCCATCTACTATCTGCTGCCGCTCGCCATCGCCACCGTGGCCTATGCAGTCACCGAGCTGCACGCCAAGCGCCTGCGGGCGTCGCGCCCAAGAGGGCCTGCATGAGCGAACGCGGCCGCTGGCACACCGGCCTGCGCGAGCTTCCGGTGCTGGTCACGCTGCATCCGTCGGCACTGCTGCGCGGCGATCCAGCCGAACGCGAATCGGCCTACGCGCAATGGCTGGCCGATCTTGAGCGAGCCGGCGAATACTTCGCCTGAGACAGGGCTCAGAAGCGGTACAGATAGCGCACCCGCGCGAAGTTCTCGCCCGGGTTCGGCTTCCTGATGGCGGCATTGCGATCTTCGAAGGCGGAAGCGGCAAGGGAGAGCGACCTCCGCGCTCTGCAGCGGACAGGAGAAGCTCGCCGTGACAAAAGGTAGGAAATATTCGCTCAACGGTTGCTGCAGTGCAGCACGCAGCAGTCGATAGGCCTATAGTCGGTGGACCTTTCCACGCAGAACGTCCATGTCGCCCAGCTTCTCTTCTTCCCGCTTCTTCAATCCACTCATGCTGTGGGTCGACGTCGCCTTCAAGACCCAGGATATGCTGCTGTCTTCCGGCTCGGTAATCCAGCTGCGCACCGAACGCATCGCCCGCGCCGGGCTCTCGCCCAGTGCCGAGGACCTGGCGGAAATGCAGCTCATGGGCCACGAGAAACTCGCGGCAGCGAGCGAATCGGGCGCGGCCATGGCGAACCAGCTGCACAGCACCCAGTTCGCGCTCGTCAACCGCGCTGTCAAGCACTGGCTGGGCGGCGCCGTTGCGCTCTTTTCGCTCAGCACCAGCACCACGCCGACGCAGATCGAGACGCACGGCCGGGCGCTCGCCGGCGCCGCTGCACGCTCCGCCGCCACGCTGACCCAGCTGTCGAGCGCCGGCGCGCGCATCGCACAACGCGGGCTCAAGCCCATCCACGCCAAGGCCACCTCGAACGCGCGACGGCTCGCCGGCTGAAAAAAATCGGCCCGCTCCAAGCTTCGTGCAACGCGAGGCTTGCTAGCCTTGGGCCGATGCGGATCTCGGAACTCGCCCAACGCGCCGGCGTCACGGTGCACGCGCTGCGCCACTACGAGCGGCTCGGCCTGCTGCTGCCGGCACGCACCGATTCGGGCTATCGCGATTACCCTGAATCGATGCGACGCGAAGTGGTGTTCATCGCGATGGCGCGCCGCATCGGCTTCTCGCTTCCGGCGATCGCCGAGCTGCTGCCGGCCTATCGTGCGGGCCGCCTCAGCATCACGCGGATGACCGATGCGCTGGAGGAACGCGTGGCCGCGCTGGACGCGCAGATCGCCGAGCTGCAGGCCCTGCGCGCGCAGGTGATCGAACACGCCGCCTGGCTGCGCGCGCAACGGCGCAAGCCGCCGGCAGCGGCGAAGAAGAAAGCACCCTGGCCCAAGACCTCTACCACATCCTCCTCGAAGGACAAGAGATGACCCGCACCCCTCAGCTTCAACGGATCGAACAGGCCGTGCTCGCGATGCCGATGGCGCGCACATTGGGCCTGCGCTTCACGCAACTCGCACTGGGACAGGTCGAAGTCGACCTGCCCATCACCGAGCCGCTCACCTTCAGGCCGGGCCAGCTTCAGGCGACGTCGGTCTTCGCGGTCGCCGATTTCGCCGCGGTGTCCGCCGCCGCTTCCGTGCTGCCTGACGGCTGGAGCAACGCGACCGTCGACGCCACGCTGAAGCTCGTCGCACCCGCTGTGGGCCGCGCGGTGCGCGCACGCGGCCGCGTGGTGAGCGCCGGCCAGCTGCTCACCGTGTGCGCGGCCGAGGTCTACGCCATTGGCGAGAACGGGGAGGAACGCCTCTGTGCCACGCTCCTGGGCACGGCGCGCAACATCAAGCCGCCGGTACCAGCCGCAGCAGAGTGATTTCGGAAGGCGCGCCGAAGCGCTTGGGCGGTCCCCAGTAGCCGGTGCCGCGGCTGGTGTAGACCCACATCTCGCGCAGCCGGTGCAGGCCGGCCGTGAAAGGCTGCTGCAGCGGCACGAACAGGTTCCACGGAAAGAACTGGCCGCCGTGCGTGTGGCCCGAAAGCTGCAGCTGGTAGCCGGCTTCGGCCGCGGCCGGCGCACTGCGCGGCTGGTGCGCGAGCAGTAGGCGTGTGCGCACCAGCGGCGGCGCATCGTGCAGCGCGCGCTGCGGATCGCTCGCATGCGCAGCATCGAAATGCGCGGCGGTGTAGTCGGTCACGCCGGCCACCACCAGCGCGCTGTCGAGCACCTCCTCGTCGGTCTGTGCGCCCCGCACATTGCGCGTCTGCAGCACCACGTGCTCGTTGAGCAGCACGCGCAGGCCCAGGCGGCGCAGCTCGTCGATCCATGCCTGTGCGCCCGCGTAGTACTCGTGGTTGCCGGTCACCACGAAGGTGCCGAGCCGCGCGCGCAGGCCGGCGAGTGGCGCGACATGCTCGCGCAGCTCGGCCACCGTGCCGTCGACCAGGTCGCCCGTGATCGCGATCATGTCCGCGCCCAGCGCATTGACCGCATCGACGATGCGCTGGATGTAGCCGCGCCGGATGGTCGGCCCGACATGGATGTCGCTGAGCTGGGCGATCGTGAAGCCGTTCAGCCCGGAGGGCAGGTCGCGGATCGGCACATCGACCCGCACCACGCCGGCGGTGCGCCGCGCGTTGAAGAAGCCGATCAGCGAGATCAGCGTCGCCAGCAGCGGCACCGCCGCCGCGCTCCAGGCCTGCCCGCGCGGCCAATCGATGGCCCAGCCGCCGAGGGCGGTGGCGAGCCAAGTCAGCAGCAGGCCGGCGTCACGCGCCATCGTGAGCACGAACATCGACGAAAACCATCCCATGCAGAGGAGGCCCAGCCATTTCCACCCATCGGCCAGTGGCGCCCGGCCTGCGGAGCGTGCACCGACAAAGGGCAGTGGCATGGTCGCGGCCGAGAGCACCAGCGCCGCCAGCAGCAGCACCGGCCAGGCGCCGGTGAGCAAGGCGAGCGCCGGCAGCAGCCGCAGGCCGATATAGGCGTGCAGCAGCGTGGTGAGAAGAATCAGGGGCGGCAGCGGCATCGAGGCCTTGAAGAGTGTGCACAGTGCGGACACCGCATGTGGGCGCCGCCGCCTTCACATTCAAGGCGCGTGCCAGCAAAGAAAATGGCGCCTCAGTCGATGGCAAAGGCGATCGCGACCGCGCCCAGTGCCAGGATCGCGAGGCCGGCCAGAAACAGCAGTTCCGCACGGCGCTCATGGCGCGGTCCTTCGCGCCGGGAACGCATCGACACGAAGGACAGCACCGCGCTCGCCAGGAAGATCAGCGCGTCGAAGGCCAGCAGCTTGTCGATCAGCACGCGCGAGTGGCCGTCGGGACGCAGGTGGCCGATCGACAGCACCGTCATGCACACGCCAATCATCGTGGCCGAGGTCGGCAGGATGTGCGCCGAAAGGCCCCGGCTCTCGAGGATCCGCGGAATCACGAATGCGCGCTCACGTCCGTGCCTGCGGGCCACAGGAAGAGGGTGCGGGTCGGGCTGCCGGCGCGGATCTCGACCGCCTGCTTCAGCGTCCGGCCGGCCAGCGTGGCTTCCACCTCATAGCGGCCGGGCTCGAGGCGCGCCACCATGAACGGGCCTTCGGCCGTCACATGCGCCAGCACGTCGCGGCCGGCGGCATCGCGCACCGACACGGAGACGTCGGCCGCGAAATCCGCGCGCGTGCCGTCCTTGATCGCGAATTCGAAGGTCGCCGGCCATCGCGGCGCGACGCTTTGCATCAGCGCCGCCTCGTCGCTGCTGATGCCGCCGCTCATGTACTCGATGCCGTTCGTCATGCGGATCGGCGGGTTGTAGGCCGCCTGCGCCGCCAGTGCACCGAAAAGCGACACGCCACCGATTGCCAGGGCGGCCACGGGCCACCAGATCCGGGTTGTGTTCTTCATTGCCGTGTCCTTGCTCGGGTTGATGAGATCGGTGGAGGTCAGGCATCTGCACTCCACGCCCGGACTATGGGCGGCAAGACTTAGGCGAAGCTGAATCAGCGAGAGCGCTCAGTCGCTGGTGCGGGCCGCGGCTTGTTGTTCCGGCATGAGCTGCCCGGTCGCGGCGGCGAAATCGACGTTGGATGGCCAGACGAAGGCAGCGCGGGACGCCATTCCGTTGAACACGATCAGCGGCTGCTGCAGCGTGATCCCGGCCAGCGTGGCCTCGACCTCGTAGGCGCCGGGGTCGAGCCGCGCCAGCATGAAGGGAGCGCCCGAAACGGCCTCCATCACCGGCCGGCCCGAATAGCGTTCGCGCACCACCACCTTCACGTCGGCCGGTACTTCGCCCGTTTTGGCACGGTTGACCGAGAACTCCAGCGTCGCCGCCCAGCGCGGCGAGACCATGCGCATGAACGCCGCCTCCGCGCTGCTTTTTCCGCCGCACATGTATTCGATGCCCTGCGCCATGCGGATGGGCGGGTTCGTCGTCAGTGCGTGCGCCGAAGTCCATGCACCAAAGAAAGCCAGAGCCACCGTGGGCCACCAAAACCGGGTTGCTTTCATCGCTTGCTGTCCTCGCTCCAAAAAACGGCGTCAATCCGCCGGAATTTTGCTTAGCAAGAGTCGGGCTAGGTATAGCGTTTACGAGGATTGGCGCGGCGCAGCGGCCTCGGCGGGCGGCTCGGCATGCGGTATTTCACGAACCGGCTTGAGCCGGGTTCGCAATTACACGTCGATGTTCGACGCCCGCAGCGCGTTCTGCTCGATGAACTCGCGGCGCGGCTCGACCTCGTCGCCCATCAGCATCGTGAACACGCGGTCGGCTTCGATCGCGTCGTCGATCTGCACGCGCAGCAGCCGGCGCACGGCCGGGTCCATGGTGGTTTCCCACAGCTGCTGGGGATTCATCTCGCCCAGGCCCTTGTAGCGCTGGCGCGCGGTGGCGTTTTCGGCCTGGCCGATCAGCCAGCGCACGGCCTCGCGGAAGTCGTTGACCTTTTCTTCCTTGGCCCGGTCGCCCTCGCCGCGCTTGACCACGGCCCCTTCGCCCAGCAGGCCGCGGAATGTCTGGGCGGCAGCGGCCAGCGCCGCGTAATCGGCGCCGTGCACGAAATCCTGCGTGATCACGCTGCTCTTGATGTTGCCGTGATGGCGGCGGCTGATGCGCAGGAGCGGCTTGTCGGTGCGCACGTCGAACTCGCTGGCCACCTCGGCGGGGACGCCCGTGGCGTCGAGTTCGCGCAGCTTGTTCTGCAGCGCCACGGCTGAAGCCTCGGCGCTGGCCGTGGTATCGAGATCCAGCGACACGCCATCGGCGATGGCACGCAGGGCCGCCGCATCGAGGAACACGCCCAGGCGTGCAATGACCGCTTCGGCCAACTGGTGCTTGCGTGCCAGCTCGGCCAGCGTGTCGCCGCTCAGAGTGGTCGGCTTCTCGCCACCGGTTTCGACGCTGGCATCCTTGAGCGCGACCTTGAGCAGGAAGGCATCGAGCGCCGGCCCGTCCTTCAGGTACTGCTCTTCCTTGCCGACCTTCACTTTGTAGAGCGGCGGCTGCGCGATGTAGATGTGGCCGCGCTCGACCAGCTCCGGCATCTGCCGGTAGAAGAAGGTCAACAGCAGCGTGCGGATGTGGGCGCCATCGACGTCGGCGTCGGTCATGATGATGATGCGGTGGTAGCGCAGCTTCGCGACGTTGAAGTCGTCGGCGCCGCCGCCCGCACTCGTCGCGCCGGCCCGGCCGATGCCGGTGCCGAGCGCGGTGATCATGGTCAGGATTTCGTTGCTGGTCAGCAGCTTCTCGTAGCGCGCCTTCTCGACGTTCAGGATCTTGCCGCGCAAGGGCAGGATGGCCTGGAACTTCCGGTCGCGGCCCTGCTTGGCGGAGCCGCCGGCGGAGTCGCCCTCCACCAGGTACACCTCGCACAGCGCCGGGTCCTTTTCCTGGCAGTCGGCCAGCTTGCCGGGCAGGCCCATGCCGTCGAGCACGCCCTTGCGCCGCGTCATCTCGCGCGCCTTGCGGGCCGCTTCGCGCGCCCGCGCGGCGTCGACGATCTTGCCGCAGATGATCTTGGCGTCGTTCGGGCGCTCCTGCAGGTAGTCGGTGAGGAGCCGCCCGACGATGTCTTCCACCGGCGCGCGCACCTCGCTCGACACCAGCTTGTCCTTGGTCTGGCTCGAGAACTTGGGTTCGGGCACCTTCACGCTGAGCACGCAGCACAGGCCTTCGCGCATGTCGTCGCCGGTGACTTCGACCTTGGCCTTCTTGGCGAACTCGTTCTCTTCGATGTACTTGTTGATGACGCGCGTCATCGCGGCGCGCAGGCCGGTCAGGTGGGTGCCGCCGTCACGTTGCGGAATGTTGTTGGTGAAGCACAGCACCTGCTCGTTGTAGCCGCTGTTCCACTGCATCGCGACCTCGACGCCGATGTGCGTACCCGGAATGCCGCCATAGGTGTCGGCCGGCTTCTCGCCCATCGCGTAGAACACGTTGGGATGCAGGACCGTCTTGCCCTTGTTGATGAATTCGACGAAGCCCTTGACGCCACCGGCACCGGAGAAATCGTCTTCCTTGCCGGTGCGCTCGTCGAGCAGGCGGATGCGCACGCCGTTATTCAGGAAGCTCAGTTCGCGCAGGCGCTTGCTGAGGATCTCGTAGTGGAAGTCGGCGTTTTCCTTGAAGATTTCGTCGTCGGGCAGGAAGTGCACCTCGGTGCCGCGCTTCTCGGTATCGCCCGTGATCTTCATCGGCGACACCTCGACGCCGTTCACCGTCCCGACGATGCGGTTTTGCACGAAGCCTTTGCTGAACTCCAGCGTGTGCACCTTGCCCTCGCGCCGCACCGTGAGGCGCAGCATCTTGCTGAGCGCGTTCACGCAGCTCACGCCGACGCCGTGCAGGCCGCCCGAGACCTTGTAGCTGTTCTGGTTGAACTTGCCGCCGGCGTGCAGCTCGGTGAGCGCGATCTCCGCCGCCGAGCGCTTGGGCTCGTGCTTGTCGTCCATCTTCACGCCGGTCGGGATGCCGCGGCCGTTGTCGACCACCGAGATCGAGTTGTCGGTATGGATGGTCACGACGATGTCGTCGCAGTACCCCGCCAGCGCTTCGTCGATCGAGTTGTCGACCACTTCGAACACGAGGTGGTGCAGGCCGGTGCCGTCGGAGGTATCGCCGATGTACATGCCGGGGCGCTTGCGCACGGCTTCCAAGCCTTCGAGGATCGTGATGGAGCCTTCGCCGTAGGAGTTGTCCGCGGTCGGTGTCACTTCGATCGGGATCGCGCTGTCGATCTCGGGGGTGTAAACCGGCTCGGTGTGCGGCACTTCCGGCTTGTTTTCTTCGCTCATCAGGATCCTTCTGTCTATCTCTCGGCGTTTGTTGCGCCATTCCAGGAATACCGCGGAACCGGCTTTGCCGGGCCGCTGGTATTGCCCCCTGCAAGGGGGTTGGAGGCCACACGAAGTGGGCAAGCCTGGGGGTGTGCTAAATCCTCATCGGCATCACGACGTACTTGAACGACGCGTTGTCGGGAATCGTCATCAGCACCGAACTGTTGGAATCGGCGAGGTCCAGCTTCACCATGTCCTGGCCCATGTTGGCCAGCGCATCGATCAGGTAGGTCACGTTGAAGCCGATTTCGATGGCGTCGCCGCCGTAGTCGATGTCGAGCTCGTCCTGCGCTTCTTCCTGCTCGGCGTTGTTCGACGCGATGCGCAGGGTGCCGGGCTCGATGTTGAGCCGCACGCCCTTGAACTTCTCGCTGGTCAGGATCGCAGTGCGCTGCAGGCTGGCCAGGAGCGGCGCGCGGCCCAGAGTCACGGTGTTCTTGTGGGTCTTGGGGATCACGCGGTTGTAGTCGGGGAACTTGCCTTCGACCAGCTTGGTGACGAACTCCATGCCGCCGAAGCTGAACTTGGCCTGGTTGTTCGCGAACTGCATCTCGATCGCGCCTTCGGCGTCCGACAGCAGGCGCTGCATCTCGAGCACGGTCTTGCGCGGCAGGATGACTTCCTGGCGCGGCACCTCGACGTCGAGCATGGCCGATGCGAAGGCCAGGCGGTGGCCGTCGGTGGCCACCAGGCTCAGCTGCTTGCCCTCGGCCACGAACAGGATGCCGTTGAGGTAATAGCGGATGTCATGCACCGCCATCGCAAACGAAACCTGGCTCAGCAGGTCTTTCAGCGTCTTCTGCGGCACGCTGAACACCGGGCCGAAGTTGGCCGATTCCTGCACCAGCGGGAAGTCTTCGGCCGGCAGCGATTGCAGCGTGAAGCGGCTCTTGCCGCCCTTGAGCACCAGCTTGCTCGCGCTCGACTCGAGACTCACTGTCTGGTCGGCCGGCATGGTGCGCAGGATGTCGATCAGCTTGCGTGCGCCGATGGTCGTGGTGAAGTTGCCTTCGTCCCCGCCGAGCTCGGCATGGGTGCGGATCTGGATCTCGAGGTCGCTGGTGGTCAGCTGCAGGTCGCCGCCGGTCTTGCGGATCAGCACATTGGCCAGGATCGGCAGCGTGTGGCGTCGCTCCACGATGCCTGCCACCGATTGCAGCGCGGCGAGGACTTTGTCTTGTGTTGCCTTCAATACGATCATGTGTCTTACCTCTTCCTTATTTCTTTAATTCAACTTAGTAGTAGTAGATAAGGGATGCCCTCAGCTGTGGACAGGGCGATTTTCCGCTTTTGCGACAGCCACTTGCGTGAGCCGGCTGGCTGTGTGCAGCCGCGCTTCGCTGCTGTCGCGCAAAGGCGGACAACTTCGTGGTGCGCACCGCGGCTGTGGACAAGCACCCGCTTGTGCCGAAACTGTCCCCAGAGTTGTCCTTTGACAGGCTTTCGTGAATCTGCGATGACGCTCATTCCTCAGCCCTTGAGGGTTTGCTCCAGCACGTGCAGCTGCTGATTGAGTTCGGTGAGCTGCTGGCGCTCGCCCGAGATCTTCCGCACCGCGTGCAGCACCGTCGTGTGGTCGCGACCGCCGAACAGCTCGCCGATCTCCGGCAGGCTCTTCTGGGTCAGTTCCTTGGCCAGGTACATGGCGATCTGGCGCGGCCGGGCGATCGATGCCGGGCGCTTCTTCGAATACATGTCGGCGACCTTGATCTTGTAGTAGTCGGCCACCGTCTTCTGGATGTTCTCGACCGAGATCTGCCGATTCTGGATCGAGAGCAAGTCACGCAATGCTTCGCGCGCGAGCGCGATCGAAATTTCTTTCTGGTTGAAGCGCGAGTAGGCGAGGATCTTGCGCAGCGCGCCTTCGAGCTCGCGCACGTTGGAGCGGACGTTCTTGGCGACGAAGAAGGCCACTTCCTCGGGCATCTCGGCGCTTTCGGCGCGCGCCTTGTTGATCAGGATCGCCACGCGCATCTCGAGCTCGGGCGGCTCGATCGCGACCGTGAGGCCGGAATCGAAACGCGAGACCAGCCGCTCATGGATGTCCGCCAGGCCCTTGGGATAGGTGTCGCTCGTCATGACGATGTGCGACTTCTTGGCGAGCAGGGCTTCGAAGGCGTTGAAGAATTCCTCCTGCGTCCGGTCCTTGTTGGCGAAGAACTGGACGTCGTCGATCAAGAGCAGGTCGAGCGAGTGATAGCGCTCCTTGAACTCGTCGAAAGTCTTGCGCTGATAGGCTTTGACCACATCCGAAACGAATTGCTCCGCATGGATGTAGAGAACTTTGGCGTCCGGCCGGTCGGACAGGAGCCGGTTGCCCACCGCATGCATCAGGTGGGTCTTGCCCAGGCCGACCCCGCCGTAGATGAAAAGCGGGTTGTAAAGATGGCCGGGCATGCCGGCGACGTGCATCGCCGCTGCGCGCGCCATCCGGTTGGCTGTGCCTTCGACCAGCGTGTCGAAGGTGAGGCCGGAGTTCAGCCTGTTCTTGAATGCGGTGCCGCTCAGGTCCTCACCCGGGCCCGCCACGTCGCGCGGCACATCCGTTTCGGAGACGATGGCCATCGATACAGGCCTGGCAACGATTTCTCGAGGAGCGAGCGCTAACTCAATGATCACCGGCTGGCCATAGAGCTTCTCGGCCATGGAGGCGATCTTGCCGGCGTACTGGGCCCGGATCCAGTCGAGCTTGAAGCGGTTGGCGACGAAGACCGTGACCCGTGAAAGATCGTCCGCGACCCTCGCGGTCAGCGGCTTGATCCAGGTATTGAACTGCTGTTCGGACAGCTCCTGCGCGAGCTGGTCGACGCAGGCCTGCCAGAGGCTGTCACCGACGCCGTCACTCGGCAT